>NZ_CP187859.1:452500-1737500 GCF_050555455.1 Enterococcus sp. DIV1224 | reverse complement strand
GGCAATTCGTAATGGGGTTGTTTCAACACTGTCATTGATTTTGATTGGTACATTTTTTATGGTTTTCATCAATTTACCGTTTCCTGGGTGGAATGAATTTATTGCCCCTTATTCGGCAACGATCGTTTTACCTTTCAGGATTACGATGGGATTAATGGCTATTTACGCAACTTTTGTTATGGGTTCGGATCTAGCTAAATCATATGGGTTGGATAGTGTGACGGGTGGTATATTATCACTAGGGACGTTCTTTATGTTACAAGTTCCTGTAAACGTTTTAACACCTGAAGAGGCACCTCTTGGCTGGGTCTTACCGATGAGTTCTTTAGGAGCATCTGGGATGTTTGCCGGGATCCTATCCATGATTTTTGCAGTGGAAGTGTATCGTTTCTTTAAAAAGCGTAATATTACTATCAAAATGCCAGAACAAGTACCACCTGCTGTTGCCCGTAGTTTTGAGGCATTGATTCCTGGTGCAGTGATTTTAACAACGACTTGGTTGATTCGAAGCGTCGCGGGCTTTGATGTAAACGCTGCCTTATTATCGTTATTCGAGCCTTTAACCAATATTTTAGGGAATAATCTGCTTGGTGTTTTATTACCAATGTTTTTGATCCATTTGTTGTGGTCATTTGGGATCCATGGCATGAGTATCGTAGGGGCTGTCGTTCGCCCAATGTGGCTGATTATGTTGGATGAGAATGCGAAGGCGTTAGCAGATGGTACAGCTGCTACCAAATTGCCTTATATTGCTCCTGAACAGTTTTATCAATGGACAGTTACGATTGGCGGTGCAGGAGCCACGATTGTGGTATCAGTTTTGTTTTTATTCTTTTGTAAATCAAAATTCTTAAAAGAAGTTGGTCGCTTTTCCATTATTCCTGGTATCTTCAATATCAATGAGCCGATGATTTTTGGAGCTCCTATGATGTTGAATCCTTATATGTTCATTCCATTCAACTTAGTTCCTTTAGTTTTGACTATTGTCAGCTATTTTGCAGTCAAATTAGAAATGGTCAATGGATTTACTGTGTTGCCAACATGGACATTACCAGCACCAATCGGCGGCTATCTTTCAGCAGGAAATGACTGGCGTGTGGTTGTTTTGATTGTGATCAATACACTGATAGCATTTATCATCTATTATCCATTTGTAAAAGCTTATGATAAAAAGATGTTGTCAGATGAACAAAATAATAATGGAGATAACGAAATACAAACTGCTTAGGTCTGATTTCAGAGGTGGAAAACAATGTATTGGCTGATTTTATTTTTTGTTTTTATCTTTTTATTAACGATAAGCCAACTTATGTTGAATATGCTGGCTATGCATCAGGTTCACATCAATCGGTGGGTTTGGGCACTGGCATCATTTTTGATTGTGATTCTTCCAAAGATCATTTTACCGCAGATAAATGTTTTATTATCATGGGGTACATATATACTTTGTGGAATTTTTACTATCAATTTTATGATCGAGCAGCATAGGTGGTTTGTCACATCGAAGCTTTAATCGAAGCTTTAAATGTTCCAAAAGCAGGCTTGTAAATGCAAGCTTGCTTTTTTACCGTTGTATCAAGAACAATAGACCATACTCCATACTAACTAAGTCGTTTCTTTTCTTTCCGTTCTGCCATTATATAAAGTTTATGATTGCTTTAACCGATTTGGCAGAAAGAAGGAGATAAAAATGAGCGATTTATCAACAATGGATTTAGAATTAATGGATGCTGCAACCGAAGTCATTAAATCAAATATTGATTTGGTGTCTTTCAATCATACAGTAGGAGCTGCAGTACGTTGCACAAATGGTAATGTGTATACTGGTGTGAATGTTTATTCGAATCATGGGGCATGTGCAGAAATCATTGCGTTAGGGACAGCAATCAGTCGTGGTGAACGTGATTTTGAGTGTATCGTAGCTGTGGGTGGAGATCATTCTGACATGATCTATTCTCCATGTGGGAATTGCCGACAGTTTATATTGGAGTATGCACCTGATTGTGAAATCATTGTCTCAACAGAAGAGGGGGTTAAAAAAATCAAAATTACGGATCTCATTCCATATGCTTACCACAGATCAGAATGATTTTTATACGAACAGATTCTCTTTTTATTTTCAATCAACAGAAGGTTTAATGATGTTGGATGAATGATTATCGGTATACAAGGAGATGCAGTGTCATGGGGAAGCTCGTCATATTAAGAGGAAATTCAGCAAGTGGGAAAACAACGACAGCTAAAGCTATTCAAAATCATTTTCCTATGGGGAAGGTGATGCGAATCTCTCAAGATGAAGTGAGAAGAGGAATGTTGAATGTCAAAGATAAAATAGGAAATCCTACACCAGATTTGATCCGTCAGTTGGTAGAATTTGGAAAAGACAGATTTGATTTAGTCCTTGTTGAGGGGATCATGCGCACAAAAATCTACAAAGCGATGCTTATGGACCTGTATGAGAGCTTTCAAGGAAATGTATTTGCTTATTATTACGATCTTTCTTTTGAAGAAACGCTGAGACGTCACAGCCAGAGAAAGATGTCAAAAGAATTTGGTGCAGAACAAATGGCGGAGTGGTGGTTGGAGCACGATATACTTGGATTGCCTAATGAGAAGATACTGACTGCCGAATTAAGTCAACAAGAAATGATAGAGAAAATACTTCAGGAGATTGATCTGCAGGTAGACAGTTGATTTTTTATCAAGAAATAATTGGTGATAAAAATTAAAATTTTTATTCTGTTCTAAACAATTATGGTTGTTTAGAACTTTTTTTTGTGTATGATATAAAGGAGAAATAATTTTTTAAAGGGAAGGAAATTGTTTTGATAAAAGTAGATGGAGCATTACTGAAAGAATACCGAAAGAAAAAGGGGTTAACCCAAGTACAATTAGCAGAAGGTATTTGCGAACAGGCAACTGTCAGCAATATCGAAAACAAGAATATGTCACCAGGTATCAACATCCTAAGTGCGCTTTGCAAAAAGTTGAATGTCGAGATCTCCGATATATTAGTGGAAACAGAAGAAGACAAGATCAGAAAAAAATTAAGTGAGATTCAATCGTTGAATGCTGTATCGAAGTACAAAGAATCTTATGAAATTTTACAAACGGTTGATCAGAAAAAAGTAAGCAATTCTGATCTTTTAAACCAAATCTTGTTTTATCAAGGACTGCTTGATCATCTTTATGCAAAAAAAGAAGATGCAGCATTGTTTTATTTCAATCAAGTGTTGGAACAAACGACCGAAACAGATATCCATCACTTACAAGCAGCTGCAAATGTGGCAATGATCTACTTGGCAAAAGGAGAATTAGACTTTGCAAAAGTGTATGTGGAACGTACGCTTAAAATCTTGAATGATACTGATTTTGATAATCTGATGGTCTGTGCCGTATATTATAATATCGCTACCTATTACAGCAAAATCGAGAACTATGAAAAAGCAATCCAGTTGTGCGAGAAGGGGATCGAATACAATAAGAAACATAAATCAACCCATTCATTGGAATACTTGTTTTATGAAATTGCTTTTTGCCATAAGCAACTAGGAGAAGACGATTATTTAGAAAGATATATGGATGCCAAAAAAGTAGCATGTTTCAACGGGAATGATCACGCGGTGAAAGTGATCGAAAACGACCTTAAATAAAGAGGTCATGACAGAAGTGTATAACTTTAAGAATACCGTTGATTCGAAAAAAAAGAGATGTGACAAAAACTTTTGTCACATCTCTTTTTTTATGGCTTAATTTCGATTGCAGCCGCCGCTTCAAAACTTTTCAACATACGATCTAGTCCATCTACTAATTTCGATTTCGGACAGCCGATATTCAATCGTAAAAATTGATGACCGTTTCCGCCGTAAATCGATCCATCCATAATCGCCACTTTGCCTACAGAAATCAGCTTCTCTCTTAAAAGAGGAATATCTGATACAGCTTTGGATACATCCAGCCACATCAAATAGGTTGCTTCAAGATCGACGACTTTTACATCTGGCAGTTTTTCCTGGATAAATGTTTTTACATACCGCTGATTGCTTTCAAGATAATGATTCAGTTCATCTACCCAATGACTGCAATACCGATAGGCACTCATTGTCGCTAACATACCGAAAATATTGGTAGAAGATAACCCATCCGCATTTTTTAACTTTCTTTGAAAATGCTCACGTAACCCAAGATTCGGTATCAACGCATAGGCAAATGTCAATCCAGGGAAGTTAAATGTTTTTGTACCGCTGGTGACAATCGCCACTTGTTCATAATTGAAGCGTGTGATAGGTATATGCCTTTGTCCTCGTCCTAAAATGTCCATGTGTATCTCATCAGATAATAAAAATATAGAATACTGACGGCACAATGCCACGATTTTTTCTAATTCCCATTGTTTCCATACTCTTCCGGTTGGATTGTGGGGAGAGCAGAGAAGTAGTACTTTGTTTTCTGGCCTGGCTAATTTCTCTTCTAAATTCGTAAAATCGATCCGGTACTGATTTTCTTCATAGATCAAAGGATTCTCGACTAGAAGTCGGTCATTGTCTTGGATGACTTTAAAAAAAGCATCATAAGCTGGCGTTTGTAAAACCACTCCTTCCCCTTTTTTAGTAAGCATTTGAATAAGGGTAGATACTGCATAGATAACTGTTGGAGTGTACATGATCCATTCTTCTTCCAGTAGTGTGTCAAAACGGGATTGATACCACTGTTTAATTGCTTCTTTTAATTCATGATGATTCCAGCGGGTATAGCCAAATACTGGATGGTTCATCCTTTCTTTCAAAGTTTTGAGTACTTCTTTTGGGACCATAAAATCTGTATCAGAAATCGTAAAAGGGAGTAAATCAGCTTCTCCAAATCGGTCTTCAACGTAGTCCCACTGTGTACAGTACGTTCCTTTTCTATTTATAGCGGTATCAAATGTCACAAAATTCACCTTCTATCTTTTTATCCTAAAATCGTATCAAGCTGATTGCGAACAGTTGTGACTTTTGTTCCGATAATCACTTGGACGTTTTGATGATCGAGATGGACCACACCTAATGCTCCTAGTTGTTTTAACTTTTCATCATCTACGATATCTGCATCTGCTAAAACTAAACGTAAACGTGTAATACAATTATCTAAAGATTGGATGTTTTCTTGACCACCAAGTGCTGCTAAAATTCCTTTTGCATCGTATCCGCCTGTTTTATGAAAGTTCACTTCTTGATCGGTATATTCTGTTTCATCCACTGTCTTGTCACGCCCAGGTGTTTTTAAATCCAATTTTATGATTACTGTTTTGAAGACAATATAGTAAATACCGAACCACAAAGCACCGATTATTAATACCCACCACCATTTTGTGTCATTACCTTGAAGTAGACCAAAAATCACAAAATCTAAGATTCCACCATCTGTATTCCCGATTACTACACCTAATAATGCCATGACCATAAAACCTAGACCAGTCATGACGACATGGAAGAGCCATAATAGCGGACTAATGAATAAAAATAAAAATTCGATTGGTTCTGTGATTCCGGTCACAGCTGTCGCAATCACACCTGAAATCAACAATCCTTTGATTTTATGTCGATTTTGTGGTGCTGCGGTACGATACATAGCTAATGCTGCTGCAGGCAGTCCAAAAATAAATGTAGGCATTTTTCCCTGTGATAAAAAGGCAGTTGCACTTGGCGAAATAGGCAAATTGTTTTGCAATTCTGCATAAAAGATATTCAGTGCACCAAATACTTCTTTCCCATCAATGATCGCCGAACCACCAGCTTCAGTAAAGCGTATCATCGAAACTAGAATATGATGAAGCCCGAATGGAAGAAGCAGTCGTTCCCCTGAGCCGAATAAGAAGGGACCAAATATTCCTGAACGTTGGATTAGCTGGCCGATAGCCATAATGACCATAGCGAATAAAGGCCAAATCAAGGGGATGATCAAACCAACAAACCCTAAAACTAGAGAAGTGATAATCGGTACAAAACGAGCCCCTGAGAAGAAGGCGAAACTATCTGGTAACTGAACAGTATAAAACCTGTTATGCAACTTATAAACGATGATTCCAGCAATGATCCCTCCAAGAACACCCATTTCGATCGTCTGGATACCAAAAACCATTCCTTGTCCAGCTTCTCGCAAGTGGTCGGCATCAACTAAACGATTTGTCAGGACTAAGTAAAAGTTGATGGCTAAATTCATGACAGTGTAACCGACGAATCCAGAGAAAGCGGCCACACCTTTTTCCTTACGAACTAATCCTAATGGAATGGCCATGGCAAACATGACTGGCAAGTAGGTAAAGGCAAAACCGCCAATAGCAGACATGAATTGGAACACTGCTTTGACTGCTGGATATCCTAAAAACGGTAAAGTCTGAATCATTGATTCACTGGAAAATGAACTACCTAACCCTAAAAGAATACCCATGAAAGCTAACAAAGCAACCGGCAACATAAAAGTCTTTCCCAACCCTTGAAAGAACTCCCAAAAGGTCGATTTCTTTTTCTTTGTATCCATTTTTCTTCCTCCATCTCTTAGTAGTTTTAAAATCTTAAAAAAATGATTGCGTTTTCATTGATAGGTTTATTATAGCTAACTAAAGGAAATAAAAAAGAGGAGACAGATATTCTGTATCCTCATACATGATTGAGTAAGCAGTTTCACTAGAAATAGCAATAAATTATAGCTAATTGTTTTTCATTTGGTCTGCATACATCAAGAGTACTGTATCAAATAAACAAATCACAGAAATTCTTGAACTTAAATCGACACTGTGGTGATAGCGAGTCGTTCCCTTTGCATATAAGGAAATCGTCGATAATTTTTCCAAGTTACTTCCCTTGGTTGAAATAATACTGATGATAGGGACTTGTTGTCTTTGAGCAATCTGGGCATAGGAGAGGATACCTTTTGTTTCTCCTGTGAAACTGACGAAAATAGCTAAGTCTTCCTGATTTAAATTACTTACAGCTGCTTCTTGTTCATCCCAATCTGAACGAGCAAATGCTTTTTTTCCTAAAAAAGTCAGTTTTCGAGCAAAATCTGTACAAATAGGGAAGCTTCCTCCTAATCCAAAAACTTCAATAGTATTCGATTGATGGATCAATGTCATCATTTGTTTGGCCTTTTCTTCGCTCATTTGATGGAACGTTTCTGTAACATTTGAAGTGATCTGGTTCGTGATTGTTTGAAAGCTTCGGCTATTTCCTTCCTGTTCCTCTACATGGATGGATTGATCGATGGCGTATTTCAACTCTTTAAAACCTTGATAGCCTAAATGTTTAGCCGTTCGGGAGATAGTAGCAGTTGAGACAAATAAATCATCAGATACTTCATAAATCGTTTTTGTTCCAATATCGGACAAATGGAGGAATATATAATCCAATATTTCATTTTCGATTTTACTTAACGAGGAACGCTTCTTTTCTAGTAAAGCAATCAAACTATTGCTTAACATGGACGGTACTCCTTTCAATATTTAACAAAAATAGCATTCGTAAACAAATATCTCTGTTGAGTTTAGATAATAATCTAACTCATTATATAGCGCTTTCATGAAAATGTATATATAATAAAAGTTAGTTAAAATACTGGGATGATCTAAAGACAAAAGAGAGGAAGGTAACCAATGAATCTTAACAAGCCCAAGATTGCTGAACAAAGTCCAAAGAAAATCTTTCTTTTCGATATGACATTCAGTTTGATTTCTTCTGATGGACTTTTGCAAACGCAACGTTTAGAAAGAAAATTGACACATTTCTTTCAAAAAGAGCAAAAAAATGTGTCAGTCAAAGTATATGATTCTAGCCAAATAGACAAAGAAGCAAAGAGAGCAGACATCTTATTGCTCACTCCTTTACTTGGATATGCAAAAGATAAAATAGAAAGTCAGTTCCCTGAAATACCTATTTTCGTAATATCTAAGGAAGAATACGGAACTTTGGATGTGGAGAAAATAGTAGAGAAGCTAGGGACTCTTTATAAATAAAAATGGGCGATCATTCAGAATGTTATTCGTTTAAAATTGTGCTGCTAGGAGTTGGAAATTTATGTTTGATTCAGAAAAAGTGAAAGAATTAAATGAATTGGAGTTGATTTTTTATACATTTATTTTAGAAAATATGAATCAAATAGTTGAGTGGACCATTCGCGAATTTTCAAATCATTGTCATGTATCAACATCTACGATATTACGTTGTTTAAGTAAATTAGGTTTTTCAGGCTATTCAGAATTCAAGTTTTCTCTAAAAGAAAAACTAACGAAAAGTCGTCAAACATTTGAGTCATTTTATGAAGCAAATGTGCATGTCGATGCTTTTTTGAAAAAAGTGAATAATGAAAGTTATCACGTTGTTTTAGATCCTGCAATTGAACTCATTTCATTACATGATCATTTGATTTTTACTGGAATTGGGACTAGCGGAACATTGGGAACTTATGGTGCACGTTATTTTTCTAATTTACAGTTTAATGCCTACTCGATTACTGATCCATTTATTCCTGTACCGACACGTGGATTAGAGAAAACATTAGTGATTGTATTATCCGTTTCTGGAGAGACAGGGGAAGTTATTAAACAAATCGAAAACTTCAAGCGATACGGTGCAAAGATCTTAAGTATCACGAATGATCAGCATTCAACGATTGCTCAACTATCAGACTGCAATATCTCTTATTACATGCCGGATGTCTCTGGACCAGACCCGACAGATAATGCGATTAACTTAACTACCCAAGTACCAGTAATCGCGCTTTTGGAAATTTTAGCGCATCAAGCTTATCAGAAAGAAAATGCGATAAATCTGAAATAAGGATTTTTTGGAATCTATTATAAGAAATCGTGCAGTTTATACATATCAAACTGCACGATTTCTTATCGTTTCAGTAAAGTTGTTTTTTTCCTTGGTACATGTTTTTATACGTTCTGAAAGTATTCCTTAGAAGGTTCAAATCGCTTAAAATGTATTTGTAAACGGATACAAAAAGTGGCTGGCCAGCGCTTCAAAAAATGTGAAGGAGGATCATTTATGAATAACTTTATTAATGAAAAATTATTGCCGCCTATATTAAAATTTGTAAACACGAAAGCAATCACTGCACTTCGTAACGGGATGCTTTACACGATGCCTTTTACAATCGTAGGTTCTGTTTTTTTGCTTTTAGCGAATTTTCCGATACCAACCATTTCTGAATGGGTCGCTGGTAGCGGCTTGGCTGTCTATTTCAACGAAGCATTCGGTGCTTCATTTGCTATCATGTCGATTTTTGCTGTAATGGGTATTGCTAATTCCTATGTAAAAGAAGAAGGGTTCGAAGGCTTGCCCGCTGGGATGATTGCATTAGTAGTATTTTTATTAACTCAGCATTCAAGTGCAACGAATGCTGAGACAAAAGCCATTGTAACTAACGTTATCGACAAAACTTGGACTGGTGGTCAAGGAATGATCAGTGCAATTCTAGTTGGATTATTTGTAGGGTGGACTTATTCTTGGTTCTTGAAACGAGATATCCGTATCAAATTACCAGAACAAGTTCCCACCAATGTAGCTAACTCCTTTACAGCTTTGATTCCAGCGGCTGTAATCACCGTTGTATCTCTTATCATTTATGCTATTTTTGATAAAGTTTTCAACACGACTGTTGTAGAAGCTATTTATACAGTAATCCAAGCACCGATGCAAGGAGTAACAGATACTTTTGGAGGTGCGATGATGTTAGGCTTCTTGGTACCTTTCTTATGGTTCTTTGGTGTACACGGCTCTACTTTAGTTGGAGGGATCATGGGACCGATTTTGCAAGCAAATTCTCTACAAAATACAACGATTTTGAATTCTGGAAAAGAGTTGACAGTAGCTAATGGGGGTCATATTGTAACACAACAATTTTTAGACCAATTCATGACTATAACAGGTGCTGGTATGACGATCGGCATGGTGATGTTCATGGTTACATTTGCTCGCTCGGCTCAATTCAAACAATTAGGACGGCTAGCTTTATTGCCTGCATTTTTCAACATCAATGAACCTATTTTATTTGCTACACCTGTTGTAATGAACCCCTTGATGGCTTTGCCCTTTATCTTGGCACCAATGATTTCTGGTATGATCACCTATTTTTCGTTATACACTGGACTTGTTCCTTTATTTACGGCAGTACAAGTACCATGGACAACCCCGCCAATCATTTCTGGATTTTTAGTTGGAGGGTGGAGAGCTGCTGTTCTGCAAGCAGTGGTGTTAATCATTGGTTTCTTCATTTATCTGCCATTTGTACGTAAAGTTGATGCGTTGAATTATTTACAAGAACAAGGTGAAAGTATGGACCAAATCGAAAAAGACTTAGCAGACGAAACAAAAGGACATGTAGTTCTTCAAACAGAAGATGAAGAGGTAGGAATATGAGTATATTGAAAAAAGAGTTTTTATGGGGAGGAGCAGTGGCTGCCCATCAGATTGAAGGTGGCTGGCAAGCTGACGGAAAGGGAATGAGCGTAGCAGATGTGATGACTGCAGGATCTAATCATGTACCTCGGAGAATGACAGATGGTATCGTAGAAGAAGAAAATTATCCAAATCATCAAGCCATTGATTTTTATGTACGATATAAAGAAGATATAAAATTATTTGCTGAGCTAGGTTTGAAATGTTTCCGTACATCGATTGCATGGACGCGTATTTTTCCAAATGGAGATGAATTGGAACCAAATGAAGCAGGATTGAAGTTTTATGATCAATTATTTGATGAATGTTTAAAGTATGGAATCGAACCTGTGATCACATTATCGCATTTTGAAATGCCTTATCATTTAGTCAAGCAATATGGTGGTTGGCGCAATCGCAAGATGATTGATTTTTTTGTGCGGTTTGCTGAAGTTTGTTTTTCTCGTTATAAAGATAAAGTAAAATATTGGATGACTTTCAATGAAATCAATAATCAAACGAATTATCAAGAAGATATTGCTCCCTTTACTAATTCTGGATTGAAATTCACTGAAGGAGAAGAGCGAGAAAAAATTATGTATCAGGCAGCTCATTATGAACTAGTGGCAAGTGCAAAAGCTGTCGAAATCGGACACGCGATTAATCCTTCTTTTGAGATTGGCTGTATGATTGCGATGGTACCAATCTATCCTTATTCTTGCCGTCCCTCAGATATCTTGGCAGCAACAGTAGCTATGCAACGTCGTTATTGGTTTACGGATGTTCATTGCAAAGGGGCTTATCCAAGCTATATAAAATCGTATTTGGACCGTAAACACTTTGATTTGGATATTACGTCAGAGGACGAAGCGCAGTTAGAAAAAGGAACAGTTGATTATATCGGTTTTAGTTATTATATGTCTTTCGCAGTCAAAGATCATGAAAAAGGTCCATCATATGATTATGATGAAGCACATGATCTCGTAAACAATCCGTATGTTGAATCCTCTGAATGGGGCTGGCAAATCGATCCAGATGGGTTACGTTATGCCATGAATTGGTTCAATGATCGATATGAACTGCCACTGTTCATTGTAGAAAATGGCTACGGTGCTGTCGATGTCCCTTCTAAAGACGGAAAGATCCATGACGAATACCGGATTGCCTATTTACGTCAGCATATAGAGGCCATGAAAGAAGCAATTGTTTATGATGGTATCGAATTGATGGGATATACACCTTGGGGATTCATTGATCTAGTGTCAGCTGGAACCGGGGAAATGAAAAAACGCTATGGGTTCATCTATGTGGATAAAGATGATAACGGCAATGGCACATTGAACCGGAGCAAAAAAGACTCTTTCTACTGGTTTCAAAAAGTGATTGCGAGCAACGGAGAAAATTTATCTTTTTAGCAGTGAGATAAGCTAGTCTTGTAAAAAAACAAGAGAACACGCTACGTTCATTTATTAATTTGAACGTAGTGTGTTTTTTATTAGAAGTTATAACTGTAAAAAATGGTGTTTTAACCAGTTTTTCGATAATCTTAACTACCTAAACAAACATATTTACATCCTAATTCTTAAAATGAATCTACTTGGATGATTTTTGTCCCCATATTCTTGATTTTGTCTAATACTTTTTCAGAGCAAAATTTATCAGTGATCAAATAATCAAAGACTGAAATATCAGCAATCTTGAACTTTGATGTCAGTCCGATTTTTCGATGATCAGCAACTAGAATCTTGCATTTGATTGTCTGGTTGATCATCATTTCATTGATTGTTGATTCATTCAATATTTTCGTTGTGACCCCATGTGCGACATCGACTCCGCTGCAACCAATGATACAAATGTCTGCATTGATTGAAGAAATCGTATTTAATGCGATATCGCCCACCAGTGCTTCTTTTGGAAAGCGCATCTCTCCGCCAGTTAAAATATAACTGCAATTATCTTTGTGAGGAGAATAGTTGATTTTTACGTTGTTTGTAACGACGGTCAAATGGTTAGATTGAAGAAAATCCAGTGTTTTCAATGCAGTCGAACTAGAATTAATAAACAATGTATCATAATCGCTAATGTATTTACTAGCTTCTCTGGCAATCGCTTGTTTAATCCTTTCAGGACCAGATTGATCAAAATCAGTCTGGTTTTTGTAATTATAAGAACAATAACCGTAATTGCGGATGATCTCGTTTTTTTCTTCTAATAAATTTAAATCTCTGCGTATCGTACTAATAGATACATCCAGAGATTCAGCTAATTCAAAAGTTGACAATTGTTCGGTTTGCTGAAGTAGTTCCAAAATATCTTTTTGCCGTTTTTCAATATTGACAAGTGAGTTTTTCATGACTGTTGCCTCCTGAAGGTCATCTTGATCCATGGATTTATTTGATTAGTTGTTCATTTAAATATTCATATCTGTCTTTATTATACTGAAACGATCATTAATCTTTAAAAGAAAATCATATAAAAGACAAACAGTCATATAAAAGGGTTTTCATGCATGCGGCTACGCATTAAGATTTACTTGTAAGTCGTAAGAATGATATGGGGGGAGCAAGCAAATGAGCAAAACGGTGAATGAAGTGACAAAAGAAAAGTGGATATTAGAAACATTTCCAGAATGGGGTACGTATTTGAACGAGGAAATCGAATCAGAGGTAGTGGAACCTGGAACTTTTGCTATGTGGTGGCTAGGCTGTACGGGCATTTGGCTGAAAAGTCATGAAGGAACGAATATCTTATGTGATCTATGGTGTGGAACGGGAAAACGCAGTCATGGAAATGGCATGATGAAAAAAGGGCATCAGATGATGCGTATGAGCGGTGTTCAAAAGATGCAGCCTAACTTACGGACTCAGCCTTTCGTAATCGATCCTTTTGAAATAAAAAATGTAGACGCTTTAATCGTCACACACATCCATTCCGATCATCTAGATATCCACACAGCTGCAGCCGTTCATCAAAATTGTCCTGAAGCAATATTCATTGGACCAAAAGAAGTGGTTCGCACGTGGCAAAAATGGGGGATCCCTGAAGAAAAAACGATTATCGTGAAACCAGGTGATGCGGTCAAAATCAAAGATATCAATGTAGTAGCTTTAGAAGCGTTTGATCGGACAGCGTTGGTTACTTGTGGAGATCCGGAAGAAGTATTGAAAGGAAAAATGCCTCAGGAGATGGATCAAATAGCAGTAAATTATTTATTCGAAACATCAGGAGGTACTCTTTATCACGCAGGAGATTCACATTATTCCAATTTATTTGCCAAACATGGCAATGACCACAAAATCGATGTCTGCTTAGGAGCCTACGGTGAAAACCCACGAGGGATAACAGACAAAGTTACTTCTGTTGATATGCTGCGCATGGCGGAGTCATTGAATGCAAAAGTAGTGATTCCTGTCCACTACGATATTTGGTCTAATTTTATGGCTGATCCTAAAGAGATTACTGAAATTTGGAAATTCAAGAAGGATCGCTTACAGTATGGGTTTAAACCTTATATCTGGCAAGTAGGCGGGAAATTCATCTATCCGACAAACAAAGATGATCTTGAGTTTAATTTTTATCGCGGATTTGAAGATGTCTTCTCGATTGAAAATGATACACCGTTTCCGTCGTTTTTATAAGAAAGAAGGGAAGTTTCTTGCTGAAATACTTTTTTGACCATCAATTGATCCATTACCCAGATAAAGAAATCACGGATTGGCGTGAAGCTATCGCCGAAAGCTGTCGTGTATTGATTGATAAGAACATCATTGATCAAACGTATGTTGAAGAAATCATTCATTGTGTAGAAAAATATGGACCTTATATTGTGATTGCACCTCAAGTAGCCATGCCGCATTCTTCAGAAAAAAGTGAGGGAGTTTTTGGAACGGCTATTTCATTTACCAAGTTGAAGCAGCCAGTCCGTTTTGAAAGTGAAGGGGAGAATGAGGAGAAAACGGCCAGTTTGTTTTTTACACTCGCAGCAAAAAATCCAGAAGAACACCCAGAAAATATCCAAAAATTATCCGAATTATTAATGACAGATGGATTGGTTGAGCGTCTCATCTCTACGAACTCCATCGATGATTACCAAGTTGTGATGGCGGAATATAATTAATTGATAGAGGAGAAAAAAGATGGGGGAATTTTTGTTAAGCATTTGGACGTATTTTGCAACAAATATCTTGACGCAGCCAGCGTACCTGATTGGTTTTATCGTGTTATTAGGCTATATTTTGCTGAAACGCCCACTTCATGAATGCATCGCTGGATTCTTAAAGGCAACGGTTGGCTACTTTATTTTGACTGTTGGCTCTGGTGGTTTGGTCAAAAATTTTCGGCCAATCTTGGTTGGACTGAAAGAACGGTTTAATCTGGATGCTATGGTTACAGATCCTTATTTTGGACAAAATGCTGTGGATGCTGGATTAATGGAGACATTTGGCCGTACCTTTGGAGATGTGATGATTCTATTACTGATTGCATTTGTTTTAAATATTTTGTTAGTTCGTTTTCAGAAATATACGAAACTGCGATTCGTTTTCACGACCGGAAATGTTCAGGTCCAGCAAGCAGCGACCGCTTTTTGGATTTTACTGTTTTGCTTTCCTGATCTAGGCAGGATACAAGTATTGATATTTATGGGATTGATTTTAGGGTGTTATTGGGCAGTAGCTTCTAACTTAACAGTAGGGATCACGCAGGAATTGACAGAAGGTGCCGGATTTGCGGTGGCACATCAGCAAATGTTCGGAATCTTTATTTTTGCTAAGCTAGCTGAATGGATGAAAAAGCGGGATGAAAAGAAAAATCGATTGATCAAGCAAGACAAGAAAATCGAAGATATCAAATTACCAGGATTCCTATCGATATTTAATGAGAATATGGTTGCTACTTCGTTGCTCATGCTATTTTTCTTTGGGATCATTCTGATTGTACTAGGCAAAGATTATTTGATTCAAGCGCAATTCATGCAAGAGGGGCAGAGTTTCTTATTCTACATTATGACGACTTCCTTGAATTTTGCGGTATATCTGGCAATCTTGCAATTAGGTGTTCGGACTTTCGTCGATGAACTAACTCAATCTTTTCAAGGAATCTCAAACACGATTTTACCAGGAGCTGTTCCAGGAATTGATGTAGCCGCTACTTTTGGCTTTGGTTCGCCAAATGCGGTAACGATTGGATTTTTGTTTGGTGCTTTGGGCCAGTTTTTGATGATTGGTTTACTGATTTTATTGAAATCACCAACGATCGTCATAGCCGGTTTCATTCCATTGTTCTTTGATAATGCTGTTATAGCAGTTTATGCCAATAACCGAGGTGGATTCAAAGCTGCCTGTCTATTCCCGTTTCTTTCTGGAATCATACAAGTAGGCGGTTCAGCATTATTCGCTACATGGATCGGGATGTCAACATACGGTGGTTATATTGGGATGTTCGATTGGGCGACAGCTTGGCCATTATTTACAGTAGTCATGAAAGTCCTAGGTTATGCTGGAATCGTCGTAGTCGTCATTGGTCTATTGGCTATTCCGCAGTTACAATATCGGAAAAATCCTGAAGGGTATTTCTTGATTGTAGAAGATTATGAAAAATATGCAGAAAAGCAGAAAGCATAAAAGAAATCTGATTAGACAACACTCATAATGGAGGGATTAGGATGAGAATTTTAGTATCGTGTGCAAATGGATCAGGAACCAGCTTGATGATGATGAGAAGTGTAGAAAAAGCAATGAAAGAACTAAATATACCAATTACCAAGATTCATCATTGTGCTATTTCAGAGGGAAAAAGCTCAGCCAGTCAATATGATGTCGTTTTTACACCAGTCAATTTTTTGAATATGTTTACTCAGGCAGAGAAAAAAGGCGTTACAGTTATCGGTATCAAAAATGTGATGTCCGCCAAAGAAATCAGTGAAAAATTTGCTGAAACAACATGGTATCAAAAAAACAAGTGAAAGAAGGAACCAAGATGAGCAGGCCGAATCTACAAATTGCGTTAGATCACAATGACTTAGAACATGCATTAGGCGATGTTATGAAAGTCGGTGATGTAGTAGATATTATTGAAGTGGGAACGATCCTTTGCTTACAGGAAGGACAAAAAGCGATTCGCTGTATTCACAGTATATTTCCAGACAAAAAACTGGTCGCTGATACGAAATGTGCAGATGCTGGAGGAACAGTAGCAAGAAATGTGGCTAATGCAGGAGCAGATTGGATGACAGTCATTTGCTGTGCAACAATGCCAACGATGAAGGCAGCACAAAAAGAGATAGGCGAATTACAAGTAGAACTCTATGGCAATTGGACTTTTGAGCAAGCCAAGGATTGGTATAACATCGGAATCCGACAGGTAATCTACCACCAAAGCCGTGATGCACTCTTATCTGGTGAAGCTTGGGGTGAAAAAGATTTGTCGAAGGTCAGCAAACTGATTGAACTAGGCTTCAATGTTTCTGTAACTGGTGGATTAAATCCAAACACATTACAATTGTTTGAAGGAATCGATGTGTATACCTTTATCGCGGGTCGGGGGATTACAGCAGCAGAAGATCCAATGAAGGCTGCACACAATGTTTCAAAGATGAGATCATTCGTATCTGGGGGTAAGGAAATGGCTCAAATCGGGATTTATGAAAAAGCATTACCCAAAGATATTTCATGGAAAGAACGTTTTTCCCTTGTAAAAGAAATGGACTTCGATTTTATCGAGATGTCGATTGATGAGACGGATGAGCGGTTAGCACGATTAGATTGGTCTGAAGAAAAGATAGCTGAGCTGAGAGAAGAGATGTTTAGCTCTGGTGTACGTATCCATTCGATTTGTTTAAGTGCGCATCGGCGATTTCCGTTTGGTTCTGCTGATCCAGAAAAGAAAAAAGCAGCGAAACAACTAATGAAAAAAGCAATCCATTTGGCGCATAATCTAAGCGTCAAAGTAATCCAAATAGCTGGATACGATGTTTATTATGAAGAGAAATCAATGAATTCCAGAGAAGACTTTATCGAAGGAATAAAAGAAAGCGTAAAGGAAGCTTCTAAATATGGCATCATTCTTTCCGTGGAAATCATGGATGATCCATTTATGAACTCCATTTCAAAATTTTTAGAAATCAAAGAACAGATTCATTCCCCTTTTCTACAAGTATATCCAGACCTAGGCAATTTGTCCGCATGGCCGGAAAATAATCCGGCTCGAGAACTTGAGAAAGGGATCGATTATATCACTGCTATCCACTTAAAAGACACGTATCCTGTAACAAAAGAATATTCAGGTCAGTTTCGTGATGTTACTTTTGGTAACGGATGCGTTGACTTTCTTGGATTATTGAGACATTTGAAACGTTTAGATTATGATGGAACATTCCTGATCGAAATGTGGAGTGAAAAAAGTCAAGACTTTCGAAGAGAAATCCAGCAGGCAAAAGACTACTTAAGTTCTAAATTGAAGGAGGCTGGTTATGATGTCTTGTGAAGAAAAAATTGCAGCAATGAAGCAACGTGTCTTTGAAGCAAATCTGGCATTGCCGCAATACGGATTAGTTAAATTGACTTGGGGCAATGTGAGTGAAGTGGACCGTGAGCTAGGAGTCATCGTTATTAAGCCAAGCGGTGTCCGATATGAACGCATGCAAGCAGATCAAATGGTTGTAACAGATTTGTCAGGAAATATAATAGAAGAAGACAGCTTGAAACCATCTTCAGATCTGCCTACCCATGTTGTTTTATACAAAGCTTTTGAAGATGTAACTGCTGTTACTCATACTCATTCTACTCACTCTGTCATGTGGGCGCAAGCAGGCCGAGATTTGCCAGCTTATGGCACGACCCATGCTGATGCTTTTTATGGAAAGATTCCTTGTACACGCCAATTGACGAAAGAAGAAGTAAAAGAAGCTTACGAAGTTCATACAGGGAATGTGATTGTCAAGACGTTTAAGGAAAGAAATTTAGAGCCAAACGAAGTACCTGGAGTACTTGTCTATGGACATGGACCATTCACTTGGGGACACTCACCTATAGAAGCAGTAGAAAATAGCCTGATTTTAGATGAAATTTGTTTGATGGCTAAAGAAAACGAGTTGATCAACCAAAATATAGGTGAAATCCCACAATATTTGCTAGATAAACATTATTTTCGAAAACACGGAAAGCATGCATACTATGGGCAATAGAGATGCTAGGGTAAGGGTAGAAAATTAAAAGATAATACTTGATAGAGAGAAACAGAGGTTGTGAAGAAAATTTATCACAACCTTTTTTATTTATCAAAAAGGATGCATTCTAAAAGGAAAGAGGAATTTTAAGGAATTGAGAGAATCTTTACAGGAGCGTTATACGTGATAGATTAAATAGTCAAAGAATTGTATTATTAGAGGGAGAATTGTATAAGAAAGGAAGAAAAAAATGAATGTTGATTCCCTTATGATCGATGAGATTTCTGAATTATATAAGAGCGTTGGTTGGACGCATTACACAAAAGACACTGCAAGGTTAGCTAGAGCATTTGAACAATCTGAATCTCTGGTAAAGCGTAATGGAGAAGAGAAGATTATCGGAGTCGTTCGTTGGATCACTGATTTTGCGACGATCGCATTTATTCAAGATATCCTCATTCATCCGAGGTATCAGCGCCAAGGAATAGGCAAAGCGCTTTTGAATGAAGCTTTGGAGAAGATCACCAGTTATGGACCAGTCCAAATCGAATTATTGACAGATGATACTGAGAAAACAAAAAAATTTTATGAATCAGTAGGATTTGTTCAAGTAAAAGAAATGGATGCTGTTTCTTATATAAAGGATACTAGAAGATAAGAGGGTCTTTTTGGTAATGACAAATACTATGTATAACGTAAAAAGAAAAAAATGGGAGGATAGATTCAAGTATCACTCAATCTATCCTCCTATCCTCGTCTATTTTATTTTTTTATTCACTTCTTTATCAAATACTATTTTTTGTACATTTGGACTAATATAAAAAATGAATACATGATTTTTTTTAAAAGAAAATGCTATACGATAATTTTTTTTATCAATATTGACTTTCATTTCATATATTCCCTTTGCCGAGCGTGTTCGTATTGGTTTTATACGAAAAAAATTATGGTCTACATGCTCTATGACTTTTTTAGAAATAGTTTTTTTGTATGCGAGATGTACCTCTTGCGGAAATTGTTCCAATAGTTCACTGTCAAACTCAACAGTATAATCCATATTTTGCTTCCTTTCTATACGGCTTAAGTGTTGGAATAAGTCATTCATTAGTTTTTGCACTGTTACTTTTCGATGATGGTTACAACTGCTTTGCCGCAAGTCAGTTCTTTTTCCAGCTCGCTCTTTATTTTTATGGCACATGGTTTGGAAAAAGGTGCTGCTTCTTTCCATGAACCAAGTAAAGGATACTCATTACTCATGCCTTTCACATATTGTTTGTTTTTGACACCTTTTGTTTTTACTTCTACATAATACATTTGATCATCTTCTTTCTTGCTGTTTTTAGTTCATATTCAAATATATGTAAGCGAAAATGATTATGTATCTATATCTTTATGATTATGATTTGTCAAATTAAGCTAGAATAAAATGCTTCTTGTACATAGCTCAAAAATATTTCGATTGGTGTTCTGTAATTCAATGATTTTCTTGGAATATGATTACGTTGATTGCTGACACTGGAAATAAATGTCTGATTCACTTCTCTAAAATCCATTGATTTCGGCAGTCCATTACGACGCAGAATCCCGTTAGAATTCTCGTTTAATGGGCGTTGAGAAGGTGTTCCAGGGTCCGCAAAATATATATCAATATCATGTTGGTTACTAATGGCTTTCCAGTTAGAAAATTCTTTTCCACAGTCAAACGTAATAGATTTAAAGAAGTTTTTAGGGAAGCGAGAAAACCATTGATTAAGGGCAGTTTCAATATCTAATGCCTTACGGCCGTTGGGTTTAATCGTGATAATGACTTTAGATAATCTTTCAACTAAAGTAATGACGGCACTTTTATGATGAATGCCAACGATCGTATCACCTTCAAGGTGACCAAACTCAGAATTGAAATCAGGATAATTATCAGGTCGATCATGGATTGAGCGCTGATACTGTTGTTTTCCCCGTTTTTCCTGATGGCCATTGGGTTTTCTTTTACCTTTCATCGGTAGTGTGTCAATATCAAATATTCCTTTAGAAAATAAACGATAAAGTGTTCTCATACCGCATGAAACAGGCCTTTCTTTTCGCCCGATAATGACGTCAGGCGTCCAACCAAGAGTGACTTTCTCTTTAATGTAATCTACTTCATGAGCAGGTAATTGAATGACTTTTCTCCCACATTTTTTCTTATTTTCTTTATACTGGTGCCAATAATCAAGAGCAGTCTTGCCTTGCTTGAACTTATTGACTACATTATAAATAGTTTGTATAGCACGTCCCATTCGGTTAGCGATTTCAACCGGCTTATTATGTTGAAGATAATATGATTCTATCATTGTCAGTTCGTCTATGGTAAGATGTTTGTAGGTCATTTATGGTTACACTCCTTTGTTTTCTTTCGTCGGAAATACAATTTGAGTGTACCATAAATGCCTTTTTATTTTTTTAACTTAATTTTACAATTCGCGGATAAATAAAAAGAATCAATTTAAAAGTTTTTTTCACTCGATATAACTAATTTGAATAATACATATAATAAAAACGGATAGAATCTGTTGCTTTATTGAATCACTTGTTTTAAATAATCAATAGACAAAAGCTATCTCTAAACGTACTTTGTAAAATAATATCATTTAAAAATTATTAGTTAATCGTTAAATATAATAAATTAAAATAAGACTATAACTATTTATTTTGGTTATTGCTTTTCTTTTTCGCATATTATTAAGTAAAAAAATTAGCAGTATCTGTAATATCAGAAGAGGACGATCACCATTTTAAAAGTCATGTTTCTATCTTAAGAAAAGAGAGTAGGTTCTATAATAATGATAAAAATATTTTATGTTCTGTTAATTGGTTGTATCACTATATTGAGTGGCTGTACAGCTACTACAGAAGGTCAAACAAGCATACCTAAAAAAATATCTCTTACACAAAAACAATTAGATAGAGCAGATAGGCTGTCAGGACATTGGTTTTATCATGAAGAAGATACTAGATTCGATATCGAGATTACAAGTGACCAGATCAAAGTAAAAAAGAAGAAGACAGAAAACAAGGAAGAGGAAACAATTTATAGCATCTATAATTATGAAAATGAAAATGGAAAGATAAGCATTTATGGAACAACGGATAAAAGGGAATTTTATATTTCTGAAGTAGATACTGATACAGTTTATATCGGGGGTGGGATAGCAGACATAGAAAGTGCTTGGCGGGTTAAAGCACATAAGCAAACTTTAGAATAGAAATTTTATTGATATCTTTTTCTAAGAAATAGTTAGTGGAGAGGAACAGGGAGGAGATAAATAAATACTGTATAGATTATTATCTGAATGATCAAGAAACTATTTTTTAGCTTAGAGAAGATTCTAATAATAAAAATGGATAAGCTTCTTAATCATTCGGATAACATCTTATGTGGATTTCAATGATGTTTATAACTAACGTAATAAAAACCTGAAACAAAAATAGCTCCGCCAATAATATTTCCAATATAAACAGGGATAAAATTCGAGAGAAATTCTAACCAAGTCGCTTGACCTTCAAATATGGCAGCAGGTATCACAAAACAGTTGGCCACACTATGTTGGAAACCGATTGCCACAAAAATCATGACTGGAAACCAAATCGTTAATACTTTGCCGGCCGCATCTTTTGCCCCATATGATAACCATAATGCTAAAACAACAAACCAATTACAACCTATTCCAGACCCTAATGCTTGCCACCAAGAAACAGCGATTTTATGATCAGCAATATGGATCACTTGGTCGAGATAGACACCTGAATGAGTTAAACCAACAAAATGTCCAAAGAAGTAGGCTACGAAAATTGCCCCAATAATATTTGCAAAAGTAATCACTGACCAATTCTTAACTAGCTGTGAGAAGGTGACTTTTTTATCCATAAAGGCAATCGCCACAGCCATCATATTTCCGGTGATCAATTCACCACCGCCAAGAAGGATGACCAGCAGACCGATAGGGAAAACCGAGGCACCAACTAAACTAGTCAAGCTAGCCATAGATTCTGGGATAGAAGCAGAGACACGTACGTATGCCAAATAACCTAGAGAAATCATGGCTCCTCCGATAAACCCTAAAATCAGTTTAGCTAAGATAGGTTTTTGTATTTTTTTTGCTCCAAGATGAATACTGATTTCCATAATTTCTTCTGGTGTGTGCATGATACTTCGACGCCTACTTTCTTAATGAATTTTCATGTGATGAAATATAGTGAAAAAATTCACATTTTTCTTGTTGATTATATCATCTTATTATTTATATGTGCATATTATTGTAAAAATTTTTATTTAATCACATTGGATTCTAAAAAAGAAACAAAAATAAAAGTTATGTATATGGTGGTCAAAAAGTAAATAATATCAGTTATCAAATTTCCTGTAAATTTTCTTGAAATTATAGCATATTATTACTTTAAAAAAATCTATATTTTTTATAAAAAAGGAAATGAATAACTGAAAAAATTATTATAGGAGAGAAAAAATATCACCATAATTGGTTTAGGATTAACTGTATATTTATTTATATAATTTGTTTATAGACATGTGAAGTTATTTGCAGAACCTTTATTTGTATTATACGAATCAAATTCCTCAATCGTCAATGAACTTGCTAATTTAATGATAGCCTTGCTGTTTACTCCCGCGTTGAGAGTCATAACTATTTTGGTCTGTTTAGTGCTATTATTTTTCGTTAATAAAAAGAAATAACGTAGTATTTCAAAAGACAAAGAAGTGGGATGATGATTGCTATAGTATGGTATACGTGGTGCTAGGTAAGTGAGAATAAACAAAAAAACTGTAGAACAAAGAAATTTTTTTCTTTGTCTACAGTCTGAGGTGGTGACATATCTTTGTCACCACCTTTTTTTGTCGCACAAATAATTAATCGGATATTTTATGTTCATGTTTTTTGTGTTCAACGAGTATTGATAGGGAAAAGATACATTTTAGATGCTTTTAACTGTTAATTTACAAAACAAGGTAAACGAATAGAAAAATGAAAAAATAGATACGGAAGAATATGTTTGATTAAAAAATGCCATGAAGAGAAGGAAGTTGATGATACATGAAAAAAATATATTCAAAGGAAATCGATTGTTTTAGAGGCATAGCTGTTTTAGCAGTGATATTTTATCATTTGCCAAATAGTAAGCTACCAGGCGGATTGCAAGGAGTAACGATCTTTTTTGTGGTTTCTGGTTTTTTAATGGCTAAAAATACGATAAGAGATGAAAAAAACAGACAATTCAGTTTTCTACATTTTTACTATAAGCGTATCAAACGTATTTATCCATTTTTACTGTTTTCTTTGGTCGTATCCATTTTCATACTGGGGATCAGCAACATTCGATTGATAGGAAATATTCGTAGTGAGCTACCTAGTTTGATTTTTGGCTATAACAATTGGTGGCAGCTGAATCAAGGCGTATCTTATTTCGAGTCTTACTTTAATGCTTCTTTATTTAAACATTATTGGTCGCTTTCCGTTGAGCTACAATTTTATTTGATTTGGCCATTTTTGTTTATTGTCATGAAACGTATGAGAAGAAAACAAGTGTTTTACTTAATCTATACATTGATTTTTGTTTCTATTCATTTTAGTTTATTTTTACCTTCAGCTAAGGCATATTATCATACGGTGGCTAAACTTTTTCCATTTTTATTAGGAGTTTGGGGGTATTTTAATCGAATAACTATTGGCCGTTTCTTTGAACAAAACAGTTTCAGTAAAATCTGGCTTTTACTACTAGCTAGTCTTTGTCTGATCCTGTTCCCGATTTTTCCTTATACACTAAATGAACTACTGATTAGTATTTGTTTTGCTTTATTGTTAGCCAGTGTCGATGATGTGAATATTGCAAAAAAGACCAAAATCGCTAGTACAAAACTTTCTTTTGTAGGAAAAATCAGTTATGAACTTTATTTGGTGCATTTTCCAGTATTGATTGCTCTGACAGATTTATTCAAACATTATCATTTGAAATATTTGGATATCGCAAGTTTATTCACTGTGTTTTTGTGTACATTACTCATGATTACTTTCTTTAGAAAAGGAGTGCAGAAGATGAGATCACCCAAAATTTGGACAGCTATGGCACTAATGATAATCGGAATTTCTGTACTGGTATTACGTGCTCCAGCCAATCGGTTGACCGCTGACCAAAATCAGTTGCAAAGTTTATTAAAAGAAAATTCTAGTAAAGCAAGTGCAGGAGAAAATCAATTGTCACAAGAGAAAAAAATATTATTTATCGGTGATTCTGTTATGCTGGGGGCGTATCAGGAACTGAAAGAGACTTTTCCAAAAGAAGCATTGGTAGACGCAAAAGAGTCAAGACAAATCACTGCGTTACCAGAAATCTTAAAGAAGCATAAAGATTTAGTTTCTTACCAACAAATAGTGATCGGGTTAGGAACCAATGGTGTGTTAACAGATGATGCTATAGAACAAACCATGTCTTTGCTCAAAGATAAAAAAGTGTACTGGGTAAATATAAAAGCTCCGACTGGCTGGCAAGAGACGATAAATGCCACATTAGCTAATTGCCAAATCAGTATTCTAATATAACGATGATCGATTGGTATAGTGAAAGCCAAAACCATCCTGAGTTTTTTTATGATGATGAAACTCATTTGAATGAAAGCGGACGTACAGCTTATGCAAAGTATATTGCTTCAGTGATCCAATAAGGTAGTGATCACGTGTTTTAACCTTACTTTTTCCTAATAGGTGAATCATTTTAAATAAAAAATATTTCATATGATAAACGGTGTTTAAGAGGAGGAGTTTTTTAATATTCGTGGTAAAAAAGAGATGGGCGAGGTCGTTAACTGAGAGCTTCTTGAAAAGAAATCGTTCGATGTTAGAAAATGGAAATATCCTCTTTGTTATACAGAACATGAGCGAGACGACAATACTAGGAATTATGTTCTGATCGAAGTTTTATGGTTACAAGCAGTAATCAGCTTAGATAAAATTAAGGACCGTAGAAACCAAGTAAAGAAGGCTGTTGGTAAAGAAGCAAATGATCAAGTATGTTTTATTCTCAGGGAGATTCACTTCAAGTAGTAAGAAACAGTGGGTTTAGCTAAGGGGAAAGTAGCTCACACAGTGTTACTTAAGAAGATGCAGTGAATAAATATAATAGTAGTATAATGCTAGAAAGGACTGTGACAAAAGTCGTGTCACAGCCTTTTTTGTTATTTTAATTATCGTACAGTCTTTTTTTTAATGATTGCTTAAGCATTAAATATTAAAAAATATAGAGTTCAAAATTATTGCACAAATTAGATGAAAAATTTGAACAACAAAAAGTGTATTTTTATACTATAATAGCTTTTGAATTTAGTTACTCTATTCAAAAGTTATGCGATGGACAAGTAAAAGAATAAATAGAGGTGAGAAAATGAATAGTTTCAAGAAAAAATTTGTGAGTAGATTTTTAAATATGAAAAATTTTTTTGAAAAAAAGGGAGATTATGATGCATATAATTATGTATTAAATCTAGAAAAGCAAACATATTATACACTACGTAAAAATGATGATAATGATTTTTGGACTATATTACCTAAAATCCTTTCGATTGACTCTAAGCTTTCCCTTTTAGAGGAATTTATTAATTTAGACATTGAAGAATTTTGCGGGGGAAAAGAGTTAATTAATATGATAGAGAGTGATTATCATACCTATTATAAAGAAAGTTGTGGATATAAAGTGGATGAGCAATGTCCACAATCAATTATTTTTTACGTTGAGTAATATAGACGATTAAGCAGGAAAGCAACTAGAAGCTACTGATTTAGTATTTAAAATATAAACTATATTGCTAACAATTATTTTCTAGAAGGAATAAAAGAACTAAGAATCAAGATGATGTCTTGACTCTTAGTTCTTTTAACATGGAAAAGATGGATAATGCACTGTTAATTCATGATGCATCATCAAAAAAGTTGGAAGGAGAAGATAGAAATCATTAACTGATTTCTACAGATGGTAAATGAAAAAACAAAATATTAGCAAAAATTTGCCTAAATAGATAGTAACATTTTCTAAATTAAATACAAGCGCATTCATAAAATGTTTATACAAATATCTATGTGACAGAAATTGGATATTTTCACAATAAATAGGAATTAAAATAACGAATTTATGTTTGTTTTATTTACCAATCAATTTATCTTAATGCAGGAATAAAAAATTAAATTACATATTGTTAATCATTTACATCTCCATTAATAACTCAAAATAAAAAGATGTTTTTATTTTTATTCTATATTTCAGAAAAAAATTAAACTAGATTATAATAATTCTTCATGTAAAAATGAAAACAATTACAGCTATAATGGACATTTTAAGATAAAACAATTATGAAATCGATATCCGTTTATATACTTATCATAAGCTAGAAGCAAATAATTAGCCTATGTAGGTAAGTGAGATTATATTTATTAAAAGGCTTCTTTTGTTCGATCAGTTATAGTCGAGCGAGAGAAGTTTATTCTTTGATTAAAATAAACAAAAGTAACTTATTGAGGTGAAATGATGCAAACTTTTTTAACTAAAACATCTTTCAAAAAAGTAGTTTTATTAGATTATTTGTTAGAAAAAGACAATTGGTGTGCAATGGAAGAACTTAGAAATTTACTTAATGTTACGGAGAAGTCAGTCTTACACTATATAGAGGAACTAGAGGATTTATTTAAGCAATATAATGGGAATATCCTTCTGAAAAATGAAGATAATAAACGCTTTTTCATAAAAAAAGAGAAAGATTTTCCTATTTATAATATTTATCTTCATTTTTATAAAGCTTCCTATAATTATCATTTGATTGATTTTATGTATAAATATCTCAGAAGTGTTCTAAAAGATTTTGCTAAAGAGCAATTTACTAGTGTATCTACTGTTTTCAGATATGCGAAGCTCTTAATTCCCTATTTTAGGCGTTATCATATAGCATTTCATCCATTTCAGTTAGAATTGAATGCATCAGAGGCAAACATTCGTAGCTTTTTTTATTATTTCTATTGGAATTCTACACGTGAAAGTAGTGATAAGTGGCCATTTCATATCGAACAAAAGGAAATAGAGAAGTATATAGTTGCTTTTGAGGGGATTTATGATATTACGTTAACTATTTTTCAAAAACGTGTATTTTCTTTTTGGTTAGCCATTAACATAGAAAGAAGTTCATTTAGAAAAGTACGAGTAGATAATGAATATAAATCAGTTATCTCAGATGATCCGCATTTTAATCTTTTGAAGAAGTGGTCAAAACAAATCAATCTTTCTTTTAACAACGATGAGCTGTGTTTCCTTTATCGAATAATTTATTCTTTTGGAGTAATTGATGGAAATGCAATATATGAAAATAGTCATGCATATGCACATCAGCGACAAAATACTTGTTCTTATCGAGCAGTTAAGAATTTGGAGAAAGTTTTACAAAGCATGTTCCGTTTTTCTTTAGATATAAAGGATCCAGAACTCATATTCAATTTTATTGCGTTTCACGAAAGAAGTTATCTATTTTATGGTAATCCAGATCTTTTTTTTAATCGCTCGTATATCGAAGAAATGAAAGAAGAAGAACCTCGAGTGTATCACATAATGGAAAAATTAAAAAAAGAATTACAAGAAAATGCAGATTCAGATGTATCGAAGAAATTAGAAAACTGGGCACAATTGTTTTTGAATTATTATTATGTGCTAGATTATTATGATGGAATGGCAACAGTTTTTTTGACAAATTTTATAAGGTGCAGAACTTCTTTCCGTATGCTATTCCGATTGTCCTTGACAATGAGCCTCCTCGGATGTGACGATCTTCGGCAGGAGCTAACAGTTAAAGTTAGACTGCCTCGCTAGCGTTAGCACATCCGAGCTCATTATCAAGGATTCGCTGCGCCAATCTCTGGTTACGGTAACCAACCGGTGTCTCGTAGCCAAGTGTACCGTGCAACCGAAGGTGGTTCCACCAATTGACATAGTCAAATAACTCCAAATCCAATTGTTGTAAGGTTTCAAATGTGTATTGATAGACAAATTCTACTTTCAACGACTTATAAGTTGATTCAGCTACGGCATTATCAAAAGGACAGCCTTTATGACTCAATGATCGATTGATGTCAAAAGTTGTTAATAATTCATCAATAGCTTGGTTATCAAACTCTTTTCCACGATCAGTATGAAAAATCTCAACCTCTGTCAGAGGTTGTTTGATACGGCTAAATGCTTTTTTTACTAGAACGGCATCTTTATGTTCTCCACAAGAATAGCCGAGAATTTCTCGATTGAACAGATCCAAAATGAAACAGACATAATTCCATTTTTTCCCGACTCGTACATAAGTCAAGTCTGTTACGATCGCTTCTAATGGGTTGTCTCTTAAGAATTTACGATTCAATACGTTTGTCGTTTTGGCTTCATTGCAAGTAGAATGATGTACTTTAAAATAAGCAACAGTATAGCTCGATTTTAATCCTCTATTTTTCATGATTCTACTAATTTTTCGTCGGCTGATCTGAATGCCTCGTTTTGATAAGGCTTTTTTTATTTTTCTTGAGCCGTAGGCCTTTCGGCTGCGGATAAATTCTTCAGCGACTACTTCTTCAAGTTCTGATTCGTCTTTCTTTGGTTTTGATTGATAATAATAGGACTGACGTGATAGACCTAATATTCTGCACATCGCTGATATAGGGTAAAGATGCTTATTCGCATCGATTACTTGTCTCTTCGTCCGAATATCAGCGCTGCTTGCTTTAAAATATCATTTTCCATTTCTAATTGCTGGTTTCTTTTACGTAGTTCTAACAATTCTTTTTGTTCAGGCGTAAGATTATCTTTTTCTTTGAATGAACCACTCGTTTTAGATTGCTTTACCCATTTGTCAAATGCTGAAGCCGTTAGTTCATATTCTCGAATGATTTCTACACGTGGCTTTCCAGCTAAGTAAAGATTGACGATTTGTTGCTTGAATTCTTGTGAAAAAGTTCTTCGTGTTCTCTTAGACATAAAAATTCCTCCTGGTATGTTTTCTTCTAGTCTACACACCTTAATTTTTCTGTCTAGTTAATTGTAGCCTATCCATCGCGTCATGCAGCAGGTCTTTGATTATTATCAGTTGCCACTGTTCGAGGATGAATATCATTATATATATAGTGATACATTCGACACGATTCACCAGCAAGACGTTATGAAACTAGTTGAGAATGTGATTTATAAAGTAAGTAAAGCAATCAACCATTCTTTTTATCAAGATCCACAATTGTTGACGAATCTGTATGCTCATTTATCTATGCGATTATCGAGAAAGAAAAAATTTGTCAATGAATATAATCCTTTTAAAGAAGATATCAAGCAGAAATACCCGGAATTATTTGATGCGATCAAGCAAGCAGTTCGACAAGAAATAAGTGAACAAAATATTCTGATCAATGATTCTTTCGTGGCATATATTGCCTTACACTTTTTGGTTTCCTACGAAAGAGAAGAAGATCTACGAAGCGTTAGAGCCGTCTACATTTGTTCAACAGGGTTGGGTGTGACTAGTCTGATCAAGCAAAAGATCAATGAAGAATTAAATAATATCACTATCGTGGCATTTGCTTCAGTATTGAATGCGCAAGAAATGATTGCTACCAAAGATCCTGATTTGGTGATTAGTATTTTTCCAATCAATGGCATCGATCGTCCTTTCATCAAAGTCCATCCATTACCCACTGAACAGGACTTGAAAAAAATTCAACAAATAATAAAAAAAATACTAGCTTCTTCCAATCAGCAGGAAAGGCATAACTTGAATCTTAGAGAAACGTCCATCAATAAAGATACTTTAGAAGACTTTAGCAAGGAATTGATTTTGAAAGCTTATACGATTTATGAACGTTTACTTGTCATTTTGGAAGCAGAATTGATCCAAGAATATCGAGAAGCTTTTTTGCTTCATGTATTCTTAATGGTTCATCGTATCACATTTGATCAACAATATATGGCAGAAGGTCGTCAAGTAGATCAGATTATTTTAGACAAAGGAACACTGGTAGGAAAAATCGAAGCAGTTTTTGCAGAAAATAATTTAGGAATCAATCAGTCAGAAATCAGTGCATTATTCTCATATATAAAAGAAGGAGCGTCAAGTTAGTGAAAATGTCAGACGAGGCTTTAAAAATTATCGAGGAAAGTCAAAATCGGGAAAAGTTAAAACAAGTGATTGATCTAATTGAAGAGCGATTAGTAGAACATGCTATTGTACCAACCGAGTTGCAGTGGACCATTCTAATTAATCACTTGAATGAGATGCTGAAACGTTCTCAAAGAAAGGAAACGATTCCCGTAGTCGATCGGGATTTGTTCAAAGAAGTATCCAAAGAAGCCATAACTATTTCTGATGAAATAGTTAGAAGTATCGGTAATTTAACCGATGATGAAATATATGTTTTGTCGATTCATTTTGAAACAGCAAAAAATAATTAACATTTAGGAGGAAACAATCATGATTACAGTAGTTATTGCAGACCGTATGGGTAAAGGACAAAATGTGGCCAAAGGGGTAGAAGCAGCTGGCGGCAAAGCAGTTGTCGTACCAGGAATGGGGGCAGATATGCGTTTGGGCGATGTGATGCAACAAGAGCATGCAGATATGGGTATCTCTTTTTGTGGTAGTGGTGGTGCAGGTGCATTAACAGCAGCAACAAAATATGGCTATCCAGAACGACATGGTATGCGTTCGATTGAAGAAGGGATCACAGCTATCAAGGATGGCAAAACTGTTCTAGGTTTCGGCTTTATGGATCAAGAGGAATTAGGGAAACGTCTGACAGAAGAATTTATCAAAAAGCATGGAAAATAGAAAGAGGGACATGAAATGAGCGTTCAAAAGACAATTCAGCAAAAAGTTATCGTCTCCGGTAAAGGGGAAACAAAGCAACATGCTTTTGCATCAGCGTTAGCAGAAATTTAAAACAAAATAATGGAACAATCAAATGTATTATTGCGAATCGAACCAGTCAATGTGGATATTTTAAAGGCGGTCGAAAACAAATACACAGAACGCTTTCTATTTTTCTTCTTCCCACGGCAACGTATCAGCTATGAAGTCGAAATTTCTGTTACTGTGGCTGTAACAGAAATAAAATTGGCAGACATATCGTTCAGCCAGCAAATGACTGAAGATCCAAATGGGATTGCCATTCCATTTGTAACTAAAAAAATCTAATTTTGAATTATAAGGGGGAAAGAATAACGTGGATTTCGTAATCATTCTAGTCAAATCGGTTATTATCGGGGGATTACTTGGTTTTGCAGCATCTGTCGGGGCAGCTCGAATGTTTCATGCACCTAATACACAAGGTTTAGGAGCTTTTAGAACATTAGGCGAAATGAATGCCTGCATGGGTGATCCAGCTTCTCATTTTTCATTTGGTTTAGGCTTTTTCTTTAATGCATGGGCTTCTTCAGTTGGTGCTGGTGCATTCACACAAGATGTGACGCATCGAATCATTCCCAATTGGGCAGCGGCAGCACTTCTAGCAAAAAACAAAGATGTCACCCAGACCATGCATGATCCGAAAAAAATGGGGATCATTGGAGCGGTTATCGGGGCAGGGGTGGTAGCCTTCTTAAACACAACAGCTGCAGCAATTCCAGAGGCGTTACAAGTGACGGCGGTTTCCGTTTTGGTACCAGCAGCGACGATTCTGATCAATACAGTAATGCCAGTTATTTTTTGGTTGGCAGCTTTAGATGCAGGGAAACGAACTGGTTTTTGGGGCACTCTTTTTGGCGGTATCGCGCAATTGATCATGGGAAATGCGGTACCTGGTGTTGTTCTAGGAATCTTGATTGGTAAAGGCGTCGATGAGAGCGGTTGGAATCGCGTCACGAAGAGCATGATGATCGCTATTGTTTTATTATTTATTTTCAGTGGATTTTTCCGTGGATTTGATATGGAAATGATCAAGAGCTTCCAGCTTCAAGTGCCTAATTGGCTTGATAACTTGCACAACATCTTTAGTGTGAAATAGGAGGAGAATCATGGAGACAACAGAAGAACAAGCAAAAGTATTAGAAGTAAAGCGGCAAAAGAGCTTTTGGTTTGCAGACTGGTCTTTTCCGCTAATCGTAGGAATTATGTCCGCTGCTGTATTTGCAGGAACACACATGTATGTGATGTATGGTGTGGGTGCATTCAATGAAGTTTCGATCGTGGCGATGTTAAAAGCCGGGCTGGATGGCGGATCCTATGGCGCAGCGGCAGCGTTTGGTGCTAGTTTCTTATTTGCCAGAATTTTAGAAGGCTCTTTAGTTGGGATCTTGAACTTAGGCGGTTCGATCCTAACTGGGATCGGAATTGGGGTACCAGCAATTCTCTTAAGTATGAAAATAGCGGCACCAATCGATAATTTTGCACTCTCTTTATTGACTGGTTTGGTTCTAGGTTTGATTGTTGGTGGCATCATTGTCTTGATTCGTAAATTTACGATCAATCAATCAAATTCCATTTTTGGTGCTGACGTCATGATGGGGGCAGGAAATTCATCTGGACGTTTTTTGGGTCCATTAATTATATTAAGCGCGTGTGCAGCATCTATTCCAATCGGCATTGGCGCTACATTAGGAGCACTAGGATTCTATGCTTGGAAAAAACCAATTGCTGGAGGTGCTATTTTAGGAGCAATGATTTTAGGAGCAATCTTCCCGGCAGTAAATATTGTAGTCGGAGCGATGACAGGAAGTGTCATCGCAATGCTTTCAGGAGTGACAGATCATGTCGCTCATGGCGGTCCAATCGTAGCAGTTTTAGGAGCAGTCGATCATGTAGCCATGTTTTTTGTAGCAGTGATTGCAGGTATTGCTGTCACTGTGTTAATGTTAAGAATTTTGAAACCAACATTACAACATACTGCAGTTGCTGCAGCAAATGGTGTGACAGTAGCAGATCTATCAGAGACTGAAACAAGTGATGTTTATACGAAAACTGAAACTTTTGATTCTATTACGGAGATTATGTCAGATGAAGCCATCGTTCTAGGAGAAACAGCAACAACAAAAGACGGAGTAATCGAAGATTTAGTCCAACGTTTAGAAAAAACAGCGGCTATCACAGATAAAAACGGGTTTAAAGAAGTCATCTATGATAGAGAAAAGGAAAGTACGACGGGAATCGGTATGGGAATCGCTATTCCACACGGAAAATCAGCTTATGTTCTTAAACCAACAGTGGCTTTTGCCAGAAGTCAAGATGGAGTAGAGTGGCATTCTTTAGATGGAAAACTTGCACATATGATCTTTATGATTGCTGTACCTGAAAACAGCCAAGGAGATATGCACTTGAAAATACTGCAACGTCTTTCACGTAAATTGATGGATGATGATTTCCGTCAAGCATTGATGGATGCGCCAGATAAAGCAGCGGTTCACCAATTATTAAGTGAAATGTAATAACATAAGATGAAAAATCGACCGTGATGAGACATAATAGATGTGTTATCATGATCGATTTTTTATTTGGAAGGGAGTTTCTGCTTATTATGAATCAGCGTCAGCAATCTTTGATTTACCAATTAATTGAAACGAATAATTATATCACAATAAAAAAGCTAGCAGAGCATTTCCATGTGTCGGAAAGAACGGTTCATAGCGATTTGAATGTCATTGAAACTTGGTTCAGAGACAAACAGCTGCCTTTGATGATTGAAAGAAAAAAGGGGACAGGGATCTTGTTGAATGGTCTGCCTCACGAAAAGGAACAATTGAAACGAGTGCTTAATGAAGAGGCACAAACAGAAATGGATAAAAACCAGCTTCGTCAATTATTGATTTTCCATCTGCTAGTAGCAAAAGACGGATTTAGTCTTGAAGAGCTTTCAGAAAAACTATATGTTGGAAAACGTACGATTCGTAAAGAATTGACAGAGCTGAAAAGCTTTTTTGAGTACCATCATTTACAGCTAGTATCCAAAACAAAACTTGGCACTTTTCTTAAAGGCGATGAACAAGAAAAAAGACAGCTGCTTGTTAAGACGCTACGCAATATGCAGAAAGAAGATCCGCAAAGTCCTTCGTTGAAAGAGTTTTTTGCCAAAGATACATTAAAAGTCATCCAACATACATTAAAAGAAGTTTTCTATGAAAATCATCTGGAACAGCCAGGAGGACTGGCTAGTGTGGAGATTCATATCTATTTTATGCTTGAGCAAATGAAACAGTACCAGAAAGTGAAATTAAGTAAAGACGAAAATGAAGTCGTTGAGCATACCCAAGCACAGCAGTTAAGTAGTCAGATCTTAGCAAAACTAGCCACTATTTACCCAATTGAATTTTCTCCTGATGAAATCAATTATCTGGCTTTGCGTATCGCCAATCTTTTTACAAACTCACAAGCAGCCACACGATTTCAAAAGGAATCTAGTACACTTGCTGATCATTTGATTGTACAAGTGGAGCAGTTTTTAGGTTATTCATTGAAAGAAGATCAGTTACTGAAACAAAACTTAAGGTCTCATTTATCTTCGACCTATTTTCGACTCCATTATGGCTTGCAGATTTCTAATCCACTGACGAAAAATGTATTTAGTACGTACACACAACTTTTTTTAGTTTTACAGTTGATTCTAGAAGATTATTTTGAGAAAGAAAATTTTTATGTTCCGCAAGATGAGACAGCTTATTTAACGATCCATTTCCAAGCGGCGATCGAGCGACACAAACATCAGAAAAGTAAAAGATACCAAACAGTTCTAGTCAGTGAATATTCAAAAGCTATGGCTACTTTTCTTGAAGCACGGCTGAACAGAGAACTTCCGGAATTAACGATTATAGATTTAATTGAATATAAGCCAGAACTAGAGAGGGAAGATTTTCCACCTGTTGATTTTATTTTGACTACATTACCGTTTAAATATGAAAATATTCCAGTAATCGAGATTTCACCAATGATCACAGAAACTGATCTGGCCTATTTGACAAAATATATGCTGGAACGTGTACCTATCAAGAAGAAAAAAACGTTTGATCTAGCAAGCTTTACTCATCTATTTTTGATCTTTCCTCAGCTTGAATGGACTGACCCAGTAGATATTTTAAATTTTATGGGGAATGTCTTAGTAGAACATCATTATGTGGAGCCGGAATTCGTCGATTCTGTCTTGGAACGAGACCGTCACGCCAGTACTAGAGTGGCACCATTTGTAACGATTCCTCACGGTAATCCGCTGTATGTAAAACATTCGATGATTTCTATTGCAACAATGAAAGAACCAGTCCTATGGCATGGGGAACAGATACGTATCGTACTGCTGTTAGCAATAAAGAGAAAGGATTTGAAACATGCAGAGTTCAAAAAAATTTTTTCTGTTATTCACTATTTAGAAAAGCAGCCAGAACAAATGGCACAGTTGATGCAATCCAATCATCCACTAGAGATTTTAACCTTGTTGTCTAGTTATGAATAAGCAGATATTAAAAAACTGCCTTTATATTTATAATAATTCTATCTATTTATTTGAAGTTGAAAAACTAAATACAAAGGGACTGTAACAAAAATCTTGTTACAGTTCCTTCTTCCGAATAACGGTGTTCAAAAGCTTGCACCTGCGGTAATAAGTCCAGCCAATTCAAAAACATGAAACGCTGTTTTTGTTTGGCTGGACTTATTACTTGATGCAGAACATCTTTTCCACAACCTCTATTTAATGAAATGGATTATAGAATCGTCCGTCATTTAGGATCACTAATAAAATCCCTATTGAACAAAAAAGGACAACGAGAAATAGTGCAAGATAATCATTCCGTTGCAATGGTTTTGCCGACAGCCATGTCCGTCCTTTTTTCTTTCCAAAACGCCGAAGTTCCATGGCAGAAGAAATCATCTCAATACGTTCTAAACTAGAAAAAATCAATGGGATCGCAATCGTCAAATTTCCTCGTACCCGTTTCATGAGAGAGGCTTTACCAGAGAGTTCATTTCCTCGTGCTTGCTGGGCTTTGGAAATCGTTCGAAAATCCTCTTGGATATCTGGAATGTAGCGTAGCGCTAAAGAAAAGGCATAAGCAATTTTATAAGAGCCACCGATTCGATGGATACTAGAAGCTAATTCACTTGGATTCGTCGTTAAAATAAAAATCAAACCTGGAGGAATGGTAACGAAATATTTAATCAGTAAATTGAATTCATAAAAAAACTGTTCTTGAGTGAGCGTATATCTACCGATTCCATCAAAGATGACATGGCGAGTACCATAGATAGCTACTCCGTATTCTGGGGCAAATAAATAAACAGTCAATAAATTCAAAATGGAGAAAAAAGCAATGAACTTCAATACAAAAGAGATCTCAGAATAACTAATTCTGGCTATCCGAAAAATGAGAACCGAAAACACAGCAAGGCAAAGCAAAAATCGTGTGTCATAAGAGACCATCCCAATAATCGAAAGTAATAGAAAACAAAAAAGTTTGGTAAAACCGCTGAGTTGATGGATGATTGTTTTTTTCGGTACATAACCGATGAGATTATTCTCTGTCATAAGGGTCCCCCTTATGCTGAATAAAAGCCGAAACGAATCCGCTAGCATCTGTCAGCTGATTGCTTTTTGCCAAATGATACAAACTAGTTTTCCGCAAGCTTGCCGAGGTAACTAAATCGGTTGAAGATAGTACCTTCGAAGGTATTTCATCTGCAATAATTTGTCCTTCTTTCAAAACAATCGTCCGTTCTGTATATTCCAGCATCAAGTGCATATCATGAGTGATCATCAAAATCGTGAGGCCTTGCTGATTCAATTTTTTCAAAAATTTCATCATTTTAGTGTAGTGATAGTAATCTTGTCCAGCTGTCGGTTCATCAAGAATCAGCAATTCTGGTTCGAGTACCAATATAGATGCAACTGCTACCCGTCGTTTTTGTCCATAGCTCAGCGCTGAAATCGGCCAGTTACGAAATTCATACAATCCGCATACTTTCAAAGTTTCCAAGACTTTTTCTTGGATGTTTATCGGATCTTCACCGCGATTTTCTAAAGCCAAAGCAACTTCTTCAAAAACTATGTTTTTAGAAAGCATTTGGTTACTGTTTTGCAGTACATAGCCAATTTTGTCTGCGCGCTCTTTGATGCTTTCAGATATGATAGATTGGCCTTTCCACAACAGTTCGCCTTTTTGGAAAGGAAGGAAACCGGTGATGAGATTGGACAATGTGGATTTTCCTGCTCCATTATGTCCGACTAAACTAACCATTTCTCCTTGATGAAGAGTTATATCGATTCCTTTGATGATTGGTTCCTTACTGAAGTGGAAGGATACATCTTTCAATGTCACTAGCGGCGTTTTCTTTTTAGAAGGAGAACAAAAAGTCCCTTGTTGTTTTGCTAAAGCAGCAGCAATCTTTGGGGAAACCAGTTGATCGACTTGTGTTAAATCTGGGAATTCTGTCAATGAGAGTCCAGAACGTTTTAATGCTGTGATGTATAAGGGTTCACGAATTCCGCACTTCGACAATAAATCACTTTTCAGCAATTCAGTAGGAGCTATATCCGCAATGATCTTTCCCTCATCAATCAAGATGACGCGATCGACTGGTGCAGCTAACACTTCCTCCAAACGATGTTCAATAATGATTGTCGTAAATTGTTGCGATTGATAGAGACGGTCAATCATCTGGATTGCTTCATAGCCTGTCTGTGGATCAAGATTAGCTAATGGTTCATCAAACAAGAGAATAGGTGTTTCATCGATCAAAACACCAGCCATTGCTACCCGCTGCTTTTGTCCGCCAGATAGATCTTGCGGACGTTTGTCTAATTGGGCCAGTAAATTTGTCTTTTTTGCCCAGAAATTGACTGCTTCTTGCATTTCTTTTTGTTCGATCATCTCATTTTCAAGAGAAAAAGCGATATCTTCAGCTACTGTTAATCCGACAAATTGGCTGTCAGTATCTTGTAAAACGGTGCCTACTTCTAATGAAAGATCATAGATAGAAGATTCACTGAAATTTTTACCATTGATCGTTAATTGACCAGTAAAACTTCCTTTTTCATTTTGTGGAATGATGCCATTCAAACATTTTCCCAAAGTTGATTTTCCTGAGCCGCTAGGTCCTATGATCAAAATTTTTTCCCCAGGATGGATAATCAAATCGATATTTTTTAATGTTGCTTCAGCTTGGCTGTCATATTGAAATGTAAAATTACGAAACTCAATCATTTTAGTTCCTCACGTTCTAAGCTTCTTTGTTCAAACTTCCTTTTTTGACTTTTGTCTGTGCATAAGCTTTCAATAAAATAATGCCGATAATTCCCGTCACAATAGCATTTGTGATTCCAGCAACGATTCCTTGCGTGAAGACTTTACTTGGGGCCTCTGCATAAATCAAAATATCTCCCACAGGCGCAATAATCACCCATGTCACTAAATTGGCAATCGTTTCACCCACGAGGAAGAGCGTGATTTCTTTTTTACCAAATATGCCTTCTTCAATCGGGATACGTTTGGTCAGTAAACCAAAAAACACACCTAAAATCCCAGATGCAATGATCCATGCCCACCAAGCACCATAAGTAGTTAAATCACCCAGTGCATGGCCAATAAAACCAGCTAATCCTGCAACGACTGGCCCGTAAACTACGCCTAGCAGCGCTAGAAAAGGGTAAGCGGTCGCAATATCCGTATTTGGAACACCTGTTGGAATGGTGACGAAACGTTTTAAGATAAAGAAGACAGCTGCTCCGATACCGATAGCTACAATATGCTTTACTGTAAATTTTTTATTCATTCTATTTTCCCCCAATTGTTTATTTATGAATACGCATTTCCAATTTTTGACCACATCATGTCAAAATTTTGTTGGATGATTCGAAATTTTCCGAAAATTCACTTCCTTTCGATAGTATCCAAGGTCAAGTAGTGGATGGACTTTATTAGTATCGATAGTCGATTCAAAAGTGGGTACAAAAAAATGCCCTAGCAAAAAATTGCTAAGGGCATAGATATGCGTTACCACCTTTGGTTATAAAATCCTCACAGACTTTACCTCGATCAGTACCCAAAAAAATCATCTTTTGGAAACTGTGCCTTGTTAACGGTAGACATCCGTATTTCCTTACATATTCGGGAAATCCGCTCAAAAGCCATTTTCAAGTAACAGATACGCATTCCTTTTCACCAAGCAGGAACTCTCTTTGGCATCTAACATTACTTTACTTTCTTTGTCATCGCGTTTCATTGATTGCTAATAAAATAGCAGAGAAGTATCCATTTGTCAACGGGAGGAACGATTGATCTAGCAAAAAGAAGAGAAGAAGTTTTTGCTAGAGAACAATTCTATTTATCAGTTAATTGTAAAAACATTTTTGAGAATTCCTTTATAAACTTGGAGCATATTGATTTAAGTCAGAAACCTTTGTTTTGATTACTTCTCTGACTTTTCTGAATTCCGCTAATATTTCTTCTTCGCTCCCGACAGCTTGTGCAGGATCTTTTAGGTCCCAGTGAAGGTGTTCGTGATTGTTTGGAACGGCAGGGCACTTGTCTTTGGCATCACCACAAAGTGTAATAATCAAGTCTGCCTGAGCAAAGTAATCTCTATCAATCAAATCAGATGTTTGTTTGGAAATATCGATGCCGTCTTCTGCCATGATTTTTACAGCTCTTGGATTCAAACCATGTGTCTCGATCCCCGCACTTCTGATCTCAAACTTTGAAGTAGACAGATATTTACGCGCGTAGCCTTCTGCTATTTGACTGCGGCAAGAATTACCCGTACATAAAAAATAGATTTTTTTCATTTGATTTCCTCCGTTATGGATTAGTACGTTATGGATTAGTAATTGTAACTGTTTATCTAAAGAAAACTCTATATGATGGAGCGAAAAAAACAATGGGTTTCTTAGTTTATATGTTTCTTTTTGTTCAGCGTATAAATTGATGTGTACAAAGAACTCATCCTGTCTTTTTTACCATAAATACACGTTAGAAACAATCATTTTGAGTCAAAAAACAACGATGGGAAAGACTATTAAAAGAGATTAAGACATGGCAGATGATGAAGGAAGTAGGGGTATAGTCAGCCGATAGATTTCTTGAATATGACGCGAGAACAATTATTCGTCTTTTAAGAAAAAAAGTAGTAGAATCAGTTCATATTAAAAATAAAAAACCTTCCATTTTTGTAGGGTTGGAGGAGGTCATTACCTTGAAAAAAATCGGCTTTTTAAGCTTTGGACATTGGATGGATCAAGGATCGCTCGTGAAAACAGCTCAAGATGCTTATTTGCAATCCATCGATTTAGCAGTGGAAGCAGAAAAAATTGGAATAGACGGAGCGTTTTTCCGCGTACATCATTTTGCCCCTCAGATTGGGCCGCCGTTTCCTTTGCTAGCGGCAATCGGCGCAAAGACGAGTAAGATCGAAATCGGCACAGGACTTATCGATATGCGCTATGAAAACCCTTATTATATGGCAGAAAATGCCGGATTGACAGATATCATCACACAAGGAAGAGTGCAACTAGGAGTGGGTCGTGGTTCACCTGAACAAGTTCTAGATGGCTGGAAATACTTTGGGTATGATTACAGTGAAGAAGAAATCAAAGAGGTGACACGGGAACGCACCCTTGAATTCTTGGAATTACTTGAAGGAAAACCATTTGCAGAACCAAATCCTCAACCAATGTTCCCACAAGGATCAGGAAAATTACGGATCGAGCCTTATTCAGAAGGATTACGACAAAGAATCTGGTGGGGAGCTGGTTCGCAGCAAACGGCAATCTGGGCAGCACAACATGGAATGAATCTGCAATCATCTACATTAGTCAATTACGAATCCCATGAGCCGTTCCATATCCAACAAGCAAACCAATTACGTACGTATAAAGAAGCGTGGAAGCAGGCAGGTCATGATTTTGAACCAAGAACATTGGTCACTCGCTCGATCCAGCCAATCACCACTGATTTGGATCGACGCTTATTTGGACAAGACCGTAGTCCGCAACAAGATGCTGTCGGCTATCTTGCTTATCACCGGAACCCGACGATTTTTGGAAAAACTTTTGCTGGTGAACCTGATCAATTAATCAAGGAGCTAGCTGAAGATGAAGCAATCAAAGAAGCAGACACAGTACTTGTCACGATTCCTAATACTTTAGGCGTTGAATACAACATGCACTTGCTTGAAACAATCGTAAAAGATATCGCTCCAGAATTAGGATGGCGGTAAAAAGGATATTTCTGTAAGTGCAGGATACTTGAGTGAAAAAATAAACACTTCTAACAATCAGTTAGAGGTGTTTATTCATGTTTTCATGAAGTTCATAGAGAAGAAAAGTGAGTTATCCGTTTGTTCAGTGAGATTGTTCATAAGCTTCTTTTACATGTTGGGGTAAATCTTCAGGAATCAGTTTCAATACGGCTTCTTCATTGCCGGTTTTTATTGCTTCTTCATAGTACCAGCTTTTGTAATTTAGCATAGCGAGTACTCTTTCTAATTTTGTTATTTCTTCTTCTACAACTTCTTTTTGCTTTTCAAATAGTTCTTTACGAACCGCAAATGTCTTACTGCCTTCTTTGCTCCATTCCATGAATTGCTTGATGTCTTTTATTTCTAAACCAGATTTTTTCAAACAATCAATGACTCTCAAAGCCTCTAATTCACTCTCTGAAAATTTTCTAATACCGGAAACACGCTGGATATCAGGAAATAATCCCTCTTTGTCGTAATAACGTAAAGTAGAAACAGGCAATCCAAACATTTCAGACACTTGTCCAATGGAATACATAAAAAAATCCTCCTAAATTAAAATTTTATCCTTGACCTAAAGTCAGGTTTAAGTTTTATCATGATAATACATTCAAAAACAAATGTCAATTTTGATCAAAGGAGCGTTTAGAATATGAGTAAAGAATTAAATATCACCCAAGAATGGGACAAAGTATTTCCAAAAAGCGAGCAAGTCAATCATCGAAAGGTGACCTTCCCAAATCGTTTCGGTATCACATTAGTCGCTGATTTATATGTACCAAAAGAAGTAAGTGAAGAGAAATTGCCAGCAATTGCTGTGAGCGGACCATTTGGCGCAGTAAAGGAACAATCGTCTGGTCTATATGCGCAGACGATGGCTGAAAGAGGCTTTTTAACGATTGCATTTGACCCATCGTTTACAGGAGAAAGCGGAGGAGTACCACGATATGTTGCTTCGCCTGATATCAATACGGAAGATTTTCAAGCGGCAGTAGACTTTTTATCTGTACAAAAAAATGTAAACCCTGAGAGAATCGGAATCATCGGTATTTGTGGATGGGGAGGTATGGCATTGAATGCGGCAGCGATCGATACACGGGTCAAAGCAACAGTCGTCTCAACAATGTACGATATGACTCGAGTAACAGCAAATGGCTACTTCGATGCTATGGATGAAGATGCCCGATATAAAATGCGTGAAGAATTAAATGCACAACGTATCATTGATTTCAAACAAGGGGACTACGCACGTGTTGGAGGAGTGGTTGACCCATTGCCTGAAGATGCTCCTCAGTTTGTTAAAGATTACCATGTGTATTATAAAACAGATCGCGGATACCATGTTCGTTCTTTAAATTCTAACGACGGTTGGAATAGGACATCAGGGTTATCACTTATGAATGCGAAACTATTGCATTATATTCCAGAAATCCGTCATGCAGTATTAGTCATTCACGGGGAAAAAGCTCACTCACGTTACTTTGGGGAGGATGCTTTCAATGAGCTGAAAGGCGATAACAAGGAACTCATGATCATTCCAGAAGCTTCCCATACAGATCTATACGACCAGACAGATATCATTCCATTTGAAAAAATGGCAACATTCTTTGAAGAGAACCTTGTGTAACCAAAAGAGGTTGTGAAAAAGCCGCTTCTCATGTTTGTTGAATATTGTGACTTGTGACCGAGGAGTTGGCAGGAGAACACCGTTATTCGAAAAAAAGAACTGTGACACATTTTTTGTCACAGTTCTTTTTGTCTCATTTCGTGTAAACAATCATTCACTTTATACTATTTATTTCATTTCTGTGATTTTAATATTTTTTGCTAAATTTTTTACATCAGCTGGGATAACTTTCCCGACTTCTGATTGCTGTGCATTCGACATGCCGCAAGCCATTGCATACCTTATACATTCTTTTAAAGGATAATTCTGTTCTAATGAATGAGCAAAACCTCCAACAGTGGCATCCCCAGAGCCTGTTGTATTCGTGATAGGAATCTTAGGGATTTCAACATTCCAAAATTCTTCTTTTACTTTGACTACTGCACCATACGAGCCGCAAGAAACCATGATGACATCGATATCTTTAAATAGTGGATTTGTTTTTAGATGGTGTTTTATGTCGCTTTTTTGAGTGATTTTTTGATGGATGATATCTGAAAACTCATGGATATTAGGTTTGATGAACATCGGTTTATACTTACTTGCTAAGACTTCACGGAGATGTTGTCCAGATATATCCATTAATATATAGGTGGAAGGATCTATTTGTTCTTTGATATATTGTAATAATTTAGCATACAAAAAGGGATCTTGATTGTTGACAGAACCATTTATTGTAATGACTGAAAGGTAATTATTTTTACTGATTTGTTTGATATCATTCATTAATTTTTTGATAGTAGCATCTGCTATTTTAGGACCAGCTTCCACAAGTTCTGTCTGCGTTTCACCATCATGCATGATGGTGACGGCACCTCTTGATTCTTCTGCAATAGGTAAAAAATGCAAATCAAACAGATTTTCATTTTGCAGCATATCTTGAATCATACCGCCAAAATAACCGCCCAAAAACCCCGTTAAAATAACTGATGAACCTAGTAAAGCAGATGCTCGTCCGCAATTGATTCCCTTGCCGCCTACATAGCGTACCGGAGAAGCAAAGCGTGTCATCGTACCTAATTCAAAGTGTTTTGTAAAATAAATGGAATCAATGGATGGGTTCATCGTGATTGTCAGTATCATTTTTGGGCTCCTTTAATATGGTTAAGTATTTTGAATAATGATGGAAATCTTGTTCTGATAAATGATTATCGGTTATTAGATAATCAAAATCGGTTAATTTTCTAAAAGTATAGACATCTGATTTATTTAATTTTGAATAATCTGTAACAATACATTTGATTTTGGCTGCATTGAGCGCTGCATTTTGAATATTTCCCTCAATAAATTGAGCAGTTGTGACATTATTTTCAAATATTCCATTTGTTGCAGCGAAAGAGATATCGACATTCAAACTTTCAAAAGATCTTTCTGCAACTTCCCCAATGAACTCTTCTGTAATAGGAGAAAATTCGCCACCAGTAAGTAAAATCCGATAACTAGTATGATTCTTCAAATAGTTGAAAGCAATCAAACTATTTGTAATTACAAATAGATTTTTCTTTTGAATGAAAGGGAGTGCATACAGGATCGTTGTACCGGCGCCTACATAAATAGTAGAATTATCCGGAATTATACTGTTCATGACTTGGCCAATATATTTTTTTTCGGCTACATTCGTATCAATCTTTTCTTGAGTCGATAGTTCTCGATTATAAGGTTCCTTTCGTTCAACGCCACCATACAGCTTTTTTACTTTATTTTTTTTTGCTAATTCAGTGACATCTCGGCGTATGGTCATTTCTGATACGCCTAATTTGTTAGCGATTTCTGAATTAGTTAAATAAAAATCTTTCTCTAATAACGTAATGATTCGTTCTTGTCTTTCTTTTTTCAACATATGAATTACTCCTTTAACATAAAAGTCAATTTTTGTTCGACTTTGTTCTTCTTGATTATATAGATAAACGATTTTATTTTCAAGTAGATCAAATTTAACAAAATAAATTTCTTTTGAAAGCGTTGACAAAATAAACTAACAGAAATATAATGTTCTTGTAAACAAAGATGAACTTAGTATAACATAAAATTAACAAACTTAATCAAAAAAGAGGGTGGAGAAATGGAATATAAAGAGATGTTTGTTCCTAGTCTGATTCAATTAGCGGTAGACGTAAAAAATAAAGAAGAAGCTTTTTTAATAGCTGCCCAACGATTAGAAAAAATGGGGTACGTCAATGAGAATTATTTGAATGGACTAATTGCAAGAGAAAGAGAATTTCCTACAGGATTGATTACTAAGTATTTAAATATTGCACTGCCACATTCGGAATGTGAATATGTCGAAAAGCCATTCGTTTTTGTTATGCAGCTGAAGAACCCAATTTATTTTTATCAAATGGGGGATAATCAGGAAATGACTGTAGAAAATCTATTTTTTTTAGGAATCAAAGAACCAAAAGAACAAGTAGGATTACTTCAAGCGTTTATGAATTTATTCATGGATGAAACATTCGTGGAAAATTATAAGAAACAAGAAACACCGCAAAAAATATACGAACTTATTACAAATTATATTTAGGAGGAAGAAAAATGAAGAATCGGTTAATTGTCGCATGTGGAAGTGGCGTAGCAACGAGTCAGACGATCGCGAGTAAGATCCAAAGTATGTTAGAAGATGATGGCATTACATTTCCTGTAGAAGCAGTTGATTACAAATCAATCCAAAATGAGCTTCCTACTGCTGGAATCTATGTGTATGTCGCACAGCCGGATGATGAAGTACTTGAACAAGCAAAAGATTTAGGTATTGAAGTATTTCCAGGAATTCCATTTTTAACTGGAATGGGCGTAGAACCTATTTATGACAGTATCAAAGAGTTAATACAGTAAAGGAGGATTGTTGGATAAAAAATTGTCTCCTAGTTTTTCTACTATATTTCAAAAGAAAGAAGGTCTATTTATGGAAGTCTTCCAAACCGTGATCAATTATGTTTTGAATTTAGGATCAGCTATTTTTGTTCCTTTGATTATTTTGATACTTGGATTATTGGCAGGGATGAAATTTAAAAAAGCATTCATGTCTGCATTGACTTTAGGGATCGCTTTTAGCGGGATGTCTATGGTCATTGGCTATATGTCTAACGCAGTAAGTCCAGCATCAGAAGCATTGGCTAAAAATACGGGAATCAGTTTGCCTGCACTTGATCTTGGGTGGACAGGTGCAGCAAGCATCACATGGTCGTGGAGTTATGCTTTTATATTCTTTGCAGTAACTATTGGGGTCAATTTTGTACTGTTACTTTTTAATTGGACGAAGACGTTAAATGTTGATATGTGGAATGTTTGGGGGAAAGCTTTAACTGCTTATTTAGTTTATTATGTTTCTGGCAGTTTGGCTGCAGGCTTTCTTACAGCAATGGTTCAAGTCATATTGGAATTAAAGCTTGGTGATATGTTTCAGAAGCATATACAAGATCTCACAGGGATTCCATTAGTAACAGTGACTCATTTTATGACATCTGCCGCTGTCTTGTTGCTCCCTTTCAATATGATTATGGATAAAATACCTGCATTGAATAAACGAGCGGATACGAATGCATTGAAGAAGAAAATTGGGATCTTCTCTGAAAATTCTGTAATGGGATTCATTATTGGCTTGGGACTTGGCTTTGCTGCTGCGTACGGTGTTTCAGGTTCTCTTAATCTAGCGATCCAAACAGCTACAGCATTAAGTTTGTTTCCTATGATCTCTAAAATGTTCATGCAATCTTTGTCTCCTTTAGCAGACGCGATGTCAGAATTTATGAAAAAGCGATTTAAGGATCGTGAAGTATATATTGGATTGGACTGGCCGATATTAGCTGGTCGTTCAGAGATTTGGGTTACTGCTATTTTACTTGTTCCTGTGTTTATCGGTTATGCCATTATTTTGCCAGGAAACCAAGTATTACCATTAGCAGGGATCATCAACTATTCGATTGCTGTCGGCGGATTGCTTCTAACAGGAGGAAACTTGGCTCGTATGCTGATCCTGGGAATCCTCACGATGCCTATTTATTTGTACGGTGCCACTTATCTTGCGCCAATACTCAGTGATTTAGCAGAAAAAAGTGGAGCAGTCGAGGGAATCAAGAAAGGACAGTTGATCACATGGTCATCAATAGAAGGGCCGGAGTTCAGGATTTTATTTGCGGAGGCATTTAATAGAAATATTCTCGCTATTGTAGGATGCGTGATTTTTCTAGGACTGTTTGTTCTACTTTATAAATATATGATAAAAGCGAAAGTCCCGAGCGAACGTTATGCTGAACTACAAAAATAGCATTGAAATGGTGGGAAAGCAATGAAAAGAGAAGAGACAGATAAAATAAAATGGACAGTCGCTCTTTGTGGTACACTTCTGCTATTTCTATATGGACTCTTTACTCAGAATATCATCATCAATCTATTGGTCATTTTTTTCGCGCTAGTGATCTATAAATATGGAAATCACGTTTTATTCAGAGAGTACGATGAAAAAAGAAAACGGAAAATAGAAGAATCAATAAAAATAAAAGAAGCTACCAAAGAAATATTGAGAGAAAAAAGTTTTATAAAAAGATAATGGAGGGGTCATTATGTCAGATGGACGTATGTTATTTGAGAGAGAACGACAGGACATGGCACGTATCGTAAGAGTGATTTTCGAAAGGAAAAACACAAATGTCGCAGGAGGGAATTTTTCCTTTAAAACCACTGATGATCAAGGAAAAGACTACATCATCATGACGCCGACCATGATGTCAGAAGCCTATCTAGGAGAGATTTCTCCTGCACAGGTTCTAGTAGTAGAACCAAGAACGCGTAGAATCGTTGACGGAGTCGGTCATTTAACTCGGGAGATCAATATGCATGAAGCGATGTACGAGACTAATCCAGCTATCAAAGCTGTTCTACATGCTCATGCGCCTAATGCAATGTTCTGGGCGACTACTGGGTTGCCTATGCCTAATTTAACAGAAGCCACAGCTAAAGTAAAAGAGATTCCTGTCATGGACTTTGAGCCTAATTGCTCTGAAGAACTTGCTGAATTGACAAGCGATTACGTAAAAACACATGATTTAGAATTGCCCCATATGTTATTACTCAATTCACATGGCGTATTGATCAACACAGGTGGAGAATCAGGAATCGAAGCCATCCATAAAGCACTGCAAATCCTTGATACAGTCGAATGGAATGCAGAAATTGCCTACAAGCAGACGATTTTTCAAGCACTAGGGATTACTGATGGATTTTATTCGAAAGGTGAGAAAATCGGCAGATTGGAAGATTTGAAACATAAAACGGCTATTTATAATAAATCTGTTATTACAGCTAGCGGAGACTAACCTATCTGACAAAAAAACTACGACTTTCACACACTATGATCCAGATTGATGTCTGCTTCAGGTTGTGTCATGTAAGTCGTAGTTCTTTTCTTTTATTTAGTTAGAAGATGCTCTGACCATTCCCTCGCTTGCTCGATTTCGTCCATCGTCAACTGATGACCTGTTACAGTTAGCTGAATCGTCACATTTGCTTGACGTGTTTCGAATTGATCGGCCAATTCTTTAAAGGAAGCAGGGGAAACGATTGGATCGTTATCACCATAAGAAAGCCAGACGGTTTTATCCTCTAATGTGGAACGGCTTTGATGAACACCTAGAGACATCGGATGGAAAAACAACCCTTTATTTAGCTTGGTCTCACGCTCCAATAATAAATGAGCAGCGATGTTTGCGCCATTTGAATAGCCGACAAGCAGCCAATCGCTTAAAGCTATCTGTTCTTTTTCGCTGATTTCTTTGATTTTTTCATGGAGTTTATCTGTTTCTTTTTCCAAACTGTCCAGGTCGAATTGATTCAATCAATTACGCTTGAAAAAACGATTCATCCCATCTTCTTGGACCGTGCCGCGAAAAGAAAGCAACGTACTGTTTGGTGCAAGAAAGTGAGCGATATCCAGTAAAGAATGTTCGTCGCCACCTGTGCCATGAAGTAAGATCAAATGCTTGCCACTTGTTCCTTTTTCAAAAATGTAGGTCATTTTGTTCCCTCTTTTCTGTTTCTATAGATGCAAATGAAGTAGCATGAAGAGATTATTCACGTTTTTTATTTGCATCACTTGTATCGAAAGGACGGACATAGGCTTCAATGGCTTCACGACGTTCTTCTAAGAATGGAGGAAGAGATAGTTTTTCTCCTGCTGATTCTGCTGGTTCATCTTCAAGGAATCCAGGACCGTCAGTTGCTAGTTCAAACAGTACGTGATGAGCGGCTAGGAAGTACTCAGATTGGAAATAGAAACGATCGACGAAACCAGAATTTGGCAATTCGATCTTATTGATTACTTGAATCCAGTATTCCAATGCTTTTTTGTCTGCTACACGCAATGCTAAGTGATGGATATTTCCAAATCCTTCGATTGCTTTTGGCAAGTCTGTCCGATGTTCAATAATAATGCTTGCACCATTTCCGCCTTCACCGATTTCAAATAAGTAGAAATCTCCTGAATGATCTGTTTCTTTGAACCCTAAGATTTTTTCAAGAATCAAGCGGATATGCTCTAATTGACTAACACGGACAAAGACAGGTCCAAGTCCTGTGATCGCAAACTCTGTCGGTACATTGCTGTTTTTCCAAGGAATGCCAGCTGCTACACCTTGATTATTTTCGTCAGAGATCAATTGATAATATTGATTATCGAAATCTTCAAACTCGATATATTTTTTGCCGAAACGTTCATTGATTGCTGAATGAGTAACGTCATATTTTTCAAATCGTTCTAACCAAAAGTCTAATGCAGCGTCACTTGGCACACGGAAAGAAGCACGGGAGATCGTATCTGTTCCTTTTTTTCCTTTTGGCTGATTTGGGAAATCAAAGAAAGTCATATCTGTTCCTGGCGCACCAGTATCATCTGTAAAGTAAAGATGGTAAGTTTCGATGTCATCTTGGTTAACGGTTTTTTTGATTAAGCGCATTCCTAAAATATCTGTAAAAAAGCGGTAGATTTTTGTTGCGCTAGATGTCATTGCTGTGACGTGGTGAATTCCTCTGATTTGTGTATCCATGATAAATTTCCTCCTGTTAACTTACAAAAAGTAAGTAGTCGATTTAGACATAGTATAGAGGGTGCATCTCTATTTTGCAATTAATTTGTCTTCTAAAGTATCAGGAAGGAATCAAGAATGGAAAAGAGGAGGAACGGATCAATAAAATAAAAAGACTTACGACTAGCTGCATCGATTTCAAAAAAAATTAGCTTTAAAAAGCTAACTTTAGAATCATTACGGGTGGTCATAAGTCTTTTTATGATTAGATGGAAACGAGCTTCTGAAAGTACTTAGTAAATGTTATTCAAAAAATTGTACCTGTGACAATCAATCGACTCGAAACTAAGCGGCTTTTCCACAACCTCTGATTCACGGTGTTCAAAAGCCAGTTTCTCGGTAGTAAGTCAAATTTATGCAAAAATGAGGAAAGCCATTTTCACAAAATTTTTCTTACTACTCGAAACTAAGCGGCTTTTCCACAACCTCTTTGGTTAAGTTGAACGCACATCCAGCACAGAATAGTTCCGAACATCAAATCGGTTTCGGCTGGAAGAATATTCAATCGGCTGGCCATCTTTGAGATAGACGACTTGCTGAACTTCCAGTACAGGATCGTTTTCTGCACAGTTCAAATATTGCTGATCATATTCATCACTTTTATCTGCAGAAATAGCACGATAAGCCCCTGCAAAATGGACATTCAATTCTTGATGAAGATGATCATAGATAGAGGCTAACAAATGTTCTTTTTTTAAACCCGGCACAAGATGGACTGGCATAAAGGTATGCTCTAAAACATAAGGCTCGCCATCTAAGATCCTTAACCGGTGAATATTGTAGACAGGTTGCTCGGCATCGATCATCAATCGTTCTTGGATATATGGATCAGGGAATTCAACATCAAAATGAATGATTTGACTTTTCAAAGAACGATGTCTGCGTTTCATTTGGAGACTCAAACCTTCATACTCGTTAGCGGGCGATGTGTCTTTTTGCATAAATGGATGATTCAAGATTTTCGTTCCTGATCCTCGCTGCGAATAGACAAGTCCTTCCATCGCTAAGATATTGATGGCTTTTTTGATTGTCATCCGGCTCGCACCAAATTCTTTTACCAAGTCCACTTGATTAGGCAAAAAACTATCGGGAGGATACTCTTTTGAACGGATTCGTTCCCTTAAAATATTTGCGATTTCTTCGTATTTTGGCACGTTATTCACCTCTTCTAGAGTATAACGAAAGATTATGCTTCCGACAACTCGAAGTAGCATCTGGAACATTGTTTATTCGAAAAAAGAGGATATGACAAGTTTCTTGTCACATCCCCTTAATGATCCATTAAGCAATATCTAAATCTGGTTGTTTATCTAATACTTTCAAGAACGGGTACCAGATAAAGGCAACGATGACAAAGTCGATGACTTGCAGCATACCGCCAAGCCATGAATTTGTTGCTAAGACACCGCTTGCAATGATTGGCACAGTCCATGGAACAGAGACGCCAGTTGGTGCAGGGACAAGTCCAGCAGCCATTACCAAATAATTGAACGTCGTTACGATTAGAGGCGCCACGACCCAAGGAATAAGGATTGTTGCATTCAATACGATCGGCAGACCAAAGATCGCTGGTTCATTTACATTGAAAATACCAGGTGCTAAAGCTAATCGACCAACATCACGATACTGTTTCTTTTTAAGAACAAAGGCCATCAATAAAACGACAGCTAAAGTCATTCCAGAGCCACCAATACCAACAGTGAAGGTTTCCATGAATGGTTTTGTGATGATGTGTGGTAATTCTTTTCCATGTTGATAAGCTTCTAAGTTATCAAGCATCAGTGTATTCCAGATTGGGTCCATTACAGAGTTGACGATGATTTGTCCGTGAAGTCCGAAGAACCATAAGAATTGGACAAAGAACAAAGCAATCAATGTTGCAGGTAAACTACTTCCCAAACCAGTTAATGGTTTTTGGATCACTTCATAAACGACATCATGTAAGTTAGCATTGAAAATACCAGTCATCACAGCGTTGATTACTAAGAAAATAGTTAGTGTCACTACAGCAGGGATCAAAGCGGCAAATGATTTTGTTACTGCAGGTGGAACTCCATCAGGCATTTTGATCTGCCAGCCGCGTTTCGTGATTCTGCAGTAGATTTCTCCAGCCAAGAAAGCAGCGATCATTCCAATGAACATTCCTTTTGCGCCAAGACGATCAAGTGAAAGAACACCAGTTACATCTTCACCACCAACGGTTTTCATTGCAAAAGGCGTAAGAATCAAGAAGCTGGCAAAAGACACGGCACCACCGAAAATACCTTCAACGTCATAAGATTTTGATAAATAATAGCCGATACCAAAAGTAACAAAAACCGACATGATGCTCATTGTTGCATTTTGCCCATTACCGAATAAGTTCGATAAAGTTCCCTTTGTTGCGTCACTGAAAAAAGGCAAGTTATTGATAACGACAACGATCGAACCGAACATCGTTAAAGGGAAGGAAAGCATAAACGCATCCCGTAAAACTGTAAGGTAACGATTTTGCCCTAATAAATTAGCTAAGGGCATGATTTTCTCAGAAAGCTTGTCCATAAAACCGTTCATTTTTATTCACCTCAAATTTATTTGCAATCGATTACATACAAAGTATAACGCCGAATATTTTAAATGTCTAGTCATTTTTATAAAAAGTATTGATTTATTTTTTTAGGTTCGTTATGATTACGATATCAAGAAGAAAAGAGAGGAAGTAAAAAAATGAAAACCTACACATTTCCAGAAAATTTTTGGTGGGGTTCTGCTGCTAGCGGACCGCAAACAGAAGGAAGAGTAAGTAATGACGGGAAAGGAGAAAATATTTGGGATCATTGGTATGCATTAGAGCCTGAAAAATTCTTCGATCAAGTAGGACCTGAAAAAACTTCGCAAGTTTACACAAAATACAAAGAAGATGTTCAGTTAATGAAAGAAACTGGCCATAACACATTTCGTACATCTATCCAATGGAGTCGTTTGATTCCGGAAGGGACAGGTGAAATCAATCAAAAAGCTGTTTCTTTTTATAGAGATTATTTTACTGAATTGCTGAACAATGGTATCGAGCCTTTTGTAAATCTTTACCATTTTGATATGCCACTGTCCTTGCAAGAAAAAGGCGGATGGTTATCAAGAGAAACGGTTGACGCTTATGTTTCTTATGCAGCCGCGTGTTTTGAATTGTTTGGAGACCTAGTCAAAAAATGGTTTACTCATAATGAGCCAATCGTACCTGTAGAAGGAGGCTACTTGTATCAATTCCACTATCCAAATCATATCAATATGAAAGAAGCGGTCCAAGTAGGCTATCATGAGAATCTAGCAAGTGCAAAGGCAATCAAAGCCTACCATGAAGGCGGTCATGATGGTGAGATCGGAATCATCTTGAATCTGACACCAAGTTATCCGAGAGATGAAACAAACCAAGATGATGTAAAAGCAGCGCAAATCGCGGATGCATTCTTCAACAGATCATTCCTTGATCCTGCAGTGAAAGGCGAGTTTCCACAAGAGTTGATCGAGATTGTCAAAACATTGGGTATAATGCCTGACATTCATGAAGGAGACTTAGAACTCATCAGAGAAAACACGATTGACCTGTTAGGAATCAATTATTATCAGCCTCGTCGGATCAAAGCAAAAGAAACACCGATCGATCACGAACATAGCCCCATGCCAGATGATTATTTTGATAATTACGACATGCCCAATAAAAAAATGAATCCATATCGTGGATGGGAAATTTACGAAAAAGGCATCTATGATATTTTAACGAATACAAGAGAGAATTATGGTAATATCAAATGCTATATTTCTGAAAATGGGATGGGGGTCGAAGGAGAAGAACGATTTGTTAACAGCGAAGGCATGATTGAAGATGATTATCGGATCGAATTTGTGACGGATCATTTGAAATATGTCCATCAAGCAATCCAAGAAGGAACGAATTGTGTGGGGTACCACATGTGGACATGTATGGACAACTGGTCATGGACAAATGCCTACAAAAATCGCTATGGCTTTATCGCTGTTGATTTGGCACAAGACGGCAAACGCACGATCAAAAAATCAGGTCGCTGGTTTAAAACGGTCTCCGAAAAAAATGGCTTTGATGCCTGATATTTTTTGATAAAACGTTCACAAAATGTTTGTCCTAACACTGTAATCGTGCTACACTAACAGTGAAGGAGGCGTTTACAATGGTAGACACTTATCGTAATATTTTAGTAGCAATTGATGGTTCTGAAAAGGCAGAAAAAGCATTTCTTGAGGCAATCACGATTGCCAAACGAAATCAAGCAACGTTGCACATCCTGTATGTCAATGAAGTAACAGGCAATTACTTTGGTGATTTTGCATTTGTTACAACAAGCCTGCAGGAAGAATTGGATGAGGTTGCGGAAAACCAGATGAAAGAACATCGAAACTTGGCAATCGAAAAAGGCCTGACAGATATCGAGACATATGTTCTTTACGGTTATCCAAAGACACTGATTGCTAATTTCCATGAATCGAAAGAACCAATCGATCTGATTGTCATGGGGGCGACAGGTCTGAATGCGGTAGAACGTGCGCTAGTAGGTTCCACTACTTCCTATGTAGTCAACCACGCATCATGTAACGTCATGGTTGTAAAATAAATAAATTAAAGGAACAGAAAGCAAAAAAGCATAACGCTTCTCTTGCTTTCTGTTCCTTTTTATTTTTTGCAAAAAATTACTTTACCTGATGAAGTAATCATGCTATGCTGATTACAACGACAGATGGAGTAATATGGAGGAGAGAACATGATTTCAAGTGATGGAATACGCGGATACAATGATGCGATTATTTTATCGATCCTTAACAAAAACGATTCTTATGGATACGAAATTTCTAAAACGATCCGTGAGAGGACAAATGATTCCTATGTAATCAAAGAGACGACACTTTACTCCGTTTTTGCCCGTTTAGAAAAGAATCAATTGATTGTTTCGTACCCTGGTGAAGTGACCCATGGAAAAAAACGGACCTATTATAAAATCACTGAAATAGGACGTAATCTTTTAGAAGAAAAAAAGCAAGAGTGGCTGACGACGAAAGACGTGGTCGATCAATTTTTGGAGGGAAAGTAAATGGATACAATCCGTAATTATTTAGAAAGTCTTTTTATCGGAGTACCCCGAAGTAACGAGATAGAAAAGCTGAAAGCTGATTTGTTGGCAAATATGGAAGATCATTATCATGAATTAATGGGAGAAGGGAAAAATGAACAAGAGGCCATTGGTACAGTCATCTCGACATTTGGTTCAATCGACGAATTATTAGAAGAATTAGATGTCAAAAAAGAAAATCCAAGTCCCGTGACGGAATCAAATCCAGCTTCGATTTATTTAAGCGAAGCAGAAAATTATTGGAAAGAATACAGAGCAGCAAGTCTTCAAGTAGCGTCAGGTGTCCTATTCACTTGTTTATCCTTTGCAGGATTTCTGTTCTTCTGTTCAACAGGCTATGCATTCATGGGTGTTTCTTGTCTGATTTTCGGTATAGCATTAGCTGTCGGTTTTTTCATCGCTTCTGGTATGAAAATCACCCGCTTAAATCACTTTTTGTATAATAGAAAAATACCTGAAAAAGTATTAGCAGAAGCAAAAGAAAAAGAAGAAGCATATCAGCGAAGTTTTGGCTTCTCGTTGATTGCAGGAATCGGATTATGTATTTTTTCACTTTTCCCACTTTTTGCTTCGATTTTGTGGTATATAGATGGTAGTATCGGTGCCTCTGGATTTTTTGTTACAGTAGGAACGGGTGTCTTTTTGATTATTTATGGCAGTCTTGTTCGTCATTCTTATCGTCAGTTCACCCAAAGCACTTATTCGTGGTAAGTGTGCGCAAATTTGAACGCCATGAATCAGAGGTTGTGACAGAAGTAGTTATCTTCAAGAAATTTCGGCTTATTTTTCGTAGAAGCTACTTCTGGAACACTAGTTATTCGAAAAAAGGACGGTGACACTTTTTTGTCACCGTCCTTTTTATATATAATAATTTAAAAATTCATCATCTAATTCCATAGAATTGTCTAGATCGCTTACCCACGTGAAATCGTTATAGACAGATTTGAGCTGGCTTCTACGCCATTGTACAGGGATAAAAAGACGCATACTATCTTCATTGAACCCGACTAATAATTTTTTTCCGTCAGTAATGATGGGACGTTGCAACAAAGTAAAATGAGACACGATTAAATCGACAAGTTCTGAGGTCGTACATTGGTCAATTTGATCTTTCAAATTTTTATAATCAATCGATCGTTTAGCTAATAGATCGTCAAATCCGTTTTCTGTTAATGATAATAAATAAAAGATTTCTTTTCTGGTTAAAGGCTGTTTAGGTGTGAAAATTCGTTCTCTGTAAGGCATTTGGTGGTCTTTCAGCCAATTTGCCATCAGATGGTAACTATGTGTACGAGAAGAATAGATCGTAAGCATAACAAAACTCCTTAAATTTTCCATTAATTTGTTCGATCTGTTGAGATAAATAATAGGTAAGGAGCTGTGTATAAGCGTGAAACAACCCAAACATCAATAGAAATAACTTTCTAAAGTCTTAAATTTGCGACGAGAAACAACTAGACTAATAGAAGGAATGTCTCAGCCATTTGGCTTCCTGTTTGTTTTTCTTGCTTATGCTGCAGCTCCTCGGGAAAGGGTTCTAACAATTTGAAGAAGGTTGATGATTGATCTAGTTTCAATTGTGTGAAATTTGAAATCTGGTGTTTTTACTAGATGAATCATCTAACAACTATGATTATAACTTATAGAAACGTCGTTTTGTATTCTGTTTTGTTATAGTTGTTATAAAGTTTTATTTTATTACAGAGCATATTTAATTAAGAGCGTATAGTTAAAAGTTAAAATTGCTGATGCACATAGAGTTTATGACTTCTTGGAAATTCTTTTTCAATCAGTTTTTTCATCTGTTTATGAAATTCTTTTTTTCAGTAAACATAAAGGTTTGGGTATCGTAACCTTCTTCATTTAGGAAATAGATTCTTCCTTTTTCTGTGTTTTGCGTATAAGCTTTTATACTCCTGTCTTTTTTGAAAGAACAGATCGTATAGTTTTCTATTTGGTCTGGGAGACGTTTGATTTTCTTCAAAATGACTTTTTTATCCTCAAGTTTCATTTTTTCACCTGACTTTATTTTTTATCATATGGAAATCATAGCGCCATTGGTTATATGAAAACAAGAAGGATACTGAAATATATACAAATCGAATAGCAGGTATTTGTTATTAGAATAACTAGTTCAAATAAATGACAACTATTTTCTGATTTATTACAAATGTTTTTTCAAATAAATTTGATTACCAAGAAAAGGTAGTGGTATATTTACTGAGGGATACTTTGAAAAACATATAATAGAAACAGTAACAGCATCATGAAAAAATTTTTTTATAAAAATGGAGGGATCGATTTAATGGAAGAGCAGTATGTACAAGCAATGACGATCGCAGGATCAGATAGCGATGGAAGCGCAGGGATGCAAGCAGATATGCATACATTCTTTACAAGAAGTGTTTACGGTGTTTCTGTCATGACCGCATGTGTTGCAGGAAATTCTTACGGAATCGGAGCAAGTGTGACCTTGCCAACCGATTTTATCGATAAAGAATTTGAACTGATTGCAGAGGACTTTCAAATACGTGCAGCTAAAACAGGTATGCTAGCAGATTCAAATTTGATTGAGACAGTTGTAAAAAATTATCAAAAATATGATTTTGGACCATTAGTCGTGGACCCCGTGATCGTAACGAAACATGGAAATCTTTTACTAGAAGAATCTGCTTTGCAAAGCTTGAAAGAAAAACTTGTCCCTTTGGCCGAAGTACTGACACCTAATTTTTACGAAGCAGAAAAGCTGACTGGACGGACATTAGCAACTGAAGAAGATTTTGTGCAAGCAGCAAAAGAACTGCAAGAGATGGGTGCGAAAAACGTCATGATCAAAGGACATCATGCAAAAGATGCGCAGCAAGAAACAGTCAACGACTACGTATTGCTTGAATCAGGAAAATCATTTTGGCTGAATGCGCCATTTTATCCTACTGACCGGATCAATGGAACTGGCGATTCGTTATCTGCATGTATTGCAGCCGAATTAGCTAAAGGAAAAACAGTAGAACAAGCGATCCGATTGGCAAAAGACTATGTAAACCGTGCGATTCGTGAAGAAATAAACGTAGGGCATAAATATGGACCAATCAATCATTGGGCAGCCAGTGAATTAGAGTAAAAGAAAGAGGTTGTGAAATCAGCGTCCTGTCCTGAGTATTAGAGAAACAAACGGAAAAATAGTTCCTCATATTTTGCCGTTTGTTGAGCTAATACCGAAGTTCAGCTGATTGAACACCGTTTATTCAGAAAAAGAGGTTGTGACACGTTTTGTCACAGCCTCTTTTCCTACGATTAGTCAAGTAAAAGGTGTAAGAAAAATAGCTCATAAACGAAAGCGACAAAATCAAGGCACACCAAATAAAGCCTCGTTCGTAAAAAATTTTCGATCTGGGCAAAGAAGTGGTATACTGTAAGTGGTTTAGTTAATGGTCCACTGAGACCGCGTACGCATAGTCGTACTCTGTATGTGCCCTAACCATAGCGTGCATACATTTCAGAAGCTTGTTCATACAAGCAACTGTGGCAACCTTATCTTTCTTAGGGATAGGTTGCTTTTTTAATTTGTAGTAATAATCGACAATATGATTAGGAGCTGCGCGTTGCTGGCGAATCATATTTCGAATGGTGAAGAAAATAATTTTCCGTGCTTTGGGATTACCACGCTTATTGATGCGGTCTTGGCCAGTATACTTACCTGATTGATACCGTCGGATGTCAATTCCGACAAAGGCATTCAATTGTTTATGGGTTTTAAATCGTGTGATATCTCCTAATTCACCGAGCAATAAAGCGGCTGTGAGTGCGCCGATCCCAGGGAACGTTTGGTACAACAAAAAGCAAGGAGAGCCTTCGGCTTTTTTGATCATTTGTGTCGCCAGTGCTTCTTTTTGTTCGAGTAAATCTTGGAGAAGTTCGGCGTAATAAATCGTTTTTTGACAGTGGATACTGTCTTTTTGAACAGCTGGGTAGGCACACTGTGCATAGTGGATGATTTGATCTGCCTTTTGCTCGGCACGATTCGCGGAGATTTTTTTCCGTGTTTCGTTGATTAGTTTATTTTTTATTTTTGTCCGAGTAGATGCCAATACAAAATCTGGATGGGGAAAAAGACGGATCAATGTCAATGCGTAAGGGGTCAGCCTGTTTGAAAAGAACTGTTCAAGCTCTGGAAAAGTCAACTGAAGGCAGTTGTGTAAATCCATGCGCAGACGAGTGATTTTCTTCTCAATCTCTTGATAAAAACGGGCTAAATCGCGCATCTCTAAGTAAAAATTGCTTTGTACTTCTTTTGGCTGACGTTGATTTTTAAGATGAGTCTGTGCGAGCCGGTGGGCATCCGATTTATCTGTTTTCCAACTGCGTAAGGTGCTTTCTTCCATCTGTTTTTTCGCTTCTAACGGGTTTAACAAACAGTAAGAAAAGTGATGATCTTGAAAGAACTTTTCGACTGGTCTGGAATAAATCCCCGTTGCTTCAAAAACAATCAATGGACGTTCAGGCAAGTGCTGGATCTCTTCGAGTAATGCATGAAATCCTCTTTGAGTGTGTTCGATCTCGTCTTCAAATAAGCAGGTGTCGTCTTTGTATAGGACACTGTAGCTGTGTCCCATTGAAACATCTAATGCAAGAATGTAAGGCATTTGTATTCCTCCTTTTTAAGTTTTGAAAGAACTTTACTGCTTCATTTCGATTCCAATTTCCTATACACGGGCTCATGGCCCCAACATACGTAAACCTGATTCTAAAATGACAGTAAAGAAGTTCGGTTTTTGATAGGGACTCGTAGTCCTCAAGGCTTTGTTCGAACTTTCTTTCACTCTTCACTATAATCTAAAAATAGAAAATAGAGGAGAACATCATTCGTCAATGATGTTCCCCTCTAATCTTAGTATGTTTCTCTACTTGAATGGAAAAATTATAAGATTGGAGAAAATAATCGAGAAATTTGTTGCTTGAATAACAGCCAATTAGACATTTCCTTCACTGTTTCAGTCGTCATTGGTGAACAATGTGTCTCATCTTCTTTAAACTGAGTAGCAAGTTCTTCTAAAAACTCAGGATCGTAGATGACAGCACTTGTTTCAAAATTCAATCGGTAGCTACGAATATCTTGATTTGCTGAACCTACCATGCAGATTTCATCATCCATTATCAATGTTTTTGCATGGAGGAAGCCATTCTCATAGACAAGAATTTGTACGTTTTCCTTGATGAGCTGACGCGCATAATATTGTGTTGCTCGATAAATAAAAGGATGATCCGGTTTATTGGGGATCATGATTTTCACATCGACACCAGAAGCAGTTGCGATTTTCAAAGCAGCAATGACACTTTCATCAGGAACGAGGTAAGGCGTCTGTATCCAAACACGTTTTTTAGCAGAAGTAATCAATTTGATAAACGAAAGCTTGATTTGTTCGCGTTCGTTATTTGGTCCGCTTGAGACAAGCTGGATGGATGTATCAGCAAGTTTGGATTCGTCTCGATCGGCTTTTTTAAAGAAATAATTCAAATGATAGCCGACCTTTTTTTCTTCAGGAACTGAGACGTTCCAGTCTGTTAAAAAACGAAGTTGAAGCAAAGAAGAAGCGGCACCGAAAATCCGTATATGCGTATCACGCCAATAGCCGAATTTTTTTGTCGTATTTACATATTGATTGGCAATGTTGAAGCCACCGGTGTAACTGATCTTTCCATCGATCACAACGATTTTCCGGTGATCATGGTAGTTCAATCGGAAACGAAGCAATGCTTTTTGCGAGGTAACAAATGTATGGACATGTCCACCATTTTTGATTAGACGATTGAAATCTTTTGCTTTTGTGCCGTGGGAGCCAAATGCATCATATAATATACGAACTTCTACGCCTTCTGCGGCTTTTTCTTCTAAAACGCGTAAGACTTGCTGACCGATAGTATCTGTCACAAATGCGTAATATTCGATATGGATCGAATGTTTGGCTTTTTTTAGATCTTGAAGCAGTGAATCTAATTTCTTTTGTCCGTCTGTGAGAAGAGTGACAGAATTCATTCTTGTCAGCGGCATACGATTTAATGAAGAGAAGAAGTCGACAAATTGTTGTTTGTCTTTGTCGCCCATGTCAGGATCGTAATGTTCAATGGTATCTCCTCTAAAAGACTGAAAGTTTTCTAATTCTTTCAAGTCACTTTGTCGGAGATAGAATTTTTTCTTATCCGTTAATCCACGTCCGAAAAATAAATATAATACAAAACCCACCCCAGGAAGGGCAAATAATACTAAGAGCCATGCCCAAATAGCTGCTACATCTCGGGGTTTGATCAAGATAGCCACTAAAGCAATAAGTGCATTCAATAGATAAAGGGCGGTTATAATACTAGATACCACAAAAATGTTCCTCCTTACATACAATAACATTAGTATAGCATGATAGAAGAAAGAAGCCTACCAAGGTGAATATACTTTTCACTCTTTTCATGAAAATGTAGGTAAATCGTGCTAAAGTAGTTGCTTTTTGTAGTTTAATAAGGTAGGATATTAGTACAGTTGAATATCTCCTTAGGGGAGTAACCGGCAACATTTTGTTGCGATAATATCAACAGTAAGTTAACCAAATGGTTTTCTGGTATTGTATGAAATGGTGAGACCTAAGACAAATGCGTATTTGTCTTAGGTCTCTTTTTTTTCAGACAGGACTAGGACCGAGATCAAAAAATGGGGGATGAAATTTGGAAAACAAGGAACAAGCACAACAAGCGGTCTATAAAGAAACGATCGATTCGTTGATGCAGCAAACGCAGAGCTCAACCGATGGATTGAGCACCACGCAAGCGAAGGAAAAATTAGAAAGAGATGGCTTGAACCAGCTAAAAGAAAAGCCGAAGAAGCCAACTTGGAAATTGTTCTTAGAAACCTTCAAAGATGCAATGGTTATCGTATTGCTGATTGTCGCACTGATTCAGATGGTCATGGGAGACTACATCGAATTCTTAGTTATTTTTGCAGTGTTGATGTTGAATTCTATCATCAGTGTTGTCCAAACAAAAAAAGCAGAAGGTTCTTTAGAGGCATTGAAAAATCTTTCAGCACCTGATGCTCGAGTGATTCGTGACGGTAAAGAAAAAACGATTCCGGCAAACGAACTTGTCGTAGGGGATATCGTGTTGTTAGACGCAGGCGATTATGTACCTGCTGATGGACGATTACTAGATGCGGGTTCATTAAAAGTAGATGAAGGCATGCTGACAGGAGAGTCGACTTCCGCAGAAAAAGAAGTAATGGATATCACAAGTACTGTTCCAATCGGTGATCGTACGAATATGGTATTCAGTGGAACGATCGTAACTTACGGACGCGGTAAATTCTTAGTGACTTCAACTGGGAACAATACGGAGATCGGACAAGTTGCTGGTCTTTTGGAATCAACAACTGAGCAAGTCACTCCGTTACAACGAGGTCTGGATAAATTCAGTAAAAAATTAAGTCTGGCTATTTTGGCATTATCTCTACTGATTTTAGGTATCCAATTGTTCCGTATTTATCTTGGAGAAGGTACAAGAGATATGACTGCAGATATCGTCAGCGCAGTGATGTTTGCCGTAGCCGTAGCCGTAGCTGCTATTCCAGAAGCATTACAGTCTATCGTAACAATCGTGTTATCTTTGGGAACGAATAAAATGGCGAAACGTCATGCCATTATCCGAAAACTTCCAGCAGTTGAGACACTTGGTTCGACAAGTATCATCTGTACAGATAAAACGGGTACATTGACACAAAACAAAATGACAGTTGTTGACTACTTTTTAGGAAATGGCGATACTGGAGATTTCACAAACGATCCTTCAAAGTGGACAGCTGACGAACGTCGTTTGATTGAAATCAGTGTCTTAGCGAATGATGCATCAATCAGTGAAGATGGGACTAAATTGGGCGACCCTACGGAAGTAGCGTTTATCGATTTTAGTGAAAAACTAAACCAGCCTTATCAGGAAATTCGAAACAACTACCCAAGACAAGCAGAACTTCCTTTTGACTCAGATCGAAAATTGATGTCTACTGGACACACGATCGATAACGAAAATTACTTATTTGTCAAAGGGGGACCAGATATCGTCTTCCAACGCAGTAAAAAGGTATTACTGAATGGCGAAGTTGTTCCGATGACGGATGAATTGATGAAAAAATTCCAAGAGCAAAATGAAGCTTTTTCAACACGAGCATTACGTGTACTAGCTTTTGCTTACCGTCCACTTGATAATTTTGATTTGTCATTTGAAGATGAAGATGATTTGATCCTTGTTGGTTTGCTTGCTATGATCGATCCTCCACGTGCTGAAGTCACTCAAGCGGTGACAGAAGCAAGAAGTGCAGGAATCAAAACGATCATGATTACTGGTGATCACAAAACAACAGCTGTTGCTATCGCAAAACAAATCGGGATTTTTGAAGAAGGAAACTTAGCTCTGACTGGAACGGAATTAGATGAATTAACAGAAGAGCAACTAAACGAAGTTTTAGAAAAAGTCACCGTTTATGCACGTGTTTCTCCTGAAAATAAAATCCGTATCGTTCGTGCTTGGCAAAATAAAGGTCATATCTCCGCTATGACAGGTGATGGCGTAAATGATGCACCAGCATTGAAACAAGCAGACATCGGGATTGCTATGGGAACTGGTACAGATGTGGCAAAAGATGCAGCAGCGATGGTATTGACGGATGACAACTTTGCTTCTATTGTCAGCGCAGTAGAAGTAGGACGTAACGTGTTTGATAATATCAAGAAAGCTATTTCTTATCTATTTGCCGGAAACTTAGGTGCGATCATTGCGATCATCTTTGCCTTAGTTGCTGACTGGTCCAATCCATTTACAGCATTACAACTGCTGTTCATCAATTTAGTCAATGACTCACTGCCAGCGATTGCATTAGGTACAGAAAAAGCAGAACCCGCTACGATGAACCGTCCGCCAAGAGATCCAAATTCAGGAATCTTTACGGACAAAACATTGATTTCTGTAACGTATCGTGGTGTGCTGATTGGGATTGCTGTTATCTTCGCTCAATGGCTTGGCATGCAGCATTCACCTGAATTCGGTGTAGCTATGTCATTTTCAACATTAATTTGGTGTCGGACATTGCAAACATTCCCAGCACGTTCAAATACACAAACAGCTATCCAAGCAGGGTTCTTCTCTAACAGAAGTGTCTTACTAGCTGTAGTTGTATGTAGCGCGCTTTACTGCTTAACAATGATTCCAGGACTGAAAGAAGTCTTCTCTATCCCATCAGCATTTGGATTGACAGAAGTCTTTACATGTATGGGAATCGCCCTTGTGACAATCATCTTGATGGAAATCACGAAATTGATCATTGTACGAGTACAAGGAAATAAATAAAACGAATCAAGGAGGTTGTGAAATCAGCGTTCTGATCTGAGTATTAGAGAAACAAACGGAAAAATAGTTCCTCATATTTTGCCGTTTGTTGAGCTAATACCGAAGGTCAGCTGATTAAACACCGTTTATTCGGAATAAGGGACTGTGACACGACGTTTGTCACAGTCTTTTTTTATTTATAATAGACGGAAAGCAAAACATTTTTTTATTCATCAAAAGAGATATAATAGTTAAAAGAGGAGAATTATTTATTCCGAAAAGTGAAAATATCTAACAAAAATCAAAAATTTAGAGGGATTCAAATGAATGAAAAAGAATGGGATGATTTTGCGGAAGAATATTATGAAATCCAGCAAGAATCACAAACAACTATTGCAGAAGATGTAAGAAAATATCTGAAGTCGGAGAAAGTCCTGCCTGCTGAAATAGTAGCAGACGTTGCCGGAGGATCTGGCAGATTTCTTTCTTTAGCAAAAGAAGTTAATCACTACGTTTTGATTGATTTTTCTTCAGGAATGTTAGCAAATGCAAAAAAAGAAGCAGAAAAAATTGACTTATCAAATGTTTCCTTTATCAAACGATCATTAGAAGAATTTATCCAATCCAGTGAGACATATGAAGTGGTTTTTACAGCAGCAAACCCAGCTTTGACACATCCCAATCAATTAGAAAAACTGATGAAAAAGTCAAGCAAATGGTGCGTGATAATGAGAGTAGTGGAATCAATCGATGATGTTTTTTATCCTATCGAAAAGCAACTAGGAATGATAGAAGAAGATCCTAATACAACCCCATTTATCATGGATCAATTTGAATCATATTTAATTGATAAAGGATTCAAAGTAAAGAAAAAAGATTTTACTTATTTTGCACAGGAATCAATTACTGAAGAGTGGATGAAGATGTACTATGAAGAGCACGCAAAAGATCCTGTTATGACTAGATATATTCGCAAACTATTCAGTGAAAAACCAGAAATCATCAGTACGACTAGGTTGACCTATCGACTGCTTCTCTGGTCCAAGGACAAAAAAAGATCCCCCCACATTTCGTGAAGGGATCTTTTTTATGCGTGTATTATATTTTGTAATAACGAATATCATTTTCAATTTTTGTAATCGAGAAAGGTACGTCTGATGTATATTCTGCGCTTTCTCCATGTTCAGGAAGCGATTCGCTGAAAATCGTTTCATATTCGTCAACAGAGATTCGTTTTCGAGAATCCAGCATCTCTTGATGAGATTGTGCGAAGAGATATTCTTGATAGTTTTCCTCCAGATAACCTGTAAAAAATTCACTTACTGCACCAGAACCGTAGCTGAATAAACCAATGCGGTCTCCTGGCTGTAATGATTTCGAATTTTCCAGTAGAGAAGTTAGTCCAAGGTATAATGAACCAGTGTAAAGATTACCGATTCGTCGGCTGTAACGAATGCTTTCTTCATAGCGAGCCAGTAGCCGTTCTTGATTTCCTTCATCTGTTTGGTCTAATACGCTTTGCAATGCCTTTTTTCCCATATTCGTATATGGGATATGGAAAGCAATCGCTTGATAATCTTCGAGTCCTCGACCCGATAATTCTTTATGTCGATTCCAAACTTTTTGGAACGATTCAATATACGTAGAATTAGATAAAGGTCCATCAACAACAGGAAATTCACTGTAATCTGGACGCCAGAAATCATAGATATCTTCTGTCAGAAATACGCTGTCGTCTTCAATCGATAAAATACGCGGATTTTGAGTGATCATCATCGCAACAGCACCGACACCTTGCGTCACTTCACCACCGCTTGCCAAGCCGTAACGAGCAATATCACTTGCTATGACTAGTACTTTTCGTTCTGGATGATTTTTGACATATTCTTTTGCCATGTGTAAAGCTGCGGTGCCACCGTAGCAAGCTTCTTTTACTTCAAAAGAACGAGCAAAAGATTGGATTTTTAGTAAATGGTGGATAATTACCGCACTCGCTTTTGAATGGTCAATCCCGGATTCTGTTCCGACGATGACCATGTCGATTTGCTCACGGTCTTTTTCTGTCACGATCTTGCTGGCAGCATTTGCCCCTAGTGTAATGATATCTTCATTCGCACGATTGACTGCCATTTGGTCTTGACCAATACCGATATGATATTTTGCAGGGTCATCTCCACGGCTTTCTGCTAATTCTGTCATATCTAAATATAAATTAGGAATAAAAAAGGAAAGACGATCAATCCCTATTTTCATTTCAACACCTCTTTACTCATGATAAAAAACTTACTTTACTAAAGTATCATAAAAAGATTAAAAGAAATATAAAAAAGCAAATATTTAAGGATTGTTAAAATTTAATCTTAGAAAAAACTAACTGGAACAAGAGCTATTTGTTTTTATAGCAAAGAATGGTATATTTTTGTAGGAGGTGGCTTACTTGAAAGAAGTCGTAATGATAGATGCTGCAAGAACGCCGATAGGAAAGTATCGCGGAAGTTTAAGTTCATTTACTGCAGTTGAATTAGGCACACTTGTGACCAAAGAATTATTAGATAAAACAAAACTGAAAAAAGATAAAATAGATCAAGTAATATTCGGGAATGTCCTGCAGGCTGGTAATGGTCAAAATGTTGCTAGACAAATTGCTCTGAACAGCGGTATCCCAGTGGATGTCCCTGCAATGACAATCAATGAAGTTTGTGGATCTGGTATGAAAGCAGTGATTTTAGCACGTCAACTGATCCAATTAGGTGAAGCAGAGCTTGTGGTAGCAGGCGGAACAGAGAGTATGTCACAAGCACCTATGCTGAAACCCTATCAGTCAGAAACAAATGAATATGGCGAACCAATTTCCAGTATGGTCAACGACGGATTGACTGACGCATTTTCAAATGCACATATGGGATTAACCGCAGAGAATGTGGCAACCCAATTTTCTGTGAGCAGAGAAGAACAGGATCGTTATGCCTTGGCATCCCAATTGAAAGCAGCTCAAGCTGTTGAAGCTGGCATGTTTTCTGAGGAGATCATTCCGCTCAAGATTTCTGCTGAAGACATGTTATCTGAGGATGAAGCAGTTCGTGGAAATAGTACATTGGAAAAATTGGGTACATTACGTACAGTATTCTCGGAAGAAGGAACAGTAACAGCAGGCAATGCTTCTCCATTGAATGACGGTGCCTCAGTGGTGATCCTTGCATCCAAAGAATACGCAGAGAATAATAATCTGCCTTATTTGGCAACCATCAAAGAAGTAGCGGAAGTTGGTATTGATCCAAGCATCATGGGAATCGCTCCAATCACAGCCATTCAAAAATTGACAGATAAAGCAGGAATAGCTTTACCAACGATCGATCTTTTTGAAATCAATGAAGCATTTGCGGCTTCATCTATCGTGGTCAATCGAGAACTACAGTTAGATGAAGAAAAGGTCAATATCTATGGAGGAGCAATCGCATTAGGACATCCAATTGGGGCAAGCGGTGCACGGATTTTGACCACGTTAGCTTACGGATTGCTTCGTGAGCAGAAGAGATACGGGATTGCTTCATTATGTGTTGGCGGAGGTTTAGGCTTGGCAGTCTTGTTAGAAGCGAATACGGAGCAAACACGTGAGGATTTGCAAAAAAAAAAGTTCTATCAGCTCACGCCATCTGAACGGCGCAGTCAATTAGTTGAAAAAGGTGTATTGACACAGGAAAATGCACTGATTTTTGAGGAACAAACACTTTCTGAAGAGCTCTCAGATCATATGATTGAAAACCAAGTGAGCGAAGTGGAAACCCCAATGGGCATTGCACAAAATTTCCAAATCAATGGCAAGAAAAAATGGATCCCGATGGCTACAGAAGAACCATCTGTTATTGCAGCTGCAAGCAATGGCGCAAAAATCTGCGGAAATATCTGTGCAGAAACACCTCAACGGCTGATGCGCGGACAAATCGTTCTATCAGGAAAATCGGAGTATCAAGCAGTGATCAATGCAGTGAATCATCGAAAAGAAGAACTGATTCTTTGTGCAAATGAAAGCTATCCTTCCATCGTGAAACGCGGGGGCGGTGTTCAAGATATCTCTACACGGGAATTTATGGGAAGTTTCCATGCCTACCTATCTATTGATTTTTTAGTGGATGTAAAAGATGCAATGGGTGCCAACATGATCAACTCGATTCTTGAGAGCGTAGCAAACAAATTACGGGAATGGTTCCCTGAGGAGGAGATTCTATTCAGTATTTTAAGTAATTTTGCTACAGAATCGTTGGCTTCTGCCTGTTGTGAAATCCCCTTTGAACGCTTAGGAAGAAGTAAAGAAATTGGTGAACAAATTGCTAAAAAAATCCAGCAAGCAGGGGAATACGCGAAGCTTGATCCGTATCGTGCAGCGACGCATAATAAAGGAATCATGAATGGTATAGAAGCTGTAGTAGCAGCTACAGGAAATGATACACGTGCGGTAAGTGCTTCGATCCATGCCTATGCGGCAAGAAACGGATTATACCAAGGATTAACAGACTGGCAGATTAAAGAAAATAAACTAGTTGGGAAGTTAACAGTGCCTTTGGCTGTGGCTACAGTGGGCGGAGCTTCTAATATCCTGCCAAAAGCTAAAGTATCCTTAGCTATGCTAGATGTCGATTCAGCCAAGGAACTAGCGCAAGTAATGGCTGCTGTAGGGTTAGCTCAAAATCTTGCTGCTTTGCGAGCATTAGTTACAGAAGGAATCCAAAAAGGACACATGGGGCTTCAAGCTCGTTCATTAGCGATCTCAATTGGGGCAGTTGGTGAGGAAATCGAGCAAGTTGCGCAAAAATTACGTGAAGCAGAAAAGATGAATCAGCAGACAGCTATACAGCTATTGGAAAAAATCCGAGAAAAATAAAAAAGTATCTTTAGAGGAAGAAAGCAAGATTTGCAGTTATTTTATTTACTGCAGATCTTGCCTTTTTTTCTTTTACGAGAAAAATGCGTTCATTGTTAGAATATTTTTCTAGCTATAATTAAGTGTGCGCACAAAATAAAAAAGAATGGAGAACTTATGAATAAGAAAAAAACTTACCGTACTACTGAGCATCTGTTTTGGGGTGTTTTTACTAGGTTAAAAGTCCCAATCTCTTATGCCAATATGACTACCGAATCTTGGACAGCTCGTACATATAATCGGAATTGGATGAGTCAGTTAAGAGATGATGTACGTCTATCAGAATTATCTATTCCAGGGACACACAATTCAGCGACAGCAACTTATAGAGGAGGACTCAGTGATTATGTGAGAACACAAAGTATCGACATCCGCAAGCAACTTGACAATGGAATACGTTTTTTAGATATACGTGCCATTGATGGTGTTTTTACGATGCATCACGACAGGTACTATCTAAACCAGAATTTCGGTGATGTACTTAATAAAACAGTGGCCTTTCTTCGTGACAATCCTGAAGAAGTAGTCTATATGAGATTGAAACAAGAATACAGTAGTAAAAATGACCATACATTCAACCATATTCTTAATACACGATATTTACAAGATAGTCGCTGGAGAGATTACTTTTATTATGGAAACGCTAATCCGACTCTTAGCGAGACACGAGGAAAAATCGTCATTTTTCGTAATTTCTTGGGAAATAATGTCGGAATCCCTTATCCGTCAAGTTTTGATATACAAGACTATTGGAATCCAGTGAATCCAAATGATAAACGATGGGCTGTCGAGCAGCAAATTGATAGAGCAAATCAAAGTAGAGGGACGAATGGTGTTAAATATATCAATTTTTTAAGTGCAAACGGATTTTGGAGCGGCGTACAGGGGTAGGCAGCAGTAACCAATCCTTTTACCTATCGTCGTATATTACATAGAAATATCAGACACATAGGAATCGTTCCTAACGATTACCCAAGCGAAAAGCTCGTCAATGCGATTATTGACATCAATCATCGCTTATTAAAAGATACTGAAAGCAGAGGCAAATACCATGGCTATATCGCTTCTATTCAATGTCAAGCAGATGTTTGGAGAGTAGTAGACTAGAATCGGGGAAACAACACAGGGGTTATTTACCATAACCATGGAGGAAGCAATCAAAAGTGGTTCCTAGATTATGATGTTGTGAGTAAATCATATGTGTTGAAAAGTCATCTTGATAGAAATCGCGTGTTATCAGAAAATAATTCTTTCACTGTAGATGTAATGAATCAGGCAAGTATAAATAACCGTGCAAGGTGGCGATTGATACCAACTGGGAAGAGCATGTAAATGGGGATGTTTATTATCTACAAAGTGTTCGGAGCCAACGAGTCTTAACTGTGCAAAACGACATATATTTAGATAATCGTCCTTTGCGTATGCAACCTTTGGAACATGCGCAAAGACAACGCTTTGTCATTCACAGAGAGGACATGCAATAGACAAGAAAAACAAATTGAAAAAAGCACGAATCTATTGTTATATTCGGATATATATTTTTAATATTAACTATTTATTATATGACTAAAAAGGCTGGAATCTTCGATTCCAGCCTTTTGTGACAAATAGAATTTTTATCTATCGGTAATCGCTGTCGCTGCAAATTGTTCAATTAAAGGAATCAAAGTCAATTTGACTTTGTATTTTCGTTCAAGTGCTTTTTCGATGACAAATTCATTTTCAGCAGTCATAGAAATAGTTGCTAACTTACGAGGTTCATCCGCATTTTTTTCATAAATAACTACTTCTTGTTCATTTTGTTCTGTGTAAAATTTAGGATACTCAGCAACAGCTTTTGAAAAATCAGCAAAACTTAAAGCGGCATTCGTATCAGTTGAGCGTGTATTTTCAGTTGTGTCCGCTTTTGGTTCTTCCACTTTTTCTTCTGGCACACTGACTGTTTCTTCTGTCACTGGTGTTGCAACGGTTTGTGCAGTTGGTTCATCGTTTTTCAATCGTTGATCATTCCAGTAAGATACGATCTCAATAAGAAGATTGTCACGGAATCGTTCGAAAATACCGTTTTCTCCCGAACGGATCCGCTTTAATACAGTATTGAAATTATCATCGATAGGCACGTTGATTCGTGTATCTTCATTTGTTTTTCCAGCTAATCCGATCGTTAAGATTTGACGGTTTTTGGGATCAAGCATGACTTGTAATGGCAAACCATAACGTCTCAAGCTTTCATCTTCTAGAGAACGGAATAACTGTCCTCTTACACCATCCAATGAAGGACGGAATTGATTTAATAATTTTTGTTTCTGTTTTTTCTTCATATGTTCTCTCCTTCGCTCATACCCTTTCGATTATAAGAAAAAAAAAGCCAAATGAAAAGGAGTAATGCAAAAAAACTTGCGTATACGCAAATTACAACAGAAAAATTTGCTTATTTTTCCATTTTTTGAAAGAAAAATAAAAAAAAGGAACAGGTTATCTATTCACATAACCTGTTCCAATCTTTTTATCTTTTCGGTATCAAGGCAAAAACAGGTAACTCAGGTGAATAAATGACTTCGTGTTCGTGCCAAGTTGTGACCATTAGTGAATGATCGAACCGTTTTTTTAGCTCTTCGATAATTTGATCATGTGTCCAGTTTCTTGCAGGAAAATGTTGGATCTTCTCTGCATCGATCAAAAAGACAAAATCGGAATGAAAAGTCTGAATGACTTCTTCCGAGAGAGAATTCAAGCGTTCGATTGGATCCATAAAATCACCTTTCGACTTAGAATTGGGTAGTATCTGGGTCTTTTGCCTTGCCAACTACACCATCTAACTGATCAATTTGTTTCATTTCTTCTTCTGTCAATTCAAAATCAAACAGTTCAGTATTTTCTTTGATTCTGCTTGGTGTGACTGACTTAGGAAGAGGAAGGAATCCGTGTTGCAATGACCAACGTAAAGCAACTTGTGCGATCGTCTTGTCATGCGCTTCAGCGATTTGTTTCATTTCAGGTACATCGAAGATTTTCCCAGTGCCTAATGGGCTGTATGCTTCAAGGATCATCTCATGTTTTTTTGCATACTCAACTACAGCTGGCTGTAATTCACCTGGTGCAAGGAAAACTTGATTGACCATTGGCATGATTTTTGCTGTTTTAGCAAGTGTATCTAGATGGTGGGGCAAGAAATTGCTGACACCAATTGCTTTGATTTTACCTGCTTCATACAGTTCTTCAAATGCTCGCCATGTATCTGCGTTTGCTTGTTCCCAATTATCACGAAAAGCAACTGGATTTGGCCAGTGAATCAAGAACAGATCTACGTAATCTGTTTGGAGTTTCTTTAATGATTCCTCAAAAGAAGACATCACAAGTTCATAACTGTGATTGGCATTCCATAACTTTGTTGTTAGGAAGATCTCTTCTCTAGGAATGCCACTTTCCTTAATCGCTTGGCCGACACTTTCTTCATTCTTGTATCCTTGGGCAGTATCGATATGGCGATAACCTGCAGCCAGTGCTTCTTTAACAGAGGAAACAGCGACATCCCCGTCAGGTGTTTGCCATGTGCCGAATCCTACTACTGGAATTTCGTAACCATTTGATAGACGATACGTGCTTGTTAATGAATTCATACTTTCAGCTCCTTTTTTATTCGTTCATCTATAAGTTTAGCGCATTTTCCAAAAAAAAGAATCCATTTTGTTTCTACTATTGAAATTTTTGTTTAAAAGAAAATGATTTTGATTCTGGCATTTTTGATTTTTTTTCCGTAAACTAGGACAGAAGGGAATGAGGAAATGGATATCTATTTAAAAAAAGCAATCCTGCATATTATTGACAGAGAAACGGGTTCGCCGGTCTTTTCACAAAAAGAGCTGGATCTGACAAAAGAATATATTCGTGATTTTCTTCAAAAGAAAATCCAAAAAATCTCTTCTGCCCAAACGAAAACTGGACAATTGGCAGAAGAAAGCATGATCGTTGAATCACTTAAAATCGCTCAAGAAAATTTTGTGGAAGCAAGTGAAGCAATCGTTCAGCGATGGTTCGATATTTACCAAGAAAGTGAAGAGGCGCCAAGTGCAGATGTATTTGTTGTTTTGTATGAATTAGATACAGTGATGTACCTATCTTTATTGAAAGTCAATTATCGTGAGGCTTATACGCATTTTGTTGAAGCAGACGAAGTAGGGATTGACAACCGTTTGATTTTGAACCGAGCAATACTAGGCGCGAAAACACAAAAAGCAGATGAAGCCTTCGCGGTGAACTTGTCCGATTGGACCTACGAATTGATTGAAAAAAAATATGAGTTTTCCGGTAAAAAAGAGCTTTATTTTTCTGGAAGAGTGATCGAAAGTGTTCCTGCACCTTCTTTAGAGGAAAACGTAAAAGTGATCCAAAAAGTAGCCAAGCATCTCGGAAAAAAATTCGAGACAGAAGAATTTGATATCATGGCTGATTTAAAAGAAGCTGTCTATGACACGATAGAAGAAAAAGGACGGTTGGATCATGAGATGATCGCAGAAAAAGTCTTCAAGGAAAACATTACGGCAAAACTGGCTTTTAAAGAAGAAGTACAGGAGCAAGGGTTTGTCCCAGAAGCCCCCCCTGTAAAAGAAGTACAAGAAATTTCTGAGAAAAAATTTGGAAAACAAAAATTTAAACTATCAAACGGAATCGAACTGATTGTACCAGTCGATGTATATCGCAACCCAGATTTGATTGAATTTGTGAATAATCCGGATGGTACGATATCTGTGATGATCAAAAATGTGGATGAAGTATTGAATCGTTTATAAAAGTGACTGGAACATTAGATGTTCAACTACCGATGTTTAGTTGAATGAATGGTCCATGAGAAGGATCTGAAAAGACGAATATAACAAAAAAAGAGTGTGAGACAAAAGTAAAGAACACTTTTGTCTCACACTCTAAACACGTATAAACGGCGGAAGCAGAAGCAACTCCTTCGGAAATAAGCTGAAGTTCACAAGAATTTGAAAAGCAAGTTTCATGAATTTCTTCTTATTTCTTGGAGTTAAACGCTCCTGTCCCAGCCTCTTTTTATCTAATAAAATTTTAAGACCACCGATTATTGATCGATTTTTTCTGCCGCATTTTTAGGGACTTCAGAAGCTTTTATTTCTTCCCAGCTTAATACACCTTTACGAGGATTGACTTTGAGTTGGAGATACGCATTCATCTTTAATGGATGTTCTCTTACTTCATGAAGCGTCACTTGTTTTTTTTCTCCATCTTTGTTATAAGCCGCTTGTTTGTAGGTATAAGTCGTAAATTTTTCTCCATTATCTGTTCGGAAAGCTGACATTTCGCCATTCGTCGTGATTTTTGTATAATAGGCTTCGCCGCCGTAAAAATAATGATAGGCTGCAAAACTTCCGCCGAGAAAGATGCCTAAAACGACAAGTACGCCAATTAATTTTTTCATGTACTTCACCTCTCTTCTTATTATTAACGAAATAGAAGATTTCGTCTATTGAAAGTTGTTGGCGACAGCTGAATTTTAAACTTTTCCTCATTTTGTTCTTATTGCTTCAAAAGAAAGTTAAAGAAGAGCTTGAAGTTTTTCTCAAAAAACATAATTTTTTATTTATAAAAGGTACTTTTTTCGCGTATAAGACAGGCGAGTGCTCTTAGTTGACTTTGACCAATTTTGACGTATAATAAGCTTAGTTTGAATCTTACAAAAAGTAAGCCGGACGTATTCTTTTTGATTTATTCAAAAAAAGACTATAATAAAAAAGTGAGAGCTGAAATCCTTCAGTGATCTATATTATTTAGGAGGTTTGTAAATTATGGCAAAAGAACATTACGACAGAAGTAAACCACACGTTAACATTGGTACAATTGGACACGTTGACCATGGGAAAACTACTTTAACTGCTGCGATCACTACAGTATTAGGCAAAAAAGGCCTAGCAAATCCTCAAGACTATGCTAGTATTGATGCAGCTCCAGAAGAACGTGAACGCGGGATTACGATCAATACCGCACACGTAGAATATGAAACAGAAAAACGCCACTATGCGCATATCGATGCACCAGGACACGCGGACTATGTGAAAAACATGATTACAGGGGCAGCACAAATGGATGGTGCCATCTTAGTCGTTTCTGCAACTGATGGTCCGATGCCTCAAACACGTGAACACATTTTGTTGTCACGTCAAGTTGGTGTAAAATACCTAATTGTTTTCTTGAACAAAGTAGATTTAGTCGATGATGAAGAATTGATCGATTTGGTAGAAATGGAAGTTCGCGAGTTATTGAGCGAATATGGTTTCCCAGGCGATGATACTCCTGTGATCAAAGGTTCCGCATTAAAAGCATTGCAAGGCGATCCAGATGCTGAAGCTGCTATTATGGAACTGATGGATACAGTGGATGAATATATCCCAACACCAGAACGTGATACAGATAAACCATTACTATTACCAGTGGAAGATGTTTTCTCCATTACAGGACGAGGAACTGTTGCCTCAGGTCGTATTGACCGCGGTGCTGTTCGTGTCGGTGATGAAGTAGAGATCGTAGGGATCAAACCTGAAACACAAAAAGCAGTTGTCACAGGTGTAGAAATGTTCCGTAAAACGTTAGATTACGGGGAAGCTGGGGATAACGTAGGCGTACTGTTACGTGGTATCCAACGTGACGATATCGAACGTGGACAAGTACTTGCTAAACCAGGTTCCATTACTCCACATACAAAATTCAAAGCTGAAGTGTACGTGTTGACAAAAGAAGAAGGTGGACGTCATACACCATTCTTTAACAACTACCGCCCACAATTCTACTTCCGTACAACTGACGTTACTGGAACAATCACGTTACCAGAAGATACAGAAATGGTCATGCCTGGTGACAATGTGACGATTGATGTTGACTTGATCCACCCAATCGCTGTTGAAAACGGAACGACCTTCTCCATTCGTGAAGGTGGCCGTACAGTAGGTTCAGGTATCGTTACAGAAATCGAAGCATAAGAAACGTGACTCGAATATTTTGGTAATGAAAAATGTTTAAAATGAAAAGCGGTCAAAACAGAAATCTTGTTTTGACCGCTTTTTTTGTTCTTCAATTGTACAATAAGAGAGGGCAGGAGCCGTACCTCACGCTTTGGTTCAGTCTCTTTTATTTATATTGTGAGTGTTTCCTTACTAACTACGCAGTTTTTAGTACTTTCTTCGTATCCATTTTTTCAAACCATTTATTCTACCTTGTGTCTGCTCAACTGGCGCATTATCAATAATCAGCAAAGCAATCATAACATATGCAATCCAACTATCTCGCGAATATAGGGTGTAGCGTGAGACCCAGTTCGTAGCGTACTTGCTTTTGTATTCTCTTAATCCATGGAAAGAATAAAAATGAGAGCCAAACTCGTAAACCAAGTAAGCAATTCTTTCCTGTAAAAAACTCTTTCTGGAAGTTCCAACATTTGAAAGAGGTGCCATCCCTAAATTGAACCATTGGATATGTTCTTCTTTCATATAAGCAAATAAATGCAGGAACAAGAAATCCATACTGCCGGAAGGGGCTTTTTTGGGATCATATCGCATCAAATCGATCGTTCCTACTTTGTTGTTCGTGTAAGTAGGCATGATCGTCGCAAAAGCGACAATTTCTTCTTGAGTATTTTTGACTACAGCAATAGGCGCTCTTTGTAAATAATCTTCCGAGAAAAAGCCTAAAGAAAAACCTTTTTCTTTTCGTGAACCCAACCAATTATCAGAAATATTTTTGAAAATACTCATTTGCTCAGCAGAAAACGGCGGTTGTAAGACATCAAATGTAAATCCTTCTCGTTCAATTCGGTTCAAGACAGCCCGAGTGCCCTTCATTTTTTTCCCTGATGTTGTAAAACTATTCAGGTCTACATAAGCTTCTTCCCCCATTTTAATGAAGTCATAGCCGAATTCATGCAAAATCATAACGATCTCTTCGCTTGTTTCGTAGAAAACAGGTAAATAACATAATCGGTCTGTCTCTTCGATGAAAGCTTCAATTGCTTCTGGAAAATCTTCTTTCTTACCAGAAGGATCGCCCATTACGATGCATTTATTATTGAAGCAAGCGAATTGGAGAAGCACAGTTGGTTCACCGTCTTTTTCGTAGGCAAACATCCGCTTGTCTTTTAAGAAGATCAATTGACTGTCGGAGTTTCCTCCATAAGTTGTGAGGATCTTCAGTGCCTTTTCTTCATTAAAGGCTTCGCCAATCTGTTTCTTTTCTCCTTGAAGAAAATGGACAAATAAAACGATCATGAAGCTAACGGCGATAATGGCCAACAACCCTGAAAACCAAATCTTTTCAGAAGGGAATAAGAAAAAGGAAATAAAATGGTGACGCCGATGTGGAAAATCAGGCAGATTGTATACACCAATAACGATATAAAGCAATGTCAATGCACCGATAATGATTCCGTCAATCGTACGCCATTCCCACGAATAGATGAGTTGTTCCCGAAACAGTTCGTTTTTGGACGCAAGAATGATCAGAAGCAGAATAGACAAGAAAATCACCGGTGTGAAGCTAAAATCGCTTAATAAAACATAAAACAAAGCGAGTGCGATCAAGAAAATTGTAGGCAGATAGGCTCGTTTTACGCGTGCAGCGATCCCTCTCCCCATAACAATCAAAAGAAATCCTAATAATATACTAGGAAATTGGATAATAAAGTGGAATTTCAATGGGTTCAAACTATGAAGCCAGCGAAACTCTGTAAAAGCTTGCGGAATAGTGGCAGAAAGTACCAACATGATTCCAGAAAAGTATAAGAGGACAACCACGATTTTATGCGCGATTTCTGTTGCTAACTGCTTAGGGATCCCTGAATAACGTTGATCAAAAGTGGAACCGATATTTTTGAAGAAAAAGACGATTCCAATCAAAAACGGAATGATGTAGTAGAACAGACGATAAAGCAAGATCCACACAACGACTGTTTCTCTTGGCACACCAATAGCAGATAATCCGATAATCATCATCACATCGAAACTGCCGATCTCGCCAGGAATCATAGACACGATCCCTATCACTGAAGCAGCAATGAATAACGGAATCGTTTGCCACAGATCGATTCGGATTTCCATTAGGTAACCAACAGAAAGAAAACTGAACAGGACACCAGACCATTCCAATAATGAAACAAGCAAGAGCTGTCCTTGCGTTTTAAGTGAGGTACCACCAAGGAATCCTTTCTTTTTGAAAGTAGTGAATAAAAAGACAACAGGGAAATACAGACCACCGCCAATCAGCCATATCCAATATTGCTTCAAGAAAGGAGCAACTGGCGTGAAGACTACAAGTAAAAAAGAAAGCAGACTGTAAATAGAAAGTCCAGCCATCAAAAACAAGAAAACTTTCGATAATGCTTGGATCACGTTTCTGCTCTCTTTCTTTTGTCCATATAGTTCAGAGCGAAGCCCCACACTAACAAACCCGCCGAAACCGGCAATATTGTTGATTGTATTGATCAGCCAGCTTGTCTCAAACAAGTAACGAGGATTCTGCTTTTGTTCAAGCATCCGATTCAAAATAATATCATAACCAATCATAGGTAACACAGAGACAAGACCAATCAACAGCATAAGTCCGCTTTTCCAAATAGGTATAGTGGCAAACGTTTCTCCTAATTGCTGGATAGATAGAGTCTTACCGATGGACATCAATTCACCGACAATAATGACAATGACAGAAATCAAAAAGATTGTTTTGAACAGTCCTAGATGGTTTTTCAGCCATTGTATGGTAGTTTTTAACAAATAAATCACCTTCTATTCCTAATAATTATGTTTCAGAAAGAAATTGAAGAACTTCTCGGTTGAAGCGTTCAGGATCTTTTCTAGCTAATTCATGTCCTTGTTCTTTTACAAGTACAAAAGAAGCTTTTGGTATAGTTTTAGCTATATACAGAGAATGTTTCAGCTTGATCACATCTTTTTTTCCTACAATAATCAAAGTTGGGGAGTTGATTTTTTTTAAATCATTTTCTGTAAGGCCGATATCATGCAGCAATAGTTTAATAACTAACAGATTTTTGCGAAGGCTTGGGCGAAATAAAGAGAGCAACCATACCCATGCATAATGAAAATTGCTGATGACTCTGGCAGAAAAACGAACGCCTTTAACTAGCGTGTTTCCAGAATTTAAAATCAATCGATGAACTTTTTGAGGAAAGCTGCTGGCAAATACCAATGCCAAATTTGCGCCGTCGCTAAATCCAAGAAAATCTGCCTGATTGATTTCTTCTAGCAACATAATCGTATTCAGATCCTCAGCCATCAAATGAAAATTCAATATAGATGCTTCATTTGTTGAACGGCCATGTCCTCGGCTGTCTACTAGATAAACAGTATAGTAGCGTTCAAGCACGGGAACCTGTTCTGAAAAAAAGCGGCCGCTGCCATCATTGCCATGCAGTAAAAAGAGTGGGAAGCCTTGACCACTCTTTTCATAATAAATTTCGCTCCCGTCTGACATTTTTGCATATTTCTTTTCTTTTTTCACATAATCACCTACTGTGTAAAGTATAACGATTATAACAGTCATTGGGCAATCGTTTTTACTGAAAAACAACGATCATTTTCGTAAGATGATAAAAAACACAGGAAAATTCATTTTTTCTTAAGGTGTACACAGAATTTAAGGAAGAAATAGCCAAGAAGATAAAGAAATAGTAAGATAAAAAAGATGTCAAAATAACTAGGTGATGAAATGAAGCGAAAACGATTATCTATTATCCGTATTCTTTTTTACATGATCCTTCTAACGGTCATTGGTGCGGTGTTGTTTTTAGGAGGAAGAACTTATCGCTCAGTAAAACGGGTGGAAAGCTATCAAATAGAAATAACGACAGCTGCAAAAAATTATCATATGGAAGCATACGAAAAATTGATCAAGGCAATAATCTTGACCGAATCAAAAGGAAAAGGCACAGATCTCATGCAGAGTTCAGAGAGTTTGCATGGAGAAGCCGATATCATTGATAATCCAGCTGACAGTATTGATCAAGGGGTCAAATATTTGGCGGAGATGATAATGGAAGCAAAAAAACAAGGATGTGATCTGTGGACCGCTGTCCAAGCGTATAATTTTGGGAAAGATTATATTGCCTATGTAAAAAATCATGGCGGAGAAAACACAGTAGAACTAGCAGAAGCGTATTCTAAAGATGTGTTAAGCCCGCTTTTAGGAAATGAGGAAGGAAAACAGTACCGATATTGGCGAATCCAGTCCTTGCTTTACAACGGCGGCTATCTCTATCATAATGGAGGTAACATGTTTTATCCTGATATTGTCAAAATGAATGAAAAAATAATAGAGACTTATGAAAAAGTCTTTAAATAAACGAGTAGGAAATATCCAAACATAATAAAATGAGTTGAAAGAAGGAGTGCGCAAGTAGTGGAAAAAAGGCAAAAAATAGAAAATCAAAAAGTGGGGTACACAACCAAAGATTGGATGTTGCGGTTTGTGAAGGGAATGTTTATCGGTTCAGGATTTATCTTGCCGGGGGTCAGCGGTGGTGCATTAGCAGCTGTTTTTGGCATGTATGAGCGACTGATTTCTTTTCTAGCCCATATCACAAAAAATTTCAAAGAAAATGTTTTGTTTTTCCTGCCTGTTGGTCTAGGCGGAGTGACAGGCATCTTTTTACTTTCTTTTTTAGTCAGTTTTTTATTAGGGGCGTATGAAACAACAATATTGTGGTTTTTTGTTGGGTGTATCGTCGGAACTGTTCCTGCCTTATGGAAAGAAGCAGGAAAAAAAGGACGAGATACTTCTGATGTGATCATCATGGTTGTTACTTTTGTTCTGGCTTATTTGTTTTTATTATACGGTGCTCGATTATTTGATGGACAAGTCGATCAGAATTTTGGGACTTGGCTGATCGCCGGTGGATTGATTGGTTTAGGGATGATTGTCCCAGGATTGAGTCCTTCTAATTTTTTGGTATATATGGGATTGTACAAAGCGATGGCTGACGGATTTAAAGAAGTTCGGTTTGAAGTCATCTTGCCGATCGGAATTGGTGGGGTTCTTTGTGTCCTTGGCTTGTCAAAAATCATGGATTATATTTTCTCAAAGGCATACAGTAAGCTATTCCATTTTATTTTAGGCGTCGTTTTTGCTTCAACGATTATGATCATCCCTACTGATTACGCGGGATTGGGAGTCGCTGGCGTGCTAGCTTGTCCTGTTCTTTTTGTAGCTGGTACAGCACTAGGATGGTGGATGAGCCGTTTGGAAGAACAATATAAGTAAAGATAGTTCGATAATAAAAAAACAACACACGGGTGATTCATACAAAAAAGATCAGCATCTTTTTCGTAAGAATCATTCGTGTGTTTTTCTATAAATTTTATAAAAACAAGTTGTTTTTAACCTTGGAACACGCTAGACTTAAACACGTGATTATTTTTGAAAGTTGGCGGAAAATGGAGAAAAAGAAAATGAATGGACTTACACAGCAAGAAGTAGTTCAAAAAATGGCTTCTGGCCAGCAAAATGACTACCAGGAAGATGCATCAAAAAGTACAAAGCAAATATTCAGCGATAATATATTGACGTTATTCAATTTTCTGAACTTCGGTATCGGGATTTGCCTGTTATTTGTAGGTGCTTATTCCAACATGGCATATTTAGCAATTATTATCGTAAATATCGTTATTGGAATTTATCAAGAAATACATGCAAGAAATCTTGTACGGAAATTATCGATTGTTTCCCAATCAGAAGTACTAGTGATTCGGGACGGTAAAGAACAATCGATTTCTACTAAAGAGCTGGTATTAGGAGATTTGGTAAAAATCGGAGCAGGAGAACAGATACCAGCCGATTTGCAGGTCATATCAGGACGGGCAGAAGCAAATGAAGCTCTTTTGACAGGTGAATCTGACTTGATTGTCAAAGAAGCTGGAGCTGAATTGCTTTCTGGGAGCTTTTTGACAAGTGGTTCTGTCATGGCTGAAGTCATCCGAGTAGGGGCAGATAATTATGCTGTCCGCTTGACTAGCGAGGCAAAAACCCACAAAGCTATTCATTCTGAACTTGTAGATTCGATTCGTAAAGTATCCAAGTTCACTAGTTTCGTGATTATTCCTTTAGGGATCATACTATTTTTGGAGGCACTGTTCATTCGCGATGCTTCTATCAAGATTTCAGTTATTGCCTCTGCAGCAGCTTTGTTAGGGATGCTTCCAAAGGGATTAGTATTGCTGATAAGTATTGCGTTAACGACAGGTGTAACAAAACTGGCAAAAAAACGGATTCTTGTTCAAGACATGTATTCCATTGAAACACTTGCTCACGTCGATACATTATGTTTGGATAAAACAGGAACCATTACTGAAGGGAAAATGAGTATCCAGCGTGTAGAAGCATTACATCCGCTGTATGAAAAAGCTATTCCAGAAATTATGGGAACGTATCTTGCAGAAAGCAGTGATAACAACATCACCATGCGGGCGATGAGAGAGTATTTTGAGCTTTCTAATCGTTATGATGTAACAAACAAAGTCGCATTTTCTTCTGATCGCAAATGGGGTGCGATGGAGTTTCCAGAATTAGGAGTCGTATACGTAGGAGCACCTGAACGCTTGGTGGAAGAAGATCGGCTGCCAGATAGTCTAAAAACAGCTCAAGCGAATGGCTATCGCGTACTTATGTTGGGGATTGCTCCAAATCAGCAATTAAACGAAGAAAACCCCACGTTTGTTGAGCCAGTTGCTCTGTTTGAAATCGATGACCCAATCCGAAAAAATGCGCCAGAAACACTAGCTTATCTTCATGAGGAAGGCGTTGACCTGAAAGTAATCTCTGGAGATAATCCATTTACTGTCTCCAATATTGCCAGACGTGCAGGATTACCGAATTACGATGCGTATATCGACCTTTCTCAGATTACTGAAGAATCGGACGTGCGAGAAGCTGCACATCAATATACCGTTTTTGGTCGAGTGAGTCCTCAGCAAAAGAAATTACTGGTAAATGAATTGAAAGATAGCGGCAGAACGGTTGCGATGACAGGTGACGGCGTAAATGATGTTTTGGCATTAAGAGAAGCAGATTGTAGTATCGCCATGGCAGAAGGTGACGGAGCGACACGTCAAATTGCTAATCTGGTATTGTTGGACTCTGATTTTACGACATTGCCAGAAGTCCTGTTTGAAGGACGTCGGGTAGTCAACAATGTGACGAAAGTCTCCGGTATCTTTTTCATCAAAACGATTTATTCTTTTATTTTATCGATTATCTGTGCCGTTACAGCTATTGGATTTCCATTTATCCCTATCCAGATTACGCTGATTGATTTGGCGATTGAAGGGTATCCTTCCTTCTTTTTATCATTTGAACAAGATAAACGCAAAATCACTTACCGTTACTTGCCTACTGCACTTATCAACGCGTTGCCGAATGCCTTGCTTGTAGTAGTGAATATCATAGCAGTGTATCTACTTGGAAAAACGTTCGCGTGGGGAAGTAGTGAAACCACTACGTTGATGTATTACTTGCTAATTGGAATCAGCTGCATGGCAGTTGTAAAAGCTTGTTATCCTTTCAACCCGTTGCGAATATTCTTAGCAGTAACGACAATCGTAGGGATATATGTAGCTGCGATGCTGTTCCACGGAATTTTGGAAGTAAACTTAGGTTTAGGAGAAACCATAGGATACTTCGTTATGTTCATGATCATAAATATTGTCCTTCGATTATTGTACTGGAAGGCTGATATTCAAAATCAGCTACTGAAAAGAGTAGCAAATTGATGCTTAATTAAATAGAAATGTGTTATACTTGAAAAAGAATTGAAATATGATACAATCAAGCATGTATAATTGTGTCCTTTAAAATCGCACTGATTTCAGTTAGTGCGATTTTTTACCGGTTATTCTCCTGAAATATCTTTTGTTAAAACGAAAAGATATCAATAAAGCAGGGGGTGGAAAAATGGCTCAACGGATTCCTCAAGAAGTTATCGAAACGGTACGCAGTCAAACGAATATCGTTGAGGTGATTGGACAATATGTCCAATTGAAAAAGTCTGGTAAAAACTACTTAGGGCTGTGTCCTTTTCATGAAGAACGCACACCATCCTTCTCTGTTGCAGAAGACAAGCAGATCTTTCATTGCTTTGGTTGCGGCAAAGGCGGAAACGTGTTTACTTTTCTTCAAGAACTAGAAGGACTGAGTTTTCCAGAAGCAGTGATAAAAGTAGCAGATTTCGAACAGATTCCGTTGGAAGATCAATGGCGTCAGCGAACGGTAGCTGTACAAAATCCTGAATCTGCTACAGGAAAATTGATTGCTGCTCATGAAAAAGCAGCGGAAATCTATCATCACATGCTGTTGCATACAAAAGCGGGACAGCCAGCCTTAGAATATTTGCAAAGTCGTGGGTTGTCTTTAGAATTGATTGAAGAATTCAATATCGGGTTTGCGCCTAATGAACGCTCGTTTCTTCAGCAAGTCTTCAAGAATGAATCATTCTCAAATGAATTGTTAGAACGTTCTGGATTGTTTGTCACACATGATGATGGCCGTCTGTCGGACCGTTTTTACCAAAGGGTGATGTTTCCCCTTCGTAATCCTCAAGGCCAGACAATCGGGTTTTCAGGACGCTGGCTTGCACCTGAAAAAGGGCAGGAAAAAGATCAGCCCAAATATTTGAACAGTCCGGAAACAGAATTGTTTAATAAAAGACAAGTTTTATTTAATCTTGATAAAGCAAGAAGCGATATCCGAAAAAATGGAGAAATCTTGTTGTTCGAAGGTTTTATGGATGTGATTGCTGCATGGCAGGCTGGTATCAAAACTGGATTAGCTTCCATGGGAACAAGTCTGACAGCTCAACAGATCCAGCAAATGGAAAAACTGACGAAAGAACTGGTTTTTTGTTATGACGGAGATAACGCAGGTTTTGAAGCAACCAATCGAGGGATTGAATTGCTTCGGCAAAATAGTCGCTTAGGACTTTCGGTCGTAGTCGTTCCAGAAAAGCTTGATCCTGATGAATATCTCCGTAAGTATGGGGAAGCATCTTTTCAAGAATTAGTGGCTCATGGGCGTGAAACAGTTTTTACTTTTAAATCACGTTATTTGAAACAAGGGAAAAATTTAGAGAATGAAAAAGACAAAATCGAGTACCTTGAAGAATTATTAGTTGAACTTAGCCGAGTCGTTTCACCAATTGAACAAGATATGTATTTATCGCAGCTGTCCACAGAGTTTCAGGTCAGCAGAGAGACGATACAAAAACAATTGCGTGAGCTCCGAAGAACAAATCAGCAAAATCGTCAAGAACCTCAGGAAAACCAACATACGCAGACCAAGAGACAAGAAACTGCACGGAAGAAGAGACCGTTGACGCAGGTAGAAAAGGCAGAGCAGATTCTGTTGTACCGCGCATTTAAAGAAGTTTCTGTCCGCAATATTCTAAAAGAACGAGAATTTCAGTTTATCCACGACGCATATGCAGAAGTTTATTTTTTATTCGATGCATATGTCTCACAACATTATGAATTCAACCTTGCAGAGTTTTTAGACTTTTTGCAAGATGAAAATTTAAGGCGGTTGGTGGTGGAGATCGAATATCTACCGGTGGCAGAAGAAAGTTCGCCACGGGAAATCCAAGACTTGCTAGATGTGATCAGCAAATCTGGCTTAGCTGATGAAATAACATTAAAAAAACAAATGCAGCAAGAAGCCAGACGTACTGGGAACAAACAGCTTGAGCTTGAATTGACGATCGAAATCATCAATTTAACGAAACAGTTAAAACAAGCCAAATAGCTACTCAAGGGGGGCCTTCTTTTATGGCAAATGGAACAGATAAAAAAAAGTATGAAGCAGCAGTAGCAGCTTTCATCAAAGAAAACAAACCCAAACGACAAGTTGTATATGATGATTTATCCAATCAGCTTGCTACACCATTCACTTTGAATGCAGATGAAATGGACAAATTGATCCAAAAGATTGAAGACGCAGGTATCAGTGTGGTGGATGAAAATGGTGATCCATCAATTCACAGCTTGAAAAGTGCTGAGAAAAAAGCTGAACAGGCAAAAACAGAAGATCTCTCTGCGCCAACCGGTGTAAAAATCAATGACCCGGTTCGTATGTATCTGAAAGAAATTGGCCGTGTCTCCCTTTTAACTGCGGAAGAAGAAGTAGCGTTAGCATTGAAAATCGAAGAAGGCGACCAAGAAGCAAAACAGCGTTTAGCAGAAGCAAACCTTCGTTTAGTAGTAAGTATCGCTAAACGTTATGTAGGGCGAGGCATGCAGTTCCTTGACTTGATCCAAGAAGGAAATATGGGGCTGATGAAGGCAGTTGAAAAATTCGATTATCGCAAAGGATTCAAGTTTTCTACTTATGCTACATGGTGGATTCGTCAAGCAATTACTCGTGCAATCGCCGACCAAGCACGTACGATCCGTATTCCAGTTCACATGGTAGAAACAATCAATAAATTGATTCGTATCCAGCGTCAATTGTTGCAAGACCTTGGAAGAGAACCTACGCCGGAAGAAATCGGTGCAGAAATGGACCTTCCGACAGAAAAAGTCCGCGAAATCTTGAAAATCGCGCAGGAACCTGTTTCCCTTGAAACGCCAATCGGTGAAGAAGATGATTCTCATTTAGGTGATTTCATCGAAGACCAAGAAGCAACAAGTCCAGCAGAACACGCAGCATATGAACTACTAAAAGAACAATTGGAAGATGTACTAGATACATTGACAGATCGGGAAGAGAATGTCCTTCGCTTACGTTTTGGTCTAGACGATGGACGTACGAGAACACTGGAAGAAGTAGGAAAAGTATTTGGTGTTACTCGGGAACGTATTCGTCAGATCGAGGCTAAAGCATTGAGAAAATTACGCCATCCTTCTCGTTCGAAACAATTAAAAGACTTCTTAGAATAAGCACGAACTATTGACCAGAAGAGAAATCAGTCAAATGGTTTGGTTTATTTTAAAAGAAAAAAAGCTTGGGACTACGCGGTCTCAAGCTTTTTTTTCTATAGGAAGAAAATTTATTCATTATTTTTAAGTAAATCCTAAAAATAAGCTATTGGCGTGACGTATAGAATATGATAGATTAAATGGTAGCGTAAACCTAGTAAAGGAGCCGATCGCTAAGTGATGAAAAAATGTCCAAATTGCGGATCGAAAAAAATGGATGAGAACAATATCTGTCCAGACTGCGGTCATCAACTAACTGCAGAAGATCAGCAAACAAAAGAAACAATCGAAGAAATAAATGCAGATGAAACTATGCAGGATAAATCAACTGAAGACGCAGTCTTTCCTGATACAGAATTAAACGATCCAATCGAATGGTCGGAATTGAAAGATCTACCTCTCGAATCTGTGATGGAATTATTCGAAAAAACAGAATCAGAAGACGATGTATCATCTACTCACGATAAAGTAGCCAATAAAGAAAAAAGGGAACAGAAGAAAGCGACTGTTCGTGAGACTTTGGAAAAATCAGGAAAGAATCAAGAAGAAACCCTTGAATCAAAACAAAAAAGAAGAGTAGCTGAACTAAAAGAAATCGTCGATAATGAGGAAGAAAATTCGATACTATCCGCCTATATCAAAGCACATCGTGAAGATACAAAGGAAGAGCACGCGGAAGAGCTACTCAAAATGATCAGTGAAAAAATTGCACAGGAAAACAAAGTAGAACCAGAACATGAAGCTGAAAAAGACGCTGAAAAAGCCATTAGTAGAGTAAACGCTGCAGGTAAAGAATCATTAAAAATGAATGATCTAAAAACGGATGTCCCGGAAAAAACTGAAGTATTGTCTGAAAAACAATCAGAAGACGAGAAATCGAATGGGTTGCCGGAAGCAGAGAAAAGAGAAATGCTCGAAAAAGCAGACAAGAAATCAACAGAGTCAGATGGAATAAATAATGAAGCCGATGCTGAAAGTCAATCTGCAAGTGAAGATAACACTGTTCTTGAAGCTAAAATAGAAAAAGAAGAGAACCAGCCTGAGCTGATTGAAGCAGAAACAGAACCAATAACAATCGTGCCAAATACTGAAAAAACGCCTCAAGAATCAAACCTAGAAAAAAAAGATCTAGATAAGACACAAAAGAAAAAATCAAAAAAAGTGCCTTATCTCGCTTTAGCAGCAGTTCTTCTACTAGGTGGGGGAGGCTGGGCTTATTATGACCATCATCAAAAAGTAGAAGCCGAAGTAGCAGCAGAAGCAAAAAGACAGCAACAAATGGAAGACCTTCATGGGAAACTTGCTGCCTTTTATACAGATGATCACCATCAATTTATTCGTGCAGATATGATTCATCAAGATCTATCAAAACTAAAAAATGATTTATCAAGTCTTAAGAATGAAAAAGGATATTCAGCGTTAGAAACAACTTATCAAGATATCCAATCTAAGATCCAAGATATCCAGAAAGTGAATGAATGGTTCGTAGCACCTGTGATCGTCGATGATCATCTAGCAGATGACATCAAGTTGAAAGCAGATAAAGAGATACAAACGATCGAAACGGATAACACAGATTTTGGAAAATTGATTCAACAAGCACAAACAGAAGCTAAAAATCAATATGCTGAATTGCAAACAGCTAAAGAAAAAACAGCTATAGTCTTTAAAGACGGAAAAGTAGTGGGTTCAGCGACACGCGACCAATACAAGATGGCAAAAGAAGCAGTAGAAAAGGTGAAAAATACAGATCTATCTGCTCAGTTGAATGAACAATTGAAACAAGTAGACAAGATGCTCACTGATAAAGAGAAAAAAGAAGAAGAGGAAAAGAAAAAAGCAGAAGAAGCGAAAAAAGCAGCTGAAGAACAAGCAAAACAAGCCGCTCAAGCAGCAGCTGCAGCTCAAGCCGCTCAACAAGCTGCGGTCGCACAAGCAGCACAGCAAGAAGCGGCATCCTCGACTCCTTCCTCTTCAAACTCAGCGAATCAGCCAATCAAATCTGCCAGAGCAAGTGATATTGCCGATGCATCTAATCCAGCATGGACGTGGGCACCAGGTGTCCAAAGCAAAGTGATTGCTACATGTATCCAACGTGGATATATCGTTGAAGGAGGTTACAGATTAGAAAAAGCCAGAATCGAAAATGGGGAAGGCTATTACAATCTATATGCCACTTCAACAAAATCTGCATTGATGAAAGGCATTGGAGAAAGTGCTTTGCCATTTTATATCGTAACGATCAACTGTAAAACTGGGTGGTTCGGAGGAAATGGGAGCAATTAGTTTTAACTAAACGAAAGAGGTTGTGAGCCTGCCGTTTCACTCTGAGTCACAAGGAACAATTTCAAAAAACAGCTTCTCATGTTTGATGAATAGTGTGACTTGAAACCGAGGAGTTGGCAGGTAAACACCGTTTATTCAAAAAAGGGGAGTATGACACAACTGTTGTCATACTCCTTTTTTCACCTTTCCAAAGCAAGGCTCAGCTATTCAAGTAGATAACATTATGTTATGATAGCAAAGAAATGTATTAAGAAAACCTTTCACTATAGAGGGAGAAAAAAATGAACGATTTATTAGCAACTATATTTACAGGTATTATTATTGATGAAAATGAAAAAAATTACTTTGTCCAAAAAAATGGGCAAACCTTTGGCTTAAGCAAATCAGAAGGCGAGCACAAAATCGGTGAGGCAGTGGAAGGATTCGGCTACCAAAATCAAAAACATGAAAATCGGATCACTACACAAATTCCAAAAAGTCGCATCGGTCACTATGCATTTGGGATCGTTACTGCTACACGAAAAGATTTAGGCGCATTTGTCGATATCGGTCTTCCAGATAAAGACTTTGTCGTATCTCTTGATGAATTACCGACCATGACAGAGCTGTGGCCTAAAAAGGGAGATCGTTTGATGATTTCCCTTAGAGTTGATGCAAAGGATCGTGTTTGGGGTAGTTTAGCAGACGAAAAAATATTCAAATCTTTAAGCAAGTATGGAACAGAAGAAATGAAAAACAAAGATGTGATAGGAACAGCCTACCGTTTGAAATTAACAGGTACGTATGTTTTGACTGAAGATTTCTATCTTGGGTTTATCCATCCTTCTGAACGATATAACGAACCTCGACTAGGCGAGCAAGTAAAAGGGCGTGTGATCGGTGTCCGACCAGATGGTGTACTGAATCTTTCATTGAAACCAAGAGCGTATGAAGCAATATCAGATGATGCACAAATGATTTTAACCATTTTAGAACGTTCTGCAGATCAGCAAATCAACTTTACAGATAAATCAGATCCAGAAGACATCATGAAAGCTTTCGGCATCAGCAAAGGTGCTTTTAAGCGAGCATTAGGCAATCTTTTGAAACAAGGACTGATTAAACAAGAAAACGGTGTGACAAAATTAGTCAAAAAATCTAATTGAGAATCCCTTGCATGTTTTTCTTAACTAGCTTATAATAATTTTAATTAACACAGTGTTATTGTTTTTCTAAATTGTAATTATTATAAATTGTTGGGGTTGAGTAAATGGTCATGAATGCTATTTCGGCGATGAAAAAAACAAAACAGCAGCTACATGAATCGGGGTTCAAGCTGACACCGCAAAGAGAAGCTACCCTGCTTGTGCTTTTGGAGAATGAGAAAGAGCATTTGTCTGCAGAAGAGATCTTCTTTTTAGTGAAAAAAAAGAGTCCAGAAATTGGACTTGCTACTGTTTATCGAACCCTTGAAATCTTGACAGAATTAAAAATTGTCGATAAAGTAAGTTTTAATGATGGATTAGCCCGTTATGATTTGAGAAAAGAGGGCGCTAAACATTTCCATCATCATTTACTATGCTTAAACTGCGGCACGATCGAGGAAGTAGAAGAGGATCTTTTACTTGAAGTGGAGCAAGTAGTAGAAGAACGTTATCATTTTTTAGTAAAAGATCATCGGCTGACGTTCCATGGAATCTGTCAGGAATGTTATGAAAAAGAAAAAAGAAACCAGTCCGTCTGAGTGTCTAGACGGCTTTTTCTTTGCTCAGATTATGGAAAAAGACTATCAGAATGAAGCGGTATCTGATATGATAGAGAGGCATGAGGGGGATTATTATGAAAGAGCAAATCAACGATTATCTCCACTACTTGAATATTGAACGGGGATTATCCGCCAATACACGTCAAAGCTATGAACGTGATTTGGAACAATACTTGCATTTTCTAGAAGAGCAGAAAGTTGCTTCATGGCAAGATGTCGATCGCTTTTTAGTCATCCGTTTTCTGGAAAAAATGCATGAAGAAAAAAAAGCGACAGCAACCGTTACGCGGATGATCTCAAGCCTCAGAAGATTCCATCAGTTTTTACGACAAGAGCGTATCACGGATCATGATCCAATGCAGCATATCGATACGCCAAAGAAAGCGCAGAAATTACCAAGCACATTGACGCTGGCAGAAGTAGAAAAGCTGATTGAAGCACCTGATACGACAAAAACGTTAGGAATAAGAGATCGTGCAATCTTAGAAGTCATGTATGCTACTGGGATGCGCGTCAGTGAATTGATTGGATTGAAATTGGGAGATCTTCATCTTTCTCTTGGGCTGGTACAGACAGTCGGTAAAGGAGATAAAGAGCGGATTATTCCTTTAGGTGATTATGCGATCCAATGGCTGGAACGCTACTTAGACGAAGCACGTCCGTTACTTGTAAAGGACGCATCTGAAATGCATGTATTTGTCAATAATCATGGAAAAGGTCTTTCCCGGCAAGGAATCTGGAAAAATCTGAAACAGCTAGTAAGAGAGGCTGGGATTTACAAAGAAGTAACGCCGCATACGCTACGGCACAGCTTCGCCACCCATTTGCTAGAAAACGGAGCAGATTTGCGGACAGTACAGGAATTGTTAGGTCACGCGGATATCTCTACGACACAGATTTATACACATATCACGAAAAAAAGGATGACAGATGTTTATAAGCAGCATTTTCCAAGGGCTTAGTCATAGGAAGGTGAGAAGATGTTAACACATTACCGAAAAGAAAACCGTAAAATTGCTATGGGACTGTTGAGTTTCCATAAGAAGCTGACAGGTAAGTCTTCTTTGTTGAAGGAGATAGATACGTACGAATCTGAAGATGATTATGAACTTTTTTTCTTTACGCCGGAAGGTTCGACCAACATTCAAGGAATCATTGGTGTTTATTGGGCAACGAACGATCAGCTGATTATCCATGACATTTCTTTGAATCCATCTTATCGCGGTGAGAACATGGGCTTCCAAATGTTAGATGAATTACAAGAAAAGTATCCGGATGTCTCCATCCGTGCAACTGAAATCACAGAGCCTTATATTGGAAAGTGGCTAGCAAAGAAAAAGAAGAAAGAGTGAATGAGTTGACGGAGATCAATATTAAATTAGATGTATTCGAGGGACCTCTCGATCTGCTGCTTCATCTGATTCAGCAAATGGAAATCGATATATATGATATACCAATCGCTATGATCACAGAGCAATATATGAATTATATCCATACAATGAAGACACTAGAGCTAGCTGTTGCAGGAGAATACCTAGTGATGGCTGCTACATTGATGGCAATCAAAAGTAAGACGTTGCTCCCTATCCAAGAGTTTATTACAGATGATGAAGAACTATGGGAAGAAGATCCTCGAGAAGAATTGGTCACTCAGCTTTTAGAATACCGTAAGTATAAGTATGCGGCTGAAAAATTAACAGAAAAAGCAGAGGAACGAAGTCTTTATTACACAAAAGACCCTATGAACATCGATGGATTGGCGGATGTTGAAAAACCGTTGAAGCGAGGACAAGTCAAAAAAATCGATCTGATCCGTGCCATGCAGAAAATTTTGGAACGTAAGAAATTTTCTCAAAAAGTGGAAAAAACGATTACGCCGGATGATACAACGATCGAAGAACGAATGATCTTTATCGAAGAGCGTATAAAAAGAAATACGCATGGCTGTACCTTCGACTCTTTTTTTGAGTCGCCTTCCAAAAGTGAAGTTGTCACTACTTTTATGGCTTTGCTAGAGTTGATGAAAAAAGGACAGATTATTGCGCAACAAAAAGAAAACTATGAATCAATTATGCTTTATCCAGCAGTAGGAGATACCGAACATGACGAAATTAAGTGAACTTGAAGCCCTTCTTTTTATTGTTGGCGAGGAAGGAATCAGTAATGAAGAATTAAGCGGACTGTTGAATCTCAGTGAAGCAGAAGTCGCAAATTTAGTGAAAGAATTAAAAGACTCTTACGCTCAAAACCCGCACTCAGCTTTGCATATTTTTGAAACGGAAAGCCATTATGTATTAACGACTAAAAAAGAGCTAGCGCCATTGCTCAAGCGATATGCACAAGGAACATCGAACACGTTATCTCAAGCCGCTGTCGAGACTTTAGCAATCATTGCCTATAAACAACCGATCACACGAGCTGAGATCGAGCAGATTCGAGGCGTTCAGGTTTCAGGAGCGGTACAGCGTCTGGCTGCTCATAAACTGATTGAAGAAAAAGGCAGAGTAGAAGGACCAGGTCGCCCGATATTATATGGAACAACTGGTTACTTCTTGGATTATTTTGGGCTGAAATCATTAGAGGAACTGCCTGATACACAAGAAATGGAAATTTCACTTGAAGAAGATGTGTCACCAGATCTATTCTTTGATGGAATGAATAAAGGAGAACAATTGTAAATGGAGAGATTACAAAAAGTAATTGCCCACGCTGGCATCACTTCCCGTCGAAAAGCAGAAGAATTTATCCTTGCAGGACGTGTAAAAGTAAACGGACAAGTTGTAAGAGAATTAGGGATAAAAGTTGGAAAACAGGACACTGTGGAAGTGGATGAAGTGCCAATTTATCAAGAAGAATACGGTTATTATTTATTGTACAAACCTAAAGGAGTCATTTCTGCTGTAGCAGATGACAAAGGAAGAAAAGTCGTTACGGACCTTCTGCCGATGGTAAAAGAACGAATTTACCCCGTAGGTCGACTGGACTACGATACTTCGGGCATCTTACTGCTGACAAATGATGGAGATTTTGCCCAGCGCCTGACACATCCAAAACATGAAGTGGATAAAGTTTATGTCGCAAAAGTAAAAGGGATTGCGACAAAATCGATGCTTGCACCTTTGGCGAAAGGAATAAAGATCGAAGGACGAAAAACGTCTCCAGCTAAATTCCAAATTTTATCAGTGGATCCTAAGACAAATCACAGTATCGTGGAATTGACGATCCACGAAGGACGGAATCATCAAGTGAAAAATATGCTTCAAGCAGTTGGGCTTCCTGTGCAAAAGTTAAAACGTGAAAAATACGGTGATTTGACATTACAAGGTTTACGCCCTGGGGATTATCGTGAATTGAACAAAAAAGAAGTCAGCAGCTTATTGAATCATTCAAAATAAACACTTACTTTTTATAAGCGTTAAATGTTGCGTTTTTTGAAGAGATATGTATAATGAACATGTAAACAAAAATTATATAAGGTTCGTCTTCAGGGGCAGGGTGAAATTCCCGACCGGTGGTTATAGTCCACGACCTATTTTGCAAAAAATAGCTGAATCGGTGAAATTCCGATACCGACAGTACAGTCTGGATAAAGAAGATAGGGCTTATTTGACGCACACTTGATCAAATAACTCTAACTCTATTTTCCCTGGAAAATAGAGTTTTTTCATTTGGAGAGAAACGTCAAAAAGTTCGCTGAAGAGGAGTCCTAACAGGAGGATTTCAAATGAAGAACACCCGTGTACAGAAAATGGTTGCAGTAGCGATGTTTGCTGCGATCGCATTAGTTTTACAGTATTTTGCTTTTCCGATCATGCCGGCTTTTAGTTTTTTGAAGATTGATTTTAGTGATATCCCGGTATTGATCAGTATGTTCTTATTCGGTCCAGCGGCCGGAGTAGCAACAGCGTTCTTGCGTTCAGTATTACATCTGCTGACTACAGGTTTTTCTCCAGATAACCTAGTGGGAGACACAGCTAGTTTCTTATCAACAACGATCTTTACATTCCCGATTTATTACTTCTTTAGTGTAAAGAAACAGCATAAAGGAAGAAATAAATTTTTAGGTGTGATTACAGGAACGATTGCTCTGACTATTTTCATGAGTATCGCGAATTATTACGTTATTACGCCTCTTTACTTAATGTTTTTAGGACTGAACGCGACACAGATGTTGGGGATGTCTTTAGCAAATTATGTATTGATTGGGATTGTTCCTTTCAACTTGATCAAAGGATTCATCGTGAGTGCTGTCTTTTTAGTGCTACATGCGCAACTTCTTCCATGGTTAAGTCGAAAACAACATCAGATGGAACAACGTCATACAGCAGTTAAATAAATGTCAAAAAGATCAAGAAATTTCTTGATCTTTTTTTTGGAAAAAAATACAATACATGCAATATTGTAAACGTTTTATTTGTTTGTTTTGAGTATTTTTTTTATTTATGCATAAAAATCAATTAGTTCTTTTAGAATGTGAAATCCTTCTCCTTTTAAAAGACGGAAATGTTTGTTTATATAAAAAAGGAAACGCTACAATGAAAATGAAGAAAGCTTTAAAAACCTAAGAAAAGGGGGAGAAAATAGGAAAAAACGAACTTTTTGAACAAAAGTTTTATAAAATGCGTGTTATTATTTTTGTTCTGATACTCTTTTTGATAAAATAACATTAGAGCCAAAAATGATGTCTCTAACGGAAAAGAAAGGAAGAAGAAGATGGAACAAACAAAGAAGAAAAAATTTCAAATGCCTTCAGCGTATACGGTCTTATTCATTATTATTGCAGTAATCGCTGTACTTACTTGGTTTATACCAGCTGGGCACTATAGTGTAGACGATGCAGGCAACATTGTCGCTGGATCATATGAACGAGTACAACAAAATCCTCAAGGGCTGTGGGATATTTTCATGGCACCAATCAATGGGATGCTAGGTGTACCAGCGGGGGAGCTAACTAAAGAAACACCTGCTGCAATCCCAATCTCTTTCTTCATTTTAGTTGTTGGTGGATTTTTAGGTATTATCAACAAAACAGGTGCACTAGATGCCGGAATCGCTTCAGTTGTGAAGAAATTCAAAGGAAAAGAAAAAATGCTTATTCCAGTATTGATGCTGTTATTTGCATTAGGCGGATCTACTTACGGAATGGCAGAAGAAACGATTCCGTTCTATGCTTTACTGATCCCAGTTATGATGGCAGTAGGCTTTGATACAGTGGTAGCAGTAGCCATCGTATTAGTAGGGTCTCAAGTAGGCTGTTTAGCTTCAACGGTCAATCCTTTCGCAACCGGCGTAGCTTCGCAAGCTGTTGGGATTTCGATGGGTGAAGGGATTGGTCTTCGATTCTTGATGTTCGTTATTTTGTTAGCTATTTCTATTGTATATGTGTATCGCTATGCATCAAAAATCGAAAAAGATCCAACAAAATCATTAGTATACAATCAACGTAAAGAAGATATGAAACATTTCGATATCGAAGCAATCGGTCGTCAAGAAGTAATCACGAAAAAACAAAAACATGTAAATGTATTGTTCTTCATTACTTTTGGTATCATGATCATCAGTTTGATTCCTTGGACAACCTTGAATGCGAATTTCACAATTTTTGAATCATTGACAAACTGGTTAACAAATCTTCCGGTGCTAGGAACTGTTTTAGGTAAAAGCATGCTTCCACTAGGTGACTGGTACTTCCCAGAAATTACTATGTTGTTCTTAGTCATGTCAATCGTCGTAGCAATCACGTATGGTATGAAAGAATCTGAATTCGTCTCTGAATTTTTAGCTGGTGCTTCTGACTTGATTGGTGTAGCTATCGTAGTAGCTGTTGCTCGTGGTATTCAAGTGGTTATGAACAACGGTTTGATTACAGATACTATCTTACACTGGGGCGAACAAGGATTAAGTTCATTATCTTCAAGCGTATTTATCATCATTACATTTATTTTCTATATTCCTATGTCATTCTTGATTCCTTCAACTTCTGGCTTAGCTGCTGCAACAATGGGAATCATGGGACCTATGGGTGAATTTGCCGGTGTAGGGAAGGATTTAGTTATCACTGCTTATCAATCTGCGTCTGGCTTAGTAAACTTGATTACGCCAACATCTGCTATCGTAATGGGTGCTGTAGCGATTGCTCGTTTCGATGTTTCAGTGTGGTGGAAATTTACTGGTAAATTAATTGCGATATTATTTGTAGCCATCTGTGTGATCCTAGGTGTAGCAGCAATGTTCTAAACCTAGACAAATACAGGTACAAGGTCTATCATAAGAGTGAAGAAACCGATATACGGCTATCAATAAGCACGTGGATAAGTCGATTGCTCCATTCAGTGAGTGTTTTTTCTTTCATCATTAAGAACATTCTGCTTGCTGATGGAGCAGGCTTAAAACGTCATTATTAGAGATGAAGAGGTTGTGTCGGAGGCATTTGACATAACCCTTTTTAACATATTAGGAGGTTAAAATCATGAAACAATTTGTGACAGAACAACATCATGAACAAGCATTAGAATCATTGAGCGAATTGATCCGAATCCCTTCCGTACTAGATGAAGCAGATTCAGGGCAAGGACACCCCTTCGGTAAAAAAGTGATTGAAGCTTTGGACAAAGTATTGGAAATCAGTGAAAAGCTAGGATTTAGAACATTTAAAGATCCAGAAGGCTATTACGGTTATTCAGAGATTGGCTCAGGAGATGAATTATTCGGTATCTTGTGTCATATGGACGTTGTTCCGGCAGGCGACGAAAACAATTGGGAAACGAAACCATTCGATCCAACCGTAAAAGAGGGCTGGTTAGTTGGTCGCGGCTCTCAAGATGACAAAGGTCCTTCCATTGCAGCAATGTACGCTGTAAAAGCTTTGATGGACGCTGGTGTGGAATTCAAAACACGTATTCGTTTTATCTTTGGTACAGATGAAGAAAATTTGTGGCGTTGTTTAGAAAAATATAACGAGAAAGAAGAAGGCATTACGCAAGGATTTGCGCCAGACGCTGAATTCCCTTTAATTTATGCGGAAAAAGGCTTACTACAAGCTTACTTGACAGGTCCTGGAACGAACGATTTTTCTGTAAAAGCTGGCGGAGCGCTGAATGTTGTTCCTGATGCAGCTCCTTATTCTGGTGAAAAGATTTCTGAAGTAAAAGAAGCATTGAAAAAACACGGATTCGATTTCGAAGAACAAGGCGAAGGAATCGTCGTTCTTGGTAAAAGTATCCACGCGAAAGATGCCGCACAAGGAGTGAATGCTATTTCTCGTCTGGCAATCGCTCTTTCAGAAGTATTCGATTTTGGCCCAATCAATTTCTTAGGAAAATTAGTTCAAGAAAATGCAACTGGTGAAGCAGTCGTGGGCAAGACAGAAGATGAACAATCTGGTGAGTTAACGATGAACTTTGCAAGTTTGGAAATCACACCAGAACAAACAAAAATCGGTGTAGATATGAGAATTCCTGTGACATTCAAAAAAGAGGATTTAGTAGCTAAATTAACTAAAACAGTAGAAAAATATGAGTTGTCTTATGAAGAGTTTGACTTCCTAGATTCATTATACGTGCCATTGGACAGTGAGTTAGTGAAAAACCTATTGGGGACATATCGCGAGATTACTGGAGACATGACTGAACCATTTGTATCAGGTGGCGCTACGTTTGCCCGTACGATGAACCAGTGTGTGGCATTCGGTGCGATGTTCCCTGATACTCCTGACTTCATGCATCAGGCAAATGAACGATGGGAATTAAGCAGTATGTATAAAGCAATGGAAATTTATGCAGAAGCAGTGTATCGTTTGTGCGCTAAATAAAAAATAATCATATAAAAAAGGCGGATGTTCGAATGGATATTCCGTCTTTTTTATTTAGTGCTGGAAAGTTTGCATTTTTCTCTTATTTTTTTTAAGGTATAATCATACTTGATTGAGAAGAAGGTATAAACTCAGATAGAAAAGGTGGGAGAAATTGAAAATATTTAGACGAATACTAATTGGCTTAGTCATTATTTTAGGATTACTTGGCGGAGGCGGTTATTACTATATACAGCAAAATACGTACGAACCATCGTCAGAAGCACAAAAGGTGGTAAAAGAAGGAAGAAACAAAGAAGATTACTTGTTTTTTGAAGGAGAGAAAAAGAATCAGGCAAAGTCTCCATTACTTATTTTTTATCCTGGTGCTCTCGTAGAACCAGAAAGTTATAGTATTTGGGCGCAAGATTTAGCAAAAAACGGCTACTCAGTTGCTATTGTCAAAATGCCTCTTGATCTAGCAGTGATAGGTGGAAACAAAGCGGATAAGATCAAAGAAGATTTTCCAGATTCCGATTATGTGATCGGTGGTCACTCTTTAGGCGGTGTCATGGCAAGTCGATATGCGAATAAGAATCATTCAGACAGTCATTTAAAAGGGGTATTCTTCATGGCAAGCTATCCCGATAAAAAAGGAACATTGAAAGAATCAGCTGTCCCAGTTTTATCCATTACAGCAACTAAAGATAAAGTATTGAATCAGAAAGCTTATGAAGAAGCCAAGCAGTACTTACCAGAAAGAACAGAGTATGTATCAATCAACGGCGGGAACCATGGAGGTTTTGGTAGCTATGGTGAGCAAAAAGGAGATGGAGAAGCAGAAATTTCTAACGCAGATCAGCAAACTGTGATTGTCAATACATTGGAAAACTGGCTGAAAAAGTTGAAATAACCGAAATGGGACCTATAGGGTCTATGAAAAAAACAAGTCAAATAAATAGATAGTAAATATAACCTTCAAAATAAGTCGGGATTTCACAGAACGGGAGAAACAGATCCCGGCTTATCTTTAAGTTTAGAAAATCTAGTATCCATTTTTAAAGCTTAGTTTGACTTACATTTTATTTTCTAATAAAATCGCCCGGACTGGACACTTCTGATACGCTTTTCTTACATACGCTTCTTCTTCCGGCATGACGAACTGTTGATGAGCCTCTGGTTCTTGGGCAAATAAAACGATTCCTTCTTCATCATAATCGAAAATATCCGGCGCTTCGATTTGGCAAAGACCGCATGCAATACAGCGTTCAGGTACAAGTTTACATAGTAGTGACATTTCTAACCATCCTAACTTAAGGAGAATAATATGATTGTTTTTATTTTATCGCTATTTTCATCAAGAAACAAGCTGCGAGTCAGCTCTCTTTACCAGCTCCTTGTGGGAAAACGAACGACTTCAGTACTTATTTTCGGATTTACTCACGAACTTTTATTTGCTCATAACAGTTTTCCAGATTTGAAGCAAGACAAGTTTTATCAGATTATGCAAAAACTTGCACAGCAAGGATGGATCGAAATAAATGAAAATGAAGCAAAACTAACGTCTGCAGGAGCAGATAGGTTGTCTGAACTTCACACAGAATATACTGGTTTGCGTTTTGACCGATATGGACGAACTGGGGAAACTAGTTGGCGGCTCATCAAATTTGCTGTTCAAGTGATTTCTAATCTGGCATCTGGGAACCAAGATTATCTTCCAGCAGAGACAAGTCCTTTTTATACTTTCCAACTGAAAAAATGGCTTAGTGGAAGCAGATTGCCACGTGGAATTTTGATTGATAGCGCGTATGAAAGTTTAGCGCAGCTGTTTTCGGAGATACCAGAAGGAGCAGCCAATTTTTTAGCTAACCAATTCTCTGGAAATGATCGAACAGGACTTCTGCCGTATCAGCTAGCAAAAACCAATGATGAGGCAGCTGTTTATTTACAACAAAGCAGATGTATCCATCTTTTGCTCGCACAAATAGAAGAACGGCCAGATTCGCTATGGTATGTGTTGATTGATCCGTTATTACAGCAAAATTTCAATCAAAGCATGATGATCACCAAGCAGATGTTTATGAATGGTCAGACAATTGACCAGATCATGGCAATCCGTCATTTAAAAAAAGGGACGGTAACAGATCATCTTATTGAGTGGGCCTTGTTTTTTGATGATTTTCCATACGAGCGGGTTCTCTCTCAAGAAACGGTCGAACGATTGGAACCAAATAAGGATTCCGTGCGAGAGTGGCGCTTCAGCGAATGGAATGTAGATGGACAATTAGATTATGGAGAATTTCGTTTGTATCAAATCTATCTATTGAGAAAGGAAGCGATACAGAATGTTAATAAATGAATTAAAAAAATATTTTGGATTCGATTCATTTCGACCCGGCCAAGAAGAAATTATTCAGGCGTTGCTTGATGGAGAAGATACTCTCGCTATTTTGCCTACAGGAACGGGGAAAAGCCTGTGCTATCAATTAACAGGGTATTTAACGGATGGGATGGTTCTCATCGTGTCACCGCTACTTTCTCTCATGGAAGATCAAGTGACACAACTGCAAAAACGAGGGGAAAAACGAGTAGCTGCTTTCAATAGCTTGCTTTCGCGAGCTGAAAGAGGATACGTTCTCCGTCATCTGTCGCAATATAAATTTTTATTTTTGAGTCCGGAAATGTTGACTAACCCTTCTCTTTTAGAGCAGCTGAAAAAACAGGATATAGCGCTATATGTAGTGGATGAGGCACATTGTGTATCACAATGGGGAGTTGATTTTCGGCCAGAATATCAACAGTTAGGAAAAATCCGCGAGCATTTAGGAAACCCGGTCACATTGGCTCTAACCGCGACAGCGACAGATTTAGTAGCGAAAGATATACGTCAGGTGCTATTTGATCGACAGCCAAAAGAGGTTAGACAATCAGTCAATCGACAAAACATCTCGCTTTTTGTTCGAAAAACGCAGCAAAAAGAACAAGAACTTGAACAATTCATGGAAAGTGCACATGGTGCGGCAATTATTTATTGTGCAACAAAAAAAGAAGTCGAACGTTTGTATCATTTATTCAGGGAGCGTTTTTCAGTTGGATATTATCACGGTGGCCTTGACACAGCTCAAAGAAGACAGCTTCAGCAACAGTTTGTAAAAAATCAGCTGCAGTTTCTCATTGCTACGAACGCATTTGGTATGGGGATCGATAAATCTGATATTCGTTATGTGATCCATTACGATTTGCCAGACAGTCTGGAAAACTATGTACAAGAAATCGGTCGAGCAGGCAGAGATCAGGAAGAAAGTGCAGCAATCCTTTTATATCAAAGTGGAGATGAACGTATTCATTATTTCTTTAATCAACTTTCTAGAGAACAGAGACAAAGTTTTGAGCTTTATTTGGAATATGCAGCAGAGCAAGCGCCATTTGATGAGCTGCAAAAAAAATGGATGGAGTTGATCCAGCAGTCTGAAAAACCAGAAAATTGGGTGGAACGGCTCAAACGTCAGGAAAAAGAAAAAGAATTCCGCCTGCAGCAGATGCTTCGTTATATCCATGAAGAAGACTGCCGCAGAAAATTCATCTTGGCTTATTTTGGGGAAGAACTTTCCAAAAAGCCGCAGAATTGTTGTGATATTGATGGCGCAAAAGTAGAACTTCTACCAAAGAAAAAGGCTTTTTCTAAGACTGAACCGCTTCATTGGGAATCGATTTTACTAAATTTATTTAAAAAAAACATGGAACATTGATTTTTTAGGACAAGACACTTTTTCCTATGGTATAATACACACGATAGAGTTTAGGAGGTAAAACAGTGAGCAGAAAAGATAGACATCAATCTACAGAAAATAACGAAACACAAGAACCATGGGAACAACCAATCTATGATACAGAGGATGAGGTTTCATCAAGAAGTTCTCAGAGACAACAAAAGAAAGGAAATACATTATTTCTTTCGCTATTTTTGATTTTACTAGTCTTATGTATCGCTATTCCAGCAGGTGCTTATTTCTGGATCAGAAACGGATCAAGCAACAATGCAACAGCAGCATCTTCTTCTGAAACTTCGACATCAGTAGTAGAAAGTTCCACAAGTACAACAAAAGAGGAGTCAACTGAGACTTCAACAGTAGAATCTAGTACAATGGCGGAAGAATCTACTGTTTCTCAAGATACAGGGGTAACGTCAGAAAGCAGTATTGCAGCAGAGACAACACCTTCTTCTTCAAGTGACACAACTTATCAAGCAGGGGATTCAAGCAGCAATGCAGCAGAAACAACACCTTCTTCCTCAGCTGTAGCCGGTACGACAACGACTGTTCAAGCAGGCGAAGGTCCAAAACAAGTGGCTGAGCGTGCAGGAATCACCACTGACCAATTGTTTGAATTGAATGGCTTAGATCCAAACAACTTTATGCTTTACCCTGGTCAAGAATTAAGAATTAAATAATAATAGCCGCGCTTTGCGGCTTTTTTTTTGAGAAAAAGGAGTTATATCATGACACAAATCAGTATTGCGATCGACGGACCTGCTTCATCTGGAAAAAGCACCGTTGCCAAAATCTTAGCAAAAGAATTAAATTATATTTATACGGATACCGGTGCCATGTATCGCGCAGTGACTTATCTAGCTATTACGAATAATGTATCTTTTTCAGATGAGGAAGGACTAGTTTCACTGATCAAAAAGTATCCTATCTCTTTTTCACAACAAGAAGATGGGCAGCATGTATTCACAGCATCAAAAGACGTCACACAAGAAATCCGTCAGCCAGATGTCACAAAAGCTGTTTCAGAAGTCTCTGCTCATGGGAAAGTCAGAGAAGAACTAGTTGCTATCCAGCGGAAAATAGGCGAACGCGGTGGCGTTGTGATGGACGGAAGAGACATCGGGACAGCTGTATTGCCGAATGCAGAAGTAAAAATCTTTTTAGTAGCAAGCGTAAGTGAGCGTGCAGAAAGACGATTCAAAGAGAACCAAGAAAAGGGGATTCCGACTGATCTTGAAACACTAACAAAAGAGATACAGGCAAGAGACCATTATGATTCAACAAGGGAAGTTTCTCCGCTGCAGCAAGCAGAGGACGCTGTTCGTATCGATACTACCGGCAAATCCATTCCAGAAGTCGTTGCAGCGATAAAAGCCGTCGTTTTAGAAAAGGGATATCTTCTTTTTTAAATGAAGAAAAAAACTGAAAAACAATTGTTTTTTCAAGGAAAACGAACGAAATCGCTTTATTTTTTTTGAATAATCAATTAAACTAAAAACAGTACCGTACTTACGGCAGAATGTTGGTTAGGAGGACAAGTGTTATGACAGAATTTGATCAAAATCAAGAGAACAACCAGTCAATGGAAGACGCAATGAAAAGCGTCCAAGAAGTAAAAGTTGGCGATGTTGTTAAGGGCGAAGTTTTGGTTATCGAAGACAAACAAGTAATTGTCGGAATCGAAGGGGCCGGAGTTGAAGGCGTCGTTCCGGCAAAAGAATTATCAACTTTACCAGTAGAAGATATCAACGAAGTAGTGAAAGTCGGCGATGTATTAGACTTAGTCGTTATCAGTACGATTGGCAAAGATAAAGAAAACGGCAGCTATCTTCTTTCAAAACGCCGTTTAGATGCTAAAAAAGTTTGGGAAGACATTGAAAGAGATTTCCAAGACGGCAAGGTAATTGAAGCACCTGTTACAAATGTTGTCAAAGGCGGTTTAGTCGTTGACGTCGGTGTGCGTGGCTTTGTCCCTGCATCAATGGTGGAAGATCATTTTGTTGCGGATTTTTCAGATTATAAAGGCAAAACATTGAGCTTTAAAATCATTGAAATCGAACCATCAGAAAATCGTTTGATCTTATCGCACAAAGCGGTAGTTGAAAATGAAAGAGAAGAAAAGAAAAAAGAAATCCTTTCAACGATTCATGAGGGAGATGTTCTCAGCGGACGTGTCGCACGTCTTACTGATTTCGGGGCATTTGTCGACCTAGGCGGAATTGACGGTCTAGTCCATGTCTCAGAGATTTCTCATAGTCATGTAGCAAAACCAAGTGATGTGTTAGCTGTTAATGACGAAGTAAACGTCAAAGTGTTGTCTATCAACCCTGAACAAGAACGTGTTTCCTTGTCAATCAAAGATACACAGCCTGGACCTTGGTCAGAAATCGATACAAAAGCCCCAGTTGGAGCAGTATTGGACGGAACTGTTAAACGTCTAACAAGTTTCGGTGCCTTTGTTGAAGTATTCCCTGGAGTAGAAGGACTAGTCCATATCTCTCAAATCTCACATAAACATATCGCCACACCTCACGAAGTACTTCATGAAGGCGACGAAGTGAAAGTGAAAGTACTGGAGATCCATCCAGAAGAACATCGTATTGCATTGAGCATCAAAGCTTTAGAAGAAAAACCAGCTTCAGAAGAAGAACCAAAAAATGTGGAGTCTTATGAATTACCAGAAGAAAATACTGGATTCACTATGGGAGACATTTTAGGGGATGCGTTGAAAGAAGAAGTAGAAGAAAAAGCAACCGATGATTCTGAAAAATAATTGATTTTGTATCTGTGACTGAGATGAAAGCAGCTGCTTTTGTCTCAGTTTTTCTTTTGAAAAGCGGTGAGTATTTCATTAAGGAATAAAAATACTTCGTTTAATTGACAATCTATGCTTGAAAGTTGGCATTGCATTCGTTAAACTAAGTGAGATTGGAAACTTGTGAGGAGGAAATAATATGGCAAATCCAACAATTGCAATCGTTGGCCGCCCGAACGTCGGTAAGTCTACGATTTTTAACCGCATCGCTGGTGAGCGTATCTCGATTGTCGAAGATACTCCTGGAGTAACTCGTGATCGTATTTATGCAAAAGGCGAATGGTTAGGTCGAGAATTTAGCGTGATCGACACAGGCGGAATTGATCTTGGTGATGAACCTTTTATGGATCAGATCAAACATCAAGCAGAAATCGCGATTGAAGAAGCAGATGTGATCATCTGTGTCGTCAGCGGACGCGAAGGCGTGACAGACGCAGATGAGATGGTTGCGAAAATTTTATACAGAAGTAATAAACCAGTGATTTTAGCAGTCAATAAAGTAGATAATCCGGAAATGAGAAATGATATCTATGAATTTTATTCTTTAGGACTAGGCGATCCTTATCCTGTTTCAGGAAGCCACGGACTAGGAATTGGCGATATTTTAGATGAAGCAGTGAAGTATTTCTCTGAAGAGACTGAAGAAGAGGATGACGACACAATCAAGTTTAGTTTGATTGGTCGCCCAAATGTTGGTAAATCTTCTTTGATCAACGCGATTTTAGGAGAAGAACGTGTGATTGTTTCGGATATTGAAGGAACGACAAGGGATGCAATCGATACTCACTTTGTTTCTGAAAGTGGACAGAAATTCTTGATGATCGATACAGCCGGCATGCGTAAACGCGGAAAAGTATATGAAAATACTGAGAAATACAGCGTGATGCGTGCGATGCGTGCGATCGACCGTTCTGACATCGTTTTGATGGTACTGAACGCGGAAGAAGGGATTCGAGAACAAGACAAGCGAGTAGCGGGTTACGCTCATGAAGCTGGTCGTGGTGTCATTATCGTTGTGAATAAATGGGATCTTGTGAAGAAAGAAACCAATACGATGCGTGATTTCGAACAAGAAATCCGTGATGAATTCCGATATTTAGATTACGCACCGATCGTCTTTGTTTCTGCAGTGACTAAACAACGGTTGGAACGTCTTCCTGAAATGATCGAACAAGTAAGTATGAACCAGAATCTTCGTATCTCTTCTGCTGTTTTGAATGATATCATTATGGATGCTGTAGCCATCAATCCAACACCGACAGATAAAGGAAAACGGCTGAAGATTTTTTATGCCACACAAGTTGCTGTCAAACCGCCTACATTTGTTGTTTTTGTCAATGAAGAGGAATTGATGCACTTTTCTTATGAGCGTTTCTTAGAAAATCAAATCAGAAAAGCATTTACTTTTGAAGGGACATCCATTCGAATCATCCCTCGTAGAAGAAAATAGGCATTTTACCATATCAACGTTTTTTTTTCAAAAGAAAAAGACAGTTTTGTTTGTTACGTTTCTATGACTAAAAAAAGCATATGAAAATTGGTAAAAACCTTGCTATTAAGCGGTTCATATGATATCGTGATAACAGAATATTGAAGTTAATCAATATTTCTTTTTAAACTTCTGGACCACTCAGAAAGTTTTAACTAAATGATATTTCTATCATATCTCTTGTGGAGGAGGTGAATCTATCCATGGCAAACAAAGCAGAATTAATCGAAAAAGTTGCTTCAGCTACTGATTTAACTAAAAAAGATGCAACTGCAGCAGTAGATGCTGTATTTTCAACTATTCAAGATGCTTTAGCTAACGGCGAAAAAGTTCAATTAATCGGTTTTGGTAACTTTGAAGTTCGCGAACGCGCAGCTCGCAAAGGTCGCAACCCACAAACTGGTGAAGAAATCGAAATTCCAGCTAGCAAAGTACCTGCATTCAAACCAGGTAAAGCATTAAAAGACGCTGTTAAATAAGACAGTAAAAAAGCGCTTGTGGCTCTAGGGCTACAAGTGCTTTTCTTTTTATTTCCTAGCAGAAAAAGTCAATTAAGAGACAAAGATTTCGAATCCGCATGTCATACATAAAAAAACACGTGTATTTTATTTAATTTTTATTTATTTCCAAGTTAAGAGGTGGACTTTGCCCTTATCTTTTCTAGATTTTGCTTACTAATGGTAAAATAAAAATAAGAAGAGGAGGGATGCGCATGGAACTTGATTATCAAGTAGAAGAAGCATTGACGAAAGTGTTCTACGGAGAAACGCTTGTCAATCAACTAAGAGCACTTTCAATCGATCAACCCATCTTGTTTTTAACAAATCAGCGTTATTATGATTTGTTTGCAGATAAGATTAACCCATTATTTGCAAATCAGGCAAATAATGACTGGTACATTTGTGCCAATACTCAATGCAATCATTTAACAGAATTGAAGAATTTGCTTGATTTCACCAAACGCTATCCCGAAAATCAATCCATGTTTGTTATCGGATTTGGAAATGAAGGGATCATGGATCTGGCAGGTTTTTTTCAAAAACATACAATCCTTGATTCATCACTTTGGCTGATTCCTGTGTCGATCCGTTCGCTGAGCCGAGCATTAACTCCACAGCGAACGATTTTGCAGCTACCGAATCGTGTCGTGCTGCAAACCATCAACATGCCAGAACGCATCGTTTATGATCAAACGATCAGCGAGCGGCAAGTGGACGGAAAACAGATTGACTTTTTGACTTTTATCTGTTGCGGAATGATTTGTGATCACCGTTTTTTACAAAATTTGTATAAAAACTATCCAAATAAAAAGCAATTAACGACCCGGCCATTTGCCGGGATGATCGAAGAAATGATTTATTTTTATCAATTAGAGGCAGAAAATCTGTCAAATTATGGTAAACTGTTTGAACAAGCTTTTTATCTGACTGAAAATGGGCACTTGCTTTCTGCTAGTATGAAAAAATTTTTAGGGATGATGTTTCATTTCGTGTGGAATCTCCAAGCCTATCCTTTTGATTTCCAACTAAAAAATTTTTTTGTATGGCTAGACTTGCTTGGCTATCCTATCCAATGGTTAGAACAGATTTCAAAGATGGAGTATTTGGAAAAAGTCCTTTTCTTGGCAGGAAAAAGCAAAAAAATACTTGTTTTAGAAAAAATAGGTATAATAGACGGATACCAACGACCAAACGAAAAAGAATTGTTGAGAACAATGACGGTATTTCAACAAATCGTCAGCGAGATAAGAGGGAATTGAAATGAATACAAATAGCGAAAAAATGTTGCAAGCTTTATCAGATGAAGATCTGGCACAAGCACAACTCTTTTTAGAAAAAGCATTAAAAGAAGATCCAGCAGATATATTAGCTGAACTAGGGGAAGAATTGCTAGCTATTGGCTTTTTGATCGAAGCAAAACAGATTTTTGAACAATTAATCAACCAATATCCAGAAAATGACGGACTAAACATCCCCCTAGCAGAAATTGCAATCGAAGACAATGAGATTGACCTAGCTTTTGAATACTTGGAAAAAGTGGATAAGGAAAGTGATTACTATCCGCAAAGCTTATTGGCGATAGCTGATTTGTACCAAGTCATCGGGATTCCTGAAGTAAGTGAAGCAAAATTGAAAGAAGCGGCAGGGTTGCTACCGGATGAACCGTTGATCCAGTTTGCACTAGCTGAATTGTATTTTTCAGTCGATCGTTTCAAAGAGGCAGCAGTGATTTATGAAACATTGTTGGCAAGTGGGATAAACGAGATGTCAGGAATCTCGATGCAAGAACGTTTAGGGCAATCCTTAAGCATGCAAGGTGAATTTGAAGCAGCTATCGCACCTTTAGAAGAAGCATTGAAAGAAGAAAAGACAGATGATCGACTGTTTCAGCTAGCCTTTACGAATCTCCAATTAAAAGAAAATCAGCAGGCAATCAACTATCTGGAAGAACTTCGAGAAGTCAATCCGCATTATCAATCGTTATATCTATATCTAGGACAAGCTCTTCAAGAAGAAGAAATGGTTGAAGAAGCGCAAACAGTGTTAGAAGAAGGAATCAAAGAAAATCCTTACCAAGTTGAACTTTATCATCTAGCCTCTGAAAATGCTTTTCGTCTCCACGACAAACAGCGAGCAGAGGAACTCTTGCTGAAAGCTTTAGAAGTAGGAGACAAACAAGATGAAACATTACTTACTTTAAGCAATCTTTACTTGGATGATGAAAGATATGAAGATGTGATACAAGTGATCAATCAGATGGAAGAAACTGCTAATCCGTATGCAGAATGGAATCTAGCGCATGCTTATAATGAATTAGAAGACTTCACAGTTGCAGCTGTACACTATGAACAAGCTTATCATGAACTATCTCATGAACCAGATTTCTTGAAAGAATATGCCTTTTTCTTAAGAGAAGAAGGACAGCTAAAAAGAGCGCAAGAATTATTGACTCATTATTTAAAACTTGAACCAGGAGATATGGAGGCACTGTCATTATTAGATGATCTAACAGAGAGGTGAGAAAAATGCTAATTGATGTACGGGAAAAGAAGAATTTTTTAACGTGGATGGTCAATCATGTATCTTTTAGCCGAAGAGAAGTTTTTTGGGTCTTGAATTATCTTGCCAATCATGAAGCGATTTTAAGTAATGTCCACTTTGTAGAAGGGGCAAATTTTGCGGATCGAGGTCTGCAAATCAGTGATCTATCTGTTGAAGGGGAACCAATGAAATTGTTTTTGCAGGGAAAAGAATTTACGGATACAGATCAGATTTTTCATGAGATCCGATTGAATTGGAAGAAACCCTTATATGTGGAATGTCTATTTGAGAATGCTTGGCAGACAAGAGAATATCTATCGATCTTAGAAGATAATCCATTTTCTTCTTGGGATGCTTCTGTCAGTGAAGAAGATACTGAATTGATCGAGCGATATTTTCAAGAAAAAGAAGAAGCAGCAAAACTAAATATGCTTTATGCTCAAATCGATCAAGCGCTAGAAGATGGAGACAGGGATGCATTTTTGAAATTGTCTGATGAAGTCAACCGAAAAATCCTTTTGCAGACGCAAAAGAAAAATAATCGAGTAAGTGAACATAATAATTAGCTAAAAATGAATCATACCAAAAAAGACAAGGAGCAGCTGGATTTGGAATCTTTCCTCACAGCTACCCCTTGTCTTTTTTATCGTTTTTTCAGTAATCTTGTTTGTGGCTTCAAATAGGTAAACCCTTGCCCTTCAACTTCATGCACATTAATGATCGACAGAAAAGCTTTTTCGTCAATCTCGTGGACAATTCTCTTGGCTTCCGTTAATTCACTAGAACTAACGACCATGTAGATGATCTTTTTTGAATTTCCAGAGAATGCGCCTTCGCCAGAGAGGAAGGTGACACCTCTTTGCAGACCGGTCATCAGCAGCGGTGCAATTTCTTCGCTTTTGTTAGAGACGACAAGCAGACCTTTTGCAGAATACCCACCATCCAAGATTGAATCAATTACGCGACTGAAAACATAGGAAACGATCAATGTATACATCATGCGTTTCAAGTCGATATAGGTTAAGGAAGCAAGCAAGACGATGATATCGAATGCCAATAGAGAACGCCCCATGGAGATGCCGTAATTTTGTTCTAAAATCCGAGCGATAATATCGCTTCCGCCTGTTGTTCCACCCATCCGATAGACGATCCCGCTTCCTACCCCTGCAACCAAACCCGCAAGTAGAGAAACGATCAGTAGATCATGCTGTAAATTGATTTCTAGCGGAACCCGTTGCCAGATCCATAAAAAGAATGACAAAGAGAGTGTACCTAGAACAGTGTAGGCTAAAGAACGTTTTCCGAGGATCTTTCCCCCTAGTAAAATCAACGGGATATTGATTAATAAAGTCGTATAAGCTGGATCAATTCCGAATAAAGCTCTCAAGATCAAGGTGATCCCTGAGACGCCCCCTTCTGCTAAGTGATTAGCGATGTTCAAATAAACAAGTCCAAATGCGTAAATACTCGTTCCTATAATAATAAAAAGTACTTCTTTTACTGTTTTCCGTGTGGCCATATGAATCCCAGCTTTCAATTATGTATTTTCACAGAATCTCTATTTAGAAAATCCTTCCTAAATGTAGCATGGAAATTCGATTTTCTCAATTGCTCTTATCTAGGATTTGCGTTAAAGTTTTGGTAAGATAGTTTTGGAGGGAAAAAGATGGATGAAAAACGTTCTTTATACAGTATGCAGCAGGAAGTAGATGGATATATCCAACAATTCAAGGTCGGGTATTTCTCTCCATTAGCTCAGCTGGCTCGATTAACGGAAGAAGTAGGTGAATTGGCCAGAGAAGTCAACCACACTTATGGAGAAAAAAGCAAAAAAGCTTCGGAACCAGATAACTCGGTAGCAGAAGAACTTGGAGATGTTTTATTCGTTACGATGATCATGGCTAATTCATTGAATATCGACTTAACTGATGTTTTTGAAAAAAATATGGAAAAATTCAATCACAGAGACCATAACCGCTTTGAACGGAAGGATAAGTAAAAAAGATGAAGTGGGTTGTGCTTTGAAGCCGCTAAAACGGACGTATCAATCAGGCATCATGCAACTGAGTACTTATCTCAGTACAAGAAACACACAGGAAAGGTTGGAAAAATGAAATTAAAACAATTACCTCTGGAATACCAAAAGGCAATTCCAGTTCTGAAAAAATTAGAAAATGCAGGATATGAAGCTTATTTTGTAGGTGGAAGTGTTCGTGATATCTTGCTGAACCAGCCGATCCATGATGTGGATATCGCAACAAGCGCATTTCCAGAAGAAATCAAACAGCTTTTTCCAAAAACGATAGATATCGGGATCGAACACGGGACTGTATTGGTATTAGAAAACGATGAACAATATGAAATCACCACATTTCGGACGGAATCAACTTATCAGGACTACCGCAGACCAGATCATGTAGAATTCGTTCGTTCGTTGGAAGAAGACTTAAAACGAAGAGATTTCACAATCAATGCCTTTGCTTTGAAAGAAGACGGCGAAATCATCGATTTGTTCGATGGTCTGCAAGATTTAGAAGAACAAATCTTGCGAGCTGTAGGCAATCCTCATGAGCGGTTCCATGAAGATGCCTTGCGAATGATGCGCGGGTTGCGTTTTGTCAGTCAATTAGGATTCAAATTAGAGGAAGAAACCTTCTACGCCATCAAAGAAAACCACGAGCTATTAAGCAAAATATCTGTAGAACGTATAAATGTGGAATTCATCAAGATGCTTTTGGGAAATGAACGGTCTGCAGGAATCCATGCATTCATTGAAACAGAATGTTATATTTGCTGCCCTGGTTTGAGAGAAGAAGGTGAAGCACTTTTACGTTTTGCTGAATTACCTTCCGTTCCATTGAAAGAAGAGAGTCAAGCATGGACATTATTAATCAGTCAACTGGATCTAAAAGAAAATGAAATCCGCTCCTTTTTGAAATCGTGGAAGTGTTCCAATCAAATGATCAAGGATGTCCAAGCACTTGTTCAAGGACTGCGTCAACGAGAAACTGGAGTTTTAGAACCGTTTGAATTATACTTCTTAGGCAAAGAGCATGCATTGCAAGTAGAAGAATTGATGACTTATTTTGATGAAACACCACAGATGGATGTCGTAGAAGAATCCTATGATCGTTTACCTATCAAGTCATTAAGCGAATTAGCTGTAGATGGTAAAATCTTGCTGGAAGAAAGTGGAAAAAAACCTGGCAAGTGGGTTAGTGAAGCTTTGCAATCAGCTGAAAAAGCTGTCGTAGAACAAAGAATAGAAAATGATAAAAAACAGGTTTTGGATTTTTTATCGAAAGAAAAATTGATTTAAAAAACGCTAGACTGTATCTGCTCAGCTTGGCTAGCTACTTAAACTGGGCAGATACGTCATTAGAAGAAAAAACATAAAATGTGACCACTTACATAAATTTGTGCTAAACTGAGGAAGTACAAGAATAAATTACATCATAAAGGAGTCTTTTTAATGAGTAAAGAAATGACAGCGCTAAAATTTTATTTTAGAAATGGAGAAACATGGACGATTAACCGCCGCCACATCGGCGATCTTTGGATCAAACAAATCACAACAAGTTTTGGACGGATCAACGGCAGTGAATTTGTTGAAATCCATCCATGTGCCGGATTTAAAATCGAAATCTTCCATGAAGGGGACGCAGTTGCGACACATGATATCAACTTAGGTGGACTGGAAATGGGCATGTTTAATCGTGCATTGAAATACGAAGATATCGAACGAATGGAAATCCTTTATCGCAATGGAACACCTGATCTTGTATACTTCCCATATCTAGATAAAGGAACAGAAGGATTAGACAACCAATACCAATCTACAAAAATCAGCGAAAAAACAGGTAACTTGTACATCGTAATCAACCCAGACCAACGTGTAGAAGATGTATACGGAGAATTTTTCGAATAAATTGATTTTACGCAAAAATGAGGTTGTGAAAGAGACATTCAGCCTTGAGCGATGATGAAAACTCTAACAAAAAAATTGCGACGAGTAACCGCAGGAGCGATAAGAAGTGATGTTGAAAAATAGCTTCTCATATTTTACAAAATCGTGCCTTATGGCTGATAGGCTGTCTCTAGAACACCATTTATTCAGAATAAGGGGCTGTGACAAGATTTTTGTCACAGTCTTTTTTTTGTTATGACAAAGGAACAAGGAGGATATGATAAAAAAACGAATATTATTTTTGTTAGAAACTTTTATCTTTCTTAAGTTTTACTTGATATCTGAGACTATTTGGAATAGAATGAGGCGTTGAAAAATTTATGGAAATTTCTAACTAGCAATAAACGATGAAACAATGAAATATTTTTCATTCAAAGAGAACTTTGCTATAATGATGGAAGTTTGTGTATAGGAGATCTAGAAAATGAGAGAAAGTTTTGAACAACAAAAAAAACTGTTGCATGATCGCTATGGCGCCCTTTCGATGGATGACCGCCGTCAAATACTTTGTAAATTGCGTAAAAGAAATATATTGATGTATCGTCAGTTGGAACGTCTGAAACATGATCTGCTTCGTTTGGAGTCAAAACGTGTACAGTGTGAATTAGAGGGAAATCAAACACAAGTTGAAGTAGTTGAAACCAAAATTTTAAAGAAAAAAGAACAATTTTTAAAAATGCTTACACAAAATAAAAAATAAAGGGGATGGACGATGGAATTTGCTGAGTTAGTTATTGTATTTGCAGTAACGATCACCTTATCGAACATAGCTAGCCGCATTTTGCCAATGATCCCAGCTCCACTGATCCAAATTTTCCTTGGAGTGGTATTAGGTCTGACAGAGTGGGGACAATCAGTTGATTTTGAACCTGAATTGTTCTTGGTTATGATCATTGCACCATTGTTATTTAGAGAAGGAGAAAAAGCAGATATTTCTTCGATTCTCAAAAATTTCGGGACGATCCTGTTCTTGGCATTTGGCGGAGTCATTTTGACCCTTGTCGGCGTAGGTGCGACGTTGTCATTCCTGTTGCCAAGTGTCCCTCTTGCTGCCTGCTTTGCTTTTGGAGCAGCGTTAGGTCCGACAGATGCGGTAGCAGTCAGTTCGCTTTCTGGACGGGTGAATATCCCTAAAAAAGCAATGCATATTTTAGAAGGAGAAGGCCTGTTGAATGACGCATCTGGTGTTACTGCCTTCCAGTTTGCTCTTGGTGCGCTGATCACCGGTTCTTTTTCCGCAGTAAATGCTGGGATGAGTTTAGTGGTCTCCAGTATTGGTGGAGCTTTGATCGGTTTTTTGCTTGTCTGGTTCAAACAAAAAATAATCCATTTGATTGAAAAAGCATCGGCACAAGATGTCACAGGGTATCTGCTGATCGAACTTTTGCTTCCTTTTCTAGCCTATGTATTGGCAGAGGCATTTGATGTATCTGGGATCATTGCTGCAGTAGCAGCAGGTATTCTCCAAGCTTCTGGTTTTAGGAGAATCACCGTGTTTGATGCAGAGTTATCGAGTTTGTCCCACAGTACATGGACAACTATTGCTTTTACACTGAATGCATTAGTGTTTATATTCTTAGGAATCGAACTGACACAAGTATTCTCGCCGGTATGGGGCGACGGTTTATATCCAAACGGTCTTTTGTTAGCAATTATCGTATTGATCTCTATTATGCTTTTTGTGATTAGATTCATTTCCATCAGTCTTTTTTATGTATTCAAAGATGGCAGTAAAAAGTTCAAAAAACAGTTGAACGAGATCTTGATTTTGACATTTGGCGGTGTAAAGGGAACAGTCAGTTTGGCTACGATCTTTATTTTGCCCTTTTCGATCAATAATATGATGTTTTACCAGCGATCTTTACTTTTGTTTCTGACGGCCGGTGTCATCTTAGTGACTTTGGTCATAGGGATCATTGTCTTGCCTATGCTGACGGAAACAGAGGAAGCGAAAAGTACGGATTTGAATGCTTTGATGATCTTAGAAGAGGTCGTTGAAGTTTTGCGAAAAGAAATAAAGGAAATTGATCGTGATACAAAAGAATTTTTAGCCACTGAAGCAGTGATAGAAAATTACCAGGAACGGATACGTGATCTGTACTTGGAAGATTTAACCGATGATGAAAAGCAAGAAGTACAAGAAATACAAGCGCTGATTTTGTCGATTGAACGCGACGGATTAGATGAAAGTTATCGCTCGGGTAAACTTTCTTCTAATGGTTATCGCTTTTATTCCCGTTTTCTTTCCCGGTTCGAACATTCGATCACCAGTCAATTTTTATCTTTTATCGGCTTTTGGTTCATTGTTGTCCGTAGGTTGATGCGAATCGTTCTCCACCCCAAAATGTTTTGGCAAAGAAGGTATGCGGATCGTCAGACATTTATTAGTGATGAAGATATCCAAGAAATCAGGGAGACATATCAAAAAAATACCCAATTGATTATTGAAAGTTTAGATAACTTGACTGATATTTATGATGAAACGATGCTTCAATTTTTTATCCAGCAACGCAAACTTGAGGGAATAAAAATGAGCTCGGGGAATTTGATTTCTTCGTGGATGATCCAGCAAGATAGCCTGTTTACGAAAAAAATGCTGAGAGGTTATTATCTTGAAAGAAAAATCATCGATGAATACGAAGTTGCTGAGAAAATCACGACGTTTTCTGCGAATAGCTACCGTAGGAATATCAATTTGTTAGAATCTTATACGATGAACAAACCGTCAGATAACTTTTCTTTCCGATTTGCGTTTCGAGCAAAGTCAAAAAAATCGAGCGCAACGAAATAAAAAAATAGATTTTCAAGAACGATAAAAACAAAACATGTCAGAACAGGATCGGATCGGTTCTGTTCTTTTTTTGGAACACAAAAAGAACAAATTCGAAAAAAATTTTCCTGAAGTTCACTATTTTTATGATACAATATCCAAGATAAGGAGGGAACACGTTGAAAGAATTAAAAGTAACTGACCTCAAAAAAACTTATGGTGAAAAAGATTTGTTTGACCAGATTTCTTTTTTGATCCACGAAAAAGACCGTATCGGGTTGATTGGGACGAACGGGACGGGTAAAACAAGTCTCTTAAATATTATTGCTGGTATCGATAGCGGCGATGGCGATCGGCAAACAGTGTTTTATCCAACTGATTACCGTATAGGTTATCTTTCTCAAGCAGCTGAATTTTCTGATGAACTAACTGTTCTCCAAGCAGTCTTTCAGGGAAACAGTCCCTTGATCCAAACTGTTCGAGCATATGAGGAAGCATTGATCGAACTAGGGGAAAATGGAGAAGACCCTAATGTGCAAAAACGTTATGCTAAAGCAGAAGAACAAATGAATAAAGAAGATGCTTGGACCACAGATACCAATGCGAAGATTATTTTGCAAAAATTAGGAATCAGTGAATTAGATAAAAAAATAAATACGCTATCGGGTGGACAGAAAAAACGAGTTAGTTTAGCTCAAGTGCTGATTGATGAACCCGATTTACTATTACTAGACGAGCCAACAAACCATTTGGATTATCAAGCGATCGAGTGGTTGGAAAACTATTTGAAACAATACCGTGGCGCCCTATTGATGGTTACCCACGATCGGTATTTTCTAGATAGAGTAGCAAACCGGATCTTCGAACTTTCATTTGGGAAATTATACGAGTACAAAGGAAATTATGAAGCTTACGTCTTAGAAAAAGCAGAACGTGATCGTGTAGAAGTAGAACAAGAAGAAAAGCGCAAGCGGCTTTATAAGCAAGAACTAGCATGGATGAGGGCAGGAGTGCAGGCTCGCGGTACCAAGCAGCAAGCACGAATCAACCGTTTCGAAGATCTAAAGGAGAATTTATATCAAGTAAACCAAGAAGATGACTTAGAATTGAATCTAGCGACACAACGTTTAGGAAAAAAAGTACTGGAAATCAAAGATGGCAGTTACCGTATAAATGACCAAACACTGCTAGAACATTTAGATTTGCTGATCCAATCTCGGGAAAGGCTAGGAATTACTGGTAAAAATGGGGCAGGGAAATCGACATTGCTTAATATTCTAGCTGGCAGAATTCCTCTGGATAGCGGTACAATTTCTATCGGTGAAACGGTTCGGCTTGCGTATTATACACAAGAAAATGAAGAAATGGCACCAGATAAACGGATGATTGCTTACTTGCAAGAAGCTGCTGAAGAAGCAAAAACGGCTGATGGCAGTCAAATCGGGGTAGCAGAATTACTTGAACGATTTTTATTTCCGAGATTTATGCATGGGACACTGATTGGCAAACTTTCAGGCGGAGAAAAACGGCGATTGTTTTTGTTGAAACTGCTGATCCAACAACCCAATGTGTTATTATTGGATGAACCGACCAATGATTTGGACATAGCAACATTGACGATTTTGGAAGACTATTTCAGAAGTTTCCCAGGTGCTGTGATCACTGTTTCCCATGACCGTTATTTCTTGGATAAGGTAGCAGATAAGCTATTGGTATTCCAAGGAAACGGAAAACAAGAACTTTATTATGGAAACATGTCCAGTTATTTGCTGAAGCAAAAAGAACTCCAGCAGCCTGCTGAAAAAGTGAAGCCAAAAACACAGAGCAAGGAACCTGCTGGAAAGAAAAAATTATCTTATATGGAGCAAAAAGAATGGGAAACGATTGAAGAGGATATTGCAGAACTTGAAGAAAAAATCTCATTGCTCCAAGAAGAGATGAATCATCAAGGTGATGATTTCACTCGGTTACAGGAATTGCAAAACGACGTATCTGAGACAGAAGCACAACTTGAAGAAAAAATGGCACGTTGGGAATATTTGAGTGAATGGGCAGAAGATTAGGAGGAAAAGGGATGGAACAAGCGTATCTTGACTTAGGAAGAAAATTGTTGGAAGAAGGACATCGTAAAGAAGACAGAACGGGAACGGGTACGTTAAGTTTATTCGGGTACCAAATGCGGTTTGATCTGCAAAAAGGGTTTCCTTTGTTAACAACGAAACGAGTACCTTTTGGCTTGATCAAAAGCGAACTGCTTTGGTTTTTAAAAGGAGATACGAACATCCGCTATCTATTACAAAATAAAAACCATATTTGGGATGAGTGGGCATTTGAACGCTATATCAAAAGTACAGATTATAACGGACCAGATATGACTGATTTTGGACATAGAAGTTTGGCAGATCCTGAATTCAATGAAGAATACAAAAAGCAGAGCAAACTTTTTTGCGAAAAGATCCTAACAGATGATTCCTTTGCTGAGAAATACGGTGATCTTGGTCACATCTACGGTTATCAATGGCGGCATTGGGAGACAAAAGACGGCGGTTTTATCGATCAAATCAAAGAAGTGATTGAAGCAATCAAAAAGACACCTGATTCTAGAAGATTGATTGTCTCTGCATGGAATCCAGAAGATGTTCCTAGCATGGCTTTGCCTCCTTGCCATACGATGTTTCAATTTTATGTGCAAGAGGGACGGTTAAGCTGCCAATTGTATCAACGTAGCGGGGATGTCTTTCTAGGTGTTCCGTTCAATATTGCAAGTTATGCGTTGCTGACTCACTTGATTGCACATGAAACAGGTTTAGAGGTGGGAGAATTTGTTCATACATTAGGAGATGCTCATCTTTATATCAACCATATCGAACAAATGAAAGAACAATTAAGCCGAGAAGTACGCGCATTTCCAACTTTAGCTTTGAATCAGGAAAAGCAGTCAGTATTTGATTTTGAGATGGAAGATATCCAGTTAGAAGGATATGACCCACATCCAACGATCAAAGCGCCTATCGCTGTTTAAAATCAGAAAGGATGAGAAAATGTTAGCTGCAATTTGGGCACAGGACGAAAACGGATTGATTGGAAAAGAAGACCGTCTTCCTTGGCGTTTGCCAAATGATCTGAAATTCTTTAAACAAATGACAGAAGCAAATACATTAGTGATGGGACGTAAAACTTTCGAAGGGATGGGCAGCCGTCCGTTGCCGAATCGTCAAACGATTGTTTTGACTAGAGATCCTTCCTATACAGCAGAAGGCGTGCATGTTATGCATAGTGTAGAAGAAGTGCTTGCCTTGGAAAAAGAAACAGACGGTATTTTTTTCATCGCTGGAGGTTCAGCTGTTTATCAAGAATTTCTACCATTTTGTACGATATTATACCGGACAGTCATCCATCATGTATTTGATGGAGATGCTTATTTTCCACCTGTTGACTGGTCTGATTGGTCATTGATCAATACGAGTCAAGGAGAAATAGATGAAAAAAATCGTTACCCGCATCAATTTGAAACCTATCAGCGTAATGAGAATCCTTTAAAAAAAGGGACAGGCGAATAGACGATAAAAAAAACTATTGATGGAACAGCTTTTATTAGAGCTGACCCATCAATAGCTTTTTTATTAAGTAAAGAATAAAACAGAGAAGTACATAAAACCTGCACCTAACATAACAAACAAATGCCAAACAACATGCATATAGCGGATAGAATTCAAACTATAAAAGAATGCGCCTATCGTGTAAGAAAGGCCGCCTGCCACCATCAAAATAACACCAGTCATTCCAAGAGAATGATAAAGAGGAACAGCAGCCACGACACAGAGCCACCCCATAAAAATATAGATGATCGTAGATACTTTTGATACTCTCTCGCGTTTATGCAACGTCAACGCTTTATATATAATGCCAAGAATCGCAAACAACCAGATCAATACAAATAAAGTCCAACCTAGCCATCCTCGGATACTCAGCAAACAAAAAGGAGTATAACTTCCTGCAATCAAAAGAAAAATCGAACTATGATCGAATACTTGGAACACCTTTTTTGCTTTTGTAAAAATCAATGAATGAAACAACGTAGACGTTAAAAATAAAAGAATCATCATCGATCCATAGATAGCATAAGAGACAATATGGAGAGAGGAATGCAAGTGGGCACCCTTTATCAAAAGAATCACTAGTCCTGCGATACTCAATCCAGTCCCAATTCCATGGGTGATTGCATTAAACACTTCATTTAATATTTCATACGTTCGATTAAATTTCGTTTTTTCCATGAAAACGGCTCCTTTACTAGGTGTAATTAATGAAAAATCATTATTTGTCTGTTATACTAAAAATAGAAATTGTCTTACATGTAGTTTAACATGAATAAGGCATCTTGTTAAAGAAAGAGAGAGAAAATAATGACAAACGTAAAAATCGTAACAGATTCTTCATGTACGATGGAAAAAAACATACGCGACGCTTTAGGCATTCGTGTCATGCCGCTATCCATCATGATCGATGGAACAGTATATCCGGATGATGACCAATTAGACGGTGAAAGATTTATGGAAATGATGGCGAAAGCAAAAAATCTGCCAAAAACCAGCCAACCACCGATTGGAGAATTCATCTCAATGTATGATGAGTTAGGAGAAGACGGCAGTGAAGTGATTTCGATCCACATGACAAAAGGCTTGAGTGGAACAGTAGAAGCAGCAAGACAAGCTAGTAATTTAACAAAAACGAAAGTAACGGTTATCGACAGTGATACCACTGACCAAGGATTATCGTTTCAGGTAATTCGAGCAGCTGAATTAGCAAAAGAAGGTAAATCAGTAGAGGAAATCCTTGAAGAAGTCAAAAAAGTACAAGATCATACAAAATTATACATCGGAATTTCCACACTAGACAACTTGGTAAAAGGTGGAAGAATTAGCCGAACGACTGGTTTACTGTCTAGTGTTTTGAACATACGCGTGGTGATGAATTTCGCCCACTCTGAATTGATTCCTGTAACGAAGGGGCGAGGAAAGAAAACGTTTGACAAATGGTTCAATAATTTGAAAAACGAACTGAAAGAATTGCCAAATGTGCGGCAAATCGGCATCTCACATGCGGATGCAAAAGAATTGGCACAAGAATTCAAAGAAGGTCTGCAAGAATTGTTTCCTGATATGCATATCCCTGTACTGCATACGAATCCGGTTATTGCTACGCATACTGGGAAAGACGCGTTTGCAATCATGTATTACGTAGACTAGTCAAAAAGAGGATAAGCCCTCAGCCTGCAAGGCTTTTAGCTTATTCTCTTTTTCTTTGTAAAAATAGGAAAATTATTATTTTCTTTTTTCATAAAGACTACCTTTTTGATAAAATTTTTGATAACATTAGACCAATCGAATACAAGAGGTGAAAAGATGAAATTAACGAAACGACATTTGATCCTCGTTTTGTTCCCATTATTAATTGCGATCATCATCTATGCAGGTCTAGCTGCTTCCATACCGAAAGCTGGCCCTCTAATGAAACCAGTAACTACTGTGAGAGAAGATCCAAATAAAAAAGAAAAACTTCACTACATAGCTATCGGAGATTCGCTGACTGAAGGAGTAGGAGATCAAACCAAACAAGGAGGCTTCGTTCCCCTTGTCGCAAATGATCTAAAAGACCGTTATAATTTGACTGCGGTTGAAACAGAAAATTATGGTGTAAATGGTGAACGAAGTGACCAGATCTTAAAGCGAGTAAAAACAAAAGAAGAAATTCGAAACAATATCAAAACAGCTGATTTTATCACGCTGACTGTTGGCGGAAATGATTTGATGAAAGTTATCCAAAATAATTTGTTCGGGTTAACGGTCAATTCCTTTAAAAAACCGCTGAAAAACTATCAGGAAAATGTCACAGAACTATTGGAAGAATTTCGATCCCTCAATAAAACCGCGCCAATTTATATTTTAGGCATCTACAATCCATTTTATTTGAACTTTCCTGAAATCACTGACATGCAGACCATCGTTAATAATTGGAACAAAGGAACAGAAACGGTAACGAAAAAAATGCCGAACTGCTACTTTATCCCAATCAACGATTTGCTTTATCAAGGATTGAATCAGGAAGTAGGTGTCACGGAAGAAGGCACAGATCAAACAACTAGCACGACAGAAAATCTAAATGGTATCAAAAACAATGTGCTTTACGAAGAAGATCATTTCCATCCGAATAATTTAGGTTATCAATTGATGGCAAATGCAGTGAGAGATCAGCTGATCGAGACACAAAACCAATGGCTAGAGAAGGAGGACGATCAATAAATATGAAAACAAGATCTGGAGCAACTTCAAACAAAGCAAAGAAAACGAATTACTGGAAAGTCGCCTTTCTTATCCTTCTTGGGGTAGTACTCGGTTCGACAGTATTTTTAGGTAGCCGTATTTTTGCTAATCGGGAACCAGAACTCCCAGAAATACCTGCCCTCACGGAAAGGCAAGGCGATCCTGTCCTCACGATCAATTCAAATAAAGAAAAAGTCAATCAAATCATTAGTTTTTTCCTTAGTGAGTATCAAAAAGATAGTGATATCGAATATAAATTCTATTTGGAAAATGAAGCACTGCTCAATGGTACTTTCGAAGTATTAGGTTTTCCTATCAATTTCTATTTATATTTTGATCCTTATGTGATGGAAAATGGAAATGTCCAACTAAAAGCTAGAAGTCTTTCTATTGGAACATTAAGTTTGCCAATCAAAGATGTGATGAATATGATCAAGAGAAACTATAAATTGCCAGATTGGATCGAAGTTAATACAGATGATTTGACTATCATGCTTAGATTGGATCAATTCCGAATGCAAAACGGGATGTATATTAAAGCAGATAAAATCGACTTAGTAAATGATGACATCCGATTTAGTCTATATTTGCCAAAAGATACCTCTGATGCTTCAAACAACTCAAATACAAACAAAACTAGCAACAGCAGTACTGAAAGCAAAACAAAAGAGAACAATAAAACATCAAATGAGTAGTATTAGAGGAGGAATAATAATGGAACGAGCAATATTTGCAGGAGGCTGCTTCTGGTGTATGATCCAACCTTTCGATACGCTTCCTGGTATTCATACAGTGATGTCAGGATATACTGGAGGACACGTACCAGATCCAACTTATGAACAAGTAAAAAGCCAAACGACTGGACATACGGAAGCAGTGGAGATTATCTATGATCCAACATTGATTTCATATGAACAGTTAGTAGAACTTTACTGGCAGCAAACGGATCCGACTGATGCTTTTGGACAATTTGAGGATCGCGGCGACAATTACCGTCCGGTCATCTTTTATTTGACAGAAGAACAACGGATCATTGCTGAAAAAAGTAAGAAACAGCTAGCTGAAAGTGGACGTTTCGAACAGCCAATCGTTACGAAAATCGAACCAGCCCAACCATTTTATCTAGCAGAAGAAGACCATCAAGAGTATTATAAAAAGCATCCTGAAAATTTTAAAAGAAACCATGCACGCCGGGCTGCCTTTATTGAAGAAAATTGGAGGAACGAAGGGTGAATCGAAGCTTTTTTCACTATTTAATGACACTGCGAGGCGGTGGTGTACACGATACTTTATCTATTTTTGCTACAGAAGCCGGTAAAGATATCCAATTCCCTAAGCACAGCTCTAGCTACGAAGAAATTTCTAGTTATCTAGAATTGAATGTCGACTATTTGCCATCCATGGATATTTTTGACGAAGCCTGGGAAAAATATTTAGAGAACAATCATGACTTATAAAAATTGGCTTTCCATTTATGATCCAAGCGCTTTTTGTCCAACAGTTTGATAGAAAGAATTATTTTTATTTCAGCTATCTAGTCGCATTTTTTTGCTATTTTTCTTATAATAAAGAAAGAATGAAAAAACAAGGGATGGATTGATAGAGATTGACAAAAAAACAACGCTATATTGATCGCTTCTGGCTTATATTCAAATACTTACTTGTTTCTGTATTCATTGCGTTCATGTTGCGGGGATTTTTGTTCATCCCTGTACCAGTAGAAGGCAATTCAATGGAAAATGTCTTGAAACAAGGCGACATGGTTGTGATGGAAAAATTTTCGGAGATCAGACGATTTGATATTGTTGTTTTTCAATTAGCAGATGGGACGATTTATATCAAACGAGTAATCGGGCTTCCAGGAGAAAATGTTAGCTACCAAAATGATCAATTGAAGATCAATGGAAAAGTAGTGAAGGAGCCTTATCTAACTAAAAACATGAAGTCAGATCATGCAAATGCGTCCTATACGACGGACTTCACACTACAAGAACTGACGGGACAATCGAAGCTTCCCGAAGATAGTTACTTTGTACTTGGAGATAATCGAAGAGTTTCAAAAGATAGCCGCTCATTTGGTACGATCAATAAAACGGATATTTTAGGTAAAGCAAGATTCGTGTATTATCCGCTTGATGAAATAAAATGGATCCAGTGAGAAATAATAAAGAGGTTGTGACCATTCTTTTGTCACAACCTCTTTATCGTTTGGTCCAAAATCAGCATATTACCTTAGTACATAAAATCAAACAGCTCGTTTAAACATTTTTCTAGCCTCTAAAGCTTTGATAAATGAATAAACGACTGTTACTTGAATAGGAATCTGGATCATATTCCTGATAACCCTACCTAGAAAAATCACTTTGAAATCTGCACCAAATAAAACAGACATCAGCCAAGAATTGATAAAAAGGCTAACTGGAATCATAATCAATAGTTGGGCGGCGATGACGGAAAGCAGATTTATCTTTTTATGATATAAAAATAAGCCATTGATAAACCCACCAAGGAATGCTGTGATAAGAAAAGCAGCTTGAAACGTATCTGAACCAAATATTGTGAAATTCAAAGTGTTCGACAACATTTCAAGCAAACCAGCCCAGATCGGCCCATATAGATAACCCATAAGCGCCATACTTAAAAATCCGAATGTGACTTGAAAATAAGCAGGACCAATCGCTATCTTGTATAAGATGACATCAAGGCCTAATAAAAGGGCAGAGGTCGATAACAATCTTGCATTCATTTCAGGCAATCTAAAAACGTCTTTTGCAATCAAAGTGTTCAAAATATTCTCTCCTTTGTCAGTTAATAAGAAAAGGATACCATAAAATCGCCAATGTGTCATGACACATTGGCGATTTACACAAGTAACCATCCAACGACTAATAAAAGGAGAAGAAGACTGCTTTTATAAACTGTAAAAAAGGCAATTGTACGATCGAAAAAAATAGAGGTGGAGAATACTTATCGTATCACCCATCTCTATTTTTTTTGTTACAAAAACGTCAGTTTCGTTATCTGCTTACATCTTCATCCATACGGGTTCTAATGTGTTTCCATCCAAATCTTGGACTTCTAATGAAAACATTTTTTCTTCAGGTATTCCCATATCGACTTCGTGGAAAGTACCACCATTTTCTTTTGCAATTTGAGCGAATTTTTTTACTTTGTCCGCGTTGTCCATGCTAAACGAAATCAAAGCACCACTTGTTTTTTTATTATCGGCTATTTCTTTATCTTTTATAAATTTTTTATAAAAATCATGAGAGAGGAGCATCACCCAAAAAGTGTCATCCCACACCATTGAACTAGCTTCTTCAGTAGAGAATTCTTCATTTTTTTTAAACCCAAGCTTTTCATAAAAAGCAACGGAACGATTGACATCGGCAACAGGAAAATTAACAAAAACCATACTATTCATTTGTTTCGTCTCCTTTCTGCTTTGTTCGTCTATCATCTCTTATTTAGGAAACGCTGTCAAAAAATCAGGCTCGTATACAGAAATCAAAATAAAAAATTTACATCATCAAAAAAGAGAAGATGTGATAGAATGAGGACTGGTTCACTTTCACTTAACTAATAGATAGGATTTTTTTATAATAGAAAAAGTGAATATGTATTGAAAAATAAAAAACAAGTAAAGTTGGAGAATATTCCGATATGAAAGGAATGGAGAGAACAATGACCATCCAATGGTTTCCAGGACACATGGCAAAAGCCCGACGAGAAGTTTCTGAAAAAATGAAATATGTGGACATCGTATTTGAATTGGTAGATGCACGTTTACCTTTATCTTCTCGTAATCCAATGCTAGATCAGATCATTCAGCAAAAGCCTCGGCTTGTTTTGTTGAATAAAGCGGATCTGGCAGATCCACAACAGACAAAGCTGTGGCAAGAATATTTTCGTAAGCAAGGCCACCTTGCGTTAGCTATCACGGCACAAGAAAGTAAAGGAATCAAAGGGCTAGTACCTGCAGCTAAAGAAGCGTTGAAAGAAAAACGAGCAAGAGACGCTGCTCGTGGGATCAAGCCTCGCGCTATTCGGGCAATGGTGTTGGGTATTCCGAATGTTGGAAAGTCTACGTTGATGAATCGACTAGTAGGCAAAAAAATTGCTCAGACAGGAAATAAACCAGGTGTAACAAAAGGTCAGCAGTGGCTTCGTTTGGGTAACGAGTTGGAATTGTTAGACACACCAGGGATTTTATGGCCTAAATTTGAAGATGAAGAAATCGGCAAAAAACTAGCGCTGACAGGCGCCATCAAAGACCAACTTGTCCATTTAGATGATTTGGCGATTTACGGATTGGACTTTTTTGCCCGATATTATTCAGGAAGAATCAGCGATCGTTATGGTTTGCCAATCGAGCAAGAAGAAAAATTGGCACCGGAATTGCTGATGGATATCACAGCAAAACGTGGGTATAAAGAAGACTATGATCGCGGCAGCGAACTAGTCGTGCATGATATCCGTCAAGGAAAACTTGGTCGATACACATTGGATCGTTGCGAAGAAATGGAGCAAAAAAGCGATGACTGAATCCATCCAAAGTATCAAAGAACGATTGAAAAGCATACAGAGAATAGATGATCCTACACTAGAATCATTGAGAAACGATCCACGCAAAGGCGTACAGCAAGCGCTAGTTTCTTTTGAACGACGATTGAAAAAAGAGGCATTGATCAAGGAAAAATATGAAGAAATGTTTTGCTTTGAAAAACAAGGGTACGCACAAGGTCACCAATGGATTGCCGGCATTGATGAAGTAGGAAGAGGACCGTTAGCTGGACCTGTCGTGGCAGCTGCAGTTATCTTGCCGAAAAATGAGATCATATTAGGGCTGAATGATTCAAAACAGTTATCAGAGAAAAAACGAGAACTTCTTTCTCAACAAATTCAAGAAAAAGCTTTGGCCATCGGGATCGGAATCATTGATCAGCAGGCAATCGATGAAGTGAATATTTATGAAGCAAGTAAATTGGCGATGATCCAAGCAGTAGAAAACTTGTCTATTGCACCAAGCTATTTGTTGATCGATGCGATGACCTTGGATTTGCCTATACAGCAGGAAAAAATAATCAAAGGGGATGCACGATCTGTGTCGATTGCGGCTGCAAGTATCATTGCTAAAGTATATCGAGACCAATTGATGAAAGAATATGACGTGCTTTATCCTGGGTATGGTTTCTCGCATAATGCAGGCTATGGAACAAAGGAACACTTAGAAGGACTTGAAAGACAAGGGATTACGCCAATCCATCGCAAAAGTTTTGCACCTGTAAAAAAATATTTACAATAAAAAACAGCCGCTTTTACGTATCTTATTAGAAAGAGAGACGAAAGGCGGTTTTATGATGTATCAAATAGAAGAGAATTTATTGAAACTTGCTTATGCAAAAGGAATCAGTAGCCAAGGGAAATGGGCACTTGCTAACTGGATGATGCAGTATCCTTACAAAGAAATTGGATTTGAAGACATCGTTAAGATAGGAAAAATCACCGCACATCGGGAGCTGTTCCGTACAAGTTGGCAAGAAATTCACAATAATTGGGACAATATCCAATCGAAACAGTCGTTTGTTACTTGCTTTGATCCCAACTATCCCCCTCAGTTGCTTCACTTGACCTATCCGCCAATTGTCCTGTTTTACAGTGGTGACTTGTCTTTACTTTCTTGTAATATGTTGAGCGTTGTTGGTGGAAGACGTACTTCTGCTTTAGCCAAAAAAACAGTGTATTATTTACTAAAACCAGTGGTAGAAGCTGGATATGTGATCGTCAGCGGCTGCGCGAAAGGGATAGATACCTACAGTCACCAAGCAGCAATCTCTCATGGTGGACGGACAATCGCGGTCATTGGAACAGGGATAGAGCAAGTTTATCCTGCTGAAAATCGTGACCTGCAAGAGGTGATTGCAAATGATCATCTTCTTTTGAGTGAATATCCTCCTCAATCCGGCCCGAAAAAGCATCGTTTTCCAATGAGAAATCGTATTATCGCAGCTTTGTCTAAAGGAACATGTGTCTTTGAAGCCAAGAAAAAAAGCGGCTCTCTGATAACAGCACAGCAAGCATTGGATCTTGGAAGAACAGTTTTTTCTGTTCCAGGAAATATTTTAACAGAACATTCTACCGGATGTCATCATTTGATCCAAGACGGTGCAGTTTGCACGGTTTCGGGTGAAGATATCTTGGCAGAATTTAAAGAATAACACCATACTTTTCATTTGCTTTTCTTGACAAACGTTTTCTGAATGGATATGATTAGCTACGATTTGTATGAATCCTCTTTTAATAGTAGGAACACGACAATGGAAAGGAGTCCATTCAGTAATGGCGTATAAATATTTAGTGATTGTAGAATCACCTGCAAAAGCCAAGACGATTGAGAAATATCTTGGACGAAACTATAAAGTAATGGCCAGTGTTGGCCATATAAGAGATTTACCGAAAAGTAAAATGGGTATCGATTTTGAAAACAATTATGAACCCCATTATATTTCTATACGCGGAAAAGGCGATGTCATCAAAAGCCTGAAAGCCGCAGCAAAAAAAGCTCAAAAAGTTTACTTGGCAAGTGACCCGGATAGAGAAGGAGAAGCGATTGCTTGGCATTTAGCGTACCTACTTGGGTTGGATCTGAAAGAAAAAAATCGGGTGGTCTTCAATGAAATCACAAAAGATGCAGTCAAAGCAGCCTTTAAGGAACCAAGAACGATCGATGTAGATTTAGTAGATGCACAGCAAGCACGTCGTACCTTAGACAGAATCGTTGGTTATTCGATCAGCCCTATTCTTTGGCGCAAAGTCAAGAAAGGGTTAAGTGCAGGACGTGTCCAATCTGTCGCTTTAAAAATTATTATTGACCGTGAAAAAGAGATCCGAGAATTTGTTCCAGAAGAATATTGGAGCATCGACGGTAATTTTAAAAAAGCTCGCAAGAAATTCAAAGCAAATTTCTGGGGAATCGACGGTAAGAAAAAGAAATTACCAGATGCACAAAGTGTAAAAGAAGTCACTGCTAGAATTGATGGAACAGACTTCGAAGTTAAAAAAGTAGAAAAGAAAGAGCGCAAAAGAAACCCTGCGAATCCTTTCACTACAAGTAGCCTGCAACAGGAAGCTGCCCGTAAATTAAACTTTCGAACAAGAAAAACCATGATGGTAGCACAACAATTATATGAAGGAATCACTTTGGGTAAACAAGGAACAGTCGGCTTGATTACATACATGCGTACTGATTCTACCCGGATTGCCGATACAGCAAAAGCAGAGGCCGCAGCATTTATTGAAGATACGTATGGAAAAGAATTTTCTAGACATGATCACCGAAAGATCAAAAATGCTCAAGGCGCACAAGATGCCCATGAAGCTGTGCGTCCAACGAGTGTGCTTCGTACACCAGAAGAACTCAAACAATATTTAGATAAAGATCAATTGAAACTTTATACATTGATCTGGTCACGTTTTGTGGCTAGTCAGATGACGCCGGCTATTTTAGATACAATGAAAGTAACATTAGAACAAAATGGTGTGATCTTCATTGCGAACGGTTCAAAAATCAAATTCAAAGGATTCATGCAAGTGTATGTGGAAGGTAGAGACGACGGCAAAGAAGAGAAAGAAAATATTCTTCCAGAACTTGAAGAAGGCGATGTCGTCCAATCTGTTGATATTGAACCAAAACAGCATTTTACTCAACCACCTGCACGTTTCAGTGAGGCTACGTTGATTCGTGCACTAGAAGAAAACGGGGTAGGGCGACCTTCCACTTATGCACCAACACTTGATACGATCCAAAGACGCTACTATGTAAAATTGACACAAAAAAGATTTGAGCCGACAGAATTAGGAGAGATTGTCAATTCGCTGATCTGTGAATTCTTCCCTCAAATCGTCGATATCCATTTCACAGCAGAAATGGAAGGAGATTTGGATAAAATCGAAGAAGGCACGGAAGCGTGGGTCAAAGTAGTCGATCGTTTCTATAAACCGTTTGAAAAAGAACTGACGAATGCGGAAGAAAAAATCGAAAAAATCCAAATCAAAGATGAACCAGCAGGATTCGATTGTGATGTCTGTGGACATCCGATGGTGATAAAATTAGGGAAATACGGGAAGTTTTATGCTTGTAGCAATTTTCCTGATTGTCGGAATACCAAACCGATCGTAAAAGAAATCGGTGTGACTTGTCCAGTATGTCATGAAGGGCAAGTCATCGAACGAAAATCTAAGAAAAACAGACTGTTCTACGGTTGTTCTCGTTTCCCAGAATGTGAATTCACTTCTTGGGATAAACCAGTGGGCAGAAATTGTCCAAAATGTGACGGATATCTGGTCGAAAAGAAAGTCAAAGGTGGCAAACAAGTAGTCTGTGTAAATGGAGACTACGAAGAAGACATCCAAAAATAATAGAAAAGAGGTTCTTTCATTGAAAATGGTAAATGTTGTTGGAGCAGGACTTGCCGGAAGTGAAGCTGCTTGGCAGATCGCACAAGCAGGAGTACCTGTCCGTTTATATGAAATGCGTCCAGTCAAATCGACTGAGGCGCATCACACAAGTAATTTTGCTGAACTAGTATGTTCCAATTCACTAAGAGGAAACAGTTTGGCTAACGCAGTAGGATTATTGAAAGAAGAAATGCGACGATTGAATTCAGTAGTAATCACTTCGGCAGATGAAACAGCAGTGCCAGCTGGTGGTGCTTTAGCTGTTGACCGAGATTCTTTTTCTGAAACGATTACCCGAAAAGTCAAAGAGCATCCATTAGTAACAGTGATAAACGAAGAAATTACTGAAATACCAGAAGGAATCACCGTAGTAGCAACAGGACCGTTGACTTCTCATCCATTGGCAGAAAGCATCAAAGCATTCAATGGTTCAGATGGTTTTTATTTCTACGACGCAGCTGCACCGATCGTAGACAAAGCTACGATCGATATGGATAAAGTATATTTGAAGTCCCGCTATGACAAAGGAGAAGCAGCTTACTTGAACTGTCCGATGACAGAAGAGGAATTCAAAGCTTTCCATGAGGCACTAATCAATGCCGAAGTGGCAGAACTTAAATCTTTTGAAAAAGAAAAATATTTTGAAGGATGTATGCCAATCGAAGTAATGGCACAGCGTGGATTCAAAACAATGCTTTTTGGTCCTATGAAACCAGTTGGATTGGAAGATCCTAAAACTGGCAAACGCCCTTATGCTGTTATCCAGCTACGTCAAGACAATGCTGCAGCTTCTTTATACAACATCGTGGGCTTCCAAACTCACTTGAAATGGGGCGAGCAAAAACGTGTTTTCCGGATGATTCCTGGATTGGAAAATGCTGAATTCGTTCGCTATGGTGTTATGCACCGAAATAGCTTTATGAATTCGCCAGAATTACTGAAACCGACGTATCAATCAACGAAACGCGAAGATTTGTTCTTTGCAGGTCAGATGACTGGTGTAGAAGGCTATGTTGAAAGTGCAGCAAGCGGATTACTTGCTGGAATCAATGCCGCACGCTTAGCAAAAGAAATGGAACCAGTCGAGTTTCCACAAGAAACAGCTATTGGAAGCATGGCTTATTACATTACTCATGCGGAAGGAAAACATTTCCAACCAATGAATGCCAACTACGGTCTGTTTCCTGAATTGCCGGAACGCATTCGGGACAAAAAAGCAAGATATGAAGCAATTGCCCAACGCGCTTTAAAAGCTAATGAGACAATAAAAAAAGAATTAGAAAAAACAGCAGTCCCAAATGAGTGAGCAAACTCGATGAAGAGGGTGAGACGGATAGTCTCGCTCTTTTTCTTGCGTTTTTCTTAAGGATTTCTCAAACAAAATGTGGGGAATTGCATTAATTGTGAACAAACTTAGAAATATTGGTTAAATTCTGACAATTTATTTGTCTTTTTGTAGACGCTGTGCTAAATTATTCTCTGGGACAAAAGGAAGGTGAGAAAATGACGGAAGCCACGTGGGAACAAAAATTTTTGCGTTATTTGATTGTCGAAAGAGGATATTCAGAAAAAACGAAAGAAGCATATGAAGAAGATATTCTCCATTTTAAACATTTCTTGGAGGAATCTGGAGACGCTGATCTGCTGAAGGCGGAATACTTTACGGTTCGTGTCTATTTGAGTGCATTAGCTGATCATCGCCCCAGCTATAGCAGAAACTCTATCAGTCGCAAGATAGCTAGCCTACGTTCGTTTTATCAGTACCTTCTCAAAGAAGAAGTGATAAAAGAAAATCCATTTTCTTACGTTCATCTCAAAAAGAAAAATTTGAGATTGCCACGCTTTTTTTATGAAAATGAAATGCAAGCACTTTTTGACAGCGTAGCAGGAGATAGTCCTCTAGATTTGAGGAACCGCGCTTTGCTGGAAGTCCTTTACGGATCTGGTATCCGTTTAAGCGAGTGTAGCAATCTGTTGGTATCAGACATTGATTTTGATTCAGAGGTCATGTTGATTCATGGTAAAGGAAACAAGGAGAGATACGCGCCTCTAGGTTCTTTTGCCCAAGATGCTCTACAAGAATATTTTACAGAAGGCCGTCAGGTATTGATGACAAAATATCACGAAGAGCATGATATTGTTTTTGTGAATCATCATGGAAAACCAATCACGCCTACTGGTATTGAATATGTCTTGAATCAGATGATCAAAAAAAGCAGTTTGGATAGCGATATCCATCCCCACATGCTGCGCCATACATTCGCCACTCATTTATTAAATAATGGGGCAGATTTGCGGACAGTCCAAGAATTGTTAGGACATGCCAATTTATCAACTACCCAGATCTATGCCCATGTAACAAAAGAAAGTTTACAAAAAAACTATCGTTCATTCCATCCAAGAGCGTAAAATAAGGAAAAGAACAAATTTAGGAGGAAACAAACATGGTCGAATCACCATTTCATTCAACCACAATCTGTGCTGTCGAAAAAGACGGAAAATTTGCCATGGCTGGAGATGGCCAAGTAACAATGGGTGAATCTGTTGTCATGAAAGGCACAGCAAAGAAAGTACGACGTATCTACAATGGCGAAGTCGTTGTAGGTTTCGCCGGAAGTGTCGCAGATGCATTTACTTTAGAAGAAAAATTTGAAGGCAAACTGAACGAATACAATGGAAATCTGCAACGTGCAGCTGTTGAATTAGCTCAAGAATGGCGGACACAGCAATCTATGCAAAAACTTGAAGCGATGCTGATCGTAATGAATGAGAAAGAAATGCTTCTTGTTTCAGGTACAGGAGAAGTGATTACGCCAGATGATGGCATCTTAGCTATCGGATCAGGCGGGAATTTTGCGTTGGCCGCAGCCCGAGCAATGAAAAATTATGCTCAAAATGACATGAGTGCGAAAGAAATTGCAGAAAATGCGTTAAATATTGCCGCAGACATCTGTATCTTTACTAATCATAATATTATCGTAGAAGAACTGTAAGAGGTGAGTAAATATGTATGAATTGAAACAAACACCAAGACAAATCGTAAGTGAATTAGACGAGTACATCGTAGGACAGCATGCAGCAAAAAAATCTGTTGCCGTCGCTTTGCGTAACCGCTACCGCCGTTTGCAGTTAGATGAAAAAATGCAACAAGATATTACACCCAAAAATATGCTGATGATCGGACCTACAGGGGTCGGTAAAACAGAAATCGCGCGACGTTTGGCCAAAATCGTCAATGCACCATTTGTCAAAGTCGAAGCAACAAAATTTACTGAAGTCGGTTATGTCGGAAGAGATGTAGAATCAATGGTCCGGGATTTAGTAGAAAATGCGATCCAAATCGTAGAAAAAGAGCAATACAGCCGTGTATACACAAGTGCTAAAAAAAATGCTGAAAAACGTTTGGTAAAAATCTTAGTGCCTGGTATAAAAAAAGAACAGAAACAATCCACTAATCAATTTGAACAAATGATGAATCTTTTTAATGCTAGTCAGCAAAACAACGCTGAACCACAAGAAGAAGTGACAGAAGATATTCGGATCAACCGCCGTACAGTTTTGGAACAACTACAAAAGGGATTACTGGACAATCGTGAAGTAACCATTGAAGTCGAAGATCAAAAGAAACCTGCACCAATGATGAACAATGGATTGGAGCAAATGGGGATCGACCTAAATGAAACGTTAGGTGCTTTAACACCGAAGAAAAAAGTGGAACGGACGGTAACGGTCAAAGAAGCTTTAGAGTTATTAATCAAAGAAGAATCAGCAAAACTAGTCAAGGATGCTGATATCCACAGCGAGGCAATCAAATTAGCAGAAGAAAGCGGGATTATCTTTATCGACGAAATCGATAAGATTACTTCTAAATCACAGCAATCTGGAGAAGTATCCAGAGAAGGCGTCCAAAGAGACATATTGCCAATTGTCGAAGGTTCACAAGTAAACACAAAATATGGGATCATCCAAACAGATCACGTCCTATTCATTGCTTCAGGAGCTTTCCATTTGTCTAAACCAAGTGATCTAATTCCAGAACTTCAAGGACGCTTCCCAATACGGGTAGAATTAGATGATTTGACAGCTGAAGATTTTGTGAAAATCCTGACTGAACCGAATAATGCTTTAATAAAACAATATGTAGCATTGATTGGTACAGAAAATGTGTCAGTTACATTTACAAAAGAAGCAATTGAACGGATCGCTCAAATTGCTTTCGATGTCAATCGTGACACAGATAATATCGGTGCACGTAGACTGCATACTATTTTGGAAAAACTATTAGAAGACCTATTATTTGAAGCACCAGATATGCAAATGGGTGAAATAACGATCACAGAAGCATACGTTGATGACAAACTTGGCTCAATTGCGGCAAATGAAGATTTAAGTCGCTATATTTTATAAAATCGGAGGACGACAATGACAGACTTGCTAACGAAAACCCGCAAGATAAACACACTTTTGCAGCAAAAGAATACTTTTGACATGCAAGCAGATTTGCCTTACGATAAAATGGCTGTCACATTAGGTGGTATTCTTGACAGCAACACCTATATCATAGGAAGTGACGGAGTATTACTAGGTTATAATGAACGCCACGATGTGAATAATGAACGAATCAAAACAATGTTTGTTGAGAAACAATTTCCTGAATCTTACACTGATACAGTGGCACAGCTGATGAAAACTGAAGCTAATATCCCGATTACAAGTGATATTACTGCGTTTCCGGTAGAGTCAAGAGAAAAATACCCATTTGGTTTGACGACTGTCGTTCCAATCTTTGGAGCTGGCGAACGTCTGGGGACGATCATTTTATCTCGCATGGAACAATCGTTTGCAGATGACGATCTCGTCTTAGCAGAATATGGAGCTACGGTTGTCGGTATGCAGATCCTTTATCAGAAGTCTCGAAGTATCGAAGCTGATGTACGGAGTGCAACGGCTGTTCAAATGGCAATCAACACATTGTCTTACAGCGAGTTAAAGGCTGTACAAGCCATTTTTGAAGCATTGGATGGAGATGAAGGACGTTTGACTGCTTCTAATATCGCCGATAGCATCGGAATCACTCGTTCTGTGATCGTCAATGCTTTACGAAAATTGGAATCAGCTGGAATCATTGAATCTCGCTCGTTAGGCATGAAGGGAACTTATTTAAAAGTATTGAATTCCCGTTTTAAAGACGAATTGGCAAAACATAGTTATTAGAAACAAGGGGACTGGGGCGGATATAGATGTTTGCTCCAGCCTTCCCATTTTAAAAAGTAAGTCGAAGTTGGAGGAATGGCAATGACTGTTATTATTCAAAATGACCAGCTGATCGCTGAAATCGCTGAACACGGTGCGGAATTGATCAGTTTAAAATCAAAAGAACACGGTTTAGAGTATATCTGGCAAGGTGATCCAGCGTATTGGGGTAGACATGCACCAGTTTTATTCCCTTTTGTTGGACGCTTAAAAGATGACCAGTATGTTTACCAAGGGAAAACATATCAAATGGGACAACATGGATTTGCCCGAGATATGGATTTTGAAGTCATTGAACATGGACAAGAAATGGCTAGTTTCATCTTGCGGAGTACACCGGAGACATTAGAAAAATATCCTTTTGATTTTGAATTAGTGATTAGTTATGAATTAGGAGGAGACGGTATCACGGTCCATTACCAAGTAGCAAATACAGGTGAAGAAGAAATGTTCTTTTCTATCGGTGGACATCCTGCTTTCAATGTACCTCTTGAAGAAGGATTGTCATTCGAAGACTTTTATCTAGCATTTTCTCCATTGAAATCAAGATTACGCCTGCCTTTGAAAGGCCCATTCATTGATATGGATCAAAAGACGTTAGGACAAACAAATACGAATTTGGCTTTGAATCGGGAGCTTTTTGATCAAGATGCATTGGTTTTTGAAACAAGAGGATTAAATGCGTACGCCATTCGGAGTGAAAAATCTTACCATAGCATAACTTTAAGCTATAAAGATATGCCTTATGTAGGAATCTGGTCTCCTTATCCAAAAGAAGCCCCTTTCGTGTGTATCGAACCATGGTGTGGAATTGCTGACACGGTGAATAGCAGTGGAAACTTGATGGAAAAAGTAGGAATCAATCAACTAGGTGCCCATGAAATCTTCAAGACAAAATATTCGATCACAGTGAAGTAAGAGGGTGTAAAAAAGCTATTCTACATCAAGTAATAAGAGGTTGTGGCAGAAGTGGTCAGCTTCTGGAACATCGTTTGTTCGAAAAAAGGGAGTGTGACATGGATTTGTCACACTCCTGTTTTATCTCTTTGGACTGAAAAAGTGTCAGGATTTTTTCTTGCTGCTGTTCAAACCAAATGGGATTCGACTTTCCGTATGGTTTCTGATACGCTTGATATTGTCTTTGTGACGATAGAAGATAAAGGAAGAGACTAAAAAGGCAATGATCGTCAGCAACCAATTGGGCTTAGCCAAAATCACAGGAGCTACATAAGGAAGGACAATCGTGGATAAAGTGATCAACGCTGCACTGATCATACTGCTCAAACTTACCATACTTGTACAAAATAGACTAACGATAAAAATGATACAGGAATAAACAAAAAATACAGGATTGAATCCTAAAAGCATTCCTGCACTTGTCGCAACAGCTTTTCCTCCTTTAAACCCAGCAAATATCGGAAATGTATGACCAAGAATCGCACATACCCCAAACCAAAGAGGGTTAGTCCCAGAAAGGTGAAAAATCATCGGCAGACAAGTAGCCAATGTACCCTTTAAAATATCCATAAGAAGGACAACGATCCCGGCGGTTTTGCCTAATACCCGAAATGTATTGGTGGTTCCAGTATTACCGCTCCCATGTTGCCGGATATCTTTTTTGAAAAACAATTTGCCGATCCAGACACCGGAAGGAATAGAACCTAAAAGATATGCTAAAATAAGTAATAAGATCAATTTCATTTTTTACCCTCTCTCAAGTTAAAAACTATCCTTTATTTTAGCATGAATAGGTAACAGGAACAATTGAAAAAATGAAAGATACAAGTATAATAGATGAAATAAAAAGAAAAGCAAGGGGTGACAGAAATGTCTATAAAAAATCCAACACAAGAAACGATTTTTAACTATTTGAAAGAAGCAAAAAATATTGCCGTCGTAGGCTTGAGCAATAAACCAGAGCGAACAAGTTACATGGTTGCACAGGTATTGCAAGACAATGGATATAAAATCATACCAGTAAATCCATTATTGGCTGGTGAAGAAATTCTAGGAGAGAAAGTCTATGCGAATGTAACAGAAATCGATGATCCAATCGATATCGTAGATGTATTTAGACGGAGCGAATTTTTACCTGAAGTAGCAGCTGATTTTTTGAAAACCGATGCTAAAGTGTTTTGGGCACAACTAGGGATCGAAAACGAAGAAGCAGATGAGATGCTAAGAAAAGCAGGACGCACAGACATCGTAATGGATCGCTGTATCAAGATTGAACTTGGTAAGTTGAAAGAAAACCAAAAATAAAAATGACCACAAAGAAGAGATGATCGATAGAGAGGAATGTCGAAAAAGCGGTTAGGAGATAATTAAAATTGATTTCTCATCTAACCTCTTTTTTTTCACGACCTTTTCTAGTATGATAATCGTGGTGCGGTTTTGCCGCAAAGTATTATTGAAGGAGCGTTTGCCTTGGCAAAAAAAGTAAACAACGAATATAATGACTCGTCCATCCAAGTATTGGAAGGATTAGAGGCAGTTAGAAAAAGACCAGGGATGTACATTGGATCCACTGACAGCCGAGGCTTGCATCATTTAGTCTATGAAATCGTCGATAATGCAGTTGATGAAGCATTATCAGGATATGGCAGTGAGATTGATGTGACCATCCATGAAGACAATAGTATAACTGTTGCAGATAGCGGACGCGGGATGCCTGTAGGGATGCATGCTTCCGGAATCCCAACAGTTGAAGTGATTTTTACTGTGCTGCATGCTGGCGGAAAGTTTGGCCAAGGAGGGTACAAAACTTCTGGTGGACTTCACGGTGTAGGAGCCAGTGTGGTAAATGCCTTATCGAAATGGCTGACTGTAACAATCGTTAGAGATGGCGTAGAGTATCAGCAGAAATTTAAAAACGGCGGTAAACCTGACGGTACGTTGAAAAAGATAGGAAAAACAAAAAAAGCAAACGGGACGATTGTCCATTTTTTACCAGACGATACAATATTCAGTACAACAAAATTTTCATATGAAATTTTAGCCGAACGGTTAAGAGAATCTGCCTTTCTTCTAAAAGGCGTTAAAATCTCACTTTCTGATCTTCGGGGAGAAGAACCAGTCAAGGAAGTTTTCCATTATGAAGAAGGAATCAAAGAATTTGTTGATTACCTGAATGAAGAAAAAGATACATTGACACCGGTCGTTTATTTTTCAGGAGAAAAAGAAGGCATCGAAGTAGAGGTCGCTTATCAATACAATGACGGGTATTCAGAAAATGTCTTATCGTTTGTCAATAACGTTCGAACAAAAGATGGTGGAACCCATGAAGCTGGAATGAAAGCGGCAATGACGAAATCTTATAACGAATATGCGAGAAAAGTCGGCTTGCTGAAAGAACGGGACAAGAATCTGGAAGGTAGTGATTTCAGAGAAGGATTAGCTGCTGTTCTCTCTATCCGTGTACCTGAAAATCTTCTGCAATTTGAAGGCCAAACGAAAGAAAAACTTGGTACGCCAGTTGCTCGTACCGTAGTAGATAACGTCATCAGTGAACAAATGGGCTTTTATTTGCAGGAAAATAGCGAAATGAGCCAGATGTTGGTCCGTAAAGCAATCAAAGCGAGAGAAGCGAGAGAAGCAGCACGTAAAGCCAGAGAAGAAAGCCGAAATGGGAAGAAGCGTAAAAAAGGCGAATCTCTTCTTTCAGGAAAATTGACACCCGCACAATCCCGAAACCCTAAGAAAAATGAATTGTATTTAGTCGAAGGGGATTCTGCCGGCGGATCTGCTAAACAAGGAAGAGACAGAAAGTTCCAAGCAATTCTACCTTTACGAGGAAAAGTCATTAATACCGAAAAAGCTAAAATGCAAGATATCTTGAAAAATGAAGAAATCAATACGATGATCTATACGATTGGTGCAGGAGTCGGCCCTGAATTTTCTATCGAAGACTGTAATTACGACAAAGTAATTATCATGACCGATGCAGATACTGACGGCGCTCATATTCAAGTATTACTGCTTACTTTCTTTTATCGTTATATGAAACCGCTGATTGAAGCTGGGAAAGTATATATCGCGTTACCGCCTTTATATAAAGTATCCAAAGGACAAGGGAAGAAGCAAGTCATTGAATATGCGTGGACAGATGACGAATTGGCAGCAATGATTAAAAAAGTCGGCAAAGGATATATGCTACAGCGATATAAAGGACTTGGAGAGATGAATGCGGAACAATTGTGGGAAACAACGATGGATCCAACTTCCCGTACGTTGATCCGCGTCCGTATCGACGATGCTGCGCAAGCTGAGCGTCGAGTAACCACACTAATGGGTGACAAAGTAGAACCTCGAAGAAAATGGATCGAAAATCACGTACAATTTACGTTGGAAGAAGATGGCAGTATCTTAGATAAAAAAGAGGATGCTGAAATCTCTCCTTCGGTTTCTAATGAATTGTTAGATGAAGAACGAGCAGATAAAAACGAAGACAATCAGTTATTTGAAGTAGAATAGGAGGTCACCTGATGGAAAATCGACAAGAAGTACAAGAATTAACTTTAGAAGAAGTGATGGGTGACCGCTTCGGACGTTATTCCAAATATATTATCCAAGAACGTGCACTGCCTGATATCCGTGATGGATTGAAACCAGTACAACGCCGGATATTATTTGCCATGAACAAAGATGGCAATACGTATGACAAAGGATTCCGTAAATCAGCAAAATCTGTCGGAAATATCATGGGGAATTATCATCCTCATGGTGACAGCAGTATTTATGAAGCGATGGTCCGCATGAGCCAAGATTGGAAGTTGCGGGAAGTACTGATCGAGATGCACGGAAATAACGGGAGTATGGACGGTGATCCACCTGCTGCGATGCGTTATACTGAAGCCAGATTATCCAAGTTAAGTGGAGAGATGCTAGCAGATATCGAAAAAGAAACAGTCGATCTCGTGTGGAATTTTGATGATACAGAAAAAGAACCAACAGTCCTTCCAGCTCGATACCCAAACCTTCTAGTCAATGGATCGACAGGTATATCTGCTGGATATGCGACAGAAATCCCGACTCATAACTTAGCTGAAGTGATCGACGGCACAATCTATATGATCGATCATCCACAAGCGAGCCTTGAAAAATTGATGGAATATATTCCTGGACCTGACTTCCCAACAGGAGGGATCTTGCAAGGAAAAGATGAAATCAAAAAAGCTTATGAAACAGGGCGAGGAAAAGTTATTCTTCGTTCGAAAACAAAGATAGAAGCAATGAAGGGCAATAAACAGCAAATCGTGATCACTGAAATCCCATATGAAGTAAATAAAGCGACATTGGTGAAAAAAATGGATGAGATCCGTTTGAATAAGAAAATCGACGGAATAACTGAAGTGCGAGATGAAAGTGATCGAACTGGTCTGCAAATTGTCGTTGAATTGAAAAAAGACGCCAATGCTCAAGGAATTTTGAATTATTTGTTCAAAAACACTGAGCTACAGATCAATTACAATTTCAATATGGTCGCTATCGATCATATGACTCCGCATCAAGTTGGACTGAAAGACATTTTAAGAAGTTATATCGAGCATCGAAAGCAAGTCATAACAAAACGCAGCCAATTCGATTTAGCCAAAGCTCAAAAAAGACAGCATATCGTGGAAGGCCTGATGAAAGCTTTATCGATTCTGGATGAAGTAATCGCAACGATTCGTGAAAGTAAAGACAAAAAAGACGCCAAAAAGAATTTAGTCGACGTTTTCCAATTTACAGAAGAACAAGCAGAAGCAATCGTCACATTGCAACTATATCGTTTGACGAACACAGATATCACAGAGCTTCAAAAGGAATCCGAAAGCTTGATTGCACAAATCACAGAGTTAAATAAAATCCTTTCAAACGACAAAGAGCTTTTCTCTGTTATGAAAAAAGAATTGCGAGAAGTGAAAAAAAATTACTCTTCCGCTCGTCTGACGACAATCGAAGACGAAATCGAAGAAATCAAAATCGATACGCAAGTTTTAGTGGCGCAAGAAGACGTAATCGTCAGTGTGACACGAGAAGGCTATGTGAAGCGAACAAGCCTTCGTTCTTATAGTGCTTCGAAACCAGAAGAAATCGGGATGCGAGAAGGCGACTACTTGCTGTACTCAGGTGAATTGAGCACATTGGACCATGTTCTTCTGATTACGAATAAAGCAAATGTGATCTACCGTCCTGTTCATGAACTACCCGATTTGAAATGGAAAGATGCTGGCGAACACATTTCTCAAACAATCTCCAATCTGTCTGTAGATGAATCGATCTTAGCTGTTTTCCCATATCAAAAAATCCAAGCAGAGAAAACATTTGTATTCATCAGCAAGAATGGATTGATCAAGCAAACACGAATGACAGAGTTCGAACCATGGCGCACCTACAAGAGCCGTCCGCTCAGCTGTATGAAGCTAAAGGCGGAAGAAGATGAACTTATTGCTGTATATCTGAAAGAAGATCAGCCAGGCTTAGATGTGTTCTTAGTAACGCATCAAGGAATGGGCTTGCGCTATCCTTTAACAGATGTTCCCGTTGTTGGAGCAAAGGCAGCTGGAGTGAAGTCTATGAATTTGAAAGATGGAGATAGGATTGTCAATGGACTGCTTGTGTTAGCAGACGGAGATACGCCGATCGTAATCGTTACTCAGCGAGGAGCTGTGAAACGCATGCTTGCTCAAGAAATCAGCCAAACTTCACGTGCGAAGCGGGGAGTGACGGTCATGCGTGAGCTGAAAAAAAATCCGCACCGCATTATCTATATGTCGGAAGGAAGATCAAAAGAAATAACCTTGATGAATCAAAAAGGACAACAGATAACGATTGATCCAACGGATTTTCCTATAGGTGATCGAACATCGAATGGTTCGTTTGCTATGGACGAGAAAAAAGGTGGAGAAGTCATCGAAGTTATCGATGCTCCTGAGATTTTCATCGAATCATAACTGTTATGGTATTTTAGTGAAGAGGGGCCATCTGTATTAATACAGATGGCCCCTCTTTTTCATTCATTTTTAATAAATCCTTATACGTTTGCAAAAAAAGATGAAAGTGTTCACAATGCTTAAATATTGGTATATCAACGTTACTTTCAATATACATAGATAAAACATAAAAATTGTTAAATAAAAAACAAGAAAACCCTTGCAAAGATAAGGTGCTGTGTTATACTAATCACGTAAAAACTGTTACATAAAACAGAAATTTAGGAGGTCCATACAATGGAGCAATGGAATGGATTTAAAGGTACCAAATGGAAAGAAGGCGTAGACACTAGAGACTTTATTCAAAACAACTACACTGAATATCGCGGTGATGACAGCTTTTTGGAAGGCCCAACAGAAGCAACAGAAAAATTATGGGATGAATTGCAAAAGATGAATGATATCCAATTCGAACGTAACGGTGTCTATGATATGGACACAGAAATCGTATCAACCATTACTTCCCACGATGCAGGCTATTTGGATAAAGATTTGGAAAAAATCGTCGGTCTACAGACAGACAAACCTTTGAAACAAGCATTCATGCCGTTCGGTGGAATCAATATGGCTAACAATGCGCTGAAAAGCAATGGCTATACACCAAACGATGAATTAACACATATTTTCACTGACTGGCGCAAAACACATAATCAAGGGGTGTTTGATGCTTATACTGCCGAAATGCGTGCAGCTCGTAAAAACAAAATCATTACAGGGCTTCCAGACGCTTACGGTCGCGGACGTATCATCGGCGACTATCGTCGTGTGGCATTGTATGGAATCGACTATTTGATGGAACAAAAGAAAAAAGATCATGATATGACTGGTTATCATACGATGAGTGAAGAAGTGATTCGTTTACGTGAAGAAATCACTGAACAATATCGTGCATTAGCACAAATGAAAGAAATGGCTGCAAAATACGGCTATGATATCTCTAAACCAGCTGCAAATGCAAAAGAAGCTGTCCAATGGTTATACTTCGGTTATTTAGCAGCAATCAAATCACAAAATGGCGCTGCGATGTCAATCGGACGTATCTCAGCATTCCTTGATATCTATATCCAACGTGATTTGGATAACGGAGTAATCACAGAAAAAGAAGCGCAAGAATTGATCGATCACTTAGTAATGAAATTACGTATGGTCAAATTCGCGCGTACACCTGAATACAACCAATTATTCTCAGGTTTCCCTATCTGGGCTACTTTATCCATTGCTGGTATGGGCTTAGATGGTCGTTCATTAGTGACGAAGAATGATTTCCGTCTGCTTCACACATTGACAAATATGGGACCTTCACCAGAACCAAACTTGACTGTTTTGTACTCTGAACACCTTCCAGAAGGATTCAGAACATATGCGAGCCGAATCGCTATTGAAAGTTCTTCGATTCAGTTTGAGAATGACAATCAGCTTCGTGAACAATGGGGTTCTGATGATTGTGCGATTGCTTGCTGTGTATCAGGAACAGTTGTTGGAAAAGACATGCAGTTCTTTGGTGCTCGTGCTAACTTGGCTAAAACACTATTATATGCTATCAATGGTGGGGTCGATGAAGTGACTGGCGCCCAAGTTGGACCAGAATATCGTCCAATCACATCAGAAGTACTAGATTTTGAAGAAGTGAAACATAACTTCATGAATATGATGGATTGGTTAGCAGAACTATATGTCAATACGTTGAACATCATTCATTACATGCATGATAAGTATTCTTATGAAGCAGCTCAGCTTGCCTTGATGGATTCTGACTTGCAGCGCACATTTGCTACAGGTATTGCTGGAATCTCTCATGCGGCAGACAGCTTGTCAGCCATCAAATATGCAAAAGTAAAAGCAATCCGTAATGAAAAAGGAATAGCAGTTGATTTTGAAGTAGATGGCGACTTCCCTAAATACGGAAATGATGATGACCGTGCAGATGAATTAGTTTCATGGATCTTGGAATACTTCATGGGACAAATCAAACGTCATAAAACTTACCGCAACTCAAAACCAACAACTTCATTATTGACGATTACTTCAAATGTTGTTTACGGTAAAAATACAGGAAATACTCCTGATGGCCGTGAAGCTGGAAAACCACTTGCGCCAGGAGCAAACCCAAGTTACAATGCAGAACAAAGTGGGTTATTGGCCAGCCTGAACTCAACAGCTAAAATGAATTACGGCTGTGCATTGGATGGAATTTCAAATACCCAAACAATCAATCCTTCTGGTCTTGGAAAAGAACAAGATACAAGAATCGAAAACTTGCGTAATGTCTTAGACGGATACTTCTCAAAAGGGGCTTATCATTTGAATGTCAATGTATTCAGTAATGATCTATTGCGTGATGCAATGGAAAATCCAATGAAATATCCGAACTTGACGATCCGGGTATCTGGTTATGCAGTTAAATTCCGTGACTTGACAAGAGAACAACAACTAGATGTCTTGATGAGAACTTCACACGACAGAATGTAAAAAAGTTTAGGAAACAGCCTTTCGACTCAGTGCCGAAAGATCGTTAGATATCCTTCGCATCATAATCGAATGATCAGTATGCTTATTTGAAAGACACGATTTACAGGGGCAGGACAAGTATGTTCCGTCCCTGTAAATTTTACACATAACGAAGCGGTGATTGCGAAAAATTTTGTTCAGAAAGCTTCGCTTCGACAGCTAACTTGTACTTAAAATGAAATCAAAGAAAAGATGTGAATTTAAATGGAAGAAAAAACAATCGGATATGTTCATTCTATCGAAACTTTCGGTTCAGTAGACGGCCCTGGACTGCGCTTTGTCGTGTTTATGCAAGGATGCCGCATGCGTTGCCAATTCTGTCACAATCCTGATACTTGGAATATTGGCGGAGGGAAAGAGTACTCAGCAGATGAACTTTTAGATAAAGCGGAACGCTTCAGACCTTACTGGGGAGATAAAGGTGGGATTACTGTTAGTGGCGGAGAGCCTCTATTGCAGATCGATTTTTTGATCGAACTATTTAAAAAAGCAAAAGAGCGGGAAATGCATACTACATTGGATACATGCGGAAAACCTTTTACGTATGAAGAACCCTTCTTCTCTCGTTTTCAAGAATTGATGAAGTATACAGACTTACTGTTATTTGATATCAAACACATCGATAATGAAGAGCATAAAAAACTAACGCATTGGGACAATGAAAATATTCTAGAAATGGCTCAATATTTGTCAAAAATCAACAAACCGGTTTGGATTCGCCATGTACTAGTTCCTGAGCGAAGTGATTATGATGAATATTTGATCCGACTAGACAACTTTATCCAAACCTTGTCAAATGTAGACAGAGTAGAGATCCTTCCTTACCATACGATGGGAAAATACAAGTGGGAAACACTTGGTTTGAAATATCCATTGGAAGGAATCGAACCACCTACAAAAGAACGTGTCGAAAATGCTAAACGATTGCTTCATACAGAAGAGTATACAAAATATTTAACGCGATAGAACGCATCGGAAAGAAGTTAAGTATTGCTTCTTTCCGTTTTTTTGCTATTATTAAATAGGAGAAATCACAAAGGAGCGAATGACATGTCAAAAATTTTAGTTTTTGGTCACCAAAATCCAGATACAGATGCAATTGGGGCAGCCATTGCCTTTTCACACTTGCAAAATGAATTAGGTAACGAAACAGAAGCAGTTGCTCTAGGTACACCTAATGAAGAAACACAATACGCATTAGACCACTTTCAATTATCTGCACCACGAGTAGTAGAGTCAGCTAAAGCAGAAAATGCAGATGTCATGCTTGTGGATCATAATGAATTCCAACAAAGTATTTCAGATATCAGCGAAGTAAATATTTTGGCTGTAGTAGACCACCATCGTATTGCAAACTTTGAAACAGCTAATCCATTGTACTATCGTGCAGAACCAGTTGGATGTACAAGTACGATCATTTTAAAACTATATAAAGAAAACCAAGTAACGATCCCTAAAGAAATTGCTGGGATCATGCTTTCAGCTATCATTTCAGATACATTGTTGTTCAAATCGCCAACATGTACGCCTGAAGACGAAGCAGCTGCAAAAGAACTTGCAGCAATCGCTGAAGTAGATCTAACTGCCTATGGTCTTGAAATGTTGAAAGCCGGAACGAATCTAAGTGATAAATCAGCTGCGGTTCTTCTTGATTTGGATGCAAAAAGTTTCCCAATGGGCAGTTCCAATGTGCGTATCGCTCAAGTCAATACAGTGGATCTGAATGAAGTGATGGATCGACAGGCAGAACTAGAAGCAGCGATGGAAGAAGAAATGAAAGCAAATGGCTACGATTTATTCGTATTAGTTGTCACAAATATCTTAGACAGCGATTCAGAATTACTTGTTGCTGGTAAAGGAAAAGAAAAAGTAGAAGAAGCTTTCCAAACAACTTTGACCAACAACCGAGCTTTGCTTAAAGGTGTCGTTTCACGTAAAAAACAAGTCGTACCTCATTTGACGGCTGTATTCAGCTAGTCAAATGGTAGGATGAAGCATTCAAAATGAATGGGATAAGCGATTGAATAAAAAGAAACACAGAACATACTAAAAGTCTAAGAAATGGAGGAGAATAACAGTCAAACATGACTCTTGTTCTTCCTCCTTTTTATGTAAAAGCCTTTTAAGTAAAATAAAATGGATAGAAAAGAGAACATATATGGACTATTATTATTCAAAAAATAAGGAAAACTTTTATCAAAAACTGACCGGTGATCCGCTTTTTTCTTTATTGACCGATTATCTATATGAACATCGAGAAAAAGAAACGATTCTAAGAGAATTGAAAAAAGAATTTCCGCAAAACAAATTTTCTCATTTTCTTGATTTATTGATCGATGCAGGATTAATCAAGAGAGAAGAACGAAGATATCATTTGAACTTTCCAGTATTTGATCCCAACGATTACTTGCAACAAGCCACTTCGGCTGCTGAAATCATAGCCGATCAATTGAAGAGACTCTCTGTGGCTGAACAAAAATTAACGATGGGAGAAGTTATTTGGGCGTATTGTTTTGAAGATGAACGAAAAGAAGCATATTTTTATGGAGTAAGAAACAGCCCAGAGACAGAATTGCTGAGAACGACTGCAGGAAATCAGAAGTACCGTTTTATTACACTTTCCTCTAAAGAACACTTCCCGCTTACGTTGGCTAATTATTTTTTTATACAAAAGAATCAGCTTCCTGTAACGAAGGCATTTAAAGAATTAGCCGAACTTATTGGAGATGTAAATGAAGCGTACTTTTTTGATCAAATAGAAGTTATCGTTGACAGGATACGTAAGAATAAATATAAAAATCGTCGGCCTAGTATTTTCCATCAGTCATTACTTGTGACGAATACCATAAAGGAAGAAGAATCATTTACACTAGCATTGCCTATTGTCGAAAAAAACAATCTTGAGATCGAATTTCCAACATTGGATCCTTCATTGACAATGGAGGAAACGGCCTTTCTTAAACGACAAATCTTTTCTGAGCTGAGCAAAAAATTTATGCCGCATGCATTTTCTTATATCAAAGAATATGGAGCAATATAGAACAATATAGAGCAGCTTTGGTGAGTAGAATCTAAGAGAGCAGTAAGCAAAAATTATGCTGATTCTTGCAAGAGAAGTCTTTCTCTTCTTTTATGGTTAAAAGAATTATTCGAGTATTTTGCCTATCTACCACATATTGGATTCACTACATGGTCTGGAAACAAAGGAATGCAAAAAATTGGTGAGAAATGTGGAATGACAAAGGAAGGAGTCATAAGAAAAGTTAGATTTTTAAATAATCAATATTATGATTCAATCAAGTATGGCATTCTAAGGGAAGAACTAGCCGATTAGATTAAGGAAGTCCATTTGGTGATCCAGAATCACTCAGAAACGAATGGTAAGTCATTATTAATCATCTATCCAATCTTGGGATATTCTTTTAGATTGAAGTGTTTAAAATTAAAAAAGCATTTATGAAGTCGTCATAGTCAGGCTTCAAAATGCTTTTTATTTTGTTTCTTTTTTCTTTGCCACATAAATACACCTAGACTGACGATGAAGAGCATATCCAACAGATTTCCTGCGACTTGGATCGTCGAAGGGTTGGCCAATGGTATCAAAGCAAGGACAAAAAAAGAAAACAAGCTGTAGATAAAACATGTGACAGGAACTAATCGAAAGAAGAGCGGACATCTCATTTGGCTAAAAATGAGTGAAAAAATAAAATAAGTGAAAATAGATAAAATCACGACTAAACCATTCATGATAAAGAAGAAAAGCGTATTGTGATTAAACGAATAAAAAAGGATAGCTAAAAAAGAAAACGTTTTAAATGCAATCAATACACCTGAAGCTTCATTTAACGTACCAGGATGTCGATGAAAAAAATAGGCACCGAAATACACAGAAAACATCAAGCCGCATAGAGAAGATAGAATCAAAAAAAACGGATTTTCTTCGGTTTCTGTAATATCAGAATGATCCAAAAGCAACCAGCCTAATGCACTAGAAGGCGCATGTGAGGTCTCAACGTACGAATAACATAGAAAAAATAAAATCGTCAAAGTTGCAAAAAAAGAGCCTAAATGTAAAAAATTAGTTGTTTTACGTTGAATTTCCATAATATCTCCAAATTAAATTGATAAGTATATAAAGTATAATAACAAATCAATGAGTATATGTCGATATTTTTTAATCAAAATTATAAATAAAAACTGTCGAACATCTAAAATTTAATTTATATGTTCGACAGTTTTTTAATTTGTGAGTTATTTTCCTTGTCTTTTTCTTACTTTTTTAGTCCAAAAACCACCTGAAATATATTTTGGTTCATATGAGATGATGAAAGCACGCTCTTCAATTTCTTTGATCAGACGATACAGTTCACGTTCGCTTTTTCTAGGAGAAAGTATTTCCAAGACCAGTCGCTCGCCTTCTAGACCCATTGCAGAAGTTTGTGTCACACCGTAACCGTGTTCTCTCAGTATACCAGGCAAACTTTTATCTTCCGCGCTATTTGCTGGCAAAATCGTTGTGACCATGATGTATCCTAATGCCAGCTTGTCTTCAATCAAAATCCCAACACTGATACCTACTGCGTAACCTAGCGCATAGACAAATAAATTCAGCGGATTATCTAAACGATCCAATACAAGAGATAGCCCTACGATATATATCGTGATCTCAACCATACTGACAAGGGGAGCAATCAGCCGGTAGCCTTTCATTGTCAGCATAAAACGTAACGTGTTCAAAGTGATATAAGCAAAATTGATGAGGAAGATCATCCCCAACATTTTAGGATCAATCATTTGTAAAACTCCTTTCATTTGTATAACAACAATATCAAAAAAAATCGCAAGTGAAGAAAAATTGAAACTTTATTGGTACCAAAAAATGATAAAATGATTATAATAGAATTATAAAGATAGGTTAGGTGATTAAAATGAAAACGGTCAATCGAGTGTTTTGTGCCAGCCACGTGCTCAGTCTCCTTCTCAGTATATACTTAGGTGTCTATGCGATTCAACAGCCAATTGATGTAGAGAACATTGTTTTTCAGATGTCGCTGACAGATGGTTTGATTCTAAGCGTTTTTTTCTTTTTGATACTATTTATTGGTAATATTTTCGGTAGCGTTGCCAGTTTTTTGAATTTCTCTATTTATCCTCTCCTTTCGCTAGCATTAGGAGTGGTGGGGCTTTGTTCCCTATTCTTATTTCCTGAGCCATTCAGTCCTGCATTTATATTATTTGGTATACTGAACCTGTTCCAGACGACTGTCGGATCATGGTTGCTATGGCGATCAGGAAATTTAATGAAAATAGGTGAGTAACCATTGAATCCAATTATATTGAAACGTTCTGTCAATCAAATTCCAGTGCTAGAAGTTGTCCTGAAAGAATTAAGAGAAGAACGGATTCCCGTTGTCATCTATTATCACGGATGGCAGACAAGTAAGGAGTTAGTTTTGACACAAGGAAGGAAAATTGCACAGCAAGGTATTCGAGTGATCCTGCCAGATGCGATGAATCATGGGGAACGAAAACAGCCAGTTTCTTCTATTCCATCCTATACATTTTGGGATAGTATCTACGGGAACTTGTTTGAGTTTGACACGCTTATCAAGCATTTAGAAAAAAGAGATCTTTTACATGATCGGCTTGCAGTTGGCGGGGTTTCGATGGGCGGAATGACAACATGCGCGTTGTTAGCCAAGCATCCTCATATAGCAGCAGGTGTATGTTTGATGGGATCTCCTGCGCCTCTGGAATATGGGAAAGAAATTGCAAGACGAGCGTCAGAATACAACTATATCTTGCCAAAAGACTATTTTGATCTGATCTCGTGGGTCAAGAGTTATGATTTATCATTGCAGCCGAAAAAGCTAGCTGGACGCCCTCTGTTCTTTTGGCATGGACAAGCAGATGAAAAGATCCCTTATATACAAACGGAAAGATTTGTAGAGAAAAACCGGCATGAGCCTTACGGAAAAGAAATTGTTTTTCGTTCCTCCAAAACACAGCGACACATGGTACAAATACCACTGATGGAGGAAGCTTCCGCTTTTTTAGCAAAGAATTTGATAAAAAAATAGAAATAGCTGAATCGGAAAATCACTTAAGGAGGATAGGAGATTTTCTGATTTTTCTTTTGGGCTATAATGAACCCTGTTAGGAAAATTTGGTATAATTGGTAATAAGAACGACAACATGTTAGAAAGGAAGAGAGAATGCCCACTTTAGCAGATGTTGCAAAACGTGCCAATGTTTCAAAAATGACGGTTTCTCGAGTCATCAATCATCCGGAACAGGTGACGGATGAATTGAAAGAGTTAGTTTTCTTAGCAATGGCTGAATTGGATTACCGCCCAAATATTGCTGCAAAAGCACTTGTCACGAATCGGTCACAGATCATCAAATTATTTATACTGGAAGAAATCGACACAACCGAGCCCTATTACATGAATTTGCTGATGGGGATCGCTAAACGGATCGGAAAAGCGCATTATTCTCTCCAACTAGTTACAAATGACGCATTCGATGTCGGTTCTTGTGATGGATACATCATCACAGGTGTCAGAAAAAAAGACTTCGATTGGATTGACCGCTTGGAAAAACCAGTTGTTTTGTTTGGAGAAAATTGTGAAGGATATGACTATGTAGACAGCGATAATGAATATGGTACAGCAAAAGCAACGCAATATGCCTTAGAAAGAGATTACCAAACAATTATTTATATCGGGATCGAAGTGGACGAATCTTTTGAGCTTTCAAGGGAAGCTGGTTACTTATCTGTGATGAAGGAAGCTGATCTTCCAAGTAAAATCTTGCGATTTCCAAATCATTCGACAGAAGTAGAAAGATATATGATAGAAAACTGGGCAGGTTTCACCGATAAAACTTGTTTTGTATGCAGCTCAGATCGACTGGCACTAGGAGCGGTAAGAGGAATTGTAAATGCTGGTGGGCACTTGCCGGAAGAATTTGGTGTGATCGGCTTTGATGGCGTGTTTTTAGACCAAATCAGTTCGCCTAAATTGACAACGATCAAGCAAGATATTATCCGTATGGGGGAAGTATGCGGGGAAATGTTGCTGAAAAAAATAGAAGAGAAAGGGGCAAGTCAAGGTTATCGTCGTTTTTTCCCTGAACTAGTCATCAGAGAAACGACAAATTAAGCCTCATTACTTTTTATATATTTATGAAATTCATCGCTATTTTCTTAAAATAATCAGCGCATTGCTACTGAAAACAAAAAATCTGTGCTATTATTGAGAAAAGTTCCATTTTTGAGAAGGATGGTTTGAATGAAAGAAATCAGACGAAAACATTTCCGTTTTCCTGCGTACGATGACGAGTTAGGCGTAAAATTAACCAGCGAGAAGAAGCGGGTATTATTTGACGGACAGGAAGATCTTTTGACTGAACAGAATCAGCACCCGTTTGAACAAATGAAAGAATTCCATTTCACGAACACAAACACTGAACAGGTCCGACGCAAGCGCCGTGCAACAAATGGATTGAAGTCAGCTCCGCGTAAGGAAAATTTGGAAAAACATAAAGAAAAATTACCGGATTATACTGGACATCATCACTCAGAACTCACGTCGACTGGACGAAAAAAACTTTTTGGTGAGTCTTCTCGTCCTGTCAGGCAAAGTGAAACGAGGACAGAGTCTCGAAATACTATGAGAAGTTCATCTGTGGACACAAAGGTACGGGAACGTTCTTATTTTGTTCCTAAATATGTACCTGCATCTATTATTCCAGACCCTAGAGAAAGTAAAATTTCTGAAGAGCATTTGATCGAATCAATGAAAAAAACAGATGACTCTTATCTGTTGTTTGATACAGAACCAACGCCTTATCAAGAAAAAAGAAATGATGAGCCTTCTGTACGCACGTTCAATCGAACAAAAACATTAGAGGAAACAAAGCAGTCAGAAGAAAAAAAATCGAAAAAAAGCCATAGTATCTTAGAACGTTCACTGCAAGGGCTGATTGACGATCAGGGAAATTCTTTAGGAGAGAATAGCTATTTTAAATAAGTCAAATACAACCTTGTATTATGTTATAGTGGGGAAGGAAACGCTGCGGCGTTTCTTTTTTTATACTCTACTCGAATGATTATATCGTAACCTAATCTTTTTTTCTTAGCTGATGTTTTCTGCCGTGAGCAAGAGGAGAAAGGGTGAAGAGTAAAAAACAAACTATTTTCACAGATTGTCTGCAAAAATAGTTTGTTTTCATATTTTATAAAAAATTTTATTGAAAGAATATACGTCGTAGTTTACATAATGATCTTTTAGTAAAGTAAATAAAATAGTAAAAATAAGAATCAGTGCTCTAACTGTTCAAGAGGATCAAGTGGTTCAAATGTTTCTGTAGTCTGTTTTGCTTCCAATTGGGGTAAAACAGATCCAATTTCCAGATACTTCACTTTATTCAATGTATAAGATAGAATAGAACAGCTAAGCAATGTATACAGAAAATGTGTGAGATCCAAATAAAGCAAGGAGACAACTAAAATACCAAAAGTGATCAAGAAAAGACTTTTGCCAATCTTAATATGAAAATATTTTTCAATGGCTTGGTAAATGATATCTGTTCCGCCTGTGCTTCCGCCAAATCGAAAGACGAGACCGCAACCAATGCCAGAAAGAATCCCTGTCATCAAACTATTGATCAGTAGACTATCTACAGCAAAATGTATATGAAGGCTTTCCCATAAATGTAAAAAGAAAACCAGCGCAAATGTTCCGACGATCGTCCGAAGAAAAGCGTGTTTTCCAAAAAGAAACAATGAGATAAGCAGTAAAGGTAAATTAAAAAGCAGCGAAGTGATAGAAGGCGCGAATCCAAAAAGATTATGCAAGAGCAAAGCAATACCAGTAACACCACCGTCTGCCAGTTTAGATGGAATATTGATGCCTGTCACAGCCAATCCATAGATCCCTGCGCCTAAAATGATTCCGCACAATTCTGTCATTAAATTTAATTTTTTCATTTCTAGCCTCTTTTCTTTTGAAAATTTTCAGCAACCTCTTCATTATACTGACTTATACTCTTTCTTCAAGAGGAAAATGAAAAAAATTTATTTTTGGTTGTTTCTTCCAAATTATCAAAAAGGAGTGGAAAAATGCGAGCAGCAGACTTATTGACAATTCTTACAAAATCACCCAAAAAAACAGATTATCAAGGTGTTTTTTTGGCTCAAGACCAAAAACTGATTCCTGTGACAAGAATCCAGATAAATGAATCGTATCAATTCATCTTTTTATTTGAACAAGGCAAAGCACCACTTGCTATGAAAGAAATCTTTCTATTTTTGATGAAGAACCGTGAAAAAGCTGTTTATTATCAGTCAAAAGAAGAACTCATTCCGCTTTATGGAGTGAAAGAGATAGAAAATAAAGTGGTGATATAAGTAAAAATAAGAAAACAAGACGTTTATGATGCCAAAACAACCGTTTTTTACATTTTTGGCAAAAAAGTGTCATGATACAGTATAATACTTGTTGAACAGGCCAATAAAGGTGTTCTCCCCCACGAGATTTCTACTTTATTGGCTGTTTCTTTTTATTTAAAAGAAAAGTTGTATATGAAAAACGATACGGTTGATTCCGAGTGATCATTTCGTATAGATGTATTGGATGTTCGTTTTGAAGAAACGAGAACCAATACATCTATCCGATTTTGTTGCTCGGATTCTTTTTTTATCCGCATATTAGAGGTGATTTTTCTATTAATTACTGATGCCCTAGTAGGGTTAAGGTAAGTCAAGTTAGTTGGGAAAATGTAAAGAAATGTTTATACTTAAAGAATAACAGAAAGGAAGGTCGCATGAATAATTTTATACAAACATTAAGTGAAAGAAAAGGCGAATTGCTGGAAGCTGCATTTCAACATCTGTCTATTTCTCTCATTTCTTTGCTGATTGCAGCACTGATTGCTATTCCTCTAGCAATTTGGGCAGCTAATCATAAAAAAATGGCAGAAGTCTTATTGCAGATCACGGGTGTGCTTCAAACGATTCCTTCACTTGCCTTATTAGGGTTACTTATCCCATTTGTAGGGATCGGAACTGTTCCAGCATTGATTGCACTTGTTATTTACGCTTTGCTTCCGATTTTCCAAAACACGTATATTGGTCTAGCTGAGATTGACCCGTCTATTGAAGAAGCGGCGGTAGCATTTGGTATGTCCAGAATGAGACGCTTGCTGAAAGTAGAACTTCCCATCGCATTGCCTGTCATTATCTCAGGTATCCGAACTGCCTTAGTTTTGATCATCGGTACGGCTACTTTGGCGGCATTGATCGGAGCAGGTGGATTAGGAACATTTATTTTATTAGGTATCGACCGCAACACACCAGTTTTAACATTGATTGGTGCAATCAGTTCTGCCTTGCTTGCCATTATATTCAGCGGATTGATTCGCTGGTTGCAGCATAAGAAACCTCGATATTCTATCATTACTTTAGCAGCCGTGGTGTGTTTATTTGGGGGCGTTTCTTTATATCAGTCTGCCTTGTTTAAAAATGAAACCATCACGATTGCTGGAAAATTAGGAGCGGAACCTGAAATCCTGATCCAAATGTACAAAGAATTGATTGAAGACAACACAAAAACAGAAGTTGAATTAAAACCGAATTTCGGCAAGACTAGTTTTTTGTTCAATGCCTTGGATCAAGGGCAAATCGATATCTATCCTGAATTCACAGGGACTGTCCTAGAAAGCTTGGTGAAGGTACCTGAAGCAATGAAAAGTGCTGATTTGACAAAAGAAAAAACATATGACGAAGCAGAAGAATTATTGAACAAACAATTCGATATGACATTATTGAAACCAATGGCTTATCAAAATACGTATGCCTTGGCGGTCAAGAAATCTTTTGCAGACGAGCATCAACTTAAAAAGATTTCCGATTTAGCAGCAGTTTCTGATCAGATCAAAGCGGGATTCACACTGGAATTTATTGATCGTTCCGATGGATATAAAGGAATTCAAGAAGCATATGGATTGAATTTTTCAAGTGTACAAAGCATGGAACCAAGTTTGCGTTACCAAGCAATCAATAATGGAGATGTCAATATTGTGGATGCTTATTCCACAGACAGCCAACTCAAGGAGTATGATCTAGTCACTCTAGAAGATGATCAAGGGCTATTTCCAGCTTATCAAGGCGCGCCACTGATGAAAACAGATTTCGCCAAGGACCATCCTGAAATCGTTGAAGCGCTGAATAAATTAAGCGGAAAAATAACAGAAAATCAAATGATCGATATGAACTATCAAGTCAATGTCGAAAAGAAAAAACCGGCAGAAGTAGCACGAACCTTCCTGGAAAACGAAGGATTACTAAAGGAGGGAGATCAGTGACTAAATTAATCGAATTCAAACATGTGCAAAAAAAGTACGATGGAAAATATGTCATTGATGACCTAACTCTTGCAATCAAAGAAGGAGAAATCTTTGTTTTGGTTGGGCCTTCCGGTAGTGGAAAAACAACTACTTTGAAAATGATCAATGGATTATCTAAACCATCAGCAGGAGACATCTACTTCAAAGGAAAATCGTTAAATGAATATAATCTGCAGAAAATGCGGTGGAATATGGGGTATGTGCTGCAGCAAATCGCTTTGTTCCCGACCATGACAGTCAAGCAAAACATTGAAGTCATCCCTGAAATGTTAGGTTGGGAAAAGCAGAAAAGAGCAGACCGTGTAGATGAACTTCTTCAAAAAGTTGGCTTATCTCCTGATATTTATCGAGATCGTATGCCTAGAGAGTTGTCTGGAGGAGAACAGCAACGAATCGGGATCATCCGAGCTATTGCTGCAAGCCCAGATGTGATTTTGATGGACGAGCCATTTAGCGCATTAGATCCTATTTCAAGAAATTCATTACAAGAATTAGTTTTATCTTTACATGAAGAACTGGGAACGACCATCGTTTTCGTTACGCATAACATGGAAGAAGCAATCAAGCTAGGAGATCGTATTGCGTTTATGAAAGATGGAGAAATTATCCAATGCGACACACCAGAACAGTTATTGATGAATCCTAAAAATGAATATGTACGGCATTTCTTTGATGAACCGAAACAGACGAAAGAATGGCGAGTCGAAGATTTAGTCGTCAATGGATATTTTTTAAAAGAAGTACCAAAAAACAGTCATCAACAAGTTTGCCTTGATACGCCTCTGAAAGAAGTGTATACACTTCTTTCAGTGTACCCAAACATTGTGATAGTAGAAAAAGGAAAAAATATTGGTTCACTGACAAGTAAAGAAGTCTTTACTTTTTTAAGTCGAGAGGAGGAAGAAAATGAAAACATATGAGGCAATCGTCATCGGTTCAGGTGTGAGCGGCTTAAGTGCTGCTTATGGATTGAAAGAAGCAGGTAAAACAGTACTAGTGGTCGAAGAAGATCTATGGGGCGGGACTTGTCCTAACCGTGGATGTGATCCTAAAAAAGTCTTGTTAAGTGCTGTAGAAGCCCGTAATCGGATAAAACAATTGAATGGAAAAGGATTTAACGAGATCCCAACCGCTAATTGGGAAGAACTCCAAAAATTCAAACGCACATTCACAGATCCAGTTCCAGAAAATCGGAAAAAACAATTGGCGGAAGCTGGAATCGATCATCTTTCAGGGACCGCTCGTTTCTTAGACGACTCATCTATTGAAGTCAATGAAGAAGTTTTTCATGGAGATTACTTTGTTCTGGCAACAGGCCAAAGACCCACGATCTTACCAGTGGAAGGAAAGGAATACTTGAAGACTAGTGCAGATTTTTTATCATTGCCTGTACTGCCTAAAGAAATTATTTTTATCGGCGGCGGATATATTGCTTTTGAACTGGCTACGATTGCCAATGCTGCAGGGAGCAAAGTAACCATTGTCCATCATAATCAACGACCATTAAAAGAATTTGAGGCGTCTTTGGTAGAGGAAGCCGTCCATCAAATGGAAGCATCTGGCATTCAGTTTGCTTTTGATGTTGAAACCCAAAAGATCATCTCGGAAGGAACTCGATATCGTTTAGTCGGAAAAGAGACGGAATTAGTAGCAGATATGATTTTTTGTGCGACTGGGAGACAGCCGAATACAGAATCTTTAGCACTTGAACAAGCGAATGTCGTCTTTGATAAACACGGGATTGAGGTCAATCATTATCTGCAAACGAGCAATCCAAAAATTTTTGCGTGTGGAGATATTGTTTCAAGGAAAACACCCAAATTGACACCAGTCGCCACTTTTGAAGGAAATTATGTAGCTAAGCGGATAACGGATGCAACAAGCGAACCTATCAAATATCCGATTATACCCACGATCGTCTACGCCAGTCCTAAACTTGCTGAAGTAGGAGTTACAAAAAGTCACGCCTCTTCGTCAGATCAAGTGGTGGAGATGGATCTTACCAGTTGGTTCACCTATCATCGCGTCAATGAACCAGTTGCTAAGGCTGAATTGACCTTTGACCAGCAAAATTATTTGATTGGTGCTGCAGTGATTAGCGAGCAAGCAGATGAATTGATCGATGATTTGACACTAGTCATCAATCAAAAATTGACTAAAAAAGAGTTGGATGGCTATATCATGGGGTATCCGACATTGGCAAGTGATCTCTCCTATTTATTGAAATAATCAGCATGATAACTAAAGCGCTTGTTGCTTTTTCCTTCTTGTGCTACACTTTAAAAAATGAATACCTGTTTCTGGGGATGTCGTAGACGACATGAGAGTAAGTTGTGAACTTAGACCCATTGAACCTGTCAGTTAATACTGGTGAAGGGAGAAACATAGCAGACGCTTGAAGCGGGTTACTATGTCGTGCCCATTTCAAGCGTTTTTTGTTATCCATATTAGAAGAAAGGAGGCGTCAAAATGAAGAAAAATCTTTATCCAGCAGTCAGTATGGCATTCATTTTAATTATTTGGCAGATCGTTGTCTTAGTTTGGAAAATACCCGCTTTTATTTTACCCGGACCTGCTGCTGTATTTTCTGCGTTAACAGCAGATGCACACGTATTACTTTCCCATTCTGTCACAACATTAAATGAAGCAGTGATTGGTTTGGCAATAGCTAGCGTTCTTTCTTTTATTACTGCTTTGGCAATGGATTATTGGAAGTTCTTAGAAATGTCTTTTTATCCATTACTAGTGATTTCTCAAATGTTGCCAATCATGGTGTTAGGGCCATTACTGACCCTATGGTTTGGTTTCGGTATGCTTCCAAAAGTGATCCTTGTTGTCTTGATAAGCTATTTTCCGATCGTAGTTTCTTTTTCGGATACATTGAGGAAAGTATCGAAGGAGCAAATCATCTTTTTGAAAACGATGGGAGCAGATACAGGGAAGATTTATCGAATATATAAAATACCAGCGGGTTTATCCGGATTCTTTTCCGGTTTAAAAGTGGCCGCTACTTATTGTGTCAGCGGAGCAGTCGTTGGAGAATGGCTAAGCGCTCAAGCAGGCTTAGGGTATTATATGATACGCGTAAAAAACAGCTACCAGATCGATAAAGTTTTTGCTGCGATCATTTGTGTCATTCTATTGAGTTTATTGCTGAATGGCGCTTGTTCATTATTGAAAAAAGGGTATTATCGTATGCTTTATATTTTTTAAGAGAAGGGGATCAAATGAAAAAATTATGGCTTTTATTACCGCTACTGTTGCTTTTATCCGCTTGTGGCACTGCAAAGGAAACAAGTAGCAAACAAGAAACGAAGGATTTGAAAAAAGTGACACTTGTTTTGGATTATGTACCGAATACTAATCATACTGGCATCTACCTAGCAAAAGAAAAAGGCTATTATAAAGAGGCTGGTTTAGATGTCCAAATCATCGAACCAGGAGATAATTCGACAAGTATTGGTCTAGTAGGTGCGGACAAAGCACAATTTGGTGTAAGTTATCAAGAAGATGTCACTTATGCTCACGCAGATGGACAGAATATACCAGTCAAAGCAATTGCTACAGTGATCAAACATAATACTTCTGGATTCGCCACCCTATCAGACAGTAACATCCATTCACCAAAAGATTTTGAAGGAAAAACATATGCAGGTTGGCAAAGTCCAAGTGAAGAAGCTGTCTTAAAAGCTGTGATGGAAAAAGACGGCGGTGACTTTTCAAAACTGACAATGGTAGGAAGCAATGGAGAAGGGCCAGAAAGCTTAGGAAAATCCTCAGATATCCAATGGTACTTTGAAGGTTGGGATATGATCAAAGCAAAAGAAGCCGGTATTGAACTAAACTATATCCCATTGAAAGAATTAGATGAACGGTTAGATTACTATACTCCGGTAATTATTACGAATGATCAACTGATCAAAAATGATCCAGGATTGGTACAGTCTTTTATGGATGCCACGAAAAAAGGCTATCAGGAAGCTATTAAGGATCCAAATGACAGTGCTAAACTGTTGCAAAAATATGCAAAAGGAAATGATCGGACGTTTTTAGAAGAATCACAAGCATTCTTATCAAAAAATTATACGGATGATCCTGAGAATTGGGGATTGATGGAAGAAAAAGTTTGGCGCAATTATACAGCTTTTATGCAGGAAAACGGATTGATCAAACAAGATGTACCTTCGAAAGAACTATTCACTAATCAGTTTATAAAATAGGAGTGATAGATGTGTCAATCCAAATCAGCCACTTGAATGTAGTTATTGAAAACCTGAAAATATTAGAAGACATCCATTTCACTATCCCTAAAGATACTTTTACATCGATTGTCGCGCCAAGCGGAGCCGGTAAGTCAACATTACTGAAAACTTTAACAGGAGTCCAGCCTATGACTTCTGGAACGATCAAAGTAGATGATCAAAAAGTAACTGGTCTCCATACAGCATTTAGTTATATGCCGCAAGAAGATATGTTACTTCCTTGGCTGAGCGTCTATCAAAACGTTACGTTATATCAAAAAATCAATCATCTAGCAATTGATGAAGAACAAGTAAGGGATTATCTGGATATCTTTGGATTAAACGGCTATGAACATTTTTTGCCGGAACAATTATCTGGCGGGATGAAGCAGCGAACGGCCTTGTTACGAACAATCATGAATCCTTCTTCTTACTTGCTTCTTGATGAACCATTTGGAGCGTTAGATGCTATGACCAGAGGGCAGATGCAAGACTGGATGCTGAAACTGCCTAAAAAAGCAAAGCGGACTACTTTGCTCGTGACACATGATATTGAAGAAGCAATTTATTTATCAGACAGGATTCTTGTGTTTTCCGCCCGTCCGGCACATGTGATTGCTGAGATTCAAGTGCCTGAAAAACGACGGTCACGTGAATGGCTACTGCAGCAATCAGAGTTGAAGCAAACGATTTATCAGTTATTGGCAGGTGAATGAGGTGTTAAGTGATGCTCATTGCCATTTAGATGGGAGTCAGAGTTTAGCACTCCTTCAGCAGGAACACACGATTTTGACGATCATTAATTGTGATTCGCCAGAAGAATGGGAGAAAAACAGACGGCTTGCAACAAGCAAGAATCAAGTCTTAAGTTACGGTATCCACCCTTGGAAAGCGGATAGCTATACGTTTGCACAAGTTGAGCTTTTTTTGAAAAAAGCAAGGATCATCGGTGAAATAGGGTTAGACAATATCTGGACGAATGTGCCGCTGTCTACACAAAAAAGAGTGTTTGAGCAACAGCTTGCTTTTGCAGCCATAAATAAGAAACCTGTTGTACTGCATACAAAAGGATGCGAAAAAGAGATCTTAAGCTATATCCAAGCTTACCCTAATCACTATTTGATTCATTGGTATTCTTCTTTGGACTATCAACAAGACTATATTGATTTAGGCTGTTATTTCAGCATTGGTCTTGATTTGAAAAAGAACCCAGCAGTCTGGCAACTAGCTAAAACAGTCCCAATCGACCACTTACTTATTGAAACGGATGGACTACATGCAGCAGAATGGGCATTAGGTGATAGTTTTTCAGAAAAAGATTATGTCTTACTGCTTGAAGAACAGTTAAAGACAATCGCTGAAATCAAAGAGCTATCAGTTGAAGAAGTTAAGAAAAATACTTATCAAAACTTGGAACGTTTCATTAGATTAGGTAAATAAAAAAGAGGTGTGACACAACTAGTGTCGCACCTCTTTTTGGCTTTCTTTGGATAAAAGTAAACCGTTCGATTAATAAATGAATCTTAGTACCAACCGTTTGCTTCCCAAAATGCTTTCGCAGCTTCCCAAGAACCATAACGTGAAGCAACATATTGTTCTGCTACTTTTTCTTGGTTCGCAGCAGAGTAATCACCATTCAAGTAAGAAGAATCTAATTGGTAACGTCCGATGTAACGTCCGTTCGTTGCTGTGTAAGAACCGCTTGATTCTTTTTGTGCGATCCATTCTTTTGCAGCATTCGTGCTTGTTGCCGTTGTTGTTGTTTCTGTTGCAGCAGGAGCAGATTGTGTTTCAGCAACAGGGGCTGCTTGTGTTTCTGTTTGAACCGTTTCTTGTACAACAGGTTGTTCAGCTTGGACGGGAGCTTCTTGAACGGTTGCTTGAGGTTCAGCAGCTGCTTGTGCAGAGCCTTCTGTTGGAATCGTTAATTGTTGTCCTGAGTAGATCAGGTTAATGTCAGAAATTGAATTTGATTCTGCAATGGCATTGATCAAGGAGTTGTCACCAACGTATTTTTGAGAAATCGTTGATAGAGTATCACCTGATTGAACGGTATAAGCTTCGTCCGCATGAGCAGTCGTTCCCATGAAGAATGCAGCACCGGCAGCCAAAGTTGTTCCAAAAAGTAAAGTTTTAAGTGATGTCATGAAAAATCTCCTTTATTCGTTAAAAAGTTTTATTTGTTGTGTTCAACGAGGAATACTTTAACACGTGAAAATATTTCATAGGTAAAAGAAGCATGACAATTTATGACAAATCCACGTTTTTTGTAATAAACACAGTAATTTATGAAATGAAAAGGATTACGTTTAAGAAAAACTAGTTTTTTTCATTTATTTTTACTATACATCTATATTTAAGAAAGTGTTAAGGTACATTTTTCTCTATGAAAAGTTTTTGCAGATACATAAAAAAGGAAGATTAAATGAGAATTTAATAGCGTTTCTATTAAAAATACAATTGTAATTTAAAAGTGCTTGACATTGCATGTGAAATCACTTACTTTTAGTGAGTAAAAATATTAAATGAAGGAGCTACATAATGAAAAAGAAAATTATTGCTGGTGGGATTGTGGTTGCATTTCTATGTCTAATTGGCTACACAGGCACGCGTTACGCAAATGAAATTATTTTGTGGGGTGGAGAGACAGATATCGATACAATCAATGAGAATCTGACACAGCTTGACCATACGTTGACAGATAAAGAGCAAAAGATTACAGATCTTACCGCACAACTAGCACAAAAAGAACAGACATTGCAAGATTCAAAGGCAGATGTCCAAGAATACCAAGCAAAAGTAAATGAATTAGAAAACCAAAAAAATCAATCGGCAGCAGAAAAACAAAACTTAGAAAGTCAATTAGTCAGCAAGGATGCACAACTACAAAGCAAACAAAATGAAATCAATGCGAAACTAGACGAAATCAACCAAAAAAATGATGAAATCAATCGTTTGAATGCAGATTGGACTGCAAGACTACAAGAAGCACAAGCAAAACTTTCAGAATTACAAAATACTGTAAATGGTTTGAACCAACAAATCGCAACACTGACACAAGAAAAAGCAAATTTAGAAACTCAGTTAGCAGATACGCAAAAAAAATTAGACGAAGCAACTGCTGAAAACACAAGTTTGAAACAATATATTCAAAAGTTAGAAAAAGCAAAAGGCGAAGTGGAAGATACAGCTGATAAATCTCAACAAATCGTTGAAGAACATTTGAGTAAATAATCTTTTATGATAAGTAACCCTTGATCAGCAATGCGGCGACAGCAATTTATGCTGTTGCCGCTTTTTTGTTAATAAGTAGTCCTTCATCGTCGCAAGAAGAGTTATATGTTCGTTAAGAAAAATAGCTGGACAAAAAAATCACAAGATAAAAAGTGTTTCTTCTTTACAAAAGGGAATGTATGTTCGTATAATAGTAATGAGGTGAAGGCAATGGAGATAAAATATGGAACAGTAGATAAGATTCGTACGTTGCAGGTCAGCGCCAGACCACTGATTCGTTTTAGCTTAAATGAGGTCAATTGTCTGATTGCTTCCCATAGTTTGAACTTCCTAGCTGAAGTAGACGAAGGGATGAAACTAGTTGTTACAGGATATTACAATAATAGAAAACAATTCGTGGTGAGATCTTATCATGTGTTAGGAAAACCAAAAATTGTGGTAGAATATGAGAAAAGTCTATACCCAAGAAAAAAGGTCCAATAAGATGAAAGAATGAACGAGAAAAAGAAAAGCGGCTGAGACAAAAATGTCCTAGCCGCTTGTTTTGAAAGAAAAATGCAGACGATGGGATTTGAACCCACACGAGCGTACGCTCACAAGACCCTCAATCTTGCATGTCTGCCGTTCCATCACGTCTGCATAAATAATAACACAATAATGATAGCGAGGTTTTACATAGTTGTCAAGCTCAAAAAGTGGGAGGTCTTATGAAGATGGAGAAATATGACGGAGAATTTTCAGGACTGGGGATGATCCTAGGCATATTGATTGGCCTTGCATTTGGTCGTTTTATATTTGGGTTGATGCTGGGAATTATTTGTGGGATTGCAATGGATTGGGCAGCAAATCTATGGAATGACTATCATGACCAGTAAGTTCTCAGCGCTTCTCAGCATTTTTTTCGATACTTATGTTTTTCCTAAATAAGTGGCAAATTTTTCTAGGATGGAGTATGATATTGAAATAGTAAATAACAAAAAATTTGGAAAGTTCTAACTTTTTGAAATGAGGGATTGGCTAAGTGATGAGAGAATTTGAAAAATCCAACAAATTAGAAGGTGTTAGTTACGACGTTCGCGGTCCGGTTCTAGAAGAAGCAGAGCGGATGCAAGAAGAGGGCATCAGTATTTTAAAATTGAATACAGGAAATCCCGCACCTTTTGGATTCGAGGCACCAAACGAAGTCATTCGTGATTTGATCATGAATGCCCGTGATTCAGAAGGCTACTCAGACTCCAAGGGAATTTTTTCTGCTAGAAAAGCAATTGAGCAATATTGTCAACTGAAACATTTTCCGAATGTGACGATCAATGATATCTATACCGGAAACGGAGTCAGCGAACTGATCACGATGTGTATGCAAGGGTTGCTAGACAATGGAGATGAAGTACTGGTTCCAATGCCGGACTATCCGTTGTGGACTGCCTCGATTGCTTTAGCTGGAGGTACACCTGTTCATTATATTTGCGATGAAGAGGCAGAATGGTATCCTGATATTGATGATATCAAATCAAAAATAACGAGTCGGACAAAAGCGATCGTCATCATCAATCCTAATAATCCTACTGGGGCACTTTATCCAAAAGAATTGTTAGAAGAAATTGTTGAAGTAGCCCGACAAAACAACCTGATTATTTATTCTGATGAAATCTATGACCGCTTAGTGATGGATGGCCTAGAACATATTCCGATTGCTACATTAGCGCCTGATTTGTTCGTTGTTACGCTGAACGGTCTATCCAAGTCTCATCGTGTGGCAGGCTTTCGAGTCGGCTGGATGGTCCTAAGCGGAGATAAATCACACGTCAAAGGCTATATAGAAGGGCTGAATATGTTGTCTTCCATGCGTTTGTGTTCTAACGTCTTGTCTCAGCAAATCATCCAAACGGCGCTGGGCGGTTATCAAAGTGTTGATGAGCTGCTCCTGCCAGGCGGAAGGATCTATGAGCAAAGAGAATATATCTATAATGCAATCAATGATATTCCTGGTCTTTCAGCTGTAAAACCAAAAGCTGCTTTTTATATATTCCCTAAAATCGATACAAAACGATTCAATATTTTGGATGATGAAAAATTCGTCTTGGACTTTTTACATGAACATCATATTCTGCTCGTACACGGTGGCGGATTCAATTGGAACCAACCAGATCATTTTCGGATCGTCTATCTTCCTAAAATGGATGATTTGAAACAAACAGCTAAGAAAATGAGAGAATTTTTAGCGACATATCGACAAAAGTGACTTAAAAAAAAGCAAATTTTCCAGCAAGAGAGCCACAGACAAATATACTGAGGCTCTCTTTCTAATGGAGATCTCTTAAATAACTAAAGTCATATTATTTAGTTGCAAGTCTTTTCTTGAAGTTTGCGACTTCCTAAAGTAAAATACGGATAGAATGCGAATACGCATATTTTGGGGAGGATACTTATGGAAACGTTAATCGAGTCCTTTGGCACAATCATTAAAGAGATTCGAAAAGAACAAAAAATGACGCAAAAGATGCTTTCGCAAGATATTTGTTCACAAAGTGTACTAAGCCGGATCGAAAATAATGAGGAACTGCCGAATGTATTGGTGATGATGCAGATTTGTCAACGGCTAGGAGTAACGATTGATCATGTGATGAATCTCTCTCGAAAAACTACTCGGACAAACGATAAATTATTTGAACTGTTGGATAGTTGTTTCCAAAAACGTGATTATCGCAAGTTAGAACAAGTACTAAAATCTTCTGATATTTCTGAGAATCTGTATCAAGCAACTGACTTTCAACGATATTATTATTATCTCGGTGTTTGTGAATTCACGTTGCGTCAAAATATTTCTCAGTCTCTTTATTATTTAAAAGAAGCATTAAGCTACTCTAGCCAAAAAGAAAGAATCCATGTCTCTGACACAGAAATACAACTGATTAGTTGTATCGGAAAAATATATGGTGTGGCAGGAAAAACTGCTGAAGCCCGCTACTATTTGAGTCGAAGCATCCAACTGCTGCATCAATCAGCTGATGAACGATCAAAAAGTGAATTTTCGCAAATTTTTTATAATTATGGAAATTTCTTATTCCATCAAAATGAAATTGACGAAGCACTAGAGCAGGTGAACCAAGGAATCTATTGGGCTCAAGAGAAAAATAGTTACTATTATCTCAATGATTTATTTGTGCTTAAGAGCTTGATATACAAGCGTAAAGAAGAACCAGAAAGAGCAGCATTTTATGAAGGATTGGCACAAGCTGTGAAACAAATTTCAAAAAATCTATAAATGGTGTAGACCATTCTTGACTTCTTCTCTAAATAAGAGTACTTTAGAGGTAGAAAAACAAAGGGAGAGAATAGAATGAGAACTTTTATCTATGCTGACAAATTCTTTTTAGCGTCAGGCGTCAAAAATGCAGGCTATCTTGAAATTACCGATGGGCTTTTTGGTGAATACACCAAAGAACTACCTGAGGGAGAAGTCAACATCATTGACCAAAGCGGCAAATGGATTGCTCCTGGTTTGGTAGATACACATATTCACGGCTATATGAATCATGATGTAATGGACAACGATGCAGAAGGTATCAAAGTGATGTCTGAAGGTCTATTATCTTGTGGAGTGACTTCATTTTTACCAACAACATTGACGTCAAGCAAAGAACGTTTAAAAGATGTAGCTGAGACAATCGGCAAAATGTATCAAGAAGCACCAGGAGCTAAAATCAAAGGAATCTATTTTGAAGGTCCTTTCTTCACAGAAGAACACAAAGGGGCACAAAACCCAAGTTATTTCGGTGATCCTGATTTGGATACTTTCCATGAATGGCAAGAAGCTTCAGGCGGTTTGATCAAAAAAATTGCTTTAGCACCGGAACGTCAAGGTGTAGAAGAGTTTGTCAAACAAGTGACTGAAGAAGGAGTAGTTGTTTCTCTAGGGCACAGTAACGCTACGCTAGAAGAAGCGCAAAAAGCTGTTGAAGCAGGCGCCAGCGTGTTTGTCCATGCTTTCAATGGGATGCGCGGATTGAATCATCGCGAACCAGGTATGGTAGGTGCGTTATTATCTTTAGAACATGTCTTTTCTGAATTGATTTGTGACGGACATCATGTACATCCAAATGCGGCAGGAATCCTAATGGAAAAAGCAGGACATGAGCATGTCGCTTTGATTACAGACTGTATGATGGCCGGTGGGATGCCTGATGGAAATTACAATTTAGGTGAATTTCCGGTAGTAGTAAAAGAAGGAACGGCACGTTTGGAATCTGGCAACTTAGCTGGAAGCATCTTGAAATTGAAAGAAGCAATTAAGAATGTCGTGGATTGGGGACTAGCAACACCAGAACAAGCAGTCATGATGGCTAGTCTGATTCCAGCAATCAGTTGTAAAATCGATGACACATGTGGAAAAATCGCTCAAGGACGCGACGCAGACTTTATCGTATTGAACCCTGATATGACATTGGAAGCAACTTATCTAGATGGTGTGGAACGTTTCCACGCATAATATAATCTAAGATAGAGGCTGGGACAGAAGCGTTTAACTCCAAGAAATAAGAAGAAATTCACGAAAATTGCTTTTCAAATTTTTGTGAATTTCAGCTTATTTCCGAAGGAGTTGCTTCTGCTTCCGCCGTTTATACGTGTTTAGAGCGTGAGACAAAAGTGTTCTTTACTTTTGTCCCACGCTCCTTTTTGTGTTCTAACGAATATCACTTTACATAAGTTTCAAAAGTTTCTTTAATTCCTTATTGTTCAATAGTTAACAATATAAAGATAAAATAAAAAATGTTAATACGTATTAGCTAAATAAAAACATTTTGAATTGTGAATAAATGAACATTAATAGGAGGGAAAAGATGAATTTATTTGATATTTTCCGATCGACTTTGACAGATATGTCGATTGTTAGTGCAATCACTTCAACAGTTTTTATTATATTATTAGGGTTTATTTGTAGAAAAAAGGAAATTTTTTCTGAATCTGTTGGAAAAATCCTATCGAAAGTTGTCTTAACAGCGGCTCTGCCAGCACTTGCATTTCGAGCTTTCATGCAAGATATCAATACAGAACTATTGATGCAAGGAATCAATGTCTTGATTTGGGGGTTAGTGATTTATATTATTCTTATTCTAGTTTCAAGGCCATTTTTCTTAAGTTATAAAGGGGATAAGCAATCAACGTTGCGTGTCCTGACAATCTTTGGTTCTACGACCTTTTTCGGGACACCGATTGTCAGTGCGATTTATGGACCGGTCGGCGTGATGTATTCCTCGATTTTCAACATTGGTTATCGGATCTTTTTGTATTCTTATGGATACATAAAAATGAGTGGCTTGAAGATGGAAGCCAAAAATATCAAAGCGATGTTCGTTAATCCAATCATCATCGCTACTTTTGCCGGCCTTTTCATTTGGCTGTTCCAAGGATATCTTCCACAAGTGTCAATTACAGGTGCAGAAGGAGAGATAAGCCAAGTAGCGTTTTTGCGAATTGACCAGACAGCACCTTGGCTATTTCAGCCAATGGATTATTTAGCTGGTTTAAGTTCGCCATTGGCATGGCTAGCAATCGGCGCAACATTAGGTGAAGTAAGTTTCAAAAAAGCTGCTTCTGAAAAAACATCATGGTATTACAGTTTAGTCAAAGTGGTATTTGTACCTGCATTGAATATCGTGATTTTAGCAGTTTTGACGGCAACAAATATTCTACCGGTCAATTTTGAAGCACTGGCAACGATTGTTATCATGATGGCTACACCAGCCGCAACTGTGGCAGCAGCCTATGCTATCAGTTTTGATAGGGAGGCACTTTTAGCCTCTAATGCATCCTTACTGTCAACTATTTTTGCTGTAGTACTGACACCTGTATGGATCGTTGTATTGCAAATGATTCACGGCATAGGTTTGTTTTGATAGGAAATGGAGGAGGAAAGTATGAGAATCGCATGTTATGGTGTTCGTCCGAATGAGATCGATTTTTTTGAGCAATTGAATATTTACCATTATGAACTGAGTCTTTATGAAGAACTACTGACGCATGACAATATTGAATCAGCTATGGCCCATGATGCTGTACTGCTGAGAGGAAATTGTATAGCAGATGAGATCAATCTTGCAAAAATGCAGAAATATGGGATCCGCTATGTTTTTACCCGAACTGTGGGAGTCAATCATATCAATCTACAAGCGGCAGCTGATTTTGGTATGACAGTAGCCCGTGTCCCATCATATTCGCCAAATGCTATAGCAGAATTATCTTTGACTTTTGCCATGATGCTTTTGAGAAATACAGCGTATACGACGATCCGAACATCTTTCAAAGATTTTCGAGTGGATGAACAAATGTTTAGCCGTGAAATCAGAAATTGCACAGTAGGTATCATAGGAACAGGCAGAATAGGATTGACGGAAGCAGTTTTGTTTAAGGGGCTAGGAGCCAAAGTGATCGGCTATGATATCCATCAGACAGAAGCTGCTAAAAAAGTATTGACGTTTCACTCACTCGAAGAATTGTTAGCAAAAAGCGATATCGTCAGTATCCATGTACCTCACATCCCAGGTGAAAACGATCAAATGATCAATGAAGGATTTTTGGCTCAAATGAAAAGAGGCAGTATCTTGATCAATACAGCTCGTGGAGAGCTTCAAGATAATGAAGCTATTTTAAGAGCTTTGAAAAGTGAACATTTAGCTGGTTTTGCAACCGATGTTTTTGCAAATGAAACAGATGTCTTTTTCCGATCTTTCAAGCCGTGGGAGATGATTCCAGATCCTGCTATCCAGCAACTAGTAGAATTGTACCCTAGAGTTCTTATAACCCCTCATGTAGGTTCAAATACAGATGAGGCATTGTCAAATATGATTTCGACAAGCTTCGAGAACTTCCGCGAAATAATAGAAACTGGAAAAACGAAAAATGAGGTATCTCTTCCTAAAGCGCGTCAATTAAAATAAGGAAACATGGGCACGCACCACTAATATGTTTAAAAATAGAGGTTGTGACAGAAGTGGTCAGCTTCAAGAAACAAGAAGGAATTGACGAAAATTGCTTCTCAAATTTTTGTGAAATTTCGGCTTATTTTTCGAAGAAGCTACTTCTGGAACACCATTTATTCGGAAAAACATACTAAGATTAGAGGGGAACATCATTGACGAATGATGTTCTCCTCTATTTTCTATTTTTAGATTATAGTGAAGAGTGAAAGAAAGTTCGAACAAAGCCTTGAGGACTACGAGTCCCTATCAAAAACCGAACTTCTTTACTGTCATTTTAGAATCAGGTTTACGTATGTTGGGGCCATGAGCCCGTGTATAGGAAATTGGAATCGAAATGAAGCAGTAAAGTTCTTTCAAAACTTAAAAAGGAGGAATACAAATGCCTTACATTCTTGCATTAGATGTTTCAATGGGACACAGCTACAGTGTCCTATACAAAGACGACACCTGCTTATTTGAAGACGAGATCGAACACACTCAAAGAGGATTTCATGCATTACTCGAAGAGATCCAGCACTTGCCTGAACGTCCATTGATTGTTTTTGAAGCAACGGGGATTTATTCCAGACCAGTCGAAAAGTTCTTTCAAGATCATCACTTTTCTTACTGTTTGTTAAACCCGTTAGAAGCGAAAAAACAGATGGAAGAAAGCACCTTACGCAGTTGGAAAACAGATAAATCGGATGCCCACCGGCTCGCACAGACTCATCTTAAAAATCAACGTCAGCCAAAAGAAGTACAAAGCAATTTTTACTTAGAGATGCGCAATTTAGCCCGTTTTTATCAAGAGATTGAGAAGAAAATCACTCGTCTGCGCATGGATTTACACAACTGCCTTCAGTTGACTTTTCCAGAGCTTGAACAGTTCTTTTCAAACAGGCTGACCCCTTACGCATTGACATTGATCCGTCTTTTTCCCCATCCAGATTTTGTATTGGCATCTACTCGGACAAAAATAAAAAATAAACTAATCAACGAAACACGGAAAAAAATCTCCGCGAATCGTGCCGAGCAAAAGGCAGATCAAATCATCCACTATGCACAGTGTGCCTACCCAGCTGTTGAAAAAGACAGTATCCACTGTCAAAAAACGATTTATTACGCCGAACTTCTCCAAGATTTACTCGAACAAAAAGAAGCACTGGCGACACAAATGATCAAAAAAGCCGAAGGCTCTCCTTGCTTTTTGTTGTACCAAACGTTCCCTGGGATCGGCGCACTCACAGCCGCTTTATTGCTCGGTGAATTAGGAGATATCACACGATTTAAAACCCATAAACAATTGAATGCCTTTGTCGGAATTGACATCCGACGGTATCAATCAGGTAAGTATACTGGCCAAGACCGCATCAATAAGCGTGGTAATCCCAAAGCACGGAAAATTATTTTCTTCACCATTCGAAATATGATTCGCCAGCAACGCGCAGCTCCTAATCATATTGTCGATTATTACTACAAATTAAAAAAGCAACCTATCCCTAAGAAAGATAAGGTTGCCACAGTTGCTTGTATGAACAAGCTTCTGAAATGTATGCACGCTATGGTTAGGGCACATACAGAGTACGACTATGCGTACGCGGTCTCAGTGGACCATTAACTAAACCACTTACAGTATACCACTTCTTTGCCCAGATCGAAAATTTTTTACGAACGAGGCTTTATTTGGTGTGCCTTGATTTTGTCGCTTTCGTTTATGAGCTATTTTTCTTACACCTTTTACTTGACTAATCGTAGGAAAAAGGCTGTGACAAGACTTTTTTCACAGCCTTTATTTAGTATTAGATAACTCGACGACTCAACAATAATCCGTGAGTTTTTTCCGCCCATTCTTTGTCAATTCATAACAGGTTAGTGGTCGGCCAATCTCCAAATATCTGATTCTTTCATTCAGTATATCTTGTTCCACCAAAAAATTTAAATATTTCTTGACGGAGATACGTGAAAGTGCACTTTTTTGAGCCAGTTCTTTTGTTGAAAAAATAGTCTCTTCTTTTAGGATAGATGCACTGATTTTTTTTAAAGTCAGTTTTGACAGACCTTTAGGCAAATCAATGAATGAAGGTGTTTCGTGAATGGGAGTGGTATGGTTGAATACTTGATCGATCAATTTCTGGTCTGCTTTTTCAGTCGTTTGGATCGTCTGGAAGAAAGCAAGGTATTTTTCAATCGCCAACTGGAAACGTTGCAAAGTGAAGGGTTTGATCAAATAATCTAAGGCACCATATCGGATCACATTTTTTATGGTTTCGATATCATCTGCAGCGGTTATCAAGATCACTGGGATATCGTTTCCTTGCTGTCTCAGCCAAGATAAAAAATGGATACCACTTTCGCCAGGCATATATACATCAAGCAACAGCAGATCTGCGTTTTTTTGTCTGAAATATTTTTTTCCTTCTTCTACATTTCTGAAACTTTCGATTACGTTCATATTAGGTATACTTTCCACAAACGTACGATTCAATTCTGCAACCATTGGATCATCTTCAATTATTAGGACATTTGTCATCATTTTGATCTTCCTTTTTTGGTAATTCTAGATAGACGATTGTACCGCCATTTGCTTGTTTGGAAAATTCTAAGATCCCACCGTGACGTTTGACAATTGAATGGATGATATTCAACCCATATCCACGATTGATTCCTTTCGTCGAAAAACCTAGCGTAAATATTTTTTCTGAGATTTCTTCTGATATTCCGACACCGTCATCGCAGACGGTCACGATGAATACTTCCGCTTCTGTGTCATAGTTTAAATGGAGCCGAACCTGTCCGTTTCTTTCAGGCATTTGAAGTACGGCTTCTTTAGCATTATCAAGTAAGTTCCCTAACACTTGCAAAAGTGAATGGATGGAGTCGTCCATCTCCATTTTAGGGATAAAAGAATCGCTTTCTAACAACATTTCAACAGATTGTTCTTTGGCTTCGTTTATTTTTCCTAATAAAAAACCGGCAATCGCAGGGACTTTGATCAGATTTGAGACTTGACCAATCTCTTTTTTATAATTTTGATTTAGCTGTTGGATAAAATGGGTGACTTCTTCATATTTCTTCAAGTCAATCAAGCCAGAAATGACGTGAAGTTTATTCATAAATTCATGAGTTTGAGCTCTCATAGAGTTTATATATTGTTTCATCCCCCCGAGCTCCTCCATTAATTTCATTACTTCTGATCGATTTCGTAAAGTTGCGACTGCTCCTAAAAAACGGTCATTGCTAAAAAGAGGTGTAACGCTAGAAATAGTTTCTATCCCATTTAAATACATGGATTGAGTCCGAACAGTCGTTTGGTGCTCGATTGTCTCTTTAAACAATACGTCATATAGATTATCGCTGATTTTTTTTCCTACTTCGAAATCCGACAGCCGTTTTGTTTGATAGAAAATATTTTTTGCAGGTGTATTGATCAAGAGGATAGTTTTATCAGAAGAGATGGCCAATATTCCTTCATCTACTTCATTTTCGATAATCGTTTTTTCACTTAACTGTTCCGCTATTTCTTGTGGTTCAAGTCCAAGCAGTACTTTTTTCATTTTTTGGGCAAGAAAAACGGCGCCTATGATGCCTACGCTAAGTCCGATGATCAATGAAAAAACAATCATTTTTTGTCCATCTTTGACCTGATTGTCGATCGTGTTGTTCGTCAAGCCAACACAAACTGCACCAATAATCTCTTGATCATAATAAATAGGGACGAAATAGCGGAAGCCGAACCCTAACATTCCTTCTTTTTCAGAGAAAAATTCTTGTCCTCCAATCACTTTTTTCACATCTTCATGACTTGAGAAAGGAAGGCCGATGTAACTTGGGTCTGCGTGAGAATATCGAATGCCTTCAGGGTCCATGACAACAATAAAATCTAAATTCGATGCCACCATGATTTCATTCGTGATTCCTTGAATCACATGTGTCGGATCACCAGTCTGAAGCTTTTTTTGGATGAGTTTATCGCTGGCAACGATTTTAGCGATGCTAGAGATTCTATCTGACACACTAGATCGGTTCATCGAAAGAATAAAATTCCTAATCAATATGGCAGAAACAATCAAAGAAACGAATGTGGAGAAACAAACGACAAGAATGATCGTATTTTGGAGCTTTAATGGTTTTTTCTTAAGGAAAGGAAACATAGGCTACCTCGAAAGAATTTATTGTGAAAATTTTAACATGAAAAATGAAAATTAACAAATTGGCATTGATAAATAGAAGCTTTCTATGAATAAATACCTTTGAATCGGTGAAAGAAGCTATACAGAATTTTCAAACATTGGTATGATAGACGTAGAAATGGAAGGAGGCGTGTATATGATAGGGGGAATCGCACTTGAGACGATTTATTGGTATACATTGCTGATTTGTGCGGGGTTGGCAGTTCTTTTGATTATTTTTGGAGATGTCTTCGACTTTGATGGCCCACTTGATCCAATGCTTATTATCCCTTGGCTAACTTTTACAAGTTTGTTTGGTTTTCTTGGTGAGCGTCTAACGGATCAATCCTCTTTATTTTTATTTATTGCCAGTGGAGCCATATCGACAGTTTTGGTATTTTTGCTTAATTTCTATCTATTGATGCCGATGAAACATGCCGAATCAACGATGTCGTCTTCTGAAAAGACTTTGGAAGGGCAAGTAGCTGTTGTGATCACACCAATCCCTGTACGGGGCATGGGAGAAATCCAATTAAAAAGTGTTACCGGTTCCATTAGTCGTCCTGCTTGTTTCTACAGCCCCCAAGAACAGATAGCGGAGCGGGGAACGAAAGTATTGATCATTGAGATCAAGGAAAGAATCTGTTATGTCATGCCTTATGAAAGCATGATAAAAGCTTAAAGGAGCGTGTGTTAAATGGGAATACCAGTTGTTTTTATCGCGATCGCAATCGCAGCGTTGATTTTGCTGATGCTACTGATCGTCTTTGTAGCGAAGTACCAAACAGCAAAACCAGATGAAGCGTTGATCATCAGTGGAAGTTATTTAGGAAGCAAAAATGTACACAAAGATGAAAGTGACAACAAAATCAAAATCGTGCGAGGAGGCGGAGCGTTCGTCTTACCGGTTTTCCAACGTTCGAATAGAATCAGTCTATTATCTAGCAAATTGGACGTTTCTACTCCAGAAGTGTATACAGAACAAGGCGTACCGGTGATGTGTGACGGTACTTCGATCATTAAAATTGGTTCTTCTGTAGAAGAGATTGCTACAGCAGCAGAACAGTTTTTAGGTAAGACTAGAGAAGAATTGGAGAATGAAGCAAGAGAAGTATTGGAAGGTCACTTACGTTCGATTCTAGGTTCTATGACTGTAGAAGAAATCTACCAAAATCGTGATAAGTTCAGTCAAAGCGTACAAGAAGTCGCTTCTGTAGACCTTGCAAAAATGGGATTAATCATTGTTTCTTTCACTATCAAAGAGGTCAGAGACAAAAATGGTTATCTTGACTCTTTAGGGAAACCAAGAATCGCCCAAGTCAAAAGAGATGCAGATATAGCAGAAGCAGAAGCTTTAAAAGAAACGCGTATCAAAAAAGCTCAAGCAGAAAAAGAATCACAAGCAGCTGAATTACAACGACAAACAGAAATCGCCGAATCATTGAAAGAAAAAGAATTGAAACTAGCAACCTACAAACAAGAACAAGATGTTGCTAAAGCGAAAGCAGACCAAGCCTACAACTTGGAAAGCGCCAGAGCGCAACAACAAGTAATCGAGCAAGAAATGCAAATCAAAATCATAGAGCGTCAAAAACAAATCGAATTGGAAGAAAAAGAAATTACACGTCGAGAAAAGCAATACGATTCGGAAGTGAAGAAAAAAGCAGATGCCGATCGTTACGCTAAAGAACAAGAAGCACAAGCTCAAAAAGTCAAAGAAGTGACCGAAGCAGAAGCCGAACGTTTCCGTGTGGAAGCACTAGCAGAAGCGGAAGCCAATAAGACAAGGTTAGCTGGACAGGCAGAAGCAGAAGCAGCATTAGCAAAAGGAAAAGCAGAAGCCGAAGCAAAACAAAAAATTGCCAATGCCTTCAAGGAATATGGCGAAGCAGCTGTCTTGAGTATGGTTATCGATATGCTACCGCAATTGATGCGCGAAGCAGCACAGCCGCTAGGAAATATCGAAAAAATCTCTGTTGTCGATACAGGAAGCAGCTCAGGAGAAACCAGTGGAGCGAACCGAGTGACAAATTATGCCACAAACTTGCTTTCTACTACTCAAGAAACATTAAAAGCGACAACAGGACTTGACTTGAAGGAAATCGTAGAGAATTTGTCGACACGTGGGACTACTAGCCAAGTAAATATGTATGAAGCACCAAAAGAGGCAGAACAACACTCGATGAAGGAAGAATAAAGTAGGACACTTCACCGATCAATAAAAAATGGAGGAAGGCTTTTCAAGTCCTTCTCTCCATTTTTTATGTTATTTCAAAAGAAAATCAGTCCTCGCTATTTTTCTTTTGTTTTTGGATCTTAGCTTCTATCTCTTGTAAACTTGTTCGCAGCAATCGTTCTTTCTTTTGGAGTTCGACCAAATCTTCTGATAGTTCTTCCTTCTTTTCTGTTTCAGGCGGACGAAGAAAGAAATTGATACCGATCGCAATGAATGTTCCTATAAAAGTATCTAGTACTCGTTGGATCGCGTACAAAGCAGATTCACCTTGAGGGATACTCAATGCGATCAGCAATAACGTAGCGATTGCGGAAATGATGCCGGAATTATTGTTGATGCCGTCTGACACGACAATCACAATAATTACTAGAATAGGAAGCAGGATCAATTCTACCAAAAAATCATTGTGAAAATAGCTTTTGACAAAAAAATAAATGATAGCTAGTGTACCACCTAATGTGTTGCCAATGATCCTAGATTTTCCAAAAGAAACGGTTGTAGTCAAGTCCTGACGCAAAGAAAAAACAGCAGATAATGCAGCAATCATTGGGATTCCTCGTTGAGTCAAATGAAAAAACAAGATACATAAAAAAACAGCTAAGGCACTTTTGATCGTACGCATACCTAGTCGAAAACGGCCAAATTGCATAGAGATTCTCCTTTTTGTTCTTTTTACCATCATACCTAAACTTTTGTCTGATAGCTAGTTTTTCATTATTCAAGTATAATTAAAACAGAAAAAGGGGGGAGTAAATGCGTATAGGAATGCGAACAATCAAAACGGTGATCAGTGTCTTCTTTTCAATGGTCACAGCGGGTAGCTTATCGCTATTGTATTGGCCAGCTGCAGGAATCATTGCATTATTGAGTGTGGGAAATACAAAACGCTCTACATTGCGTACAGGGATGAATCGAATCGCAGCCTTTATATTAACTACGGCAACAGCGCTGTTCAGTTTTTTTGCTGTTGGGTATACTATTTTTGGCTTCAGTCTTTTTTTATTCCTGTTCATCCCACTTGCCTCTCGCTTCAAATTAACTGAAGGAATCGTCGTAAATTCAGTTTTGGTCACTCATTATTTAGTGGAGGAAAACATGTCTTGGCAGCTGATCGGCAATGAAGCGGGATTAATGGCGATTGGATTAGTATTTGCTTTGCTTGCGAATGTCTATATGCCAGATCGTACGAAGCAGCTGAAGGAAAACCAAATACAGATTGAAAAAGAATTTCGGAATATCTTGAGACAAATGGCAGAATTTCTTTTATCGGAAAATAAAGGAGATGTGCAGATCAAATGCGAACATTTGCTGACATTCATTCGCGAAAGCCAAGAAGATGCCAGAGAACATCAAGAAAACTACTGGCTCAGACAGCCGCTATACTATGAAACTTACTTCTCTATGAGACGAGCCCAGGTCAATGTGATTAAAGACATGTTGGAAAATCTAGAGCGGATCCAACAACCAGCTTATTATGGAAAACATATCTACGGTTTATTGATTTATACGGCAGAAACATTTTCAGAGTCAAATGATGGCAGACAAATCTTAGCGCGTATTGAAGAAGTTTATGTATTGTATCGGCAAATGCCTCTGCCGACTAGCCGCCCTGAATTCGAGGACCGAGCAGAATTGTTCCAGTTTTTGCAGTCTTTTAAAAGTTTTATTGAAATCAAGGCAGAATTCTCCCAACAAAAAATCAAAAAATAGAGGTTTTGAATTCAGCTAATACTCAGGTCAAAAAGCTGATTTCACAACCTCTTTCTTAAACGGTGTTCAATCAGCTGACTCTCGATATTAGCTCAAAAAACGGCAAAATATGAGGAACTATTTTTCCGTTTATTTCTCTAATATTCAGGTCAAAACGCTGATTTTACAACCTCTTCTTTAAACGGTGTTCTCCTGCCAACTCCTCGGTCACAAGTCACAATATTCAACAAACATGAGAAGCTGTTTTTGAAATTGCTCCTTGTGACTCGGAGCTGAACGGCAGGCTCACGACCTCTTGGTATAAACGGTGTTCAAAAAGCCAGTTTCTCGGTATTAAGCCAAATTTATGCAAAAATGTGGAAAGCCATTTTCACAAAATTTTTCTTAATACTCGAAACTAAGCTGCTTTTTCACAACCTTTTAAAATTACATATTTTTCCATAAAACTTGCATTTGATCCAAGATGTCGATGACATCTTTTGTCAAGAAGAGAGAACGATTTGGCAAGTCACCTTCGATCATGTGTACCATATTGTTTATTTCGTAATTCATGGCTTCAGAAGTACGCCCGCTTTCGATGAATTCCTTCGTACCGTCTGTAAATAGGATCTCCGCACGATCCGCACGAGGATAATCAGCAATCGTCACATAGCCGTTTTCAAAGGCAACGATCCCGACTTTTGGCATTTTTGCCTGAAAAGTCAAGCTGACAGCAGCAAGTTCATTTTCTTTGTTGCGCAAAATAGTGACTGATTGCTCGTCTACGCCTGTTTCAAAAGGGACCATTGTAGAGGCAACTACTTCAGGCTGAGAACTCAAAAAGAAACGAGCGAAAGATACCGCATACGTACCGATATCCAATAGAGCTCCACCAGCTAATTCAGGATTGAAGAATCGGTTTTCTGGATCTGGTTCCTTATAACTGCCGAAAGGTGCTTGGATCATTTTTAAAGCCCCTAGTTTTCCTGTATCCATTATTGAGCGTAATTGCTGATAAAGCGGCATGTTGAAGATAGTCATGGCTTCTGCTAAAATCAGATTCTTTTCTTCTGCTAAACGCATAGCGTCAGCCAGTTCTTTTTTGTTCATCGTGATGGCTTTTTCGCATAAGACGTGTTTGCCTGCTTCCAATGCTGCCAAGATATGGTCGATATGCTGTTTATTTGGTACAGCAATGTATATGATGTCGATTTCAGCATCGTCTAACATTTCTTGATAGCTTCCGTAAGCTTTTGGAATATTGTAACGGTGTGCGAATTTTTCCGCTTTTTCTGAAGTTCTGGAAGCAACCGCTGTTAGTTCACTTGTCTCTTGATTGAAGCTTTCGGCAAACTCATGTGCGATGGTACCTAGTCCAACGATTCCCCATTGATATTTTTTCATCTGAAAACGCTCCTTCATAGTTGGATTGAGATTCTTTTCTGTCTATCATTATAACAAAAATCACGAAGAATGAAGGGGAGAGGACTTGAAACATTAAAAAAAATGAAAGCAGCGATTTAACAGGTGCTTTTTGACTAAAACTTAAGTAGAATAGTTAAAAGGAGGGGATAAACGTGCATCAAGTATATATTGATCTTATTATGAGTGTATTATTGGAACAGTTTGAAACTGAAAAAAACTTTTTAGATGAATACTTGCTGATCAGCCCAGAACAATGGCAAAAATGGAAAGATGGCGAGAAAAATTTGCCTTCTGAAGCGATGCAGAAAGTAAAAAATCTTTTCACTGATTATGAATGGATGCTTACGCAAAAGATTTTGCGTCAAACGATTATTTTTCCCGAGAAACGAAATATTGCTGTTGCAGAGTATAAACAAATTAAAACACGTATCGCGCAAAAATGGCTAAGCAGCAAAGCAGCAAAAGTCGAGCTGATTCCTTTGAAAAACAATCAGCAGGCTGGTAGGTACCTTGACTTGAAAGTAAGTATTCAATATGATGAATGGGGCTATGACGATATTTTGAATTTTCGTCTGCCAGCAGATGTTCAAAAACAGATTGAAGGAGAAAAAATCGAACTTCTTGATTGGGTGAATGAAAATCTGGAAGAAACTTACGTTCATGATACGAACGGGGAACGTGAAGAACAACGAAAGGATTTTTCAAGTGAATAAATTTTTAGGAATTGGAGCAGTTGTGATTATGATCGCAGCAATGGGCTATGTTATTTTTAGCGATGATGACGCGCATGTTCAAGCCGGCAATCAAACGGTCGAACGAACAAGCACCAAAACAACTGCTAGTAAAGAAAAGAACAGTCAAACAACAAGCAGCAAGGCAAAGGACAAAGAAACACAAGATCGTACATCCAAACAATTGCCAGATGTTAAAACAGACGATTGGCAGCTAGTTTTGGTTGGTCCAGATCACAAATTAGAAAAAGAAATCGATGAGTCTACTCAATTGGCATCATTGAGTAATGGCTATTTGATCGACAAACGTATTGCTCCGGAATATGAAGCATTTGCTAAAGCTGCCGAAGAAGCTGGGTTTCCGTTAGTTATGGTTTCAGCTTACCGGTCTGTATCATCCCAACAACAAGTTTTCGAACAAAATGTCCAAGATGTGATGAGTCGCCAAGGTGTATCAGAAGAGGAGGCGACAAAAATCACTAAAGAAACGATTACGGAGCCAGGATACAGCGAACACCACACAGGTCTGGCAGTCGATGTCGTCGATCAAAACTGGTACAACAGTTATCCTTCTACTGTATTGGATGCAAGTTACGGAGATCAGCCTGGAGCTAAATGGATTGCAGAGAATGCTGCGCAGTATGGATTTATCGTTCGTTATCCAAAAGGACGCGAAGATATAACTAAAATCACATATGAACCTTGGCACTTACGTTATGTCGGTAAAGAAAATGCTGAGTATATCACCAAACACCAATTGACGCTAGAAGAATATCTGAATGAATTAAATGAAAAGTAGGAATTGATCATGGCGAAAAAAAAGTGGAAAAAGCAAAAGCGTAAGAATATCCGTTGGCCAGCAGTGGTTGCCGGTGTAGTAGTGATACTCCTAGCCTTTGTTTTTTCCTTGAAGAATCTGTCTTCTCCTTTTACTGATAATCAGCAAGAAAATGAAGCGCAATCCCATCAGCAATTTATTGAACGGCTTGTTCCACATGCCCAAGAACTACAAGATGGTTATGGAGTGCTTCCTAGTATCATTTTAGGACAAGCTATATTAGAATCGAATTGGGGAAAAAGTACCTTGGCTAGCAAATACAATAATCTTTTCGGGATCAAGGCTTATGGGGATCAGAAGAAAGTAAGCCTGGAAACAAAGGAATTTGTTAACGAAGAATGGATAACTATCCAAGGAGACTTCAAAGTGTATGATTCATGGGAACAGTCCATGGATGACCATACACAACTGTTCGTCCAAGGAGTAGATTGGAATCCTGCACTGTATGAAAAAGTGATTACGGCCACCAATTATCAGGAAGCCGCACAAGCATTGCAAGATGCAGGTTATGCGACAGACCCCGGTTATGCGCAAAAAATCATCCAGGTCATCGAGACGTACCAGTTGAATCAGTATGACCGGAGATAGCAAAGGAGAAGTGGCTGATGGCAGAACAATTTACGCCGGAAATCATGACGGAATTGAGAAAAGATATCGTAAGAGTACCGGAAATCATTTTAGAAGCAAGCGGGATCAAGATATTTGGAAAATTGATTCGTTCGATCATCTTTACTACGGATATCGCAATCATACGAAATACAAATGCGAATGCAGTAATTGCTGTGTATCCTTTTACACCACATCCAGCAATTACTAAAAGTATCATTGAGGCAGCTGATATTCCGGTTTTTTCCGGTGTAGGAGGCGGATTGACACAAGGTGCTCGTTCTTCTTACATGAGCATGTTTGCAGAAGCGCAAGGTTCTTTAGGGGTCGTTTTGAATGGTCCTACACCTTTAGAGACAGTGAAAGAAGTTTGTCGAGTAGTTGATATCCCAGTTATCAGTACGGTAACATCGAAATATACAGAAATTGATGAAAAGCTAGCAGCTGGTATTTCGATTATCAATATCAGTGCGGGAAAAGAAACTGCAGAAGCAGTACGTCATTTTCGTAAAAAGTATCCTGAACTTCCTATTATTGCGACAGGCGGACCAACGGAAGAAAGTATTGCTGAGACCATTCAAGCAGGAGCAAATGCCATCACGTATACGCCGCCAAGTAGCGGAGAGCTTTTTAGTCGTAAAATGGAAAAATATCGGGAAACTGAAAAAGGAAACATGGATAACAGGTAAGAAGTAGAGGCTGGGACAGAAGCGTTTAACTCCAAGAAATAAAAAGGAATTCACGAAATTTGCTTTTCAAATTTTTGTGAATTTCAGCTTATTTCCGAAGGAGTTGCTTCTGCTTCCGCCGTTTATACGTATTTAGAGCGTGAGACAAAAGTGTTCTTTACTTTTGTCCCACGCTCTTTTTCCGGTTAAATGGTGTTCTCTTACCAATTCCTCGGTCACAAGTCACAATATTCATCAAACATGGGAAGCTGTTTTTTTTAAATTGTTTCTTGTGACTCGGAGCTGAATGGCAGGCTCGCGACCTCTTTTATACTTGGTCCTATTTGTTCGAAATTCAGAAATAAAAGAAGATTTTTTTGTTTTTTTATCTGTAATGTACATATAAACGGTCGGAATATGTTGTTATTATTAGCTTTACGTCAAAAAAATGTCTTGATTTATTGAAGCGCTTTCTATAGAATGAAAAACGAATAAAAACTAAAAAAGGCACCCGGCAATTTAGTAGCAGCTAAATCGCCGGGGCTTGAAAAGTCAGCGGGAACTGACCAATCAAGTTGCCATAGTCAATGCTTGTGCATCGACGTGTATATTGTACCTAATTTCATACAGAATTACTAGTTATTTTTTCTGATTTTTTAGGGAATAATATACGCAGAGTGGCACGCTTATTTAGCTATGTCAAGGATATTGGACGGTTGTCTGATATCCTTTTTTCTTTGCGCAATTATCCTCCCATCATTGAAGCAAGAAGTGTTTGTAGCAATGGAAAAAGAATCAGCACTATCTAATTTTCCTTGAAAGTATTGAGTTGTTCATCCTAGGCAGAACAAAAAGGCAAGCCTTGGTTTTTATTCGCCTTTAAAAAAGATAGTTTTATAAATATATACTGTATAAAAATACAGTATATTGAAAAATGTCAATGGAAGTAGAGGTGTAGAAAATGAAGAAAAAAATGAGAATCATCTTAGCATTAAGTGTTATGTTATTATTCTTGACGGCTTGTGGGCAAGAGGATGACGAAAAAATCACGTTGAACATGGCTTGGTGGGGTTCACAAGTTCGACACGATGCAACGGTAAAAGTAATCGAGCTTTACGAAGAAAAAAATCCTCATGTGACGATCGAGTATGAATTCTATGATTATGAAGGATATTACACAAAATTAGGTATGCTAGCAGCATCAAATGATATCTGGGATATTTTTCAATTAAATAATCAATTTCCTCAATACATCAATCAGATTGAACCATTAGATGAATATGTGGAGCAAGGGATAATTGATGTTTCTAATGCAGATGAATCCTATTTGGCAACGACGATTTACGACGGGCAATTAGTTGGACTGTCCAACGGGGTGAACTCGTTTGCGATTGCTTACAATAAAAATATATTTGAACAATTAGGTATCCCTGAACCTGCTTCCAATTGGACATGGGAAGAATTTGAACAAATCAGCTATCAAATCACTGAAGAATTAGGGATCTATGCTATTTCAAGGTTCGAAGATTTTATAGCTGGCTGTATTATTCAAATACCGCAAGTTGAGAAAGGATTGAATTTTTATAATCAGGAGGATTTATCTAACAGTTTGGGATTCGAAAATCCGGATTATTTAACAGATTTTTTCCAACTGCGTAAAAATCTGGTAGACAAAGGTGCCCATCCAGAACCGGGTGGTGGAGCTGCAAGTACGACAGATCTGTCTTTTCAGGCAGTTAGAGATAGCGAAGCAGCGATGGTTTTTCTATCAAGTAACCAGTTGACAGAAATTTTGTCAGGCGCTCCTGAAGACATGGAAATTCGATTGATTAATCCCCCTCGCAGAAAAGCAGATGGAGAATCTGGTATTCCTTTACGTTCTTCGCAAATGCTGAGTATGGCAAAAAATTCAGCACACAAAGAAGAAGCGGCTAAATTTATTGATTTCTTCCAAAACAGTGAAGAAGCCAATGAGATTTTAAAAGGAGAACGCGGTGTACCAATCATGTCCAATATTCGAGAACAACTCGCTCAGACAGATGATACAACTTTACAAGCGACATTCGACTATTTAGAAATGATCTCCGATATGGACAACGGTGAAGTAAATGTTTTTGACAGCGCTTTAAATCCAGAGATCCAAGATCAATACAATCTTTTGGTAGAAAAAGTCATCTATGAAGAAATGACGGCAGAAGAAGCAGCAGAGAGTCTTTATGAGTTTGCTTCAAACATTCTGGAATAGTAACAGGAGGAAAGCATGAAAAAAGAAAAACTAAAACGATTCATGAATCAAGATAACGTGGTCGGTTACGTATTTGCTTCTCCATTTATTCTAGGATTTCTATTGATAACGGTAATACCGATAATCTTGTCTCTTTATTATTCGTTCACCGATTATCGTCTGGGGAATCCAGTCTCATGGATCGGCTTGGATAGTTATATAAAAATGCTAAGTGATGCTCGTTTTTTGAACTCCATTCGAGTTACTTTTCTCTATGTATTTGCCTCTGTGCCTGTGAAACTGATCTTTGGTCTATTGATTGCTTATCTTTTAACGAGAAATATCAAAGGAACGACTTTCTTTCGTTCTTTGTATTATGTACCTAGTTTAATTGGCGGCAGTATTTCTATTGCTCTAGTGTGGCGAGAATTGTTTTCTAAAAATGGGTTAGTGAATATTTTTCTAGAACGACTAGGCGCACCAGCACTTTCCTGGTTTGGCGATCAAAAATTGGTCATGATCCCTCTTGTTTTGATGTCTGCTTGGCAATTCGGTTCGGCAATGATCATCTTTGCTGCAGGTATCAAAGAGATCCCAGCCTCGTATTATGAAGCGGCAGAGATCGATGGAGCGAACAAATGGCAGTCGTTTTACAAGATCACGCTACCTCTTCTTTCGCCAATCATTTTGTATAGCTTGGTCATGCAGACGATTGCAGCGTTTATGACTTTCACGCAAGCGTTCATCATTACCCAAGGTGGTCCGAATGATGCCACGAACTTTTATGCTCTTTATGTGTATAACCAAGCATTCTCTTTTAATTCTATGGGGTATGCTAGTGCTATTTCGTGGATCATGCTGTTGATCATGGGTGCTGTCACCTTTCTGATTTTCAAATCATCAAAAAAATGGGTCGTTGTGTGAATGGGGAGGAAAAAATGAATAAAACAGTAATGAAATGGTTCCAGTACGGGTTTATTTTGCTATTAGGTCTAGTCATGATTTATCCAGTCTTATGGATGATCGCAGGTTCTTTTAAAACGGATCAAGAGATTCTGAGTGGTTCACTGAATTTGATTCCAGAAACTTTTCGATGGGAAAATTACGCAGAAGGATGGGCAGGTTTTGCTGGAATCTCATTTTTCACGTTCTTTAAGAATTCGTTTGTCATCTCTGCGGTATCAACGATCGGGATAGTGCTGAGCTCGACTTGTATTGCTTACGCATTATCGAGGATCGATTTCAAAGGAAAAAGGTTCTGGTTCGTCGTCATGTTAGTAACGATGATGATTCCTGCACAAGTGATTTTGATTCCGCAGTTTATTATTTACAATCGGCTGAATTTGGTTGGTACGTATGTGCCGCTGATTTTACCGCACTTTTTTGGACAAGCATTTTTTATTTACCAGATCATGCAATTCATGGTTGGTATCCCCAAAGAGTTAGATGAATCTGCGATTATTGACGGATGCAGCAAATATAGTGTCTTTACCAAAATTATTTTTCCTTTGCTGAAACCTTCGATCATCACCACGATCATTATCCAGTTTTATTGGAAATGGGCTGACTTTATGGGACCGCTGATCTATTTGAACAAGCCGAGATCTTATACCGTATCGATTGCCATCAAATTATTTGCAGATGCTGGATCTAGCACGACTTACGCCAGTATGTTTGCGATGTCTACGCTGTCTCTGCTGCCGGTTTTTCTGATTTTCTTATTCTTCAATAAATATCTCGTTCAAGGAATCAGTACAAGCGGCTTGAAAGGCTGAATATGAAAAAGCCAATAGAGGAGATGTTTCTTTACAAGATCAACTACTATTTCTGTCGGATTTTTTTAACCAGTCTTATCAGTCATGGTCTTTTCGCTTTTTTTCTAGGATGTTTTTTCACTTTAGGATTAACGCTTTCTGCTCATGTTATCTATCTGATTTATTTTTTGATGATGTATCCTGCTTATTATCTATCTGCCCATTATTTGGCGGAAAAGAAGGTAGGTTGGCGGAAAGAAAAAATCAAAAGGTCATGTTTCATTGTTGCGTTGTTTCAGCTGTTCGTTCTTATTTTTGCAGCTGATTGGTATTTGTTCATAGAAAAGGCTGATGCTTGGTATCTGATTCCTTTTCTATTGTGTCTGTTGCTTTTTGTATCCCATGGTTTTTTTAGTACGCTAATTGATGTCTGCAAAGAAGAGAAAGCAGATAGTCTTATTTATTTGATCAAAAGGAATATCTGGCTGTTGTCAAAAAACGTCAAAGGGTTTCTGTGGTATTTCTGTCTTTTGTATGTGCTGTTTTGGTGTATACAGTATGATTTTTTACTTGCTGCATTGCTGTATCCTGGACTGCCGTTTGTCACGGCATGCTGGTTAAAAGAAAAGGAGAATGAGTTTAAATGAAGAAAAAATATGTACAAGTCGGTCTTGGCGGAAGAGCTCGCTTTTTTTATGAGGCAATTGCCTCTACGTATCATCAAACTTGTGAACTGGTCGGTTTTTGTGATGTGTCTCAAACAAGAATGGATTATGCAAATCGAGTACTTGTGAACAAGTATGGACAGAAGAAAGTAAAGACATGTATGCCATCGCAATTTGAACAGCTACTGGATGATGTACAGCCAGATGAAGTCATTATTACGTCAGTAGATCGAACGCATCATGATTATATCATCCGTGCAATGAGAAAAGGGTATGATGTTATTTGCGAAAAACCTCTGACTATTGATGAGGAAAAAGCGCAAGAAATAATAACTGTCCAAAAACAAACGGGAAGGAATCTGCGAGTCACTTTCAATTATCGTTATGCGCCATATCACACGAAGATAAAGGAACTGCTGGAAAAAGACATAATCGGCGATGTTTTCTCTATCCACTTTGAATGGTTGCTGAACACGCAGCACGGGGCAGATTATTTCAGAAGATGGCATCGAAATAAACACAATAGTGGCGGACTTCTCGTGCACAAATCTACCCATCATTTTGATCTGGTGAACTTTTGGTTGAGTAGCCAGCCAAAAAAGGTATTCGCATTTGGTGAATTGAATTTTTATGGAATGCATAATGCGGAAAAACGCGGAGTAGAAACATTTTATAGTCGATGCTATGGAAGCGAACTAGCCAAAAATGATCCATTTGCTATAGATCTATCAGCCAATGAGGAATTACGAGAAATGTATTTAGAAGCAGAAGAAGACAGTGGATACATTCGTGATCGCAGTGTATTTTCCGATGATATCTCTATTGAAGATACGTTAGGAGTGACGGTCAAATACGAGACTGGTACGATATTGACGTATTCGCTAAATGCGTATATGCCGTGGGAAGGATTCAATGTTTCTTTTAATGGCAGCAAAGGACGGATCGAAATGAAAGTGATCGAAAAGTCCTATATCAACGCTGGTGGAGATAAAACAGACGAGGGAGCAGCCGTTCTTCAGTCCATCCAGCTCTATCCGATGTTCGGTGAACCCTATGAGGTAATCGTTGAACAAGAAGCAGGCGGACATGGCGGAGGAGATCCACGTTTGTTGGATGATCTATTTGGCGAAGCAAAGGAAGAAGATCCGTGGAATCGAGCAGCAACTCACGTAGATGGTATCCTGTCGATCTTGACAGGAATTGCAGCAAATCACTCTATTGCTTCAGGAAAAGCAGTGGCGATTGACGAACTTGTCAGCTTCAAGGAATAAGAAGGAATTTACGAAAATTATTTCCTGTACGTTATAAATCTGTGCGCTATTGCCGTAGGTTGTCTTTGGAACACTATTTATTCGAAAGAAGGGTTGTGACACGTTTTTTTTCACAATCCTTTTTGTGTGGAATAGAATTTTTGGATAAGTGAAAATAAAAATAACTATTTAAACCCGAACAAAAAGGAGTAATGCATTAAAAATCATTAGATTTTACAAAAAAATAAGTAAACCACGTTGTCAGTTTCAGAAAGTAGTGTTAGACTATTTTCAATATTTGAAACAACATTCTTTATTCAAATATGTCAAACTGCCTTCACGTGCAAAACAGTTGCAAGAAAATGATTTTACACTATTATTAGTTTTACATACCTACTTATATATCGTCATAATATGGATGACAGTTTCTAGCCAGTACCGTAAATGCTGGACTATAAGTAAAAGATTGGCTATTTCACCCTTCTTTTCTTATGATAAAGTGGAGGGTGTTTTTCTTTAACAGAAACATAGTAGGTTTTTGCACAAAAGCGGTTTTTTGGTATTAATAAATGATAAAGGAGCAAATAAAGTGAAAGAATTAGTTGAACGTATTCAAAAAGACGGACGTATATTAGGCGAGGGCGTACTAAAAGTCGACAGTTTCGTCACTCACCAAGTAGACCCTGTATTGATGGAACAAATGGGACAACGGTTTGCAGAAGTATTTAAAGAACAAGGGATCACGAAAGTTGTGACCATTGAAGCTTCTGGGATCGCACCAGCTTTATTTGCTGCAAAAGAATTAGGTGTTCCAATGATCTTCGCCAGAAAAGCAAAAAGCTTGACGATGGATGAAGAATTATTGACGGCTTCTGTTTATTCTTTTACGAAACAAGTGACAAGTACGATTTCTATTTCTCGTAAATTCTTATCTTCAGAAGATAAAGTATTGATTATTGACGATTTCTTGGCAAACGGACAAGCGGCAAAAGGATTGATTGAATTATGCCAGCAAGCTGGAGCTCAAGTAGAAGGAATCGGGATCGTCATTGAAAAGTCTTTCCAAGATGGACGTCAGTTGCTTGAAGAAATGGGATTGAGAGTCGTTTCTCTTGCACGTATCGCTTCCTTGACGAATGGACAAGTTGAGTTTCTTGAGGAGGATGCATAATCGTGGAAAAAGAAACACAAAATGGAAAAGCCGCGGTTTTAGGGCTGCAGCATCTGTTAGCGATGTATGCAGGAGCAGTAGCGGTGCCTCTTTTGATCGGTACAGGACTAGGCTTTAATCAAGAACAGATGACTTACTTGATTTCAATTGATATCTTTATGTGTGGATTAGCAACATTATTGCAATTGACCGTTAACCGATTTTTCGGAATTGGCTTGCCTGTTGTTTTAGGATGTGCGATCCAAGCAGTAGCGCCGCTGATCTTGATCGGAACTAATGAAGGAGTAGGAGCTATTTACGGATCTATTATCGCTTCAGGTATCTTTGTTGTGTTAGTTTCAGGTATCTTTTCTAAAATCAAGAAATTATTCCCGCCTTTAGTAACAGGAACGGTTATCACCGTTATTGGTTTGACATTGATTCCAGTAGCAATTGAAAAAATGGGTGGCGGTAATGCAACAGCGGCTGATTTTGGTGACAAAACAAATCTACTACTTGCATTTGTGACGATTCTCCTCATTGTAGGTGTGCAAATGTTGGCAAAAGGGTTCATTCGTTCCATCGCGGTATTGATTGGTTTAGTCGGTGGAAGCATCTTAGCTGCTTTCATGGGAATGATCGATCTGAGTGCGATTGGAGATGCACCGTTGTTCCATGTCCCACAACCCTTTTATTTTGGTAAGCCAACTTTTGATGTATGGTCGATTTTACTGATGATCATCATTTCTATGGTCAGCATGGTAGAATCAACGGGTGTATATTTTGCGCTTGGTGACATTACTGGAAAGAATGTTGGAGAAGAAGAATTGAAAAAAGGATATCGTGCAGAAGGACTTGCCGTTATCTTAGGCGGTATTTTCAATACATTCCCTTACACAGGCTTTTCTCAAAATGTCGGATTGGTTCAACTTTCGGGTATCAAAACGAGAAAACCTATCTACTTCTCTGCGTTCTTCTTGATTGTTTTAGGATTATTCCCTAAAATCGGTGCGTTAGCACAAATCATTCCTGAGCCGGTACTTGGTGGAGGAATGTTAGTCATGTTCGGGATGGTGGCAGTCCAAGGAATCCGTATGCTGTTGGAAGTTGATTTCAGCAATGATAAAAATCTATTGATTGTTGCTGTTTCTGTTGGATTTGGGCTAGGTTTCAATATTACGCCGACATTATTCAGTCAAATGCCTCAAACATTGCAAATGTTCACTGGCAATGGCATCGTAATGAGTAGTATTACGGCGATCATATTGAATCTGATCTTTAATGGTTTAAAAAAAGATGAAGAAATAGTAGAAGAAGCCTTCAAAAAATAATGAAGTAAAAGAAAAGTTGTGAAACCAGCGTTTTGAGTGAATAGCGAGGATCAGCTGATTGAATACCATTTATATTAAAAAAGGATGTGACATCACTTTTGTTACATTCTTTTTTTATGCCTTCGACAAACACGAACAATAAAATGGTTTTCTTTATCAATATTCGAAATTTCTTTGACATCAAAAAATACGATTGTTAAAATATGGGTGTAGAAAAACTGGGAGGAAAAACAATGACAGCAAAAATCTCTGTGATTATGGGGAGTACTTCAGATTGGGAAACAATGAAAGAAGCATGTCAAATATTGGAAGAATTCGGTGTGTCTTATGATAAAAAAGTCGTTTCTGCTCATCGCACACCAGATTTGATGTTTGAATATGCACAAAGCGCTCGAGAAAAAGGAATCAAAATCATTATTGCAGGAGCAGGTGGAGCCGCCCATCTACCGGGGATGGTTGCGGCAAAAACAACTTTGCCGGTTATCGGCGTACCGGTCCAATCACGAACATTAAATGGTTTAGATTCGCTTCTGTCGATTGTTCAAATGCCTGGAGGCGTGCCTGTGGCTACTACGGCAATCGGAAAAGCTGGAGCAATTAATGCTGGACTACTTGCGATACAGATGCTTTCCATGTATGATTTAGAATTGGAGGCTAAATTGGCTGAAAGACGTTCAATGTTGGCTAAAACTGTTATAGAAAGTAGTGATCAACTTGGTTAAACCTTTGTTGCCTGGTTCAACGATCGGGATCGTCGGCGGCGGTCAATTAGGTCGTATGATGGCGATTAGTGCAAAAGAAATGGGCTTTAAAGTAGGTGTGCTGGATCCTGTAAGTGATTGTCCAGCCGCACAAGTTGCAGATTGGCACATTGAAAGTGTCTATGATGACACCTTTGCGCTGAAAGAGCTTGCTAGAAGAACAGATGTCATTACCTATGAATTTGAAAATGTCAGTGTAGAGGCGCTAAATGCGATCTTACCCATGTCATTTATTCCTCAAGGGACAGACTTGCTTGCGATTACGCAAGACCGCCTATTGGAAAAATCTTTTTTGGAAACGAACAACATCGTGATTGCTCCTTATGCAACGATCGTCAGTCCGACAGATATCCAAGATGCGATTGACGGGATCGGTTATCCTTGCGTTTTGAAAACCACTCGAGGCGGTTATGATGGCAAAGGGCAGTATGTTTTGAAAAGTCGTGCAGACTTGGCCCCTGCAATGGATCTTTTAAGAGAAGGAACCTGTGTTTTAGAAGCTTGGATCCCATTTGAAAAAGAGATTTCGATCATGGTGGCAGGAAATGGACAAGGAGATTTCACAACTTTTCCGGTCGTGGAAAACATCCATCGAAACAACATTCTGCACGAAACGATTGCTCCAGCCGCGATTGATCAGGATGTGATTGAGGAGGCTGAGCGTATTGCCCGTGTGATTGCAGAAGCAGTAAGCCTTTCAGGTGCTCTAGGGGTAGAAATGTTTTTAACAAAAACAGGCGGGCTATATGTGAATGAATTAGCCCCTCGTCCTCACAATTCTGGGCATTATTCTATCGAAGCTTGTTCTATGAGTCAGTTCGATGCCCATATTCGAGGTATTTGCGGCTGGCCATTAGGAGAAAAAGTGCGTCTGACAAGCAATGCAGTGATGGTCAATGTTTTGGGAGAACAACTGTTGGAAAGCTATCGCTTGATTGAGAATAAGCCAGACTGGCAATTCCATTTCTATGGAAAAAAACAAGCGAAAAAAGGTCGCAAGATGGGACATATCACTATCTTGACAGAAGACATCCAGCAAACGCTGGAAGAAATCAAACAAACGAATATTTGGGATTAGAGGAGAAAAAACATGTTAGAACGTTATACACGCCCTGAAATGGGGAATATCTGGACGGAAGAGAACAAATACCGTGCGTGGCTCGAAGTCGAGATTTTAGCAGATGAAGCTTGGGCAGAACTTGGTGAAATCCCGCAAGAAGATGTGAAAAAAATCCGCGAGCATGCATCATTTGATATCGATCGTATCTTGGAAATCGAAAAATCAACACGCCATGATGTCGTTGCTTTTACACGAGCAGTTTCTGAAACATTGGGAGAAGAAAGAAAATGGGTCCATTATGGTCTAACAAGTACGGATGTCGTAGATACTGCTTATGGCTATCTCATCAAGCAAGCAAATGATATTTTACGGGAAGACTTGAAACGTTTTACGGAAATCATTGGCGAAAAAGCAAAAGAACACAAATATACAGTGATGATGGGCCGAACACACGGTGTCCATGCGGAACCAACTACTTTTGGATTGAAACTTGCCACATGGTATTCAGAAATGAAACGGAACATCGAACGATTCGAACATGCGGCAAAAGGAGTAGAAGCAGGAAAAATTTCAGGAGCAGTGGGGACGTTCGCAAATATCCCACCATTTATTGAAGAGTATGTATGTAAACAATTGGGGATCCGTCCGCAAGAAATCTCTACTCAAGTTCTCCCTCGGGATCTACATGCTGAATATTTCTCAGCGATGGCACTTATTGCTACAAGTATTGAACGCTTTGCAACAGAGATACGCGGATTGCAAAAGTCTGAAACACGTGAAGTAGAAGAGTTTTTTGCGAAAGGTCAAAAAGGTTCTTCTGCTATGCCGCACAAAAGGAATCCGATCGGTTCAGAAAATATGGCTGGTCTAGCCAGAGTGGTGCGTGGACACATGGTCACTGCCTATGAAAATGTCACGTTATGGCATGAAAGAGATATTTCTCATTCTTCAGCCGAACGAATCATCTTGCCTGATACCACGATTTTATTGAATTACATGTTAAATCGTTTTGGCAATATCGTTAAAAATCTAACGGTCTTTCCTGAAAACATGAAGCGGAATATGTCTGCAACATTTGGTTTGATTTATAGCCAGCGCGTTATGCTGAAATTGATTGATAAGGGAATGACAAGAGAAGAAGCTTATGATCTTGTTCAGCCAAAAACTGCGTATGCTTGGGACAACCAAGTTCAGTTCCGCCCGCTGTTAGAAGAAGATCCGACCATCACATCGGTCTTATCTAAAGAAGAAATAGACGATGCCTTTGATTATCATCATCATTTGAAAAACGTTGACGTGATATTCAAACGAGTAGGTTTGGAATAAAGAAGAGTGAGTTGCAAAATTCAATTAAAATAGAATAGCAAAAATAACCAAAAAAGAAGCAGATCCGTTAGCGGTTCTGCTTCTTTTAGTTTATTATGTTTTCTTATCAATGATAGGAACCTGATTTTAAAAGCGACTACCTCTTTACCGTGCCTCTTTACATACAAAAAATAGAGGAATTAAGCGTAAATGGCTTGGCTATTATAACTAAAATGCTGGTTATGGAGATATTGCAGCAAATTTTCGAGAAAAGCATATTCCATCTCTTGTCCATTAAATAAGATCTGGATACGATAGTGATTTTTGAAACGTTTCTGCTCGTGGATCTGACTGATTAAAAGTTCGCCTTTGTGTTCTGTCCGATAACTAAAAGTCCTTTTACGGCATTCAGCGCAACGCTTAGCTGCTCGGCGGATTTTCCGAAAGGTATAAAAACTAGTATCTTTATTGCATAAATAAACGTCTTTGATCGACAATAAATCATTATATAGACAGGAACGTTCTTCAGCCGTTAATTCTGATAAAAAAAGCTGACCTTGTTTTATTGCATCTTCCATCGGCAAGTGCCTCCTCGATCCAGTTATCCAAATTTTTAGTTAATTTTAATATACCATCATTATATATAAATGTAAACGCTTGTTGATGAGGGGATTTTTGTACTTATAACAAAACACGAACATTAAAAGAATCTAATGCCTTTAATGTACATATTTATATTGATTTCTAAAAAGATGATTGTTAAAATTCAAAGTGAAAACACGAACAAAAATCGATGTATTTGCTTTCAATGTAAACAAAAAGGAGAGTCAGACATGGAGAAAAAAGAACTTCTGTACGAAGGGAAAGCCAAAAAATTATATCTTACCTCTGATGAAAACTTGATTTGGGTAGAATACTTAGATCAGGCGACTGCGTTGAATGGCGCGAGGAAAGATCAGATAAGTGGGAAAGGAGAATTGAATAATCAAATCACAAGTACGATTTTCCGCTATCTGACCCAGCGAGGAATAAAAAATCATTTTATTGAACAATTATCTAAAACCGAACAATTAGTAAAAAAAGTACAAATCATCCCTCTGGAAGTAGTTATCCGAAATATTGCAGCAGGAAGTTTCTCAAAACGTCTAGGTGTTCCTGAAGGCAAAAAATTAATCGAGCCAATCGTTGAATTCTACTATAAGGATGATCAGTTGGATGATCCTTTTGTCAATGAAGACCATATCTATTACTTGCAACTGGCAAAACCGGAAGAAATCAGTGAGCTGAAAACCCAAGCATTAGCTATCAATAAAATTTTGATCGAATTATTCGCTAAGGTTGGTCTGGTTTTAGTGGATTTCAAGCTTGAGTTTGGTCGGTCGAATGGAAAAATGTTGCTTGCGGACGAAGTAACACCGGATACTTGCCGATTATGGGATGAACGTACGAATGAACATATGGACAAAGACGTTTACCGCAGAGGCTTAGGTGATCTGATTCCAGTCTATCAAGAAGTATATAACCGTCTATCGGAACTAACTGAAGAAAAGGAGCGAGTATGATGTATTTCGTAAAAGTTTATATAACCTATAAAGATTCAGTGTTAGATCCTCAAGGAGAGGCAGTAAAAAAAGCAGTCCATCGTATGGGATATGAAACAATCGAAGATATCCGTATCGGAAAATACTTTGAGATACAACTTGCTGATACAGAAGAACCAATCGATACAGTGATTGAAACGATTTGTGACAAGTTGCTTGCAAATGTAAATATGGAAACATACCGATATGAAATCAAAAAAATGGAGGAAGTATAACATGAAATTTGCGGTCATCGTTTTTCCGGGTTCAAATTGTGACGCAGATATGTTATGGGCAGTTCGCGAGATTATGGGCGCTGATGCCGAATTTGTACGGCATGATGAGTCCTCTTTAGAAGGTTTTGATGGGGTTTTACTGCCGGGAGGATTCTCCTATGGTGACTATTTGAGATGCGGTGCGATTGCTCGGTTTTCTACAATCATGGAAGAAGTGATTCGTTTTGCTGAAGAAGGGAAACCCGTATTCGGTACATGTAATGGATTCCAGATATTGACAGAAGCTGGACTGTTGCCAGGTGTACTGAGACGAAATGAGTCTTTGCATTTTATTTGTAAAACTGTACCATTGAAAGTCAACCCTAAGACAGCCTTTACTTCAGAATATGAAGCAGATGAAATAATCTCTCTTCCAGTTGCTCACGGGGAAGGAAATTATTTCTGTGACGAAGAAACACTTGAAGAACTGAAGGAAAATAATCAGATCGTCTTTACTTATAATGACAACATCAACGGCAGCGTGGAAAACATTGCAGGGATTACGAATAAAGCGGGGAATGTGTTAGGAATGATGCCTCATCCAGAACGTGCAGTAGAAGACTTGCTAGGATCAGAAGATGGGAAACGGTTCTTTGCTTCCATTTTAAAAAACTTCGGAAAGGTGACCGTATAGATGAAAACATTGAATGAACCGACAGCTGAAGAGATCAAGAAAAAAAGAATCTATGCCGAATGGGGATTGACTGATGAAGAATATCGAATGATCGAAGAAGATATCTTAGGAAGAATGCCTAATTATACGGAAACTGGACTGTTTTCTGTTATGTGGAGCGAACATTGTTCCTATAAAAATTCTAAACCGGTTCTACGCAAATTTCCTACTAGTGGACCTCATGTCTTGCAAGGCCCCGGAGAAGGCGCAGGTATCGTCGACATCGGTGATGGACTAGCAGTTGTCTTCAAAGCAGAAAGTCACAACCATCCCTCAGCCGTGGAGCCTTATGAAGGAGCTGCGACAGGAGTTGGCGGAATCATCAGAGATATTTTCAGCATGGGGGCTCGTCCAATTGCGCTGCTAGATTCATTGAGATTCGGCGAATTAGATAATCCAAGAACAAAATATTTACTAGAAGAAGTAGTTGCAGGTATCGGCGGATACGGCAATTGTATCGGCATACCGACTGTAGGTGGCGAAATTGCATTTGATCCTTGTTATGAAGGAAATCCATTAGTCAATGCAATGTGTGTAGGTTTGATTGAACACAAATATATCCAGAAAGGGCAAGCCGCTGGTGTCGGCAATTCGATCATGTATGTAGGAGCAAAAACAGGTCGCGACGGCATCCACGGCGCAACTTTTGCCTCAGAAGAATTTAGTCAAGAAGAAGAACAGCAACGTTCTGCTGTACAAGTAGGCGATCCTTTTATGGAAAAGCTGCTGCTTGAAGCGTGTTTGGAATTAATCTTGCATCATTCGGATTCTCTAGTAGGTATACAGGATATGGGAGCAGCAGGACTTGTTTCATCTAGTGCGGAAATGGCTTCAAAAGCTGGTTCAGGACTTATATTGACATTAGACGAAGTCCCACAAAGAGAAACTGGAATGACGCCTTATGAAATGATGCTATCGGAATCCCAAGAACGGATGTTGATTTGTGTCAAATCAGGAGAGGAAGAAAAAATCCAAGAACTATTTCAGAAGTATGATCTAGATGCAGTCACTATCGGTAAAGTAACAGACGACGGGCAATATCGTCTATATCATCAAGGGAAAGAAGTAGCGAATCTGCCAGTCGATGCGCTGGCTGAAGATGCGCCAGTCTATCATAAAGAGATGAAAGAACCAGCTCGAATCGCAGATTTTCAGCGGTTGGCTCCTTATCAGCCGGTTATTGAAGAACCTGGACAAGTATTGCTTGATCTGCTGCAACAACCGACGATTGCTTCGAAACGTTCAATCTACGAAACTTATGATTCACAAGTACAAACCAATACAGTTGTCTGTCCAGGAAGCGATGCGGCTGTGATGAGAGTCAGAGGGACGAACAAAGCATTAGCGATGACCACAGACTGCAACGCTCGTTATCTCTATTTGGATCCAAAAGTCGGAGGACAAATAGCAGTGGCAGAAGCAGCTAGAAATATCATTGCTAGCGGTGGCAGACCCTTGGCGATCACCGACTGCCTGAACTATGGTTCTCCTGATAAACCAGAAGTTTTTTGGGAATTATCGACTTCAGCTGACGGCATTGCTGCTGCGTGTGAAACGTTAGGAACTCCTGTTATTTCAGGAAATGTCTCTTTATATAATGAAACGGACGGTCAAGCAATCTATCCAACACCGATGATCGGTATGGTCGGATTGATCGAGGATCATGAACATATCACTACTCAGGAATTCAAAAAATCAGGGGATCTAATCTATATATTAGGCAAGACGTTTGCAGATTTTGATGGCAGTGAATTACAAAAGATGCAGCTTGGAAGAATCGAAGGGGTGATTCGAAACTTTGATCTAGCCGTTGAAAAGAAAAACCAGGAGTTAGTATTGACAGCCATCCAAAACGGATTGATTGAAAGTGCCCATGACTGTTCAGAAGGTGGCTTGGCAATTGCACTGGCAGAATCAGCTTTCAAATATCAGTTAGGTTTATCTGTGCAGTTTGGCTTGCCCTCTGCTCAATTGTTTGCAGAAACTCAATCAAGATTTGTATTGACAGTTGCACCGGAAAACCAGACACGATTCGAAGAAATGATGGGAGATGCTGCTGTTTTAGCAGGTAAGGTGACGGATGAAGCGATAATCGAAATTTCAGCAACTGACGGTCAAATCAAAATAGAAACAGCAGTAGCAAGAAAGTGCTGGGAGGATGCAATCGTATGTCTTATGAAGTGAAGAGTTTAAATGAAGAATGCGGGATCTTCGGTGTTTGGGGTCATCCAGACGCCGCTAGTGTGGCATACTTCGGGCTCCATAGTCTTCAGCATCGAGGACAAGAAGGTGCGGGTATCGTGTCCAATGATCGAGGAAAGCTCATGGGTCATCGAGACCTGGGTCTACTTTCTGAGGTATTCAAAGATCAAAGAAAATTGCAGCAGTTAACAGGAGAAGCTGCAATCGGACATGTACGTTATGCAACAGCAGGCAATGGAAGTGTGGACAATATTCAGCCTTTTCTATTCAAATTTCATGATCAGTCGATCGGCTTAGCGCATAATGGTAACTTGATCAATGCTCGCTCTCTTAGAAAAGAGTTAGAGGAAAATGGGGCGATCTTCCATTCCAACTCCGATACGGAGATATTGATGCATTTGATCCGACGAAGTGAAGAAACAGATTTTTTAAATAAATTGAAAAGTGCTTTAAATGAAGTCAAAGGTGGCTTTGCCTATTTATTAATGACAGAAACGGCAATGATTGCCGCTTTGGACCCGAATGGTTTTCGTCCATTAGCAATCGGACAAATGAAAAACGGAGCATACGTGATTGCCTCGGAAACTTGTGCATTAGAAGTTATTGGGGCACGTTTTATAAGAGATGTCCAGCCTGGTGAGATAGTGATCATCAATGACAAAGGAATCCAGATTGATTGCTTTACGAAGGACACGCAGCTTTCTATTTGTTCGATGGAATATATCTATTTTGCCAGACCGGATTCAAATATCGCAGGGATCAATGTGCATACTGCACGGAAAAACATGGGACGGAATTTAGCGAAAGAATCGCCAGTAAAAGCAGACATGGTCGTTGGTGTACCTAATTCTTCTTTGTCAGCCGCAAGCGGTTATGCAGAAGCAAGCGGTATCCCTTACGAAATTGGATTAGTAAAAAATCAATACATTGCCCGAACATTTATCCAGCCGACGCCAGAACTAAGAGAGCAAGGCGTCCGAATGAAATTATCTGCTGTACGCGGGGTAGTGGAAGGGAAAAAGGTGATTATGGTTGATGATTCGATCGTTCGGGGCACGACAAGCAGACGGATCGTCCATCTTTTGAAAGAAGCAGGAGCAAAAGAAGTACATGTGAGGATTGCTTCTCCTCCTTTGAAATATCCGTGTTTTTATGGGATTGATATTCAAACGCGTAAAGAACTCATTGCGGCCAATCACACGATTGATGAAATCAAAGAATGTATCGGTGCCGATTCTTTAGGTTTTTTAAGTGAAGAGGGCCTGATCGAATCGATCGGTCTGGAAAAAGATGCCCCGTATTCAGGATTATGTATGGCTTATTTCAACGGAGATTATCCGACGCCGTTATATGACTATGAAGAAAAATATCAGGAATCACTAAAAGAAAAAGTATCGTTCTTTTAAAAGCAGATCAAGAAGGGAGTATATGAAGCCAATGGCAAATGCATACGCAAAAGCTGGCGTAGATGTCGAAGCTGGATATGAAGTAGTAGAACGGATCAAGAAGCATGTCAGAAAAACGGAACGATTAGGCGTGATGGGCGCTATAGGAGGATTCGGCGGCTGTTTCGATTTATCGGTCTTTCAATTAAAAGAGCCAGTCCTTGTTTCGGGGACCGATGGTGTAGGGACGAAATTAGCAGTAGCAATCGAAGCAGACAAACACGACACGATCGGAATCGACTGCGTAGCGATGTGTGTCAATGATATCTTAGCACAAGGGGCAGAGCCGTTGTATTTTTTAGATTACTTAGCAACGGGGAAAAATGATCCGACACGTTTAGAAAATGTAGTAAAAGGTGTAGCAGATGGGTGTGTTCAAGGAAATATGGCACTGATCGGCGGCGAGACAGCTGAAATGCCCGGTATGTACTCAGGAAATGATTATGATCTAGCCGGATTTGCTGTAGGGATAGCTGAAAAATCTCAATTATTGACAGGAGAAACAATCAACCCAGGAGACGTGTTGCTTGGAATAGCATCTAGCGGAATCCATTCAAATGGGTACTCTCTTGTTCGCAAAATTTTCTTTGAGCAGCAGCAGTTTTCTTTATCATCAAACCTGCCAGAATTGAAAAAAACACTTGGCGAAGTATTACTTGAACCAACGAAAATCTATGTTTCTGCCTTGCTTCCGCTGATCAAAGAAAAGAAAATCAAAGGAGCTGCACATATCACCGGTGGAGGGTTTGTAGAAAATATCCCGCGAATGTTGCCAGAATCTATGGCTGCTGAAATCAAACTTGGCACGTGGCCGATCCTTCCGATCTTCGGCTGTTTACAAAAATATGGTGAGATTCCTATGATGGAGATGTACGAAATATTCAATATGGGCATCGGTATGGTCTTAGCAGTCGAGGAAGCAAAAGTAAAAGAAATCGTGCACGAGATTGAGCAAGCTGGCGAAAAAGTTTATGAAATCGGGAAAGTGATCGCCAAAGAAAAACATCGTGTGGTGTTTACAGGAGAAGAACGATGAGGATCGCTGTTTTTGCTTCTGGAAACGGAAGCAACTTTCAAGCGCTAGCCGATTATCTATCGAAAAAAGGAATGGAAGCTTCGATTGATTGGTTGTTTTGTGATCAGCCTGCAGCATATGTTTTGAAACGTGCAGTCGCATTGGATGTACCGGCAGATTGTTTTTTACCTAAAGAATTTGACTCCAAAAAAGAGTATGAAGAAGCGATTTTGTATAAATTGAAAGAAAAAAAGATCGATTTGATCGTATTAGCTGGATACATGCGAATCATTGGACCAGTATTGCTGGAAAATTATGATAAAAGAATCATCAATATCCATCCATCTCTTTTACCTGCATTTCCTGGTTTGCATGGCATTCGTGATGCATTTGAAGCTGGAGTAAAAGAAACGGGTGTCACAATTCATTATATCGACCAAGGTGTAGATACTGGACCAATCATCCGGCAGGAAAAAGTGAGGATCGAACAGGAGGACACGTTCGATTCTTTAAAAGAAAAAATCCATAGAGTAGAACATCGAATCTATCCAGAAGTGATTAGTGAAATTATTGAAAATGGAGGCTATCTGAAATGACAAGAGCATTGATCAGTGTATCAGATAAAACTGGGATTGTAGCATTTGCCCAAGGTTTGGTTGAACAAGGAGTAGAAATCATTTCAACAGGAGGAACAAAGCATACGTTGGATCAAGCTGGGATCAAAACGCTTTCGATCGAAGAAGTGACAGGGTTTCCTGAAATGATGGATGGCCGTGTCAAAACACTTCATCCTAAAATCCATGGTGGTCTTTTAGGAAGACGCGATCTCTCTAGCCATATGGAGGCAATGGAGACGGAAAATATCCAACCAATCGACTTTGTTTGTGTCAATTTATATCCTTTCAAAGAAACGATTATGAAACCAGATGTCGAAATAGCAGAAGTTATTGAAAACATTGATATAGGTGGTCCTAGTATGCTCCGTAGTGCAGCAAAAAACCATGAATTTGTCACCGCTGTTGTTGATCCATCTGACTATGAAGAAATACTTTCAGAATTACGTCAGTATGGGCATACTTCACTTTCTTTCAGACAAAAACTAGCGGCAAAAGTCTTTCGTCATACTGCTGCATATGATGCACTGATCGCTCAATACTTGACGGATTGGGTGGAAGAAAAAGAACCGGAAAAATTGACACTTACGTATGAACGAAAACAAACGCTTCGTTACGGTGAAAATAGCCATCAAGCCGCTGCCTTTTATCAGTCCGCTCTTCTGGAAAAATATTCGATTGCAGCAGCAAAACAACTCCATGGGAAAGAACTTTCTTATAATAATATCCGAGATGCAGATGCTGCGTTACGGATCATGAAGGAATATGACGAACCAACGGTAGTCGCCTTGAAACACATGAATCCTTGTGGTATTGGGACAGCATCTACGATTTTAGAAGCGTGGGAAGCAGCATATGAAGCAGATCCTGTTTCAATCTTTGGTGGGATCATCGTTTTGAATCGAGAAGTAGATATGCCAACAGCAGAACAGATGCATAAGCTGTTTCTAGAAATCATCATTGCCCCTTCTTATACACAAGAAGCTTTGGAATTACTGCAAAAAAAGAAAAACATCCGATTACTGACAGTAGACTTTGCGCAAGAAGAAAATCAAAATCGAGAAGAAACGGTCTCAGTCTTAGGTGGACTTCTTGTACAAGATCAAGATCTGGCAATGGAAAACGAAGAAGAATGGAAAGTCGTGACAAAACGTAAGCCGACTCCAGCAGAAGCAAAAGCATTAGCGTTTGCTTGGAAAGCTGTCAAACATGTGAAATCTAATGCGATCGTACTGGCAAACGAACGTCAGACAGTAGGAATCGGAGCCGGGCAGATGAATCGAGTCGGTTCAGTAAAAATTGCGATTGAACAAGCGCAAGAGAAAATGGAAGGTGCAGTTTTAGCTAGCGATGCTTATTTCCCAATGGATGATTCAGTTGAATATGCAGCCAAACATGGTATAAAAGCAATCATTCAGCCAGGTGGAAGTATCAAAGACCAAGATTCTATTGATATGGCGAATAAATACGATCTAGCAATGGTCTTTACTGATGTTCGGCATTTTAGACATTAGAGAGGAGTCGGATAAATGAACATTTTGGTGATCGGTGCAGGTGGTCGTGAACATGCAATAAGTAAAAAACTTTTAGACAGTCCGAAGGTGGATACTGTGTATTGTGCGCCAGGAAATCCTGGAATGACAAAGGATGGCATCAATTGTGTCGCTATCAGTGAACAAGATCATTCAGCATTAATTCATTTTGTTAAGAATGAGGCGATTGATTGGAGTATCGTTGGTCCTGAAGTTCCTTTATTAAATGGGATCGTCGATGATTTTATGGCGGAAGGATTGAAAATCTTCGGTCCGACAAAAGCAGCAGCTCTGATCGAAGGTTCGAAAAGTTTTGCTAAACAATTGATGGAGACGTATCAGATCCCGACAGCTAAATCCAGAAGTTTTGAATGTTACGAAAAAGCAGCAGCGTATATCAAAGAAAACGGTGCGCCAATCGTAGTGAAAGCGGATGGCTTAGCAGCTGGAAAAGGTGTAGTCGTGGCTACAACAGTGAAAGAAGCGCTGGATGCGGCAGAACAAATGTTGAACCAGCATCGATTTGGGAACAGCAGCAAAAAAATCGTCGTAGAAGAGTTTTTGGCAGGAGAAGAATTCTCCCTTTTGGCGTTTGTCCGTGATACCAAGGTGTATCCGATGGTCATTTCGCAAGATCATAAGCGGGCATTCGATAACGATAAAGGGCCAAATACAGGCGGAATGGGTGCTTATTCACCAGTACCGCAAATTCCAAAAAAGATGATTGAAAAAGCTGTGGAAGAAGTTTTAAAACCAGCGGCTTTGGGAATGAAAGAACTAGGACGCTCTTTCACGGGTGTTTTATATGCGGGTTTGATTGCTACGAAGGAAGGACCAAAAGTGATCGAATTCAATGCACGTTTCGGTGATCCTGAAACGCAAGTCGTTCTTTCTCGGTTGAAGAGTGACTTTGCACAAGTAATCGATGATTTATTAGAGAATCGTGCAGTAGAGTTAAAGTGGCAGCAAGAAGGATACAATGTAGGCGTTGTGGTGGCAGCTGCCGGTTACCCCGAAGAATATGAGACAGGAATGGTTCTACCAGATTTTCTGGAAGAAGAGCTTTCTGTTTACTATGCTGGAGTTTCCTCAAATAACGGCAAACTAGTTGGAACAGGAGGACGCCTTTATCTAGTAGAAGCATACGGTGAGACGATCAAAGAAGCACAGGAAAAAATCTACACCGCGTTAATGGATAAAACGACAGATGGAACATTTTATCGTACAGATATTGGAGAAAAAGCTGCCAATAGCGAACTAGTCGTGAAGTAAATCAGCTGCTTCTATTTATAAAAAAATACAACAAATATAGTCGGAAGCGCCGATTTTAGTGAAGCCTTTTCATAAAGAGTGTGGTACACTTTTGTTGTGTATATAAATAAGGAGGAGTTCAGATGAAAAAAATTCAATTAGGTACTTCTGATCAGAAAGCAGCTGCAGTGATCTTAGGCTGTATGCGTATCAACAATGCGGAAGATCCAGTAAAAGTGATTGAGACAGCTTATGAAAACGGCATTGATTTTTTTGACCATGCAGATATTTATGGGAACGGTAAATGTGAAGAAATCTTTGCAGATGCTCTAGCAAAAACATCAATCAAACGAGAAGATCTTTTTATTCAAACAAAATGTGGAATCGTTCCAGGTGTGATGTTTGATTTTTCTAAAAAACATATCATTGAATCAGTGGAAAAAAGTTTGACCCGTCTGAAAATGGATTATGTGGATGCTTTACTTCTTCATCGTCCAGATACATTGGTGGAACCAGAAGAGGTAGCTGAAGCGTTTGATGAATTGGAACGATCAGGTAAAGTCCGTTATTTTGGTGTCAGCAATCAAAAACCAATGCAAATCGAATTGCTGAAAAAATATGTTCGTCAACCATTAGTAGCTAATCAGCTGCAATTTGGCTTGAAACATACTGGAATGATCGATCAAGGGATCCATGTCAATATGACAGATGAAGCAAGTATCGACCATGATGGTAGTGTACTTGATTATTCCCGTCTGCATGATATGACGATCCAAGCGTGGTCGCCATACCAGTATGGATTTTTTGAAGGTGTATTTATCGGGAACGAAAAATTCCCTGAATTAAACCAAACATTAGAAGAACTCGCAGCTAAATATCAAACGACACCAACTGGCTTGGCTTCTGCTTGGATTTTGCGCCATCCAGCCAATATGCAAGTAATCGCCGGTACGATGAACGTAGGGCGAATCAAGGAAATCGCTCAAGCATCAGAAATTAATATGTCTCGGGAAGATTGGTACGAATTGTACCGCGCTGCTGGAAACATTTTACCTTAAAAGTTGTCATAAGCAGGTGAACGTTGCGATCAATTAAAAAGGCGGAATATCTTGAAAGCTATTTTCAGCTTCGAGATATTCCGCCTTTTTTTATTGCCAACGGGAAAGAGTATCGCTATACGGATTTTATTTATTATTTATTTTTGTTTTCAAGGAAAAGCTGTGTCCGATATTCTTTTGGGGAAATCCCTTGTTTTTTCTTAAATAAATAACTGAAATAGTTAGGGTCATTATAACCAATCTCAAAAGCAATATCTGAGATACGATAGTCTGATTGCTGCAATAATTTTTTTGCTAATTCGATTCTTTGTTCTGTCAGATAATCGATGAATGTTTGGTTAAACGATTGAGAAAAAATCGTACTGAAATGAGAGGGGCTTAATGCAACTTGTTGAGCGACCCAAGTTAAGGACATATCTGGATCGGTAAAATTTTCTTTGATAAAATCCAATGCATGGTTCAAAATTGGCTGATATTTGTTCTTTGAAGGCTGTGAGGGCAGAGCAGTTAAGAAAGAAATGAACATAGAAACAGTCGAACGGTAAAGCGAGTCGTCGGCGCTGATTGCTAAGCGTTGGCTAGTGGCTGTGCAATGAACCATTTCTTGCGGGATTTCCTTTTCTTTCAGGCGGACATGCTGGAGTAGCTTAGTCAAGACAAATAAACGATATAATCGTGTTCGGATTGGTGTGCCTTGTGGTTTCGTCAAGTGTTCGATGTACTTAGATACTTCGTTTTTCGATAATGAAGACAAATCAAGTGAGAGATCAAAGTAAAAGACAGAATCAACTGGAAGTTTTGCTTCTTTAATCAAATCCTCATAGCTGATAATTTGATCTTTAAGGGAACTGGCAGTTTCAAGTATCATCTGCGTGATCTCAAAAGATGTAGGTAATTCGCTGATTCTTTCTGCGACAGGACCGATGGCGACTGAAAAATTATTTTTTTGTCCCTTTTCTAATTCATGGACCAACGTTTGGGCTACCTGATAACTGGTCTCAATCACATTTTCTTCAAGAGGATCAACTATTAAAAATTTGATGAATCGAGAGGAAACAGCAGAAAAAATCACTTGTTGATTCTCCCTAAATAAAAACTTCAAATAATCACTGAGATGAGCGTAATCTTCAAAGTCTGTACTGACTTGGTTTGCTGCTAATAATACGGTCATTTTTTTCCCTGCTAAAGAGCGATTGAAAGATTCAGCAAGTTTCAATGTTTCACTGATCGTAAGTGAGCCTTTGAACAAACCGTTCAAGAAATGATTTTTTTTCAATTCGAAAACAAGATCAGAAGAAGGCTGCGTTTCTTTTTGCTGCAAGTCTAACGCAGTCACTGCTTTTTCTATTGCTTGTTTCAATTCGTTGCTTTTAATTGGTTTAAGTAGATAATCATCTGCCTGTACTTGGATTGCTCCTTTCATATAATCGAAATCGTCGAATCCGCTAATAAATATGAGGCGAGTCCAAGGAAGCAGTTTCCTTGCTTCTTTTGAAAAAGTCAAACCGTCCATGAATGGCATTTGGATATCAGTCAGAATGATATCGGGCTGTAAGTCGATAATCGAAGACAGTGCCATCTCACCATCTCCAGCTTCCCCGACATAAGTGATTGGATAATAAGAACCAAGGGCAGTTATTTGTTCCCGCAAGTTATTGCGAATGAGGTATTCGTCTTCGATGATAAAAACTTTATACATGTTTGTTTCCTCCAATTGTTTTGGGAGATATAGGAATCGTCAGTGTGACAGTTGTCCCTTCTCGGTATTTGCTGTCAATCGTGATAGGTTTTTGATTATTTCCGTAATAGAGAAGGAGACGCTTGTTTACGTTGTAAAGCCCGTAGCCGATACTGAAATCTGAATCGATCCCTTTGGCTAACTCTTTACGTATTTCTGCTAGTTTTTCTACAGGAATGCCAATACCGTTGTCTATGACTTTGAATTGGATCATTTCGTCGATTTTGCATGCAGTAATACGAATAAATCCTTTGTGACGAACGTACTTTGTTCCATGGTACACAGCATTTTCGATCAATGGTTGCAAGATCATCTTTAAAATAGAAACAGGAAAAAGTGTTTCTGGTATATCGATCTTATAGTCAAGCATATGTCCGTATCTTATTTTTAAAATGACCAGATAATCATTGATATGGCTGATTTCTTTTTCAAGAGGAATCCAGTCTTGTCCTTTGCTTAAAGACGTACGAAAAAAGCCGGAAAGTGCATGGGTCATAGTCAGAGCTTCTTCAAAGCAGTCTTGTTCGATCAAAGAAATGATGGCATCCAAACTGTTATAAATAAAATGAGGAGTGATCTGAGCTTGCAATACACGAACTTCACTTTGTGCTAAATGGTATTGTTTCAAAGCGTTCTCCCGTAAAGACTGGTTTAGATCTTCCGCCATTTTGTTCATACTAGCGGTAAGTGTCTGTAGTTCTTGTGTTTCTGGCATGTTTAAACGAAATCCAAGATCTCCTGAAGAAAGCTGTTCGGACATTGTGATCAGCTGATTGATCGGCTCTTGGACCTTCTGCTCTAAAAAGCGGCGATTCTTTTTCGCATAGAAAAAAATAGTACTAAGAACCCCCAATTCGACTATCGTTAATAAAATGAGCGAGCGGACAAGCGTCGTATTTTTTTGACTTGCTAAGTCGATTTCCACACGAACAAAATCCTGTAAAATATCTGACAGTAGTTGAGTGACAGAATCGACCTGATTGATGATCTGTTCATTGGTATCCATAAAATCTTCTGCCAAGATATGATGAATGAGCTCAGTTTGATAATCTTCCAATGTATCGATCGTACGTAACGATACATCTAACGTACTAATTTCTTTAAGTGTATTTGTATTATTTTTGATCTCTCGAATATCATTCCTAAGTTCTTCTAGGATATTTTCCTCATTGAACTCATCTACGGTTACTTGGCCAGAAATCAAGTCCCACATACTTTCCAAAACTTTTTGATCAACCTTCAAAGCAATTGCATCTGCTTTTTGGATATTTGCGATCGTCTGTTGATAAATCAAAAGCTGTTGCGAATATAACAGTATGCTCAGTAGCAAAGGGATAACAGCAAATAGAAGCATGGCTTTGTTTGCTTGGGCAAAAATCTGTTTTATGCTTAAATTTTTGGTCATGATACTTCTCCAGTCAATAATTTCTGGTTGGGATGTTAGCTATATTCTGCTGGGAAAAGACAGTCTCGGAAATAAAAATATCTTTAGGTAATGTTTTTCCTGTTTGAAGATTTCCAAAATAACGAGTAACGGTATTGGCTACATACCAGCCGACATCAGGTTTACACTCGACTACGCAATTGACGATTCCTGAGCGTAGCTTCTCGATCATATCTTCTTGTCCATCAATCGTTACAATGATCAAATCTTCTCCAGGTTTGATTGATGTTTCTTTTATCGCAGCTAAAGCACCGTGAGTCATTTCATCACTATGGCTGTATAATACATCAATTTCGGATAAATCATTTGTTTCTAAATATCGTTTCATCTGGTCTTTTCCTTTCATCCGAATAAAATCACCGACAATTCGGTGAACAATAGTCATTGGAGGTTTATGGTCGATGGTTCCATCTTTTTTTAGGGTTGGTTTACGATTGATTGATTCCAAAAATCCTTCGGAGCGTAGCTTGGTCGGTGTGGAGTTCTCTGAACCAGCAAGTTCTAGGATTCTGATTTCCTGTTTCTTTGAATTTGTGAAGTGATTGCTGACAAATAAACCCGCCCGATTTCCTTCTGCTTTGAAACTGGGACCGATGTGGGTGACGAAAAGCTCGGGATCATTCGTTTGAATATGTCTGTCGACAAGTATGACAGGGATCCCTGCTCGCTTGGCTTCTTTTAATACAGAGTCCCACCCGGATTCTTGCAAAGGAGTAAAAATGATCATATCTACTTTATAGGCAATGAACGTCCGTATATCTTGGATTTGCCGTTCCTGATTCATGTAACCATTTCGGTAGAGAACTTGGTAATCTTCTTTTTCAAGCGCAGTGATAATTGATTCAGTATGCTTTTTCCGCCAGCTACTCTCCGTTCCTGATTGCGAAAAACCAACGACTAGTGGGTCAGGTGCTTCCTTTGTACTAGGTGTACACCCTATCATTTGGTAAGCGATTACAATAAGGGCTAAAAAAAAATAAAACACGTTTCACTTTAGATCACTCCATCTGGATTTGTTAGTACTATCTTATCAGATAAAAGGGAAAATCAAAGTCAAAAGGAATCAATCGAAAAAAATCCAAGAAACTTAAAAAAATCCAAGACAAAAAAAGTGCACCTAAAAAATTTAAAGTAAATCCCATAAAAAAATCAATGTTAACGCTTTCTTTATTAGCTATACTCGGTGTATCAATCGGAATGGGGGATAAAAAATGAAAAACAAATTTAGAAAGATTCTTGGGAGTATCGCTATTTTGACCGCAAGCATTCTATTAAGTGCGTGTGGCAATTCAGGATCTGCAGATGATAGTACGGGGTATGTAGGAATCGCTATGCCGACCAAATCAGCAGAAAGATGGATCGCTGATGGGAACAACATGGTCTCGGAATTAGAAAAACTGGGTTATAAAACAGATCTTCAATATGGAGAAGATAAAGTAGAAAATCAAGTAGCACAAATCGAAAATATGATTACAAAAGGGGTAGATAAACTTGTGATTGCTTCTATCGATGGTTCGGCTTTAACTGATGTGTTAGCTAAAGCAAAAGAAGCAGATATCAAGGTGATTGCCTATGATCGTTTACTGATGAATTCAGAAAATGTCGATTACTACGCGACTTTTGATAATTTTGGAGTAGGTGTATCGCAAGCAGCTTATATTGAGGAGCACTTAGGATTGAAAGAAGGAAAAGGGCCATTCACGATTGAATTATTTGGTGGCTCGCCTGACGACAACAATGCACTAATTAATTACAACGGAGTGATGTCTGTTTTACAACCATATATGGACAACGGTCAGTTGGTCGTGCCATCTGGACAGACGAGTTTCAGTCAAATCGCTACGCTTCGCTGGGATGGTTCTACGGCGCAAGCAAGGATGGATAATCTGTTAAGCGCAAATTATACTGACCAAACATTGGATGCTGTTTTGTCGCCATATGACCCAATAAGTTTAGGGATCATTTCGTCATTAAAAGGCGTGGGGTATGGGAGTGAAAGTAAACCTTTACCTGTGATTACTGGATAAGATGCGACAGTAGCTGGCGTCAAATCGATCATTGCCGGGGAACAAACACAAACGATCTTTAAAGACACACGTATCTTAGCAAAAAATACGATTGAAATGATCAAAGCAATCAGTGATGGAGAAGAGGTTCCGGTCAATGATACTGAAACTTATGATAATGGGGTGAAAACTGTTCCTACGTATTTAGCAAATACAGTATCTGTCGATAAAGATAATTATCAAGCAGAGCTGATCGACACAGATTATTATAAAGAATCCGATCTGAAAAATTAAGAGGAACCAAACAAGGAACTAAAGAGATCTAAGTCAGAGAGAGGATAAGAATTATGGCGGATTGTATTTTAAAAATGGCAGATATCACCAAAAAATTTTCTGGAATCCGAGCGTTAGATTGCGTGAATCTGATGATTGAACGTGGGGAAATCCATGCATTGTGCGGAGAAAACGGAACGGGAAAATCAACATTGATGAATGTCTTGAGCGGCTTGTATCCATATGGCTCCTATGACGGGAAAATCTTTTATGATGGAAAGCTGTGTCAATTCAAAGATTTGAAAGATAGTGAAGAAAAAGGCATCGTCATCATTCATCAAGAATTAGCACTAAGTCCTTATCTTTCAATAAAAGAGAATATTTTTCTCGGAAATGAACAAGCAGAAAGAGGCGTGATTGATTGGGAACTGACAGAAAAGAAAACGTATGAATTGCTGAATAAAGTCGGTTTGTCTATCGACCCGAATCTTCTAGTATCCCAGATCGGCGTAGGGCAACAGCAACTAGTTGAAATAGCTAAAGCATTATCAAAATCCGTCCGTCTGTTGATTTTGGATGAGCCTACCGCTGCATTGAATGAAGAAGAAAGCGCGAATTTGCTGAGATTGATCCGAGAATTGAAAGAGCAAGGTGTAACCTCCATCATTATTTCACATAAGCTGAATGAAATCGTGGATATCGCAGATCGAATCACCATTTTACGGGATGGACAGACGATTGAGACGCTAGAAAATGAAATGATCAGCGAAGAGCATATTATTCGCGGGATGGTGGGCAGAGATTTAGTTGATCGTTATCCTGAAAGAAAACCGGATATTGGAGAAGTTTATTTTAAAGTAGAAGACTGGACGGTCTATCACCCTCTTGATCATGAGCGAATCATAAACGACCATATCAACTTGCATTTGAAAAAAGGAGAGATTGTAGGAATAGCTGGGCTGATGGGAGCGGGCAGAACTGAATTCGCTATGAGTCTATTTGGACATTCTTATGGAAGCAAGATATCCGGACGTATATTAAAGGAAGGGGCAGAGATATCAGTTAAGACCGTTCCTTCAGCCATTGCAAACGGACTCGCTTATGTCTCGGAGGATCGAAAATCTTTAGGACTGAATCTGCTGATGGATATTCGGGAAAACGTGACGCTGAGCAGTTTGGATAAAATAAGTCAAAAAGGAGTATTAGATAAAGAAAAAGAAGTAACTGAGGCAGAAAATTTCCGGAAAAAGATGCGTATAAAAACAAACTCCATCCATCAAATTGTCAGTAGTCTTAGTGGTGGGAATCAACAAAAAGTCGTTTTATCCAAGTGGCTGATGACACAACCCGATATTCTTTTTTTAGATGAGCCAACCCGAGGGATAGACGTTGGGGCAAAATATGAGATCTACACGATTATCGAAGAAATGGCAGCAAATGGCAAAGCTGTCTGTCTTATCTCTTCTGAACTTCCTGAAATCTTAGGAATGTGTGATCGAATCTATACGATGAACGAAGGACGTATTACAGGAGAAGTCTCGCGAGAAGAGGCAGATCAAGAAGTCTTGATGAAATTAATGACGAAAGAAGAGGTGGGTTAAGTTGGAACAAGCAAAAAATCTTACGGATAAAAAAGAGAAAAAACTAAATTTGAAAAGTAGAGCAGCTGATCTTTTTGGTCGCTACAGCATGGTGATCATTTTAGCGGGACTACTTATTGCGTTTCAATTGATGACGGATGGTATTTTCTGGCGTCCGTTGAATATAACTAACCTTGTTTTGCAAAATAGTCATATATTAGTACTAGCTGCAGGGATGTTATTAGTTGTGCTCTTAGGTCATGTGGATTTGTCGGTAGGGTCAGTGATGGCGTTTGTTGGTGCAATTGCGGGCATGATGATGGTCAATCGCCAAATGAACCCGTGGGTGACAGTCATCGCATGTCTTGCAGTAGGCGGGCTGATCGGCGCATGGCAAGGTTTTTGGGTAGCTTATGCTGGGATACCGGCGTTTATCGTGACTTTAGCAGGATTGCTGATGTTTCGTGGACTGACACAAGTTGTTCTAGGCGGTCAATCTCTAGCACCTTTTCCAGCTGTTTTCCAAAAAATGTCTACGGGTTATTTACCAGACTTAAGCGAAGGAAGCAGCCTTCACTTCTTGACATTGATTTTAGGAATGATCATCACCATCGTGTTAGTTGTTGGACAATGGCGAACAAGAAATCGTCGGAAAAATCATTTATTTGAAGTGGAATCTCCAGCAGCTTTCTTGGTAAAGGCAGTATTTACAGCAGTCGTTGTACTAGGGATAACTTACATCTTTGCCTCTTATCAAGGATATCCGATCATTTTGATCATTCTCGGTTTGATCGTCGCAGCATATGGGTTTTTGACAAATAAAACAGTAGCAGGTCGCCAGATTTATGCGACGGGCGGAAATCGAAAAGCGGCTGAATTATCAGGGATAAAAACAAAGCGGATCACGTTCTGGGTTTTCGTCAACATGGGAGTCATGGCAGCTTTAGCTGGATTAGTTTTAGCTGCTCGGTTAAATGCGGCGACACCTCAAGCGGGTACTTCGATGGAACTAGATGTGATGGCGGCAGTATATTTTGGCGGTGCTTCAACATCCGGCGGCATCGGAACGATTATGGGTGCGATTGTCGGTGGCTTGGTCATGGGTGTATTGAACAATGGTATGTCGATTTTAGGCGTCGGGGTAGATTGGCAGCAGGCAATCAAAGGGTTGATCTTGCTTTTAGCCGTTGTATTAGACTTGTATAACAAGAAAAAACGGACAGCGTAGGAGAACACCGTTTATTCAGAAAAAAGACTGTGACAAGACATTTGTCACAGTCTTTTTTTCGCTAAAAGCGAACATTCATTGCTTCGTTTGTTTAGACTAAAAATAATGTATGTTTTTTTACCATTCGTATAAATTCTCTTTTTGCTCTTGATTTTTTCGCTTAATTGAGTTAAATTACATAGGGCGCTAAAAAAAGCCTTGATTAAATTAATAATGTTCGTGTTTTGCTGGATGTGAACATCAGGAGGATAATGTAATGAAAGTATTTGATTACGAAGATATTCAATTAATTCCTAATAAATGTATCGTAAATAGCCGTTCTGAATGTGATACAACGGTCACATTAGGCAAACATACATTCAAAATGCCAGTAGTGCCTGCCAACATGCAGACGATTATTGATGAAACGATTGCAGAATTCTTAGCGGAAAATGGTTATTTCTATATCATGCATCGGTTTGATGAAGCAGCTCGAATTCCGTTTATCAAAAAAATGAAAAAGCGCGGATTGATTACCTCGATCAGTGTTGGCGTCAAGAAAGAGGAATATTCCTTTATAGAGAAGTTGGCAGAAGAATCGCTAAATCCTGATTATATCACTATCGACATCGCGCATGGACATGCTAACTCAGTTATTGATATGATTCAGCATATTAAAAAATATTTGCCTGAAACTTTTGTGATTGCCGGTAATGTTGGTACACCGGAAGCCGTCCGTGAATTGGAAAATGCGGGCGCAGATGCAACAAAAGTCGGGATTGGTCCAGGAAAAGTATGTATTACAAAAATCAAGACAGGCTTTGGAACTGGAGGCTGGCAACTGGCCGCTCTTAGATGGTGTGCGAAAGCAGCTCGCAAGCCGATCATCGCTGACGGTGGGATCAGAACACATGGCGATATTGCAAAATCTGTCCGTTTTGGAGCGACAATGGTTATGATTGGCTCATTGTTTGCCGGTCACGAGGAATCTCCTGGCGAAACAAAAGTCGAAAACGGAATTGTATATAAAGAATACTTTGGTTCTGCTTCAGAATTCCAAAAAGGTGAAAAACGAAATGTTGAAGGAAAGAAAATCTGGATCCAACATAAAGGATCTTTGAAAGATACACTAGTGGAAATGCAACAAGACCTTCAATCATCTATTTCGTATGCTGGAGGAAGAGATCTGGAAGCCATTCGGAAAGTTGATTATGTCATCGTGAAAAATTCGATTTTTAACGGAGATACGATCTAAATAATGAGCAAAATATCAGCGGAAGGTTCATAACAGAACCTTCCGTTTTTTATGTTTTGCAAAAAAAGCTTTTCTTTTTTCTCGTAAATTCGGTAAAATCAATAGAAAGAATGGACAACAGAAAAGAGAGGACTATGTGGGAAAAGGTAGAGAAAAAACAAGGACCGATTTATCGTCAAATCATGGAACAGATCATGAGAGAAATCGAAAGTGGAAGAATCAATCCTGGAGATCAACTTGAATCGGAACGAAAACTAGGGCAATTTTTTGGTGTAAATCGTTCCACCGTTGTTCATGCATTGGAAGAACTTAGAGAGCTTGGCGTATTAACAAGTAAACGTGGTAGCGGTTGGTTCGTCAATCAGACTGAATGGGGGAAATTCGCCGTTCCAAGAATCGATTGGCGACAAATGATCTCACCTCGCTATGAACAGACGGATTGGTATGAGCAAAAAATAAAAGAAGCAAAGCAGAGCCAAAAAACATTGTTCCTTGACTTATATGCGAGTGAGATGCCAAATGAGCTTTTGCCGAATTTTGAGTTTCCTTCTTATTCTCTTGAAGAAATCTTAGCGGAAGAAAAAGAAATGGATCTTTTAGGCTATACTCCGTTACGTAACAAAATCAAACGGTATTTGGAAAGTAAATTTGAACTGACCTTTTCCCTAAACCAGCTTCTGGTGACTGGTGGTGGCCAGCAAGCAATCTTTTTGATCTTACAAACGATTCTTTCTGCTGGAGAGGGGATAGCTGTAGAGTCACCTTCTTTTTTTTACCGATTACCTCTTTTCAAAGCTTCAGGAACGCGTTTATTTGGGATACCGATGGATGAAGAAGGGATCGACTTAGAAAAACTGAAAGAATCGATCCATAAAAATAAATTGAAAGCAGTGCTTATCAACCCCAATTTTCAAAACCCTACAGGGAAAGTGATGAGCCAAAAGCGACGAGAAAAGCTAGTAGAATTGTGTCGGCAGTATCGGCTTCCGATTATTGAAGACGATGTATTTACGGACCTTTCATTTCTAAAGCAAGATGAAGTTCTTCCTATACGGACGATTGATCCGGATAATGTATTATATGTCGGTTCGTTATCTAGGATTTTAGGAAAAACAACGAAAATCGGTTGGTTGATCGGACCAGAGACCTTTATCTTGCAACTCGCTAAAGCGCAAGAAATGATGGAGTTTCCGATGAACATCCTTACACAAATCACGGCCGCTAATGTATTTGATGAAGCAATTGATTTGAAAATGTTGGATGTAAGAAAAAAATTGAAAGAAAAAAGCCAACTGATAAGTATTTGGGCGGAGTCTCAATCGTTTTTCAAGCTTCATTCGATTCTAGGTGGTTATTATGCTTGGATCACTTGGGATGGAAAAAAGCTGGACCCCCAACTAGCAGAAAAAGTAGTAGATATGGGTCTAGGAATCGCACCAAGTCTACTTTTTGGGCAAGATATAAATGGAATCAGAATCAATTACAGTCGTCTAGATGAAGCCAACATATCGTTGTTTTATTCAAAGATGAAAATTTTAGAACAGTGGTTAACAGAATAATTTCACAAAGTAAAAAGATTAAAGAATATAACAGCTGGGATTTAAATTTCCGGCTGTTTCTTTTTTTTCTTAAAAAGAAGACGAGACAAAGTATTAGGGAAAAAAACACTTTTTGTACAACCGTTCACGATGTCTTAAGAAAATAAATAGTTGCAGCAAAACTGTATAACACCAGCGTTTCTAAATAGAAACAGATCATTATAAGTTTGATTAGAAAATAGAAAAAACACAGTCTAAATATAAAACGCTTTCCTTATTGTGATTATATTCACTAATGCTGTTAATATGCGGATTGGCATAATTTCCTTTCATCGTGAAAATTTGTGCTTTTAGCTTGTATTTCTCATAAATCCATGATAATTTATTAATGAAGACGGTTAAATAGTGATACAGTTTTATTCGCTGTTTCAATCGCAGAATGAAGAGATTTTCTTATAGATGAGAGAGGAATGTGTGACAAATGGCAAACAAAAAAGCACCGATCGACTTCCAAGCACTGCTAGATGAAGTCAATGCAGATTTCCCAGTATATCAAGCACTTGATCAAGATGGAAACGTAGTTAACAAAGATTTAGTACCTGATTTATCCGATGATGAACTCGTTGAATTAATGACTCACATGGTGTGGTCTCGTGTATTAGACCAACGTTCCACAGCGCTGAACCGCCAAGGACGCCTAGGCTTTTTTGCACCAACTGCCGGACAAGAGGCAAGTCAGCTGGCCAGTGCGTATGCATTTGATAAAGAAGATGTTCTTCTTCCAGGTTATCGAGATGTCCCTCAATTAGTAAAACACGGCTTACCTTTATCACAAGCATTTTTATGGTCTAGAGGACATGCTGCAGGTAATTCTTATCCGGAAGAATTGAAAGCTCTACCACCACAAATCATCATCGGTGCACAATATGTACAAGCAGCCGGTGTTGCATTAGGTTTGAAAAAACGCAACAAGAAAAATGTTGTCTTCACTTATACTGGTGATGGCGGTTCATCACAAGGTGATTTTTACGAAGCAATCAATTTCGCTGGTGCTTACCATGCAAATGCTGTATTTTATATCCAAAACAATGGGTATGCGATCTCTACACCTCGTGAAAAACAAACCGCAGCAAAAACACTTGCACAAAAAGCTGTCGCAGCTGGGATTCCAGGAATTCAAGTCGATGGAATGGATCCGCTTGCAGTATATACTGTATCTAAAATGGCACGGGAATGGGCAATCAGCGGAAATGGACCAGTCCTAATTGAAACACTGACTTATCGTTACGGACCACATACACTATCTGGGGACGATCCAACCCGCTACCGTACAAAAGACACAGATGACGAATGGCAGAAAAAAGATCCATTGATCCGCTTCCGTAAATATCTGACGGAAAAAGGACTTTGGTCTGAAGAAAAAGAAGAACAAGTGATTGAAGCAACTAAAGAAGAAATCAAAGCAGCTATCGCAGAAGCCGACAAAGTTCCAAAACAAAAGGTTTCAGATTTCTTGAAAAACATGTTCGAAGTATCTCCACAATCAATCAAAGAACAAATTGCAATTTATGAAGCGAAGGAGTCGAAATAATCATGGCACAAAAAACAATGATCCAAGCAATCACCGATGCCTTAGCACTTGAACTAGAAAATGACGAGAATGTCGTTGTTTTTGGTGAAGATGTTGGGAAAAACGGAGGAGTTTTCCGGGCAACTGAAGGATTGCAGGAAAAATTCGGAGAAGACCGAGTATTCGATACTCCTTTAGCTGAATCTGGAATCGCAGGGTTGAGTTTCGGACTTGCGTTGGAAGGATTTCGTCCAGTTCCTGAAATCCAATTTTTTGGTTTTATTTTCGAAGCAATGGATGAAGTAGTAGCTCAAATGGCTCGTACAAGATACCGAATGAGCGGTACTAGAAATCTACCAATCACGATTCGTTCACCATTTGGTGGCGGTGTTCATACACCAGAACTGCATTCAGATAATTTAGAAGGTTTGATTGCCCAGTCTCCTGGTATTCGAGTAGTGATCCCATCAAATCCTTACGATGCAAAAGGACTATTGATTTCTTCTATTAGAAGTAACGATCCAGTTGTTTTCCTAGAACACATGAAACTATATCGCTCATTCCGAGAAGAAGTGCCGGATGAAGCTTACGAAGTTCCTTTGGACAAAGCAGCAGTTACTCGTGAAGGAACAGATGTATCTGTTATCACATACGGGGCAATGGTGCGTGAAGCCATCAAAGCAGCAGACAATCTTGCAAAAGAAAATATCTCTGTTGAAATCATTGATCTTCGTACAGTTGCGCCATTAGATGTAGAAACGATCATTCAATCCGTGGAAAAAACAGGTCGCGTAGTCGTTGTCCAAGAAGCGCAACGACAAGCGGGTGTTGCTGCGCAAGTAGTTTCTGAGATCTCAGAACGCGCTATCCTTTCATTAGAAGCCCCAATCGGACGAGTTTCTGCACCTGATACAGTCTTCCCGTTTGGACAAGCAGAAAATGTTTGGTTACCAAACGCAAAAGATATCGAAGACAAAGTAAAAGAAATCGCGGAATTTTAAGAAAAGAAGGGACGAAACAAAGTCATGGCTTATCAATTTAAATTGCCGGATATCGGTGAAGGAATTGCAGAAGGTGAAATCGTCAAATGGTTCGTCAAACCAGGAGATACGATTAATGAAGATGATACATTATTAGAAGTTCAAAACGACAAATCAGTAGAAGAAATCCCCTCACCTGTAACAGGAACGGTTAAAAATGTCATTGTTCCAGAAGGTACAGTAGCAAATGTTGGGGATGTATTGGTAGAAATCGATGCACCAGGACACGAAGACAATGAAGGGGACAGTGGTGTAGCCGCAGAATCCCAAACTCCAGCTAACCCGGCTGCTGAACCAACTGTTGATACAGAATCAGCTGGATCGTCAAGCGAAGGAGTCTTCCAATTCAAGTTACCGGATATCGGTGAAGGAATTGCAGAAGGTGAAATCGTCAAATGGTTCGTCAAACCAGGAGATACAATCAATGAAGATGATACATTATTAGAAGTTCAAAACGACAAATCAGTAGAAGAAATCCCGTCACCCGTAACCGGGACAGTTAAAAACGTGATTGTCCCAGAAGGAACAATAGCAAATGTTGGGGACGTGTTAGTAGAAATCGATGCTCCTGGACACAATGGTGCACCATCAACTAGTGCGCCATCAGCTGAAGCACCAAAAGAAAAAGTAGAAACATCAGGTTCAGCAAGTGTCGTTGAAGCTGCCGATCCAAATAAACGTGTATTGGCTATGCCATCTGTTCGTCAATTTGCCCGCGAAAAAGATGTAGATATCTCACAAGTAACTGCAACTGGAAAAGGTGGCAGAGTAACAAAAGAGGACATCGAAAACTTCTTGTCAGGTGGTCCAAGCAGTGCACCAGCGAAATCAGAAGCGCCAGAAGCGGCAGCGCCGAAAGAAGCAGCTCCTGCAGCAGAAAGCAAACCATCTGCACCAGCAAAACCATTCAAGTCCAACTTAGGAGACTTGGAAGAACGTGTAGCAATGACACCAACACGTAAAGCTATTGCTAAAGCAATGGTCAACAGTAAGCATACAGCTCCACACGTGACATTGCATGATGAAGTAGAAGTGTCTAAACTATGGGATAATCGGAAACGATTTAAAGAAGTTGCTGCTGCAAATGGTACGAAACTTACTTTCTTGCCATATGTCGTGAAAGCTTTAACAGCGACTGTTAAGAAATACCCAGTATTGAATGCATCTATCGACGATGCAAACCAAGAAATCGTTTATAAACATTACTACAATATCGGTATTGCAACTGATACGGATCACGGACTATATGTACCAAATGTGAAAGATGCAGACCGCAAAGGAATGTTTGCTATTGCAGACGAAATCAATGAGAAAGCAAAATTAGCTCATGACGGCAAACTATCTGCAGAAGATATGCGCAATGGAACGATTACGATCAGCAATATCGGATCTGTAGGTGGCGGTTGGTTTACACCAGTCATCAACTATCCAGAAGTAGCTATTTTAGGTGTAGGAACGATTGCACAACAACCAATCGTAAATGCTGAAGGCGAAATCGTTGTCGGTCGTGTGATGAAACTGTCATTAAGTTTCGATCACCGTATCGTAGATGGAGCAACTGCGCAACAAGCAATGAATAATATCAAACGTCTTTTAGCTGATCCAGAGCTATTAATGATGGAAGGATGATAAACAAATGGTAGTTGGAGATTTTGCTGTAGAATTAGATACAGTTGTAATCGGTGCGGGACCTGGTGGCTATGTAGCTGCCATCCGCGCTGCTGAAATGGGACAAAAAGTAGCAATCATTGAAAGAGAGTATATTGGCGGTGTTTGTTTGAATGTCGGCTGTATTCCTTCAAAAGCACTGATAGCTGCAGGACACCATTATCAAGAGTCACTAGATTCTGAAATGTTTGGAGTAACTAGTGAAAATGTCAAACTAGATTTTGCGAAAACACAAGAATGGAAAGAAAACAAAGTTGTCCATACGTTGACTTCTGGTGTTGGTTTCCTATTAAAAAAACATAAGGTTGAAACAATCGAAGGAGAAGCGTTCTTCGTAGATGATCACACACTACGCGTCATCCATCCAGATTCAGCTCAAACTTATTCGTTCAATAACGCAATCATCGCAACAGGTTCCCGTCCAATCGAGATTCCAGGATTTAAATTCGGAGGACGTGTGTTAGATTCTACTGGCGGATTAGCATTGAAAGAAGTACCTAAGAAATTTGTGATCATCGGTGGCGGTGTGATTGGTGCCGAATTGGGCGGAGCGTACGCAAACTTAGGAGCAGAAGTAACGATCCTTGAAGGTTCACCACAAATTTTACCAACTTACGAAAAAGATCTAGTAAAATTAGTAGAAGATGATTTCAAGAAAAAAGGTGTAACAGTCGTAACGAATGCAATGGCGAAAGAAGCAGTCGATAACGGTGACAGCGTGACAGTGAAATATGCAGTGGACGGGAAAGAAGAATCCGTTACTGCTGATTATGTGATGGTCACTGTAGGTCGTCGTCCGAATACGGATGATATGGGCTTAGAACAAGCAGGAGTCGAAGTAGGAGAACGAGGATTGATTACGGTAGATAAACAAGGACGTACGAACGTACCTAATATCTATGCCATCGGTGATATCGTTCCAGGGGCGGCATTAGCACACAAAGCCAGTTATGAAGCAAAAATCGCTGCTGAAGCAATCTCTGGCAAAAAAGTAGCTGTAGATTATAAAGCAATGCCGGCAGTAGCCTTCACTGACCCTGAATTGGCTTCTGTAGGTATGACGATCAAAGAAGCAAAAGATGCTGGTATCGAAGCAAAAGCATACAAATTCCCATTTTCAGGGAACGGTCGGGCATTATCGCTTGGTAAAACAGAAGGATTCATCCGTCTAGTTACGACGATCGAAGATAACGTGCTGATTGGTGCACAAATCGGGGGAGTCGGTGCAAGCGATATGGTTTCTGAATTAGCTTTAGCAATCGAATCAGGAATGAACGCTGAAGATATCGCCTTGACGATTCATCCGCATCCATCTCTTGGCGAAATCGTCATGGATGCTTCGGAATTAGCATTAGGCTTGCCAATCCATATTTGATTTGAATAATACAGGCGAAACGCAACTGAGAAATCGGTTGCGTTTTTTCTTTTTTATTATCAATAATTTAATTATGTAAACTTAATAATACGACAACTTCTTGGTTTATTACCGTCTCCTATGCTACACTAAAGAAGAATATGAAATAGGAGAGTTGAAGATGCAAGAATATCAGTATCCACTTGATTTAGACTGGACAACAGATGAAATGGTCATTGTAATGAAGATGTGGGAAGATCTGGAACGTGCGAATGAAAAAGGGATAAACAATGAAGCTTTTTTGAAGACCTATCAGCAGTTCAAAACAGTTGTCAAATCCATCGGAGAAGAAAAACGGTTGGGACGGGAATTTGAAAAAGCTTCCGGGTACTCCTTATATCGAACAGTGCAGCAAGCAAAAAAAAATCCAAACAAAACTTTGAGAATGAACGGGTGAGATAAATGGAACAGATGATTGATCATATCAAATCCTGGCTAGAAGAAGCTGGTGAGAAAATCAAATCTTCTCAACAAACATTAACGATCTCGCAAAAATCAAATCGAACGGATCTAGTGACAAATGTCGACCGAAACATCCAGAATTTTCTAATCGAAAAAATCCATTCCTATGATCCAGAGGCGAAAATATTGGCAGAAGAAGAAGGGTGTAATAAACTATCGGATCTCGATGGAAGAGTCTTTATCATCGATCCTATTGATGGCACATTGAATTTCGTGATTGAAGGGGAAAACTTTTGTATCATGCTCGCTGTTTATGAATCCGGCGTTGGAAAACTTGGTTTCATTTATGACGTCATGAGAAATGAGCTTTTTTGGGGTGGAAAAGGAATAGGTGTCTATAAAAATGACAAACCAATGCCTAGACCAGCAAATAAATCTTTATCAGAAGGCTTACTTGGTGTGAATAGCTATCTTTTCGGTCATAATAAATATGGAATCCGAGAGATTGCGGAAAGCAGCATGGGAACACGTATGTACGGGTGTGCAGGGCTTGAACTAGCCGCAATCTTGAAAGGAAACCATATTGCTTACATTTCGAACCTCAGCCCTTGGGATTATGCAGCGGGAAATGTTTTATTGGAAGAGTTTGGTATGGTAACAAGCGGTCTTTTTGGCACTCCATTGACCTTTGATAGAAGGGAATACTATTTAGCAGGGACTCCTTGTGCATATGCAGAAATCGCAGACCTTTTGAAAAAAGAAGGCTGAAAAAAGGTAGAAATCATTCACAAAAATGATAAAAACGGGCAAAAGATTAATTTTCTCGAAAAAATGAAAACATTTTACTATATTTCATGAAAAAAGTCTGCTATAATTAGCAGTCGAGTAAAATTTGCCCTGTCATAAAGAACCAATAAAAAAGGAGTTAGTTACATTGAATTATAGAAATGATATCCGTAACGTCGCAATTATTGCCCACGTTGACCACGGAAAAACAACATTAGTTGATGAACTATTAAAACAATCAGATACATTAGACGCACATACGCAATTGCAAGAACGTGCGATGGACTCAAATGCGCTAGAAAAAGAACGTGGTATCACGATTTTAGCCAAAAACACAGCTGTAGACTATAAAGGAATTCGCGTAAACATCATGGATACTCCAGGACACGCGGACTTTGGTGGCGAAGTAGAACGGATCATGAAAATGGTTGACGGCGTTGTGTTGGTCGTAGATGCGTATGAAGGAACAATGCCTCAAACACGTTTTGTATTGAAAAAAGCATTGGAACAACATATCACACCAATCGTTGTCGTAAACAAGATTGACAAACCTTCTGCTCGTCCTGAGCATGTTGTAGATGAAGTTCTTGAACTATTCATCGAATTGGGAGCAGATGATGATCAGTTAGACTTTCCTGTGATTTATGCGTCTGCACTGAATGGTACGTCAAGCTTATCAGACGACCCAGCAGATCAAGAACCAACAATGGCACCTATTTTTGACACGATTATTGAAAAAATTCCTGCTCCTGTCGATAATAGCGACGAACCATTACAATTCCAAGTTTCATTACTTGACTACAACGATTATGTAGGTCGTATCGGAATCGGACGTGTATTTAGAGGAACAATCAAAGTAGGCGACCAAGTAGCATTAATTAAATTAGACGGAACAGTTAAGAAATTCCGTGTAACGAAATTATTTGGTTTCTTTGGACTAAAACGTCTAGAGATTCAAGAAGCAAAAGCTGGAGACTTGATTGCTGTCTCAGGTATGGAAGACATCTTTGTCGGTGAAACAGTTACTCCTGTGGATCATCAAGATGCGTTACCTATCCTTCACATTGACGAACCAACATTGCAAATGACTTTCTTAGTTAATAATTCACCATTTGCCGGTCGAGAAGGGAAATACGTAACTGCTCGTAAAATTGAAGAACGTTTGATGGCAGAACTTCAAACAGATGTATCTTTGCGAGTTGAACCAACAAACTCTCCAGATGCTTGGACTGTTTCTGGTCGTGGAGAATTGCATTTGTCTATCTTGATTGAAAACATGCGTCGTGAAGGATACGAATTGCAAGTATCTCGTCCAGAAGTTATTGAAAAAGAAATCGACGGTGTAAAATGCGAACCGTTTGAACGCGTACAAATCGACACACCAGAAGAATACATGGGTAGTGTCATCGAATCCTTGAGCTTACGTAAAGGTGAAATGCAAGATATGGTCCATACAGGAAACGGACAAATCCGTTTGACATTCTTGACACCTGCTCGCGGTTTGATCGGTTATTCAACTGAATTCCTTTCAATGACACGCGGTTACGGAATCATGAACCATACTTTTGATCAATACTTGCCAATGCTTCCTGGTCAAATCGGTGGACGTCACCAAGGTGCGCTTGTTTCGATCGATACCGGAAAAGCAACGACCTATTCTATCATGAGTATCGAAGAACGCGGTACAGTCTTCGTAGAACCAGGTACAGAAGTATATGAAGGAATGATTATCGGAGAAAACAGCCGTGATAATGATTTGACTGTCAACATCACAAAAGCAAAACAAATGACAAACGTACGGTCTGCTACTAAAGACCAAACATCTGTCATCAAAAAACCAAAACAATTGACGTTGGAAGAATCTTTGGAATTCTTGAATGATGATGAATATTGCGAAGTAACACCAGAAAGCATTCGCTTGAGAAAACAAATTTTAGAGAAAAATGCTCGTGAAAAAGCATCTAAAAAGAAAAAATAATCTGTAAAAGGATGAAGAGAGAAACCAGCTTGTTATAAAAAATAGCTGGTTTCTTTTTTGTCCAACTTATTTCTGTGGAGAAGTCATCTTTGTCAATGGACTTAAATTCAGAAAATACGCCAAAAGACATTTAAAAGACTTTTAAAGAACTTGATTCTGGTGTGATTTTGTTTCATATCGAGCGTATGTTTCACAAGAGGGATCAACTTGTCCTTCGGAGAAAACCGAAGTAAAATGGCAAGGGAAAGGAGCGGGAAGATGAACGACTTATTAAAACAATACTTTGGTTATGATGAGTTTAGACCTGGTCAAAAAGAAATTATTCAGAAAGTCATTGATCAGGAAAATGTATTAGGGATCATGCCTACCGGCAGTGGGAAATCAATCTGTTACCAGCTTCCATCTTTACTAGTAGATGGGCTTACTGTGGTTGTATCCCCTTTGATCTCTTTGATGAAGGATCAGGTGGATGCAGCGAATCAATTAGGTATACCCGCCACTTTTATCAATAGCTCGTTAGATGGTTACGAAACAGCTAGACGCTTCCAAGAAATCGATAGGCAGCAGTATCGTTTACTTTATATTGCTCCAGAACGTTTTATCATGTCGGATTTCATTCAAGCGATGAATCGATGGAACGTCTGTATGATTGCCATTGACGAGGCGCATTGTATCTCTCAGTGGGGGCATGATTTCCGTCCAAGTTATTTACAAATGGCGAAACAGCTAGATCAACTGCCAAATCGACCTGTTATTGTTGCACTGACAGCTACAGCAACTATACAAGTAGCCGCTGACATAAAAAGACTTTTAAAAATCCCTGACGGCAATCACATCCAGACTGGTTTTGGACGGGAAAATCTCCGCTTTCAAGTAGTGAAAGACCAAAAAAAAGAACAATATCTAGTCGAGTATTTGAAAATCAACAAAAATCAATCGGGCATTATTTATGCAGCGACGAGAAAAGAAGTAGACCGAATCTATCATTTGCTTAAAAAATTTGGATTTTCTATAGGCAGATATCATGGTGGCCTAAAGGAGAATGAACGAACGGCAATGCAAGAGGCCTTTTTATACGATCGCTTACAGCTAATCGTAGCGACCAATGCATTCGGCATGGGCATAAATAAAAGCAATGTCCGTTTTGTTATCCATTATCAAATTCCTGGCTCTCTAGAAGCATACTATCAGGAAGCTGGTCGTGCGGGAAGAGATGGTCTTTCCAGTGAAGCCATCCTGCTTTTCGCTCCTCAAGATATTCAGGTCCAAAAGTTTTTTATCCATCAGTCCCAAAGAGAAGAGGAGCAAAAGCAAAAAGAATATGAAAAATTAAAAGCGATGACAGAATATGCGTATATAGAATCCTGTCTTCAGCAATACATCCTAAACTATTTTGGCGAGACAAGCAGTCCGTGCAATCGTTGTGGTAACTGTTTAGATGACAGAGAAATAGTAGAAGTAACGACACAAGCACAGATGGTCCTTTCTTGTTTGAAACGTATGGGGGAGAATTATGGCAAGCAGATGCTAATGAAAGTCTTGGCAGGATCGAAAGAACAAAAGCTGCGAGCCTTGGGGTTTGAACGTTTATCTACCTATGGACTGATGAAAAACCAATCGCAAAAAGAAACGATGCAATTGATTGAATATTTGATATCGAATGGCTATCTTCTGACCGTTAATGGAGAATATCCTATCTTGAAAGTAACAGAAAGAGGGATCCAAGTATTAAAAGGACAAGAAGCTGTCTATCGAAAGGAACCCAAAAAAGTCCAGCAGCTGTCGGATGAAGAGACCGATACACTATTTGAAGTGTTGCGGGAACTTCGAACGGATCTAGCATCAGAAGCAGGCGTTCCCCCGTATGTCGTATTTTCAGATTCCACCTTGAAAGAAATGAGCCGAATACGTCCATCAAGCAGACTGGAGATGCTTCAGATAAAGGGAGTTGGTCAAAGCAAGCTTGATAAATACGGAGAAGCCTTTTTATCTCGGATAAAAAATACGGATCCTAACGTTCTGGACAAGTAAGAAGGACCATTACGTAAAAATGAATAAAAACAACTGGTTAAATCTGTTTTTTTGCTCCCTATGAAAATCAAATATGTTATAATTAAGGAATTAGAACGGGAGGTAAGCACAGATGGATTCTTTGTCGAAAAAACTTGCGATCCAAGTATTAAATGATGAAGCAGAACGGATCAAACGATTAATCCGAAACCAAAATAACAGTCTCTGTATCTCGCAATGCAAAGCCTTCGAAGAAGTGGTAGATACACAGATGTACGGTTTCTCCCAGCAAGTCGGGTTTGCTGTTCGTATAGGAGTAATCGAAAAAAACGAGGGACAGCTGATGTTAAGTGAGCTGGAACGAGAATTGAATCAGTTATACAGTGAGGTTTACCAAGAAAATTATGATAAAAAAGAAGTTGGCAAGGAGGAATAGACTTGCCTAAGAAAGTAAAAAAAAGGCATCTATTAGACTATAGTATCTTGATTCCCTATTTGATTTTATGTGTTTTGGGTTTGATCATGGTATATAGTTCTACGTCGTATCTATTATTAGAAAACGGACAAAATCCGTCCGCATCAGTCATTAACCAAAGTATTTTTTGGGTGCTCAGCTTGATTGCTATCGCACTACTCTACAAAATGAAAACAGATGTTTTGAAAAACCAGCGTTTGATTATGGCAGCCATCGCAGTTTTGACGATTTTGCTGCTGATCGTTGTGTTTTTCGGTAAAGAAATCAATGGTGCAAAAGGTTGGCTTCAAATTGCAGGATTTTCGATCCAACCTGCCGAATACCTAAAGATCATTTCTATCTGGTATCTGTCTCTGACTTTATCAAAAAGGCAAAACAGTGTACAAAAAGATTTCCTAGGGACTGTAAAACGTCCACTTGCAATGGTTATCGGACTGACTGCTTTGATCGCTATCCTTCCCGATTTTGGGAATGCGGCAGTTATCTTTTTGATTATTTTGGTTCTGCTTTTAGCCAGCGGAGTTAATTATGTGTATACTTTGATTGTAGGAGTAGGGGGTTTTTGTTTAAGTACTTTTACGATCTGGCTAATCAATATTACAAACGGAAAAATCTTGCCTGGACGTTTACAGTATATCTATAATCGCTTTGCTATTTACCAAAATCCTTTCTCGGATGAATTAAATAAAGGCCATCAATTAGTTAATGGTTACTATGCCATGTTCAATGGCGGGTTATTTGGCAGAGGATTAGGTAACAGTATCCAGAAAAAGGGATTTTTACAAGAAGCACAAACCGATTTTATCTATGCGATCGTAGTGGAAGAGCTCGGAGTGATTATGGGGATTTTGATATTAGCGTTGCTATTCTTTATGATTGTGCGCATTATTCTTGTAGGGATTCGTTCAAGAGATCCGTTCAATTCGCTTTTGTGCATTGGGATCGGCGCAATGTTTTTGATCCAAGTGTTTGTCAATCTGGGAGGAATCACTGGTGTCATTCCTTTGACAGGGATCACGTTCCCATTCTTAAGTCAAGGAGGATCCAGTTTGCTGATGCTTTCGATCTGTGTCGGCTTTGTCCTCAACATTAGTGCGGATGAAAAACGCAAGAGCTTAGGTTTATAATAAAAAAAGATGTAGGAGTGGTTCGATGAAAAAAGTTTTAGTTGCTAACAGGGGTGAAATCGCTGTACGTGTATTTCGTGCTTGTACAGAATTAGGAATTAAAACTGTTGGAATCTATGCAGAAGAAGATGAATATTCCGTACACCGTTTTAAAGCGGATGAAGCATATTTAGTAGGACAAGGGAAAAAACCGATTGATGCGTATCTAGATATTGAAGGGATCATTTCTATCGCGAAAGAATGCGGGGCTGATGCCATTCATCCTGGTTATGGTCTTTTATCGGAAAACTTGAATTTTGCGCAACGGTGCGAGGAAGAGGGCATCACTTTTGTTGGACCCAAACTGCATCATTTGGATATTTTTGGAGATAAAATCAAAGCAAAAGCTGCAGCCATCGAAGCAGGAATTGCTTCAATTCCAGGCACAGATGGTCCAATCGCTTCTGTAGACGATGCATTGGAATTTGCTGAACGATTCGGTTATCCGATTATGATTAAGGCAGCTCTAGGCGGCGGAGGTCGCGGAATGCGTGTGGCTCATGATGAAAAGAGTGCAAGAGAAGGTTACGAACGTGCAAAAAGCGAAGCAAAAGCTGCCTTTGGTAGCGATGAAGTGTATGTTGAAAAATACATCGCCAACCCTAAGCATATCGAAGTACAGATTCTTGGTGACACACATGGAAACGTCATCCATCTTTTCGAAAGAGACTGTTCTGTTCAGCGCCGCCACCAAAAAGTAGTAGAAGTAGCGCCTTGTGTCTCTATGAACGAACAGCAACGTCAAAAAATTTGTCAGGCAGCTGTCCAATTGATGAAACATGTTGGGTATGTCAATGCGGGTACGGTAGAATTTCTTGTTGAAGGAGATGATTTTTACTTTATCGAAGTCAATCCTCGCGTCCAAGTGGAACATACGATCACAGAAATGATTACAGATATTGATATCGTGACAACACAACTATTGATTGCCCAAGGGTTAGATTTGCATAAAGAAATCGGATTGCCTCAGCAAGAAGAAATCAAATTAAATGGGTCAGCTATTCAATGCCGAATTACTACGGAAGACCCGTTGAATAACTTTTTACCAGACACAGGAAAAATCGATACGTATCGTTCACCTGGCGGATTTGGCGTACGTCTGGATGTAGGGAATGCTTACGCTGGCTATGTGGTGACGCCGTATTTTGATTCATTGTTAGTAAAAGTATGTACGCATGGCGCTACTTTTGAAACAGCCATTCAGAAAATGGAACGTTGCTTGAAAGAATTCAGGATCCGTGGAGTAAAAACAAATATTCCATTTATGCTAAATGTCATCACACATCCTGAATTCCAATCAGGAAATGCAAAAACAACTTTTATCGATAGTACAGCAACATTATTTGAATTTCCTCGACTACGAGACCGCGGAAATAAAACGATGAAATATATCGGTGAAATTACTGTCAATGGTTTTCCAGGTATCGAAAGTGGCGAAAAACCATTTTATGAAGAACCACGTATACCTAAAGATCTAATCACAAGAACTGATTACGTAACGGCTAAGAACGTATTAGATGCGAAGGGTGCCGATGCTTTGGTTGAATGGATCAAAGGACAGGAAAATTTATTGTTGACGGATACGACATTTAGAGACGCTCATCAAAGTCTGCTAGCAACTCGTGTTCGGACAAAGGATTTCAAGCAGATTGCACGCTTAACGGGAGAAGGTCTTCCTGAACTCTTTTCAAGTGAGATGTGGGGGGGAGCAACATTTGATGTGGCTTACCGATTTTTGAATGAAGATCCTTGGCAACGATTGAGAAAAATCCGTTCTTTAATGCCTAATACATTGCTGCAAATGCTTTTCAGAGGTTCAAATGCCGTTGGGTATTCTAATTATCCTGACAATGTACTGGTGGAATTTGTCAAAGAAGCAGCAGCACAAGGGATTGATGTTTTCCGAATCTTTGATAGTTTGAACTGGACTCCTCAAATGGAAAAAAGTATCCAAGCAGTACGGGATACTGGTAAAATCGCAGAGGCAGCTATCTGCTATACTGGCGATATCAACGATCCAAGCCGAGCAAAATACAATGTTCAGTATTATAAAGACATGGCAAAAGAACTAGAACAACTGGGTGCGCATATCATTGCAATCAAAGATATGGCTGGGTTGCTTAAACCGCAAGCAGCTTATCGCTTGATTAGTGAATTGAAAGAAACGACGGATCTACCAATCCATCTGCATACTCATGATACTAGTGGAAACGGGATTATCACTTATTCCGCTGCTTCAAAAGCAGGAGTAGATATCGTTGACGTAGCAATGAGTGCAATGAGTGGGAACACGAGTCAGCCTAGCATGAGCAGCTTGTATTATGCGCTGGTCAATGGCCCACGGCTGCCAGAAATCACAATTGAAAATGCACAGAAATTAAACCATTATTGGGAAGATGTGCGTATGTATTACAAACCATTTGAAAATGGCTTGAATGCTCCTGAAACAGAAGTGTATATGCATGAGATGCCGGGAGGACAGTATTCAAATCTGCAACAGCAGGCAAAAGCTGTCGGACTAGGTCATCGCTGGGATGAAATCAAACAAATGTACCATACTGTCAATTTGATGTTTGGCGATATCGTGAAAGTAACTCCATCATCTAAAGTCGTAGGAGATATGGCACTATTCATGGTCCAAAATGATCTCACAGAACAAGACATCTATGGAAAAGGCGAAACACTAAGTTTCCCTGAATCTGTAGTGACTTTCTTCCAAGGAGAACTAGGACAACCAGTCGGCGGATTTCCTGAAAAACTGCAAAAGATCATTCTTAAGGGCAGACCCGCGTTGAGTAAACGTCCAGGACTGTTGGCGAAATCAGTCGATTTCAACGAAGTGAAAAAAGAATTGGCAGAAAAAATCGGCTATGAACCAAAACAAGACGAAGTATTAAGTTATTTGATGTATCCGCAAGTCTTTTTGGACTATCAAAAAGCGTATAATCAATTTGGCGATGTTACATTACTGGATACACCAACATTCTTCCAAGGGATACGTTTAGGTGAAACGATCAATGTACAAATCGAACGTGGAAAAACGCTTATCATTCGTTTAGATGAAATCGGAGAACCCGATATCGAAGGAAATCGCGTACTGTTCTTCAATCTGAATGGGCAAAGACGGGAAATCACTATCAAAGATAATTCAATCATCAGTGCGGTTCAAACTCGATTGAAAGCTGAACCAACAAACCGAGAACAAATCGGAGCAACGATGTCTGGTTCTGTGCTTGATGTATTAGTGAAAAAAGGCGATAACGTCAAAAAAGGCGACACGTTGATGATTACTGAAGCAATGAAAATGGAAACAGCCATCGAAGCACGTTTTGACGGAGAAGTTGCACATGTATATGTATCTTCAGGCGACACGATTTCGTCTGGCGACCTTTTGATTGAAGTGACTGAAAAATAATAAGTGAAAGGTGGGGAAACATGAAAAGACTGGGTTTGTTTTGGCTGATTCTGCTATTAGTTATTGCGGCATTCTATATGGAACCAGTCTTGTTCCCGCCAAAACTTGAAGTGAAGGAAAACTCTGATCAACAAATCTCAAATCAAATGACAACGTGGAAATACCAGGAGCTTAAAGCAACTGGTTTTTCTACTTATATTGGAAAACCGATCGAACAGCTAGAAAAAGATTTTGGACAATCCTATGATCGATTAACTAGTGGGTTTGGTTTTGAAACAAGATATTATGAAAACAAAGCCAGTCATCTCACGTTTGAAGTAAATGTCCAAGATAGCATGGTCACAACTGTTAAAGTACTGCAAACAGGACCTGCTGATATCACGCCGTTTTATTTAGGGATGACGATGCAGGACCTAACGAAACTCACGACTATCTATACTAATTTCACTTTTGAGTATCACGACACAGAAGTTGGAATCGAACTGATGGAAGAGGATATGAATTATCGTCCACTGATTGCTTTTGATAACGACACTTTTGCTATTTTGTTTTTTGATCAAACAACAAACGGTCTGTTTTCAGTTGTATATTTAGATAAAGATAGTCTTTTGAAACTTTTACCGTATCAAGTGTTTGGTGAAGGTCTCCCACATTATGAAGCAGATAAATCGGCTGACTGGGAATCGATCAATCGCGGTAAAAAACGAAAAAGTACGACTTTACTAAACATGCTTAGAAGAGAAGACGAACTTCCTATATACAACCAACCGCTTGCCTTTCAAAGCCACAGTCGGCTGCTGCTACATGATTTCTTGACAAAGCCTGAAGAAATCTTGTCAGACGAACGTATGGCTGATTGGCAAAAATCGCTAGGCAGCGGGCAAACGACAATGAAATTCTCCTTGACGAATGATGAATTGGAGAAGCTAATCAGTAAACAGAAATTAGAAAATACTAGTGGACTGTTTATTCATCCAGCAATCGACGCTACTTTTTCGTTTTTATATTGGTACAGCGATCCATATAATCATGACCGCTTTATGGATCCGGGAACGGATTCATTAGGCATTGCTTTTTCTAAAGAAAATATGTTAGTCTTATTGCAAGAAGAAAACGGAGAAAGTAGTGATAGCAGTGATCGTTAACGAAGAGCTGTTTCAACTGGAGGATCAATGCCTCCGAGTCGCTGAAATGATAAAAAAGAGTAAAACGATGACTTCTTATTTCAAACATAAACAGTCAATGAAAGAATCTGCAGAAGTCTGCCAATTAAAAGAGGCGTTCCTGTCGAAGAAAAAGGCGTTTGAAAATGTAGCGGCATATGGCGAATATGCACCTGATTATCGTGAAAAAAAACGTGCTCTTCGAAAAGCAAAAAGACAGCTTGACCTGAATGAGCATGTCGCAGCTTTTAGGTATAGTGAAACACAGTTACAAAGTCTGTTGGATCAAATTGTCCAAGCACTTGCCGAAGAAGTTTCTAATGAGATCAAGGTAGATGCAGGTAGTCCGTTCTTTGAAACGAAAAAACACTTTGGATGCGGAGGGAATTGTCATGCAAGTTGACAATAGTGAATTTGAAATAATAAAACGACGCGGGCTGATCGTATGGGTCTACAGCTTAAAACAATTAAAGAATCTAAAAAAGTTCGGCTTGTTGCATTATGTCTCAAGAAGAATGAAATATGTCGTCCTTTACTTGAATGAAGAGACATTTGAAGAGACAGAAGAACGAATCCGTAAATTACATTTTGTTCGAAACGTAGAACGTTCTTACCGACCAGATATCGAAATGAATTTTGCTGATAAAATAGGTAATAAAACGGTATTAAAAGAAGAAGGTTTCGAAATCGAAGAGCTGAATACAGAAATCAGATTAGCTGAACATCTTTAAAAATCTCTTATGAGCAGTTTTTTAATAAAAAAATAACTTGGACAACTATCAAAAATTGATCATTGTCCAAGTATTTTTTGGTCTTTTTTTTGGTATACTAGTACCAGTACCATTTCTAAGGAGTGAGTAGATGCGGATAATATCAGGAAATTATGGCGGACGCCGCTTAAAAAGTTTAGCAGGGGCGAACACCAGACCAACTACAGATAAAGTAAAAGAATCCATATTCAATATGATTGGACCCTATTTTGATGGAGAGACAGTATTGGATCTGTTTGCAGGAAGCGGCGGTCTAGCTATCGAAGCCGTATCCAGAGGTTGCAGTCATGCAGTATGCGTAGACAAAAATTACCAAGCGCTAAAAATCATCAAAGAAAATATCGAGATTACGAAAGAACCAGAGAAGTTTACCACAATAAAACTTGATGCGGACAAAGCAATCGAACGGCTAGCAGCAGAGAAACAACAATTCGATTACTTGTTTCTTGATCCGCCGTATGCAAAACAAAAAATCATTGATCAAATCCATAAAATGGAAGAACTGGGACTTTTTTCTAAAACCGCAGTTATCGTATGCGAAACGGATAAAACAGTCGAATTGCCAGAATCTGTGGCTGGATTTCATCAAATAAGAAAACAGATTTATGGCATAACAGCTGTGACTATCTATAGAAAAGAGGGAAATCGATGAAACGTGCATTATTCCCAGGAAGTTTTGATCCTTTTACAAAAGGACACTTAGATACAGTGGAGCGTGCGGCTAAATTATTCGATGAGGTGGTAATTGGTGTTTTTATCAATACTTCAAAGAAAAGTTTGTTTCCTCCAGAAGAAAGAATGACATTGATCGCAAAAGCTGTGGCACATCTTCCTAATGTAAAAGTCATGCATCAGGAAAATCAATTGACAGTGGAAACGGCAAAAGAAATCGGCGCGGATGCCTTGGTCAGAGGAATACGGAGTATCAAAGACTTCGAATATGAACGAGAAATCGCTCAGATGAACCATCATCTAAACGAGGAATTGGAAACGGTGTTCTTATTGGCAAAACCAGAATATAGCCATGTCAGTTCCAGTATTTTAAAAGAAGTACTGCACTTTGGTGGAGACGTGAGCAGTTATTTACCGCCAGTTATCAACGAAGCTTTAGCTGGAAAGCGTGAATCAAATGAAAGCTAAACAATGGTTGAAAACAGTACTGATTATCATATTTGGAATGTTGATCATCGGATTTGTAGTAGTTCCTCTGCCATATTATGTGGAATCACCAGGAGCAACGATTGATCTGAAAGAATTAATTACAGTCAATGACAAAGAAGACAAAGGTTCTGGCTCTTTCTCTCTTACATCCGTCGGTATCAGGCAAGCTACCGGATTTTTGGCGCTAAAGGCTAAACTAGCCCCCTTTGAAGAATTAATCAGTAAAGAAGAATTGACTGGTGGGGCAACAAATGAAGAATATAATCAAATGCAACAGTATTATATGGATTCTTCCCAAAACGCAGCCATCGAACAAGCGTTGAAACTTGCAGGCAAGCCTTATAAAATGGAATTCAAAGGCGTATATGTCATGAGCGTAGAGAAAACATCGAACTTCTTTGGCAAGCTTTCAGTAGGAGATACAGTAACAAAAGTAGACGGCAAAAGCTTTCAAAGTACAGAAGCATTTATGGATTATGTAAAAAGCCAAAAAGTTGGACAAACAATCGAAATCAGTTATTTGCATAATGGTGAAGAAAAAACAGCATCTGGTGATCTGATTGAGTTGCCAACAGATAAAAAGGCAGGAATAGGCATCACACTTACTGATCATACAGAGATCGAATCAGATACAGACGTTCGCATTAATTCTGGCTCTATTGGTGGACCGTCAGCGGGATTGATGTTCACTTTAGAGATCTATGAACAGGTCACTGGTAAAAATTTGCGACATGGTAAGCAAATTGCCGGAACTGGAACGATCAACAGCGAAGGAGAAGTCGGCCGAATCGGAGGAATCGATAAAAAAGTGGCAAGCGCGGATAAAGCCGGCGTAGAGATTTTCTTTGCACCAGATGATACGATCTCAGACGATGTTAAGAAAGAATATCCTGAAATAAAAACCAACTACGAAGAAGCAAAAGCCGCCGCCAAAAAATTGAATTCCTCCATGAAAATCGTACCAGTAAAAACAGTACAAGATGCGCTTGACTATCTAGAGAAAATGAAATGAAGCAACTAAAAAAAAGTGAAAAAGCTGCTCTGTATCAAGTAATAAGAATAGCTACGCAAAAACAGCTTCTCCTCTTTTGTTTGGATTTATTTACCGCAGATGCAAGCTTTTGAGCTAATTGAATACTATTTATTTTGAATAAGGGATTGTGACATATTTTCTGTCACAATCCTTTTTTTTCGTCAAAATATCTTTCTGCTAAAAAAAAAGAAAAAATTGACGTAATTAGATGTTGAAGGGACGATTTTGCCAGAGCACACTGTTTCTTCGATTTCAAATGAAAGGAGTAATGAATGGTTTTTACTGATCATTCTTTGTAAAAAGAAATAATGATAGAAAAAATCAGCAAGAAAATACTCACCTCACCTAAGTTAATCGTTTGTATGTCTACGGTAGTTCTTATTTTTTGTATAGCCAGTGGTTTTTTATTGTCAAATCTGTTATTTCATAGAGAACCAGAAGAAATCGCTGCAAAAGAAATGCTTTCTCCATTTAGTTCCATTGAAGAAAATCAATTGCCTGAAGGAAATACTGTAGAAGAGGATGCTCGTCCAAAGGTTATGTACACCGATATAAAAGGAAGTGTGAAGGAGCCTGGTATCTATTCGTTTTCTTCAGAAGAACGGGTCTATGATGTACTAAAGCGCGCAGGAGGATTATTAGAAGAAGCGGATAGCGATCGAATCAACTTTTCTGCGAAAATAGAAGATCAGCAAGTCCTATATATCCCTGCTGTAGGTGAAGAGCTGCCAGAACATCTTGATCAGTTGGCATCCTCAGAAGGAAAACAATCTACAGCAGATTCCGAGCCTTCAAAAATAAATATCAATACAGCCAGTCCCTCAGAACTCCAGCAGATTCCTGGGATCGGATCAGTCAAGGCGCAAGAAATCATTCGATTTAGAGAAGAAAACGGATCCTTCCAGAAAGTGGAAGACTTGCAGGAGATCTCTGGTATCGGTGAAAAGACAGTTGAAAAACTAAAAAACTTCGTTACAATTAAATAGAATGATTCAGAATCAACTGAAAAGAGCAATAAATGGAGGCTAATGGATGACGGACTTCATTTCGGCAGTGAAGGATATGCTCTTTTGTCAGACATGATGATTCGGTATATTTAAAGAATATTTTGTTTAAGCAATGGAGTGCTTTTTTGATCAACTTGAAAAAACGGAGGAATGTAAACCATGTTAGAAAAATCTTCAAAACCATGCGATACGAACAAAGAAAAAATTACTGATAAGACTCAAAACAAACGCATTCCCTGGGACCAGTACTTTATGGCTCAGGCAGTATTGTTATCTTTACGCAGCACATGTACACGTTTAGAAGTAGGAGCGACACTTGTTAGGGAAAAACGGATCATTGCTGGCGGCTATAATGGAGCAGTCAGTGGAGATGTCCACTGCATAGATGAAGGCTGCTATGTTGTGGATGGACACTGTTTGCGAACGATCCATGCAGAGATGAATGCGCTGCTACAGTGCGCGAAACTCGGTATCCCAACGGAAGGTTCGGAAATCTATGTCACACATTTTCCATGTTTAGCTTGTACAAAAGCTTTGCTGCAAGCTGGTGTCAAAGGGATCAATTATCTCCATGACTATCGAAATGATCCGTATGCTCAAGCGTTGATTGAACAATTAGGCGTATCTGTACACCAAGTTGCTTTAGACTCGCAGCATTTTTCAAAACTTCAAAATGAATTAACAGGAAAACATGTCTAGCGTTTTAGAAAGGCATGTTCGAAATCGGTTGATTTTTCCGGCAATTACGTCGATGATTATTTGTTTGTTGTATGATACGGACAATTGGATTTATCGTTTGTTTCTTGCCGGAATTTTTTTGTGATTTTCGCTAAAAGAAGGACGTTTTATCGCGTACTTCTGTATTGTTGGTAGCATAATGGTATCCGTTTCTTATAAGCTACAAGAATATTCATTTTTAGAGGAAAAAGAAACTTCTGCGCAAGTGACTTTATCTACAGATACGATTCGTGCAAATGGCAGTTTTTTGACAATGGAAGGAAGGTTGTCAGAGAGTAAACAGAAGATACAGCTTTCTTATCAAGCAAACACCGAAGAGGAATTGAAAACTTGGCTTGGGTTCCGAGGGGAGGGGATAGAATTGACAGCTGAAGGCGAGTTTATTTCTCCCGAAAAAAAGCGAAATCCTTATACTTTTGACCAAGAAGCTTACTTCAGGAACCATAGAATCTCTGGTCGATTCCAAATTCAAAGGGTCGAAAAAATCAACATACAAAATCATTGGCGAAATTGGCTCCAGAGAAAAAGAGGCGCTTTTATTTCTTTTGTCCAATCTGAATTTCCGCAAAAAACAAGTGTATATATCAATTCTTTATTATGGGGTTATAAAGATTCAGGCTTCAGAGAATCAGAAGAAATTTTTAGAGAGAGTGGTTTGCTGCATCTATTCAGCCTATCGGGATTACACATCCAATTTTATTTAGGGTGGCTGTATTATTTGTTTCGACGTATCGGATGGCCACTGCACGTCAGCATCATTCCGTTGAGTCTGCTAACTATCTGTTATGTTTCTCTTGCAGGCAGTTCTATTTCTGTCTTGCGTTCTAGTCTGTTGTTTTTATTGCGGTTGCTAGTCAAATTATTGAATAAACGTTACTCCTCTATGGACTTATTTGCAGTTGTCTTTTGGCTTCTTTTGCTATTTGATCCTCGATTTCTTTTTCATGCGGGCGGACAGCTTAGTTTTTTCATGAGTTTTTTGTTTATCCTGATTTCTTTTGATAGAGATTGGATGAAAAAAACGGCTTCTCATGTCCTATTTACCATGATCACGATGCCGTTGATTGTATGGCATTTTTATGAGTGGCCTCTTTTAGGCAGTCTTTTTACATTACTGGTTGCACCGGTATTCAAGTTTCTTTTTCTTCCTAGTGTGTTCTTTCTGACGCTTTTCAATCGCTGGTTGCCGAGAACCTTACTTTTGCTGATAGAAGAGGGACTGATCTTGTTTGAACGAATGATCGATTCGTTTTCAGGATCGACTCTTGTTTTATGTAGGTCTGTTTTCTTTGATGCTATTGACTTTGCCATTTTTACGTTTTTCTTCAACGATCGTTTTTATCGATGTTGGTCAAGGAGACAGTATCTTTTTGCAAAGTCCTTTTCGAAAAGAAACGATTTTGATTGATACGGGTGGTAAGTTGCACTTTGAAAGGGAAAAGTGGGCGCAAGGTATCGTACGACCTCCTGCTGAAAGGAATATCGTTCCATATCTAAAAGGACAGGGAATAAGTGTGATCGATAAACTCATCTTGACACACGATGATACGGATCATGTGGGAGAATTGTCCACATTATCTCAGCATTTCACCATCAAAAAAATTTATATTGGCTGGGGTGCTGGACGAAATGAGCCGTTGCGAAGGCATTTAACAGAAGCTCAAAAAAATGGCACTAAAATCATTGAAGTCAAACATGGCGACAGGATCAAAGGCTATTATGATCTTTATGTATTGACCCCTTTTGAAAAGGGAGAAGGAAGAAATGAAGATTCAATTGGTTTATGGACGGAATATAACAATAGCCGTTTTTTGTTTTTAGGCGATTTGAATCAAGCGATGGAAGAACAGCTGCTTTTTATTTATCCTAATTTGAAAGCCGACGTAGTCAAATTAGGTCACCACGGTAGCCGCACATCAAGTAATACGGATTTTCTTTCCCGTATTGAAGCGAAACATGGAATTATATCCTGCGGAGTAAATAATCGTTATGGTCACCCTCACAGCGAAGTATTGGAGGCACTAGAAGAAAATCAGATAAGAACATGGCGAACCGATCAGCAAGGAATGATCTCCTATCGCTGGCATCCAGTTTTTCATCCTCACGGCCTAGTGGAAACAATGATAGACTAGTAATTCTCATCTTCTCATGGTAGGATAATTTTGAAAGTGGTGAGTAATTTGAGTATACAAGCAGAGTTACAAAAAATACGTAAAGAAAAACTTGCATCTTGTTACTTGATCTTAGGAACAGAAAAGTTTCTCCAAGATCAAGTTCGGGCAGAAATAGTTAAAAAAATCAAATTAGAGAGCGAAGATGATTTAAATTTTTTAAGTTTTGACATGGAAAATGCAAGTTTAGAGGAGGTAGTGGCTGAAGCAGAGACATTGCCGTTTTTCGGAGATCAACGATTAGTATTTGTGGAGAACCCATATTTTTTAACAGGTGAGAAAGTAAACAATGGAATCGAACAAAATACTGATTTACTGACAGCTTATTTGAAAGAACCACTAGAATCGACTGTATTAGTATTTTTTGCACCATATGAAAAGTTGGATGAACGGAAAAAAGTAACGAAACAATTGAAAAAAACAGCAACCATCATCAACGTCCAACAGCTGAATGAAAAAGAAGTACGTCAATATCTGATGAATACCTTAGAGAACTCTTCCATCAAAATGGAACGAAACGCCATTGATTTATTCTTGCGGTTGACCGACTTAGATTTATCCAAAATGATGAGAGAGTTACAGAAATTAATTCTTTATGGACAAAATCAACAGCAGATCACTGTTCGAGAAGTAGAACAATTAGTTCCTAAAACATTGGAACATAATATTTTTGACATGACCCAATATATTTTAAAAGGGAAGACAGAACAAGCCTTGCGTTTATATGAAGATTTAGTCATGCAAGGGGAGGAAACAATCAAAATCAATGCGATTTTACTTTCTCAATTACGTTTGTTTTTACAGACAAAATTTCTTGTAAAGATTGGCTATCAGCAGGCCAATATTGCAGAAACATTAAAAGTCCATCCCTACCGTGTAAAACTTGCCATGCAAGAAGTAAGGAAATTCGATGAACAGTTGCTGGTACAATTATTTGATCAATTAGTCGAAATGGATTATCAAATCAAAACGGGGCAAATCGAAAAAGAATTAAGTTTTCAACTTTTCGTTTTGCGCACAGGGCAGTTGTTGAGAAATCGATAGAAAGAAGAAGCCAAAAGCATGCGGGAATACCGGTTGCTTTTGGTTTTTTTTGACAAATAAAAAAACCGGCCGAAGCCGATTCTTTTACTTAGCGATTTTTTTGCTTAAACGAGATTTGTCGCGGTTAGCTTTGTTTTTGTGGATTAGACCTTTTGATTCAGCCATATCAATAGCTTTAACAGCTTCTTTATATAACGCATCTACGTTGTCAGCACCTGAAGCTACAGCATCTTCAAATTTTTTGATTGCAGTACGCATAGCGCTTGTTTGAGATGAATTTTTCACATTAGCGTTTTCGCTTGTACGAACACGTTTGATTGCAGATTCAATGTTTGGCATTAGTTTCACCTCCGATAACTTAAGTTCTTACGCGTGTGACCGCATAATTCAACATTCATTATTATACCTAAAGGCAGCGCGCTTTGCAATATGAACATGACAAGTTTTTTTCCTTAACAGTCTTTTATTTAAACTTTTTTATCAGTAAAAACAGATAAATCAAGCTGAAAAAATCAAAAAGACGCTATTGTGGGAGGCAATAGCGTCAAACCAAACTAGATTTTTATTTATCTATTTAAACAAAGATTGAATGGGAATGTTTGGTACTAAGTCATTATATAACAAAGAGAACCGTTTGCAAAGTTTTTTTTGAAAAGGGATACGATTCCCTGTTGTTCTTTGTTTTTCTATTAAGAAACTGTAGTTATTTTATAACCAGTCACCTTTGATCGGTAAAGGTTATTCTGGTGTACCGATTATTTTAATGTATTCATCAATATTTTTTATCAACATTTTTTTAATGACTAACTGATTCCGACGGTTCCATTTGCCACTTACTTCCAGTACATATTTATTTAGTGGCAAACGTAAGATGTACTTTGCCAAATAGCGATCTTTAAGCAGGCCATTGATCACACGGTCCTCAAGCTGCAAGTTGATTCCAGTCAGCATCATTGGCTGTTCTTGTAAAACATACGTATCAATTAAAAGACCTTCAAAAGTTTCCACAAGCGTCTTCCTTTCTTTCCAAAGTAACCTGAGAACAGGTACTGTTTCTTCCATTTTGATATTCGTTAAAGTGGATGCAATCATTCCTTCTTTTGTCCACTGTAATCTAGTATAACAAAAAAGAGGAGAAGAGCCAAAAAGAAAAAAGAGCATCGATTTCAATAGGAAGTCTCATTCGCTCGGTCATTGTTTAAAAAAAGCTCCTGCATCGCAGGAGCATCCCTATATCATTCTAATAGGTCAATCAAAAAGCAGTATCTAACACATTTTGTATCAAATCAGGAAATAAAAGATAAGCTAAGCCCAGAATCAAAAGTACTGCTAAAAGAAACCAGCCAATTGTTCCTATGAAATACTTCAATTTTTCGAACATTGTATCACCTCGTTGTCAGTATATCACGGATCAGTAAATTGGGGGTGTTAAGAATCTCCTAAAAATAGGCAAAATTTGATCTATTTTCCTAAAGCAAATACTTGTAAGATACAGTAAGTAATGCCAGAAGCAATGACTGGTCCGGCGGCGATTCCTCTTAAGAAGACAACACCTAAAATCGTGCCAAAAACAAGCGCAACAGTGATTTGCGGATCAGAAGCAATCAATCCTACGCCCTTGGAAGATAAGACAGCCACTAGCCCACCGCAAAAAACAGCTACCCAGCCGATAGGGGATTTAAAGGCTTCTAATAAATCACGTAGACCGATTTCTCCTGTTGCGATAGGGATCAGAATCGCTGCAGTGATGATCGTCACACCAATATTGATTCCTTTGCCTTGAAGCCAAGGAAAAAAGGAACGGGAGGCTGGTATGAGCTTCATAATCAGCACAAAAGCTGCCGCTATCATTAGACTTTGATTCTTAGCTAAAATTGCTACAAGTAAAATAATACCTAAAAAAAGCCAACTTTCCATGAAATAATTCCTCACTTTCTTCGAAACAATCATAACATGTTTTTAGAAAGTTGCAAAAGCAGGAATTTATCCTTCGAAATCTATTCATACGCTGATTTTTTCATAAAATAAACAAAATCATAAAAAAATTTCACTTATTTGGCAGAAGACAGCCGTGCTTGGTATAGTGGACAAGACTTACATTTTTTTGAAGAATCAGAAAGAGCAGGTAAAGGTCTTAGCAAGCGCAAGCCATTCAGAATAACCAATATCGTGCTTCCTTCGTGTCCTACTACTCCAAGAGGTAGATTTAAAAATTGCAAGAAGTTAGAAGCAATCAACAAGAGAATAACAAGAATCGAAAAAATGATATTTTGTTTGATGATCCGCCGCATTTTTAAAGATAGCCGATGACTGTAGACGAATTTATCTAAGTCATTTTTCATTAAGACGATGTCTGCGATATCCATTGCGGCGTCTGTTCCTTGTCCCATAGCGATACCTAATGAAGCAGCTGCTAAAGCAGGCGCATCATTGACTCCATCACCAACCATCGCATTTACTTGGTAACGTTCATTTTCTTTTTTGACTAGTTGTGTTTTTTCTTCCGGAGTACAGCTGGCATAGTAATGTTCGATTCCTACTTGTTCAGCAATAGCCTTTGCTGTGCCAGAATGGTCGCCAGTTATCATACTTGTATGGATGTTTTGGGATTTAAAGTAGGAAATCACCTGTTGGGCATTTGCTTTTGGAATATCCAACAGACCTAAAACAGCGATTAACTGTTGATCTTTAGAAAGATAGATTACAGTTTTTCCTTGATTTTCTAAACGTTCGATCATTTCCTCAATCTCTTTGCTGATTCTCATCGTCTCAGGATCATATGCGTGTTTGCCAACTTTCCATTGCGCCCCTAAATAGGTAGTTTGTAATCCAAAACCAGTAATTTCTTCTATTGATAGGCATTGGATTGCTTCGGGTATTGTGCAATCGAAATATTGTAAAATCGCATGAGCAAGAGGGTGTGTCGTTTTTTGTTCCATAGCAACAAGAAGTTGTTGTGCCAAATCCTTCTCATCAAAGAAAAAGCTGTCAGTCACAACTGGTTTTCCTTTAGTGAGTGTTCCAGTTTTATCAAAGGCAATCGCTTTTAATTCAGAAAGCTTCTCTAAATGGATCCCGCCTTTGATTAGAATCCCATTTTTTGCAGAATTTGAAAGAGCAGCTAGAGAAGCAGGAGTAGCAGATGCGACAAGCGCACAAGGAGAAGCCACGACTAATAATACCATTCCTCGATAAAAGCTTTCATCCCAACTCCAACCTAAGAAAAAGTGGGGGAGAAGGATCATTAGAGGCACAGCAAGCAAAATCAATTTTACATAATTGTTTTCGATCCGTTCGATAAATGAAGCTGTTTGAGTTGGCGTATTCTGCGCTTCTTCCACTAATTGGATAATCTTAGCAAAGACAGTTTCGGTACTCGTTTTTGTTACTCGAATTGTAATGGGATTTCCTTGATTCAGCGTTCCTGCAAACATCTCATCTCCTAAATATTTTTCTACAGGTACAGATTCACCGCTTAATGCAGACTCGTCGATCGTTGCCTGTGTGCTTTCTAAACAACCGTCGATCGGAACAGCCGCTCCTTTAGCGACGAACACCAAGTCATCCACCTTTAATTGCGAAACATCTACTTCTTGCATTTGTCCGTTTTCTTTTAGTAACTGAGCTTTTTGTGGCTGAAGATTCATCAAAGCGGTAATTTCTTTTTGACTTTTATTGGTCGTGTATTCCTCTAATGCACCGCTTAAACAAAAGATGAATGTCAACATTGCTCCCTCAAAATAATTACCAATCAAACAGGCACCGATAGCGGCTAAAGCCATCAATAAGTCCACATTCAGTGTTCGGTCATTCCACAATTCTTTCAAGCCTTCCGATGTTTGTTTGTATCCACCGATGATAATAGCGCTGATATAAAAAAGCGGGGTGATGGTGAGAGAGAATCGGTCGAAAATAAAACCGGCAATCATAAATAAAAGACAGCCAATTGTTGCTGCAAAAGCTTTTTTCTGATTAGCCATCGTTATCAGTCCTCCTTGTCAAAACAAGGATAGCATAATAAAAATGTAATTGATAATAAAAACAGCTAAATGAGAACGATAATGGTTATCATTTGACTATGGAGCTCGATGGAGTTTTTATTATTTATAATAATTATCATTAGATAAAATAAAAAACCGGAACATTTCTCATACAAGAGAAGTGTTCCGGTTTTTCTTACATTGCAATAAACCAATAACCAATTAAAATGATACCAAGGATAATACGATACCAGCCAAAAGCGGTAAAGTCGTTTTTCTTCAAATAACTTAATAAGAATTTAATAGCTAAGATAGAAACCACAAAAGATACGAATGTTCCTACAAGAAGAACAACAGTTTCTTCCATTTTGAATGAGTTCCCTTCAGCTAAATATTTGACGATCTTCAAGCCGCTTGCGCCAAACATGACAGGAATCCCTAAGAAAAATGAGAATTCTGTAGCGACAAAACGCGAAGCGCCAATCAAGATAGCTCCTAGGATCGTTGCACCAGAACGAGATGTTCCGGGAACAAGTGCCAAGACTTGGAATAACCCAACAAGAAGAGCTGCTTGGTACGTAAAGTCATTCAGCGAAGTCCAACGAGGTGTTTTGTTTTTGTTACGTTTTTCGACAATAATAAAGGCAATACCGTAAACGATCAAAACAATGGCAACGGGTAAGAACTTGTGGAAATTTGCTTCTAACCAATCATCCAAAGGCAAACCAATGATGATGGCTGGTATACAAGCAACGATCACTTTAAACCAAAGTGTCCAAGTATCTTTTTTTTCTATCGTTGATTTACTTGGAGAAAAGGGGTTTAATTTGTGAAAATAAAGAACGACGACAGCTAAGATCGCCCCTAATTGGATAACGACATTGAACATCGACATAAATTGTGAACTGGCATCCAGTTTGATGAATTCATCTGCTAGGATCAGATGACCAGTACTACTGATGGGCAGCCATTCCGTTATTCCTTCAATAATACCGAGAATCACTGCTTTGATAATATTTGCAAAAAACATAAATTCCTTCCTTCCCAATTAAGATACATCTTATAGTATACCGTTATTTTTTGATAAACCCAATCTGTTTTTTAATATTAAGAAAAACTTGAGAAATGAAGCAGATAAGTATACGAAGAAAAAAAGAAGACAAAGCCCTCGTTCAGACTTTGCCTTTTATGATTCTCTGTTAAAAATTAAAATATCCCATCATAAAAACGAGTCTCGACTATGTGCTTTCCCGTTTTCGATATAAGACGTATCGTTGATACCATGGATAGAAAATCGACCGTTTGCATAAGTAACCTTTGTTACACTGCCATTTAAAAGACCAGCACGAACAGGCTGTTTAGGATCGATTAGATTAAGCAAGAAGGCAATCGTCAAACCATGTGATACGACTAAAACATTTCCGCCGCCGTTTTTTTCGCAGTGATGGGCGATATCTTCAAATCCTGTCCATACACGATCTCGTAATGTTTCATAAGTTTCTGCCCATCCAGCCGTATCCAAGTTGTATACAGCATTGGCAATTTGTTCAAAAGAAACTTCTGTGGTAAACATTTCATCATATGTTTTAAAATTCAATACGCGAGGGATCACACCCCACATTTCCATGTCATAGCCACCTTCAAGAGACCCGAAGCACCATTCTCTGATCCGTTTCTCGATAAAATAAGGAATTTCTTTTCCCTTAGAATGTTCTCCTAGAATAATACGGGCAGTTTCGATCGCCCGACCACTGTCACTAGAATAAGCAAAAGAAAAGTCGACATCTTTTAACCCGCGCCCTAAATAATGGATGCCTTCTTGTCCTTGTTTTGTGAGTGGCGTATCACACCAGCCTTGTACGCGTTCGATTGTATTGAACATCGTTTTTCCATGCCGTACGATATAAAGTGTAGTTTCTGTCATTTTATTCTCCTCCTAAATCATTTTTAACGATTGAAAAAAGGATTTGTCCTTTTTTCCTGTTCGATCGTTGTTGCATCACCATGTCCTGGATAGACTGCAAATTCATCAGGTAAAACAAACAGCTGGGTCCGAATACTGTGAAGTAATTGTTCTAAATTCCCTGTATACAGATCGGTTCTACCGATACTTCCTCTAAATAGGGCGTCGCCAGAAACGACAAAATCATCAAAAATAAAGCTAACGCTTCCGATGGAGTGCCCTGGAGTAGGGACCACACGAAAAGACATGTTTCCTAAAGTATAAGTTTTCATTTCAAATTCATATTCTGCAGGCGAGACAATAATATCAGCAATATCATCATGTCGTCCGAGTCCAGAAAGGTTCAAAATCGGATCACCTAGCCATTTTTGCTCTAGCGGGCTGACATACACCGAGATTTGATAATATGCGCGTAAAGGTTCTACTGCACCAATATGATCATAGTGGGTATGGGTAAGTAAAATCGCTACCGGTTGTTGGTTTGTTTTTTTGATTTCTTGTTTGATTTGTTCTGCATCTTCTCCAGGGTCAATGATCAAAAGTGCTTCTTCGTTGTAGACCAAATAACAGTTTTCTTCAATCATTCCTGTTTTTAATCTTTCGATATGCATGTGCATTCCTCCTTGATAGCCAAAACTTCTTTCATCCATTAGTATAACGCATTCATTGCTAGGAAACAAAAACAGGTACTTATTTCTCTTTACTTATCTGAATTATCAGACTATATGAAAAGTATTTGGATATTCTAAAGAGAAGGAAAGTAAGTTTTCATAGCATTTTAATATGTCCTTGTTACATTAGACTCATCCAAAAATCCAAATTCTATATCCTATATCCCTGCCTAATCAGCAGGGTATTTTTTTATGCTTGAAAAGAGAGCTCTTTTTGCTAAACTAGGTTTTTTCAGGTAATCTTAGAGAGAAAGAGGTGGTGGAAATGATCAAACAGTCAAAAATATCTGTGCGGCACTTAGTAGAATTTATTTTGCGACGTGGAAGTATCGACAATCGTAAAAAAAGTAGCCATACTGCATTAGAAGGAGCAAGAATCCACCGCAAGCTCCAAAAAGATGCGGGAGAAGACTATGAAAAAGAAGTCTTTTTAAAAACAACAGTTCCATTAGATGAATATCACCTGATCGTTGAAGGCCGTGCAGACGGTATTTTCAAAAGAGACGGAATTTATTATATAGATGAAATCAAAACCTCCGAACCACGATTTGAAGATTTAGAACCAGAGCAAGTGGAACTTTTCTTTCATCAAGCAAGGGTGTATGCCTATATCTATAGTCAAGAACATGATTTACAAGAAATAAATCTGCAATTGACTTACTTTCAGACGGCAGAAGAAGTGATTACGAGAAAGGTCGAACATCAGACAAGAGAGCAGTTAGAAACTTTTTTTAAAAAACTGACTGAAGATTATAAAGAATGGCTTGTTTTTCAAGAAAACTGGCGCACTGTACGCAATGCCTCTTTGATGGCTTTGAAATTCCCACATGATGAGTATAGGAAAGGCCAGCGTGAACTAGCGGTAGCTGCTTATAAAACGATCCGTACGAAACAGAAATTGTTTGTAGAAGCACCTACCGGAACAGGAAAAACAATCTCTACGTTATTCCCCGCTTTGAAAGCTGTAGGGGAAGAAGAGGGAGAAAAGATCTTTTATCTAACAGCCAAAACAATAACTAGACAAGTAGCTGAAGATGCTATGACAGCATTAAAAGATACTGGAGCTGAAGTAAAAAGTGTCACTTTGACGGCTAAAGATAAGATCTGCTTTTTAGATGAGACGACCTGTAATCCAGAGCAGTGCCCGTATGCCAATGGTTATTACAATCGTATCAACGAAGGGTTATGGGATCTTTTGAATCATGAGAATCAGATCACTCGAGAAGTCATCGAAACTTATGCAAGAAAGCATACACTTTGTCCTTTCGAACTATCATTAGATGTCAGTATCTGGTGCGACGTGATCATTGGGGATTACAATTATCTGTTTGATCCCACTGTTTATTTAAGACGTTTTTTTGAAGATGAAAAAAACGAGGATTATCTGTTTTTGATTGATGAGGCACATAATTTGGTGAATCGTTCCCGAGAGATGTATTCGGCAGAACTATCTTATGAAAAAACAAAACGAAGTAAGGAAGCTATACCAAAGGAATTCAAAAAACTCCATCGTCGTTTCAACAAACTATTGAAAGAATTTGATACGATCCGAGAAATAGCAAAAGAAGATCATTGGGATTATCATCATCAAAAAGCACCAGCTGAATCTTTAGTAAAGGCAGGTTATCAATTAAGCGAAAAAATCAAAGAATGGCTAGCAGAATTTCCTGAGCATCCATCACAAGAACAATTGCTTCCTTATTACTTTGATTTGCTTCATTTTTTGAAGGTCAGTGAATTTTATGATGATCACTATGAAACAACGGTCGAAAAAACGTATCACGATCTGATAGTAAAAGAGTTTTGTATTGATCCAAGCTTGTTTCTTGAGCAGTCGTTGGATAAAGGAAGAAGCAGTATCCTTTTTTCTGCGAGTTTTTCACCCCTATCTTATTATCAGGAAACACTGGGCGGACAAAAAAGTCTCGCTTACAAACTGCCGAGTCCTTTCCCAGAAGGAAACCAGCAAGTTTTCATCGCAAATTACTTAGAGACGACTTATCGAAACAGGGAACAAAGTCTGGCAAAATTAGTTGAGACGATCCATGCTTTTGCTGATGGAAAGGTCGGAAATTATTTCGTTTTCTTTCCTTCTTATCAATATTTAGACCTTGCGGCGGAAGCATTCAAACAGCAATATCCTGACAGCAATGTGCTGATCCAAGAAACGGACATGAATGAAGAAGAACGCGAACGATTTTTAGCAAAATTCCAAGCAGATCCCGATGAAACATTGATAGGATTTTGTATACTTGGTGGGATTTTTTCAGAAGGAATCGATTTGAGAGGGAACCGATTGATCGGCAGTATGATCGTAGGTGTAGGGTTGCCGCAGATGAATCATGAGCAGGAACTGATCAAATCATATTATGATGAGAAGGAACACCTTGGATTTGCTTACGCTTATCAGCTTCCTGGAATGAACAAAGTCTTGCAAGCTGGTGGTCGAGTGATTCGTGGCATGGCGGATCAAGGAATCGTGGTATTGGCAGATCAACGATTTGCTCGTTTCTCTTATCGACGTTTATTCCCACAACATTGGCAAACAGCAAGAGAAGTACGAAGTGTTGGAGAATTGGAAGAAGGAATACAGCGTTTTTGGTCATCCAAAGAAGCAGTAAATGAAAAAAACGAGGGATGACAGATGTCAGCCTCGTTTTTTTCATTAACGATAGTTAGTGAATTGCAACTCGATTGGTAAGTCAAGTTTACGTAATAAAGCAATCACAGCTTGAAGATCATCACGGTTTTTACCTGTCACTCTAATCTGATCTTCTTGGATTTGTGCTTTTACTTTCAGTTTTTCATTTTTGATAGCTGTAGTGATTTTTTTCGCGTTTTCGCGATCGATTCCGTTGACCAGATCGGCAGTTTGACGAGCTTTGCCACCTAGCGCGTGTTCCGATTCGGAAAAATGGATATTTTTGATTGGCACATTTCTTTTGATCAACTTACCAAATAATACATCTTTGATCTGTTCGATTTTGAAATCATCATCGCTCAAGACAACTAGATTGCTGTTCTCTAATTTGATTTCTACCGTAGAATCCTTGAAGTCAAATCGATTAGTCAATTCTTTTGTTGTTTGCTGAATCGCATTTTTTACTTCTTCTGTATTGACTTCTGATACAATGTCGAAGCTAGCATCTTTTGCCATAAGAACCCTCCTGATATACGTATAAGTTTACTATACATCTATCTTATCATAGGAATGGGGCAGATTCTTACTTGTTTGCTAAAATTCTTCTCATTTGAGTTCGAAGTATTTTATTTTAATAGATAAACTGTTATTCTTACATTTGGAATAACAAAGTAGAGGAGAGGTGCTTGTGAGCAAAATTATGACTGCGTATCATAAAAATGAAAGATTAAAGAAAATAGTGGTTATTTTGATAACCGGATTGACCGCTGCGGTCGCTTTAAATTATTTTTTGATTCCAGCCAATGTCTTTTCTGCAGGGATGAATGGGATCGCTCAAATCATTTCCTCGCTTTTATATGAATGGTTTCATATCAAGGTAGACACAGGAACATTTATTTTTATTTTGAATATCCCTGTGTTTGTATTAGGGTTCCTCAAAGTAGGAAAACGAGCAACGATCCTTAGTTTTGTGAACGTTGTATGCGTATCAGTGATGACGATGCTACTTCCAGTCGGACAGATCACTGATAATATTTTGATGAATGCCTTAGTAGGCGGTGTTTTATTAGGTCTTGGCGTAGGGTTATCTTTAAAAATGGGCTTTACAACTGGTGGGATGGACATCATCTCTCTTGTGCTTTCACAAACAACTGGAAAAACAGTCGGAAATTACATGCTGATTCTAAATGGGATCATTGTAGTCATCGCAGGCTTCTTCTTTAACTGGGAAAGTGCCTTGTATACGATTATTTCCATTTATGCAATGACTCAAGTGATTGATGCCATCCATACGAGTCATCAAAAAGTAACAGCGATGATCGTGACCGTCAAACCGGAAGAGGTAACAGAAGAACTAGCGAAACGGATGGTACGTGGAATGACATTGCTTCCGTCTGTCGGTGGCTATTCAAAAAAACAAGGAAATATGATCATGATGGTCATCACCCGCTATGAAATGTATGATCTTGATCAGATCGTTCATGAAATCGACGACGATGCATTTATCAATATTTTACCAACTCATTCAGTATTTGGCCGATTTGCAAATGAAAACGAACAAAAAATGTATCGAACAACAGGTGTATTGCCAGAAATAAAAAATCGTTCACAAAAAAAATGAGGAATCAGATTTATTTTAGAATGAATTTAATGTATTCCATCTAACAAGGACATTTTATAAATTTAAACGAGAATCTTCCTTCTAAATTCTCATTTACAAGTAGTTAAAAAAAGAGTATGATAAATAAAAATCGTGTTAAGGAGTGTCGTACGATGAGCGAAGCAAACCAAGAACGGTCTGCGCAAGAAATAGAACTGATCAAAGAACGTATTCTTGCTGCCTTGGAAATGGTGATCGATCCTGAATTAGGAATCGATATTGTCAACTTAGGCTTGATTTATGATATAGAATTCAATCCTGAAAACGGAGAAACAGTCATCAAAATGACGCTAACAACTATGGGCTGTCCACTAGCCGATATTTTAACAGAATCTATCCATGACGCATTGAAAGAAGTGCCAGAAGTAACGAAAGCAGAAGTAAAACTTGTCTGGTATCCAGCGTGGACGACCGATAAGATGAGCCGTTATGCACGGATTGCGTTGGGGATTCGATAGGAATCTTGACTGACTAGCTATGAGAAGTAAATAGTAAAAACAAAAAACCTTTTATCCTTTTAAGAAGAAAAGAGATAAGAGGTTTTTTGTTTATAAAATTTTGTCTGCTATATTAGAAGTTAATCAAATAAATGTGTTCTATTGATAAAGGACGTTCAAATCCCTTTCCTTTTGCCATCCATCTTTTTTACATCAATTTGATTTTCGTATAGTATTCTTTCTCATCTTCGCGATAAATCGTGGCCCCATTTTTTTGCTGCGCCTTAAGACTGCAAAGATTTTTTTTATTTACAGACAAAAGTGCCTCATCGATGCCGATTTTTTTTGCCTCTTGCAGTACTAATGCTAAACCTTGTGTTGCATATCCTTTTTTACGATAGTCAGGGGAGATGCCGTAACCGATATGGCCAGCGCCGTTTCTTAATGATTCATTCAATTTATGGCGCAGATTAAAAATTCCTACATACTCATGTCCATCATTTTCCAAAATAAAGACGGTTGCGGGAACGTAATTCTCAGGAAGATCGATCCCTAAAGAAGTGTTTTCGCATTTTTTTACATAATCTAAAAATTCAGCAAGTGTATAGCCGTAAGCATTGTTGATAAATCCATTCTCGTTTGGTCCGAAGCTAGTTTGCAGACGATAAGCTTTCTCCAAATCTGCTTCCCATAGTTTGATCAATTTCATCGAATCCGCCTCTTCCTAAGTAAACATATTTTTTTCTACTATAGCACTATTTTGGTGAATAGCCATTCTTATTTTTATTTTTTTGTGATGTATCGTATTAAGAATAATTTAACAAAATAAACAATTGCAGATTTTTGTTATTTATTGTATTATTTTTATAATAGATGAATGCTCGTTATCTTTTTAAAAAATGATCTTATTGATTGATATTGAAAGTTCAAGATAAATTGAATTTTTAATAAATGTGTTATTTAAAGTTTTTTCGTCCGTTGCTTATGATCACTAGAAAGGAGATCTCGTGAACTACTTTAGCGGTTATAAAAGAATTCCAGAAGGATGGCAACAAGCAGAAATAAAAAATGATCAGTATCAAAATGAAAGAAGAAGACAACTGTTGGAGAAAATGAAGCAAAAACAGCTGAATCGAGAGAAAAAAAAGAACAAAGAAACGAAGAAAAAGCAGCAAAGTAAAATAGCTACCGATCCCAGAGTTGCTCGTTTAAACAATGAAATGAATCAATTGAAGCAAGAATTGAGTAAAGCAAAAAAGCAAGTAGCTACTGTGAGCAAGAAAAGAAGAGAGGACAAGAAACACATCAGAGAGCTGTCACAGCAACTCGAACGACAGCACCAGCAAGCAAAAGTAGAAAAAGAAGAGATGAGACAAAAAGTCATCGAACAGCAGAGGAAAACAGAACAATTGTATCAAAAATTAGAAGAAGTGGGCTGGGATACAGATAACCACGCACTTCAGGAACTCCAAAAACGTAACCAGATCATCATTTATTTGCTGCAAAAAAATAGCCAAATGCAACATTATCTAGAGAGAATACATAAAGAGTCAGATTTATTAAAGAAAAGAAATGATCGACTGAACAAGAAATTAGAAAAGCTTTCAAATAGAAATGCTACGTATCTGAAAATCATGGAGAAGAAAAAACAAGAACTGCAGCAGTTGTCTAAAGTCAACCAGCGACAAACAGAACAATTAGCAAAGGAAAAACAAAACTTCGTACAAGCAGCTCCTCAAGATCTGATCCATGCATTGATTCAGCAGTTAGACACCCAATCATTTTATAAGTTCAATCAGCTGAACAAGCTGTTCAATAGGTATCAATGGATCTTTGAACAACAAGCAAATGATTTGCAGTATCAAGAAACAAATATTTTTATGGTTTTGTAGAAATAGAAGAGGGTAGCATTTATTTCCACGAGGTCAATACGGAGCAAAGAAGACCACTGATAGTAGAAGAGAGCTTTAAACGCAAAGATCTTTTAACAGATGGGATAGCAGTACGAGTACATCAAAAAACAGTAGACGGTCCAGTATATCTAAGGTATTGCTATCCTATCGTTGAACAGAATAAGTTAAAAAGAAGAAGCGACAAATATCTAAAGAGAACAAGTCAAAAATCTAAACAGCCAAGTAAAAAGCAATTGAGCATAGATGCTGAAAAGTGGGCATCATCACTCAAAATTGCTGCGATCGGGAACAAACAAATAAAAGGATTCGTAAAAGGATTGCAGAAATATGTAAAAACTGTCGAAAGAATCGACGCATATGAGTATGGGGAGAAAGCACTATTTGAAAGAATCCGTGCTGTTGACTACGTCTATGTTTGCATCGATAGCGTCCCGCATCATGTGACCAATTTTCTGAAAAGTGAAATTGAGCTTATGGAAAAAACAGAATTTTTTTATCGCCCTTCAATAGATGATGGAGTTACTCGGATGAACTATTTGTATTGGTTGCAAGAGGGAAAACGCGTAGAGATAAAAAAGAACAAAAAATATGTTCTTGACAAAAAACAAATGTAATCCTAAACTAGAACATGTGATGCGGCTATGGCGGAATTGGCAGACGCGCTAGCTTCAGGCGCTAGTGAGGGCGACCTCGTGGAAGTTCGAATCTTCTTAGCCGCATAATTTTTTTATATACTGAGAAAAGATATCGAGGGAGAGATCCCATCGGTATTTTTTTATAAAATCTGATATAAAATAGATTTCGGTAAGAAAGTCATAGAAGTAATAGATAAGCAAAAAACTCGCTCTGATGTGACAAAACAACTCAAAAAGAGGCCATGCGATGTATTCTTTCGCATGGCCTCTTCCTATTTTGAATGTGTTTAAACGTTCAAATAATGAATCTTAGTACCAACCGTTTGCTTCCCAGAATGCTTTCGCAGCTTCCCAAGAACCATAACGTGAAGCAACATATTGTTCTGCCACTTTTTCTTGGTTCGCAGCAGAGTAGTCACCATTCAAGTAAGAAGAATCTAATTGGTAACGTCCGATGTAACGTCCGTTCGTTGCTGTGTAAGAACCGCTTGATTCTTTTTGTGCGATCCATTCTTTTGCAGCATTCGTGCTTGTTGCCGTTGTTGTTGTTTCTGTTGTAGCAGATTGTGTTTCAGCAACAGGGGCTGCTTGTGTTTCTGTTTGAACCGTTTCTTGTACAACAGGTTGTTCAGCTTGGACGGGAGCTTCTTGAACGGCTGCTTGAGGTTCAGCAGCTGCTTGTGCAGAGCCTTCTGTTGGAATCGTTAATTGTTGTCCTGAGTAGATCAGGTTAATGTCAGAAATTGAATTTGATTCTGCAATGGCATTGATCAAGGAGTTGTCACCAACGTATTTTTGAGAAATCGTTGATAGAGTATCACCTGATTGAACGGTATAAGCTTCGTCCGCATGAGCAGTCGTTCCCATGAAGAATGCAGCACCGGCAGCCAAAGTTGTTCCAAAAAGTAAAGTTTTAAGTGATGTCATGAAAAATCTCCTTTATTCGTTAAAAAGTTTTATTTGTTGTGTTCAACGAGGAATACTTTAACACGTGAAAATATTTCATAGGTAAAAGAAGCATGACAATTTATGACAAATCCACGTTTTTTGTAACAGAATGATGTTCATCTCATGTGAAAAATGATGAGAAATTCCACATAATGCAGAAATGATAGGTTTAGAACAAGTGTTCTGATGAGAACAGAAATGTATAAATAACTTGAAAAAAATTGCTATTAATCATCATTTTATTTACACATTGCGTATATTTTTTGTATTTTTGCTTGAGATGTTACAATAAAAGAAAAAGGAGGCGGTTCCAATGAGTAAGAGATACCAGAACATCATGGTAGCAGTTGACGGATCAAGACAATCGATCAAAGCGTTCGCTGAAGCCCTTGACTTAGCAAAGGACAATGAAGCCCACTTATTTATCGTGTCAATCATCAACAAAGTTGAGCTGACCCATAGTGCCTATGCCTTTTCAAAAATCTATGCAGATGAAAAACAAAGAACAGAAGTAGCCATGCTGAAAAAAATCAATGATGCCAAAGAGTTCGGCATTGCTGAGATCCATGCAATAGTTGAAACTGGAGATCCAAGAAATTTGATTGCCAATGTCATCCCTGGACAAGAAAATATTGATTTGATCGTTATGGGAGCGACAGGAAAAGGAGCTATACAACAAGCACTAGTCGGATCAACCGCTTCTTATGTCGTTTCACATGCCCCTTGCAGTGTATTGGTCGTGAAGTAATTAGATAAGGGAGGAATAGAAAATGGTTCGCCCTCAAGAAGTTCGTGCACCAAAAGAAAAAATAGAAATTTTAGCAATTATTGAAGACGGCACACAAACAAAAAAAGGATACTCGATTGCTTTAATAAAGTGGAAAGGAAAAAAAGGTGTTGCTGTAAGGTGGGATGGAGATAATCAACAAGACAAAGGATTCCCGATCACTGCGAACGGCTACCATCCAGCGTGGTTTGTTCTGCCTGATAAATTTACAGAATTATACAGCTATGATTATGCGAAAACTGTTACATCCATTAAAGCATTAGACAAATTAGCAGAAGAGCAGCATAAAATGGATGAAAAATAAAAAAGACGAACCAATCAGTCTTTAGAAAACTGATTGGTTCGAGGAGTAAAAAATGAAAAAAGGTTATTTGGGATGAATATAGAATAATGCGTATAGCTTAAATCAAACTTAAAGCCATAAAAAAGGCAAGAGGGTGAGGTAAATGGAAGCAGGAAAAGTTTTACAGGAAGTAAAAGTATTATGTGCAGATAAAAAATATGAAGAAGCAAAAAGTCTGATTGAAAAGAACAAAGAAAATTTGGAAGAAAAATATCCGATTGCACAAGAATTTATAGAATTAAAACAAGGAACGCTTCTTCATCGATTCAAACATTTTTTTGGTATCACAGAATAGAAAAAAGCGATTAAAGATACAGAAAATCTCTGCTGATCTTTAATCGTTTTCTTTTGAAACTGCTAGGATTCAATTCTGATTTTTATATCGCTAATTGTAAAATTAAGTTAGAAAAATAAAAAGGCATTTATGGTACACTCAAATTGTATTTCCGACGAAAGAAAACAAAGGAGTGTAACCATAAATGACCTACAAACATCTTACCATAGACGAACTGACAATGATAGAATCATATTATCTTCAACATAATAAGCCGGTTGAAATCGCTAACCGAATGGGACGTGCTATACAAACTATTTATAATGTAGTCAATAAGTTCAAGCAAGGCAAGACTGCTCTTGATTATTGGCACCAGTATAAAGAAAATAAGAAAAAATGTGGTAGAAAAGTCATTCAATTACCTGCTCATGAAGTAGATTACATTAAAGAGAAAGTCACTCTTGGTTGGACGCCTGACGTCATTATCGGGCGAAAAGAAAGGCTTGTTTCATGCGGTATGAGAACACTTTATCGTTTATTTTCTAAAGGAATATTTGATATTGACACACTACCGATGAAAGGTAAAAGAAAACCCAATGGCCATCAGGAAAAACGGGGAAAACAACAGTATCAGCGCTCAATCCATGATCGACCTGATAATTATCCTGATTTCAATTCTGAGTTTGGTCACCTTGAAGGTGATACGATCGTTGGCATTCATCATAAAAGTGCCGTCATTACTTTAGTTGAAAGATTATCTAAAGTCATTATCACGATTAAACCCAACGGCCCTAAGGCATTAGATATTGAAACTGCCCTTAATCAATGGTTTTCTCGCTTCCCTAAAAACTTCTTTAAATCTATTACGTTTGACTGTGGAAAAGAATTTTCTAACTGGAAAGCCATTAGTAACCAACATGATATTGATATATATTTTGCGGACCCTGGAACACCTTCTCAACGCCCATTAAACGAGAATTCTAACGGGATTCTGCGTCGTAATGGACTGCCGAAATCAATGGATTTTAGAGAAGTGAATCAGACATTTATTTCCAGTGTCAGCAATCAACGTAATCATATTCCAAGAAAATCATTGAATTACAGAACACCAATCGAAATATTTTTGAGCTATGTACAAGAAGCATTTTATTCTAGCTTAATTTGACAAATCATATATAAAAAATAGATCCAAATGATTAGAAAAACTACTGCAAGCGTCAATTCGATGATGTGTATCACTAATACAGATGTTGTTTCCCAATGTCTAAAAGAAAAAATCTGATAAGTAAAATATACGGCAGGTAAAGAGGCCAGTAAAACTGAAAACTTCTTTTTCGTCCATTTTATGTAATAGAAAAGAATGCTTAGCATAATAAAAAAAGGAATATAAAAAACTAACTGACCGATCGCGATCATACTATTGCCTCCAATAAATAAAGTCCAAGATACAAAATAACACTTTGTGCGTGAAGGCGCAAGCAATTCTATGGATTTATCCAGTAAAATATGTATTGATTTTGAATTTATAGGGGAAAATTGCTATAATCAAAGTGAAAGAAGGAGTGGAATTTTCATGGATCATGTAGTGTTAGAAATCGATTTGCATTTAATCAATAATATTCGGGTGATTTACTATGTTGTAAGCAATAGTGTCGAACAACGTGTACTGACGAATAAAATCAATGGTATTTTAGCAAAGAAAGACGTTCACCGATTCAATAACGGTGAAGGTAGTTATTATAGTATCCCAGTAGAAAAAATTATTTATACGACAGTCAAAGTCAGAGAAGATCTGGATACTAAAAAGGCATATGAACCTATTTTTACAACTTATTGATTAACAGTAAATGGAGGAAAAAAATGAATCCATATGAACAACTTATCCAAGATTTGATTGATGGAAAAATCGAAAAAATCGATGTAAAAAGAGAAGAATTGATGGCTTTTCGAGAAGCATGGCTGAAATTGGAGAATCGTAAATATGTGGTAGGAAAAGCATCGCTGAACGGCAATGTGACTTATCACTATGATCCGACACGCTTATTTTAGTAAGGATGATTCAGGAAAAACAAGGGACTGTGACAAAAGTCGTGTCACAGTCCCTTCTTCTGGACAAACGGTGTTCCAGAAATGAAAATTCCTACTTATTAAATAGATTTTTGAACTTGTCTTTCACACTGTCGATATTTACGTCTTTTAGAAGATTTTGTGCTTTCTCTTTGTAAGGACCTAGTTGTTCTTTATGTTCTTCGATAAATCGTTTTGCGCCGTCGAAGTTGCCGCCTTTTATCATTTCCTTGACTTTTTGAAATAATTCTTCTTGATTCATTTTGAACACATCCTTTGCCATCAACTTGATTTTTTTCCATGGATAAAGCGAGAAAATCTAAATTATCCACATCACCATAATATCAAATAACGATCATTTTTGCTAAAAAAACACTTGTTTCTCGCTTCTAAAGTAGGAGAAAAATCTCCAACTTAGGACGGATGGAATTTCTCTAATTGCCCCATATACTGGATATATAACAAGGAGGTAGAAAGATGAAAGTGATTAAATATTTGATAGGATTGGCGGCGATTAGTGGTATTTTGCTATTTGGACTGAAATACTATACTGAAAGAAGTTACGGGGAAATCCCTGGTATACTTGACCAACTAAATCCATTAGTTGAAAAAGGTGAGGTCTATGTAAAAACACAAAAACCAGAGGAAGTAAATGAACATGGAACGGCAAGGTATGTTCAAAAAGCTGCTAATGCCGATGGGGAAGAACGAACAATTGAATTTAATGGACTTTCTGTGTTAAAAGAAAATCATTATTTGAAAATCAGCAATAAAGGAGCACACATAGAAACGTATGAAGAAGTTCCTAGAGAAAAAGTTCCGGAAAAAGCATTAGCAATTATTGGCTAAATCTACTGTATGAGTGCTACAGATTTAATTGTTGATTATAATAAAATTATGTAAACTAAATAATAAATAATAAAAATATTCCAAAATCCCCTGAAAAAAGATCATTCTTTTTTCAGGGGTTCATTTCTTATCAACAAGCTCATCAAATTGGGATGGCAGGGTTCGAACCTACAATTGCTTGATTCAGAGTCAAGTGCCTTACCAGTTTGGCTACATCCCATTTATTCAACAAAATAATCATAGCACTTTTCTAAAAAAACGCAAGTTATTTTTCTTGATCAGATAGTTGTTGTTTTACTCGTAAAAGGCGACGCACCAGTTTCTTTTCCAGTCCAGCAGGAAGGGCAATCCGCTCTGCTACTGACAAGACGGAGTCAAGCAACTGATATTCTTTGACAGGTTCATTCATGATATGGTAAATGTTTGCTAAACGCTCGATATATTCAAAGTGGGTGTACTCTGTTCGAGCGATTAGAAATTTTAATAAATCTATTGCTTTTCCATACTCTTGGTCTCCATAATAGACAAGAGCTTGACGATACAGTTTGATTTCTAGTTCATTGAGGGTAGCAGGTCTGCGCCGTTCGTTCCACTCATTAATAGAAACTTTACCTTGAACATTTCCTTTGCGATCACGGACAAAAATAATCGGAATTTCATTTGGATCCATTTTTTTATGAGTGAATTTTTCCATTATCTGTGCTCCCTTCAAAGGTTCGGTATCTAGAGTATAAGGGATTTTTACTTTAATTACTAGCTTTTCTCCAAAGTTAGCATTTGTCCGCCCATTGCAGTGAAAATGGCCGAAAAATCATTGATCGGTACTGCTCGATTTTTTACGCCATAGGGGTCGTTGACGTAAATATTCTCTTTGTCGTATCCAGTGACTACACAAGCATGAACAAGTGGAGTGACTCTTACTTCTCCGTTGTTTGTTGTCCAAGTCATAAAATCAGTTTCATCAGGGACTTCAAAATTGATAGTCACGGAAGTCCATACAGGATTTCCTTTAGATAGAGCTTTTTTGATATCATCTAGTTGAGCATCTGTTTTTGGTAAAGTATGATAATCCGTTTGGACGATCTGTTGAGCAAGAGAGGCAATAGGAGGGACATAGACGCCCATAGCCCAGTCTCCGCCACTGATATCTCCAACAAATCCTTCATTAGGATCGCCATGAGTCCCATCTGCATTGAAAACAGGGACGTAATCCAATTGTTCAGCTAACTGGTTTTTAGTCGTTTCATAACCATAAAAAGATAAAAGCATGGAAAGCGAAGTGACCTCGCAGCCATTTTCTAGAGAAGGAGAGTCAAACTGGCTCTCTAATGGAACATCTAGCAAAACTTCTGCTTTCTCTTTTGTTTTTTTCGTTTTTTGTGTTGAACTTTTTTGTGTAGTATTCATTGTATGTTCTGGAGAATGGATATGTAGGTAATAACTTGTACCACTTAATAAAAGAGTAGCTGTACCTCCTAGAAACAATAGTTTTTTAAATGTTTTTTTCTTCATTGGAAATCTCCCGAGAGTGTAAAATATTTTGTGTAAATAGAAAAAAAGGAAGTCCCTTCTGTAGAATAGAGTTACCACAACACATTCACAGAAAAGAGGACTTCCATATGAACGATTTTACTACAGAAATTCTAAAGACTCTAGCGAACAAAGGCGATTTGAATGAATTATTCCGTGTCCATTTGGAAAAAGCTGTCAATACGCTTCTCAAAATGGAGTTAACGGCTTTCCTCGATTACGAAAAGTACGATCGCATTGGTTTTAACACGGGTAATTCTCGTAACGGCTCCTATGACCGTACGGTCAAGACCGAGTACGGGGAACTTCATCTCCAGATTCCGCGCGACCGCAACGGCGAGTTCAAGCAACAGACTGTTCCCGCTTATAGACGGACGAATGATACCTTAGAGGAGACCGTCATTCACCTCTTCCGAAAAGGTATTACCATGTCGGAAATCGCAGACTTGATTGAGAAAATGTATGGGCATCACTACACGCCCCAAACCATGTCCAATATAACAAAATCATTTACAGAAGAGGTAACGGCGTTTAAAGGGCGGGAGCTTCATGACAGTTATGCTGCTATTTATATGGACGCAACGTATATTCCGTTAAAGCGGAAAACCGTCGCCAAGGAAGCTATTCATATCGCAGTTGGCATTCGCCCGGACGGATCAAAGGAAGTATTGAGCTATGCGATTGCACCGACTGAATCCATCACGATTTGGGAGGAAATTTTATTGGACCTTCAAGAGCGCGGTTTGAAAAATGTCCTCCTGTTCATCACGGATGGCTTAAAGGGGATGGTAGGAGCGATTAGTCGGTTCTATCCCAAAGCTCGTTTTCAACATTGTTGTGTACACGTTTCCCGTAATATCAGTCACAAAGTGCGTGTCAATAATCGTAAGGAAGTCTGTGATGATTTTAAAATGGTGTATCAAGCCTCGTCTAAAGAGGTGGCGTTGGAAGCACGTGGTGCTTTTGCGAAAAAATGGAAAACCAGCTATCCAAAAGTGGTTGAATCGATTCTTTCGAACGATCACTTGCTCACTTTCTATGATTTCCCCTTGGCCATACGCAAGAGTATTTATTCTACGAACTTGATTGAATCCTTTAATAAGCAAATCAAGAAATACAGCCACCGCAAGGAACAGTTCCAAAACGAAGAGTCGATGGAACGTTTCTTAGTCTCGTCTTTTGATACTTACAACCAAAAATTCCTAGGTCGCAGTCATAAAGGCTTTCAACAGGCCGAAGGCGAACTTGAACAAATGCTAAGCCAACTGATTGAGAATTAGAAACAATCTACAGTAGGGAGGAACCATTTACACAAAATTATTGACGCTCCCAATCTCCCTTTTCAGCTGTTTATCTTTCCTATTATAAGTGTATTTTTATTGGGAAGGGAAGTATTTTATTTAAATATGTAAGAAATAATCAGTTTTTGAGGAATATTATTTATTATTTTAGAAAAAATTCTTCTAGATACAACAGCTGTTTTAATTGTGAAAACGAAAACAGTACGCTATAATGCCTGTAAGGTTGATTTTTGACTGTAAACAAAAAATCAAATAGTTAAATCTCCAAAAAATAGCAGTTGTAATATGGAGAAAAGTTCCAGCAGTTTAGGAGGATTTTGATGACGGAAGAAATGATTAATTTAGGAGAACAATATGCATGCAAACCAATTGGCTTTACAAAAACGGTCGTTGGTGAAGTTGTATCAAAAATGACAAACTGTGCCGTGGTCAAAGTTGCCCAATGTGCTGCAGAGGATCAAGAGTTATTAGATGAAAAAGCAAGCATGGTTGTTGCAAAATATGATACATTTGAATAAAGAAAATAATTGGACGTGCGGCGTGCTGCAAGTCCAATTTCTTTGAGAAGGTAAATCAGTATTCTTTTCCTGTTTTCAGGAGAAGAAAAAGCGAGGCGAGTTGTCATGGTAACATTTTTTACGGTCCTATTGTTTTTATTCGTTGTTGTTATGTTCTTATTTCTTTGGCTGGTGCGAAAAGAAATTATTTATCGGACTGTTCGGAATCGATGGGTCTACTTGGTCATACCATTCTTAGTAGTACTAGTCATTTGGTACACACTCATCAGTCAGCCTACAGCAGATGAATTGGCAAAAGGGATTTTGTCAGCGATGATTTTTATTAGTTTTTTGTTGGACAGTCGAGGAATTACAGAAGAAGGGCTTGTCTTGAATAGCTTTGATAAAAAAGGTGTTCCTTTTTCTGAAATCAATAAAATCGTGTTGTACCAACCAAAAGGTTCTAAAATTGTAAAAATGAATTTTTTCCGAAACGGATGGCGGGGACCGATGCTGAAATTTTCTGCATCATTAGAAGAATTAGTTCCATTTTTGTCCCAACGCTTGAACGATGAGGCGGAGATTGATATTATGATCGATCCAGAATAAAAAATAGAGGTTGCGACAAAATGTTTGTCACAACCTCTGTTTTTTTCAAGTAAAATTATCCGAATACACGGAAGCGATCTGCATCGTTCATGTATTCTTTTTCCCCAGCTGGTGTTTCTGGTGAACCGAATACTAATTGTGAACGTAGTTTCCAGTTTGAAGGAATATTCCATTCTTTTGCAACTGCTTCGTCAATAACTGGGTTGTAATGTTGCAGGTTTGCGCCCAATCCTTTATCAACTAATGCTACCCAAGTGTTCGCTGTTGCGATTCCGTTTGATTGTTCTGACCAATCTGGGAAGTTGTCTGCATATAATTCAAATTGTTCTTGTAGTCCTTTTACCACGTCAGTATCTTTGAAGAATAATACTGTACCATAACCATTTTTGAAACTAGCTAATTTGTTTTGTGTATTTGGGAAAGCTTCTGCTGGAGTCAATGGGCGAAGTGCTTCTTCAGTGATTTCCCAAAGTTTTTCATGTGCATCTTCGAAAAGAATAACTGCGCGTGTTGATTGAGCATTGAAAGCAGTTGGGCTTTCTTTAATTGCTTCTTTGATCAAAGCTGTCAATTCTTCATTAGAAAGTGAAACATTACGTCCTAGATGATAGATTGAACGGCGGTTTTTTAAAGTGTCAGTAAAAGTTGTCATAATAAAATTTCTCCTTTGATTTGCGTTTTGCATTTTTTTAATTGATTACGAAATGAAGTATAGCATCTTACAAAAAGTAAGTAAACAGATATGCTCACAAAAAATAAGCGAAGTTCAAAAAACAATTTTAATAAGGGAAATCGTCAGAAAAGGATTTTCTTGGTTATCGCTTTCATTGCTGTGTTTTAGGAATTTTTGCTTATTTGAAAAAAACAGCTGATATATAATTATTAAATCTCTATCTTCTTTTTTTTATGATATTGCCATTAAAAATTACTTGTTTTTATAGAAAATTAGTTTATATTTCTTAAATAAGTTTTTTAGTTAAATTTTTCGGTAAAGATGTATAATATTTTCTGAAAATTTAAAGAATTGGGGTATAGATTATGGAAAAACAGCAAGACAAGGGCTTCTTCGGGCAGCCGAAGGGATTGTCAACTTTGTTCTTCACTGAGATGTGGGAACGATTTAGTTATTATGGTATGCGTGCATTACTTATCTATTATATGTACGATACAGTTGCCAACGGGGGACTTGGATTACCACGAGCAACAGCATTAGCTATCATGTCGATATACGGATCTTTGATTTATATGTCTAGTATCGTCGGCGGATGGGTATCTGACCGAATGTTAGGAGCAAAACGTACTGTATTCTTTGGTGGAGTCTTCATTATGCTTGGACACATCGTCTTGGCTTTACCATTTGGTGTAAGTACATTATTTGTTTCAATGGCATTGATTATTATTGGAACCGCCTTTTTGAAACCAAACGTTTCTGGTATGGTCGGACATCTTTATTCAAAGACTGACTTGCGAAGAGATGCAGGATTTTCGATTTTTTACATGGGTGTCAACTTAGGGGCATTATTAGCACCACTAATCGTTGGGACAATCGGTCAAGAATATAACTACCATTTAGGGTTCTCTTTAGCTGCTATTGGGATGTTCTTTGGATTATTACAATACATTATCCAAGGACGCAAGACATTAGACGGAGTGGGTACTACACCGCCGAATCCTTTGACAACTGAAGAACGTAAAGGATTCATCCGTAACTTGATCATCGCACTTGTTGTTATCGCTGCAGTATTCGGTGGGGCACAATTAACTGGTCATCTGACAATCGACTTTTTTGTCAATACAATCAGTGTATTGGGGATTATCTTACCGTTGTATTACTTTATCAAAATGTTGACTTCAAAAGATGTAACTGCTGAAGAAAAACCAAGAGTATGGGCGTATATCCCATTATTCCTTGCAGCAATCATTTTCTGGTCATTACAAGAACAAGGTTCATCTATCTTAGCTTTATTTGCTAGTGAACGTACGCAATCTACACTATTTGGTGTGACGATCCAAGCAAGCTGGTATCAATCATTGAATCCGATTTTCATCTTTATTTTGACACCGATATTCGTAACGATGTGGACAAAACTTGGCAAACGCCAACCATCTACAGTAGTGAAATTCTCTCTTGGTCTTTTGTTTGCAGGATTATCATACTTACTATTGATGTTGCCAGGTATGCTTTATGGGACAAGTGGAAAAGTAAGTCCATTGTGGTTGTTAGGAAGTTTCTTCATCGTGGTTATTGCTGAATTGTGTCTTTCACCAGTTGGTTTGTCTGTAACAACGAAATTAGCACCACGAGCATTTGAATCACAAACAATCGCTATTTGGTTCTTAGCTGATGCTTCTTCACAAGCAATCAATGCACAAATTGCACGCTTCTACACACCGGGAACGGAATCTGCCTACTTCGGTATTATCGGTGCAGTAGCAATCGTTGGTGGTATCTTGCTATTTACTGTGAAAGAACCAATCAAAAAACTAATGGGATCTATCCATTAATCAACTCACGAAAAGACAGGAATTGCTTATTTGTAGCGATTCCTGTCTTTTTGCGTATACTCAAAAAAGATAGAAATATCAGAACCATAAAAGTATATAATTTGAAGAATATAGAACAAATGTTCAGTATTTTTTGATATAATAAAGAAGCACCGTATCATGTGTTGAAGGAGGAAAAGCATGTCTTTACAATTTATTCTTGGAAATGGGAAAAAAGATCACCGTCAAGTCTTGATCGACGAAGCGTCAGCTTGGCTCGACCAGGATGCAAGCAACCAAGTATTTTTCCTTGTCCCCAATTACAGCAAATTCGAACAGGAACAAGAAATTTTAGCGGAGATGCGAAGAAGAAGCGGGAAAAAAGCTTTCAGCACAACAAATGTTCAAGTATTCAGTTTTTACCGTCTGGCTTGGTATTTGCTGCAACAGACAACCCTTCTTACAGGAAATGAGTTATCAGAATCCGGATCTGCGATGATCTTGCGACAGATTTTAGAAAAACATGAGGAAGAATTAACGATCTTTCGCGGAGAAATCAATAAAAGAGGATTTATTCGCCAATTGCAAGAACTCTATAGTGAATTGCGCATAGGGAATATTCAACCGGAAGACTTGATGCTTTTATTTGGTGATTCACCGAATGCAGAAGACCAGCAACTTAAAATGAAAGACTTGAAGCTGATTTTTTCAGCTTATGACAGCGAATTGACCGAACGTGCCCTATCAAATGAAGATGCACTGGCTATACTAGCAAATTATATGCAGACACAAGATTTCACCAACGTCAAATTTATCGTCAGCGGTTTTTCCCGAATCAATGGGCAAGAGTATCAATTACTGCAGGCGATGATGGAAAAGGGGCAATTAGTTGTCGATTTATTGTTGGATCGTCCTTATACAGCGGATCTTCCAGAAGTACTTACGCTCTTTCATGAGACTGGAAAGCTTTATTTCCGTCTTTTTCAAAGTGCGAGAGAACGGAAAGTTCCTATATTAGTAGATCGTTTTGCGCCAGAGCAGAATCGTCCGACAGCGCTGCAGTTGCTGCAAACGATGTGGGAAGAGACTTCCAGCCAAAAGAAAGCAACCGTCCACAAATTAGGGGAACAAGAGGCTCTCCATTTGTGGGAAGCTGAAAATCCAACTGAGGAAGTCCGACAGTTAGCTGTTGAAATCAGACGGCTAGTCAGTGAAGAAAACTACCGTTATCGTGATATCCAAGTACTGACAAAAAATATGTCCTTATATGGAAATATTCTTCGACCAATCTTTCAAGAAATGGCGATTCCATTTTATATCGATGAAGAACAAATGATGGAAAATCATCCGCTGATTGAATGGATCAACAGTCTGTTCGCTCTTGACCGCTATTCTTATCGATTAAGTGATATTATGCGTTTTTTTAAGACGGAATTGTTCCTATCGATGGAAACAGAAACCGAACTGGATGAATGGAAACAAGAACGAGATGAATTCAGGAAAAAATTGGACATCACAGAAAATGTTGCACTTGCTTATAATTATCAAGGCACTTACTGGACGCGTGAAAAAGACTGGCAGTTTGTAGCGTATGATTTTGAAGCAGAACAGATTGAAGACGTACAATATCTGGAAGAACAGTCAAATACGATTAGACGATTATTTCAGAAAGCTGTACCTGCATTTTTTAAAAAAATAAAGAAAAGCAAAACAGGACAAGCGGCCGCAAATGTTTTTTATCAATTTTTGATTCAAAGTGGTGTACAGCAACAATTATTGTTTTGGCGTAATCAGGAAGTAGACAGAGGAAACTTAGAAGCGGCAAGAAACCATGAGCAGACATGGGGAGCGCTGATTGATCTGCTGGATGAATATGTAGTCATTTATGGTGAATCAGCTTTTGACTGGTCACTGTTCCAAGAAATCATTACGAGTGGTCTAGAAAATCTAAGTTATGGTAAAATCCCTACCGCAATCGACCAAGTGCGAATCAACCGTTTGGAATTAGTTCGACCGAATCAAGCTGCCGTCACTTTTGCATTAGGTTTGAATGATCAAGTGTTTCCAGACCGTAAAGAAACAAAAGGATTGTTGTCCAGTGAAGAACGAGAAGTATTAAATCAAGCTTTGCCAGATGGACAGTTTTTATTCGACCCATCAAAAGAAAGTATCTCTTTTGAGCCTTTCCAAGCCTACCTTGTTTTTATTTCCGGAACGGATCGATTATATCTTAGCTATGCACAAAGCTATGACACAGATGGTTCACTGAAGATGTCTCCTTATTTGCGCAGAATCACAGAATATTTATCAGTTCCCGTCGAGAGAAAAGAGCATTTGACGATCGAAAGCGATCCTGATTGTTATGTAGGAACTTACAGAAGCGGAATCAATACAGTCAATAGGATTTATCGATTAGCTTTAGATGAAAAGAAACCTGTACCAAAACACTGGCAAAAGCTCAAAGAATTAGTACTGAATTCCTCATGGCGCAATTTTGCTTTACAAATCTTTGAAAGTCAGGAACATTTGAATGTGCCTGTTTCGATGCCAGAAAAAATGGCGGAAGAGCTTTATGGAAAAGAAATTTATACTTCGATTTCACGTATGGAGAATTTTTATAATTGTGAATACAAATACTTCATGCAATTTGGTTTGAAATTGAAAGAACGAACTGTTTATGGTCTGACTCCAGCAGCAACAGGTGATTTTTATCATGAATCATTGGATCGTTTCTTCAAGCTACTGTTTTCAAACCAATTATCCTTAGTGAATATGACCGATGCGCAGCGTAAAGACTTTACTGAAAAAGTGCTGCAAGAAGTGTTCGGAGAACTTCGGTTTGAGATATTGGATAGTTCTGCAAGAATGAACTATATCCGCTATCAATTAGGACAGACGATTCAAAAAGTGGCATGGGCTTTGCACAAACAGAGCAAAAATACGGGCATGCATCCTCTTCAGACGGAGATTTTATTTGGTCAGATTGCTGGAGCAAAAGGTATCACGGGTCTGGAATTACCGTTGAGTAATGGTGGTAAACTCCACGTTCGAGGAAAAATCGATCGGATTGATGTAGCTTCTGAACAAGAAGACACTTGGTTAAGCGTCGTTGATTACAAATCTAGTGGACGTTCATTCGATGTCACAGAAGCTTATTATGGCATGGCTATGCAATTATTGACGTATCTAGACGTAGCATTGATGGATGCGGTACGTTTGACTGGAAAGGCGGCTGTTAAACCAGCAGGTTCATATTATTTACATGTTCATAATCCTGTATTGACAGAGACAGATGATGTAGAGAAGAATACATTGAAAAAATTTAGTTATGATGGCGTTTTTGTCGATGATCCCGCTCTTTTAGAAGTACTAGATCATTCACTGGAAGCAAAAGAACAATCACTGATCTATCCAGTGAAAAAAAATGCGAAAGATGAATACCAAAAAGGTAGTTTCAGCAAAGATAAATTTTTCACGGAAGAAGAACTGCAACTATTCATGGCGCATAATCGGGAAAATATGCGGTTAGCTGGAGATGCAATCACTTCCGGAGAAATCAAACTGAACCCAGCTTATAAAGATAAACAGCGAATTGCCTGCGAATTTTGTCCATTCAGAAGCATCTGTACGTTTGATGTGATGCTGAAAGAAAATAATTACCACCGTCTGGAGAAAATAGATAAGGAAGAAGCACTGCGCAGAATATTGAAAAGGAGTGAAGAAGAGTGAATCAAATTCCTTTAAAACCGCAAAATGAACGATTTACAGATGATCAGTGGCAGGCGATTTTCGATCAAGGAGATAATTTGTTAGTCTCTGCGTCTGCCGGATCAGGTAAAACTACAGTGCTTGTTCGAAGAGTGATTGAAAAATTAAAAATGGGTTTTGATATTGATGAATTACTGATTGTGACATTTACTGAAGCAGCTGCAAGAGAAATGAAAGAAAGAATTCAAGAGGCATTACAAGAAGCGGTCAACAGCGAAAGCGACCCTGTACGAAGACAGCATTTTACTAAGCAGTTAGTTTTATTGCCCACAGCGAATATCTCAACCTTACATGCTTTTTGTCTAACAGTTATTCGACGTTATTATTACTTAATTGATATTGATCCGGTCTTTCGCATGTTAACAGATGAAACAGAAACGATCTTGATGAAGGAGGATGTGTGGGACGAGCTGAGAGAAGCACTTTATGCAGAAAATGATGAACGATTTTTTCAATTAACAATGAACTTTTCTAATGATCGTTCAGATGACGGCTTGACGAATCTGGTGTTTTCTCTTTATGAGTTTGCCCGTGCCAACCCTGACCCCCAAAAATGGCTAGAACAGTTAAGCGATAATTATCGTTTGACTGAGGGGCTAGCGAAATCTCGATTATATCAAGAACAAATCCGTCCTTTAGTTTTGGCAGATATATACCAATGTGTACAATTATATGAACAGATGACTCAGTTAGCACAAGGTGAAGGATTAGAAAAAATGCATGAGCAAGTGGCTGGAGAACAACTGCAGATCAAAAATATCTATGAAGCTTTCTCGCAAGATCGGTTAGAAGAAGCTTATGCTAGTTTGGAACAACTGACTTTTTCAACTTTTAAGAGCAGTCGTAAAGCAGAATTGAAAGAAATCTCTAATGAAGTCAAGGGCATGAGGGATAAAGCAAAAAAATTGATTCAGCAGATAAGTAAAAGTTACTTTCCTGTTTCACCAAGCCAAATAGAAGAATTAACGGAAAAAGCACTACCGTTAGTCGAAGAAATGACAAAAGTCACGCAAAGCTTTATGGACGGTTTCAGTATGCGTAAACGGGAAAAAGGTGTGTTGGATTTCAATGATCTGGAACATCTAGCGTTGCAGATTCTCACAGAAAAAACGAAAGATGCATGGCTGCCAAGTGAAGCTTCAAAACATTATCGAAAAAAATTCAAAGAAGTAATGGTAGATGAATATCAAGACGTGAACCAATTACAAGAAGCCATTTTATACTGGCTAAGAGAACCTGACGATACAAAAGGAAATATGTTTATGGTTGGGGATGTCAAACAATCCATTTATTCTTTCCGTTTAGCAGATCCTAGTTTATTTATCGGGAAATACGAGAATTTTTCAAAGAAAGAAGGCGGACGTCGGATCGTTTTGGCTGAGAACTTCCGCTCTAGAAAAGAAGTCCTTTCTTTTACGAATCTTATTTTTGAACAACTAATGGATCCAGCAGTGGGTCAAATCAATTATGACGAAGCAGCCAAACTGATACAGGGATTTTCAGACTTTCCGGAGAATGAACAGTTTGAGCCAGAAATCATGATCTATGAAAAAGAACAGGAAGAATCAGAGATCGAGATTCCGACGGACGATATACTGGAAGACAAAACAGAAGGCGAACTTTTTATGACAGGACTAAAAATTCGTCAATTAATTGATTCCTCCTTTATGATTTATGATAAAAAATCAAAGAAAAGTCGTCCGATAGAGTACAAAGACATTGTTCTCTTGACACCTACAAAGAAGAACAACTTAACAATCTTAGAGATTTTCAAAACATTGGATATTCCTTTGGAGATGAATGATGCTCAAAATTATTTTCAAGCGACAGAAATTCGCACGATGATCTCGCTGCTGCAATTAATTGACAATCCCTATCAAGATATTCCGCTTGCGGCTGTATTGCGTTCGCCAGTCGTGGGTTTGATAGAACCAGAATTAGCCAGCATCCGATTAGCCGACCGTGCACATACTTACTATGATGCTGTGTTTGCTTATCAAGCATCAAACGAAGATGAATTAGCGGCTAAGTTGGAACATTTTGGCAAACAACTAGATCATTGGCGAGAACTTGCTCGCCGTTCTTCGATCACTGACTTGCTATGGGATATCTATTATGAGACGGGATATCTAGAGTATGTGGTCGGTTTGCCAGCAGGAGCACAGAGACAAGCCAATCTTTATGCATTGGTCGATCGTGCCAAAGCATACGAGCAAAGTTCTTTCAGAGGATTATATCAGTTCGTGCGTTTCATTGAAAAAATGCAAGAAAAAGATAAAGACTTAGCAGAACCAGTCATTTCAATAGAAGATAATGCTGTTCGCGTAATGACAATCCATGCAAGTAAAGGCTTGGAATTTCCAGTTGTATTTTTGTTAGATATGACGAAAGAATTCAACTTACAAGACTTGCGCAATCGGTATGCTTTTGAAGAAAAACTTGGAGCAGGTATTCGCTATATGGATCCTGAAACACGGGTGTTATATGATACGTTACCGTTTCAAGCCATCAAATTGGCAAAGCAAAACAAATTGTTGTCGGAAGAAATGCGTAAATTGTATGTAGGATTGACTCGGGCAGAACAAAAGCTTTTCATTGTCGGTTCCTATAAAAATAAAGAGCAAATGATCCAAACGTGGTCTGAAGCAGCTGATCATGAGGAGTTGGTTTTTGATCCTGCGCTACGTTTGAAGGGCAGAAGCAGCTTGATGAATTGGATTGGTTACGGATTGATCCGTCATCCTGAAATGCAGAAATACTTAGAGGAAGAAGTTTCGACTTCTCTCCTTCAAGATTCAAATGCACAGTTTTCTATTTCATGGATGAATCAGCAGACAATCATTGAACAAAGACAGTTGCTTGCTGAAAAAGAACTGGTTAACTTAGATGAGCAGATGAAAGAAAAGGAAACTGTATTAGCAGATTCGTTACAAAAACGTCTAGCCTATGAATATCCTTATCAGGCTTCTTCGCAAACCACAAGTTATCAATCTGTATCTGAGATCAAACGATTATTCGAAGATCCAGATGATACACAAGAATCACGTTTGACTCTGGAAAGCAGTCAGACAAAGGCAGCATCTCGTCAATTCCGTTATACGCAAGAACAACTAGCAGAACCAAAATTTTTACAAAAAGATCGGCAAGTGTCGGCAGCTGCTGTTGGAACAGCTACCCATGCTTTACTGCAATTGCTGCCATTAGAAATGCCAACTACAGAGAGCATCAATCAAAAGTTGCAGGAATTAGTAAAGAAACGGTTAATAGACGAAAAGGTCGCAAAAAAAGTAGATGTTTCTTCTATTATATGGTTCTTTCAAACAGAACTTGGGCAACAATTGATTGCCAACAAAGAAAACGTAAAACGGGAACAACCTTTTTCCATGCTGCTTTCTGCTGATGAAGTATTTCAAGACTATCCAAATCAGGAAGATGAGCTATTGATCCACGGAATCGTCGATGGATACTTAGAAGAAAAAGATCATCTCCATATCTATGATTTTAAAACAGATTTCATTTTACATCCGGATGATCCAGCAGAAATAGACGCGATCGTCCAAAAATATCAAGGACAGCTAAGACTTTACCAACAAGCAATGACAGAAGCACTGAATAAACCTGTAGAAAATGTTTTCCTAATTTTACTTCGGGTGAAACGAATCATAAACATTAATAAATAATTATAATTGAGCAAACTTGACTTATGTTTTGTAAGGATTATGCTATACTCTGGGAAGAGGTGAGTATGATGGAGCTAACACAGACAGAATTCGTTTTGTGTCCTAAATTTGAAAAAACGTTCTCTATTTTAGGAAAAAAATGGAACGGATTGATTATCGATGTACTACTCGAAAATGGTCCGCAACGCTTTGTCGAGCTTGCGGCAAAAATCCCGATGGTTAGTGATCGGGTATTGGTCGAACGCTTGAAGGAATTAGAAAAAGAAGGAATAGTCACTCGAAACATTGCCTGTAGTGAAAAAAGCCGTTCAGAATATCTCTTGACTGAAAAAGGAGCAGACTTGCAAAAAGCAATGCATCAAATACAAGTTTGGAGCGAAAAATGGGTCACAGAGGAAGAATGCGGTTGATTTTGTAAAAAAAATCTTGTAAACTATAGTCCATACGAATAAGTAAAAGAACGATGACGAAAAAGAGTAGTTTGGCTAAACCAGTTCAGGGAGATCTGTCACAGACTGAAAACAGATCCTGTGTTTGAAAAATGAAGTTCACTTTCCGAGTTCGTCTGATCATTATCAGACCGGCAACTGTCGTTAACGAAGTAAGAGTGCGGTGTAAGTTTATTTATCCGCAAATTAGGATGGTAACGCGAAGACCTCGTTCCTTAACAGGAATGAGGTCTTTTTGTTTTGTATTTGGAATTTAAAGGAGGAACAAGCACATGTCTTTACAAGCACAATTAGAGAGCTTGAAAGAAGAAACAATCGTCAAAATCACGGCGGCACAAGATTTAAAAGAATTAAATCAAATACGTGTTGAAACGTTAGGAAAAAAAGGACCGATCACAGAAGTATTGCGTGGGATGAAAGACCTAAGTCCAGAAGAACGTCCAAAAGTCGGAAGTTTCGCAAATGAGATCCGAGACCTTTTGACAGAAGAAATAGAGCGAAAAAAACAAGTATTAGAAGAAGAAGCGTTAAATGCAGCTTTGGCAAAAGAAACAGTAGACGTGACATTGCCTGGTAGAAAAGTAAAGCATGGTACACGTCATATCGTGACGCAAATCATGGAAGAAATTGAAGATATTTTTGTAGGTATGGGGTATCAGATCGTAGAAGGTTACGAAGTAGAGTCTGACCATTACAATTTCGAACGGATGAACCTGCCAAAAGACCATCCGGCAAGGGACATGCAAGATACTTTCTATATTTCAGACGAGATATTGATTCGGACACATACTTCACCAGTCCAAGCGCGGACAATGGAAAAGCATGATTTCTCTAAGGGTGCTCTACGAATGATTTCGCCAGGAAAAGTTTTCCGCAGAGATACAGATGATGCGACCCACAGCCATCAGTTCCATCAAATTGAAGGGCTAGTTGTTGATAAAAACATCACGATGGGCGACCTTAAAGGAACATTAGAAGTCGTAATGAAAAAAATGTTTGGGGAAGATCGTGAAATCCGTTTGCGTCCAAGTTATTTCCCATTTACGGAGCCATCAGTAGAAGTAGATGTCAGCTGTTTCAAATGTGGTGGTGCCGGTTGTAACGTATGTAAATACACTGGATGGATCGAGATTTTAGGAGCTGGCATGGTGCACCCGAATGTGTTGAAGATGTCAGGAATCGATCCAGAAGAATATTCAGGCTTTGCTTTCGGCCTTGGACCAGACCGCGTAGCTATGTTGCGGTATGGAGTGAATGATATCCGTAATTTCTATCAAAATGACTTACGTTTCTTAAGTCAGTTCAAGGGGGAGTAAGAAGATGTTAGTTTCATATAAATGGCTTAATCGTTATGTGGATTTATCGAATGTAACACCAAAAGAATTAGCGGATAAAATGTCTGTAACAGGAATCGAAGTCGAGGGAATCACGGTTCCAGAAGAAGGCTTGAAAAAAATCGTTGTCGGTGAAGTCAAGGAATGTGTACCACATCCAGATTCTGATCACCTTTCTATTTGTCAAGTCGATATTGGTGAAGACGAACTGTCTCAAATCGTTTGCGGAGCGCCTAATGTGAAGGTCGGAATCAAAGTAATCGTTGCGCTTCCTAACTCACGGATTGCTGGAAATGTGAAGATCAAAAAAGGGAAAATGCGTGGTCAAGTATCAAATGGCATGATTTGCTCGTTACAAGAAATTGGCTATTCAGACAGTGTTATACCGAAAGAATACGCTGAAGGTATCTATTATATGCCACAAGAAGCTGTAAATGGCGATCCAGTTTTTTCTTATTTAGATATGGATGATTCGATCATTGAATTGTCTATCACACCAAATCGTGCAGATGCATTGTCAATGCGTGGCGTAGCTTATGAAGTTGGGGCAATCTATCGTCAGACGCCTACATTTGATGACGAGAAATTAGTAGAATCATCACAACTTGCTAGCGATAGAATCAAAGTGACAGTTGAAGATAAAGAAGTCGTTCCTGCCTATCAAATCCGCATCATTGAAGGAGTAAACATCCAACCAAGTCCTCAATGGCTGCAAAATCTTTTGATGAATGAAGGCATCCGCCCAATCAACAATGTAGTAGATGTGACGAACTATATTTTGCTTTTATTCGGACAACCACTACATGCATTTGACTACGACAAATTGAAATCAAATGAGATCCTTGTCCGTCATGCAAAAGAAAATGAGACATTAGTCACGTTAGATGGAGAATCTCGGGAATTGACAACTGACAATCTTGTCATCACTAATGGCAAAGAACCAGTTGCTTTGGCTGGTGTCATGGGTGGATTAGATTCAGAGATTACGAATGAAACAACAACAGTGGCACTGGAATCTGCTTTGTTTGATCCAATTTCGATCCGTCGTACAGCAAAACAATTTAATTTGCGTAGCGAATCTTCTGCACGCTTTGAAAAAGGGATCAACCATGCAACTGTTGGAGAAGCCAGTGAGGTTGCTGCAGCAATGATCGTTTCTCTTGCAGGTGGGGAAGTTCTACAAGGTGCGGTCAAAGGTTCAGAGATCAAAGCAGAAGACGTATCAGTGAAGATTTCACTTGAACGCATCAATCAATATTTAGGAACATCTCTTGTCGTTAAAGAAGTAAATGAGATTTTTGAAGCACTTGGATTTAGCTATGAAGAAAAGGATCATGTTTATTCCGTAGTCGTACCACCAAGACGATGGGATATCCAAATCGAAGCAGACATTATCGAAGAAGTTGCTCGTATTTATGGATACGATCAGTTGCCATCTACTCTTCCAAGTGGAGAAACGGTTGCTGGAAGCTTGTCAAAAGAACAAGAAACTACTCGTAAAATTCGTACAATCTTTGAAGGAAGCGGATTGAGCGAAGCCATCAGTTATGCATTGACAACAGAAGAAAAATCAAGACAGTTTGTTATAAAAGAAAGTAATATTACACGTTTGGACTGGCCAATGAGCGAAGAACGTTCTGTATTACGAATGAATTTGATCAGCGGACTATTAGATGATATCAGTTATAACACTGCTCGAAAAAATACAGAGATTGCTTTATATGAAATTGGTCGGGTATTCTTCCAAGAAAATGATCCGCGCACACATCTGCCACAAGAAATAAAACATGCAGCCATCGCTATTTCTGGTATTTGGGAAGAAAAAGATTGGCAGACGAAAGCACAAAACGTAGACTTTTTCACCATCAAAGGTCTTTTAGAAAACTTATTTGAACAACTAGGTATCCATGAAGATATCCATTATCAAACGGTGACAGAAATAAAAGAAATGCATCCTGGAAGAACAGCTGCGATTTACCTTGGCGAACAATTCATCGGTTTTGTCGGTCAAGTGCATCCGACAATTGCCAAAAGTTATGATATTCCAGAAACATATGTTGCTGAGTTTGATTTATCTGCTGTAGTGGAAGCTGCCCAAAAAGAAATCGTTTTTGAAGCAGTGACAAAATTCCCAGCAGTCAGCCGAGATATCGCTTTGCTTGTAAAAGAAACTGTGACAAATCAGGAATTAACAGAAGTGATCCATTCTGCTGCCGGAAGATTTTTAACAGATATCCAATTATTTGATGTCTATCAAGGAGAAAACATCGAAAAAGGACATAAATCCATGGCTTATAGCCTGACATTCGTCAATCCTGAAGCAACATTGACAGATGAAGAAATCAATAAAGCAATGGATAAGGTAACAAAAGCTTTGACAGAAACACTTGGAGCAAGTATTCGTTAAAAGTTAGAAGCAAAATAGTTATCAGTCGTCCATGCTTTTAAAAAATTTTTTTAAAACACTTATATATATAGAATAGATACTTGAGCAGATCCATCTTCGGTTCTGCTCTTTTTTATTTTTCAGGTAGATTCCATAAATTTCTAAAATCAGAAAAATAGGTAGGTATCGAGCCGTCGTATTCACAGTGAAAGACTATCAATAACACTGCTATGTAAGTATGATAAAAAAGAGAAGATGAAATTGAAAAGGGAGAGTTTTATTACACAAGTAATTAGATTTTAAATGAACAGGAAAATCATTATTTTTATCGCTAATTTTCAAAGAACAGTTTTGGCTATATACTAATAAGAGGTTTATTGGATAAGAATTCATGACATTTAATCTGCTGAATATGGAAAAATGGCCGAGGTGGTAATCCCAACCATTTTTTCTTAGTGTATCATTAATTGAATTTCAGACGTTTTGCACGTGGCTACTTCAGAGATTAAAGGAGGTGGTAGTGGTGTTCATGTTAGTTGTTCTTGGTCTTTTATTAATAATCGTTGGTATTCAACTTAGAAGAGGCAAATGGTATGGAATAGTTGCTGGGAATACTTTTAAAGATAAACCGATTGAAGTTCAAAAAAAGGTGCATTAGGAGCTTCATCTATTGCTTTTTTTGTAGGAGGCTTTTTACTAATCGTTTATATTTTAGTGTTTTTTTGATATTCAAACTAGATTTTTAATCATTCCAGTAATTGTAATAGCGATAGTATATTCTTTGTTTACCTTATATAAATATCTTAAACACTTCATTAAATATGGAGAATAAAGGAACTATTTAGTAAGAAAAGGAATATTAGAAAATCTATAAAAAAACTACCACTAAAAATGAGGGGGACACAGCTTTTGGCCCTTCTTTGACGATAGCTGAACAAAATATCCGCACTTGAAAAAGGGAATGTCACTGAAGCTGTGGTCGCCACTCAGCCAATCAATGAATACGAAGATGCATTGAAAAAACTGACCAACTATGAAAAGCAGTATACGACACTTCTTGAAGAAACCAATCAAGTGATCGACAAACAAGTCGTCACGGACTAAGAACTGGCCAATTATTTCAACTAAAGTGAAAGTCTCTGATTCTGCTTTTGAACATCAAAAAACCGAACGATAGAGAGCGTACGCATGCAAGTAAGCAGCTACTCAACTATTGTTCGGTTTTTTGTGTTTGGTAATGATGTCACTAAGATGGATTCACCGATGTATTAATGGAAGTAATTGATTCCCATTGCTGATTTTACTTCAGAAAGTGTTTGTGCAGCTACTTTAGCAGCTTCTTCACTACCTTTACGCAAGATTTCCATAACAGCTGAAGGATCTTTTTCCAATTCTTCTCGGCGTGCGCGGATCGGTGCAAATTCAGCTTCCAATACATCAATGAGGTATCGTTTGATCTTTACATCACCAAGTCCGCCGCGGCGGTAATGAGCTTTCATTTCTTCAATTGCTTCTTTATCTGTTCCGAATACATCCAAGTAGGTGAAGACCATATTCCCTTCTACTTGTCCAGGATCTTGTACATGGATGTGGTTTGGATCAGTATACATACTCATAACTTTTTTCTGTAAGACATCGGCAGGATCGGAGATATAAATACCGTTTCCTAACGATTTACTCATTTTGCCATTTCCATCGATTCCAGGTAACCTACCCATTCCTTTTGGTGGGAATACGCCTTTCGGTTCCACCAAGACTTCACCATATGTATGATTGAAGCTTTGTACGATTTCCTGTGTCTGCTCTAACATTGGTTTTTGATCCTCGCCAACAGGTACGAGATTCGCTTTGAATGCAGTGATATCAGCTGCTTGAGAAACAGGATAGATAAAGAATCCTGTAGGCACGCTTTCACCGAATTTCTTTTGTTCGATTTCTGTTTTGACAGTCGGATTGCGCCGAACGCGTCCTACGCTGACTAAGTTCAAATAATACATGGTTAACTCAGCTAATTCCGGAATTTGTGATTGGATAAATAAAGTAGATTTTGCAGGATCTAATCCCACGGCTAAATAGTCTAAAGCAACTTGCAAGACATTTGATGAAACCTTCTCAGGATTTTTAGCATTATCGGTCAGTGCTTGCATGTCAGCAATCATGACAAACAGTTGGTTGTCTTCGTCTGCTTGCATAGCCACTCGGGTTTTTAGAGAACCGACGTAATGCCCTAAATGCAGCTTCCCAGTTGGTCGATCTCCCGTTAAAATAATATTTTTCAAAAAAGACACCTCTTTACGATTTGTAAGTCTGAGCACTTAATATCTTACCGTTTTTCCTGACAAGAAACAACAGTTCCTAAGGAAAAAACAAGGAAAGAGGATAAAATAACTAATAGATTAGAAATGAAAGAAATATTTATGGGAGAATAAACGTTCTAAGAAACTTTACAAATTACTAAACTATCAGATATAATGTATTTTATTATACATCTTTAAAAGAAATCTTACTAAATAATAATGGGAGTGTAATTCTATGGCAATGATTAAATTTGATCACGTGGATAAATATTATGGCAAGTTCCACGCATTAAAAAATATCAATCTCGAATTCGAGAAAGGAGAAGTTGTCGTTGTCATTGGTCCTTCTGGTTCAGGAAAGAGCACGATGCTTCGCTGTATCAATGGATTAGAGACGATTTCTTCAGGTAAGCTACTAATTAATGATACTGACTTGCATGATAAAAAGACAAAGTTGACAGAAGTCCGAAAGAATATCGGCATGGTTTTCCAGCATTTCAATTTGTATCCTAATAAAACCGTTCTGGAAAATATTACATTAGCACCAATCAAAGTGTTAAAGCAAGACCAGGCAACTGCAGTCAAAAACGCGGAGAAATTTCTGAAAACTGTCAATATGTTAGATAAGAAAGATTCTTATCCTTCCATGTTATCCGGTGGACAACAGCAACGGGTGGCAATCGCCAGAGGTTTAGCGATGAATCCTGAGATGCTGCTGTTTGATGAACCTACTTCTGCTTTGGATCCGGAAATGATTGGTGATGTATTGGACGTCATGAAAAAATTGGCGCATGACGGCATGTCAATGATTGTCGTGACGCATGAAATGGGCTTTGCCAAAGAAGTTGCGGATCGTGTCATCTTCATGGCTGACGGAGAAGTATTGGAAGATAGCAGAAATGTGAGAGACTTTTTCGAAAATCCAAATGAAGTCCGAGCACAGCAATTTATCAGTAAAGTTATCAATCATTGATAGGAGGAAAAAGATGCGCAGGTTTAAAAAAATACGCCTGATTTTCCTTTTAGGCATTGCTTTTCTTGCACTAGCCGGATGTAAAGGAAATGGGTTGGCAAATGAAGATATTTTAGAGCGAAGCAAATCTACCAATGAAATCAGCTGGGGTGTCAAATATGATACTCGATTATTTGGAATGATGGATATTGAGAGCAGAACCGTACAAGGATTTGATGTAGATATTGCAAAAGCAATCACTGAAAAGATCCTTGGTGAGAATGGAAAAGCGGAATTTGTTGAAGTCACTTCTAAAACGCGGATCCCGTTATTGAAAAACGGAAACATCGATGCGATTATTGCGACGATGACGATCACAGATGAACGAAAAAAACAAGTCGATTTTTCAGATGTCTATTTCGATGCTGGCCAAGCTTTGTTGGTAAAGAAGGGAAGCCAAATCAAAAGTGTAGATGATTTGAATGCTTCTACAACAGTTCTAGCAGTCAAAGGTTCTACGTCGGCTGCGAATATCCGACAGCATGCACCAGATGCAAACATTCTGGAATTGGAAAATTATGCAGAAGCATTTACTGCGTTACAATCTGGCCAGGGAGACGCGATGACTACGGATAATGCGATCTTGTTAGGGATTGCAGATGAAAATCCAGAGTACGAGTTAGTCGGCGGAACGTTTACTAATGAACCTTATGGAATTGCGATCAACAAAGGACAAGAAAACTTCTTGAAAGCTGTTAACCAAGCGCTAGAGGAAATGCATGCAGATGGCACATACGATAAAATCTATCAAAAATGGTTTCCAAACGAAACTGAAGGAAAAGTAGAGTAAGGGGGGAGAGGCAATGAGCGAATTGATACAGACTTATGGACCAATCTTTGTCGACGGGTTCAAGATCACATTGTTTTCGAGTGTCTTAGCACTTGTGTTTAGTTTGATTATCGGAACGTTGATGGCAATCTTCCAATTATCAAAGAATAAAGTAGTAAGTGCCTTAGCAAAGGCATATGTAGAATTTTTTAGAAACATTCCATTATTGATCATCGTGATGTTTTTTTATGTTGTCGTACCTATTTATTGGTTTAATCTAGACGGATTCCAAGCAGGGACGATTGGCTTGACTATCTATACATCCGCTTTTATTGCTGAAACAGTACGTTCAGGGATTCAAACTGTACCAAAAGGCCAAACAGAAGCAGGATTGTCTTCTGGATTTACCTATTCAGAAATTATGCGTTATATTGTTTTGCCCCAAGCATTCAAAATCGTTATTCCGCCATTAGGCAACCAATTTATTAATCTTGTGAAAAACTCGTCTATTTTAGCAATCGTAGCTGGTTTGGATTTGATGTATCAAGGAGATTTGATTGCCAGTGAAACATTCAATACCTTCGATACGTATATCATCGTTGGGTTATTTTACTTAGTTATCACGCTGCCGTTATCTTACTTAATGGTTTATCTTGAGAAAAAATGGGCGGTTCGTTCATAGAAGGAGGGGAAATACATGGATTTTAGCGGCGCTTTTTCATGGATGAATGTCCGTTTTTTATTGGAAGGATTAAAGGTTACTGTTGAAGTTTCATTGTTTTCGATCATTTTCAGTTTCTTGATTGGTGGTCTGACAGGTGTGATTCGTTTTGCGAATATCCCTTTCTTGTCCAAAATCCTTGGTATTGTGATCGATATCATACGAAATCTTCCATTATTATTGATCATTTTCTTCACTTATTTTGCTTTGCCTCAGATTGGCATCCAGATGAACATCTTCTGGTCTGCTGTTGCAGCATTGACGATCTTTGAATCAGCTATGCTGTCGGAAATTTTCCGAGCTGGACTTAATGCTGTTCCGAAAGGGCAGATGGAGGCAGGATTGTCAACGGGACTGACTTATGTAGAAACGATGCGGACGATCGTTTTGCCGCAAGCATTCAAATCGATGATCCCGGCAATTGTGAGCCAATTGATTTCACTGATCAAAGATACATCATTAGCAGTAATCATTTCTTTACCTGAACTTTCTCATCAGGCACGTATTATTTATGGACAGAATACCAATTATGTGCTTCCAATGTTCATCATCATGACACTTATGTACTTCGTGGTGTGTTACGCGCTTTCTCTGCTTTCCGGTTACTTGGAAAAGAGACGGTACAGTTATTAATAGATGATTCTTTTAGCGGTTGTGGCAAACTAAGTCACAACCGCTTTTCCTCTTTCCATTCGAAAAAAAGAGATTTTGATTGTTTTAAGCAAGTGAGAGCACTTGAAAATTCACGCTAAAAAGTACACAATAGGGAAGATAGAATTTATTGAAAAAAAGGATGATACGATTGACAGATAATCGCCCTATCGGATTTATTGATTCAGGTGTTGGCGGCTTAACTGTAGTAAAAGAAGCCCTGAAACAATTACCGAATGAAAATATTTTATTTGTAGGAGACACAGCACGCTGCCCGTATGGTCCTAGACCTGCGGAACAGGTAATCCAGTATACTTGGGAAATGACGGATTATCTGGTGGAGCAAGGAATCAAGATGCTGGTGATTGCCTGCAATACCGCAACTGCGGTTGCTTTAGAAGAAATCAAAGCTGCTCTTTCTATTCCAGTCATCGGTGTGATCCTTCCCGGTACAAGAGCAGCAGTAAAAAAAACACAAAATAAACAAGTTGGCATTATCGGTACGATTGGTACGGTAAAAAGTCAAGCTTATGAAAAAGCACTGAAAGAGAAAGTGCCAGAATTGACTGTGACAAGTCTTGCTTGTCCCAAATTTGTTTCAGTTGTCGAAAGTAATGAATACCATTCATCTGTGGCAAAAAAAATCGTGGCAGAAACATTAGCTCCGTTAACGACTAAAAAAATCGATACATTGATTTTGGGATGCACCCATTATCCATTATTACGCCCTATCATTCAAAATGTAGTGGGTGAAAATGTTCAACTGATCGATTCTGGAGCAGAAACAGTAGGTGAAGTATCTATGCTACTCGATTATTTCCATTTGAGCAATTCACCGCAAAATGGACGGACATTATGTCAGTTTTATACAACAGGATCTGCTAAACTTTTCCAAGAAATAGCCGAAGACTGGCTTGGAATCGGACACCTAAATGTAGACCATATTGAATTGGGAGGAAAATAAGGATGCGTCATGACGGGAGAAAAGCCCAAGAGCTTCGTAAACTGGAGCTTCAAACAAATGTTTTCAAATATCCAGAGGGATCGGTTGTGATCCGTTTTGGTGATACAACAGTTATTTGTTCTGCAACAGTAGAGGATTCTGTACCTCCCTTTTTGAGAGAAACAGGAACAGGGTGGGTAACAGCTGAATACAGTATGCTACCTCGAGCAACGAGTACGAGAAATCGTAGAGAAAGCAACAAAGGAAAACTTTCTGGTAGAACAATGGAAATCCAGCGTCTTATTGGTCGCTCCTTGCGTGCAGTAATAGACTTGGAAAAGCTGGGAGAGCGTAGTATCATCATAGACTGCGATGTGATCCAAGCGGATGGCGGAACTAGAACAGCTAGCATCACTGGGGCATTCGTCGCGTTGAGACTAGCAATTGAAAAGCTTTTAAGAGAAAAGGAATTGTCAGAAGATCCAATCAAAGAGCATCTTGCTGCAGTTAGCGTAGGGATCTTGCCGGATGGGACTTGCGTGACAGATTTGGACTATCAAGAAGATTCCGCAGCGCTTGTAGATATGAATCTCGTGATGACAGAATCAGGAAAATTCGTGGAGATTCAAGGAACTGGAGAAGAAGCAACGTTTGATGGAGAACAGTTGAATGAAATGCTCTTTTTTGGAAAAAACGCGATTGAAGATTTGATCAAAGAGCAAAAACATGCTTTGCTAACAGAATTTGCTCAAGATAATGAGCGGATAGAAGAAACAAAAACAATTATCATTGCGACAAGAAATCCAGGAAAAGCAGAAGAGTTTCGAAATATGTTCAAAGAAGCGGGATATCATGTAAAAACATTACTTGACTATCCTGAATTGCCAGATGTGGAAGAAACTGGCAGCACATTTGAAGAAAATGCCCGATTAAAAGCAGAAACGATTGCACAATTGCTTGATCAACCAGTCTTAGCAGATGATTCAGGTTTGAAAGTGGATGCGTTAGGCGGTATGCCAGGAATCTATTCTGCACGTTTTGCAGGGGAACAAAAAAGTGATGCGGGGAATAACGCCAAATTATTATATGAATTGACAGATGTGCCGGATGAAAAAAGAACAGCACAATTCCATTGTACATTAGTATTCGCGGCACCCAAAAAAGACAGCCTCGTAGTAGAAGCGGAATGGCCCGGTCGAGTAGCCCGTATACCATCTGGCGAAAATGGCTTTGGGTATGATCCTTTATTTATCCCAGAAGGTAAGAAACAAACAGCAGCAGAATTATCGAGCGAAGAAAAAAACAAGATCAGTCATCGGGCTCAAGCAATGAAAAAATTGAGTGCCGAGTGGAAACAATGGCTGGAAGGAGAGAGATAGATGCGGTATTTAGTAGTAAGTGATAATCATGGAGACAGAGATATCCTCGTTGACTTAGTAGATCGTTATCGTTCTGAAGTGGACATCTTTTTCCATTGTGGTGATTCGGAATTAGAAGCTTCTGACCCATTATGGGATACATTCCAAGTGGTTCAAGGTAATTGTGATTATGGACCAGGATTCGAACAGAAAAAAGTGATCCAAACTGGTCAGGATACAGTATTCATGACTCATGGCCATTTATCGAATGTTCGATTTGGTTTGACACAGTTAGCAATCGAAGCTCGAGCTGCAAATGCCGATATGGTGTTTTTTGGTCATACCCATCAAATAGGCTGTGAGATAGATCAGAAAATCCTGTTTTTGAATCCTGGAAGCATTTCTCAACCTAGAGGCCCGATCCAAATCCCATCATATGCTCTTATTGAAAGTTTAGAGGACCAAATTTCTGTTCAATACTATAACCGTGCCCATCAGGCAGTTGAAGAGTTGGCCTTTTCTTTTTCGAGAGAGCGCTGAATAAAAAAACTCTAATTTTTAATAAAAATAAGCTTTATTTTGTGAATTTTGCATCCGGTTTCGGTAAAATAGTAGTGTTGAATGAAATAGAAATGGAGGCCATCAGATGATTGGACCTATAGTAAGAGAAATGCTGCTGGAAAATCAGGAAACGTTTTTGATTCCTGCAGAAAATGTGGCAAATGTTATGTATCATCATCCATTATCCCATGGTTTACTTGTCTTATCGAAGGTCGGTTATTCCAAGATTCCTGTATTAGGAAAAGATGATCACTTTGTAGGACTAGTAAGTTTATCAGATGTGGTCAATAAAATGATTGACTTGCAAACAATCAGCATGGATCCGTTAGAAGGACTAACAGTTGCTGATGTAACAGAAACGGATGTTCCGACGATTGATGAAAATTGGGAACTAGAAGAAGTACTCCATTTGTTAGTTGATTCGCCTTTTTTACCGGTTGTCACAGAAGAACGGGCTTTCAAAGGAATCATCACAAGGAAAGAGCTGCTTAAAGCCGTAAACTTCATGGTGCATGAATTAGAACGTCGCAATATATTGTCTCCGAAAATCGAAGAATTAAAAGAACAAATCGATATTGTGAGCTAAAGAACGAGAAACTGAAAGATAATCAAAAAATAAGTAGAAACAAAAGCGTACCAGTTTTGACTTTATCTTGAAAAACATACTAAGATTAGAGGGGAACATCATTGACGAATGATGTTCTCCTCTATTTTCTATTTTTAGATTATAGTGAAGAGTGAAAGAAAGTTCGAACAAAGCCTTGAGGACTACGAGTCCCTATCAAAAACCGAACTTCTTTACTGTCATTTTAGAATCAGGTTTACGTATGTTGGGGCCATGGGCCCGTGTATAGGAAATTGGAATCGAAATGAAGCAGTAAAGTTCTTTCAAAACTTAAAAAGGAGGAATACAAATGCCTTACATTCTTGCATTAGATGTTTCAATGGGACACAGCTACAGTGTCCTATACAAAGACGACACCTGCTTATTTGAAGACGAGATCGAACACACTCAAAGAGGATTTCATGCATTACTCGAAGAGATCCAGCACTTGCCTGAACGTCCATTGATTGTTTTTGAAGCAACGGGGATTTATTCCAGACCAGTCGAAAAGTTCTTTCAAGATCATCACTTTTCTTACTGTTTGTTAAACCCGTTAGAAGCGAAAAAACAGATGGAAGAAAGCACCTTACGCAGTTGGAAAACAGATAAATCGGATGCCCACCGGCTCGCACAGACTCATCTTAAAAATCAACGTCAGCCAAAAGAAGTACAAAGCAATTTTTACTTAGAGATGCGCGATTTAGCCCGTTTTTATCAAGAGATTGAGAAGAAAATCACTCGTCTGCGCATGGATTTACACAACTGCCTTCAGTTGACTTTTCCAGAGCTTGAACAGTTCTTTTCAAACAGGCTGACCCCTTACGCATTGACATTGATCCGTCTTTTTCCCCATCCAGATTTTGTATTGGCATCTACTCGGACAAAAATAAAAAATAAACTAATCAACGAAACACGGAAAAAAATCTCCGCGAATCGTGCCGAGCAAAAGGCAGATCAAATCATCCACTATGCACAGTGTGCCTACCCAGCTGTTCAAAAAGACAGTATCCACTGTCAAAAAACGATTTATTACGCCGAACTTCTCCAAGATTTACTCGAACAAAAAGAAGCACTGGCGACACAAATGATCAAAAAAGCCGAAGGCTCTCCTTGCTTTTTGTTGTACCAAACGTTCCCTGGGATCGGCGCACTCACAGCCGCTTTATTGCTCGGTGAATTAGGAGATATCACACGATTTAAAACCCATAAACAATTGAATGCCTTTGTCGGAATTGACATCCGACGGTATCAATCAGGTAAGTATACTGGCCAAGACCGCATCAATAAGCGTGGTAATCCCAAAGCACGGAAAATTATTTTCTTCACCATTCGAAATATGATTCGCCAGCAACGCGCAGCTCCTAATCATATTGTCGATTATTACTACAAATTAAAAAAGCAACCTATCCCTAAGAAAGATAAGGTTGCCACAGTTGCTTGTATGAACAAGCTTCTGAAATGTATGCACGCTATGGTTAGGGCACATACAGAGTACGACTATGCGTACGCGGTCTCAGTGGACCATTAACTAAACCACTTACAGTATACCACTTCTTTGCCCAGATCGAAAATTTTTTACGAACGAGGCTTTATTTGGTGTGCCTTGATTTTGTCGCTTTCGTTTATGAGCTATTTTTCTTACACCTTTTACTTGACTAATCGTAGGAAAGAGGCTGGGACAGAAGCGTTTAACTCCAAGAAATAAGAAGGAATTCACGAAAATTGCTTTTCGAATTTTTGTGAATTTCAGCTTATTTCCGAAGGAGTTGCTTCTGCTTCCGCTGTTTATACGTGTTTAGAGCGTGGGACAAAAGTGTTCTTTACTTTTGTCCCACGCTCTTTTTAGTGAGATTCGTTGCATCGTTTGACCAAATTATTTTCCGACAGCAATCGGACTGTTCGGGATCGTGAAACCAGAAGCTGTCAATTCTTTGACATAGGAGCTCAAGAACTCTTCTTTTAAGGCATATTGTTTTCCGTTCAATGCGTAGCAGACCGTTCGAATAGCAAAATTACTATTACCAAGATCCACTAAACCAAAGATGGAAGGTTCAGTTTGAAGCTCTTCTTGGTATTTTTCAGCTAATGTCTGATTTACTCGATCAATGATCTCATAGATTTTGTCATATCCTTCTTCAGGAACGATCCGGATATCTAAAAGTACTTGCATATTTGCACGAGAGAGATTGCTGATCGTGGTGATGTTTCGATTCGGGATGAAATGGACAGTACCATCCGTTGCTTTCAGCTGAAGGGTACGGATACCAACAGATACGACGGTTCCTTCAATCGTTAAGTTTGCTAACTTGATGTAGTCTCCAACATCCATCTGTTGTTCCATGATAATAAAAAATCCGGTAATAACATCACTCATGAACCCTTGTGCACCAAGGCCGATCGCCACACCTGCAATTCCGGCACCAGCCAAAAGTGAACCGATCGGTACACCGATAGCAGATAAAATTGCATAGATAAAGAAGAAACCAAGGGTATAATGAAAAATAGTATTTAAAAGACTATGTAAAGTCTTTAAGCGGCTCTCGTTTAGAATGGCTTTTTTAGAATACTGATTAAAAGACTTATCAATCAGATATTTTCCCACACGGTGAAGAATCCAAAAAAGGACGATCAAAAAAATCAGATATAAACTTTTTTGGATAAAGGCAGCCAAAATGGCGTCCCAATCAATCCCGTCCCAAAACCGCTGAAACGCATTTACTTTGCTGACAGCTTGATCTGTCAATGTCTCGCCAGAAGAGTCTGTCGTACCGGCAGTTGCTAATAATGAAAACATAAAATCCTCTTTTCTAAAATTTGATTCTTTCTGTATTGTACCAAGAAGTTTTCAAAAAAGGAAATAGCAAAAATAACTATAATGAAGGAAAAAAGCTGAAAATAAAATGACAAATAATATGGATAATGATAAAATGTGGAGAAAATAACGAAGGTGGTAAGTATATGCAAATCGATTGGAACAATTTAGGATTTTCTTATATCAAAACTCCTTGGCGTTTCATTGCCAAATGGAAAGACGGACAATGGGAAGAAGGGGAATTGACAGAAGATAATTACCTGACGATTCATGAAGGATCTCCAGCGCTTCATTATGGTCAGCAATGTTTTGAAGGTCTAAAAGCTTATCGTCGAAAAGACGGGAAGGTCAATCTCTTTCGACCTGAACAAAATAGTCGGCGGATGAATCAAAGTGCTAGACGCTTGCTGATGCCGATGGTCCCTGAAAAAATGTTCGTTGATGCTGTTAAGCAAGTGGTAAAAGCAAATGAAGCTTTCGTGCCTCCCTATGGAACAGGCGCTACATTATACTTGCGTCCTTTACTGATTGGGGTCGGTGAAAACATCGGTGTCCATCCTGCTCCAGAATACTTATTTGTCGTCTTCTGTACGCCAGTAGGAGCGTATTTCAAAGGTGGGCTAAAACCAACGAACTTTATTGTATCTGATTATGATCGTGCTGCTCCTAAGGGAACAGGCGCAGCAAAAGTCGGCGGAAATTACGCAGCAAGTTTACTTCCAGGAACAGAAGCAAAAGAACTGGATTACTCAGATTGTGTTTATCTTGATCCAGCCACACACACGAAAATCGAAGAAGTAGGGGCAGCAAATTTCTTTGGGATTACGAAAGATGGAAAATTCATCACTCCACAATCGCCATCTATCTTACCAAGTATCACGAAATACTCTTTGCTGCAATTAGCTGAAGAACGACTAGGACTTCAAGCAATAGAAGGAGATATTTTCATTGATGATCTAGATCAATTTGCAGAAGCTGGTGCATGTGGTACAGCGGCTGTTATTTCTCCGATTGGTGGGATCTACCACAATAATAATCTGCATGTATTTTATAGCGAAACGGAAGTAGGACCAGTAACAAAGCGGTTGTATGATGAATTGACAGGTATTCAATTCGGGGACATAGAAGCACCAGAAGGCTGGATTGAAGTCGTGGAGTAATTTCAAAGTAATAAGTTGAAAAAACGTAAAAAAAGAAAAAATCAGGAAGAGACTTTAAAAAGTTTTTTCCTGATTTTTATATGTTTTACTTTAAAGAATGTAACAAAAGGATTATGAAAGATGGACACCTTTGTCAACGTAGATAATATCACCGATGATCCCGCTGGAAAGAGGACTGATCAAGAAAGCACAAGCATTACCGACTTCTTCGATCGTTACACCTTGCTGATCAGGCGTACGAGATTCAGATAACTGGATCAGTTTTTGATAGTCCTTAACCCCTGTAACAGCTAATGTTTTGATTGCTCCAGCTGAAATACCATTGACTCGGATGCCTTTAGGTGAGAACTCAGCTGCCAAATAACGGATAGCTGCTTCAAGAGAAGCTTTCGCGATACCCATCATGTTATAATTCGGGATTGCGCGCTCTGAACCTAGATAAGTCATGCTAACGATTCCGCTATTTGGTGCAAGAAACGGTTGTGCGTATTTTGATACAGCAATCAAAGAGTAGCTACTGATATCTTGAGCTAATTGATAGCCGTCTCTGGAAATATCAGACACATTTCCAGACAATTCTTCTTTGTTGGCGTAAGCAACTGCATGGACAAGGCCGTGGATCTCTCCAGCATATTCACCGATGGCATTCATTGCTTTTTCGATGCTTTCGTCGCTAGAAACATCACATTCTACAGTGAATGCTTCTTCGCCGACCAATTTGACTAATGATTTTTTCATTCGTTCATTTTGGTAAGTATAGATAATCTCTGCCCCTTGTTTCAACATTGCTTCAGCGCACCCCCAAGCAATGCTTTTTTTGTTAGCGACGCCCATGATGACGATTTTTTTTCCTTCTAGAAATGACATAATGACTCTCCTTTGTTTCTGATAAAAATTTGATAGTCGTAAAAAATAGAAAATAATAGCTAAAATAACTTCTTGATTTCTTAATTATTAGTCAAAATGTTTTGATTGTCAAACTATTTTTTCTTAAATTAAAAAAAGATTGCTAAATATTTAGGAATATGATACTTTGATAGTCAAAGTAATGAAAATGGCAATCGCCTGAAAGAAGGAGTTTAATTATGTCTTATGTATTATCTGCTACTGAAGTAATGGACTTGATCCCTAATCGTTATCCTATTTGTTATATTGATTATGTAGATACATTAGAACCAGGAAAAAAGATTGTTGCGACAAAAAATGTAACGATCAATGAAGATTTTTTCCAAGGTCACTTTCCTGACAATCCAGTGATGCCGGGTGCGTTGATCCTAGAAACACTGGCACAAGCAGGTTCGATCCTTATCCTAAAATCAGAAGAGTTCCTAGGAAAACGAGCTTATATCGGTGGAATCAATAAGGCCAAATTCCGTCAAAAAGTTGTTCCAGGAGATGTACTGAAATGTCATTTTGAAATCACCAAAATGAAGGGGTCAGTCGGTACAGCGTTATCTGCAGCATATGTAGATGATAAAAAAGTCTGTGAGTGTGAGTTCACGTTCATCGTCAACCAAAATGCTTGATCATAAAAAAGTTGTTATAGAAAAATAGAAGGATATTTACTTGCTTTCTTATGTAAAAAGAAGACGTCTGAATCTAGCACATTTTGTCATATTTGCTAGATTCAGACGTCATTTTTATGTTCTGTTTATTTTGCTTCTTGCAGTATATTGATTTTATCAATTTTTACTTCTTCTTTTGGTTTGTCTGAACTATCTGTTTCGACATTTGCAATAGCATCCACGACATCCATTCCTTCAATCACTTGACCGAAGACAGTGTACTGACCATCCAGGGAAGGATAACCGCCGTTTTTATAAGCATCGATAATCGCTTGAGGGTAATCATCTTTTAAAAGACCATCATGCATATCATCTGAATTTTGAACGATAAAGAACTGGCTGCCGTTACTGTTAGGATCTTGTGAGCGAGCCATAGATAACGCACCTCTTATGTTGTAAAGGTGGTTGTTGATCTCTGTCTCAAATCCTTCTCCCCAAATACTTTCGCCTCCAGTGCCATCGCCTTTAGGATCACCGCCTTGGATCATGAAATCTTTGATGACGCGGTGAAAAGTCAGGCCATTATAGTAACCATCTTTTGCGTGTCTCATAAAGTTTTCAACTGCTTTAGGTGCATATTCAGGGAATAATTTGATTTTGATTGTGCCTTTATTTGTCACCATTTCGACCAAATCCTCATTTTCAGCTACATCTTTCGTCAATTGTGACAATTCCAATGCATTCAAATCGACACTACTGGCAGTTGTACTTTCCGCAGTGGATGTACTCTTTGAACTTTCAGCCGATGAACTAGGAGAAGTCGTACTGTTTGCGGAACAACCAGCAGCAAACAATAATGCTGCAGCTAAACTAATACTTAAAATAACTTTATTTTTCTTCATAAATATTCCTTTCCAATTTACTGTTTTGTTATCTTTAATGATAACAAAATAGAGGAGAAATACCTACTTAAATTATTGGAATTTATCATTTATTTTAAAAGAAAAAGAAAAGGTGTAGACCATTTATTTTGTCTTTGCTATAATGTAAGTGGATACAAAAACGAAAAGATGCAGGAGGAAATGGTAATATGGGAAAATTAGGAATCTCGATTTATCCAGAACGATCAACATTTGAAAAGGACAAAGCGTACTTGGATTTAGCTCATAAGTATGGGTATAAACGGGTTTTTACCAGTTTACTGCAGATCAACGACGACAAAGAAAAAGTTCTTTCAGAATTTAAAGAAGTAGTTGATTATGCGAATAGCCTAGGCATGGAAGTAATGGTAGATATCAATCCAGCGTTATTTGAACAGTTGGAGATTTCTTACGATGACTTATCCTTTTTCCATAAGATGGGTGCCTATGGAGTTCGCTTGGATATCGGGTTCACCGGAGCAGAAGAAGCAAAAATGACGCGTAATCCTTTCGGTATCAAAATCGAGATCAATATGAGTTCGGGCACGAATTATGTTGACAACATCATGAGTTATTCGCCAAACACGGATAATTTATTAGGTTCTCATAATTTTTATCCTCATCGATATTCTGGTTTAGGCTACGACCATTTTGTTTTTTGTTCAGAAAAATTTAGAAAATATAATTTGAATACGATGACGTTCGTCAATTCGCAATCCGCTGAGTTTGGCCCTTGGCCTACACAAGATGGCTTGTGCACACTAGAAGATCACCGAGACCTTGAGATTGCTACACAAGTGAAGCATTTGATCCTTACAGGGCTGATTGATGATATTTCTATTGGAAATGCGTATGCAAGCGAAGAAGAATTGAAAGAAATGGCAGCAGCATTTAATGCAGATTATCCAACATTGAAAGTAGATACGGAAGAAGGGATTACAGAAAACGAACGAATCTGCTTGTTTGACAATCTCCACAGTTATCGAGGAGATCGCTCAGAGTATATCCTTCGTTCGACGATGACTCGTGTATATTATAAAGAAAAAGATTTTCCACCTCACAATACGCGAGATATGCATCATGGTGATGTGCTGATTGATAATGAAGGGTATGGTCAATATAAGGGAGAAACACAAATCGCCTTGAAGGACATGAAAAATGACGGACGGGTCAATGTCGTAGGAAGAATTTCTGATGACGAACTGTTCCTCCTTGATTTTTTGAAACCTTGGTCAAGCTTCAAATTAATTGAAAATAAAAAATAGATAATGAGTTGCTGCAGAAATAATCCGCTAGAAATAGCCAGTTATTTCTGCTTTTTTATTTTGTTTTTTTATAGGTTATAAAAATGAACATTGCATAGTAGAGATTCTTTGATTATACTAATTCAAGGTTAGATGAAAAAAGAGAAATGAGATGGATAATTTATGAAACTTTGGATGAAAATCCTTCTAGGTGTTGCCCTAGTTCTAATCGTTGCGCTATTGTTTGTAGGGAATTATTTTTATAATTATGCTGTCGTGCCGTCTGAGAAAGACTTTTTAGATGAAGATACACCAGGTACAACACAGACATCCAAAGAAACGGATGCACATAAGTGGTTTAGTTCAAAAGAGAACCGAAGCAATTGGACAATCACTTCGAAAGACGGTCTGAAATTATCAGCGATTTATCTTCCTGCTGAAACGAAAAGTGAAAAAACAGCTCTAGTTGCTCATGGCTACATGGGAGATGCTGAAACGATGACCAATTATGCAAAGATGTTCCATGATATGGGCTACAATGTCCTTGTTCCAGATGCAAGAGGGCATGGAAAAAGCGAAGGGGATTATATTGGATTTGGATGGCCAGAGCGCAAAGACTATGTGCAGTGGATCAACAAAGTGTTAGAAGAAAATGGAAACTCGCAAGAAATCGTTCTATATGGTGTCAGCATGGGGGCAGCAACTGTCATGATGACTAGCGGAGAAAAATTACCAAATAACGTAAAAGCAATTATTGAAGATTGCGGTTATTCTTCTGTCCATGATGAGCTTGCGTATCAGCTAGACGATATGTTTAGTCTTCCAGCGTTTCCGCTTATGCAAGTAACGAGTCTAGTGACAAAAGTCCGTGCCGGCTACTTTTTCGGTGAGGCAAGTGCAGTGGATCAATTGAAGAAAAACCAGCGTCCGATGCTATTTATACATGGAGACGCAGACACATTTGTACCATTTGAAATGTTGGATAAGGTTTATCGTGCAACGAAGGGGCCAAAAGAAAAGTATGTTGTAAAAGGAGCCGAGCATGCGGAAGCATACAAGACAGATCCTAAAAAGTATCAGCAAGTAGTCCAACAATTTTTAAGCCAATATGTTCATTGAACTAGTTTAAAAGCAAGAGGGTAAAAAGAAACAAGCCATTGACTGGATCCAGTCAATGGCTTGTTTTATTGTTTGATTTATTAAATTACAAGTTAGCGAATTTTTCTAGTAAGCGAATCATTTGGCAAGTGAATCCGTACTCATTGTCATACCATGCAACAGTTTTGACAAGTTGGAAATCGCCAGCAGTTGTTACTTCTGTTTGGGTTGGATCAAAGATTGAACCTTGAGTTGTGCCAATGACATCGCTAGAAACGATTTGACGATCATCATACCCAAATGAAGGATTGTCAACTGTGTGTTTTTTGATTGCTTCATTTACTTGATCAGCAGTTACTTTGGTTTTCAATACTGAAACTAATTCAGTTAATGAACCATCAACGACTGGAACACGTTGCGCATGTCCTTGTAATTTTCCTTGTAACTCAGGGATAACTAAGCCGATTGCTTTTGCAGCACCAGTAGAATGTGGAATAGTGTTGTCAGCAGCTGAACGAGCAGCACGTAAATTACCGCCTCTTACTGGTCCATCTAACAGCATTTGGGTTGAAGTGTAGGCATGGACTGTTGTCATTGTACCAACTTCGATCCCAAATTCATTATTCAAGAAATAAGCCATAGGTGCTAAACAGTTTGTTGTACATGAACCTGCTGAGATGATTCGGTCGTTTTCATCTAATGTATCATCATTGACGTTATAGACGATAGTTTTCATTGCACCAGCTGGGGCAGAAATAACTACTCGTTTGACACCAGCATCTAAATGCGCTTTCGCTTTTTCTTCAGATGTATAAAAACCAGTACATTCTAGTACGATATCTACACCGTTTTCTTTTACCCAAGGGATTTTGCTTGCGTCGGGTTCTGCATAAACACGTGTTGCTTCGCCATCCACTACGATTGAGTCTTCTGTTGCAGTAACTGTGCCAGGATAAGTACCGTGAGTAGAGTCAAATTGCAATAATTGTGCTAACATAGTTGGACTTGTTAAGTCGTTGATTGCTACTACTTCAATATCATCTGATACTTCTTTGATGCGGCGGAAAGCCAGACGGCCGATACGCCCAAATCCGTTAATACCTACTTTTACTGTCATATCAAAAGTTCCTCCTTTATTAGGGGTGCTATGAAACGGCATCCTCAATTAATACAATTAATACACTGTTATTCTGCTACGCAAAGCATATTTTGTCAAAAAATTATACTCGATAGCAGAAAAATGGTTGGAAACCTTACCAAATAATAAAAAAAGAAGAAGGCAATCAATCTTTTTGCTGAAATGATAGACAAAAACAGATTTCACCGATAAAATAAGGAAGACTTTTGTTTATTGTGGAAATTCAGGCAGTCAAATAAATAAATTGAATAATAGGAGGACTTAATTATGTCCATGTTTTTAGATCAAGTAACGATCGATGTGAAAGCTGGCAAGGGCGGAGACGGAATGGTTGCATTTCGTCGCGAAAAATACGTTCCTGACGGCGGACCGGCTGGTGGAGACGGTGGTCGTGGCGGTGATGTCATCTTGATCGTCGATGAAGGTTTGCGTACATTGATGGACTTTCGTTTTAATCGCCATTTCAAAGCGCAGCCAGGTGAAAATGGAATGAGTAAAGGGATGCACGGCCGTGGTTCAGAAGATACCTATGTGAAAGTACCGCAAGGAACCACTGTCCGAGATGCAGAGACTGGTGCTCTTTTAGGAGATTTGATTGAAAATGGTCAAACACTAGTTGTGGCGAAAGGGGGACGTGGCGGACGAGGAAATATCCGGTTTGCCTCTCCTCGGAACCCTGCACCGGAAATTGCTGAAAACGGGGAACCAGGACAAGAACGAAAAATCGAACTGGAATTGAAAGTATTGGCAGACGTTGGGCTTGTAGGCTTTCCATCTGTTGGAAAATCGACTTTGCTATCTGTGATTTCATCTGCTCGTCCAAAGATCGGCGCTTATCATTTCACGACACTCGTCCCTAACTTGGGAATGGTTACTACAAGTGATGGCAGAAGTTTTGCCGCAGCAGACTTGCCAGGGTTGATTGAAGGAGCTTCGCAAGGTGTTGGACTAGGTACACAATTCCTTCGTCATATCGAAAGAACGCGAGTTATTTTACATGTGATCGATATGAGTGGGATGGAAGGACGAGATCCTTACGAAGACTATCTTGCCATCAACAAAGAATTATCTACTTACAACTTACGCTTGTTAGAGCGTCCGCAAATCATCGTGGCTAACAAAATGGATATGCCGGATGCACAGGAAAACCTAGTGAAATTCAAAGAACAGCTGAACAAGGAAAAAGAAGACGAATTCGCTGATGATATCCCAGTATTTCCAATTTCTGGAGTGACTCGACAAGGATTGGATGCGTTATTGAATGCTACAGCAGACTTGTTAGAAGTAACGCCAGAATTCCCATTGTACGAGGAAGAACTGGAAGAAGAAACTGTACACTATGGATTCAATCCAGAAGGTCCTGAGTTCCAAATCGATCGTGATTCAGATGCAACGTGGATCTTATCCGGTGAGAAGATCGAAAAATTATTCCAAATGACGAATTTCGATCATGATGAAACGGTAATGCGTTTTGCTCGTCAATTACGTGGTATGGGTGTGGATGAGGCACTTCGGGCACGTGGGGCGAAAGATGGCGACCTTGTCCGTATCGGTGAATTTGAATTTGAATTTGTCGAATAGGCAAACAAATAAAAACAAATACCAAAAAATATAGTTTCAAATCTAAGGGGAGTATGGCTGAGGCCATTCTCCTTTTTTATTGGGTAGGAAAGAGTGCTTTTCTTTTCTTATTTTACAATTAAAGGTAAAATAAATAACAAGAAGGTATGAAAGGGGCGTTTTCAATGAGCAAGCGAGTAATCATTTTAAATTTTCAAGTAGAAAGCCAAGCATATCAGGCATTTTCGGAAATCAAAAAACTACATGCTGTTCGTTCGATCAAAGGAGAACAGATGGCCGTTGTCAGCCATGATCCCAATGGAACCCATCAATTCAAAATAGAAGATTTTATCGACTTTACTGGGAATAACAAATCTTCTACTGGTGGGTTGATTGGTATGTTGGTTGGTGTATTAGGTGGGCCGCTGGGGATTTTATTAGGATGGTTTGCTGGAGGGATGATCGGTGCGACACAAGATGCAAAAGAAATAAAAGATGCTCAGACTGTGTTCGACTTTGTAGGAAATAAAATCGGTGAAGGAGCTACAGGACTGATTTTGATTGCGGATGAAGAAGACAATCGTCCATTGAATCAATTAGTGATGATGGAATTAGGCGGAGAAATTACCCGTTTGGATTATGAAGATGTCGAAAAAGATGTGCATGATGCGAAGGAAGCCGAAAAGCAGGCGAAAGAAGCTGCCCAAAAGACTTGGGAGGACAAACATCCGCAATCTTCCGATGACAATGAGAGTTCCGAATCTTCAAATTAATAAAAACAGCAGAGAATCTCAAAAGGGTTCGCTGCTGTTTTTACAATGGAGTTTAAAGAAAACGTTATCACAGAGGAACATCGTTTTTATTTGAAGCCTTTCTCGACTTACGGTTGATTATCCTATCTTTTTCCCCTAAAATTAAAGAGGAACTTAAAGAAAGTCAGGTAGATTATGGAATTACAATTTTTAGGAACAGGCGCAGGTGTTCCTGCAAAACATAGAAATGTGACAAGTATAGCATTGAAACTTTTAGACGAACGTAATGAAGTTTGGTTATTCGACTGTGGTGAAGGCACGCAAATGCAGATTTTGCGAACGACTATCCGTCCGAGAAAAATCGGAAAAATTTTCATTACACATTTACACGGCGATCATATTTTTGGGCTTCCCGGACTCATCAGCAGCCGTTCATTTCAAGGTGGGGATACGCCATTAGAGATTTACGGGCCAAAAGGGATAGAGGAATACATAAAAGTCTCTTTAGGCATTTCGCAAACACGGTTAAGTTATCCGCTGAAATTCATCGAGTTAAATGAAACAGACCCGATTTTTACTGATCAGCAATTTTCTGTTTATGCAAAAAAACTAAATCATGGAATCGACAGTTTCGGTTATCGTGTGGTTGAACATGATCATAAAGGAGAATTGCAGGTGGATCGTCTGAAAGAATTAGGCATTCCGGCTGGACCACTGTACGGCAAGCTGAAGCAAGGGGAAACGATCCAACTAGAAGATGGTCGGACGATCAATGGAAAAGATTTCGTAGGCCCAAATAAAAAAGGGCGGATCGTGACTATTTTAGGCGACACGAGAAAAACACATAATTCTGTTGTGCTTGCGGAAAACAGTGATATTTTGGTACATGAAAGCACATTTAATAAAGATGAAGCAAGAATGGCGCATAACTATTTCCATTCTACGACTCATCAAGCTGCTGAAGTTGCAAAAGAAGCGCAGGCAAAACGGCTGTTGCTTACTCATATCAGTGCAAGATATTTAGGAAAAGCAGCTCTAGAGCTTGAAAAAGAAGCAAAAGAAGTGTTTGAAAACACGACGATCATGAAAGATTTTGATAGCATTGAGATACCATTTCGTGAGGAGGATGAGGCATGAATTTAGAAGATAAAGTTGTTTTAGTAACAGGTAGTTCAGGTGGTCTAGGCGCGCAAATCTGTTATGAAGCAGCAAAGCAAGGAGCAATCGTTATAAGTTGCGCACGAAGAATGGCATTTGTAGAAGGTGTCAGAGATGAGTGCAGACGCTTGAGCGGCAAAGAGGCTTATGCTTTCAAAGTAGACGTCAGCGATCCTTATAGTGTGGATGAACTATATGAAAAAGTAATGGAAGAAGTTGGACGTGTCGATATTCTGGTAAACAATGCTGGATTTGGTATTTTCGAGGACTTCCTTACATTCGATCTTGGAAAAGCGTACGATATGTTTGAAGTCAATATCTTAGGAATGATGGTTTTGACACAAAAATTTGCGATCGATATGGCAGAAAGAAGACAAGGACATATTATTAATATCGCCTCAATGGCTGGGAAAATGGCAACTGCAAAATCAACGGTTTATTCTGCCACGAAATTTGCAGTCCTTGGCTTTTCCAACGCCTTGCGATTAGAATTGAAACCACTTGGTGTAGCTGTTACGACAGTAAATCCTGGTCCAATCGAGACAGATTTCTTTGACAAGGCTGATCCAAGCGGAAGCTATTTGGAAAAAGTCGGGCAAATCGTTTTAGAACCTACTAAGTTGGCAAAAATGATCGTCCGCAATATGAGACATCCAAAACGAGAAATCAATCAACCGTTTATTTTAGAAGTTGCATCAAAATTTTATACGCTGTTTCCAACGATTGGTGATTATTTAGCCAGCGGAATTTTTAACAAAAAGTAGGTGGAGGAATTGAAAAAGCAAAGCAATGTGATTCTTGGATTTATCTTAGTTTTGATTATTGTTCTTTTTGCTGTATTGAACAATAAAAATGTCCCTGTAAGTTTTGGCTTCACTTCCTTTTCTGCACCGTTGATCTTAGTGATTATCGGTTCTGCGCTGATTGGTGCACTGATTGTATTCTTGACTGCTTCGGCAACACTATGGCAGCAAAAAAAGCAAATCAAGCAGCTGACTCAGGAAATATCAGAATACCAAACAGATCTGCAAAAGAAAATTGAAGAAGCAAAAGAAGAACAACAACGCGAGTTTAGAAACGAACGCGCAGAGTTAGAAGCTGCTTATCAGGCGGAATTACAAGCGAAAACAGCACAAATCAGTCAATTGAAAGCACCGGAAGAACAAAAAACGCAAGCGCCAAAACAAAGCTTCAATTATTTTGACTAATAGGGATATTTCATAAATGGTCGTATAAAAGATCGGGTCCTGCTGAACATCAGTCTAGCGGATCTGATCTATTTTTATTCTTTCTTTCTGCTTTTTTTTGCTGATTTCCTTTGCTATAATAACTAAGTTAGGAGTGAGAAAGTGAGACAAGCAAATTTTGATTGGAAGTTAAGCGAGACAGAGCCTTCTGAATCCTTTCTCCAAATGATTCGTGAACTGAAATTATCTCCATTTGTCGGTAAGTTACTGTGGCAAAGAGGTTACCATGAGGAAGAGGATATCAACCGATTTTTACATCCAAAAGAACAAGAACTACATGATCCGTATCTGATGCACGATATGGATAAAGCAATCAGTCGAATACAAGAAGCTGTAATCAGTGGAGAAAAAATCCTCGTTTACGGTGATTATGATGCAGACGGAATCACCAGTGCAACGGTAATGAAAGAAACACTGGAATTACTTGGCGCAGAAGTAGAAGTATTTTTGCCAAATCGATTTGTGCATGGGTATGGACCGAACCAATCGGTATACCAAGAAAAGATCCAAGAAGGCATCCAGCTGATCATCACTGTTGATAACGGGGTAGCAGGAAATGATGCGGTAGCATATGCTCAGCAAGCTGGTGTAGACGTGATCATTACAGACCATCACGAGCTACCTGAGAAATTACCAGACGCCTATGCGATTGTTCATCCTCGTCATCCAGCGGGGCAATATCCATTTCCAGATCTGGCAGGAGTCGGAGTAGCATTCAAAGTAGCTTCTGCATTGTTGGAAGAACCACCTGCAGAATTTTTGGATTTAGTAGCGATAGGAACGATCGCCGATTTAGTTTCATTGACTGATGAGAATCGAATCCTTGTTGCATTAGGCATCGATGCCATCCATCATTCAGAACGGATAGGACTTCAGGCGCTGTTTGAAGAAAGTGGCGTAAAAATGAGAGATGCAGACGAAACAACGATCGGCTTTTCGATTGCGCCCAGACTAAATGCTATTGGTCGGATGGGTGACCCGCGACCTGCCGTTTCATTGCTTGCAACGTTTGACGAAGAAGAGGCATCCATTCAAGCAAAAAAATTGAATGAAATCAATGAAGAAAGAAAAGCAATCGTAGAGCAGATAACAGAAGAAGCATTAGCAATGGTCAATAAGGAGAATCATATCCATCTATTGGTAAACCGAGGATGGCATGAAGGTGTTTTAGGTATTGTTGCAGGAAAAATAATGAACGAAACTGGTAAACCAACGCTTGTTCTTACTTTAAAAGAAGACGGATCAGCTAAAGGTTCTGGACGTAGTATTGAAGCCTTGAACCTTTTTGAAATGCTTGACCAGATGCGGGATTTATTTACTTATTTTGGAGGACATCATGCAGCAGTCGGGTTAACGATGCCAAGTGAAAATGTCACAATACTACAGGAGAAGATGAACCAATATATAGTCGATCGTCAAATCGATTTGACAAGAGGACCTGAATTAAGAATTGATGAAGTGCTACTTCCGAATGAAGTAACAGTAGAGCGTATTGATGAACTAAAATTATTAGCGCCATTTGGTACAGATAATCCTTTACCTCAATTTTTATTTCGGCAAGTCCAAGCAGCGAATGTCAAAAGAATCGGAGCAAACCAACAGCATCTGAAATTTGTCCTTTCCGATGAATCTAGTCAGCTTGATGCGGTCGCTTTTGGTTTTGGAACTCAAGAAGAAGAACTGCTGAATAATCTAGTAGATGTAGTAGGAAAGCTTTCGATCAATGAATGGAATGGACGTAAGAAACCGCAACTGATGGTATCTGACTTTGCAGTAGGTGGTCTGCAGGTATTTGATTGGCGGGCAAAACGTTTCCGTGAAGAGAGCCGAACATCTGAAGACAGTCTTTATTTAGCTTTTGATTCTTCTACGTTGAAATTCGTGCCGGAGCGCATCCAGGAAACGGCGATTGTTTTCGAAGGAATGGATTCTATACACGCAGTAATTGAAAAAAGAAAACCGAAATCTCTGGTTATTATGGATTGTCCAGAGGATTTAGCAAAGCTGAAAGAAGTCTTTGGGTCTTATTCATTCAATCGTGTTTATCTGATGGGGATTTCACCTGATGAGGCTTATTTGAATGGGGTAGGCACAAGAGAACAGTACGCAAAATTGTTTAAATTGATCCATTCTCAAGAACGAATAGATATACGTCATAAAATAAAAGCAGTAGCTCAATATTTGCGTATCCCTGAAAAATTATTAATTTTTATGATACAGGTGTTTTTTGAATTGAAATTTGTTACAATAGAGAACGGTGTTTTACAAAAAGTCGCCAGCCCAGAAAGTCATCCTTTGACTGAGAGCAAATTATACCAGCGGCGGCTAAATAAAATCAAAGTTGAGGAATTTTTGCTTTTGAGCGATATTCCTACCATAAAGAAATGGTTAACAACCTAGGAGGAAACAAAGAGTGGATTTAAAAGATTATATTGCCAGTATTCCCGACTATCCGTCAAAAGGAATTGTGTTCCGAGATATTTCCCCGCTGATGGCAGATGGTGACGCTTATCGGGAAGCTACGAAGCAAATCGTAAATTATGCAAAAGAAAAACGAATTGATATGGTAGTTGGACCAGAAGCACGTGGGTTCATCGTAGGATGTCCTGTTGCTTATGAGTTAGGAGTCGGTTTTGCACCAGTCCGCAAAAAAGGAAAATTACCTCGAGAAACCATCGAAGTGACTTATGGATTAGAATATGGAACAGATACATTGACATTGCATAAGGATGCCATTAAACCAGGTCAGCGTGTGCTGATTTGTGACGATTTGCTGGCTACCGGTGGAACGATCAAAGCGACAATCGAACTGATCGAACAATTAGGTGGTGTAGTCGTAGGCTGCGCATTTTTGATCGAATTGATGGATCTCCATGGACGCGACAAAATCAAAGGATACGACATTATTACATTAATGGAATATTAAGCAGAAAAAGCGATTTTAAAGCGACCCTCAAAAGTCAGATAGGCACTCTGACGCTTGAGGGTCGCTGTTTTTTTATAAATGGAACCAGTCAAAGTCCAGTAAAGGTTCGAAAAAAAGGATGTGACCGATTTTTGTCACACCCTCGTAAAAGTTTAACTTTTTGTCTTTTGAACAATTAGCAGTCAATCCTCATTATGATTGCCTGGATCTGTAGTAGGGTTCATGATAGAAATGATCTTCATGAATTCTGCGCCGCTCAGATTGACGGTACTTCTTTTCATCCCACAACATGAACCACAAAGTAAATAACGGAACAAACACAAGTAAAGCTGGACGTATGCCGAAATTACCAATAATAATACCTAAAAACAAAACAGTTAATACTAAGCCAAGACGTCTCATTGATTTCATGAATTCTCACCTCGTTAATTTATACGAACAATTGTTCGTATATTTAGTATACGAATATTTGTTCGGTTTGTAAAGAGGGAAGTGATAAAAATTTGAAAGAAGAAGAACTTGGGCGAAAAAAGAGTTTGAGACAATGGTCTCAAACTCGGTTTTAAACAATTTTCTTTTTTAGTACTAATTAATAGATATGACTACGATAGAGCCCTACTACTCGTCCTAATATAGATACTTGATCTAAAATGATTGGTTCGAGTAAGTCGTTTTCAGGTTGAAGACGGAAATAGTTTTTTTCTTTATAGAATCGTTTGCAAGTCGCTTCATCCTCTGCAGTCATTGCAATGACGATATCACCATTTTGTGCCGTTTCCTGCTTCCGAACGATCACGTTATCGCCATCCAAAATTCCAGCATTGATCATACTATCTCCACGAATCGTCAGCATAAAGAGACTGCCTTCTTCAGAAGAAAGATTAGGAGGGATCGGAAAGAAGTCCGAAGCATCCTCTACTGCTAAAATTGGTTCTCCAGCTGTTACTACGCCAAGTACTGGAATAGTTGTTGGACGAATCCCAATCTTTTCTAAACCTTGTTTTGTCAACTCGATTGCACGAGGTTTCGTCGGATCTCTTTGGATAAACCCTTTTTTTTCAAGCCGTGCAAGATGACCGTGAACAGTAGAAGTAGAAGAAAGCTGAACAGCTTCCCCGATTTCACGGACAGTTGGCGGGTATCCTTTTTGGGTTACTTGTTCATGGATATAACGTAAGACTTCAATTTGTCTTGATTCAGTTTGTCGGGCCACAAGGTACACCTTCTTTCACTTGATAAATAAATAGTACCATATAAAAAGCGCTAAATCAAACGAATGTTCGTATTTTATTTAGTTTATCTAGTTGTTTTTTTTTCAGTTTTTATATAATATGAAGGAGAGTAAAAGGAGGACTGAGCATGCTGTCACCTGAAAAAATAGAGCGGATCAATGAACTCGCACGTAAAAAGAAGGAAAATGGTCTCTCGAAAGCCGAAGAACAAGAACAAATCAACTTGCGCAAAGAGTATTTGGAAGCTTTTCGTTCCGGTATGCGTCATCATATCGAAGGAATGAAAATCGTCGATCCTGAGGGCAATGACGTGACCCCGGAAAAATTAAAAGAAATCCAAAAGAAAAAAGGCTTACACAACCGAAATGACAACTTTTAGTAAAAAATACTGAAAATGATTGCTTTTTCGTGTGACATCTTATAGAATGAGAGTGTAAGAAATAAAGGTAAAAAAAACCTAAATTAATAGGAGGGGTTATTTTGTTTGACAAAATTGACCAACTTGGCGTTAACACAATTCGTACATTAAGTATTGAAGCAGTCCAAAAAGCAAACTCAGGACATCCTGGATTGCCGATGGGCGCAGCACCTATGGCATATGCGTTATGGACAAAACACCTGAAAGTAAATCCAACGACATCCAAAAATTGGGCTGATCGCGACCGTTTCATTCTTTCAGCAGGACATGGGTCAGCAATGTTATATAGTTTACTTCATTTAGCTGGCTATCAAGTGACAATTGATGATTTGAAACAATTCCGTCAATGGGATTCTAAGACACCAGGACATCCTGAAGTCCATCATACAGATGGTGTAGAAGCTACTACAGGCCCATTAGGCCAAGGGATTGCAATGGCTGTTGGTATGGCGATGGCAGAAGCACACCTTGCAGCAACTTATAACAAAGAAAACTTCAACATAATGGATCATTATACGTATGCAATTTGTGGGGATGGAGACTTGATGGAAGGAGTCTCTCAAGAAGCAAGTTCGATGGCAGGTCATATGAAGTTAGGTAAATTAATCGTTTTATATGATTCAAACGATATTTCATTAGATGGTCCAACTTCAAAAGCGTTCACAGAAAATGTTGGTGCTCGTTATGAAGCATATGGCTGGCAACATATCTTAGTGAAAGACGGAAATGACTTAGAAGCAATCTCTAAAGCGATTGAACAAGCAAAAGCTGAAACAGATAAACCCACGTTGATCGAAGTAAAAACAGTCATCGGCTACGGTGCTCCTAAAGAAGGAACATCTGCTGTTCATGGTGCTCCTCTTGGCGAAGAGGGTATCAAGATGGCTAAAGAAGTTTACGGATGGGATTATCCAGACTTCACTGTTCCTGAAGAAGTAGCTGCCCGCTTCCATCAAACAATGATAGAAGAAGGACAAAAAGCTGAAGATGCATGGAATGAAATGTTTGCCAATTATAAAAAAGCTTATCCTGAATTGGCACAACAATTTGAAGATGCCTTTGATGGCAAACTGCCAGAAAACTGGGATGCAGAATTGCCAACTTATGAAGTAGGAAGCAGTCAAGCAAGCCGTGTTTCAAGTAAAGAAGTCATCCAAGAATTATCGAAAGCTATACCAAGTTTCTGGGGTGGTTCAGCAGATTTATCAGGTTCCAATAATACAATGGTAGCTGCTGATAAAGATTTTACTCCCGAACATTATGAAGGACGTAACATCTGGTTTGGCGTTCGCGAATTTGCGATGGCTTCGGCTATGAATGGTATCCAACTTCATGGCGGAACTCGTATCTATGGCGGAACATTCTTTGTCTTTGTCGATTACCTAAGACCAGCTGTTCGTTTAGCAGCGATTCAACATACGCCTGTTGTTTACGTTTTGACACATGACTCCGTTGCTGTCGGAGAAGACGGACCAACACACGAACCGATTGAACAATTAGCTTCTGTTCGTTGCATGCCTGGTGTCCAAGTGATTCGTCCAGCAGACGGAAATGAAACACGTGCTGCTTGGAAAGTGGCGATGGAGACTACTGATGCGCCTACTATCCTTGTATTGAGCCGCCAAAACCTTCCTGTATTGCCTTCTACAAAAGAAGTAGCAGATGAAATGGTCAAAAAAGGCGCGTACGTTCTTTCTCCAGCTAAAGGAGAAACACCAGAAGGTATTTTGATTGCAACTGGTTCTGAAGTTGATTTAGCTGTGAAAGCTCAAAAAGAATTGGCAGAAAACGGGAAAGATGTTTCTGTTGTCTCTATGCCAAGCTTCGACCTGTTTGAAAAACAATCTTCTGAATACAAAGAAAGCGTACTTCCTAAAGCAGTGAAGAAACGCGTGGCGATCGAAGCTGCTGCATCATTCGGATGGGAACGCTATGTGGGTACAGAAGGAACAACGATTACCATCGATCATTTCGGTGCATCTGCTCCTGGTGCTAAAATTTTAGAAGAGTTTGGATTTACAGTAGAAAATGTTGTGAATACGTACAATCAATTATCATAGACACCAATCATTGTTTGAATGATAAAGACAGCTGTCTGCAAGTTGGAGGCAGCTGTTTTTTATGTGGTGGTAAGAATAAATCAATGTTACTTTTCGTTTTCTGTTATATTACATTTAAATGACAAAACAAAGAATTCTTCGGATTAGTTTGTGTTTCTTGAGAATTAAAAGTATAATTTAATTAATTAAGTTTGTTTTAAGAAGAGAACTTTTTATTAAGTTTTTTTATTTTGAGGAGGAATTTGAATGCAAGAGCTGAAGACCCGCAGTGCCCGACACCATAGACCTAAAAGAAACATGGTGATCAATAAAAAAGCGATTGCTCCTTTAATTGGAACGAGTCTTTTAGTTGGGCCGATGATGGTTACAGCGGTACCGCAAAGTGTTCATGCAGATGAACAAGGATCTCAAACAGTCGCTGATCCTCAAGCGTTTATCGATCAAATCGGCTGGTCTGCATCAGAAGTTGCTGCAAGTAATGACTTGTATGCTTCAGTCATGATCGCTCAAGCGTTGTTGGAAAGTGCATATGGTACTTCCGGATTAGCTAGTGCGCCCAATTATAATTTGTTCGGTGTAAAAGGAAGCTATAACGGACAGGTCGTTTATATGGCAACCAAAGAATATGTAAACGGACAATGGGTAACGATGAATGAACCATTCCGAAAATATTCTTCTTATTGGGAATCCTTCCAAGACCATGCAAATGTTCTTCGTTCAACCAGTTTTTCAACAGGCGATTATCATTATGCTGGTGTATGGAAAAGCAATACAACAAGTTTTTATGATGCAACAGCGTACTTGACAGGTCGTTACGCTACCGATCCAGATTATGGAACCAAATTGAACTCATTGATTAATACTTATAATTTAACCCGTTTTGATACACCATCAACTGGTTCGGCGACCACAACAACTACAAGTACAACAACAACTACTACTACGACGACTTCAACGTCATCATCATCTTCGGCAACAGGTGCGGATACAAATAGTAGTCAAACATATACAGTTGTATCAGGAGATACGCTATGGGATATTGCACAAAAATTTGGCATGTCTGTTGATGATCTAATGGCGAAAAACGGCATGTCCATGTCCAGTTATTCTTTATTAGTCGGACAAGAACTAAACGTGTGATTTAGATAAAAAGGCAAAGAAACTACCATATCTGGTATATCTTTGTCTTTTTTTTGCTAGTCAAAGACGAATCACTCGCCAGAAATGAACAAATTGTATTATGATAAGTAGGGAAGAGCAAAGACAAGGAGGAATTGAAGATGACAGCTATCTATAACTCAGTCACCGAATTGATTGGTAAAACGCCAATCGTCAAATTAAATAAAATCGTACCAGAAGATTCAGCAGATGTATTTGTGAAACTTGAGTTTTTTAATCCAGGAGGAAGTGTAAAGGACCGGATTGCTCTAAGTATGATAGAAAAAGCGGAACATGATGGATTACTGAAACCAGGAGATACCATCATTGAACCTACCTCCGGAAATACAGGAATCGGATTGTCGATGGTAGGAGTCGCGAAAGGATATAAAGTCATTATCGTGATGCCTGAGACGATGAGTATCGAAAGACGTTTATTGATGAAAGGATACGGCGCAGAGTTGATTCTGACGCCTGGTGTGGATGGTATTTCTGGATCCATTAGAGAAGCAGAACGTTTGGCAAAAGAAAATGGCTACTTTTTACCATTACAATTTGAAAATGAAGCAAATCCTCTTGTACATGAAAAAACGACTGGTCCAGAGATTCATCAAGCCTTTGGAGTAAATGGATTGGACGCTTTTGTCGCAGGTATCGGGACAGGCGGGACAATCACTGGCGCTGGCCGAGAATTAAAACGTGTGTATCCAAAGATCGAATTAGTAGGGGTAGAACCGGCAGAATCTGCCATTTTAGAAGGAAAAGAAGCAGGTCCTCACAAAATCCAAGGGATCGGTACAGGCTTTGTTCCTAAAACATTGGATACCTCTGTATATAATAAAGTCCTTTCCGTGACTGGAGACGAAGCGATGGAAACAGCTAGAGAAGTCGGACGAAAAGAAGGAATTTTAGTTGGTATCTCATCTGGCGCTGCAATTGCTGCCGCATTAAAAGTCGCAAAAGAACTAGGGAAAGGCAAAAAGGTATTAGCAGTCGTTCCCGACAATGGTGAACGTTATTTATCTACAGCCCTTTACCAAGAAATGTAAGTAAACTTGTTTCTCTATAAATAGGTTTATGTGGAAGGCTTTTACAGATGAAAAGAAAACACAAAAATCTATGATAAGAAAAGAGTTAGTTGAATAGAGACGTAGAATGGTGAACATGACTGTTTTACGTCTGTTTTTCATTAAAATACAATAAAATTGAATTTTCTTTTCATGCTAAGTGGATTTTAAAATGTAAAAATAGTATGATAAGACGAGAATAACAACGTGGGGTGTTTACATGGAAAATAAGTTAGTCGAAGAGGTTATCGAAAAGTTAAAAAAAGAGAACATTCGAATCACACCTCAACGGTACGCGGTTTTAGAATATTTGATTGAACATCATTCCCATCCAACAGCTGATGAGATTTATAAAGCACTTGAACATCGTTTCCCAAACATGAGTGTTGCGACCGTTTACAACAATCTTCGTCTGTTTACTTCGATTGGATTTGTTCAAGAAATGAAGTACGGCGATGCTTCTAGCCGTTTTGATTTCAGCTCAAAGCGTCACTATCATGTGATTTGCGAAAACTGTGGTAAGATCGTTGATTTTCATTACCCAGGGTTAGAAGATATAGAAATGGCTGCGAGTAGGCTGACTGATTTTGAGATTAACGAACATCGGCTGGAATTGTATGGACTTTGTCCAGACTGTATAGAATCAGCAAAAAAGGCACAAATGTAAAAACAGTTTCTACAAGTGTTACACCTAAAAAAGCTGGCTGCGTAAAAAAACGCTAGCTTTTTTTTATTTTTTTGTCTTTTATTCACAAGGACAAATGTTAAAGTGAATATTATCACAATAAGAATCTTGCTAACAATGGATTTCTATGATTGTAAATGAGTAAAACTACAAATAAACCTTTGTGAATTCACAAGCATTAAACTGTTGTATCCGTTTTATTTCTGTTATAGTAATTTTGTCGAAGGACAAAATGTTAATCGGAGGGACCATAAATGAAAGTAGTAGTAATTGGCTGTACTCATGCAGGTACTGCAGCTGTAAAAAGTATTTTAAAAAATCATCCAGAAGCAGAAGTGACAGTATATGAAAGAAATGACAATATTTCTTTCTTATCTTGCGGTATCGCACTTTATGTCGGCGGAGTAGTAAAAGACCCAGCAGGCTTGTTCTACTCAAACCCTGAAGAATTATCTTCATTAGGAGCAACAGTTAAAATGGAACACGATGTAACAGACGTCGATACAGAAAACAAAACAGTGACGGCAAAAGATCTGAAAACAGGAGAAACAGAAACGGTTTCTTATGATAAATTAGTAATGACAACTGGTTCATGGCCTATCATCCCACCGATTAGTGGAATTGATGCAAAAAATGTACTCCTGTGCAAAAACTACAACCAAGCAAATGAAATCATTGCACAAGCGAAAGAAGCGAAACGTGTAGTAATCGTTGGTGGTGGGTATATCGGTATTGAATTAGTCGAAGCTTTTGTCGAATCTGGAAAACAAGTAACATTGATTGATGGGTTAGACCGCATCTTGAATAAATATCTAGATAAACCGTTCACAGATATCCTAGAAAAAGAATTGACAGACCGCGGTGTCACTCTTGCACTAGGTGAAAATGTCACTGAATTCATCACAGATGAAGAAGGAAAAGTGAAACAAGTAGCTACACCAACAGATACATTTGATACAGATATGGTCATTTTATGTGTGGGCTTCCGTCCAAATACAAAACTGATCGAAGGAAAAGTAGAGACACTGCCGAATGGGGCAATCAAAGTAAATGAATACATGCAAACAAGTGATCCAGACATTTTTGCCGCTGGAGATTCAGCAGTAGTCAACTACAATCCAAGTGGTACACAAAACTATATTCCTCTGGCAACAAATGCCGTGCGCCAAGGCTTGCTTGTAGGAAATAACTTGACAGAGCATAAAATGGCGTATCGTGGGACTCAAGGAACTTCAGGACTTTATCTATTTGGCTGGACGATTGGCTCGACAGGAGTAACTAAAGAAAGCGCAACATTGAACGATTTAGAAGTCCAAGCAACGGTATTTGAAGATAATTATCGTCCAGAGTTCATGCCGACTACCGAAAAAGTAATGATGGAGTTAGTTTATGAAAAAGGCACAAATCGTATCGTTGGTGCTCAGTTCATGTCTAAATACGACATTACGCAATCAGCAAATACTATGTCTTTAGCTGTTCAAAATAAAATGACTGTAGAAGATCTTGCTCTTTCAGACTTCTTCTTCCAACCACATTTTGACCGTCCTTGGAATTACTTGAACCTACTTGCACAAGCAGCGCTAGGCGAAATCGAAACAGCACAATAAAGAAAGACAGACGGGAGCGGTTATGAAAGAGCTGTTTAGTTTTGACTGATTACCGTTTATTTTGGAAAAAGGGTTGTGACGCATTTTTTGTCACGACCCTCTGTCTTTTTGTGAAAGTACAATTAGTTGTCTTTCTTCGCATTTTTTGTCACAATAAGCAACAAAGATAAAGCTGTTACATAAAAGAACAAGCAGTTTTACTTGAACTTGAAAAGAAAGGTGAGAAAGAAGATGAATAAAGAATATTTTGTCCAACAAGATGCATTTTTAGAAGATTATAAAAATGTTGCGAAAGAGTCGACGATCAATATAGATGAGTTGGCGGAGCAAGTGCTCTCTCAATTGAATGAAACACAAGAGGAATATTATACGATGCCAGCAGAAGATGCGAAAGATAATGCTTCTCATCGTTTTCCTTTCAGTCGGCGCATCTACTCAGATGAAAATGACGGCACATTGAATACGGAGTACACATATGAAGGACAGCCGTATGAACTAGAAACAGAAGATGATGTTTAAACACCGTTTATTCGGAAAAAAGGGTTATGACATTTTTGTCAAACCCCTTTTTTCTTGATTTCATTCTCTTTTTTACTACAAAATCCTTTTAACTTTGTTGTTTAGGAAACAAAAAAATAATATAATGAAAGAAAAAGAAGGTGTAGAAATGGATAAAAGACAGCTGCTAATAGAAGAATATCTGGATTTAGCTAATGAGATTATTCATCGTAATAAACCAGAAATGGAAAAAGAATTTGCAGGATTTACGCTAAATGAACTAGAAGTGATTGAACATATCGGGAAAATCCCTGATCCTAACGTGACAAAATTAGCGAATGCTAGTTATATGACTAGAGGAGCCATCAGTAAGTTAACAAAAAAGCTGATAGCCAGAGGGATCATAAACACTTATCAAAGCGAAGAGAATAAAAAAGAAATCTATTTTCAATTGACGCCAATCGGACAAAAAATAAGGAATAGACACGAGCAGCTCCATCAAAAATGGGTCCAGCGAGATGCTGCTGTATTTGAAAATATGTCAAAAGAAGAATTTGACACAGTATTTCGTTTTATCGGTCGATACAGAGAATTTATACGAAGTAGCAAATGAAACTAATGTTTTATATTGTAATAATAATAGGCAAAAATCATAAGCAAAAACCCGAATATCGTCGGAAGAAATGGTGCTACGGGATAAAGCTGTCCTGCGATTAGCGGGCCGATGACGCGCGATAAAGATTGTATGCTTTGGGTACCGCCCATTACAAGACCTTGCTGGTTTTCTGAGACAGAATTGGATAGTTGGCCATTGAATACAGGAGTAAAAATAGAATCGCCAAAACCATAACAGATAATCCCAAATAAAAACAAAATCGGCAGTAGAAGAATTCCAGATAATGTGATGAATAAATAGGCGAGGATTTCACTGTACATTCCTATTCTTGTGATCTGCTGTTCTGAAATTTTTTTGAGCAATCGAGGCATAATGAACAATTGCGAGACAATATCCAAGATTCTAATCAAAGAGAAGCTTAAACCAACCAACCCCGCTTTCCACTGAAAGGTGTCAATCGAAAATTGAGAAAAGATAGATTGAAGAGAGCCAGCCGCTAACCAAACAGCAAAACCGGCTGTCAATAAAGGAATAACGGATGAAATCTTGAATAATTGTTTTAATTGGTGAAAAGGTCTTACATGGGAGAAACTTAAATCTACTGAACGTTTTTTCATTGGAAGGCTTTCTTGCATAAATGTGTAGCCATAAACGGCATTTAAGAAAGTAAAGAGTGCTCCAATAAATATAGGAACAGAATTCCCCAACTCAGCTAATAGACCACCTATAATAGGACCAAGCGTTGTTCCTATACCGACTAAAGCACCCATCCATCCAAAAACTTTGGTTCTTTCATTAGGTTCCGTGATGTCGGCAAAGTAAGCGTATAAGGTGGAGATTTCTCCTGCTGTCAATCCTTCAATGATACGACCAAGGAACAACATCCATATCGAATTTCCTAAACCAAAAATCAAATATCCAATACTTGATCCTAATAAACTGATAATAAGGATCGGACGACGCCCAAAATGATCACTTAAGCTACCGAGAATGGGGGCAGATAAGAAGGCAGCTAGAGCATAAACAGACATGAGCAAAGTGATATAGAAAGCTTGCTGATGTGCGGAGTGGGAATAAGGCAGCGCTAAAAAAGGAAGTACAGGACTGACGATAGTAAATCCTAATCCAGTGAATAAGACAGAAATATATCCAAAAACTTTAGAATGTTTATTTGTGAAACTGAACATTTAAAAAACTCCTTTATGAAATAATGTTAACTTGGAAACAAAAATAGTGTATAGCAATTTTGTTTCCTTGTCAACATTATAAGAAATAGCAAAATCTACTTAATTTATTTATTCCGAAAAGTGAAGATGCGCATCAAAAACATAAACAAACAAAAATCAAGTAGACGACACTATAAATCTGACCGATCAGTGAAGCAATAGAAAAGAAACCTGTTCTTGCTTCCCATGTTTTTTTTACGTATACTGTGATTGAGCGGAGGAGAAATCATGTTGAATTTAGAAAATTACTTAAGCGCTGGACAAACAGTCATATCTAATCTTTTACTTAAAAATTATCATAGGATCGGTCTGCAATCTGAAGAATTTTTATTTGTTCTACAGTTGCACATGGCACAGCTTGAAGGAGATACTTTCCCTGATTTGCAGATGATTGCTATGGATATGGGAATCAAACAAGATCAGATTTTTCAAATACTGGATCGTCTCGTAACAAATGGATTTATCAAGATAGAAACGACGATTGTCAACGGTAAAAAAGCAGATCGATATAATCTTTACCCTATTTATAATCAATTAGGTGAGTATTTAAAAACACAAGAAAAAAAATACGAAGAAAAAACACAAGAAAAAGAAATCCAGTCAGTGTATCAATTATTTGAACAAGAATTTGGACGCCCGCTTTCTTCGATCGAGTTCCAGCGGATTGGTCAATGGCTAGAAGAAGACCATTATCAGCCGGAAATTTTGAAGCTAGCACTACGGGAAGCCGTATTGAATCAGGCTTATAGTTTTAATTATGTTGACCGCATTTTGCTATCGTGGGAAAGAAAAAATCTACGTACAAAACAGCAAGTAGAAGAAGACCAAAAACGAAGGAAACAGCAACTTCTTCAAAGAGAAGTAGAGCAGCCGACTCAACAAGAAGAATTGCCAAAAGTTTCGCTGAGAAATTGGTTGGAGGAGTAGCAGGATATGTTAAGCAAACAAAAGACAATGGAAGCTCTAGAAACGATGTATGAAATGTTCCCAGAAGCACACGGAGAACTGAAACACAATAATCCATTTGAGTTATTGATTGCAGTGATCTTAAGTGCCCAAGCGACAGATGTATCAGTAAATAAAGCAACGCCAGATTTGTTTGCCTCCTTCCCAACACCTGATGCATTAGCAGATGCTTCAATCGATGAAATCATCCTCAAAATAAAAACGATTGGTTTGTATCGTAACAAAGCAAAAAATATCAAATCGTGTGCACAGCAGCTGATTGAACGTTTCGACGGACAAGTACCAACGACAAGAGAAGAATTGATGTCTCTTCCTGGCGTTGGCAGAAAAACGGCAAATGTCGTATTAGGAGATGCATTCGGGATACCAGCAATCGCAGTAGATACCCATGTTGAGCGTGTTTCAAAACGACTGAGGATCTGCAAACTAGATGCCTCGGTCATGGAAGTAGAAGAAACACTGATGCGGAAAGTGCCACAAGAATTATGGGTAAAGACACATCATACACTGATTTTTTTCGGTAGATATCATTGTACAGCAAGAAATCCTAAGTGTGAGGTGTGTCCTTTGCTATCAATATGTCAAGATGGGAAAAATCGGATGCGCCTAAAAGAAAAGACGCTAAAAAAGAAACCACGCCTGTAGACGTGGTTTCTTTTTTCTATCTGTTTCCAGAAGCTGAGGTGCTACTGGATGGTGTATGGTCATTTGCAGCATCCGCTTCGCTAGTTGCTGGTTCACTGGAAGAAGCAGGAGGAGCAGATGAAGACGGCGTCGAGCTTTCTTCAGATGAAGAAGTAGGAACCGTCGTTGATGACGCTGGCTCACTTGTCTCTGCTGTCGTGCTTTCTGTTGAGGACTCAGCGGTTGATTCACTTTGACTAGTAGAGCTAGTTTGAGTCGTCGTCTCTGTTGTTGAACTTCCAGGAGTCTGGACATAGCTGGAAGAAGGAATAGTTGTTGATGGCGCAACTGTATTTGATCTCACTGTATATTGATCCTTATAGTACAGTTCACCGCCCACACGAATCAAGCCACTTGGCATCTCCCAGTCTGTATTTGTCACGTTAGCTGAAACATACTGCATAAGCTCGCGATAAACATCAGAGGCCACGTGTGACGATTCTGAAGTGACAGGTGTCATTTTATTGTTGTAACCTGTCCACACGGAAATCGAATAATTTGGTGTATAGCCCGCAAATAGGATATCTGGATATACACCAGAAGAAATACCAAGTTTCGCATACTCGTCATCTGTATAATTTGATGTTCCGGTCTTACCGGCTTGATATAACCCAGCGATTTGCGCATTCGTACCAGTACCTTCAGTGATTGTATCTTTTAAAATGTCTGTGATCATATAAGCTGTTTCTGGAGACATGGCTGTTTTTCCATCAGGTTCATAAGTTTCTTCTGTACCGTCTTGGAAGACGATTTTATTAACATATTGAGGTTTGTAATAGGTTCCTCCATTGGCGAAAGCCGCATAGGCTGCTGCCATTTTTAAGGAAGAAGCTCCGTATTTTGTCCCATCTTGTTCTTCCGTATTACTAGAGATCGCATTCGATTGATGGATCGTACTGTATTCGATCCCAAGATTTTTTAAGAAAGAAGCCACTTTATCTGAACCGACTTCATTGAATAATTTGACTGCTGGAACATTACGGGATAAGTAAAGTGCTTGGCGTAAAGTAATGGTGCCCATATATTGATTATCCCAGTTTCCTACAGGAGTAGAAGTGCCTTCATAGTTATACGGTGCGTCAGTGATAGTTTTTCCAGTAGAATATTTCAAATATTCAAAAGCTGGTCCGTAATCTGTGACAGGTTTCATCGTAGAACCAAAATCACGGGAAGTATTCACTGCTAAGTTGTTGCCTAAAGTCACGTCTTCTGCGATGTGACGCCCGCCAATCTGGGCTTTGACTTTCCCGGTATTTGTGTCGATAAGCGTGGAGGCAACTTGCATCTCGTCGTCTGGATAAGAGACATACTGATCCGTATTGACGATATCATATAGTTTCTTTTGAGCATCCAGATCCAAATTCGTATAGATCTCTAAACCGTCTGTGTAGACATTCTTATCTGTTTTTTCTTGTACTTCATTGATGACTTCTTTGACATAATTATCGACGATCTTAGTGTTGTCATCAGATTGAGTCAGCTCTTGCAAACCATCCGTTACCGGTACATTGACAGCTTGATCATATTCTGTTTGAGAGATTTTTTCGTTTTGAAGCATCGTATACAAAACAGTATCTCGTCTTTTCTTCGCCTGATCTGGATAAACATAAGGATCATAGGCAGAAGGGGCTTGAGGCATTCCAGCAAGCAATGCTGTTTGTGGTAAAGAAAGTTCTGATAGTTTCTTACCAAAGTACATCTCAGAAGCTGTCTCCATCCCGTACAAACCATTTGACATGTACACTTTATTTACGTAGTAGGTCAAAATTTCTTGTTTCGATTTTTTCTGTTCCAATCTTACAGCCATCCACGCTTCTTGAGCCTTCCGTTTCAGAGTCTGATCCTCGGCGCTGGTAGAGAAGAAGGACAGTTTGATCAATTGTTGTGTCAAAGTACTTCCGCCTTGTAGACCGCCAGAGGTGAAATTAGAAAGGGCAGAACCGATGATCCGAATAGGGTCAACCCCGATATGTTTATAAAAACGCCGATCCTCTACTGACACGATCGCATCTTCCAATGTTTTCGGTAATTCATTTGCAGAAATCTTTTCTCGCTTTTCCGCACCTAGATCTTCGAATAATTCGCCATCTTGTGTATATAATTTGGAAGATACGGTAGCGTCCAATTTTTTATCTGTCAATTCGGGCGCATCTTTTGCGTAATACCAGAACAGTCCTACACCTGCTAAAAAGAGGATACAGAAAAACGAGAGGATGCCTAAAAGAATCTTGATAAACAATCCTTTTTTATGTGGTCCAGAAGTCTTCCCAGAACCTTTGCCAGAATTCTTCTTCACACTCTTTTTAGGAGTAGGCTGTTTCTGTCGTCTAGAGCTTCTAGTTTGTTCATTTGCCATTCTTGCTTTCTCCTTCAATAGATAATGTTGATAAATAGAAATCAACCGCGTCCAAATAAGGAATCCGCGGAGAAATACCAGTTTTGATCTCTATTCCTAGTTCTTCGATCAATGATAAAGGCAGTGATTTGCGTCCTTTTTCCTTTTGGGCATCCCAGTAAGCAATCAAATTAACACTATTCAAATAAAAACAGCGTTTCAATGTCGAAAACCATAATAAGACAAAGCAGACTCCTTTTTGTTCGAGGCATGCTTTCATGTGTTCGATTTGATGGGCATGGAAGTTTTTAAAGGGAAACGATGTTTTGTTCTTGGTTTCTTTTGCTTCAAAGTCCAAGTAAAAGCCTCGATAGACGCCATTATAGTCTGTGGTTGAGGCTTGGGTAAAGTAGGCTTCTTTGATTACAGCAGCGCTTCTCTTAGGATAGTCTACTTTCACGATTTGGATAGGGGTAGGCTTTTTATGGATAACTGCCAACCCGCGGGAAAGATAATACTCATTACTTTCATTGATTGCTTCTTCAAAGCGCATCCCCCGATTGCCGAATTCGGTGATTTGTTTTCTTTTTTCTTGAATTTTTTCGACGGGAGAGGCATTCTTATAATAAGGTTGGCCGTTTGGATAGCGCAATACCATCTTTAATCACACTCCTAGGCCACATTATAGCAAAAAAGCAGATAGAAAGAAAAGGAATCTGAGATGGATAAGTCAAAAGTAATCTATGTGTCTGGGTATCGAAGTTTCGAACTCGGTGTTTTTAAAGAAAATGACCCTAAAATACAAGTTGTTAAAAATGTTTTAAAAAGGGAACTCCGTCAATTAGCAGAAGAAGGGGTGGAATGGATACTTGTCAGTGGGAATTTGGGCGTTGAACTATGGACCGTGCAAACAGTAGCGGAATTGAAAGAAGAATATCCGGAACTTTCCCTTGGTATTTTGTATCCTTTTGCTGATTTTGGTAATAACTGGAATGAAGGGAACCAAGAGAAGAAACAATTAGCAGAACAATTAGCAGATTATGTCGAAGCTGTTAGCCATCAACCCTACCAATCACCTAGCCAGCTAAAGAATCATACTCGTTTTATACTTGAACATACAGTAGGCTGTCTGCTGATCTATGATGAAGAATTCTCTGGGAAAACGAAGTATTTTTTTGAAGATGCACAGAATTACCAAGCAGATCATCCCTACGAAATTCGGCTGATCAGTATGGACGATCTTCAAAATTTTAGTGAATAATCGATATTGTGTTTGATTTATCAACTTTTTTCCTATACAATGAAAAAGGTAGAAATGTTATTACGTAAATGAAAACTAGAGGTGTAAATATGGCGAATTTGGTTTATAGTCCTAAAGACATTTTACAACAAGAATTCAAAACAAAAATGCGCGGCTATGATCCCGTTGAAGTTGATGAATTCTTAGACAATATCATCAAAGATTATGAAACTTACAGCAAAGAACTCCTTGCTTTACAAGAAGAAAACGATCGATTGAGTGCAAAAGTAGCTCAATTATCTAAAACTCAAGGAGCAGCTCAAACACGTGTGCAGCAAACAGAAGCACCGAAGAGCGCAGCAGTAACCAATTTCGATATCTTAAAACGCTTGTCAAACCTTGAACGTGAAGTATTCGGTAAAAAGCTTGATCAACAAGCAAGTGCAGTCAAACCAGCACAACCTAATCCAAATAACTACACAAATGCAGATACAAGCTTAGATGATAATGAAAAAACACGTCAATTTTAATTTTTGACTAATGAATTTGCGGTTTTCGGGTAATCGCGGTCTGACTTGATCAGGCTGAGGAAAGTCCATGCTCGCACAGGCTGTGATGCCTGTAGTGTTCGTGCTTAGCGAAACCATAAGCTAAGGTACTCTTTGGAGTAACGGCAGGAAAACAAGCTAAGGCTTCGGCTATGCTTAAGTATCCTTGAAAGTGCCACAGTGACGAAGCGGCTGGGGAAACCCATCCGGTGGAACGCGGTAAACCCCTCGAGCGAGCAACCCAAACAATGGTAGGGGCGCTTTTTGTCTGGAAGAAGAACAAGACAAAAAGGCAGTACAACTGCAGATAGATGGTTACCGCTTTGCTTTTTCTCCCTGGAAAAGCAAAGTACAGAACATGGCTTATAGAAAACCGCAAACATCAGGGAATAAGGTCGTGACAAAAGTATGTTGTTCTTATTGCAAAACAGGCTTTTGTGTCACCGGTTATTCGGAGTTTGAGTAAAAGCGTGGGGTAGGACTGACTGATGTCCCACCCCCCTTTTTTTATAAATAAGGAGATTATGTATGGAAAAAAACAGGAAGTTCAACCTCGTCGCAACTGCGGCAAGCGGTCTCGAAGCGCTGGTTGGTAAAGAATTAAGAGATCTTGGAATCGAATGCCAAGTTGAGAACGGACGTGCACGATTTGAAGGAACAATGGAAACGATCGCTACAGCTAATTTATGGTTACGTACAGCAGATCGAGTGAAAATCGTGGTTGGGGAATTCGATGCGTATACGTTTGATGAATTGTTTGAAAACGTAAAAGCATTGCCTTGGGAAGATTTTCTTCCACTAGATGCAGCTTTCCCTGTAGCTGGAAAATCGATCAAGTCGAAACTGTATAGTACACCTGATTGTCAGGCGATCACAAAAAAAGCAATCGTTGAACGTCTTCGTACGTATTACCATCGTCCAGCTTCTGTTCCATTGACGGAAACAGGCGCACATTTCCAATTGGAAGTAGCTTTGCTGAAAGACCATGTGATGGTAACTTTGGATACGACAGGACCAAGTTTATTCAAACGCGGTTATCGCTTAGAAAAAGGTGGTGCACCATTGAAAGAAAACATGGCGGCCGCGCTTGTGATGCTGACAAATTGGCGGAAAGATCGTCCATTTTATGATCCTGTATGTGGTTCAGGTACGCTTTGTATTGAAGCAGCCTTAATAGGCCATAATATCGCACCAGGATTCAATCGCGAGTTTGCTTGCGAATCTTGGGACTGGTTCAGTCAGGAAATCATGGAAGAGGTTCGATCAGCAGCAGAAGAAAAAGCAGATTATGATATTGAATTAGATATTACTGGTTCAGATATCAATGGACGAATGATTGAAATTGCCAAAGCCAATGCAGAAGAAATCGGACTAGGCTCTTCGATTGTCTTTAAACAACAAGCAGTTAAAGACTTCAAGACAGATAAAGAATATGGGGTCATCGTTGCTAATCCGCCATACGGAGAACGACTAGGAGAAGAAGAAACCGTTCGAAAATTATATAAAGAAATGGGCGATGTATTCCGTCCATTAAAAACATGGAGTAAATATATCTTGACTAGCGACTTAGCGTTTGAGGAATTTTACGGACAAAAAGCAACCAAAAAAAGAAAATTGTATAATGGCGCTTTGCGTACGGATCTGTTCCAGTATTGGGGAACTCGTCCGCCCAGAAAAAAAGAGAAAGACGAATAATATGACTAATTGATTCATTCAATTGGATGTTTGGAGGAATAGGGAATGAAAGAAAAAGAGTTTTTACAAGAAGTAAAAGAAATCAATCTTCTACAACAAGCTTTAGGAATCCTCGATTGGGATACACAAACAGGTATGCCAGAAAAAGCTAGTGCATACCGGAGTGAAGTAGATAGCTATCTTTACAGTATTTATTTTTCAAAAAAGATCGGTCCAAAAATTAAAGAAGCCATTCGCTATTTTTCTGAACATCCGGAAGAATTATCGGAAGTCGGAACGTCCGTTTTTGACAAAGTAAAAGAAGAGTATGATTTAGAACATCGCGTACCGGAAGATCTCATGAGAAAATATACAGCTGCTGTTTCTTCCGCTCATGGTCAATGGCAAAAAGCTAGAGAAACACAACAGTTTTCTGATTTTCAAGAAGCATTGAACCAAAATATCGAATTGACAAAACAATTGATACCTTATTGGAAAAAAGAAGAAAAGACAGATTATGATGTTTTGCTGAACCAATATGAACCTGGGATGACTGTTGAAATCCTCGATAAGGTATTTGATCAACTCAAAGAAGGAATTCTTACGATCCGCCGTACGCTCCAAGAAAAAGGGACGGAACCTGAAACAGACTTCTTAAATCGGAGAATGACAAAGGAACAACAGAAGAGATTTGTAGTAAAAGTGATCGAACAACTTGGTTATGATTTTAGTCGTGGTCGTCTAGATGATACTGTCCACCCATTTATGACTGGAATCAATCCAAATGATGCACGGATCACGACACGCTGGAACGAAACAGATTTCAAAATGGCTGTTTTTGGAGTGATCCACGAGGCTGGTCATGGAATGTATGAACAAGACATCGATGATAAATATGCTTATACACCAATTTATCAAGGTACATCAATGGGTATTCATGAATCACAATCGTTGTTTAATGAGATCATTGTGGGAAGTAGTCGCAGCTTCTGGAAAAAGCAATATCCTTTCTTCCAGGAATGTGCAGAAGGAACATTCGATGATATTCCTTTTGACAAGTTTTATCGTTCATTGAAACATACACAATCAAGTTTGGTTCGTATCGAGGCAGACAGTTTGACTTACCCTCTCCATATCATCATTCGTTATGAAATCGAAAAAATGATTTTCAATGAAGGGGTAGATGTTGCTGAATTACCTGAGATATGGAATCAAAAATATGAAGAGTATCTGGGAATACGACCAACAAATGATGTGGAAGGGATCTTACAAGACGTTCATTGGTCAGGTGCAAGCTTTGGTTATTTTCCATCTTATGCATTAGGGTACATGTATGCGGCACAATTACTTCATTCTTTGCAGCAAGAAATAGATGTGGAAAATGTTTTAGCGTCAGATGATTACTCTCCAATCAAAAATTGGATGTCAGAGCATATCCATCAATTTGGTGCATCTAGAAAGCCAAATCAATTGATTATGGATGCAACGCATGAACCACTTAATCCACAATATCTGATCGATTACATGAGAGAACTATATTTCAATGTATATCAGGTAAAATAAAACCTATTTATAAAGATAGCTGGAATTCATCTAATCGATTAGATGTTTTCAGCTATTTACTTAAGAAAGAAGTGGACTGGATGGATAAATTACAAGTAATCGCTGATTATAGCATGGAACAATTAGCACATGATCAAACGGGACATGGAAGCGACCATACCAAAAGAGTCGTCAAGCTAGCAGAGAGAATTTTGGATACGGAACCGCAGGCAGACCGTTTTGTGACGCTTGCAGCAGCTTACCTACATGATACGATTGATGATAAAGTCGTTAAAGATGAGAACGAAGCAAAGCAACAGCTTCGTGTATTTCTTCGCTCTTTGCCAATCACAGAGGAACAGATTTCAATGATTTTTGCTATTATCGAAAATATGTCCTTTTCTAAAAATCTCTCTGAAGCAGTCGAACTATCTTTGGAAGGGAAGATCGTTCAAGATGCTGATCGTATCGAAGCGTTAGGAGCAATCGGCATTTTGCGAACTGCTTATTTCGGTGGAGGACATGGACACCCGATTTTTGATTCTGAACTGTATCCACAAACATTCAAGGACAAAAAAAATTACCGAAAAGGCACGACAGTGATCAATCATTTTTATGAAAAACTGTTCTTGCTGCCTGATAAAATGAACACTGATTACGGATACAAAGAAGCCAAACGTAGAGAAGGCTTTATGCGTGAATTTTTAGAAGAATTTTTTCTAGAGTGGTCTATTGACGATCCATCTTTCACACCAGATAATTGGATTAAAAATAACAAAAAATGATGGAGATTGTGTCCGAGGAGTTGGCAGGAGAACACCGTTTATTCGGAAGAAGGGATTGTGATAAGACATTTATCACAGTCTTTTTTTCAAATTCAATATAAATATTTTGTGAAAAAATGATCAGATAATAAGATTAAAAATTGCTGATAAATAAAGATGAAAGCTTTTTGCTTATTTTTTTATTTTTTATTGGTCTATGCGAGAAATAGTTTAAAAATTCAGAATATACTAGACTTTATCTAGCTAGCTTCTATCAATGGTTTTGTTGTGTTTTCTTTCTAGGTAAATCAAAATACCACTATTATATAAAAGTTAACTTTTCATACTATACAAGTTCTTGGAAAGTAAAAAGATGCAGTAAATAAAAAATATGGTTAAATAACTCTCATAATTAATGTAAGCGTTACCAATCGTGTGGCATACTTGCTTCGTAGATGAATGACACGATATATGTTTGGTATGTTCTGCAAGACAGATGAATATGGAGGTGGAGGCCATGTCTTCCAAAGAGTTAACGATGTATTTGGAGAAAGAATTGGAGCAACTGAAAGAAAAGGGATTGTACAACACGATCGATATACTAGAAAGTGAAAATGGTGCTTGTATCATCGTAGACGGAAAAAAGATGATCAATCTGGCATCCAACAATTACCTCGGGTTTGCCAATCGCAAAGAATTGAAAAAAGCATGTATTGAAGCAACTGAAACTTATGGCGTAGGAGCAGGTGCAGTCCGAACAATCAATGGCTCGCTGAAGATCCATCAACAATTAGAAGAAAAAATCGCAGAATTCAAAGGGACAGAAGCTGCAATCGCCTTTCAATCTGGATTCAACTGTAATATGGGCGCTATCTCTGCAGTAATGACCAAAGAAGATGCTATCTTATCGGATGAATTAAACCATGCATCTATCATTGATGGCTACCGTTTATCCGGAGCAACAATCATCCGAGTCAAACATCAAGATATGGAATACCTTGAGAATAAAGCGAAGGAAGCCGTAGAAAGTAAGAAATATAAAAAAATCATGTATATCACAGATGGGGTTTTCTCCATGGATGGAGACATTGCGCGATTGCCGGAAATCATCCCGATCGCCGAAAAATATGGACTCATCACCTATGTAGATGATGCGCACGGCTCAGGTGTAACTGGAAAAGGTGCAGGAACCGTCAAACATTTTGGATTAAGCGACAAAATTGATATGCAAATGGGTACGTTATCGAAAGCTGTAGGTGTTGTTGGGGGTTATGTAGCTGGTTCAAAAACACTGATTGACTGGTTGAAAGCCAGAAGCCGGCCATTTCTATTTTCTACCTCGCTAACTCCTGGAGCAGCTGCATCTGCGTTGGCTTCGATCTCTTTGATGCAGGAACATCCGGAACTTGTCGAAAAAGTTTGGGAAAATGCTAATTATTTTAAAGAAGAATTGAAAAAAGTCGGCTATAACATCGGTGTGTCTGAAACACCTATCACTCCAGTTATTTTAGGAGATGAAAAAGTGACTCAGACTTTCTCTAAGAAACTGATCGAACATGGGATTTATGCTAAACCAATCGTTTATCCAACTGTTCCTCTGGGGACAGGCAGAATCAGAAATATGCCGACTGCGGAACATACAAAGGAAATGCTTGATGAAGCAGTAGCGGTTTATCAAAAAATAGGAAAAGAAATGGAAATTATTTAACTAATTTAGTTTTTTCGCATATTTAAAATTAGAGAACATGTTCACGCATATATTGTTAATCATCTGAAGATAGTAGTAAAAAAAGATCAGGGAGGATCATCATGAAAAAAGTATTGGTGACAGGATGTTTAGGACAAATTGGTTCAGAGTTGATCACACGGCTACGTCAAGAACTAGGCAGTGAAAATGTCATTGCGACAGATATACGCATGCCTGAAGTCATTGGGAAAAACGATATCTTTGAGATCCTAGATGTAATGGATTACGAAAAAATGCGCAGCATAGCAGAACAATATCAAGTGGACACATTGATCCATTTGGCTGCTCTTTTGTCAGCTGTTGCGGAAGCAAAACCACAGTTAGCATGGGATTTGAACATGACTGGGCTGGTCAATGCATTGGAAGTCGCTAAAGAATTCCAGCTGAAATTTTTTACGCCAAGTTCAATCGGCGCGTTTGGTCCAAATACTCCAAAAGATCATACCCCACAAGATACCCTTCAGCGCCCTACAACCATGTATGGGGTAACGAAGGTAGCTGGAGAACTACTATGTGATTATTATTATGTGAAATATGGCGTAGATACTCGTGGTGTCCGTTTCCCTGGATTGATTTCTTATGCGACCTTGCCGGGAGGCGGTACGACAGACTACGCAGTCGATATTTATTATTCAGCAATCAAAGAAGGAAAGTACACTAGTTTCATTGATCAAGGTACATCAATGGATATGATGTATATGCCAGATGCGATCGATGCCATTATAAAGCTCAGGAACGCAGACCCTAATCGACTAGTTCATCGAAATGCCTTTAATATATCGGCAATGTCTTTTGAGCCTGAAGAAATCAAAGCATCTATTCAAAAAATCATACCAGATTTTAAAATGGATTACGATGTCGATCCTGTGCGTCAATCGATAGCAGAATCTTGGCCAAACTCACTAGATGTTTCTTGTGCGCAAGAGGAATGGGACTTTTTACCAAAATACGATTTAGATGCAATGACAAAGGATATGTTGGAAAAACTGAGAGAAAAATTAGCAGAGACGGTATAAAACAAGAACTATAGCCAAAAAGGTTTCTATACTTTTTGGCTATGGTATGGAAGGAGGTAAGTAATGGAAGAATATCAAGCCACGCCAGTAAAGGAAGTAAAAACGGAAAATGAATTGAAGCGTACGATGGGTTTTTTCACTGCTTTATCGACTGTTATGGGCACAGTGATCGGTGCAGGGGTGTTTTTCAAAGCCGCAAGCGTAGCAGAAGTAACAGGTACCGTCAGTTTGCATATGTTTTCCTGGTTTCTAGGTGGTGTGATTTCTGTTTGTGCAGGACTGACAGGAGCTGAATTGGCAGCGGCTATTCCTGAAACAGGCGGGATGATCAAATATATCGAACGGATTTATGGAAATACAGCAGCATTTTTACTTGGCTGGGCTCAAGTCGTGATTTATTTTCCAGCAAATGTAGCAGCCTTGTCGATCATTTTCGGTACACAGTTCGTCAATTTATTTGATCTTTCCCAGTCGATGATTGTTCCTGTAGCTGTTACAGCTGCTGTATCGATCATGCTGATCAATTTTTTAGGTTCTAAAGCTGGAGGAGCTTTTCAGTCGATTACGCTTATCTGCAAACTCATTCCTTTGTTTGTGATCGTTATTTTCGGTTTATTCCGACAAGAAGGAGTAGACTTCCAACTGTTTCCGATCCAAGCAGGAGAAAACCTTTCATTTTTCTCTGCTTTGGGAGCTGGCTTACTAGCAACGATGTTCGCATACGACGGTTGGATACACGTAGGAAATATTTCGGGAGAATTGAAAAAGCCGGCGAAAGATTTGCCAAAAGCCATTTCTTTAGGAATCATCGGAATCATGATCGTTTATTTATTAGTAAATGCGGTGTTCTTAAGAACCGCATCTATCGACGGAGTCGTAGGAAACAGCAATGCGGCAAGTGATGTTGCAAAAATGATTTTTGGCGGCTTTGGTGGAAAACTGGTCACAGTTGGTATCTTGATTTCTGTTTATGGAACTATCAATGGCTATACCCTTACTGGAATGCGTCTTCCTTATGTTATGGCAAAAGAAAACAATCTGCCTTTTAGCAAGCTTTTTGCTAAACTTCATGATAAAACTAAAGTTCCTGTAGCCGCAGGTATCTTAGAGCTAGTCATCGCTATTGGCATGATGATGGTCGGTGGTTTTGATACACTAACGGATATGCTGATCTTTGTCATTTGGATTTTTTATACGATGGTCTTTGTTGGTGTCATTCTTCTTCGTAAAAAAGAACCTGATCTGATTCGACCATATAAAGTTCCGATGTATCCGTTTATCCCATTAGTAGCAATCATTGGAGGAACCTTTATTGTATCAAGCACACTTATCACTCAAACTTTTTTAGCTTCGATGGGGATTGCATTGACACTTGCTGGTATCCCGTTTTACCTTTATTTGAAACGTAGATAGCAAAAAATGATTTGAAATTCATTGGAAACAAACTTTTGACCATAAATACCCGTTAAGAAATTAAGTCATTTCTACCAAGGAGGATCTTATGGAAATAAACTGGTTGCAAGAAGCACAAAAGAGATGTTGCTAGAGGATTTAAGTGAATTGCTACGCATCAATAGTGTAAGGGATATCGAACATCAGACAGATGAATATCCACTAGGCGCTGGTCCTGCTTTAGCATTGAAAAAAGTACTGTCATTTGGGGAAAGAGATGGCTTCAGAGTTAAAAACATTGATAATCTAGCCGGACATATAGAATATGGGGAAGAAACAGCAGAAGCACTTGGTATCTTAGGACATGTAGATGTCGTACCGCCAGGAGAAGGGTGGGCAACTGATCCGTTCGAACCAATCATCAAAGAAGGGAAATTGTTCGCAAGAGGTTCAAGTGATGACAAAGGTCCTTGTATTGCTGCCTATTATGGGATGAAAATTATCAAAGAACTGCAATTATCAACATCGAAAAAAATTCGATTCATTTTCGGAACAGATGAAGAGAGTGAGTGGATAGGTATCCATCGTTATATGGAAAAAGAAGAAATGCCAGCATTTGGATTTTCGCCAGATGCCAATTTCCCAATCATTAATGGTGAAAAAGGGATCTTATCTTTCGAGTTGAGTTTTACTTTGAAGGAAGAAAAGGCAGACAAAATGCAACTGAAAAGATTCTCTTCTGGTTTGCGTGCAAATATGGTACCAAGCGAGGCAATAGCCGTCTTGGAAATTCCTGATTTGGAAAAGTTATCTTCTTTAGAAACTGGATATACAAAATATCTAGATGACAAAAAATTGAAAGGGACTTTTGAATATAAGGAAGGAGAAGCATCCTTCGTTCTGTATGGAAAAGCTGCACATGCCCAAGAACCAAAATTTGGTATCAATGCGGGAACTTATCTCGCCGACTTTTTGCATCAATATCCATTAGACAGCTCAGGATCTGCTTATCTTTCTGTCATTGCCAGTTATCTGCATGAAGACTTTAATGGGCATCGGTTAATGGTCGATTATGAAGATGACGTGATGGGAAAAGTGACTTCAAGTGCTAATGTATTCATTTATCAACAAGAAGGAGAGAAAAAGATCATTCTTAATATTCGTCATCCAAAAGGGATCACAAAAGAAAAAATTCAAGAATCCTTGCTAACTGTCCTTCAAAATGAATCAGTATCAATTTCGATAGTTGGAGACATCAAGACTCCGCATTATGTTTCAGGAGATGATCCATTCATCCAAACATTATTGTCTGTTTACGAAAAACATACTGGGGAAAAAGGTTACGAACAAACAATTGGTGGAGGTACGTATGGACGAATCTTGGAAAAAGGATGTGCGTACGGTAGTTTATTTCCTGGTAGAGAAAATGTAATGCATCAGCCAAATGAATATATGTACGTAGAAGATATTTTGAAAGCAACAGCTATTTACGCTGAAGCAATCTATCGTTTGGTTAAATAAACGTATTCATAGAAAAAACGTTCCCAATCAGTCGTAACTATTTTCACACTCGTAACGCTTGTATCCTTCAGTAAAAAAGAATATTCATGAAAGTTTGAAAGATTGCAGAGAATAAGACGGCAATTTCTTTGAAGTAAAGAAGATTCTAAAAATAAAAATGAACCAGATGAATGAAAAAAGATTCCATAGAAAAAGCTTGTTTTTCTTTCATCTGGTTTGAAAAAGGAGGAGAATAGATGCCAAAAGAAAAACATTCTAGATTAGATAAAGTGTTAGATACAGTAGAAAAACTAGGGAACAAGGTGCCCCATCCAGCTATTATATTCTTAATTTTGATCGTTATTGTAGGAGTACTGTCTCATATTTTTTATCTAATGGGTCAACACGTTACGTTTGATGCTATTAATGCTGAAACAGGAGCACTAGAGCTTACTACTACACATGTAAAAAGTTTGTTGAGTGGTGAAGGGATCCGTTTTATGTTGACTTCGATCGTCTCAAATCTGATGAGCTTTCAGGCTCTTGGAGTCACTTTAGTGGCGATGGCAGGCGTAGGATTTGCAGAAGAGGTTGGCTTAATCGGTGCGATGATTCGAAAGCTGGTAAAGGTAGTACCAAAATCTAGTCTGACAGCGGTACTAGTACTTCTTGGCGTAATGTCGAGTATTGCCTCTGATGCTGGGTATCTAGTATTGATTCCATTAGGTGCAGCAGTATTTTATAAAGTCGGGCGACATCCTTTAGCAGGTTTATCTGCTGCCTTTGCAGGTGTTTCAGGAGGATTTGGAGTCAACTTAGTTATTACGCCAGTGGATGGTATGCTTACCGAAATATTAAATGATGCAGTACATATCATTAATCCATCCTACTCTGTTGATTTAATGGCAAATTTTTATTTTTCGATTGCATCAACCATCTTAGTAGTGATTAGTGGTACTGGCATTTATCCTGTTGATTACGATACCAAGTGGTGCCCCACTTCGCCATCCTGAAACTGATGAATTGATTGGTTCTACACCTTTTATGGATAGTTTAATCGCTTTGATCTTGATTTCATTTTTGATTCCAGGGATATGTTTTGGAAAGGCAGTTGGAAAAGTCAAAACGAGTTTGGATGTAGTAAATCCGATTATTAAAGTATTCAGCAACTTAGGTGGGATGATTTTCTTATTGTTAATCATTAGCCAATTCATTTCATATTTCAATTTTACTAATTTAGGTACTGTTTGGGCAGTCAATTCAGCCACGATTATTGAAGATATGAATTTGAGCAGCTTAGCCTTGTTACTTAGTTTCTTAGCACTAGCACTTATTCTTGATTTTATTTTAGTGGGAGCGATACCAAAATTTGCTATTTTAACCCCAATATTTGTTCCATTACTCTATCAGTTGGGAGTAGCTCCAGAAGCTGTTTTGGCTGCTTATCGAGTAGCTGATTCTCCTGTCAATATTATTACGCCACTGATGCCGTATTTTGCTTTGATCGTCACATTTGCCACGAAATATCAAAAGAAAACCGGTGTCGGAACGATTATTTCCATAATGCTGCCACATGCTGTAAGTCTAACTATCACATGGATCATTTTATTTATTCTCTATTATGTATTCCAACTACCGTTAGGACCAGGGATCGGTATGCATTTGAATTGAGAAAACAGGCAGAAATCGGGTTCAACCGATTTCTGCCTGTTATTTTGTTTTGCGTAAGAGAAATATTCGGCGTACACCGCGATAAATATTTAATAAAACTAAGCAACCAGAAATGAAAATGGGAAGCCAAATCAGATAGACAGGGTAGCCAATCATTTTAGACAAAGCATGTGGAGTCATTTTATCCATTTCAAGAAGCGCTTGCTGCCAAGTCTGAAGGTTGAAGACAAGCATGAAACCTGAAATAATCAGGAGAATAAATCCTAAATAATGAATCGTAGTTCTTTTTCTTACATAAGCAATTGTTGCATAAAGGAACAGTAAAAAAATAGGTACGCCAAAAACAAAGTACATATTCAGCATCTCGACACCCCCTTTGAGTTTATCTTACTTTACTTTGAAAGAAATGAGAAATAATAGCCTCGTTACTTGCTTGAAACAGCAAAGGACTGCTAAGATAAGGGAGATACAAAGAATCAAGGAGGAGTCACATGGCAAGTTATATCGAACCGATTCGTTTTGCGCTTATTGTTTTTCCATTTTTAGCCTTAGCGATTTCATCTGTTTTTTTTATTTATGAATATCGAAAGTATGGAACATTTCTAGTAACAAGGGCAGTTATTTTGTATTCCTTTGTTTTCTATTTATTGTGTGCATACTTTCTGGTGATCTTACCACTTCCGGCAAAGGAGACGGTTGCCCAAATGACAGGGCCAAAGATGGAGCTGCATTTATTTGCTTCATGGCAACATTTCAGAGACAACACGGTATTGGTATTATCTGAACCTAGTACCTATCTGCCGGCGATGAAGCAGAGTGTGTTTTTGGAACCAGCTTTTAATGTTTTATTACTCATACCATTTGGCATTTATTTAAGATATTATTTCCGGCTTTCTTTTATGAAAACGATGATTGCTAGTTTCTGTCTATCGCTATTTTTTGAGCTGACGCAGCTAAGTGGCCTTTATTTTATCTACCCAAGACCATACCGCTTATTTGATGTGAATGATTTAGTGACAAATACATTGGGTGGAATCATTGGTTTTGTCGTTACGCCGTTATTTACATTTATGCTTCCTACGAGAAGACGGATGGATGAACTTTCTTATGAAAAAGGAAAAACTGTCTCGTTGACACGACGTTTGGTCGCTTATTTGATCGACTGGACATTTTTATCTATTGTCAATTTTATCGCAGCGATTTTCTTTAAACTTGCGTTCGATTCAGGGACAGTTACTTCTCATATCTGGTGGCTTTTATTGGAAGTAGGGCTATACTTTATGATTGTACCGTTTATAACCAATGGATGGACACTTGGGAAAAAAATTGTACGCATCCGCTTGGTGGAGCAAGACCGCGAGCGAATTTCTTTGAAAGCATTGATTATCCGCTACGGGTATCTATATTTTCTTTTTTATGGTTTAAGCTGGTTGGGACAGTTGCTTCAGCAAATCATGAATTCGACAACGAATACGGTGTTGCAGATGAGTGCAGTATTCATTTCTCTCGGTGTCTTGTTACTGCAAGGTATTTTTATTTTAAATATCTTGCTATCATTTTTGAGAAAAAAACGGATTCTGTTTTATGAAAAAGCTAGTCACACATATACCGTTAGCACGATTGCTCAAACAAAGGATGATGATTCTCGAAATTAGCTGAGCAAAAATACTTTGTCTATGTTATAATGCCAAAGTCGTGATAATTTAAAGAGAAGAGGTGCACGAATGAATAATTTTGATATATTCCGCTTCAAGCCATTTATCAATGAAGCGTTAGCCGCAAAGGGCTTCAAACAGCCCACAGAGGTCCAGGAACGTTTGATTCCTTTAATTGCAAAAGGAAAAAATATCATTGGGCAATCTCAAACTGGTACAGGAAAAACACATACGTTTTTGTTGCCGTTGTTTGAAAAAATCAATGCAGATAAAGAGGAAGTACAAGTTGTTATTACAGCTCCAAGTAGAGAACTGGCTGCACAAATTTATGAAGCAGCTACACAAATCGCTAAATTTTCTACACCGGAGATCCGTGTTTCGAATTTTGTCGGGGGGACAGACAAACAGCGTCAGTTAAACCGTCTGCACCATCAGCAGCCACAGGTCGTAGTAGGCACGCCAGGTAGAATATTAGACATGATGAATGAACAAGCGTTGAAGATTCACACAGCATTTGCATTTGTTGTTGATGAAGCGGATATGACATTGGATATGGGCTTTTTAAATGAAGTAGATCAAATTGCAAGTCGGTTACCAGAAAAATTGCAGTTCTTAGTCTTTTCTGCCACTATTCCAGAAAAACTGCGTCCATTCTTGCGAAAATATATGGAGAATCCAATCATTGAAGAAATCAAGCCGAAAGCAGTTATTTCTGAAGATATCGAAAATTGGCTGATTTCAACAAAAGGTAAAGATGAGAATCAAATGATTTATCAACTGCTGACGATTGGTCATCCTTATTTAGCAATCGTATTTGCCAATACAAAACAGCATGTGGATGAAATTGCTGATTATTTGAAAAACCAAGGATTGAAAGTAGCAAAGATTCACGGGGACATCACACCAAGAGAGAGAAAACGAGTGATGCGACAAGTACAGAATCTGGAGTATCAATATGTTGTAGCGACTGATTTAGCTGCTAGAGGAATCGATATCGAAGGTGTTTCTCATGTTATCAATGCAGAAATCCCGGAAGATCTGGACTTCTTTATCCATCGTGTCGGACGTACTGGACGTAATGGTTTAAAAGGAACGGCCATTACGTTGTATTCACCAAACGATGAACAAGCCATTGATGCGATCGAGAAATTAGGCGTCTCATTTGAACCGAAAGAAATCAAAAATGGTGAAATCGTTAAAACATATGATCGTAATAGACGTACCAAACGAGAAAAATCAAAGGATGTATTAGACCCAACTCTGATTGGACTTGTGAAGAAGAAAAAGAAAAAGATCAAGCCTGGTTATAAGAAAAAAATCGATTGGGCAATTGCAGAAAAAAATAAAAAAGAACGCAAAATCGAACGCAGACAGCAAAGTCGTATTGCTCGTAAAAATAAGAAAAATTCGCATAAATAAAAAACAAGAGATTGTGACACGCCTTTTGTCACAATCTCTTGTTTTTAAGCGAGACTTTTTTCCATTCCGATACAAAGTACTTCATCTTCAATAAAAGGTTTCGTGCAAGTATGATACCCTTGTTTTTCATAAAAATCTACAGCCGTCATTTCAGCTACTACATAACTAGTCTGACAACCTTCTGACATCGCCCGTTTTTCTGCAGCTTCAAGCAACTGACCGCCTAACCCTTTTCCTCGGTATTCTTTTGCTACGCAAAAGCGTTCTGGCTTGAAGCAAGTAGGTGTTTTCTTTTCATAACGCAATGTGGCTACTGGTCTTTTTTTATCAAGAAATAGATAATAGTTTTGTTGCGGGATATCTTTTCCGTCGAATTCTAGTTCTGCAGGAATTCCTTGTTCTAATACAAAAACTTGATATCTCAAAAAGCAGCTAGCTGCGCGGATCCATTCATCTGCGCCAACTATTTTTTTCATCATATTCCTCCTTATCATGAATAACAGAGATGTATTGATTTCTTTATCCTTATCGTACCAAAAAATATGGAATATGACCAAAAGGAAATAAAAATAGGTAATTGAGATATTGACAGTGATTGACAGAATGCGTATACTTATTAAAGTACGAAAAGGACATGATTTGTTTTTTTAAGACTCACAGAAAATTCTTTCTTGGCTGAAAAAAGAATAGTCACTAATCAAATTGCTCCCTTTTTCTATTTTGGTAGAAATACCGACGCAGCTCAGCGTTATCGAGTTTAAGAGGTAATGATTACACATCATTGCAATCAAGGTGGTACCGCGAGTTTTCGTCCTTGGCTGTAATGGTGTTTTTTTGTATTTAATTTATAGAAAGCAGGTAATGACATGAAACAATTAAGTAGTGCACAAGTTCGACAAATGTTTCTTGATTTCTTCCAATCTAAAGGACATACAATTGAACCTAGTGCGTCTTTGATCCCCGTGAACGATCCAACCTTATTATGGATCAACTCTGGTGTTGCAACATTGAAAAAATATTTTGATGGTTCAGTTGTACCAGAAAATCCAAGAATCACAAATGCCCAAAAGTCTATTCGAACAAATGATATCGAAAATGTCGGTAAAACAGCACGTCACCATACGATGTTTGAGATGCTGGGCAATTTTTCTATTGGTGACTATTTCAAAAATGAAGCCATCCACTGGGCATGGGAATTTTTGACTGATCCAAAATGGATGGCATTCGATCCAGAAAAACTTTATGTAACAGTTTATCCAAAAGATACAGAAGCAAAACGCATCTGGCATGAAGAAGTCGGTCTACCGTTAGATCACATTATTGATGTAGAAGACAACTTCTGGGATATCGGTGCAGGCCCATGTGGACCAGATACAGAAATTTTCTATGACCGAGGAGAAGCTTATAACGATTTAGCAGAAGATGATCCTGAAAACTATCCAGGAGGAGAAAATGAACGTTATTTAGAAATCTGGAACTTGGTATTTTCAGAATTCAACCATAAACCTGATAATACATTTGAACCACTTCCTCATAAAAACATTGATACGGGCATGGGATTGGAACGTATGGTCTCAATCGTTCAAGATGCGCCCACGAACTTTGAGACAGATTTGTTTATGCCTATTATCCACGCCGTAGAAAAGCTAAGCAAACAAGTAAAATATGGTGAAAACCCAGTAACAGATATCTCTTACAAAGTAATCGCAGATCATATTCGGGCCCTTTCATTTGCTATTGGCGATGGTGCATTACCATCGAATGAAGGAAGAGGGTATGTCTTACGCCGTTTGCTTCGTCGCGCGGTCATGCATGGGAAAAAATTAGGTATTGAACAAGCATTCTTATATCGTTTAGTCCCTGTCGTTGGGGAAATCATGGTAAGTTATTATCCTGAAGTACTTCAACAAAAAGAATTTATTGAAAAAGTTATCCGTACAGAAGAAGAACGTTTCAATGAAACAATCAATGAAGGATTGGAAATCTTGAATCAAGTGATCCAAGAAGTGAAAAACGAAAACGGTACGACTCTATCAGGAAAAGACATCTTCAAATTATACGACACATATGGCTTCCCAGTAGAATTAACGGAAGAAGTGGCAGAAGATGAAGGACTGAAAGTTGATCATGCTGGTTTTGAAAAAGAAATGGACGCACAACGTGAACGTGCTCGCTCTGCCCGTAGTACAGAAAAATCAATGGGTGTACAATCTGCTTTATTGACAGATATCAAAGTAGAAAGTAAATTCATCGGATACACGGAGCAAGAATCAGATAGTCAATTATTGGTCATCGTAAAAGGCGAATCTCTTCTGAATGAAATCGCAGAAGGTGAAGCTCAAATGATCTTTGACCAAACACCTTTTTATGCAGAAATGGGTGGCCAAGTAGCAGACCAAGGTTGGATCATGGATGAAGCAGGAGAAATCGTTGCAGTTGTTACAGATGTTCAAAAAGCGCCTAATGGTCAATTTATGCACACAGTAGAAGTAAAAGCACCAATGAGCGAAGGACAAACTTATCATCTATTGATCGATCAATCGATGCGCAACCGTATCATCAAAAACCATACAGCAACCCATCTACTGCACAAAGCATTGAAAGAAGTACTTGGCGAGCATGCAAATCAAGCTGGTTCTTTAGTCGCTCCTGGACATTTACGATTCGACTTTACCCATTTTGGTCAAATCACTTCAGATGAATTAGCTGAAATGGAAAGAATCGTCAACGAAAAAATCTGGGAAGCTATCCCAGTTGAAACAATTGAAACAGATATCGATACAGCCAAAAATATGGGTGCAATGGCTTTGTTTGGTGAAAAATACGGACATGACGTTCGCGTAGTCAATATTGGCGGTTGGTCAATCGAACTGTGCGGAGGCACACATGTAGCAAACACAGAAAACATCGGAATCTTCAAAATCGTTTCTGAATCAGGAATTGGTGCAGGCGTGCGACGAATCGAGGCTGTAACAAGCAAAGAAGCGTATGAACTACTTGAAGAAGAAGAAAAACAACTAAAACAAGTAGCAACAATTGTTAAATCACCTCAATTGAAGGAAGTTGTTTCAAAAGCGGAACAATTGCAACAGCAAGTAAGAGAGCTACAAAAGGAAAATGAACAATTAGCTAGCAAGTTAGCGAATCAACAAGCCGGTGATGTATTCAAGAATCCAGAAAGGATCAATGGAAAAACAATCATTGCAGCACAAGTAAAAGTGAAAGACATGAATCAGCTGCGTCAATTAGCTGACCAATGGAAACAAAAAAATATTTCAGACATTCTTGTTTTAGCAAACGAACAAGAAGGAAAAGTCAGTCTGCTAGCGGCAATGACGAAAGAATCAAATGAAGCTGGACTAAAAGCTGGCGACTTGATTAAAGCAATCGCACCGAAAGTAGGCGGTGGCGGTGGTGGACGTCCAGATATGGCACAAGCTGGTGGGAAAAATCCTGCTGGTATTCCAGATGCACTTAAAGCTGCGAAAGAATGGCTTGCGCAACAATAGACCGTTTATGTTTGATAGAAAAAAACAACTGTTCAATCATTGAACGAAACACGATCATGGGGGCGAAGACAAATAGTCTTGCCCTCATACTTTTTTCGATGGAATAGAAGAGCGCATCTAATCAAATGGTCGATTTCGGATGGTCTTTAGTTGACGAAAGTGACAGAAATTTTTACGATTAGTATAAATAAAAGGGGTGAAAAAAATGAATAGCAGAAATAAAACCTTTCGACTAGTCTTACGTGCTATCTTATTAGCAATCATCATCGTACAAGCTATGGTACCTTGGCTTGGCTTTATTCCATTAGGGTTCATTAGTTTAACGATTATTCATATTACAGTAATTATTGCCGCAGTAGTATTGGGTCCAAAAGATGGGATGGTAATTGGCCTGTTTTGGGGAATTGCTACAATTGTCCGTGCCTACGCCATGCCGACAACGCCATTTGATACATTGGTATTCACGAACCCGATTATTTCGGTAGTTCCCAGAGTGCTTGTTGGCTTAGTAGCTGGTTTGGTTTTCCACTGGATTTATCAAAAAAATAAATCAATAACGATCAGCTCGGTCTTTGCAGGGGTATTAGGTTCATTGGTCAATACAGTCTTAGTGTTAGGATTCATGGGATTATTTTATACAGGTGCAACGGCAGATGCCTATGGTGTAGATTCTGCTCTTTTATTTAAAACCTTAGCAGGAGTTGCAGCAATCAATGGGATACCTGAAGCAATAGGAGCGGGAATCATAACACCATTACTAGCAAAAGCGTTATTTGCAGCAACGCCATTAAAACCAGAATAACGGCCATCTTTGAATGAATAGTAGGACGCATGATAGATGGAAAAAGGAAGAGAGGAGAGGAAAAGAATTGTCCTCTCCATCTTTTTACCTGAGCAACAAGCAAACTAGAAGGGATAAAAAACTTGGTTAAGAAACAAGAAGAAAAAAAGAAACAAATACCGCAACAGCGGACAAAAAAAGGAGTACTAGCTGGCATATTAGGATTGGTTACGAATCTAATCTTGTTTGTCTCTAAGCTAATGATCGGGCTTTTTTCAGGGAGTGTCTCCATTATGGCTGATGCAGTGAATAGTCTATCAGACACTGCTTCATCTATATTGACTTTGATTGGATTTAAAATTGCTGCAAAGCCAGCGGATCAGGAACATCCTTATGGACATGAACGTTTCGAATATATCAGTGGGTTATTTGTTTCGATCATCATTACTTATGTAGGATTTCAATTTTTAGAGTCATCCGTTGAAAAAATCATCCATCCAGAAAATGTCTCTTTAGCACCCATCGTCTTTTTTGTCCTGATCATTTCCATCTTTTTGAAATTTGCACAAGGAAAAATGTACCAGGTTATTGCACGATCCATTGATTCTGAAACATTGAGAGCTACAGCAACAGATAGTTATAATGATGTCTTTACTACACTGGCTGTATTGCTTTCAGCAGCAATCGAATGGGTAACTGGATGGCGTATCGATGGATATATCGGTTTTGCTTTAGCATTATATATCCTTTATAGTGGTTTAACGATGCTTCGGAATTTTGTATATGAGCTATTAGGTAGTCGCCCAACGTCAGCAGAGATTGAAGAAATGGAAGAACACTTGAATGCCTGCGACGATATACTTGGCTATCATGATTTGCTGGTGCATAACTATGGACCCAATAAACGCTTTGCATCAGTCCACATCGAAGTAGATGAATCAATGAATTTGAATGAAGCACATAAGATTATTGACCTGATAGAAAAAGACTTCAAAAAGTCTTTAGACGTAGAACTTGTCTGTCACTTGGACCCAATGCCTGTTGATAACGAAAAATACTATAATATCTTGCATCAATTAAAGCAAATTATTTTTGAAACAGGTAGAGGGCTCGATATACATGATTTTAGAGTCATCCATCAAGGGAAAACATTGCAGTTTGACGTAGTTGTTCCTGAAAAATTCCAATTTGATGATACAGAACTCGAAAGAATTTTACGTATTCAAATAGAAGAAAAAATCGGAGATTATCATTTGGAAATCACTTTTGATCACAATTATCTTTTGTATTAAAGACAAGATACTAAAAAGACTCTTTAAAGTTTTTTCTTCGAAGAGTCTATTTTTCTTTTAATTGTTTTTGTAGGGCTTGTCGTGCGAGGTTATCTGCCCCTTTGTTTTTGTTTTCGGGCAACCATTGTAGGATTAACAAGGAAAAGTCGGGCAGAAGTTCTTTGATTTTTTGGAGATAGGGAAGGAAAAGCTCGTTTTTCGTTGTGTTTTTATCGACTGTAGAAACCAGTGTTTTGCTGTCTGAAAAACAGAAAATCGTTTCATTCTGTAAACCCTTATTCTTTAGAAATTCTAAAGTTTTTAAAAAGACTTCGAACTCTGCTTGATGGTTTGTCCCTACAGAAAGGGGAATAGATAGCTGTTCTTGTTTACCTTGATAGACAATCAAGATCCCTCCTCCGCTAGGTCCAGGGTTGCCTTTTGTAGAGGCATCAATGTATACTTTTAACATAAAAAGAGATTCTCCTTTTTGTTCAAATTAATGTTATGGTAAGATTATATCATTACTGAATCGGTGAGAGGTTAGAGAATGAAAAAAAATATTCGATGGCAGCCTGAATTGGCACATACGATCATCTATTGGTCATTGACCTTGATCATTCTGTTTTTTAGTCTGATTCTTTCTTTAGAAAACACAGGTCCGTATTGGAAAAGCAATATTGTTTTAGGTGTTTTTCTTGTTTTTCTATTTCTAGGATGGCGGCGTTCTTTTATTTTAAAATCCAACTCGGTCATCATACGCTATGCTGCTTTTTGGAAAGACCGGGAAATAACTGTCGGACAGATTCGATCTTTGACACCGACTAATACAGGAGTACAAATGACATTGCAAAATGAGAAAGCCCCATCTGTTTTTATGATGCGAAAAAAAGATCAAGTGGTTCTTTTTGATCATCTTGAAAAAAGTGGGCCTAAAGTAGGACCATCTTCTCAACAGCAAAGAAATAATACCCCATATACGAAAAATAGAAAAAGTTAATTTTAAAAAATAGGCCCTGAAGAAATGAATCTTTGTAGGAAAAGAAAAGAGTGAGACGTACGGATCAACCCGTTAAACGTCTCACTCTATTTGATTATCTAAATCAATGTATACTGGATTCGGAAGTGTGAACACTGCCTTTCTTGACATGGGCAGCTTGTGTTCCTCGATTCCCCTCGATGATCTCAAATTCGACCACTTGATTTTCTTCCAAAGTTTTGAATCCCTCTTCTTCAATCGCAGTAAAATGTACAAAAATTTCTTCTGTGTCATCATAACTGATAAAGCCGTATCCTTTTTTGTTGTTAAACCATTTTACAATTCCTGTGGTCAAAGCACTCACGACCTTTCTAAAGTCTGATCATAGCCTTCATTATAAAGAGTATTTATAAGTACGTCAAATAAATTAAAAACCCGTAATTTAATGTTTTTTTTCTGAATAAAACAAGGTATAATTGGCATATCTTAACAAAGAAGGTATTTTTTTAAATAAAGTTCGTGAAAAGGGGTAATCAAATGAAGAGTGATCTGCAAATTTCACAAGAAACAGATCTAGAACCGATTATTGAAGTAGCTAGTAAATTAGATCTTAAGGAAGACGATTTGGAACTGTATGGGAAATATAAGGCGAAAATCAATTTTTCTGGAATCAATCGCTCAAAGGATAACGCTGAAGGGCATTTGATCTTAGTTACTTCCATCAATCCAACACCAGCTGGCGAAGGAAAGTCAACAATCACTGTAGGGTTAGGAGACGCGCTCAATAAAATCAATAAAAAATCTGTTATTGCATTGCGAGAACCCTCACTTGGTCCTGTGATGGGAATCAAAGGTGGTGCTGCAGGCGGAGGATATGCACAGGTATTGCCTATGGAAGATATCAACTTGCATTTTACTGGTGACATGCATGCTATCACAACAGCTAATAATGCATTATCTGCTCTTTTAGATAATCATATTCATCAAGGAAATGAATTGAACATCGATGCTCGCCGAGTGATTTGGAAACGGGTAGTTGATCTCAATGATCGTGAACTGCGTAAAGTAATCGTTGGCTTGGGTGGGCCAATCCAAGGTGTCCCAAGAGAAGATGGATTTGATATCACAGTTGCTAGCGAAATCATGGCTATCTTGTGTCTTGCGGCAGACCTCGAAGATTTAAAGGCTCGTCTTGCAAGAATCGTTGTCGGCTATACATTTGACCGTCAGCCTGTGACTGCTGGAGACTTGAAAGCAGAAGGCGCTCTGGCATTACTGTTGAAAGATGCCATCAAACCGAATCTTGTACAAACAATTTACGGAACACCAGCTTTTGTCCACGGGGGACCGTTTGCCAATATCGCCCATGGCTGCAATAGTATTTTAGCTACCAAGACAGCATTGAGATTAGCAGATTACGTTGTCACAGAGGCAGGATTTGGTGCAGATCTTGGCGGAGAGAAATTTTTAGATATCAAAGTACCTAACTTGAAAAAAGCGCCGGATGCAGTGGTGATCGTCGCAACAATCCGCGCATTGAAAATGCATGGCGGAATGAAAAAAGATGAACTTAAAAATGAGAATCTTGACGCTTTGAAAATAGGTTTTGCAAATTTAAAACGTCATATACGTAACATGGAACAATACCAACTCCCTGTGATCGTTGCAATCAATGAATTCGTAACAGATACAGATAGTGAACTTACACTGCTGGAGCACTTGTGCGAAGATCAGGGAATCCTTGCTAAAAGAGCAAGTGTATGGGCAAATGGAGCAGAAGGTGGCGTTGATTTAGCAGAAGCTGTGGTACGATTGATTGATAGAAAAGAAGCTGATTACAAGCCATTGTATCTCCTAGAAGAAACGATACAAGAAAAGACTGAAACAATCGTCAAGAAAATCTACGGAGGAAATGGTGTTGTTTTTAGTAAAAAGGCGCAAAAACAAATAGAAGAATTTACGAAAAATGGATGGGATAATTTGCCGATTTGTATGGCGAAAACCCAATATTCATTCTCTGATGATCCTTCATTGCTAGGCGCACCTGAAGATTTCACCATCACCATCCGAGAAATCATCCCAAAAGTAGGGGCAGGATTTTTAGTAGCCTTAACTGGGGATGTTATGACGATGCCTGGTTTGCCTAAAAAACCTGCTGCATTAAATATGGACGTGACAAACGACGGAGAAGTATTTGGTTTGTTTTAAGCTTGATTATAATCTACCGTATACTAAATGACTTTCATTAAACATAAAAGGAGCTGTATTTTGACTACAGCTTCTTTTTTTGAAGGTGTCAAGAGATTAATTGTGTTTGCACTAGGATCATTCTTTTTCTTTATTGTATTTTGAGCTATACTAAAGCATAATAGGAGGGTACGATGAAAACGACATTTATAAGAAAAACCGGTTTTTACGGTATGGGCAGCTCGATTCAATTAAGAATCAATAATGAAAAACGCAGTTTTCTCAATCATGAACAAAAGATAACGCTTGATCTGGAAGTTCCCTTTACGATGCAGGTCACCTTTTATTGGCTAAAAAGCCCCGTTTATACAGTGAAAGAAGCAAAGCCTGTTTATGTGATCACAATGAATAGTTTGATTCTTCAAATCTACCCGTTCTTATTTCTGGCAACTGGGTTGGGGGCCGTTTTCCTACAAAATCTATTTTTCAGTTTTTTTGCAGTTGTCGTGATGTTTGCGTTCTTTTTCTATATAAAAAACCGGGCATATTTGATCAAGGAGGAAAATTATGGCAAACTCTGATCTTTTTTTAATCAGTTTCAATCGAATCGAAAAATGGATGAGAGACGAGATGGGAAATGCACGAAACATGGGATTTACCGAACTTGTCAGACGCCTAGCTCAAAGAAAACAATTGATGATCAGAAAATATGAAGATGATCTTTTACAGCTTGCTCAGTTAAGGAATGCAATCGTCCATGACCGAATCGCCGTCGATTTTGTCATTGCAGAACCAAATGATTGGACAGTCAAGCGAATCCAGCTGATCGAACAAGAACTGATACGCCCAGAAACCGTACTACCTCGATTTGCAAAACGTGTAACCGGTTTTGAGCAAGATCTTCCGCTACTTGAACTGTTAAAGATAGTAGCAGAAAAAAGGTATTCACAGTTTCCGTTATATAATAAAGGAAAATTTGTAGCATTGATTACTTTACGGAATATCGGATTTTGGCTAGCAAAAGAAAGCCAAAAAGGTCCTGTTGATTTAACAAATAAACGAGCATTGGATTTGATTATCCAAAATGGGAAGTACACAAATTATCATTTTGTTCCAGCTAAAACACATATTTACGAGGTTGAAGCGATGTTTCGTGAGCAAGGAACTTTGGAAGCCGTACTTATCACTAAAGATGGTAATCCCGATGGTAATCTGCTTGGGATCATACGACCTCGCGATATTTATAAACAAATAGAAAAGGATTGATTTTTTGTTAATTATTTATTGGATATTCAGCGCTCTGCTAGTGGGAGTGGATCAGCTGGTCAAATGGTGGATCACTGATAATTTAGCGCTTGGAGAGACGAAAAGTCTTATACCGGGTATATTGTCACTGAATCATATTCGAAACACTGGAGCCGCATGGAGTATGCTAGAAGGGAAGATGTGGTTCTTTACTATAGTGACACTCATTGCAGTCGTTGTGATTCTCACATTGATGATTAAAAATCGTGAAAAAGGTAATCGCTGGTTCATGATTGGATTGAGCCTGATTCTAGCTGGTGCGATAGGTAACTTTATTGATCGTCTCCGACTTGGCTATGTAGTAGATATGTTTCAAACAGACTTTATGAACTTTCCAATTTTCAATGTAGCAGATGTGACACTTGTATGCGGAGTGATCTGTATATTAATTTATATTATTTTAGATGAAAAGGATCAAAGAAAAAAATGACAGAACTTAAAACAACGATTTATCATGAATCTGGTAGGATCGATAAAGTATTGACTAATCTATTCAGTAATTACAGCCGTTCGCAAATTCAATTGTGGCTGAAAGAACGTGCGGTTTCTGTCAATGGAGAACCAGTCAAAGCAAATTACAAAGTAAAACAAGGAGACGAGATCACTGTCTTGATCCCTGAACCAGAAACATTAGATGTTGTCCCAGAGAACATCCCGTTGACCATTGTTTACGAAGATGAAGATGTCGCGGTAATCAATAAACCCCAAGGAATGGTCGTTCATCCTTCAGCAGGTCATACGCATGGTACAATGGTCAATGCGCTGATGTATCATGTCAAGGATCTTTCTACGATCAACGGAGTTATCCGACCGGGTATCGTCCACCGAATCGACAAAGATACTTCAGGTTTGCTGATGGTTGCCAAAAATGACCAGGCACACGAATCATTAGCTAAGCAATTAAAAGATAAGACTTCTTTACGTAAATATGTTGCTTTAGTCCATGGAGAGATTCCTCACGAAAAAGGCACGATCAATGCGCCAATCGGCCGTTCGAAAGAAAACCGAAAAATGCAGGCGATAAGAGAAGATGGAAAGCCAGCTGTCACGCATTTTACTGTATTGGAACGTTTTGAAGGATTTACTCTAGTTGAATTAAAACTGGAAACTGGAAGAACACATCAGATCCGCGTGCATATGAAGTATATCGGTTATCCGTTAGCTGGAGATCCAGTATACGGACCGAAGAAAACTTTGAAAGGCAATGGTCAGTTTCTCCATGCGCAAATGTTAGGTTTTACGCACCCGACTACAAACGAAAAGATGATCTTTGAAGCACCTCTTCCAGAAGTTTTTGAAAAAACTTTAGAAAAATTAAGAAAAAACATTGCATTTTAATTTAGATAACGGTATAGTAATTAACAACGAAAGCATAAAACTTAATAGAATTCCTTTAAGTTTAGTCCCGTGAGGCTAAGAAGGGTGGGAGCAAGGATACGTATGGTGCGCCATAAAGTAAATTGCTCATTGACATAGTATAGCTATCAGTGTATCAGTATACGCTCAGTCTAAACATTCCTCCTGTCCTCTTAGGGCAGGAGTTTTTTTATGCAAAAAAGTAGGGGGAATGAAAATGCAAGCAAAAGAAGTAGTAGATCAGGTAACGATGAAGCGAGCATTGACTCGAATTACTTATGAGATTATCGAGAGAAACCATAGTATCCAAGATATCGTATTGGTAGGTATCAAAACACGAGGGATCTACATTGCATCAAGAATCGCTGAACGCCTGAAGCAGCTAGAAGATATCGATATTCCTGTAGGAGAACTAGATATCACTTTATACCGAGATGACAAAAAAGAAAATCCAGAAGAACCGGAACTTCATTCTTCTGACATCCCAATTTCCTTAGAAGGAAAAGAAGTTATTTTGATTGATGATGTTTTGTATACAGGACGAACGATTCGAGCAGCAATGGACGCAGTAATGGATTTTGGCAGACCAAGAAAAATTTCATTAGCAGTCCTAGTAGATCGTGGGCATCGAGAATTGCCAATCCGTGCAGATTATGTTGGGAAGAACATTCCAACATCTCGGGCGGAAGAGATTTTAGTAGAGATGCAAGAGCTTGATGGACAAGATCGCATCATGATTTTGAAAGAGGAAGATTAGAGGAGAGAGAAACATGTCGGAGAAAAAAGGATTTCATAATGATGACGTGGTGTTAGATATCCACGATCGCCCAACCCCAGGACATTGGGTTGGATTAAGTTTACAACACTTGTTCACGATGTTCGGAGCAACCGTGTTAGTACCTATCTTAGTAGGGATCGATCCAGGTATCGCACTAGTCAGTTCAGGACTAGGTACATTGGTGTACTTATTTACTACTAAAGGAAAGATACCTGCGTACTTAGGAAGCAGCTTCGCTTTCATTGCAGCGATGCAGCTTTTGATGAAAACAGATGGTTATCCAGCGATTGCACAAGGAGCAGTCACAACTGGATTAGTCTACTTGATTGTTGCGCTGATCATCAAAAAGATCGGTTCAGCATGGCTAGATAAAATCTTGCCTCCGATCGTCGTCGGCCCAGTCATCATGGTTATCGGGTTGGGACTTGCGGCAAATGCAGCAACAAATGCTATGTATAATCAAGGCACATATGATTTCAAGTATATTGCCGTAGCACTGATCACATTAGGATTGACCATCTTCTTCAACATGTGGCTAAGAGGTTTTCTCGGATTGATTCCGATTTTACTAGGTATTATTAGCGGGTACATCGTAGCCTTGCTGTTTGGAATCGTGGATACTAAGCCAATCGTAGACGCTGCCTGGTTTGCTGTTCCTAACTTTGAGATTCCATTTTTACAATATGAACCAAAGCTATATCTTGGAGCAATCACAACAATGGCGCCCATCGCTTTTGTGACGATGACAGAGCATATCGGCCATCTTATGGTATTGAATAAACTAACTAAACGTAATTTCTTTGAAGAACCGGGTCTTCATAAGACGTTGACAGGTGATGGCTTAGCACAAATCGTAGCAGCCTTCGTTGGTGGACCTCCTGTAACAAGTTACGGCGAAAACATTGGTGTTCTGGCTATCACACGCGTCCATAGCGTGTTTGTGATTGGGGGAGCTGCAGTTTTTGCAGTCGTTTTGGGATTCGTAGGAAAATTAAGCGCTTTGATTTTAAGTATCCCTGGACCAGTCATCTCAGGAATCAGTTTTATCTTGTTTGGTGTCATTGCAGCAAGCGGAATGAAGATTTTGATCGAGAACAAAATCGATTTTGACAAAAAGAAAAATCTGTTGATTGCTTCAGTTATACTAGTAGTAGGAATTGGCGGACTTGTCTTTGAAGTAGGCACATTTACATTGTCGGCAATGGCGTTAGCAACTGTACTTGGCATCGTTTTAAATCTTATCTTACCAGAAACTTCACGAAGCGAAGAAAACTAAGGAGGAAACATTATGATCATCAAATCAGAACGTATCAGTTTAAAGCATTTATTGACCGTTGAGGCACTTACTGACCAAGAAGTTATGGGCTTGATTCGCAGAGGGCAAGAATTCAAGCAAGGGGCTAATTGGACTCCGCAAAAGCGCCAGTACTTTGCTACAAACCTCTTTTTCGAAAATAGTACCCGCACACATAAAAGTTTTGATGTAGCGGAGAAAAAACTAGGGCTTGAAGTGATTGAATTTGAAGCAAGTACAAGCTCTGTCCAAAAAGGAGAAACGTTATACGATACAGTACTGACGATGTCTGCATTAGGTGTAGATGTAGCGGTCATCCGTCATGGTGATGAAAACTATTATGACGAACTGATACAAAGCAAAACCATCCAGTGCTCGATTATTAATGGGGGAGACGGAAGCGGACAGCATCCAACCCAATGCTTGCTTGATTTGATGACCATTTATGAAGAATTTGGACACTTTGAAGGACTGAAAGTTGCCATTGTAGGGGACATCACCCACTCTCGGGTAGCGAAATCCAATATGCAGATGTTGAAACGCTTAGGTGCACAAGTATTCTTCTCAGGTCCTAGAGAATGGTACGACGATGAATTCGAAGTATACGGACATTATATGCCATTGGACGAACTACTAGATCAAGTTGATGTCATGATGATGCTTCGAGTGCAACACGAACGCCATGATGGAAAAGAAAGCTTCTCAAAAGAAGGCTACCATCAGGAATATGGTTTAACAGTTGAACGTGCGAAGAAGCTGCAAAAACATGCAATCATTATGCACCCAGCACCAGTTAACCGCGATGTGGAATTAGCTGATTCATTAGTGGAAGGATTACAGTCACGAATCGTTCAACAAATGAGCAATGGTGTCTTTGTCAGAATGGCAATCTTAGAAGCAGTGCTAAATGGAAAAGCGTAATTATAGGAGGATGGAAAAATGAAAACACTCATTAAAAACGGTCAGATCAATACACGAAAAAATATGACGACACCAGCAGAAATTTGGATAGAAGATGGGCGAATCAAAGCAATCGGTACAGGATTCTCAGAAGCCGAATTTGATGAAGTGTTTGATGCAAAGGGACAATTGATCACACCTGGTTTAGTGGACGTCCATGTCCATTTGAGAGAGCCAGGATTTACATACAAGGAGACGATCGAAGCTGGAACTCGCTCAGCTGCACGTGGTGGTTTTACTACTGTATGCGCGATGCCGAATTTAAATCCTGTACCTGATACGGCAGAAAAGCTGAAACAAGTATATGACATCATTAGAAAAGATGCAGTTGTGAAGGTATTACAGTATGCGCCAATCACAGAAAATCTGCGAAGTGAGAAATTAGTTGATCAAGAAGCACTGATTGAAGAAGGTGCTTTTGCTTTCACAAATGACGGTGTAGGTGTCCAAACGGCTGGAACGATGTATCTGGCTATGAAAGAAGCTGCGAAAAACAATAAAGCACTAGTAGCCCATACAGAAGACGAATCTTTATTATTTGGCGGTGTTATGCATGCTGGCAAGAAGGCAGAAGAACTGGGTCTTCCCGGGATCTTAAGTGTAACCGAGTCTTCTCAAATCGCCAGAGATCTGTTGCTAGCTGAAGCAACTGGTGTTCATTACCATGTGTGCCACGTATCTACTAAAGAGAGTGTCCGAGTAATCAGAGACGCAAAAAAAGCAGGAATCCACGTAACAGCGGAAGTTTCGCCCCATCATCTTATTTTGATCGATGAAGATATTCCCGAAGATTTCGGCTTTTGGAAAATGAATCCACCGCTAAGAGGACGGAAGGACAGGGAAGCCTTGATCGAAGGTTTGCTTGACGGCACGATCGATTGTATCGCTACAGATCATGCCCCACATGGATTAGAAGAAAAAAGCCAAAGCTTCATGAAATCGCCATTTGGCATAGTAGGAAGCGAAACAGCATTCCAACTGATCTACACTCATTTTGTAGAAACTGGACAATTCACATTGGAACAAGTAATCAATTGGCTGGCAGTTAAACCGGCTGAGATTTTTGGTTTGAATGCAGGAACGCTGACAGTCGGCGCACCCGCTGATGTAGCAATTTTTGATATTACAAAAACTTGCACGATCGATAAAGAAGACTTTTTATCAAAAGGGGAAAATACACCTTTTATCGGCTGGAAAGTAAAAGGTGAAACACAAATGACTTTTGTCAACGGAAAACTTGTGTGGCAGAAGGGAGAATAAAAATATGGAACGTTTGCTTATATTAGAAGATGGAACAGTTTTCGAAGGAAAAGCTTTTGGCGCGGATGCAAATGTCTTCGGAGAAATCGTTTTTACAACAAGTATGACTGGTTATCAAGAAACCATCACCGATCAAAGTTTCAACGGTCAAATCATTACATTTACCTATCCTATGGTGGGCAATTATGGGGTAAATAGAGATGATTATGAATCGATTTCTCCAACATGCAAAGGAGTAGTAGTAAAAGAGCACGCGCGTGTAGCTTCAAACTGGCGAAACCAAATGACGCTAGATTCATTTTTGAAACAAAAAGGGATTCCTGGAATATCAGGTATCGATACGCGCGCCCTTACTCGTAAAATCCGTGAAGCCGGAACGATGAAAGCAAGTATCGTTGATGCTGGAGATTCCTTCGAACATGCATTTGATCAGCTGAAAGCAACCGTTCTAGCAACCAATCAAGTGCAGCAAGTTTCCACTAACAAACCTTATCCAAGTCCAGGAACAGGACGGAAAGTTATCGTCATTGACTTCGGCTTGAAACATAGTATTTTACGAGAATTGAGTAAAAGAAACTGTAACCTCACAGTACTTCCCTATAACACAGATGCCGAGACGATTTTAGCGTTATCACCAGACGGAGTCATGCTGACGAATGGACCTGGTGATCCAAAAGATGTGCCAGAAGCAATCGAAATGATCAAAAAAATCCAAGGAAAAGTACCGATTTTTGGTATTTGTCTTGGTCACCAGTTATTTGCTTTAGCCAACGGTGCAGATACCTATAAAATGAAATTCGGACATCGAGGATTAAATCACCCGGTACGAGAAGTAGCGACCGGAAGAATTGATTTTACTTCTCAAAATCATGGCTATGCAGTCGATGAAGCCACGATTGATCCAGAAAAACTCATCGTAACCCATGTAGAAGTAAATGACGGAACAGTAGAAGGAGTCAAACACAGAGATTATCCCGCTTTCAGTGTGCAGTTTCATCCAGATGCTGCTCCTGGTCCGCACGATGCACTACATTTATTTGATGAATTTATGGAAATGATGGATGCAGGAAAGGAGCAGTAAACAGATGCCGAAACGTACAGATATCAAGAAAATTATGGTGATTGGATCTGGTCCGATCATCATTGGTCAAGCCGCAGAATTTGACTACGCAGGAACACAAGCTTGCCTTGCTTTAAAAGAAGAGGGATATGAAGTGGTTTTAGTAAATTCTAATCCTGCGACGATCATGACGGACAAAGAAGTGGCAGATCAAGTATATATCGAACCGATCACACTTGAATTTGTATCAAGGATTCTTCGAAAAGAGCGTCCAGATGCTCTCCTTCCAACTTTAGGCGGACAGACAGGCCTCAATATGGCAATGGAGCTGGCAGCATCAGGTATTTTAGAAGAATTGAACATAGAACTTCTAGGAACGAAGCTTTCTGCGATCGATCAAGCAGAAGACCGTGATTTATTCAAACAGTTGATGAAAGAATTGAATCAGCCAATCCCCGAGTCTGAAATCGTCAATACAGTAGAAGAAGCTGTAGCGTTTGCAAATAAAATCGGCTATCCCGTCATCGTTCGTCCAGCCTTTACTTTAGGCGGGACTGGTGGAGGCATGTGTGAAAATGAAGAAGAATTACGAATAGTCTCAGAAAATGGATTAAGTCTTTCCCCAGCTACCCAATGTTTAATTGAACGAAGTATTGCGGGTTTTAAAGAAATTGAATATGAAGTGATGAGAGATTCGGCTGATAATGCAATCGTTGTCTGCAACATGGAAAATTTTGACCCAGTGGGTATCCATACAGGTGATTCTATCGTGTTTGCTCCTAGCCAGACATTGTCTGACCATGAATATCAAATGCTTCGTGATGCTTCTCTTTCGATTATTCGAGCACTTAAGATCGAAGGAGGCTGTAACGTCCAACTTGCTCTTGATCCACATAGCTTTAATTATTATGTGATTGAAGTCAATCCGCGTGTTTCTCGTTCATCGGCGTTAGCAAGTAAGGCGACTGGCTATCCGATCGCTAAGCTAGCTGCTAAAATAGCGCTTGGATTAACATTAGACGAAATGAAAAATCCTGTAACAGGAACGACTTTTGCAGAATTTGAACCTGCATTAGATTATGTTGTAGCTAAAATTCCTCGCTGGCCGTTTGATAAGTTTGAAAACGGAGAACGGCTTTTAGGTACGCAGATGAAAGCAACTGGTGAAGTGATGGCTATCGGTCGGAATATCGAAGAGTCTTTATTGAAAGCTGTGCGTTCTTTAGAAATCGGTACACACCATATCGAACTTCCTGAGTTGGCAGACATCACGGACGATGACCTAATCCAAAAAGTGGTTCGAGCACAAGATGATCGCCTGTTTTATGTAGCTGAAGCTATTAGACGAGGGTACACCATAGAAGAATTGGCAGATTTGACAAAAATCGATTTATTCTTTTTAGATAAACTGTTGCATATCGTAGAAATCGAACAGCAGTTGAAACAGCAGCCGTTGGATGACAGGATATTGAAAACAGCGAAACAAAACGGTTTTACAGACAAAAAAGTGGCGGAGCTGTGGGAAATAAGCGAAGAAGCCGTTCGCCAGATGAGAAAAGAAAATGACTTGATTCCTGTATATAAAATGGTTGACACTTGTGCAGCGGAATTCGAATCAAAAACACCTTATTTTTATAGTTCCTATGAATATGAAAATGAAAGTTCACGATCAGAAAAGCCCTCAGTTCTAGTACTGGGATCTGGTCCTATCCGTATCGGACAAGGAGTTGAATTTGACTATGCGACTGTGCATTCTGTCAAAGCAATCCAGCAGGCAGGATACGAGGCAATCATCATGAACAGCAATCCGGAAACAGTTTCTACTGACTTTTCTATTTCGGATAAATTATATTTTGAGCCATTGACCTTCGAAGATGTGATGAATGTGATCGAGCTAGAACAGCCGATAGGAGTAATCGTTCAATTCGGTGGTCAGACAGCAATCAACTTAGCCGAACCTTTGACTACTGCTGGTGTAAAAATCTTAGGGACAACGATTGAAGACTTGGATCGTGCGGAAAATCGTGATTTATTCGAGCAAGCGCTGAAAGAGTTGGATATTCCTCAACCTTTAGGGGATACTGCTACAAGTAAAGAAGAAGCCGTGGTTATCGCTTCGAGAATTGGTTATCCAGTACTTGTTCGTCCAAGCTATGTATTAGGCGGGCGTGCGATGGAAATCGTTGAAAATCAGCGAGATTTAGAAGACTACATGGAACATGCTGTGAAAGCTTCTCCAGAACATCCAGTACTAGTGGACCGCTATTTGCTTGGTGGCGAATGCGAAGTGGATGCGATTTGTGACGGTGAAACAGTACTCATTCCAGGGATCATGGAACATATTGAGCGTGCCGGTGTCCATTCAGGGGATTCAATGGCTGTGTATCCACCTCAAACATTATCTGAATCAATCAAGAAAACGATCGAAGACTACACGATCCGTTTAGCATTAGGTTTGAACTGTGTCGGGATGATGAATATCCAGTTCGTCATCCATGAAAATGAGGTTTATGTGATCGAAGTCAATCCTCGAGCAAGTCGGACTGTTCCATTCTTAAGTAAGGTGACAGGAATTCCAATGGCACAAATTGCGACGAAAGCTATTTTGGGAGAGAAATTAAAGGCACTTGGTTATGAAAACGGACTTTATAAGGAAACAAAAGAAGTCCATGTTAAAGCGCCCGTCTTTTCTTTTACTAAATTGCAGAAAGTCGATACTTACTTAGGGCCTGAAATGAAATCGACTGGAGAAGTAATGGGGTCTGACAGACAATTAGACAAAGCTTTGTACAAGGCATTCGAAGCTTCTGGATTACACTTGCCTGAATATGGAGCCGTATTGTTTACGATTGCGGATGAAACAAAAGAAGAAGCACTAGAGTTGGCTAAACGTTTTACAGAAATCGGCTATAGTCTGATAGGAACGAAACATACAGCTGCCTATTTCGAAAAACATGGTTTGGTTGTTGAAACAGTTGCGAAAATTTCTGAGGAAGCAGCAGAAAAAAATGTAGTCGACTTAATACGAGATGGTAAAACACAAGTGGTTGTCAATACGATTGATAAAGATCGGGGAAATGCTTCTAAAGACGGCTTCATTATCCGAAGAGAAGCAGTCGAACATGGTATTCCGTTGTTTACTTCTTTAGACACAGCAGATGCGATCGTTCGAGTGATGGAATCCCGTGCATTTTCAACCAACCCTATTTAACGGTGTATACATGTTAAGACCGAAAGAAGAAAATCCGTTACAGGAGGGGACAGATGAAACAAGAAATGATGGAAATCGTTCAGCAAAAACAGCTGGCACCAAAGATTTTTGAAATGACATTAAAAGGTGATCTAGTAAAAGAAATGCAGCAACCAGGACAGTTCTTGCATATCCTCGTGCCGCGTGCAGACTTGCTGCTACGCCGACCGATTAGCTTGAATCATATCGATCACGAGACAAATACTTGCCGTATTATCTATCGGGTGGAAGGTGAGGGGACTAGCGTTTTCTCTACTCTTTCTGCCGGAGACTATTTAGATGTTATGGGCCCTTTAGGTAATGGCTTTGATTTATCTGATCTTCATACAGGAGACGAAGTATTTATAATCGGTGGAGGAATCGGTGTCCCGCCTCTGTATGAGTTATCAAAGCAGTTAGTCAAAAAAGGGATCAAGCCAACGCACTTTTTAGGTTTTGCCACACATGAAGTCGTTTATTATGAAAAAGAATTTAATCGTCTTGGAGAAACAAGAATCGCTACTGACGATGGCACATACGGTATGCACGGAAATGTCGGTAATTTATTATTAGGAACGAAGACGAAACCTACAGCAGTTTTTGCATGTGGTTCAAACGGGTTATTGAAGACAGTGGAACAGCTGTTTTCTTCGCATCAAAATGTCCAGTTATCATTAGAATCCCGCATGGCATGTGGGATAGGGGCTTGCTATGCTTGCGTTTGTCATACGCCGGAAGATGAAACAGGAACAAAAAGTGTGAAAGTTTGTGACGAAGGACCGATTTTTAAAATAGGAGAGGTAATTATATGAATGAGAATCCTTTAGCAGTCAAACTTCCTGGCCTAGAATTAAAAAATCCTATCATGCCAGCAAGCGGCTGTTTCGGTTTTGGCAAAGAATATGGAAAATACTATGATTTGAATCAGCTTGGTTCGATCATGGTCAAGGCAACGACTCCAAATGCTCGCTTTGGCAATCCCACACCGAGAGTGGCGGAAACACCATCTGGCATGTTGAATGCGATTGGTTTACAAAATCCTGGTCTAGACGTTGTTATGAATAAACTTCTTCCAGAATTAGAGGAGTACAATGAGTTACCCATCATCGCAAATGTTGCTGGTGCTTGTGAAGAAGACTATGTAGAAGTTTGTAGCAAAATCGGCGAAGCGCCAAATGTGAAAGCAATCGAGCTGAATATTTCCTGTCCAAATGTCAAGCATGGCGGTATCGCTTTTGGAACAGATCCTGATGTTGCTTTTCAATTAACACAAGCAGTAAAGAAAGTTGCTTCTGTTCCTGTCTATGTCAAACTATCTCCCAATGTGACAGACATCGTTCCAATCGCTCAGGCAATCGAAGCTGGAGGGGCAGATGGATTTACAATGATCAATACACTACTTGGTATGCGGATTGACCTTAAGACAAGAAAACCAATTTTAGCCAATCAAACAGGTGGACTATCCGGACCAGCAATCAAGCCTGTCGCTATCCGTTTGATTCATCAAGTGGCAAGTATATCCAATCTTCCAATCATTGGGATGGGCGGCGTGCAGACAGTGGACGATGTTCTTGAGATGTTTATGGCTGGAGCAAGCGCTGTAGCTATAGGGACTGCGAATTTCACCGATCCCTATATCTGTCCTAAACTAATCAAAGAGCTCCCAGTGCGAATGAACGAACTAGGTATTGAGTCACTGGAAAGATTAATCAAAGAAGTGAGAGAGGAACGTGAACGATGAACCAACTAAACCAACGACCAATCATTGCATTAGATTTTTCAACTTGGCAAGAAGTAGAAGACTTTCTTCTTTTTTTCCCAGAAGAAGAAAAATTGTTTGTGAAAATCGGAATGGAATTGTTCTACCAAGAAGGACCTGAAATCGTACGTTATTTAAAAGATGCTGGTCACGATGTGTTTTTAGATCTGAAACTTCACGATATTCCGAATACGGTCGAAAAAGCAATGCGGGGACTGGCAAAGCTTGGTGTTGATGTCACATGTGTTCATGCAGCTGGCGGTATTCGCATGATGGAGGCGGCAATGCGTGGATTAGAAGAAGGAACGCCAGAAGGTGGGAAACGTCCCCTACTTCTAGCTATCACTCAACTTACCTCTACAAGTGAAGAGGAGATGCATGCAGACCAACTAATCGAAGTTCCTTTAGAAAAAAGTGTGATCCATTACGCTAACTGTGCCAAAAAAGCAGGATTAGATGGTGTGGTTTCTTCTGCTTGGGAAGTAGAAGCGATCAAAGAAACGGCGGGAGATGAATTTGTTTGCTTAACTCCAGGGATAAGACCAGAAGGAACAGTCGTAGGAGATCAGACAAGAGTAGTCACACCTTCTCAAGCAAGAGAGATTGGCTCAACTTTCATCGTTGTGGGACGACCAATCACACAGGCAACTGATCCTTATGAAGCATACCGAGCGATTCAAACAGAATGGAGCCAACCTAAAATGAATGTAGAACAAAGTATCGCAAAAGATCTATTAGAGATTGAAGCAGTATTTTTAAATCCAAGTAATCCTTTTACTTGGGCAAGTGGAATCAAAAGCCCCATTTACTGTGATAACCGAATCACGATGAGCTATCCAAAAGTCCGAAAAGAGATCGCAAAAGGCTTAGCAAGAAAAATCAAAGAAGCTTTCCCTGAAGTACAAGTAATTGCTGGAACTGCAACGGCAGGAATTCCTCATGCTGCATGGGTAGCGGAAATATTAGACTTGCCAATGGTCTATATTCGAAGTAAGGCGAAAGATCATGGGAAAGGCAACCAAATCGAAGGGCGTATAGTTGAAGGTCAGAAGATGGTTGTGATCGAGGATCTGATTTCTACAGGAGGTAGCGTCTTGGAAGCAGCTGAAGCAGCAAAAAGAGAAGGTGCAGCTATCCTTGGTGTTGCAGCTATCTTTACGTATGAGTTGCCAAAAGGAAAAGCAAATTTCGAAAAAGCCGAAATCCCTCTTATGACGTTGACCAATTACTCTGTATTGATCGAAGCAGCTTTAGAAGATCGTTATATCGATGAGCAAGAATTAACTCTGCTAAAAGAATGGAAAAAAGATCCTGAAAATTGGCAGTTTTAAGTACAAAAATACTTAGATAATTGAAGAAATAAAGCTATATTATTTTGAATATTTCTAAATTACCATTTCTCTACACCGTTATATTTTTTAAGGATACAGTTTATGTAACTGTATCCTTATTTTTTTCATAACCCTGCATGGATGATTTGGATGAGGAGATACATCCATAAAATACATATGCATGATCTTCAATAGCGCTGATTACACAAAGTATGAACGACTTCAACGAGTCAAAAACAGCCCCTCAACTGTGTTCCTATCCCACAGTCGAGAGGCTATTTTTGTTTTATATATGTAGAAAAGCAGTTCAACACTTTTACAAAATAGATTGAACACTTATCAGTAAATGATAAAAGTGTTGGGAAATAGTTGTAACTATAGCTTTTACAGGCTGAACAGAAGTTGGCACGGTATTTGCTTTATATAAAACTGTCAGCGAGGAGGAAATAAAAATGAATACGATTATTCTAGCTAGTCATGGCGCATTATCTCAAGGTCTAAAACAAACAGCTGAAATGATCTTGGGACCTGCCACTAATATTTATGCATTATCGGCTTATCGCGATGAAGATGAGCCGATAGAACAACAAATACAAAGTATAGTTTCAAAATTAGGAAAAGAAAATCTATTTATTCTCACAGATATCTTAGGAGGAAGTGTCAATAATGAAATGATAGGACTGTTAAAGAAAGAGCCAGCAATACGCTTGATCACAGGAATGAATCTACCCTTAGTGATTTCAATCGCCACGCAAGTTAACCCAATTGCTGCTGCAGATTTAGAATTGATTATCGAAGAAAGTCGGCAGTCATTGATTGATTGCAATCGATTACTAAAAAAATCAAATGAAGGAGGAGATGATCTATGATCAAGTTCATTCGTATCGATCACCGATTGTTACATGGACAAGTGGTGTTTTCTTGGAGTAAATCTTTACAAATCAACCGAATTCTGGTGGTGAATGATGAAGCAGCCAATGATGAATTTAAAAAAATGTCTTTAGAACTATCAAAACCTCAAGGAATCAAACTCAATATATTTACCGTTGAAAATACCTTGACAAAAATATCTAAAATAGAAGCATTGAGTGAAAACATCATGATGATCTTTGGAAATACCAAGGATGTTCGTCAGTTTTGCGAAAGTTACTCAAACGTTAAGGAAATCAATTACGGAGGCATCATAAAAAAAGAAGGATCAAAACAATTCAGTAATGCTATCTTCTTGACTGAAAATGAGATAGAAGATGCGAAAGTACTAAAATCAATGGGCATCAAACAGTTCATGCAACAGGTTCCAACCTCCAAAAAAGAGGATTTGAATACAATGATTTAAAAAGAAAGGAGTTTACGTTATGTTGTTTCAATCGATTGCCTTAGGTCTGGTCGGAATCATGTGCATCTTGGACTCTAGACTACTAGGGAGGATGAATTTTGAACGGCCTTTAATCGTGAGTACGTTAGTTGGGTTAGTATTAGGTGACTTGGAAAAAGGTTTGTTGGTTGGTGCTTCTCTGGAATTGATGTCGCTTGGTCTGGTAAATATCGGAGCAGCAGCGCCACCGGATATGAATATGGCGTCCATTATTGCTACAGCTTTTGCTATTCTATCTGGCTCCAATGCTGAAACTGCTCTGACTATTGCCATTCCAATCTCTGTATTAGGACAAATGCTTGGAATATTGATGCGGACGGTACTCTCAAATCTGACACATTGGGCAGATAATTTAATCAATGAAGGAAAGTTCAGCAGAGCACGACGGATCCACATAATCTATGGTACGGTCTTATATTCACTGATGTATTTTATCCCTATCTTTTTAGCTGTTTACTTTGGAACAGATTTAGTGAAAAATATCGTGAGCAGTATCCCAGTATGGTTGACAAATGGTCTGACTTTAGCAAGCAAAATTTTACCAGCATATGGTTTTGCTTTGTTGTTACAAACGATGTTGACGAAAAAAATGATCCCGTTTTTATTACTTGGTTTTCTAATCACAGCTTACTCCGGATTAAGCATCACAGGTATCGCAGCTTTTGCTTGCATTGTGGCCTTTGTGATGGCACAAGTCAAATTCAATGGTAAAGATAATAGGACAGCTGTAAGCGAACCTGATCCTTTAGATGATTTATAGAAAGGAGTTTTTTTATGACTAAGAAAGATCAAAATAGTTGGAAGTATTGGCAATTTTTCTGGCGTTCGTGGGCAATACAAGCTTCGTGGAATTACGAACGACAAATGAATATGGGATTTATGTATGGTATCGCACCAATCATCGATAAAATCTATGACAAGCCAGAAGACAAACAAAAGAAAATCGATGCTTATGAGCGGCACATGGCTTACTACAATTGTACGCCGCAAACAAGTTCATTCGTTTTAGGACTAACAGCATCTATGGAAGAACAATATGCCGAAGATCAAGAGAATTTCAATCCGGAAACCATCAGTGCTTTGAAGACTTCGCTTATGGGCCCTTTGTCAGGAATCGGAGACTCTTTCTTCCAAGGAACCATACGTGTTTTGGCCTTTGGCTTTGGAATCAATCTCGCTCAGCAAGGTAGTATCTTAGGCCCTATCTTGGCCATTATCATCTCCTTCATTCCGTCCTTTTTCGTTACATATTATGGCGGAAAAATTGGTTATAATACTGGGAATAAATATTTAGCGAAACTGTATCAAGAAGGTTTGATGGATAAAGTGATGTATGTTTGTACGATTATCGGTTTGATGGTCATTGGAGCCATGATTGCTAGTATGATTGGGATCACCACGCCGCTAAGATTCGGCAAGGCGTTTGTTTTACAGGATGTTTTAGATAATATCATGCCCCAGTTGATTCCTTTAGGGCTGACGTTTTTTATGTATTGGTTGTTGCAAAAGAAAGTTCGGACCGGTTTGATGCTCACTATTTGTATCGCTGGTGGTGTTTTACTAAGTTTATGCGGGATTTTTAATTAAGGGACCAACCTAATTTAGGTTAAAAATAAATAGTATGAGGAGGAATTCAAACATGAATTCAACATTAAGTCCAAAAGATATCGTCAAAGAAATCATCGCGAACAAAGAGGTGGAGTCCATCGTATTTGTCGGCTGTGGTGCATCGAAAGCAGATCTATATCCAGCAAAATATTTTTTAGAACAAAACGCAAACAAATTACGTATCAGCCACTTTACGGCAAATGAATTCAATTATGCGACACCTCGCTCGATCAACGATCATACTGTAGTTATTTCAGCTTCATTGGGAGGTACGACTCCTGAAACTGTTCAAGCTAACGCAGTAGCGAAAGAACAAGGTGCCACAGTTATTAGTTTAACACATAGCGTAGATTCTCCGTTAACGAAAGACGCAGACTATGTGATTTATCATCGTTTCACAGAAGATTACGCAGCAAAACTAGAAAAAACAGGTTACTGCTTAGAACTTGCAGTTGAACTACTAAATCAGATCGAAGGATATAAAGACTACGATAAGATGATGGATGGTTTCGACAAAATTTATGATTTGTCGCAAGAAAGTGCAAAGGGAGCACGTCTACAAGCAAAAAAATTCGCCGAACGTTTCAAAAATGAAAAGGTGATATATGTTATGAGTTCAGGAGCGACTCATGAAGTTGCGTATTCCACTTCTATTTGTTTAATGATGGAGATGCAATGGATTCACTCTGGTACTTTCCATTCTGGTGAATTTTTCCATGGTCCATTTGAAATCACGGACAAAGACGTACCATTTATCTTATTGATGAATGATGGTCGTACGCGTCAAATGGATGCCCGAGCACTGACTTTTTTGAATCGTTTCGATGCAAAAATAGAAATCGTAGATGCACTGGATTGGGGACTGTCTGCCCACATTGCGAAAGAGGTTCTTGATTACTTCAATCCATTCGTCATCACAGCAGTATTCCGCGTCTATGCAGAAGAATTAGCTGAAGTACGCCAGCATCCACTGACAAAGCGTCGTTATATGTGGAAATTAGAGTATTAAACTAGAGCTGAGGCCAAGTGCCTCGGCTTTTCTTCCCTTGCATTGAAAAGGGTTTCTTATTCTCGTACAATTGATTGAGCAAGAGTAAATTGGGTGGTGTTGATCATGAACAAAAAAGTAGAAAAATATTTAAAAGAGCTGACAAAAAATTACAGTGAGCATCATGCAGAAGATTTTTCAGCTTTATCAATTAGCGAAAATGTCGGTTTGAATCGAAGTACAACAAGCTTCTACTTAAATCAAGGAATGAAAGAAGGAGTATTGGTCAAGGTCAAGAGTTACCCCGTCTCTTTTTTACATGTTGAAGCTTTAGCTGAACTTGGCATTTTTCACAGAGAATCTGAATATGAAACTTGGGAAGACTTATTTGCAGCAGAAAAAGCCAATGCATTAGAAACGGTGATTGGAGCAAATGGCAGCTTAAGAGAAGCAGTTGATCAAATAAAAACAGCAGTACTTTATCCTGGGAATGGGTTACCTATTCTTTTATCGGGCAATAGCGGTTCAGGAAAAACATTTTTAGCAGAAAAAATCTATGAATATGCTGTAGCAGAAAAGGTCATCCCAAAAGATGCTCCGTTTATCTCTTATAATTGTGCCCAATATTTCAACAATCCTGAACTCTTGTCTTCTGCTTTGTTTGGCCATGTCAAAGGAGCATTTACCGGAGCAGAAAAAGAACATATTGGATTGATAGAAAAAGCTGATAATGGCGTATTATTTTTGGATGAGGTTCACCGCTTAAGTGATGAAGGGCAAGAAAAGCTTTTTACATTTATGGATACAGGAGAAATTTCACCGATGGGGGACAATGCAATCAGACATAAAGCAAACGTCCGTATGATATTTGCAACAACTGAGAATGTCTATCAAACATTTTTGCCGACCTTTATTCGCCGTTTGCCAGTGATTGTCATGTTGCCGAATTATGAACGTCGTCCGCAATCAGAACGTATGCAACTGATAGACACATTTTTTATCAATGAAGCGAATATTTTGTCAAAACGCATCGATGTAAGTTATCAACTAGTGGACTTTTTGCTTAATAGTGACTTAGAAGGCAATGTAGGGAAGATAAAGAACATCGTGAAATATGTCTGCGGTAGTGCGTACGCCAAAAACCAAAATAGTCTGTCTATTCGAGTTCGTTTGAAGGATCTTCCAACTGAAAATACCATGCAGGTTCGTTTGAAGGATCTTCCAACTGAAAATACCATGCAGCTAAAAGAGCAGCTAAAAAAAACGATTAAAGCTTTACCAGACCGCCAATATTTGCCGCATACAGCTAACCAAGTCTTTTTAGAATCTTCAGAAGTCAGGCAAATCAGACAGTTATTTGAAAAAATAGTGCAAATGTATCAAAAAGTTGAAAAGCAAGAATTAATGATCAAAGATTTTATTGATCATACGGTAAATCGAATCAATCATTTGATGGACGAGTTTATTTTTAAAGATAGTTATTCGAAAGAAGAATCATTTTATTCTGTACTAACCTATCAGATACGAGAAACTTTTGATTGGATGCATGAAAACTACGGATTGGAACAAGATGGTAATCGTGTGATTGCCCTAGCACAGTATCTCTACCATAAAAACAACACAGATATGATTGCAGAAAATCATGAATGGCAAAGTGTCAAAGACAAGTTGTTAGAATTGGTTTCGAGTTCCATAGATACTTCTTATTGGTATGCTAAAAAAGTACTAGGACATATTTCTCGACAATTAGATCAAGATTTTAAAGAGGAAGATTTGATTTTTATTTCCTTTTATTTTCATGGGTTGCAGATCACGCTAGGAGAAAAGAAAATCAAGAGTATCATTTTAGCTCATGGTTATTCTACTGCTAGCAGTATGGCGAACGTAGGCAATCGGATACTGAAGCAGAATATCTTTCAAGCTTATGATATGCCAATCAATATCACGTTAGCTAAAGTAGAAGAACAAGTTATTCGCTTTATCAATGATCATCAAACGGACGCCGGGTTGATTTTATTAGTAGATATGGGGTCGTTGAACGAAATCGGAAAAAAGCTAGCAGATAAAATACGTGGTCCACTGCTGATTATCGATTATGTCTCTACGCCTCTTGTATTGGAGATTGGGCAGTTGATTCAAAGACAAATGTCTATCGCAGAAATCAGCCAAAAAATCGATATAGAAAACAAAGTAAAAAAACAACTAATACTACCAAAAAAAGAAAAAACACAGGCAATCTTAACTTGCTGTTACACCGGAATAGGTTCAGCTACTCAAATACAAGAGATTTTGGAATCTTGTTTAGAAAATCATTGCAAAGAATTGACGATTATTCCGTATGATTACAAAAAATTGCAAAAAAATAAAATGTATGAGGATCCTTTCCAAATATATGAAGTATTGATGATTGTAGGAACAGAAGATCCCAAAATCGAACAGGTTCCTTATATTGGTCTTGATCATTTAATTAACGGTGAAGATGTTGAGAAGTTCATTTCAATTCTACAAGATTATTTTGACATACGTGATAAAGATTTAAAAGAACAGCTGATGTTCAGTTTTTCAATTAATAAAATCATCGAAAATTTAACGATTTTGGACGCAACCAAACTGTTGCGTTTAGTGCAAAGTGCTGTATCCGTAGCTGAGGAAACCTTAGAGATCACTCTATCTAATAGTAAGTTGTTTTTACTATACCTACATTGCTGCTGTATGATTGAACGAATTTTAAGGAAAGAAAGTGTGGATGAACAAGAAGATATAGAGGAATATACGACTCAAGCAGGTGCAGAAATGGAACAGATCCATCGTGCCTTTTTCGAAATAGAGAGTGAGTATACTATCAAGATTTCCACGTTGGAATTACGATTGATTCATGAAATTATTTATGGATAGGAGGAAGGTTTGTGAATTTAGGCATGATTTTTGATATGGATGGTGTCTTAATTGACTCAGAAAATTTTTATTTTGATCGACGTATGCAATTTTTCAAAGAAAAAAACATCCTACCAGGTTCGACGAATAAGTTGGATTTCGTTGGACTGACAGAAAATGGGATTTGGGAAGTATTGGTCTCAGAAAAAGACCAACGAGCTGATCTTAGAAAAGAATACCTTGCGTACCGGGAAAAACATCCTATTGACTTTAAAATAGCACTGCGAAAGGGTGCGGAAGACATCTTGGATTATTTAAAAAAGAAAAGTATCAAAATTGCTCTTGCTTCTTCTTCTCCTCAAAGAGAAATCGACAAAATGCTGACACAGAATGCTTTAGCACCATACTTCGATTTTGTCATTTCAGGAGAAAAGCTATCTAAAAGCAAACCACATCCAGAAATTTATCAAATCGCAGTAAATGCATTGGATGGTAGACATTGCATCGCAGTAGAAGATTCTCCTGTTGGTATTGCGTCAGCAAAAGCAGCTAATTTATATACGATTGCATTAAAGCAAGATCTGCCCCTTGATCAGGCACAAGCAGATATCGTGATTGATGACTTGAACGATATCATTCAAATAATCGAAACTTACGATATAGATTGATTCAACTATCTGAAAAAGATTTAAATGCCCCGAAACTTCGTGAAATTTTTGAACAAGAATCTTAAGCATATAATTAATTGATTGTGAGAAAAAATGGCTATCAATCGATATAAAAACAATCCAAAAACTGATTGCGAAAAGCATCTTTTCATCAGATATGAAAAGAAACTTCTATCGTGATCAGTTTTTGATTTTTGCAAAATTTATTTTGCTAAGACTAATTAGCAGAGAAAAGAGAATAATCTCTTCTCTGCACTCTATTCTATCGAGAGTTTCTCTATTTTTTGGTAAGCGAGCTGTTGCGAAAATGGAAAAGAGCGGAAATGTTGCGAATGTCAGTTATTTAATGATATGATATTCGGAAAAAGAAATCTCAAAGGGAGGTAACTTTTATGGGATTGAATGAATTTATTTTAGGATTGAACAATTTAGAGACGATCACAAGGGCACCTGGTTTTTTTAAATATACGGAGCATACAGTCGCAGCACATTCGTATCGTGTAGCATCTATTGCGCAAGTTCTAGGAGACATTGAAGAAGCAAATGGGCAGCCAATTGATTGGAAACTGCTCTATGAAAAATCACTGAATCATGACTACACAGAACGTTTTATTGGTGATATCAAAACACCAGTGAAATATGCAAGCAAAGAATTAAGAGGGATGCTGCAAACAGTTGAAGAAAAGATGACGGACGAATTCATCAATCAAGAGATTCCAGCTGAGTTCCAAGAAGTTTATCGCCGTCGGTTGTTCGAGGGAAAAGATGAAACTGTAGAAGGAGAACTATTAGCCATTTCAGATAAGGTTGACCTTCTTTATGAGTCTTTTGATGAAATCATCAAAAATAATCCAGAAAAAGTTTACAAGGAGATGTTCATTGAGGCAGTGACGACTATCAAAAGCTTTGAACATCGGCCTTCTGTTCAGTATTTCTTTAAAGAGATATTTCCGGAACTATTGAACCAGGAATTTTATGGAAAAGAGGCGTTTTTAGAAACTGTCTCAACGATTGTAAAGAAAGAAGAAAAATAAAAACGATATGAGATGCAGGGGGAAGTATAGTTGAAAAAGAATATGGATGTCGAATGGGGCTATTCTGGAGACAGAGGTCCGGAAAATTGGGCGAATTTATGTGATTGGTTTGCGAGAGGTGCGGAATTTCCGTTGCAGTCACCTATTCATTTAACAAAAGGTGAAGAAATAAAAATGAAAGGAGAGACACTTTCGTTTCATTATCAAAAGCAACGCTTCACTGACAAGGAATTCAAAAATACGATTCATTTAGTACCTTTTGATCAACTCAGTTATGTAGAGTTCAAGAAAGAACGCTATTATTTGACAGATATTCATTTCCACTTACCATCAGAACATATCATCGACGGGAAACAGGAAGATATTGAGTTTCATTTTGTTCATATGAACAGCAAAAAAGAGAATCTGGTCGTGGGCGTCATGTATCAGTTAATGGAACAGGAAGGTTGGTTTTATAATCAAGAAAATGGAGAGAGATGGAATTTAGAAAAACATGAACACTGGGTAAATCCAGATGTCTTTTTTCCAGAGAAAAAAAGCCATTTTCATTATGTAGGTTCATTGACAACTCCACCTACCAGCGGACCAATCCAATGGTTTGTGATGGATCATGTAGAAAAATTGAACCAAGAGTTTCTTCTACCCTTCAAAGGGCAGTATGCACAGCCGAACAACCGACCAATTCAACCCTTGAATGGAAGAGAAATTTATTATTTTGAGGAGTTTGAGCAATGAATATTCAACAAATGAAATATGTGGTCGCTGTGGCAAATAATGGTAGTTTCAGAGAAGCTGCAAAGAAAATGTTTGTTTCACAACCAAGTCTTTCAGCTGGTATCAAAGAATTAGAGACCGAGTTAGGAATCACGCTATTTACTCGAACGAATCGAGGTGCATATTTAACAGAAGAAGGACAAGATTTCTTAAATCGTGCCGAAAAAATCTTGGTTCAGCTTGATACATTAGAAAGTCACTATCTAACGAGTGAAAAGAGAGAGAATTTTTCAATCGCTGCCCAGCATTATGATTTCTTAGGTCCTTTGACCGCACAGCTACTCGAGGAATTCAAAGATGAAATCAAACAATTTCGGATCATGGAGACGACGACGGCGAGAGTGATCGAAGAAGTCAAAGAGCAGCACAGTGAAATCGGCATTATTTATATGAACGAGCATAATCAAGTTGGTATCAGAAGATATTTGCAACAAGGAGAACTAAGTGGCCGCAGCATTGGAAAATTTAAAACACACATTTTTTTAAGGCATGGACATCCGCTAGCTACACACGCAGAGATCACAAAAGAAGAATTGTTATCTTATCCTCAAGTTCGTTTTACACAGGATGGAAATAATTTTCCGTATTTTTATGAAGACCTTATCGAGATTCCTGATCAAGAAACAGTGATCTATACCAGTGATCGAGGGACTTTGATGAATATCGTTCTTGAAACTGATGCGTACGCTTCAGGGTCTGGTATTGTGATTGGAGGAATTCGTGAGCACTTGCGGTTAATTCCTTTAGCAGAAGGCGAGCTAAATGAATTTTATATCATTTATTCGGCAAAGCGCCCGCTCAGTGAAATCGCTCAAAGATTTATCAAAGAGCTTCCTCGGTTACTGGACCAACAGAATTAAGAAAAGCAGACGGAACATCTGACTGATATTAAGTAGAAAGAACAGCCAAACAAAACAGTTTATGCGAAATAAGGGGTTGTGACACGAATTTTGTCACAACCCCTCTTTTTATAGAAAGCAATTTATAACTGATTGCTTTTATGAAAAAGTACGAAAATATGATTCTAAGAAAATACATTCATTACCCGTTTTGTTTCATAGCTATAATTTTCTCTTCTTCTGGTGTCACGATGACTGTTTTCTGATTTTCATAAATGACGTAACCAGGTTTGGCACCATTTGGCTTGCGGATATGCTTCACTTGTACAAGATCAACTGGTACTTGGGCAGAATATCGATATTTTGAAAAATAGGCAGCTAACTCGGCAGCTTCGGTAATTGTTTCATCTGAAGGTTGATCACTTTTGATGATGACGTGCGAACCAGGGATATTTTTTGCATGGAGCCAATAGTCGGTTTTCTTAGCTGTTTTCATTGTCAGCTGGTCATTTTGAAGATTGTTTTTACCAACAAGAATGAGCGTTCCGTCAGAAGAAAAGTATTGATCAGGCTGAGATGGTTTCTTTTTCTTTTGTTTTTTCTGTGTCTTCTTTTTCAAATAGCCCTCAGCAGTCAATTCTTCTTTGATTGCTTCGATATCCATCGGACCGGCAATTTCCAGTTGAGACAAGACAGATTCAAGATATTGAATTTCATCTTTGGCTTCTTGGATTTGTTCGCCAATCAACTTAACGGCGTTCTTCAGCTTTTGGTATCGATGAAAATATTTCTGTGCATTTTGATTTGGCGTCAACGCCGGATCTAATGCTATTTTGATTGGCCGGTCTTCTTCATAATAATTAGGTAAAACAACTTCTTTTGCGCCACGTGGTACTTGTGTCAGAAAAGTAGTAAGTAGTTCGCCATCTCTACGGTAATTCTCAGCGTTTTCGGATTCTTTGAGTGTTTGTTCACGTTTTTTCAATTTATTTTTATTTCGTTTTAGTTCATTTTCGATTTTTCGGATCAGTTCTCCGCCTTGTTGTTTTGCCCGATCTTTCTCCGCTTTTTCGTGATAATAGCTATCTAATAATTGACTGAGTGTTGGATAAGTTGTCACAGCAGATGCTTGTTCGGAAAATACCTGATAAACAATCGGCGTAAAGAAATCTTTATTTGTCGTTTCGTAAAAAGTAGGGTCTGGGTGATTGATGATCGATGAGAAAAATTCGTCCCAAACAACCATTTTTTCATTAGGACGTTCAAGCAATCTCTTGGTCAGCTCTTGAGCAGTATCGAAACCGATTCCCTGAAACTGATATTGGATTGCTTTTGGTTCTAGTTCAGTTTGAGAAAGTCGCTGAAAGATTTTTTCTTTATCGGAGCTAAATGGGTTCAAGACCTCTTGTTTTGGCGGAGCAATGTATTCTACGCCGGGAAGCAAAGAACGATAAGTGTTTTGAGAGCTTCCTATGTGTTTGATCGCGTCCAATATTTTTCCAGTTTCTTGATTAACTAAGACGATCGTACTATGACGCCCCATTAATTCAACGATCAATATGATATTCTGTAAATCGCCCAACTCGTTGCGCTTAGCAAAGTGAAAATGGATCACTCGATCGTTTTCGATTTGTTCGATGCTTTCTAAAATAGCACCATCCAAATACTTTCGAAGCATCATCACGAAGTTAGGCGGATTATCAGGATTCTGATAATCGATTTGGGTAATCTGTACACGAGCATAACTAGGGTGCGCAGATAATAATAATCGATGGTTTTTGCCGCGTGAACGAATCACCAGCACGATTTCATTTTCATAAGGCTGATGGATTTTCGAGATCCGGCCAGATAGTAACGTTTCACGCAATTCGTTGACCATCGCATGGGTAAATACACCATCAAAGGACATGGTTCATTCCTCATTTCTTTTCATAAGTATATTCATTATAACGAAAAAAAGAAGAAAAACCAATTTGGCCGAATAGTGAAGTAAAAGTCTAGAAAAAATTGGACTAATTACATAAAAAACAGTGTTTTTATCGTTGAAATCCAAATTTTTAGGTATAATAAAAAATAGGAGAAAAAGTAGAAAAGAAGGTGTTTGTTATTTGGGAAGCAGTTAAATCGAGAGTACAAGAAATGAATGATCATTTCTCAGTGTCATTCGCAGAAAATCCAATTAAGTATTTTCGACGTCTTGTGTTTCTGCTCATCTTATCATTGCTACTAACAATTGCGATGTTTTTGTTGCCGGAAAAAATCCGAGAAGAGCAAGTAAATAGTCTCGTTTATTCATCCATACCAACTAGCAAATTAAAACCTTTTGATTACAGTCAAGCGGATCAGAAAATCAAACAAAGCCGAGCGATATCGGTGATGTTCAGCAAACCGAACGGGAAAACCTATCAGGATATGCTGGATGTCTTTAATGACCCTGAGCTTATGGAAGAATTGAATCGACCGATCTTTTATTATCCGATCGTTTATGACGTACATGAACTGGAACAAAAATATAACATACGAACGGATGAAGTGACATTTATTTTCTTTGATGGAGGAAAAGAAGCAAATCGGATAACTGCGGGTAAGGGAGGAATAACTGATTTTGATAAGGAGTTGATCCCTGAGCTGAATCGACTACCGTTAGCCAATATCAAACAATTAGAAGAAGAAATGGATAGAACAGGAACAGCTTCCCCAAATGCCGAGACTGCTAATTGAGTTGTTAACGTGATGAAATGGTGGCTCTATATAGCGCTATTTTTAATTATCAGAACAAGTGATGTTTGATCTTCAAAATAACAAATGAAAAAAATAAAAAATATAGTTGACGAAATTCAAAAATTCGATTAGACTTAAATCAATTCTTAAGGAAAGGGTGACCTGTAATGAACTTATCAAAACGTATTTCAGCAGAGAACAAAAAAAATTGGCGCAGATGGCGTAGATAAGTTGTATTAATGGTGAAACTTTCCCATAGATACAACTTTTTAGAGTGCATTTCTAAAGCTTGTATCTATGCTAGACATGAACATTGACTGCCGCATAGATCCTATCTATGCGGTTTTTTGTGTAAAGACAATGACCGTTTTGGCCATTGTCTTTTTTTGTAGACTGGATACTTGCCTGATTTTAATAAATAAAAAGATTGACTTTGCAGGAGGAAAAAATGAAAAACAAACGTTTAATAACAGTTGTAGTAATTATTTTAGTTTATTTAGCAGGTGCATTTATTTATGGAAAAGCCTCAGGAGAAAAAGAAAGTACTTCGACGAACCAGACAAAAAAAACAACAGTTGTCGGGGTATTGCAATATGTGAGCCATCCGGCATTAGATGAGATTTATCGAGGGATCAAAGATGGTCTGAAAGAAGAAGGATTAAAAGAAGGAGAAAATCTTGAAATCAAATTTCAAAATGGACAAGCCGATCAGAGCAAGCTAGCCACAATGAGTCAACAGCTAGTACAATCCGATCCTGATGTTTTGATCGGAATCGCAACGCCTGCTGCTCAATCATTAGCAAACACGACTTCGTCGATTCCCGTTGTATTAGGTGCTGTAACGGATCCTGTGGGGGCTGGATTAGTTGGTTCTTTAGAGAAACCTGGTGGAAACGTGACAGGTGTTTCTGATCAGCCACCTGTTGCTTCACAAATCAAGCTTGCTTCTGATTTGCTGCCAAATGCAAAAAAAGTCGGGATCTTGTATGCTTCTTCGGAAGATAATTCAAAATACCAAGTAGCACAAGCGGAAGAAGCTGCAAAAAAAGAAGGGTTAGAAGCAGTAAAATATGCGGTGCCTTCCACTAATGAGATTGCACAAACGGTACAAGTGATGAGCCGACAAGTCGATTTTATCTATGTTCCATTAGACAATACGATTGCCAATGCTATGCAGACAGTGGTTAAAGAAGCGAATAAAGCAAATATCCCCGTCATTCCTTCTGTTGATACAATGGTAGAACAAGGCGGACTAGCAACAATCGGGATCAATCAATATCAATTAGGGCTTCAAAGCGGTAAGATGGCGGCAGAACTTGCGAGCGGAAAAGAAAAACCGGAAACGACACCTGTTTATATGTTTGATCAAGGGGATACAGTGATCAATCAATCTCAGGCTGATCACTTAGGAATCACTATTCCTCAATCGATGAAAGAAAAAGCCAAAATCATTACAGATGAGTCGCAACAAGAAACATCTAAGGAGGATGACAAATGATCGTATTAGCTATTTCACAAGGCATGCTTTGGGCAATATTAGGATTAGGGATTTTCATGACCTATCGGATCTTAGATTTTCCTGATATGACGACAGAAGGGTCCTTCCCATTAGGTGCTGCTGTCTGTGTGACAGCTATCACTCATGGGGTAGCACCGATTTTAGCTACGTTATTGGGCGTAGGTGCTGGTATGGTAGCAGGACTCATTACAGGGTTACTTTATACAAAAGGAAAGATACCGGTTATTCTAGCAGGGATTTTAGTGATGTCAGGATTGAACTCAGTTATTTTGTTTGTGATGCGAACACCCAATCTATCTTTATTGAATCATCCGATTCTACAAGACAGCTTTCATCGCTTTGGATTACCTGATTACTTTGACACAGTCCTTCTTGGCTTCATCTCTTTGGGCATCTTGATTGCTGTACTGCTATTCTTCTTCAATACAGATTTAGGTCAAGGCTATATTGCGACAGGAGACAACGAAACGATGGCTCGGTCGTTAGGGATAAAAACCGATCGTATGAAAATTTTAGGTTTGACTTTGTCGAACGGTGTCATTGCATTATCCGGTGCGCTGATTGCCCAGAATGACGGATATGCAGATGTAAATAAAGGGATTGGCGTGATCGTCATCGGTCTTGCTTCCATCATCATCGGTGAAGTGATTTTCCAAGAATTGACGCTAGCAGAAAGATTGATTGCTATTGTTGTCGGCAGTATCATTTATCAACTATTGATTTTAGTAGTAATCAAACTAGGGTTTGACACGACTTATCTGAAGTTGTTCTCCGCTATCATCTTAGCTATTTGTCTGATGATCCCGCAATTGAAGAAAGCACTGAACTTAAAAACGGGTTTTGAGAAGGAGGCATAGTAATGACAGATATATTGACAATCAAAAACGGCAGAAAAGTCGTAAACAATGGAATGAATGAAGAGAAAGTACTATTGGATGAAATCAACCTTACAATCAGAGAAGGGGACTTTATCACTGTTCTTGGCGGGAATGGTGCTGGAAAAAGCACACTGTTCAATACCATCGCTGGTACGCTTCAACTCAGTCAAGGATCGATCTCTTTTAAAGACCAGCTGATTACAAAAGATTCAGAAGAAAAAAGAGCACGATTCCTTTCTCGGGTTTTCCAAGACCCTAAGATGGGAACGGCTCCCCGGATGACTGTAGCAGAAAATCTGCTACTTGCACAAAAAAGAGGGCAAAAGCGGAAATTCCGTTTACGTAACTTGAAAAATCAAAAAGAAGATTTTTTCAGACTATGTCAAGAAGTCGGTAATGGCCTAGAACAACATTTGGATACTCCAGCAGGGGAATTATCTGGCGGTCAACGCCAAGCATTAAGTTTGCTGATGGCGACGATCACGGCTCCTGAATTACTGTTATTAGATGAACATACTGCCGCTTTAGATCCTAAAACAGCTAAAGCATTAATGCAGTTAACAAATCAGCGGATCAATGAACAAAAATTGACTTGTCTCATGATCACGCATCGAATGGAAGACGCCTTGAAATACGGAAATCGTCTGATCGTACTCCAAAAAGGAAAAATTGTTCAGGATCTTTCTGAAAAAGAAAAGCAACATTTGACAATGGGCGACCTTTTGCAGTTCTTTGAAGAAGTAGTAGATTGATTTCGACAGAAAGTCTCCTTTCAGTAGAAGGACTTGAAAACTCATTGACATCTTCCTTTGATTCATCCTATACTTAAAACAATAAACAATTGGAACATATTTGGGTGTTTTGTAGGATCACGTAGTCAATGATTTTAACAATTAAATAGAATATTCTTTGCTCTGACAAGTGAACGATGAGAAAAGAATTTGCTACTTTGCCACCTAGACGTTTCGTACTTTTTCGTATCAAACGCTAAGTGGCTTTTTTTATTGAAGTAAGAACAAAGGAGGAATAAGATGATTTCTGGACAAACCAAATTAGCTGGACTCTTTGCTGATCCAGCTTCTCACAGTTTATCTCCATTGATGCACAATACTGCTTTTGAAGCAAACAACATCGATGCGGTGTATTTAGCTTTCAAAGTAAACCCAATGAATTTGAAGCAAGCAGTCGAAAGTATACGAACTTTTGATATGTTAGGTGTGAACCTTTCGATGCCGAATAAAACAGCGGTTATTCCTTATCTGGATGAGGTAAGCCAGGAAGCACAATTGATTGGAGCAGTGAATACGATCGTGCACGAAAAAGGTCGTTTGATTGGCTATAATACCGATGGTGCGGGCTTCATGCAATCCGTACAAGAAGCTGGGATTTCGGTCAAAAAGAAAAAAGTGACTCTGCTGGGCGCTGGAGGGGCAGCAAAGGCAGTCACTGTTCAAGCGGCGTTAGACGGTGCTAAGGAAATTGTAGTTTATAAACGAAACAATCAAACATTCGCTCAAGTAAAAGAAACATTCGAACAACTCAGCTATCGAACTTCTTGCGAGATAAAAGTTCGTGATTTTGCCGATACGTATCAATTAAGAAAAGACTTGAAAGAAAGCTGCCTTCTAGTCAATGCAACAGATATCGGGATGGGAAAGAAAATCGATCAGTCACTGCTCTTAGATATAAACATGATGCATGAGAAACTAGCGGTTTTTGATTTGATTTATGCACCTAGAGAAACACGTTTATTAAAAGAAGCAAAAAAAGTAGGAGCAAAAGGATACAATGGACTTGGCATGTTGATCTACCAAGGAGCAATCGCGTTTGAATTATGGACAAAGGAAAAGATGCCGATCCATGTGATTGAAAAACTGTTTGATTAAAAAAGGATAATAGATAAAGATTTTTTATTCTCGCATAAACGGTCTCAAGAAAAGTAATTCTTTATGTATCGAAGCATTTATTTCGTTATTTTTTATTAAATTATCAAAAAATGATAAGCTTTTGTCGATTGGTTATCGTATCCTTTATTTATCAGTAAGAAACGAGGAGGAACCACAATGAGTCGGATGGATCGCTATAAGGACATCCATAAGAAGGCGAAACCTCTGAAGCGGGATACGGGGAGTATTTTTGCTAGAAGAGAACGAAAACGAACGCGTATGGGAAATGAGGAAGATGCTACCCGTATTTATGAAAGAGAGCAGCACTCATTTGAACATTTGAACCAACACGAACAACAGATATATAGAGATGCACCAAGAACAGAAGAACAACAAAAAAATAAAAAATTTTTCAATCGGCAAAAGAAGAACAAACCGTTGAAATCTCGAAGAAAGCGATCGTGGAAAAAAATCATTCTATCGATTTTGCTTGTTTTGATCCTTTATTCAGGTATCTCATTTTTTATTGGTAAATATGTAGCTGAACATGACACAAGCTTAGAGGCAGCGACTTCAGAAACCTTTCATGGGCAAAAAGCGACAAATGGTGCGCATAATATTTTGATTCTTGGGAGTGATACACGCGGAGAAGATGCTGGACGAGCTGATACGATCATGGTCTTACAGTTGGATGGTCCTTCCCATAAGCCGAAACTGATTTCTTTTATGCGTGACAGCTTCGTTACGATCCCAGGGGTAGGACAAAATAAGATCAATTCAGCTTATGCATACGGAGGAGCCGATCTAGTGCGTCAAACTTTAGTAGAAAATTTTGGAATCAATTGTCAATACTATGCGAAAGTCGATTTCAAATCGTTTGAAAAAGTGATCGATGCCTTGTTCATGAACGGAGTGAAGATCGATGCAGAAAAAGATCTGAATCTGGATGGTGTAGATATTAAAAAAGGGGTCCAGAAGATGGATGGACATGTTCTTTTGCAGTACGCACGTTTCCGAATGGATGAAGAAGGAGACTTTGGCCGTGTCAGACGCCAACAGCAAGTAATGAACGCTATTTTCAGCCAATTGAAGAATCCATTGAATCTGATTCGTGCACCTTATGCAGCTGGTAAAGCTTTAGGGTATACATCCACAGATGTCACTGCTTGGTTCTTGACGAAAAACCTCTTTTCGATTGCACGAGGAGCTGGTGGCATTGATCGAATAAGTGTGCCAGTAGACGGTTCGTGGAATTATGGGCAAAGTGATTATGCTGGTAGCATTCTTGAAATTGATAATCAAATGAATCAATCAGCTATTACAGATTTTTTGAATAAATGATCATAAAAAAGATTAAGAAGAAGTTGCGACAAGGCTTTTGTCATGAATCAATCAAACGATTCACTCGTAAAAAACGCTTTCTTATAATAGATTATAACCAAGAAAGGAGCTGTTTACATTGGATATCTATCTGAACTTCAAAAATGAGTCTCGTGAAGCCATCGCTTTTTATGAAAAAAGTTTTTGAGACTGAAGCATCAGGTATCACCACATACGGTGAAATGCCTAGAATAGAACAAATGAACTTGCCAGAAGAAGCAAAAAATCTAATCACGAATGCACGGTTGAACATTTATGATACATTAGTTATGTTTGCAGATATGCCAGAAAGAATTGGTCCTGAATTAGTTGTTGGAAATAATGTTTCTTTAGTCATCCAAACAAGAAATGAAGAAGAAACGAAGCGTCTATTTGAAAGCTTAGCTGAAGGTGGTAAGATTGAGATGCCGCTGGATGCTGTTCCGTGGGCTCAGTTGTATGGGATGGTAACTGATCGATTTGGCATCAATTGGCAGATTAACCAAGAGTGACAGCTAAAGATGAATATTTTCTAGAAACATCAAGCAGCAAACGGAACATCGTTTGCTTGCTTGATGTTTTTTGTGCCTATTTCGACTATACGGTATCTTTTTTTTATTGCCAGATGCGAAAATATGTTCCATAATAGAGAAGTCCGCAAAAAATCAAGTAACGGAGGTCAGAAGATGAAGACGGTGATACTAGCTGAAAAACCTTCACAAGCAAAAGCCTATGCCGAAACCTTCCAACAGCGAAAGCGGCATGAAGGGTATTATGAAATCAGCGATCCATTGTTTGCTGGTGAAGTAACCATCACTTATGGTTTTGGACATCTGGTAGATATGGTTGCCCCAGGAGCTTATGAAGAGCGTTGGGCAAAATGGTCTTTAGAAAATTTGCCTATTTTCCCAGAAACCTTCCGTTACGAAGTTCCAAGGGACAAACGTGCACAATTTTCGATTGTAAAGCGAGAGTTACAGTCAGCCAATACCATCATTATTGCAACAGATGGTGATAGAGAAGGTGAAGCCATCGCGTGGTCGATTATTCGTCAAGCAAACGCCTTTTCTAAAGAAAAGAACTATTTACGTTTATGGATCAATTCTCTTGAAAAAGAAGCAATATATGAAGGTTTTAAGAATCTCCAACCTGGAAAGAACTATTTTCCAAAATATAAAGAAGCGCAAGCAAGGCAGAATGCTGATTGGCTGATTGGAATGAACGGAAGCCCATTATATAGCTTACTGCTTCAACGAAAAGGGATTGATGGTAGTTTTTCTCTTGGTCGTGTACAAACGCCGACACTTTACATGATTTATCAGCTGCAAGAAGAAATCAAACACTTCAAAAAAGAAACGTACTTTGAAGGAGAAGGTTTAATTACGACAAACAAAGGACAGTTTTCAGGAAAAATCGTACCAAAAAAAGCATTTAAAACACAAGAAGAGTTAACAAAGGAAATAGAGAGACTCGGAGCGCATTTAGGTAAGCAAAACGGACGGATTCTTGAAGTTACGAAAAAGGAAAAGAGGTTGCATAGCCCACGTTTATTTTCGCTATCTAGTTTGCAGACAAAGATGAATCAGCTAATGAAAGCAAGTGCTAAAGCCACACTTGATGCTGCTCAAGGATTGTATGAAAGCAAATTTCTAAGCTATCCAAGAACGGATTCCTTTTATATCACAGAAAATGAGCATCAGTATCTGGTTAAACATCTGCAAAACTATAAAAAGTTTTTAGGAATAGAAGAAGTACAGACAACTGAGATCAGAGCAAAGAAACGGTATGTCGATGCGAAAAAAGTTCAAGAACATCACGCAATCATTCCGACAAAGACGATTCCGACTCCTGCACGCTTTGCGAAGCTATCTAAATTACAGCAAGCAATCTATTTGCAAGTCTTACGTACCACTGTGGCTATGTTTGCCGCAGATTATATTTATGAAGAGACGACTGTCACGACGGGTGTACAGCAATTAAAGCTAAAAAGCACCGGAAAGATCCCATTACAGCAAGGGTGGCAGGAAATCTTGCGCATCAAGTCAAAAAAGAAAGAAGCTCAGACGCTTCCTCCTATCGTAGAAAATGAAGAAGCAGAAGTAGAGCTGAAAAGTATGGAGAAAGAAACACAACCTCCGAAACCCTATACCGAAGGAACCTTGATCACAGCAATGAAAACTGCGGGAAAAACGCTGGATAATGATGAAGCGCAAGAAATCCTCAAAGAAGTAGAAGGAATAGGGACCGAAGCTACACGGGCCAATATCATTGAAAATCTTAAGCAGAAACATTACATCGAAGTCAATAAAAACGAAATAATCGTTACGCCAAAAGGAATCACTCTTTGTAAGGCAGTAGCTAATGAACCATTGCTGACAAGTGCAGAAATGACTGCACGCTGGGAAGGATACTTGAGAAAAATTGGTAACCAAGAAGGGACGCCATCTGTTTTTTTAGAAAACATCAAAAAATTCATCTTACATTTATTGGCAGAAGTACCTAATCAAATCGATAAGGTAGATTTCTCAGATGAAATCAGCGGAACACGCCAGATAAAAGCGATGGAGAAGAAAAACGATCAATTAGGAAGATGTCCAAAATGTAAAAAAGGGATAGTCATGCTTTATCCTAAAATCGCTACATGTTTGAACCCGGAATGCGACTTCAAATTGTGGCCAACAGTAGCTAAAAAGAAGCTGACTAAAACAAATCTCAGAGATTTGCTTTCAAAAGGAAAGACAAGTAAAGTGGTCAAAGGTTTTACTGGTAAAAAAGGAAAATTCGATGCAGTTTTAGTATTAAAAGAAGATATGACGATCGGTTTTTCTTTTCCATGGATCGAAAACAGCGGAACAAAAGCAGTTGATGGAAACAAAGAAACATCAAGAAAAAATAATGAAAACGAAGTAGAGTAAATGAAAACAATGAAATAGCAGAATATTTATTCCGAAAAGTGAGAATATAAATACCAATAAAACCAAAAAAATATCAGTCAATCAAGCAAAAATGTTGGGGTAGGCTGATTTTATATAGATAGCAAGGAGTTTTTTTATTTGAAAAAAGTGCATTCATTTTTAAATTATCTTATGGGAGCAATCACGATTGTGGCTGTGTACCAAGCATTTCTCAAGTATCCTGATTACGGGACGAAGTTGCTGTCATTGACGCACAATCAAACAGCATATTCACCAACGCTGATTTTATCGACTTTGACTGCAGGAGCTAAAAGCGCTACTTATTTTTTTCATAAAACGACAAGCATGTTGAAGCGAAAGAAACAGCGTAAACAATTGTTGATGGTGGTAGGGGCTATGATCATTATTTATTTCCTACCAGTTATTACACAAGTATTCCATCAATATTTTGGTTAAAAATACGAGAGTTTGTGACAAAAGTCATGTCACAAACTCTTTTAACTTTTTTCTTTTTCGTTTTTCCGTAAGAAAAAGTAAATCAATAGTATATACATTGATTAAATGTATATACTTAGATATAATGTACTTACTATAGAATGATATAGAATATAGAGGGTGGCGAAATATGAAAAAAATGAAAAAGTATAAAATTAGAAAATCCGGCAATAGCGATGTAACAACTATCCCACCAGAAGTAAAAGAATTCATGGGTGTGCAGACGGGTGACGCAATCAGTTATGTTTTTCAATCTGATGGTTCTGTACGAATGATCAAAGCACAAGAAGAACCTGATATTGATTTATTAGTTGATTCGATCATGAATCAATATGAAGACGCGTTAAAAGATTTGGTTGATTTATGAGGTATCTTTCGACTAAAGAAATTATCAAAATCAACGCAAAAGTTATTTTACGTTACTCACCAGGCGAAATGATTGGTATAAAAGATGCCAATGCATTAGATATGGCAGTTAAACAGCCTTCACAAGCAGTATTTAATCAAGAACTCTATCCCGAAGTCTATGAAAAAGCGGCAATTTTAGCAATTAATTTAGCTAAAAAACATCCTTTTCATAATGGTAATAAACGAACTGCTCTTGTTGCCATGCTGTTGTTTCTTCAATTGAATAATTGTTCAGTTGCTTTTTCTCGTCAAGAAGCTGTTGATTTTATTATAATGATTACCACTAGTTCATTGGATTTCGATTCACTGAAGTCCAAGATAACCAATTATTTACGACAAACCGCAATAAAATGAACGAATTAAAAAAATTTATTTCTCCATTCGATCAGCATGTCATTAAAGAATATGCTGATTTTTTGTATGGTTGTTCATACAAAATAGTTTTTTCATAAAAATATGGATTAATTTTGAAATAATTGATTTAAAAGGAATACAAAAGTGTGAAGAGTAGGAAATAGTGGTTTAGAACTAGTGGATTGATTTTTTATATATTTTAGTTTACATAATATATATTATACAAAGTAGATTTAAAAAATAGTAAGCCTCTCTCGAACGGTTTTTTATTAAAAATCGTCGTTTTTCCATCAAAATCTACTTGTGCAAAATTATAAAAAAATTTTGCAGTTTTTCTTACTTTTTCAGCGTTTAATTAAATGATAAAAACCATTTTCTTTATACAGTTAATCAGATTACGACTCACTGTATTTATATTTGCCATCACTGAAGGATTTTTAATCACATAGATAAATCATTTACTTAAGTTTTAGTTGTCATTGATATCGATTCGATTATTTAATCAGCAGATTACATTTCATACGTATGGATCATTTTCGACCGAATCGATTATAATCATTCCGTTTATTTGCTTACCTATAGATATCAATAAAAAACCTGCTTAACAGCTGAAATATCTGTTAAGCAGGTTTTGATTTTTTAGTTCTTACTCATTATTTCTTATAATACAGTGTTCAATACTTCTCTTAAAGCACTTGTTGATTTGCTGAACATTGCTTTTTCTTCTTCGTTGATGGACAATTCAACAACTTCACGAACACCATTTTCGTCAACGATTGATGGCACACCTGTAAAGATATCTTTTTCGTTGTATTCACCAGTTAAGTAAGCAGATACAGGCAATACAGCTTGTTCGTTATTCAAGATAGCTTTTACGATACGTGCAGTACTCATACCAATACCATAATAAGTTGCTTTTTTACGATCAATGATCTCATAAGCAGCATTACGAACTTTATCAGCAATTACATCTAATTCGTCTTTTGCGATACGATGATCTTTTTCTACAATTTCAAAAACTGGTTTACCACCAACAGTTGTATGTGACCATGCAGCAACTTCTGAATCACCATGTTCACCTAAGATATAGCCGTGAACGCTACGTGGGTCTACTTTTAATTTCAATGCGATTTCTTTACGGAAACGAGTTGTATCCAATGTTGTACCAGTACCGATAACACGTGATGTTGGCAGGCCTGACTCGTTCCAAGCGATATATGTCAAAATATCCACTGGATTTGAAGCAACAACGATAATTCCGTCGAATCCTGATCCCATGATTTCTTTGACGATTTGGCGCATGATTGACGCATTTGTCTTAACTAAATCTAAACGAGATTGGCCAGGTTTTTGGTTGATACCAGCTGTGATAACAACGATATCTGCATCTTTACATTCTTCATAACCGCCTGACCATACAGCAACGTTTTCATCGCCCCAAGCCATACCATCTAAAAGATCCAGTGCTTCCCCTTCTGCTTTTTCTTGGTTCACATCGATCAAGACTAATTCATTAGAGATTCCTTGGTTGATCATTGCATAAGCGATACTTGTTCCAACAAAACCTGTACCGACGATTACTACTTTACGACTTGTTTTTTTCATGAATAAACAGCTCCTTTTTCATAACTATTTGTTACTTTCATGGAAATTATAGTCTTGTTTATTCATTTTATCAATATGTTAATTATAATAGCTGTTATTATAATTTTTGATGGAAACGAATTCCTAAATACGTACAACAGATAACTGATAAACGATTACACCCATGTACCCTGCCAACACAACTAAAAGTACTAACGCTATCACTAATGGAGCTACTTTAGCTCCACCTTTATCAAAGCTATACTTTTTCCTTGTACGCTTTAGAACTGAAAATAAAACCAAGCCAAAAATAATTAACCATAATAAAAAGCCAATCGCACCTAAAATCAATATCCCTTCATTTACGATTGAAATTCCTATATCCATTTGCTCTGCTCCCTCATTGTCCCATCTAAAGTTTTGTTTTGTTATAAACGTTTTTCTTTACTTTATCCGTATCAGTCAATCCTTTTTCGTAATTTTCTTGGATCGTTTTCTTTTGTATTTTATAGGATGCAGCTAACTGTCTTTTAAATCGGCGTTTGTTTTTTCGTATACTGGTGCCTTTTAGATATTCATAGAACTGTTTGACGATAAAAATGAACAGATAGACGGCAAAAAACGTGGATAATCCGTATCGGATGAGATACATAGCAACGAAGGTGGCAAAAATACCAGTTCCTTCATTTTGTGCTAAGACAGCAAATTCGCTTAAAAAAGTTATGATAAATGCAAAATTTCCCATGCTTCACCTCATTGTAAATAGTAAATAGTTGCCGTATCATCCTTTGATTTCTTTAAAGAGATAGAAAATATCACTTACGATAGTTTTTATATTGCTGCTGCTTCTGAAAACCCTTATTACCAGGTGCGTTACTCTTCGTACTTGAACTTGCGGACATCTTTTTGCTCAACAGAACAGTTAATAGAATCACGAAAAAAAGAGCACCTCATAACACAAAACGATACTTAGACAAGTACATAGCGAACGCAGAAAATAAATCAGTTTGTCCAACAACGCTGTAAGCAGCTAAACCACTTAACCAAGCCTTTACCATTTTCATCTCCTCCTCCCTTCTTCAATCACATTATCTAAAGGATACAATAAAAGAAGTTTAAAAAAGGAACTGCTTTTTCTTGTTTATGAAAAAACTGTTCCTTCTATATGTTTATTGGAAGATAAGAAATGAGTACACTAGTATCGGATATACCTTATGATATGTACCAAATAAAAGTCTATCTGTCTAACTAACCTATTGAAATGAGTGAATATTATGAAGAATAAGTCCAATGGTTCATCTTGGATAAAGTATGTCTTTTTGAGTGTCCTCTATTTTTTTCTGCCACGTGTCCAATTAACAATGGATTCCCATCTATGGACGCTAATCTTCCAAGTTAGAAAGATCAGCGTATCTATTATCACTGTATGCTTACTAGTGAGTATTTATCAAATGAAGAGAAGGCAAAAGTGGAAACAGCCACTACTAAAACATCTATTTATAGCAACTTATCTCCTATATGGTGCCATCAACTTTTTCCTTCTTCTCTTGATTGAGTTTAGTTAATACGCGGGTAAGACTTTCAATAAATGCATAAAACAAAAAACTGCTTGTGACATATCAGAAAACATTCAATCGTCTTCTGATATTGTCCAAGCAGTTTTTATTTTGAAGCTTGCTTAATTCTGTTCTTTAGAAACAATGTTTGTTCTTTTTCCGGCAAAAAGAAAGCTAGATAATACGACAAGTAAAAAGAAAGCGATGATTCCGACTGTCAATGCCATTTGACCGTATTCTCCTAGTTTCCCAAGTACAAGTCCTGGTACTAGATAATCAGTATCGGCAAATGTAGAAGAAGCGATTTTAAGATCTCCTAATACCGGAAGGATAAATAATGGCAACCAACTAATCAATAAACTATTGAAAGCAGAACCTAATACCGCCCCTCTTCTACCGCCAGTCGAGTTGCCGAAAACACCAGAAGCAGCTCCGCAAAAGAAATGGCCGACTACTCCAGGGATGATGACTGTAGTCTGCAAGCCTATCATGGCAAACATCGATAGCGTTCCTACAAAGAAGCTGACAAAAAAGCCAATCAATACAGCATTAGGTGCATATGGAAAAACGATAGGGACATCTAACGCTGGTTTAGAATCAGGTACAAGTTTTTTTGCGATTCCTTGGAATGCTGGAACGATTTCTGCCAACACCATCCGAACCCCTTGAAGGACGATAACAAACCCTGCTGTAAATGTTCCAGCTTGGATCAATGCAAAGATCACAGCGTTATCTCCATTGCTTAATTCTCTTTCAACAAATCCAGGACCTGCTAATAAGGCAAGTGCGATGTGGTCGCCGATGTGGATAAACGCACCATACTGCTCCACACGTTCAATCATCGCTTTGATATAACTCTCCTCTATTTTATTCTTTAATAATAGCGGTTGTGCGGCAAGTGTGATTGCTTCTTGCCAGTTTTTTGGTTGATCGGATAATTGGATCATTTCTTCTGTTAATAATTCAGATAGCATAGGACGTTGATCCTCCTTCTTTTCTAAAAGTTTGTTCATTTTACGATTTAAGACTTGATAGAGCTTTTCTTCATCTACACCTTCTTTTAATTCGATATATGGAAGTAGCGCAGCTAGCAATTCTTGAGCAGAAGGCATGGAGAATCCTGGTATTAGCCAATCTCTTTGTACTTGATTGATCAGCTGGTTTTTTTCCAAGTCAGTCATGATTGGTTGTAGGACATACAGTGACTTTTTCTTATTCGTAAGCGTGAGAGGCACAGTAGAAAAAACGATATCGTAAGAAGTTTCATCAACCTCGTGCAAGCGATCAGCTGAATTGGTCTCTGTAAAAAGGATCATCGGGAATAATTGCTGAAGTTCGCTTTTTAAGATCAATGAAGAGCTAATGCCACTTGGACAGACGATCACGGCTCTTATTTTTCTATTTCTCTCTTCTTCATCTACTTTTCTTATTTCTCCGCCGAATAGTATAGTGAAAAAACCAACCTCTTCTTCAGGGATGCTCTTCCCTATCCGTTTTTCTAACGGACGCAATGCTTTTCTTGTCATTTCATAGATGGAAGCATATTGATGTTTGATTTGATCAATCATCACATTTGGCAAGTAAAAAGAATAAGAGATACGAAAATAGGCAGGTACCAAGTGATAAAAGACATTCATCAATAATTCACGAAATGAATCAAATTCTACGGCCATCAGGAATTCCATGCGATGGATGACTTCTGAAGAACATTCCAGCAAAAAATCAAGTGCAGGCTCCTGAATATCTCCTTCAACAATGGAGGCTAAGCAAAGAGAGAGAAATAGAATCTCTGACTCTAGATGTTCGGAATAGCCTAAGCCAGTCAATATTTGTCGGCTGATGTCATTGATCGCAAGAGAAGCTAAAAGTTCAGCATCTTTTACCTTTTCTACAGATATTTTCCCCATTCGATTAGTGGTCAAACTTAAATAATACGCTAACTCATCCATTCGATTGGGTGCAAAGCGTAGATCTGATAGAGAGATTGTGTTATCTAACAAATCTCTAGCTTTTGCATAACAATCAAGAGAAAGCATTGCGGTTAAATACGTGAGACCAAATCTTCCAGCAAGCGATTGCATTAAACGAGCGGTGCGATTTTTTGCTTCCTTTCTCAATATTACTTCTGCCCCCAGTAGCCTAAAGCCTGCTTTTCTAGTATATGTCAGCTGACATTCTTCCCCTTCTAATTCCTTTCTTACTTTTTTGATATCCGATAGGACTGTTCCTTTAGAAACCTGAAGAAAGTCTTGAAAATGAAATACAGAAATAGGTATGCTATTCGAATAGACCATCAAATAAAGAAGATCTCTACGCTCTTGTTCGGTGTACACCGCTTCAAAGCGAGTGATATTCACGTATTTTTCTGCCCAGTCGATCGCTCGAAATTTTTTCAGATGGATATGGGTCTCATCCATATATTCGGCAAAGGGAGTTAGTTGGTTGATTGCCTCGTCTATATTTACTTCGATGATCTCGGCTGCTCTTTCTAGACTGATTTCTCTGGGGGTTTTCAGGAGATAACTAATTTTGTAGTTCACAGCGCTGTTCACCTCCTATTTGTATTCTAGTATGATACCGCTTTTAAATCGAGGGTTATTTGGTACAACTTACAGTTAGATTTTTTTTACGACTGTACCAAACGACCTCTATCGGGTTACATAAAAAAAGCAGGTGACCAAATGGCTCCCTGCTTTTATGAATTAATGATGATCGTGTTTCTTTTTTGAAGTCAGTTCTTCAAATTTTTCTTTGACCTCTTCAACCGCTTTTTCGATATCTTTTTCAAAGTGATTAGGTTCGTTAGGCTCTGATTCTTCTTCTACAGAATTTGAACCAGATAAAGCTGTTTCTTTGTTTTCTGTTTCACCGGAGTTTGTACCAGCTAATGATTCTTCTTTATCTTCTGTTTCACCAGAATTAGTACCTGCTAAAGCTACTTCATCTTCCGTTTTAGGGGCCATTGAACCTCTTAATCGTTTGTGTTTTTCACCATCATAATTTGTCATATTGGTTCCTCCTAGTAATTCTATACTTTTTCATCGTACAATAAGACAGTTTGTGCGTCAAAAAACAAACCCGATTCTTACAAATATGTCATGTTTTCATCTTTTATTTTCTGATTCTTGAATGCCTTTGATTCCTTCTTCCAAAATTTTCATCTGTAAGATTGTTTCTTCATCTTTAATGACTTTTTCAGCGCCATTGACTAATGTCTCGTAAATGCCTTCGTAGACGCGACTATAATCACCGACCTCGGAAATCACTTTTTCTTCATGATAATCCCCTTGTTCATCTATATAAGTCAATACACCGTAGTGTTCGGGCAAGTCGATCCCAAAGTCTTCATGATCAGGCATATAAAACATTTTAAGATGTTCTTCTTGCCGATCTTTCGTTTGTTTCACGAACATCCCTTTTTTTCCATAAACGACGAAACTTGGTCGTTCTTTGATACGGAAATAGCTGGATTTTATCGAAATTTTCATGTTTCCGTAGAAAAAGTCCAAATCGAAGTAATCATTCATTCGTCCTTTCCCTAATAGTTGACGAACATCATAACGGATATCATCTGGTTCGCCGAAATAAGAAAGAACTTGGTCTACTGTATGACAAGCATGTCCATATAAATAAGCTGTTTGCAGTAGAAAATTCATGCGTATTTTCTGGTACTTCCGGTCTGAAATAATCGTAATGCATTTCTACTTCTAAAATATCCCCTAATTTTCCGCTTTCGATTACTTTTTGGACTGTCAAGAAGTCAGAATCGAACCGTCTGTTTTGGTAACATTGGATAAATAGCCCTTTTTCTTTTTAAGCTACTATGGAAGACGTACTTTGCCATTTCCAATCGAAAAAAAGAAAATCAAAGAAATTATGTCAAAGAACAATTGTCAGTTGAATTTATTTCAAGAAGAAAGTCCTTATGAGCAATCTTTCTTTATTATGTATTTTGTTGTGCATCTTATGCGGGAATCACAAGGAAATCCATTCGAATGGAAAGCTGGAGACCCATATGTAAAGTTGATAAATATAGATAAAAAAGACTTTTTGATCTTGAAAAATCTTTTAGGGAAATTGAAGTACAGCAGCTATATAAAAGTAGTGAACTATTTTGTCAATACGATTTTTTCGGAATTTTCGGAGAAAGAAAAAAATGAAATCAGTGAACAGATACGAAAAAATATATCCTACTGTTCATTTTCATCTGCTGATTGCAAAGAAAAAAACGAAGAATTTGTTGTTCGACTCTTAACTCAAATTTATTTTTTCTCACGTATTTTTCCATACGATACGACTCATCTGACGATTCGTGCCACTTTCTTTGCGGAACAGATGCAACATCGCCATATCCGTCTATATGCTGGATTTCGTGCAGAACTTCAATTTTATTCCACCCTACTGAATCGAAATTTGATTTATTATTTATCTAGCTATATATTTTGGATGCTTATTGGTAATCCTGAAATATACCATTATACTTCCGATAAAAAAATACTGATCGTCAGTGACTTAAGTCTTCGACATAGTCGATACATTGAAGAATATGTCAGTGATGTTCTTGCTGTGCATAAGATTCACTCTGAAACAACTGCTATCACTGAAGATCAACTTTCGAAGTACAATCTTCTTGAGTATGACCTGATCGTCACGAATCAACCAATTCCGAATACCCATGTTCCTTATATGTTGATTGATGATAGTGTGTCATTCGCAAATGAAGAAGAACTGATCCGCTTATTTGAGCTATAAACAATCAAAAAACAGCTATGTATACTCTACCATCCTGATAAAAATATCAGGAGAAATAGACATAGCTGTTTCTTTTTATTGGATACCTTTTGCAATCCAACGAGATTTATAGCGAAAATCTTTTAATAGTTCTTCTTTTGTCCAGCCATTTGCAATGAGATCCGTCAATGAGTTCATTACGAGAGACATGGAGAAGTATAAGAAGCTAACTGCTTCTTCCGACGATTGAATGGTAAAATGATTAATTTTTAGTAATTCTAGCCATTTGTCGTTCATAGGAGAATCAGCAGTTAGCTCTCTGCGTTTGGTTGTCTGCTGATCATTTCTCTGGGTCAATAAGTATAATCTTTGCCAATAGATACTATTGTGATCTAAATCGCTGCACCACTCCAAATACTTTTCGATCCCTAAAAAGAAATGTTGTTTGTTTTCACTAATGAATGTCAAGATATCTTGATGGACTATATGAGAACTGCTTTTGATCGTATACAAATAAGCATCTTCTAAATCTTGAAAATATTTATAAAAAGCGCCGCGTGACATTCCCATTTTCTCAACAATTTCTGAGACTTTTACTTGGCTGATGTGCTGTGAGCAAAATATCTCTAACAATAGGTCGTCGATTCGCTGCTTCTTTGCTTTCGGCAAATTGAAAAAAGTTTCTTTTGGCATCCACATCTCTCCTTTATCTCTGATTATACGTGGATTGCCCATCCTTGTCATGAAGTACTCATTTTTTCTCTTTCTCTTCTTCTGTCAAGTACCCATCTTCCATTCGATAAACGCGATCACTCCACTGAATCATACGGACATCATGAGTAACCATAATAGTTGCTTTTTGTTTTTCATGAGCTTCCTTAACCAGTAATTTCACGACCTCATATGCATGATCGGTATCTAAACTAGCTGTTGGTTCGTCCGCTAAGATCAAGCTCGGTTCATTATATAAAGCGCGAGCAATCGCCACTCTCTGTCTTTCCCCACCAGAAAGATCTCTAGGATAACTGTTCTTTAGTGACTGGATATCTAAAGATTGCAGTAAAGAATCGCTTTTTTTGGAAACATCTTTTTTTGAAGTGACTTGATCAACTAGTTCAAATTGCTCTTTTACCGTTAAAAAAGGAATCAGATTAGAGCTTTGGAGAATAAATCCAATTTCTTGAAAACGCAGATCTGCTCGTTTTTTTTCTGGAAGTTCAGTTAATGAATGACCGTTGATCACTATTTCTCCGGAAGTCGGTGTTTGCAATCCTCCTGAAATGGTGAGAAAAGTACTTTTACCTGAACCAGAAGGACCAATAATGCTGACGAATTCCCCTTCCTTTACATAAAAATCAATTCCTTTCAAAGCTGAGACCTTTGTATGACCAGAACCGAATGTCTTGGTAACTTTTTTCATTGTCAATATTTCTTTCATTTTTATTAACCTCCTATTGCTGTAATTGGGTCTACTTTTGTTATTGTACGGATTGAAAAGAGTCCGCCTAGCATCGCGACAATGATCAAAATCCCACTATATAGCAGCCATTGGGACCAAAAAACAGCAAAAGGCATCGCACTTGGTAAAATCAGACTAGTCAGATAAGCAAACACAAGAGCAACCAGGACGCCTACCAACCCCACAATAAATGACTGTGCAACTAAAGATTTAGCAATGAAGGAATTTTTGATTCCTTGTGCTTTCATTACTCCAAAAATAGCAGTTTTTTGAAGAGTAATCACATACATAAAAATACCGACTACGGCAGCGACTACTAAGAACAAAAAGTAGATCATCGCGTTTAAGGTCATGTTTTGGGCAGAATAGCCAGGAATGCTTTCAATGAACGTCTCAATAGTTAGTAACTGTAGTTTCTTTGATGCTTTTTCTTTCGAAATTTTAGCAGAATTCTTTGTAACGATTCCATTGATTGGCTGTTCCTCTTCAGAAGCAAATGGCTGTTTTCCATACTTCAAAGCAGTCCACGTATCAAGAGATGTATAGATGACTGGAGAAACAGTGTAATAAGTTGCAGGAAAGATACCAACAATCGTCAAAGGATCGTTGTAACTGCCAATTTTGATCGTATCTCCGATTTTATAACCTGAATCAGCCAGGTTTTGCGAGATGATAATCTCATTCTTTGTTTTGAATTCATGCCCTTTCGTGAGTTTTGGTAATAAGAATGCTTTTTTTGACGTGCCGAAAACTGTGACATTTTCTTTATTTTTTCCTTTGACTGCACCGCTGTATAATCCAATCGGGGCTTTTTCTCCTCCTTCAATATATTTCAGATCTTCTCTTGTTAATTGTGAAGCAGCAAATACTTGATTGGCGTCCTCTGATAAAACAATCTCTTGTGCATCCCAATCATCGATTGCTTTCTTGAATTCTTCAGAAAGCCCATTTGCTAGTCCAGATAACATAAATACGACATACGCAATCAAGAACATAATCCCGATGATCAAGCCATACCGTAATTTAGAATAGCGAATTTCTTTGATAGCTAGAAACATTTGATTTTCCTCCCTATGATATGTTGATAGTGACAAAATGTCACTCGTTGAATAGTGTAACTCTAAAGTGACATTTTGTCACTTCTGTTGGATTTTTTTATCAATAAATTGTCTAAGACACCTTTCCATAAAATCTTAACATGTGTCATAATAGGATTATTTAAGTCTTATTTATGTTATCCATGTTAAACTAAAGTGACCAAATGAATGAGGTGGGAAAATGATCAAACTGTTAGTAATAGAAGACGATAAAGTATTATCAAACAATATAAAAGAAATACTCACAACAATTGGTGAGATAACACAAGTTTATAACGGTAGTGAAGGACTGTTTGAGTTGGAAAGCGGTGTTTATGACCTTGCAATCTTGGATTTGATGATGCCGGAAATGAATGGTTATGAAGTCCTAGCAAAGTTACGGAAAGAAAAAATACAGACTCCTGTATTGATTTTGACAGCAAAAGATAGTTTGGAAGATAAGATTGAAGGATTTGAACGTGGTGCAGATGATTATCTGACAAAACCGTTCTATCGAGAAGAATTGATCATGCGCGTGAAAGCATTATTGAAACGATCGCTTGGTCTCTTTGATGAAAACATTCTGAAGTATAAGGATATCAGTTGTGATCTAAAAAGTAATGAAGTATTGTATAAAGAACAAGTTTTGCCCATACAAGGAAAAGAGTTTGAATTACTCGTTTATTTTTTACAAAATAAAGGAATCATTTTGACAAAAGAGCAGATATTTGATCGGATCTGGGGATTTGATTCTGATACGACGATTACAGTTGTTGAAGTTTACATGAGCAATTTACGGAAACATCTACGCAGTACTGGACTAGATAAAGAAATCAAAACTTTACGTAATGTTGGTTATATATTGCAAGGGGTGTGATGCAATGAATGGAGATATTACACGCAAGCAGCGCAGCCGTTTTTTTGCAACGAATGTAGCTGCATTTGCTTTGATCTTTTTTCTTCTGGGGTTTATTACTTTACAGATATTGAACCAATCTGCGTATAGAGAAACGGATCTTTCATTAGAGAAAACAAATTTTGATTCTCGGACAGTTCAATTAGAGATACAAAGGTATCAGCTAGGTGATCCCTTTTTGAACCCGACTCAAATGGAACAGAACAGAACAAACATGGAACAACCATTGATGGAACCATCAAATGACCGATTTAACACTCAAGTGATCTTGTGGTCTGAAAATGGTGAGATATTGAATAAGGCAGCTATTGGTGGACGCTTCAATCAGATCAAAGAATTAAAAATGGATACAAAAAATCTGAATACCATCCAAAATATTGAATTAAATGAAGAAAACGACTCATCTACCCTCTCCTTCCGCTCGATAACGAAAAAAGCAGAGACGAATCAAGTTGGTGTTGCCTATATCCAAATTTTAGAAAATACAAATCAAATCAAAAATTCATTAGCAACTTTTCGCACAATTATGATTTTGTGTATGGTTGTTTTCTGGCTTATCTCAATTGGCATTAGTTATTACTTGTCTAGTCTAAGCATGCGCCCTATCATTCTTTCTTGGAGAAGACAAAAAGAATTTGTCGAAAATGCTTCTCATGAATTACGTACACCGTTAACGATTATTCAAAATAGTTTGGAACATCTGTTTACCAAACCTGATCATACCATCATTGAGGAATCTGAAAGTATTGCTCAAGCATTGTCAGAGACGAGACGGCTCACTGGATTGACTTCAGATCTGCTGACGATTGCCCGAAATGATTCTGATCAGCAGCTACTTTCAAAACAAATGATCAATACACAGGAATATATCGAAAACCTTGTTAAACCATTTCAAGAGATGGCCACCATAGACGGAAAGGAGTTTATCCTTCATAACGAGGCAACATCAGAAGTACCAATTGACGAAAAAAAGATCCATCAAGTTTTGGTTATTTTGCTAGATAATGCCTTAAAATATACGAATCCAAAAGATAAAATTATTTTAGATTCGTCTGTTAACCATAAAGAATGGCTGATTCACGTGAAGAATACTGGCCCTTCTATCAGTGAAGAAGATCAAGTAAGAATCTTTGATCGATTTTATCGGGAAGATCAATCTCGTGCGAAGGAAACTGGCGGTTACGGACTTGGATTGGCGATTGCAAAACAGATAATCGAACAGCACCACGGACAAATTTCTGTATCCAATTATCTTCCACAAGGAGTTGATTTTAAAGTCCAATTACCGTTGAAGCCTAAAAAATAATGCTTAACTCTAAAACATACTAGGAAAAGGGCTGTGACAATAATCTTGTCACAACCCTGTTTTCCGAATAAACGGTGTTCCAGAAGTAGCTTCTTCGAAAATAAGCCGAAATTTCACAAAAATTTGAGAAACAAATTTCGTAAACTCCTTCTTATTTCTTGAAGCTGACCACTTCTGTCACAACCTCTTTAGCTTACGCTTAAGATTTTTTATTGCGGTCTTCAATGTGTACATCACCGCTTGTGTCAATATCCAATTCTTCTCGGCTAACATCTTCTGTCACTTTTTCAACGTCTTCATGTTCTTCTTTATGAATTCCCACTTCTTCACGCACAACTGTATGTTTGCTAACATCTACTTGCTCTTCTTTGATTGGGATAGTGATCGTGTCATCTTCCAAGTTTTCGTCTGTACCCTGTGAATATGGATCTGTTACTGGCTTGCGCTCGATGACGATTTCTTCACGTTTGACCGGTACTTCTACCGTTTCAGTATCGTTGACCACATGTTTGTGGATGTCGACTTCTCCAGTGGTAACATCATGTGTATTTACATCTAATTTCTCTTCTTTTAGTTGAATCGTATCATCATCTAGATTTGGTTTGCGATCGATGTCTTCCGTCTCTTTTGTACCCATAGAATCAGCTTCGCCAGGTACGTCCATCGGATCAGTTCCTGGTGTCATATTCAGTGGATCTGTTGTATTTTGAAAGCCTGTCGTGCCATCTACGTCCATTGGATCAGTGCCAGTCCCAGTCCCTAGTCCTGTTCCCATTGTGCTTGCTGGGCTAACAGTATCTTGTGTATCCATTGTGTCTTCTGTTGTTTCTGGCTGACGATAGCCTTTTACTGTGATGACAAATTTTCCAGCAGAAATATCTCCTCTATACTGATATAAAGGATCATTTTCTGGCGTAGCCGTCTCAGAATCATAGGTATCAAAAGAAAAAGTGTCTTTTATTCTTTCCCATAAAGAGCGATCTTCTTCGCCATCCATCCGATTCTCGTCTGTTTCAACATCTATGCCGGATAATCCGTCGAATCCTAGTCTAGTTGCTGCTTCATCAGTAGTATAAATAACGATATCATCTCGATCATACCCTTCGTTACGCAACCGTTCGATTACTGATAATGCTTCATCCCTTGTACTGTAGCTACCGATGACTGTTGAATTTTTGTCTTCCATGTAAATTCCTCCTAGCAAATAGATTTATAATTGGTATATTTTTATTTATAAATTTATTCTATAGGAGACGATTGTTTTCTACAAATATTTAGATTGGAATTAGATTAAAACATTTTAATTGAAATTTTGGAAGATCTATGCTAATAGCAAAATATATATCACTAAAATAGTCATTTGTGCATTTATTCCTATAGGAAATTTTTTGAAAAAATTTCTTATATTTTCCATTTATTACGATTGTATTATTTATCCAATCCTTGAATAAGCAAGCTACTTATATAGATAAATAGACTGATTCCTAGTATAATCGTTCCTATCATAGGATAAATTCCTATGTAAGGTGATGAAGCTCCAGCTATTTCTAATATTCCTTTAAGAATCATTCCGACGATATAGCTAGCCAAACCCGTATTGAATAAATTGAAAGCCAGGCGATTTCGAAAAGTATTTAATATTTTTTCGAAAATAAAAAGGAATGCCCCTCCTACCATTGGAATAACCCAGACCCATTTCAGTTCTTGTGAAGTGACCCCGTGTCTAAAATGATGATAAACCAATTGAAAGATGAAAAGAATGACTGAACTAATAAAATAACTATAAAACGTTTTTTTCTTATTCATAATTATACCCCTTTTCTTAACCTATAAAAACGATATCGCTGACAGATCGTTCAGAGTTTCCACTTCCGCCGACTGTTTGATTAATGACTTTTCCATTGAAATAAAGCGTTGTTGACCCTCCACCATCTAAATTATATGCGGTTTTTGCTCCATGATTTTTCAATACAGTTGCTAGTTCGCTGAGACTCAACCCTTGACTATCATCTGTTCGACCTTCTGAAACAACAACGAGATAATGGTTTGTTCCAACTTGAGCAATTGCGGTTCGTGGATTACTTTGCATCGACTGCGACACTTCCTCATCTTCAGAAACAGTGACTTCTCCATCTTCAACTAAAGCAGGACCAAAAGATAAAACTTGTTGTACATCTTCTTCTACTAGCTTTTCAGCAGATGTTTCTGCTTCTTTTATTATTGAGAAATCACCATTTTTATCAATTACTAAGTCTTCTTTTGTTTCATCTTCACTAGGTGTATCACGATATAGTGTGCCATTTCTAAGTACATATCCTGTATCTCTAAAACCATAATAATCTCCGTTTATCGCTAAAATCGCTTGTTGTTCTTGTGCGATCGCAGATGTAGTTTCTTTGATGTTGCGTCCATACGTATTGTTTGCCAAAGCTGTTTTTAAATAGCTAGAATCGCTTACTGTAATATCAGCAACATAAACTGTGGTTTCATCAACACGTTCTGAAGATAATGTGATATTGATATTTTCATCTTGGTAGCTATTATCTGTAATCAATGGTTCAAAAGAACTTGAGTTACTCGTATTTTTTGTGTCTGTTGTCGAAGTGGAAGTCTCATTGGATACCGATTCTACTGCTGCTATTTCCTGAGGCAAAACAAATGTTTTTAATAATATATAACTTGAACTTCCTAACAAGAAAACACTCGATAGACATGCCCACATATATTTTTTTCGTAAAAAATGTTTCATAAAGATTTCCTCCTAACAAAAGACTATGCGTCTTTGAATCGAAAAACTGGCAAAAAACAATAAAATATCCACAACGGCCTTACAAAGCAAAAGCGACTGAATAATAACCGAAAGGATCGACACACCTAGCCAACTTAAAATCAGTTGAAGGAGAAACAGCAAGCTGTATTTATAAAAAGCAGTACGGGCTCTTTGTTTTCTGAACACATAATGTCGATTCATTTGATAATTGAAAATTCCTGATAGTACTCTAGAAAGTACGGTAGCAATCAACAAAGAAGCCATTGTATGATTTCAAATAAAAAATATAATGGATTAGAATAGTCCAATATCCACCAATGAAGAGGAAATCGAAGAAAAAAAGAAACGAATGAACGGACGATAAACAAGATAGGAATCTTGGAATATTCGAAAATGGGAACCTTTATTTCCATCGCTATATATTGTTTTGATAGGGATCGTAGTTATTCGATAGCCGATCTTTGGTAAAACTAGCAGTTGATTGATTTCATATTCAAACCGATTTCCTTCGATTTTGAGCAGTTCAGATAAACTAAAGATAGAAAATCCCCTCAGTCCTGTTTGTGTATCCTGTAAGTGGATACCTGAGGAAAGATAATAAAAACCGCTCGTCATTCGATTCCCGAAATAGCTTCGAAAGGGCGTGTTTTCATACGAAAAATCTCTTACACCCAAAAGGAATTCCTGACCAGCTAATCGATCTACTGCCACTAGCATTTTTTGGATGCCTTCGATTTCATGCTGACCATCACTGTCTGCTGTGACAACGCCAGTAATGTCTGGATAGGAATCAAGTATAACTGAAAAGCCGAATTTTAATGCATATCCCTTGCCTTTGTTGTCAAAGTAGCTGATTTTAGTGATATTAGGATGTTCCATTCGCTGAAACAGTTTTTGATAGGTTTTCCCACTTCCATCATCAACAATGATAATCGGTACTTTTACAGATTGTGCTAATTGATTAATGAAGAATACAGTGTTTTCTGTGGGTTCGTAGATTGGAATTAATAGAATAGCTGACATATACTCACCTGCTTTTATTTGAAATTGTAGTTATTGTTGCAAGTGAAACTTAAGGGCTTCTTAAAAACTAAGAGAATCACCTCTGATTTTGTAAAGACTTTTAAAAGACAGTTACATGGATGTTCGTTATCAAAGCAAGACAAATTCCCTATCGTCATTTGAGGAAATGCGGTAAAATAAAGGAAATGAACAATAACTGGAGGGATTTGTATTGGACAGCAAAACTAGAAAACAACTGCAAGAAAAATTAAAACAACGTACACATTTGCTCCCTTCCGTCTTTCAACAGTTTTTAGAAGAAAATCGCTCTTCTTTATCATTAGGTAGTCGCTATGAATATGCAAAAGATTTCCATTTGTTTACTGATTATTTGAGAAAAGTATTTTCTGAAGAAGTGGATGATCAGCTGATTATCCGTTTAGAAAAACAAGATTATCAGAATTTCTTAGCTAAAATCTATCGACATACTCGTTCGTTCCAAACTACAGCGAACCAAGAAACGGAGCAATTGTTTGAAAATAGCTATTACGGGATTTCGAGGAAGCAATATTCATTAAATCATTTTTTACGATTTTTATATCAAAAAGGACTAATTGAAGAAGAGATCTCTCTTTTGGGTACAAGTTTACCGGAAACAACTAAAGCAGCTCCGCGATATATCGATGCAGAACTTTTCAAAGATTTTGAGCATTTGTTTATCCCGATTGAAGGCTTTCAAACAAGCAGAGAAGCTAGCTTTGAAGAAAAGAATAGACCGAGGAACCTTGCGATTACTGCCATTCTTCTGTATTGCGGATTAAAGATCCATGAAGTAGTAGAACTTAAACGTAAAGATGTATCTTTGACCAAGCAGATTCTTAATCTGAATAGAAAAGAAAACAGATTGAGTAAAGTACCAATACCAAAAGAAGCGATGCCGTTTCTGGAGAACTATTTTAAGTTAACCGCACAAAATACGGACGAAAATTCTTTTGTTTTTCGTTCCTCGCATGATCAACAAATTTCTCCTCGGACTATTCGCCAAATTTTGAGCAAAATCACAGTGTATAAGAATGTATCACCAGAATTATGCCGAAAAACCTATCGCTATTATACCGAACTATATTTAGATGATACTGACGCGGTAAACTATTTATGCGGTAATCGATACCTATCTTCCCACTCTTTTCAAGAAATCTGGGAAAAAATGGTTGATTTTTCTTATCACGAATTAGCGGCATTCGTTCAGGTTTCTGTCACATAGGAACCTGAACTTTTTTTCACAATAAACTATATTATTATATAAATGTTTATGTTACGATTATCTTGAGTTTGTATATTACTTAACAAAAGATAATGGAGTGTGAATGATGGAGACCATAACGTATTCCCCTTTGAATTTATTTACGAATTTTCAAGAAGCTGCAGCTGGCTTTTCCGAGACCCCGATTATCTGTGATCAGCCGCTTTCTGCTTTTCCTGAGTTAGGACTTGAAACAACTTACAAAAAATGCTTTGAAAGTGTGTTAGATCGAGCTTATCAATTGGCCCATCTTGGTGTGAAATCTGGAGACAAAGTCATTATCTATAAGAGTTCCGCTTTTGACACATACCTTCTCGCTGTTTCTGTGTCTTACCTTGGTGCAGTGCCTGTCATGACTTCTTATCATCTACCAACAGCGACAATGGAAGTATTTATCGACCGTTTAGAAGACCCCTTCATTTTATTTGATGATGAGACAAAAAAACGAGTGGGAGAAATTTCAAACGGGACTAAGTCAAAACAGATTCCTATTTTTTATTTACTGGAGCAACCTACTTTTCCTGTTCCCCAATCGTTTTTAGCTAAAAATGAAATTTCTTATATGACCCATACTTCTGGTACAACTGGTATCCCTAAGCTTATTTGTCATTCTGCTCATTCTATGGGTTGGCGAACGAAATGGCAAAAAACTGTTTTTGCAAAAATTTCAGAAAAGAAATTAATCGCTTTTCACATTTCCCCCGTACATTCTAGATTCAATATTGGCATCTCTTCTTTGATGTCCATGGGTTTTCCTATGATGCCTTTAGCAGACGCACAAAGTTCAAAAATTATTCGTATGTTGGAAACCCACCGACCAATCGCATTAGAGACTCATCCGAATAACTTTGTTCAGTAGAGTTTTACTGCTAAAGAACATCCAGAAGCTTTCTCTGGTATCCGTTATTATCACTCTACTTTTGATGCCATAAACAATCAGACAATGGAAACATTTTTGCGAACATCAATAACACAAGATGCGGTATTCCTTCAAGTATATGGCCAAAGTGAATGTGGACCAATGATTCTTAAGGCTCATACACTGGAAAGTTTGAAAACGAGTGATGCAAGAGATATGGGCGTTGGACTGGAAGACATGACAAGCGCTCGGATCACAGATTCAGTTGGGAATGTCCTTCCTGAAAATACAGATGGTCATATACAATTACTGTCTAAAGGACGGGCTTTGACTTATTATAAGGAAGATGCACGGTTCCAGGAAAATGTTTATGGCGATTGGTGGGATAGCGGAGATTACGGATTTATGGATGAGCGTGGTCACCTATTTTTGAAAGATCGGCAAGTGGATTTGATCGAAACGATCAACAGTACATTAGCTATTGAAGACTTTTTATTAGATTCGTTAGATTTTTTGGCAGAAGTAGTGATTGTAAGGGATAAAAATCATTCTCCACAGCCGATTATTGCTTTAGCTCCTGATAAAGAAATGGATTGGAATCGCTGGTGGGAGCAAGTCCATGAACTTCCCCGTTTGAACGCCCCTATCATCCGTGACTTTGATGCAATCCCGCGAACAGCTACAATGAAAGTTCAGCGGCTTCAAATCGAGAAAGAATTAAAAACACAAAACAACTAATCGTTTTTAAGCGGTTGTGAAAAAGCTGTCCTGCATCAAGTAATAAGAACAGCCAAACAAAAGTGGTTCCTCATATTTTGCCGTTTGTTGAGCTAATATCGAGGACCAGCTAATTGAACATCGTTTATTTGGAAAAAGGGAATGTGACACGATTTTTGTCACATTCCCTTTTCGCTTCTTTTGAAAATTGGATGAGATAAAAATATGCCAATTGGCTGTTTTTCTTTTTTGAAAATTTCGTTATACTCTTATTCATGGAGGGAAATGTTATGAAAAGAATCTTGACGATTGGTGGTTCTGATCCATTTGCTGGCGGAGGAATCCAAACAGACTTAAAAACTTTTGAAGATTTTGGTCTATTCGGGCTAAGCGCTCTGACATCTATAGGGGTACTAGATACGAATGGGCGATTTATCCTGGAATCTATTCCTTCAGAATTGTTTGAACGACAGTTGGCTTCAATTGATCAAATGACTACATTAGATGGAATCAAGATCGGGTTATTAAATTCAAGTGAAGCAATCATGGTTGTTCGAGACTTCATAAAAGCAAAACAAAATATCCCAATCATCTTAGACCCTGTTTTGGCATTCAAAGAAACTGAATCTGTGATCAATCAATTGTATATTTCACAGCTCATCGAAGAACTTTTTCCACTTGTTACGATGATTACGCCTAATTTGGCAGAAGCTGCTTTACTTTCTGGTCAAGCTCTCCCCTCTTCGTTGATAGAAATGATCCATCTCGCTAAAGAGCTCACTGCTTCAGGAGCAAAGAAAATTGTAATAAAAGGCGGCACAAGGATGGCTGGCGAACAAGCTGTGGATCTTCTCTATTCAGTTGACCATCATGAGGTGTTTTCTCAGAAAAAAGTCGACACCCCAACAGTAAATGGTGCCGGTTGTGCCTTTTCTTCTGCAATAACAGCGAATCTTGTATTAGGATCAGACGTTTCAAAAGCCGTAGCAGAAAGTAAACAATTTGTTGCCCATTGTATTTCCAATGGTGTGCTGATGAATGATCATACAGGAAGCGTCTGGTCTGGCGGTATCCAAAAAGGAGGAACGATAAATGAAAACTAAACAACTAACAATCTATGCGATGCTGATTGCGTTGACCGTTGCACTTTCATTAACTATTTTGATCCCTGTGCCGGCTACGAACGGTTTTGTGACATTATGTGAGGCTGGAATCTATACTGCTTCTTTTCTTTATGGTCCAATGGGTGGATTAGTTGTCGGTGCTTCCAGTGGCCTATTAATCGATTTGATTTCAGGGTATCCGCAATGGGCTATTTTTTCATTAGTGATTCACGGATTACAAGGATATGTTGCCGGATCTTTCAGTAAATCTTCTACTCGCATGTGGCTATTTGGTCTTTTTTTAGGAAGCTTAGTTATGATCGTCGGCTATGGTATCGCCGGTTGGATTTTGTATGATTGGCCGGCTGGAGTGGCTTCTATCCCAGGGAATATCTTTCAAAATCTTATCGGTATGGGCCTTGCCTTTCCTATAACTGCAAGTCTTCAACGTATTCAAGCACGGAAGCAATATTAATTGAAAAGAAGGTTTTAGAGAATGAAGTTGTCAGAAAAAGAATTGAAAGTTCAATTGACTGAAATAGTTAATGACGTATTGGCTGAGGCACACTTGAAAAAAGGAGATCTCTTTGTTTTAGGGTGCAGCACAAGCGAAGTCGTCGGTGGACATATTGGAAAAAATTCCAGTGCGGAAGTTGGTCAGTGGATCATTCGTACGTTAAAAGAGCTATTAGATCCTAAAGAAATTGCGTTAGCTGTCCAAGGTTGCGAACATCTGAATCGAGCATTGGTGGTAGAACGAACAGTGGCAGAAGCAAAAAAATTCGAAATCGTCTCTGTTATTCCTGCATTACATGCTGGAGGTGCTTGTTCTGTTGCTGCTTTTGAGCAGTTCAATGATCCTGTCGAAGTAGAGCATGTAATTGGGCAAGCCGGCATCGATATCGGTGACACTTCGATCGGTATGCATATCAAACATGTCCAAGTGCCTGTCAGACCTCGTTTGAAAACCTTGGGACAAGCCCATGTGACAGCCCTTCGCTCTCGTCCTAAATATATCGGTGGTCCTAGAGCAAATTATTAAGATGGGTAAATCAGAAAAACTTCCTCGGAAAGTCCAACTATTGAACTTTAACGAGGAAGTTTTTTAATTGTTTGTTTTATACAGACGAGCTTCATAAGGTGCTAGTGTTCCTTTTTTTTCAAAGTTTCCGCTAGAAGAATTTGATAAGAGCAATGTCCATGACTGATCTGCTTCTTTTGGGAGTTCATAGTCAGCAAATGATTCCGTCAAGTTTACCATAATAAGATACTGTTCATCTTCTAAATCTCTTTCATAGACATATAGTTGTGGATGTTCATGAAGATATTCTTTAAAAGAACCGTATATCAGGCCTTTATTGATTTGTCTAATGCGGATCATGTTCTTATAGAATTGCAAGATCGAATCCGGTTCATGTTCTTGTTGTTCTACATTGATCGTTTTGGTATTTGGATTAGTGATCATCCAAGGCTCCTGTGTAGAAAAGCCAGCATATTCTTCTGAAGTCCATTGCATGGGTGTTCTGCTATTGTCTCTGGTGGTTTCACGAATAATATCCAATGCTTCTTCTCTTGTCTTACCTTCCGCAAGAAGCCTTTCATAAAGTCTTTTCGAATCCACTGCATCAACTTGATCGATCGATTCAAAAGGCATATTCGTCATTCCGATTTCTTGTCCTTGATAAATAAATGGTGTTCCTTGCAAAAAGAAATACATCATAGCGATTGCTTTTGCAGACATAGCCCAAAATCCGGGACGGGTATCTCCGAACACAGAAACGGCACGAGGAACATCATGGTTTTCCATATATAAAGCGTTCCATCCGATACCATCTAGGGAAGTTTGCCAAGCACTTAATGCATGTTTTAACTTAAGGACGTCTAATTGCCCTTCTTTTTCTTGCTGCCAAATATGGATATGATCGAATTCAAAGATCATATCGAAATAACCGTCTTTTCCTACCCATTCCGGCCCTTCTTCTGCAGTGACGCCGCTTGCTTCTCCGACTGTCATGATATCGTACTCTTCGAAAACATGTTTTAAATCAGTCAAATGTTCTTCGATTCCCGAGACATTTTGAAAGGGTGAAAAAGGGTTCTCTGTGGCTTTTACTGAATATTCATCTTTTTTTACATGAGAAATCGCATCTAAGCGAAATCCGTCTATCCCTTTATCTAGCCACCATCGAATCATATTGAATAGTTCTTCTTTCAATTTCTCACTTTCCCAATTTAAGTCTGGTTGTTCTTTCGCAAAGACATGCAGATAATACTGTCCAGTTTCGTGAGAATATTCCCAAGCAGAGCCGCCGAAAATCGATGTCCAATTATTTGGTTCTTTGCCATCTACTCCATCGACCCAAATGTAATAATCTCGATAAGGACTTTCTTTGGATTTCTTCGATTCTTCAAACCATTGATGCTGATCCGAACTGTGGTTGATGACAAGATCCATAATGACTTTGATTCCTAGTTCATGTGCTTCTTTCAGCAATAAATCAAAATCTTCCATCGTTCCGAATCGCTTTTCTATGTCTTGATAGTCACTTACGTCATAACCATTATCGATAAATGGAGATTGATAGATTGGATTGATCCAGATAAATCCGATGCCAAGATCTTTCAAGTAGCCAAGTTTTTCGCGGATCCCATTGATATCTCCTTGTCCATCGCCGTTGCTATCTTTGAAACTGGCCGGATAGATTTGATAGCCTACTGCTTCTTTCCACCATTTTTGTTCTTGTATCATATCGTTTCACTCCTTTAACGGTCCCTCTTGATTATAACCGATTCTATTTTAGAAGTATCCTTGTTACCGGTAACTAGAAACGAAAAGCTCAACGAATCTGCTAAGTGCGTTCGTTGAGCTTTATTTTATCATAGATAACGGGCAATCAATTGAATCATTTGCTTGGGAAATTCATTTAGGTCAGTAATATCTACAAAACGGCTTTCACCGTAGATCGACTTGATCTCTTCTTTGTCTTGACCAATAGCTGCGGAAACAAATAATATGCCTTGACGCTCGTATTCTTTCAAAACAGACTGGATGTCCTCTTTTGCTTTTTTGCCAGTATAATCTGGCAACGCCTTTGGCTGACCGTCACTAATATTAAGCAACAGTTTGGTTGTGGCGGATTGTCTGTTTAATTTTTCCGCTGCTAAACGAAGTGCCGCTCCATCACGATTGTTTTGTCTTGGTTTCATAGTGACAAATTTTTCATTTAACCATTGAAACCCGTCTTCAAATTCTTTATAAGAAAACAAAGAAGTCTTTTCTCTTGCTGAACGGTCTGCTGTATCCCCGTAAATCAACAAGGGGATATCGACTTTCTTAGCAAATTCGGCAATGGCGATCGCTGCTTTTTTTGCCGCTTCGATCCGATCATCACGTATCATTGATCCAGATTCATCGATCCGCACAGCTACCGCTAAGGAAGGTTGCTCATGTGGCGGGTTCTTTTTGTCAAAATTTCTCAAATCACCATATGCTACTCTACTTGCGTTAAACCGCTGTCCTTCATATTTTCCCTTTTGGTACGTCTCTGTTTGTTCATTATCCAGTAATTCTAAAATTTGTCGGCTAAGTGATTCTACTATCGGCATGACTTGCATTTGTAGCTTACGTGCTTCTTGCGTTTTTCCTTGGAAAGCTGGTCGGTGAACGATGAGACCTTCTTTTTCATGAATCGTTTCCTTCATGATTTGCCGCGCTTCTTTATTTAATTGCTTCTTGATTTCCTTATCATGTGTTTCCATGTCAGAGGCAGACATTTCTTGGGAATCCTCTTCTGTTTGTTGTTGTTCCTTCTGATTTTTCCCTTCGATATCGCTCTTGCGTTCTTTTTGCATTTGAGGAGGCATCTCGTTTTTTTCTGTTGTTTTCTCTAGTCTCTCTGCTCCCTCATTTGGTTCTTCAGCAGACAGTTGTTTCTTTTCATCTAAGCGCAAAGTTTCTTCAGCATCTTCAGTGATGTTTCGTTCGTTTGCTTCTTCGGCGCTGATAGTTCTTCCTTTTGCATGCTCAGATTGAGGTTCTATTTGAGGATAGCCCCATTTTTCTTTTCTCAAAATGTCTTGAAGTTCCAATAGCAATCCACTCTCAGACAAAGCTTGCTCAAGGATCGCCAATTCATCTGGATCAGTGGATAATTTATACAAAACTTTTGGATAAATCGACTGGAGTAAATCTTGTCCTTGCTTATAGGTATTCGCCCAATAAAAATATGAACGCATTCCTGCTACACCTTTGATGGCATTTGCTTTTGCAGTTTCATCCAATAAACGGATAATCTCTGCCATCTTCATAAGGAGTTCTTGATTTTGAATCTGGGTTTTCGCCATCGCACGTTCTGCCATGACTTCTAAGGCAGGAAGATCCATTTTTTCCGCATGCTGCATCCGATCTCTTAAGGATTCATTTAAGGGTCGATTTCCTTGATAGTTTCGATTTGTGGTAATGACAATAATACAATCTGGATGGCGACGAATGATTCCTGTTGGCAAATTCAACATCCCATTGGGTTCGAGCGCTGAGTTAAGTGCCACAAGAACAGAAGCATCACGGATGACAGTCGGCTCTTGGATCTCTAATAGATATCCTTTTTCGATCGCTCGAACGATTTCAGAAGGATAATAACTATAATGGATTGCATCTGGATAATCGGCTTCGATTCTTTGAACTAACTCTGCTAATTTTTCTTTGGCAGAAAAAGAATCAATGCCGTAATGGTTCTGGATCAGTGTCAGTACAGCTTCAAGTGTATCTGTTTGGTAAATAGCTTCCAGCAATTCTTGGTCTTGTTCTTTATCGGAATCTACTACAGGTAATAAGGCGCCGAACACATCTGATTTATCCATATCTGCAAAACATGTCACTTTTGTATAGGGAAGTTGCAAATCAGCAGATAGTGCTTTTGCTAACTGTGTCTTACCCGATCCGGCGTCTCCTTCTAAAAGAACGTTACTGATTTTCATTTCAGGATCTTGCCAATTTTCTTTGATTTCAGAGGCGATCCGCCACTCTTCTGCACTTGTCCGATGGCTTTTCGGTTTCTTCCAGATCATTTGCTTTTCTAGCCGTGAAAAGGTCCGGTTTTCTGTTAGTGAGAAATTCTCCATGCTTCTCTTCCCCTTTTGATCATCTCTGTCTATTAATATCCTAACTCATCTAAAAGACGTTTTAAAATACGGAATCGTTCCCCAATCAGTTCTCCGTCTTTTTGTAGTGTATCGTAATACAAAATAATGTCTTCATCGATCTTTGGATTTTTGGTATCTACCTCGACTGTCATCCGGTTTCCCTGCAAACCAATGATGTCCACAACTGGATTTTCTGGATCATAGAATTTTTCATAACGATAAGCATCTTGAAAGTATAAACTTCCTTGTGCAGCTAAGATCGCTAAATCTAAAATACGTGTAATTGGTAATTCTTCTGATTGTCGAGACCATTTTTCTCCAGTATGTCGCCATACTTTGCCTGATATGTCGACTTTTCCACGGTCATTCCATTGAGCGAGACCCAAAGAAAGACCTTTTGCGTCCGTATTCAATGCATTTCTTCCATCAACTTTATCGTAGTCTTCTACAACGAGCACTGGTTTATGTTTTAAATTTGTAGGTATTTCCATGATTTTAACTCCTCGTCTTTCTATTTTTAGTAAATTAGTAAATCAGTAGTTTACTAATTTACTAAACTATATGCGACATTATAAATGACAGAAGAAAGAAATGCAAAGAAAAAGAGCCTGTTTGTTAGAAATACATAAAAACATCATCTTGCTCTTCTGCACGTTCATTTATCGCGTGAATAAAGAGCAAGATGATGTAGAATATTTTTGGTATGTTTTTTGAATAAAAGGAATTATTGCGCTGAAATGGCGATGCCGATGGCTTTTTCGCCTAAATGTGTACCAATGACTGGTCCAAAATGACCAACTTCGATTTCTGCATTTGGATATTTTTTCTGCAATTTCTCTTTTTCCGCAATCGCTACTTCTAAATTGTTTGCATGTATCACGTAAAGTTTGACTGGCGGTTGTATTTCGTCATTTCTTTTGCCAATGATTTCTTCAGCCTGAGCAAATGCTTTTTTACTTGAACGGATTTTTTCGAATAAAACAATTTTTCCTTCAGAAAATGTCAGGATCGGTTTGATTTTCAATAGGCTACCAATCAGTGCTGCGCCATTGGTCAATCGCCCTCCCCGTACTAAATTGTTCAAATCATCTACAATTAGATAAGCGTAAGTATTATCTCGAATTCGATCGACATGCGCAAGTATCTCATCAAGGGGCTGACCTTCATCATTTAAGTCTAAGGCAGCTTCTACCATATGTCCCATCGGCATACTAGTGATCTTAGAGTCATAAGGAATGACCGTTACTCCACTGATATCGTCTTTCATCGCAAATAAGGTGTTGACGAAACCAGAGATACCTGAAGAAAGATGGATACTTAAAATCGTATCATACCCTTTCTCTTTCAATTCCTCATATAAAGCCAAAACTTCCCCTACGACAGGTTGTGAAGTAGTAGGAAAATCTTTACTGTTTTTTAAAAGTCCATAATATTCATCCGCTTCGATATCGATTCCTTCGTTATAAATTTTCCCATCCATAATCAAAGGGATTGGAATCACGAATAAGTCGGGATGGTTCTTGATACGTTCCGGCAGATACGCCGAACTATCTGTAACTACTGCAAGTTTCATGTGTTTAATTTCCTCGTTTCAAAGAATTTTTCCAGACCTCATAACTATATCATAAGTAAGATTAGATATGAAACTAAAATTGGAAAATAGAAAAACGACAAGCGTAATCATATGAGTTGCCGTTTTTCTAGTGACAGCAAAAAGACGACTAGTTAGCCTATTCTTTGCTTCCGCTACGATGTTTAACATTTTTCAACATTCGGAACCCATTTTTTCCGAATTGAGAAAATAAAAATACTAAACCCCCAATACTTCCTAAAGCCACACAATAAACCATTGCATAACTTTTTGATTCCATTGACAATCGCTGATTCAGCAAAAAGAAAATGATAAAACATACCGCAAGCATAATCAAGGTAGATCGGAAAGTTTTTAAGAAAAAACTGCTGATTTTTGCTAAAGGTGCTATTCGGTATTCTTTGCACATAAAGTGATAACCACGAACAAAGACGATGCCGAATGCCAAGCCATTTGATAAGCTCATCCCGTATCCGCCAACTAGACCTAGTCCGATTACTTGGAAGATGACTTTCAGGATAATTGCTTCTACAGTTAGTCGAATCGCAAAACGATGGTGGTTCAGAGATTGAAGCATCGTAGACAGAATCGTGAATAAAGAGAAAAACAAAGAAGCTAACAAAGCCATTTGGAAATAACCAACACTTTCAGGATCATAACCAAAAAACAATGTGTATAATGGACCAGCTAATAGAGACATCCCGGTCAATGAAGGAAGAAGGATCAATAACGCAATCGAAAAACTGTCTCCTACTGTCTTTTCGATTTGTAAACGATCTTTTTTCTTCATTGTGCTTAGTATTGGCAAACTACTTATAGCAACTGTTCCTACCATGGAAATCAGGATCAATGTCAGTTTGTTTGGATTAACAGAAGCACGACTGAATAAGAATTCCAGTTGCTGATCTGCAATCTCTGGACGGAAAAAGTGAAGCAGTGGTTTCATCGTTACTTGGTCGATCATTTGAACGATAGTAATGACGGAGCCGACAAAAATGAACGGTAGTGTTTCCCGAATGATAGAGACAGAGGCAGATCGGTTTTCTCTTTCGAAGTAACGGCTGGAAATCAAAAAGTCTTTAAGTTCAAAGAAGTCTTTTCTGCGTCCGACGATATACATATGGATAATCGCAGCTAATCCACCAAAGAAAGAAGCAACTGTACTGATCAATACAGCTTCTAATATGGTTCCGTCAGTCAATACGCGCAAGTAATAAGTACCAGCCAAGATAACGATCACTCGTACAGCTTGTTCAATAATCAAAGAAGTTCCATAAGGTCGTAAATCGTTTTTCCCTTGGAAGTATCCTCTCATTGCACTCAAAATCGGGATAGCAACCAAAGACGGGCATAAACTTCGGATAGCTAGTATCCCGTTGTTAACGTTAGCGATTGGACTGATTCCGGCTAATAAAGGAGCAAATAAATACATCAACGCAGCAGAGGCGATACCGATGACGAACATGATATTGATCGTACTTCGAAAAATCAGCCGACAAGCAGCGTTATCTCCTTCTTTTGTTGCTACAGCTACTTTTTTTGCAATCGCATTTGGAAATCCGACTGTACCAAGCATCAGGAACAATCCATATGGAAGATAGCCAACATTGTATAATGTCGTAGCAAGCATACCATCTTGATTGTTCCCCATCATACTTAGCCAGGGAATCAAATAGACTACCCCTAAAACTTTACATAGAAGATTAGCAAAGGTTAGCCAAAATGTTCCTTGCATCAATTTTTTATTCATCTAATTTCCCTCAACTATTCTTTCATAAAATAAACATCTTCCCTATTATAGCAAAAAAACATAGAAGGACAAATCCCTCTTTAATTCTTAAAACAAAAAAGAGCTTGCATCATAAGTCAACACTAATCTTTTTCTCCGAATAAATGAACTTGCATCCACAATTGGCTGATGCAAATGCAGTTTGGATAGATCAGTTTGAACAACTTATGTCGCAATCTCTGTTTTTTTAGGGAATAAAACAGTTTAAAGCATGGACAGTAAAAAGACAGACGCAAGTCCTGTCAAAACTGACAATGCCATCGAACGTGTTTTGTAAGCCACACCTGCTACTAGAATCATTGCAGCTATTTTGATATTCCAAGCAATATCCAGATGTTCATGAGTAATGAAGACATCTTTGAAAGCTAACGCCGCAAACAATGCTACTGGTACATACTTCATCCAGTCACTAAACCAAGATGGCACTTTTCGATGAGTAAAATAAAGCATCGGGAACAAGCGCGGAATATACGCAACGATGAACAGACAAGCAACTAAAAACAGCAAATATAGTTTAGTCATGATGGTTGGCCTCCTGTTCCGGGAAGTTGAAGAGCGGTTCATTGACATCTTTGCCGCGATCCCTTAGTTTCTTGGCTTTTTCTTTTTTAAATGCCTTCTCCAACATAAATCCGGCAAATGAAGCAATAACAGTAGCTGCAATCAAGCCGAATGTGTTTTGGAATAATACCATGAAGATCACCCCTAATACACCTGAAAACAAACCTGTAAAGATCAGTAGTGCGTTTTTCATTTGCATGACAAACATAAATATGAACATAGCAGTCAAAGCAAAATGGACAAGGTCAGCATCTACTCGAATCACCGAGCCAAAAAAATTACCGATCATGTTGCTACCGGCCCATGCAGCCATTGAGAACCAATTGACATATAAAGCCTTTCTTTTGTTCCAAGAGGGGTCAGTTGAGAACTTTAAGTAGTTCACCGCATAGTTTTCATCATTCAGTGATTGAGAAAAGACAGCTAAAAACGTCCGCTTTTCTTTTTTCATAAAACCGGCAAGACTTGCTCCTAATAATGTATAGCGTAATTCTAAAAAGAAAACCATCAATAATGTCGTTGCAAATGATGCTTGCGTCGTAAGCATAGATGCAACTAAAAACTGCGCGCCGCCGGAAAAGACCAGAATCGATAACAGCCCTGATAAGAGAGGATCAAATCCAACTTTTTGCAACAATACTCCGCAAGCTAATCCCACTGGTATATAGCTTATACAAAGCGGCATCACTGCATGCAAAGCTTGAAGCCATGGCGCACTTTTCTTTTTGTTCATTAAAATATCTCCTTTAATTACAACAAATAAACAGCGGACTCATTGTAACATAAATTCGCTAAATTGTAGCCGTTTTATTTAAAAACAAGATTATATTTTTCTCATTTTTGCTTCAATTCATGAACATACGTTTTATTTGTGAGAATAATTTGGGTCATATTTATCTGTTTCAATGTATATATACATCTTCTTGTCAGGAAGAGACTGACGCATATTTTTTTCAATATCATTGATGATCGAATACGTTTCATTTTCTTTGTTTCCAACAATATCTGCTTTTGCAGCGACTAAAATTTCCGTTGGACTTAAATGAACGGTTTTGATATCAATTAGCCGACTGATATCAGGTCGTTCAAAGGCTAACTTGATTTTTGATAAATCGCTTGCTGTCACACTTTCACCAATGATCAGACTATAAAATTCTTTTGCTAGGAAAATCGCAGCTCCCATCAGTAAGAAACCGATCAGTAATCCGCTGATAGCATCAAATGCAGCAATCCCGGTTGCATAAGTCAAGATTGTTCCCGCTAAAGCCAAGACCAAACCGATTACAGCACACAAGTCTTCCGTAAATATAATCAGTATTTCACTATGTCGACTTTCGCGCAAAAAGCGCATCGTGGAAAGATTTTCAGTATTCAATTCTTTGATTTCCTTCATTGCGACACGCAAAGAACTTCCTTCGATTACCAAACCAAATAACAAAATGGCAATGACAATGATTGGATTACCAACTTCATGGGATGGATGCGTCAATTTTTCAAAAGCTTCCATCACCCCTAGTGCTCCCCCACCGAAGAAAAGCATCATTGCGACGATCGTACTAAAAAAGTATTTTGCTCGGCCTTCACCAAATTGATGCAAGTCGCTCTGACCTTTATTAGCTTGTTTATCGCCAAATAGCAGCAAAATCTGATTACTACAATCAACGATACTATGGATGCTTTCATTCAGCATGGCGGCACTGCCACTGATTGCATAGCCGACAAATTTGCTGATAGCAACTAGAATATTAGCTCCTAGAGCAGCAATTACGGAAAACATTCCGCTTTTTTTAAAATTTTCCATATTCTTTTCCTTCTTTCATCAAGTGAACTGACTAAAGAGCAGCAATATCCGCCCTTTAACAGTTTTTATGAAACTTATAATTTAGATAAATTGAAAATGACCGATTGTCCATTGTTCAATTCGATCTCTTTTGCCCCAGTAGTAGCACTTTTCCCATCCACAGTAAACATCCAATAGGTTTGATTCTTTTCATCCTGAGAATGCCCTTCAAGCGAAGTGATGAAGCCATCATTTTCCTCGACTTCAAAATTTTGTTTCAAAATAGTCAGCAAAGTTTCTCCTTTTTTGAAAGTCACTTCTTTTTTCAAAAAGTTTTGACCATTTTCTTGTTACGTGATCGTTGCTTTTTGCGATGTTTTTACTTCCTCCTTTTGGTTGGAAGTCGATGGTGTGTTGGTTGTACTACAACTTGTCAACATGAGTACACTGACACTCATTGCAAGCAGACTATAAATTATTTTTTTCATTTTTTCCTCCTGAATGATTGTAAAAACGTTTGACGACTGGCAGAAAAACAAGGAAGAACACAACATTACCTATACTGTGCATCAGATCAAACGACACTCCTTGAAGGTAATAGACCCAAGGTTGAGGTAAATGATAGAGCAGCGTATCGAAAATAGTCATCCCTATTCCATAAACCATACCTGCTAGAAAAAAGCAGGTTCCTTTTAACCAGAGATTCCTTAGGATTGTTCTTCTCGAGCAGAAAATTGAAAACAACGCCAGAACGACGGTATAGCTGAGCCACTGACCGAAGACCCATGGACCCACACCAAAATAAAAACTGCTGATTGCGATAGAAAGACTCATGACAATTAGCGCATCTTTCAAGCTTAAGTAAAGAACTATAAACAAAAAAATAGCAGTCATTGGCTGGAAATTCGGAATAAATTGAAAAGCGATCCTACCTGCTACACAAGCAGCAGACAATAAGCTAAGCTGGGCGATTTTATTTGTGGACATTCTTGATGTAACTCCTCCTTCACCAGCAGATGATTCACGTTCATTCAGTACATACAGAAAAGACTTGTGACAATTATTCTGGATAACTGCCGCAAGTCCTTTGGAACAGAATTATCTGAATGACCTCTGGTAATCCAACTTATCCAATCAGGACTTTCTCACCGTTAACGGAACCAAGAATTCGTAATTGATAAAGAAATCAATGACGGATCGTGGGTAATCTCCAGATGAGATCGACAAGACCGTTTGATCTTTTTCGTTTGTTGCTATCGTTAAAGACTGTCCTTTATCTAATCGTACTTGATAAGTAGTTTCGTTGATCTTTTCCATATCATAGGATGGATTTTTCATCGCCACGATAAAAATATCATCCAATACTTCATTCGTCAATTCAAATTTGCTCTGAAGGTTCAAACGAAGTGGCTTCGTATTGTCTAGTAGTGTCTGATTAACTGTAAAACCAAGTGTTCTAGCGTGGGCTAATAATTGATTCAATTTGTGATTGAAAATCGTGATCTGTCCTGCTGAGAATACTCGATCAACTGACCAGTATCGGATCAAAGAAAGCACTCGATCATCTTGGACATCGATTTCCATCGTCTCTGGTGATACATTTAGAAGACTCATCGATTCCACTTGGTATCGTTGATCGATGGTCGGTAATACAAAGGAAAAGACTAATTCGTTTTGTCCATTCAACGTATAATTGATAGAGAAATGTCTTGTTTTCCATGTGTCATAAGCTGAATTTGATCGTTCCAGACCAATATCATTCAATGGTTTCAGTAATTCATATGTGAAGTATTCGATCAGACTTGTCTTTCCAATCGTTGAGATCGGTTCTTCATTCAATATAAAGCGGTCATATGATTCTAATAATTCGGGAAAATCTGATTCAATCAAATATTTTCTCATACGTAAATCCGCTAATTCTGCTTCCGCTGTTTCAATCAAACTGACGATATCTTGATGATCTTGCTCTTTTCCTTCTAAATACCCGGGATTTTCAGATACTTCATAAGCATGCGTGTTTTCTGAAGTATCCGTATTCGTCGGAGTTACTTTTTCTTTTTCATGGATTTTTGTTTCTTCTGGCATAGGGACTTCTTCTGTGTCATCCACTTGCTTACTTGTTTGTTCCTCTAATGAAGTGTTCGTTTCTTCATGATCTTCTGTCTGTGCTTCATTTTTTGTCCATTCTGCTTCATCGTGTTCATTCATACTCGGAACCTCCTTCATTAGATTGATTATTAGGATTTTCATTACCAAGATAATTCATCAAGAATTCATGGATTGCTTGACCAAACCCCTCTTTGCTACCGAAATAGCGACTGATTTGCCGTTGCTCTTTTTCTACGATGGCTGCGCGAAGTTGGTCCGCTCTTGCTTCTTGTTTCAATGCTTCTTTTTGCTGCTGGATTGTTTCAGGTGTCTCGATATAAGGAAGCCAGCCTAATTTTTCATTAGATAGCACTTGCTTCTTCTTCTCTAATTCTTGAATTTCTTCCTCGATTTTCTTACGATTCAAGAATCCTTTATTATCGTCCAAATCAGTCATCTGCCGATTGATTTCTTTTATCTGTTCGTCTAGACGTTCGATCTCTGTCTGAGCTGTGATCACCTTTGCGTCTAGCTCATTGATTTTTTTGTCATAGTCCGTTGTCTCCGGTTGGGAATATCTCTCCCACTCTTCATCGATCTTAGGCAAAACAAAAATTTCTGGCAAACTTGCATCGATACCAATTGTAGGGCGATCATGGTAATAAGTGCCGATTTTGTAATAGCTCATCGTTGGTGAGATGCTTTCTACTTGTTCCATAAAAGGAAATTCTTGCAAAAAACGATCATGGATCTTACGCATCAGCAATTGGTCAATCTCATGATTTTCATTTGAGCTTCGTTTTAATTCTTCATTCAATCGGCCGTTGTACAAACGGTAGATCTCAGGAATATCTTCTTCGCGGACAGCTTTTTCAAAAGCCTGTAAATCTTCTAATAATTGGGAAAGATTCATGCTTGCTTTTTCTTTGATATCATAAAAAGAAGACGATTCTTTTGCTGTATCCTGATTCGTGCTCGTCTCCTCTAGTTCGCCTTGCTCATAATTTGTGTTTGTATCTGGCTCTTTCATACTACTTGCCTCCTCTTACTCATCTGATTTTCACTTATTAATACTTCAATAGTACCATTTTCTGTAAAAAATTGTTATAAAAAAGAGCGGGCAATGCTCCATAAAACAGGCTGCACCAAAATTTGGCACAGCCTGTTTTTCGATCAACTAGTCTTTGATATCTGATTCATCTGATAGGACAGAATCGAATACAATGACTTTTATCATATTCTTTTATTTACTAGGCAGATCTCTTGTTGTGAAATGAATGCGCTGATGGTCATCACGAGTTAGTTGCGTTTCTTCGTTTAAATAAGTAAACGTCAATTGTTCTAATTCGGGATCTTCAAGCATTTTTTCATAACCGGTAAAAATCGAACGGATATAGTGTTTATATGCGTTTTTCTTTTTCTGTCTTTTTTTCATGTAGCACCTTCCTTATCAAAAACTATCATACCAATGAATAACTATCTAGACAAGTTGGTTTAAACCATTTTCTTTGTTTTTTTGAGGAATTTTGCTCTTCCAGTTGACGAATCCAAAAAAAAATGAAAAAATGCTTTAGTACTTAAGGAGGGAACCCAGTGAAAAAAATTGGTTTTGATTCAGAGAAATATATTGAAGAGCAGTCCGCGTATATTTTGGAACGAGTGAACCACTATGATAAGTTATATTTGGAATTTGGTGGAAAGCTAGTGGATGACAAACATGCAAAACGTGTACTTCCAGGATTTGAAGAAGATGCGAAAATCAAACTGCTACAAAAATTAAAAGATCAGGCTGAAATACTGATTTGCGTCTATGCCGGAGACATTGAGCGTAATAAGATCCGCGGTGATTATGGGATTACTTATGATATGGATATCTTGCGGCTGATTGATGAATTACGTGGTTATGGATTATTAATCAACAGTGTCGTTATCACTCGCTATAACGGCCAGCCTGCCACGAAAGTCTTTATCAATAAACTAGAAAGACGAAATATCAAAGTCTATAAACATTCAGAAATCGAAGACTATCCAGTCAACGTAGAAAAAATCGTTTCAGAAGATGGGTTTGGGAAAAACGAATACATTGAAACAACTAAACCAATCGTTGTAGTGACAGCCCCTGGACCAGGAAGCGGAAAACTCGCTACTTGTTTGAACCAACTGTATCATGAAAGCCAAAAAGGACATGCGGCTGGTTACTCCAAGTTCGAAACTTTTCCAGTATGGAACGTTCCGTTGAAACATCCATTGAACATTGCCTATGAAGCAGCCACAGTCGATTTGAAGGATGTCAATATGATCGATTCCTTCCACTTTGACGCCTACAATAAAGTAGCTGTAAATTATAATCGAGATGTTGAAACCTTCCCTGTAATCAAACGTATTATTGAAAAAATTACTGGTAAAGAATCTGTTTATCAATCTCCTACTGACATGGGTGTGAATCGTGTAGGATTTGGTATCGTGGATGATGCGGTTGTCCAAGAAGCTTCTAAACAAGAAATCATCCGCCGCTATTTCCAAATAGAGTGTGACTTCAAAAAAGGATTGATTGACGAAGAAGCAGTTAATCGAATCAAACTAATTATGGAAGAAGTCGGATTACGCCCTGAAGACCGAAACGTTGTCGTTCCTGCCCATGATTATGCAGATAAAATTCAAGCACAAAGTCCTACAAAAGATCCTTCTGCTGTGATTGCAATCGAATTACCAGACGAAGTCATTATTACCGGACGTACAAGCTCATTGATGGATGCGTCAGCGGCAGTCATCTTAAATGCAGTAAAACATTTAGCGCATATTGCAGATGACATTCCTTTATTATCACCATTAGTTCTTGAAACAATACAAGGATTGAAGTCAAAGACACTTCATTCCTCTTTGGATGCACTAAGCATCAATGAGGTCTTGATCGCTTTATCAATCAGTGCAGTAACGAATCCAATCGCTCAAGTTGCTTATGATAAACTAGCTGAACTTGAGGGAGCGCAAGCCCACTCCACTGTGATGGTCAATAAAAATGATGAACAAACATTGAAAAAATTAGGAATCGATATTACTTGCGCACCTGTCTACCCTTCAGAAAATCTATACTACCAATAGAAAAAATTCACTTATAAAGGATGAAAACGAAACTATTAGCATTAGCTTAAACAATAGTTTCGTTTTTTTATAGCCATCACTAAGTGGATACACTTCTTGTCCCTTCTTGAGAGATATTCAGTTTGAAAGAAAAAACAAGAGTGTGATAAATTTTATTTCTCATACTTTAACTTGCTTTCCCTCTCTATTTGAAATACGAAAAAACAATGGAACATCAGTTTTTTTAGCGTCTTTTATCTGTTTTTTCAATTTATTTTGGTTGCTTTGTATTCTAATGGAAAATGAATGCGTTTTACTCTAAAAAAGTAATGAAAATTTCACTAAAGATTAGTATTTTATTTACAAAACAGGTAAAATAAAACGGAATTTGGAATAGGAGTGATTATTTGAGTTATTTATTAGGTATTATTGGTTTATTTGTCACATTAGGTCTTGCTTATTTGATCAGTAGCAACAAAAAAGCAATCAAATTGAAACCACTAATTGTGATGTTCGTTTTACAGCTTGTTCTTGGTTTCGTATTGTTACGTACAACTTTTGGTACAGCGGTTGTTTCTGTATTGGCAAAAATGTTTGATCATCTTCTTGCTTTTGCTGGGCAGGGTGTTGACTTTGTTTTTGCCGGTGTAGCAAATAAAGGAAGTGCGCCTTTCTTTCTTTCCGTATTGATGCCAATCGTATTTATTTCTGCTATTATCGGGATTTTACGCTACATTAAAATTCTTCCATTGTTTATGAAAGCCGTTGGTCTTGGGTTAAGTAAAATCAACGGAATGGGCAAATTAGAATCCTACAATGGAGTAGCTTCTGCTATTTTAGGGCAATCGGAAGTATTTATTTCCATAAAGAAGGAATTACCTTTCTTATCTGAGAAACGTTTATTCACCATGAGTGTCTCGGCTATGTCTACAGTGTCTATGTCAATCGTCGGATCTTATATGGCACTAATCGATTCCAAATATGTGATTACTGCCCTTGTTTTGAATTTATTTGGCGGATATATTCTGGCTTCGATTGTGAATCCCTATGTATTAGAAGAAAAAGAAGACGAACTAATTATTGAAGAAAACAAAGAACAGACCTTTTTCCAAATGTTGGGAGAATACATTCTTGATGGTTTCCATGTGGCAATCACGGTTGCTGCTATGCTTATCGGATTCGTTGCCCTGATTGCCATGATCAATGCTATCTTTCACGGGATATTCGGTATTACTTTCCAAGAAATCTTAGGTTATATCTTTGCCCCTCTTGCCTTCATCAGTGGAATCCCATGGAAAGAAGCAGTGGATGCTGGTAGTATCATGGCGACTAAATTGGTTACAAATGAATTTGTTGCTATGACAGAATTAGCTAACGGTCATTTCCATTTTACTGAACGCACAACAGCGATCATATCTGTTTTCCTTGTTTCATTTGCCAACTTCTCTTCTATCGGGATCATTTCCGGTGCGATGAAGGGGTTAAACGAAGAAAAAGGAAATCTTGTTGCAAAACATGGGTTGAAGATCTTGTTAACAGCGACTTTAGTCAGCTTTTTAAGTGCTATTGTGACTGGATTACTGGTATAATAAACAAAAAAGCAATGTTGCTTTCAAAAGCTTTGGAAATATTTCCAAAGCTTTTTCAGTTGCTCAAATATCAAAGGAGAAATGATGATGAATTATTGCTATGTGTTTATCGGTCCTTCTGGTTCTGGGAAAACTTCACTCGCAGAAGCTGTTTTTCAGCCGGAACAAAAGATCATTACTTACACGAATCGATCACCAAGACCTGGAGAAAAAGATCAAGTGGATTATTATTTTGTATCCGACGATACATTCAATCAGATGATCAAGCGAGACGAATTTGCAGAGTGGGATCAATATGCTCAACATAAATATGGTTCCAGCAAGGCAGAGATTACCAAAAAACTGAAGGAAGGAAATTGTTATGCCGTTTTGACGGCAAATGGTTTTTGGCATTTATACGAGTATTTTGGCACGGTAGTCCGTCCGATCTTTATTACGATTTCTAAAGAAACACTACAATCGCGCCTGAAAAAGCGTGGAGATTCACCCGAACAGATTTCGGCCAGAATGGCAGTTCATGCGGAAGACTTAGCTCAACTGGAACGGTTGGCAGCTATTCCCACACTTTTAGTCGTGTCAAACGATGGAGCGTTCCAAGAAGCAGCAGATAAAATAAAAAAAGGATTATTGATAGAAACAGATTAACAAAATATCCGTAAGATAAGCTGAGAGGCCGCGACAAAAATGGTGTCACGACCTCTCGATAAACGGTGTTTCAGAAGTAGCTTCTTCGAAAATTATTTCTTGAAGCTCACCACTACTGTCCCACTCTCTTAGCGATCAGCTAGTTGTTTTTTCGTATTATTAAGTCTTCATCCTTGTGAAGATGCTTTTATTACTCACTTGATTATTTTTTGATACGCTTTTCTTTCACCATGTTCAAAAGGGAATTCAATCATCCCTTGATAAGTGAATCCAGCAGAATAGATGGTCTTTTCCATCGGTTCATTAGCTGGATAAGTATCGATACGGACATCTTGAATATCTTTGCTGGCTGCAATCGTCAACAAATGTTCTAAGAACGGTTTTGCTAGTTTTTTTCCTCGAGTACTTTCTGCTAAAGCAACACGATGAATCGATAAATAAGGACCAGTTGATTTTTTCCAACTACCATCTATTTTTGTGTAAACGGGATCCACGCCTGAGACTAATGCAGCTGTTCCAACAATTTGATCTTCGACTATTAATACATAGCTTTCTTTTCTTTCAATATCGTTCAAAATCGTTTCTTTTGTTGGTTTCTGCTCGTTCTGCCATTGGGGAGAGCCTTGCGAAGCAATAAATTCCGCTGCAGCATCAATAATTTTTACCACTTCTTCTACTTCTTCTTTTCTTGTTAGCCGAATATACACATCCAGTTACCTCTTTTCTGTTTCTTTTTCATTTATATTTTCTGATTTTGGATCACTTCATACAGTTCAGGAACTTTTGAATAACTTCTAAGCCAATTTTTTGGATGATCCAGTAGTTGACTGATAAGTTCCAAATGATGCATTAGCGACCATTTTTTCAATACTCCGAGTCCTGGAAATTTTTGTTGCTGGTAGAGAGCCAGTAATTCAATCATTCCTGAAGTGATTAAGAGCTGATGATGGTGACGCATGATCCATTTTTTCATTTTATCTCCTGCTTCAAGAAACTTCAATGCTTGATCTTTAGCGGAATCATTACTGTCAGAGACAAAATGCTTTACGCGAATATTACCGTAAGCATCGATATACGTTAGATGGATAGCAAGCGCTCGGCTAGGAAACCCTTTATCGAAATAACGGCTGCCTTCGATCGTGAAATCAGAAAATCCACTATATCCGTCTTCGTGGAAAAAAAGATAGTCATCGCTAAAAAAGTCGTCTGTTTTATCTGCATAACTTTCAACATGCTTTCTCGTTTGAAAAGAGTCACGGATCACAATTTTGTTTTCGGGCAGCCAGATGCGAAAGCGGCTAGCATCTGGTATCAAGAATTTCGAATCGACTCCTGCCAGCTGTTTCCATACCTCTGCGTCTTTTGGGTAGTGTTGTCCATCGAAAATCAGAAACGTTGGAGGTGAATCCAGTACGTCGTTAAGATTTTCTGGCGTTAAAATCTGTGCAGAGACGACAGAGCTATGTTCCTTGACTGTCCAACTGTGCACATGCTGATCGAATAATTTGAATTGTCCTACTTGGGGATTTTGGATCACAGCGATTGGATGGTGCTTTTTTTGAAATAATTCGATCACGTTTTTAAGCGTAGCGGAATCACGTACTGGTTCGATTACCGGATGGATTTTATTGGAGAGCAGTCCTCGCGACAATGCTTCTTTTAATGCTAATAGGTCAAATTGTTTTCCTCTTAAATAAGGATAGTACATATTTTTCACTCCAATGGCTCTGTGGGCAACCGCCGGATCTGCTGTTGTTGCCTTAAGTATTCATAATCATGTTGAAGCGCAGCAACTTCTTCTTGCAACTCATTGATTGCCTGACTAGCTATTTCCTCTAAAAACCGTTCATAATATCGTTCGTTAGAAAATGGATCTTGGTTTTCTGAACGTCTTTTCAATTCTTTGTACAATTGATCTGTTGGAAAATATTTTACGCCTCGCTCCATTTGCTTTGCTTTTCTTACTTCTCTGAATAAAGAAGCCATAAAACGGTTTGTCAAAGCTTCTTCCGGTACAGCAAGCTCCTTCTTTGCTGCTTTTTTCGCAATCATAAATGTACCAGATGCAGGCATTTCCTCTTCGATCGTGTACGGGCGATATACTAGTACACCTATTCCTGTAGGGATCTCTGTTTTCACTTCTTCATATAGTTTACTTGGCAAAACAAAATAATTATAATGCCCGACAAATGACAGTTTGGCTGTAGAACGAAAATCTGCTTTTGTCACTTTCAGCTCATAGCATCGCCATTCTCGGCTTCCATCAAATTTTGTCAAGCAGCTAAGCGTATCTACAATTCCTTGGTCATCAGGCATCGTGACTTCTTCTACGACTAAGCCGCCCTGCTCGATGCAATATTGGTATAATGAGGATTCTATTTCGATGGTTAGCGGGGTTTTCATGTTTTTACCTCCGAACATATTTTCGTCTTACATTTTACATGAAATGATTTTAAAATACTAGACAGAATACACAAGAAACAAAAATAGAAATGATGCTTGCCACGCTAGCACCATTTCTATTTTTCAGATTGACTGATGGACGGAACGTTTTTCTAAATACTGTTGCACTTTTTCGATCCCGATACAAATGACCCAATAAATCAGTGCAACTAAAATATAGAGAGAAAAATAATCGAATGTCCGACCACCTATGATCTTTGCTTTTTGAAATATTTCTGGCACTGTGATCGTTGCCGCTAACGAAGTACCTTTCACTAAATCCATAGCTACGTTACTGAGTGCCGGTACCGAGATTCGAAAGGCTTGCGGCAAAACGATATATTTCAATACCCCAAAGAAAGAAAAACCGGAAGCTAAACCAGCGTCCCACTGACCTGAAGAAACGCCTGCTAGTGATCCTCGATAGATTTCACCAATAAATGCACTGCTGGTAATCGTAAAGCAGATGACTGAAGCCGTTAAGGCACTTAATTGATAAGGTAACCCGAAATATAGCAAGAACAGCAAGACTAGTGCGGGAATACCTCTAAAGAACGATAAATAAAAACGAATAAATACATTCAGAGGTAGCCAATCCAAAAGACCTAGAACTGTCAAAAGCAACCCTACCAAGTTTCCTAAAACAAAAGACACGAAGCCGATCCCTAATGTGTATACCAAGCCTTGCAGTACGAAAGGAAGTGAAGTCCACATGAGGGAAAAATCAATGAGAGGAAAGTACATCAATCACTCACCGACTCAGTCATCGTTTCTTTCGGTTTGACTGAAACATCAGTTTGAAAATATTTTTCAGATATTTTCTTTGTCGTCCCGTCTTCTTTCATCTCTTTTAATACGCCATCGATTTTCTTTTTCAGAGCATCATTTCCTTCTTTCAATAAAAAACCACTTTCGTTTTCATTGAAATAAACGTTCTCCAAGATTTTTACGGGGATATCTGGTAAAGCAGATACGGCCATTTTCTGTAAATAATAATCATTTAAAATAACGTCTGTTCGACCGTTTGCTACATCGCTTAAATATTGATCATTCGTGGCGTTATCGTAAGTGACTAATTTAGCTCCGTATTTTTCCGCTAAACGCATATAGCTAGTATTGGGTTCGCCAGCTGCTTTTTTTCCTTTAAGATCATCAAGTGAGTGGATTCCTGAATCATCTTTTTTTCGTACGATCATACTGTCAAATGAATATTTGAAAGGCTCTGAAAGGGAGAATTTTTTTTCTCTTTCTTTTGTGATACCAAAATCGTTCGCAGCAAAATCTGATTCTCCTTTTGAAACAGAAGTGATTTGTCCATCCACATTGTATTCTTTAAAGGAGATTTTGACATTTAAACGTTTGGCTACCTCTTTCGCCAAGTCTACGTCATAACCAACTAATTCATTTTGATCATTATAATAAGAAGCGGGAAATAGTGTGCCAGAAGTTGCTACTACCAATTCTTTCTTTTTTTCCACATTACTCCAGCTGTGATCTTCTTGGTTAGCGGCAGCTGTACCGCAAGCGCTTAAAATAAAAAAGGCGCTAGTTATTAGAGCAAACAATCTTTTTTTCTTCATTTTTTCTTCTCCTTGTTTCTGCTATTTCCACGGATTTGGTAAATGGAACTGGTGACTTGCTTCAAATAGATAGCCGATTTGAAGCAGCAAATCTTCTCTTCCTCTGGCGGACATAAATTGAATTCCGAGAGGCATGTTTTCTTTTGTCAAATGAGTAGGCAAGCTGATTGCTGGTTGTCCAGTCAGATTAGCCAATTGTGTATAAGGTGTGACCTTCAGGCTGTCCTCAAACATAGAAGAAACAACTTCTAAAGCTTGTACTTCAGAACAATCATGGATGTGTTCCATCTGTGCTCTTATCGTATCACTTTGCAAATCTTCGCTGATTTTAGGGGCGGTAAATGCAGTCGTTGGTGAAAGGAATAAATCATATTCTTGATGCAAGTTTTCCATGACAATTGCTGCTTCATCCCATACATGCAGAGAATCAATGTAAGTAGCGGCAGAAAGTTTCTGACCATATTGGAACAAAGTCCAAGAGATCGGCTCAAGTTCTTCTTTTCTGACAGTTCGCTGGATGCCTGTTTCAATCGAGTGGATCATTGCTGCTGTCTCTGCGCCATTCATCTGGTAATAAGACGTAATCAGTTTACGACCATCTAGTGGGTAAGGAATCTCCGTCAAATCATGCCCTTCTTTTTCAAGGAAATTTACAGCTTTTTTTACAGCAAGTACTGCCTCTTCACTAATCTGTGAGTGGATCGGTGAATCAACACAAAAAGCTATCTTCAAACGTTTTTTTCTTGGATGTGTTTGCCACTCAACTGGCGATACTTGATATGGCGCACCGGAATGGATGCTTCTCATCCCATAAAATAAAGCCTCCGTGTCTCTCATAGAAACCGTCAAACCGAAATCAATAGCAGCTCCTTGCCATCCTCGCCAAGCATATGGACCAACTGGCATCGTCCCTCGCGAAGGTTTCAGCCCAATCAATCCGCAAAACGAAGCGGGTATTCTAATAGAACCACCACCATCACTAGCGCCAGCTAAAGGAACGATTCCCGCTGAAACTGCAGCAGCAGCGCCTCCGCTTGATCCGCCCGGTGTACATTCAAGGTTCCAGGGGTTTCTTGCTGGGCCATAGATGACGGGGTCTGTAATATTTTTGAAACCAAACTCTGGCGCATTGGTTTGTCCAAAAGGAACTAGCCCTATCGCTTCTGCTTGCTGTACATAATTGGATGTATGAGAAGCTCGATGTGTTTCAAATAAACGAGATCCTGAAGTAGCTAGCCATCCCTTTTTTTCTTGACCGAGCATTTTTAAAGGGAATGGAATACCTGCCAATGGTCCTTTTTCTGACTGGGGAATCAATCGTTCAGTGGAACTATTCTCGAATGGTTCAAGTGCAACAAACGCATTCAATTCATGATTTTGTTTCTTTATTTTTTTCTGTACATCAGCAGCTAATTCTTGAAAACTAAATTCTTTTTCTTTAAGTCCTTTCGCTAATTCTGTTGCATCTTTCATATTATCCTCCTTTTTGCCCCTGTTATTTTCCCACAAGTTCGTCTAACATACAATGAGTACGCTTGCACATAAATGAACAGACAAGTGTTTTTTATAAAAAAAGACGAAGATCATGATTGATCTTCGTCTTTTTACTAAGAAATAGTGCGTAATTTACCCTTAAATTCGTCAATAGACGCATATCCCTTTTCTGACATAATCTGAGTTAATTCGTTTGTGATTCTAGAAAAGATTTCCGGTCCTTCTTTGTGAAGCTCGGTACCAATCTGCAACATGCTTGCGCCACATAGCAGATGTTCAAATGCATCTTGTCCTGTCCGAATCCCACCTGTACCGATGATTTGGATTTCTGGTTTCAAACGCGTATAAAAAGCGCGGACATTTGCTAAAGCGGTTGGCTTGATATACTCTCCGCCAATGCCGCCGAACCCTTCTTTTGGTTTGATGACCACTGCTTCTTTGTCTGTATCGATATACAACCCATTGCCCACACTGTTGATAGCATTGACATATGTCAACGGGAATTGATTCAAGATATCTGCCATCTGATCAAAATGAGCAAAATCAAAATAAGGAGGCAATTTGATTCCTAGCGGCTTAGAAAAGATGCTGAATACTTCTTTCAGTGTTTCATAAGTGGCCTCAAAATCGTAAGCTAGTTGTGGTTTACCAGGCACATTTGGACAAGATAAATTTAGTTCAGTAATCCCCTTGAATCCACTTTTTTCTATTTCCCCAAGCATTTCCAAATTTTCTTGGACACTCATCCCGGCGATCGAAAAAAATAATGGTTGATTTGGGTTTTTCTGCGCTTTTTCATACGCAAGAGCATACTCTAGATAATAAGAAAAGCCTAAGTTTGGAAGCCCCATAGAATTGATACTGCCTAAAGGAACATCAAAATAGCGTGGTTCGGGATTTCCTTTTCGTTCATTGATTGTACAGCTCTTAGTGATAAATGCTCCTGCTTCTGAATGAGCCAGCTCGTCTAATTCCTGGGTAGTCATGCAGTGTACACCAGATGCATTCATAAAAGGGTTGGCAAAGGTATGATTGGCAAAGGTCGTTTCTAAACTCAAGTAAATCGCTCCTTCAAACAAGTTATTTTATCTAGTGTATCATGACTAAAAGAAAAATCAACTCTTGTTTTTCAACGAATTTCTTAATCATCTTGTTCGGTTGATAGTACTTCCCCTGTTTGGCTATTGATCTTGACTGATGTACTTTGATTACCGTTTTTTACTTTGACTTCCCAATAAGTAGTACCTAGATCTTTATCCAGATCCCAATCTGTTGCTGTACCGCTTCCTACTTTATCGACAGCAATCTTTGCGGCTTCCTCAATCGTGATCAATTTATCAACAGCTAGACCATCTTCTTTTTTCTTTTGACCATTTTGATCCTCTTGATCTAGTGTTTCTGGATTCTCTGTTTCCATTTTTTCATTCTGAGCATCGATTCTTGCTTCATATTCTTTTTGATCATCGACACCTTCTATCTTGTAGAAGTATGATCCCCAATCACTATCTAGTTCCAAACTAGTAATAGCAGTATCTGGATACTTATCTTTAAACAATTCAATCGCACGAGCTGCGGACACTTTGATAGCTGACTGGCCCATTGCCTCACTCGAATTCTTTGTTTGACTAGATGAAGATGTACTTGCGTTTGTTGAGGATTCCGATACCTGAGAAGAGCGTTGTTCACTGCTGGAAGATGTATTCCCAGATGTTCCTTGATTGGTGTTTGATTGACAAGCAGCTAAAAACAAAGCCGCAAATAAACTAGTATAAATAACAGTTTTCTTCATTGATTTTATCTCCCTTATTATAAAATAGTATTCTATACAAGTATAACGAAGAAAAAAATTTCTGTCATGTTTAAAAATTAAAGAACAACGTTATTATTATGAAAATAAAAAAGAAGCTAAGTTTTAGAGACAACCCTAGAAGTTAGACTAAAATCTCAATTCGGGAGTATCATAACACTTAGCTTCCATTTATTAAATAATTAAATAGCTTTTAAACTGCCTTTTATATCAATTATGCACGATGCATTGGGATATCATTATTTCCAGGTTGAACAAGCAGATATTGAATTACATCGATATTGCTTGACTCAAATGAGGCTGCACAAGCTTGTAAATATAAATCCCACATTCGATAGAAGGAATCACCCATTTCTTTCGTGACTTGATCTTGGACTTGATGGAAATTTTTTGTCCAATGCTCTAATGTCAATTGATAGTCACGACGCAAACTTTCTAAATCGATCAATTGCAAATCGTTTTTTGTAATATTATCAACTAACTCAGTAACACCAGGGACATAACCGCCAGGAAAAATATATTTATTGATCCAAGCATTTGTCGCACCGCCTTGTTGTCGGCTGATTCCATGGATCAAAGCTGTTCCTTTTGGTTTCAATAAATCTTTTACGACTTTGAAATAACCTTCAAGATTTTCAGAGCCTACATGTTCGAACATACCTACGCTTGTGATATGATCAAACGTTTCGCCTTTTAGTTCACGGTAATCCATTAATAATACACGGCATTTATCTTCTAAATGTTCTTCTTTGATTTTTTTGGTGATCAAATCGTATTGTTCTTCACTTAGAGTGATCCCAGTTGCTTTGACGTTATATTCTTTGGCAGCAGTGAACATCAATGTTCCCCAGCCACAACCGATATCAAGCAACGTTTCGCCTTCTTTGATAAAGAGTTTGTCTAAAATATGATGGACTTTATTGATTTGTGCTTGTTCCAACGTATCTTCAGGTGTGTTGAAATAGGCACAAGAATAAGTCAAAGTTGGGTCTAGCCAAAGTTTATAAAAGTCGTTACCTAAGTCATAATGCGCATGGATATCTTCTTTGTTTTTTTGTTTTGTATGTTTTTCTTTCTTTGGCAGCCATTTTAGATAATCTTTTCCTCGTAAAAAACTGTTTGCTTGCTGATAAGCATCGTTGATCAATACTTGGATACTTCCCTCGATCTCGATTCGATGATCCATATAGGCTTCTCCTAGTGCCAAAGAAGCGTTGCTTGTAATCTCTTTCATTGGGATTTCTTCATGGATATTGATTTTGATTTGGGGAGGAGTGTCCGTATCTCCGTATTGTTTCGTTGTACCGTCCCAATAATTTACTTCGACAGGGAGCGAGAAAGAACGTGAAAATAATTGATTGTATAAAGTTTTCTCTAACATGATTTTCCTCCTTAAAAAAACTACCCTATTACGTTAATACTAAAAAAGAAAAGAATCAACTAAGAAGTTTAATTTTTTCAGAAATTTTTCAAAAACTACTTTATTTTTCATTTTTTTCACATTCATTGTCGCACAAATCGCTTAAACTTGTCATTCGACACGCTTATCTTTGAATTTTGTCTTAGCAAAAACCCATAGAAGCAGCAAGACAGTTATCATTGTTTGGACACTTAGCATCAAGATAAAGTCAAAGTGGATAAACCCTACAACTGCTGCTACCATGGATCCTATCCCCATCACATTCAGCATCAAATTTGCACTCTCTTTGAATGTATGAATGGATGAAAGTTGGCTTTTTCTTGTCATCCACAAGAAAAAGGAAGCCCCGAATAAAATGAGACTCGTCATGACAAATAGGACAAGACCAAGACTGAAACTATAAGATAAAATGATTGTTGGACGATTACTGGCATAAAATTCTCTTTCTAAAAATCGTTGGAAATCTTCGGGCGTACGTACAGAATCTGGTTGGAAAGATGGACTATAATTCATCGTATAGCGGCGTATACCAGATTTATCCTTTTGCTGGATCACCCATTGTTCCTTCTCAAAATCAATAAAAGTTTCATGATCGGCTTGTTGTTTCTCAGATAAAGACACACCTACCAAAATTTCAGGGGTCACAGCTATCGTTTGTTGCGATGATTGTAACCCAGTTTCAGATAATTCAAGTTCAGAAAATTTTTTGGTTCCTTGTTCATCGATCAACGAATGAACAGATAGAAATTGTTCTAATGGAATCGCTTGGATCTGATTGGCATAAAAAAGAGTCACAGGCATGACCATCAAGGAAACTAAAAATACAAATATCAAGAAAAATTTTGGCCAGGATAATAGTTTGCGTCCCGCAAACACTTGAGTTGGCGTACGTAAAGTGGAAAAATAATTTAACGGAAATGTTTGCATGATCCTCTGCTCCTATCCTTTTGTTCCGCCAGATGTCAGGCCGGTAACAAAGTTCTTTTGTAAAAAGAAGAATAATAGACAAATCGGTAGGGCAATCAAGATTGCTCCAGCAGCAAACAAGGAGACCCTTTGATTTGTCACATCAGAAATAAATGTTTGCAGGCCGACAGCAACAGTCTGATTTTCAGGTGTTCGAAGCAAGAACTTCGCTAACATGAAGTCGCCAAAAGGTCCCATGAATGCCCATAATGCTTGAACGGCGAGCATTGGTTTGACAAGAGGTAATACAATCTGGAAAAAAATCCTGAAATGTCCTGCCCCATCAAGTTTAGCAGATTCATCTAAATCTATTGGTACTGTGTCAAAGTATCCTTTCATCAGCCAAGTATTCATTGGAATCCCACCGCCTATATAGATCATCGTCAAGAACCAATACTTATCTAGCGCCTCTAATAAGAAAGCCATGACATAAAAGGCAGTCAGTGCTGCCATAGTCGGTACCATCTGAATCACTAAAAAGAACATCAAACTTGATTTGCGTCCGATAAAACGATAACGGCTATACGTATAGCCGGCTAAAGTTACTACAGTTACTTGTACGATCATCGTTAGGACAGAGATGATTAACGTATTTTTATACCAAGTCCCGTAAAGTGTTTCACTGAACAGCCGCGTGAAATTCCCTAAAGTCCAGTCGCTTGAAAAATCCAAACTGAAAGCCGCAATGTTCCCTGACTTGAAGGCAGTACTTGCTGTGATCAAAAGTGGATAGATAATAATGACTGATAACAGCAAAAGAAAAAAGTAAGTAAAAAAGTGAGAAAGCCGTTTTTGGAATCGTGCACTCGAATGAAATTTTTTCATTGTTTAATCCCCCATATTGAACGCATTTGTCTTTTTGAACACTAGCAAAGATACGCAGATAACGATGATGGAGATAATCAACGTGATGGCTGAAGCCATAGAATACTGCGGAGAAGTTCCAGTCGTAAGTTTATAAATCCATGAAATCAGGATGTCAGTAGAACCAGCTCCTCCACCCACGCTTCCGGGGCCTCCATTGTTAAATAGGTAGATCATAGAAAAATTATTGAAATTCCCAGTATATTGGGTAATAAACGTTGGTGCTGCAACTAGAAATACAGCTGGAAGTGTGATATTTGAAAAACGTTGCCATGCATTTGCTCCATCGATTTTTGCTGCTTCATACAAATCTTCAGAAATCGACTGTAAAATCCCTGTAACCATTACATAGATATAGGGAAATCCTAACCATCCTTGAACTAAGATGATTGCCACTTTCGTCCAGTTCGGGTCCGTTTTCCAAGAGATTGCACTGATGTCTACAAAAGGAAGCTGGTTTATGAAAGGAATCACTTGAGTATTGATGGCACCTACGCTATCGTTGAATATATTCGAAAAACTCATGATAGTAATAAAAGCTGGGACCGCCCATGGTAATAAGAAAATGATACCGAAAATACGTTTGAATTTAATAAATTTCTGGTGAGCAACAACCGCTGTGAGAATACCAAGGGTGATTTGCAAAGTTGTTGCACATAACGTCCAAATCACGGTCCATGAAAAGACTACAAAAAAAGTATTGCGATATGAACTCAAGAAGAAGATGCTAAAAAAGTTTTTAGCCCCTACCCAATCAATCAAACTAGCTGGTGGAATATGATTAAAGTCATAATTGGTAAATGCAGTAAATAATGTGACTAAGACTGGGAAAATGATGGTAAAAATCATGAGAAGATACGCGGGAAGTGTCAATAGATAAGGAAAACCTTCATCACCTATATTATGTATGACTTCCTTCATCGTCCGATTGATTTTTTTGCCCTCTTTACGCATCCTTGCTACTCGATAGGCGTCTAAAAGATTCAAAGCGTAAAAAATCAAGAAAATGATCGTAATGATGAATTGCAAAGTGCCTTCAATCAAAATAAATAATGAATGATCTTCCATTGGTATACTTCCCAAAGTAACCAATCCTATCAATGCATGAAATCCGCCCAAGAACATCTGACCAATGAATAGGACGAATATGGCGAAAAAAACGATACCTTTAAAAGTTTGGCCATTTACAAACTGCCCCATCCCCGGAATAAGTGAACAAAGCGTGATTTTTTTTTCGTTGATCTGGCTTGTTTTATCTTGCTGCATCTGAATGCCCCCTCTAAACTTGCTGAACCGCAAACTACTTTTAAGATAATGGCAACAAGAGCAAGATAATTTTCCATCCCGCTCTTGCCACCTCTATCTGAAGCACCTGTTCCATTTTTTATAAAAATGGACGGTTATCATTTTAATCAGTATTTTTGTTCTATGGCTTCACTGATTGTTTTCACTGCTTCATCTGCGGATTCTTTTGGTGTTTTTGAACCTGATGCTGCATCGAACATCAAGTTTTCTGCACCTGTCCAAACTTCACCCATTTCTGGGATGTTTGGCATTGCTTGAGCTGTTTCATATTGTTCGATCACAGCTGTTGTTAATTCATCGTTTTTAGCCTTTGCTGTTTCCCGAGCTTGTTGGTTTGCTGGGATTTCATTTACCATTTCAAAGAATTTATCTTGATTCTCCTGATTCGTTACATAATCGAGCCATTTTTGAGAGAGATCTTTGTTTTTAGCGTAATTGCTGACTACCCATCCTTTTCCTCCGCCAAATGGTTGATAAGGCTGTCCATTGTTTAGAGTAGGAATTTTTGCAACACCATAATTGATATTGTTTTCTTTGTATGTTTGCGCTTGCCATGGGCCGTCAATAATTGCTGCAGTTTTATTGGACATGAATTGCTGGCTGGCGAAGTCTCCTGCACTTTTTATGTCTTGCATTCCCTTAGGCCAAACATTTTGGAACCAATCTGTTGCATAAGAAATTCCTTCTACAGCACCTGCATTATTCAAACCGATATCAGAAGGATCTGTACCATCATCACCGAATACATAGCCACCGTAACCTGCAATCAAACCATAGGAATAATAAAAGTCAGTCCATTTAGCTAAAAATCCTGTATTTTTTCCTGCTTCTGACTCAAAAGCAAAACGACTGTCTTTGGATAGATTTTCCAAATCTTTAAACGTCGCTGGTGCTGTATCGACTAAATCTTTGTTATAGTACAAAACAAGGGTCTCGATTACTGCAGGCTCTCCATAGATTTTTCCATCATAAGTCACTTGGGCCTTGTCTGTTTCATCGTAAGCTGATTCATTTCCCAGTTTTACTTCCGCCAGATGTCCTTGCTGTCCTAACGCACCGATCCGGTCATATGCTGCCATCATAACGTCAGGTCCCTTTCCAGCAGGACCATCTAACGCTAATGATTCTAACTGATCGAACATGTCCTTTTCTACCAGCTTGATCTTCACATCGTTTTCTTTTTCGAATGTATCTTTTATTTCGTTTATATAATCTTTATATCCAGAATCAACGGAGACTGTTAACGTTTTTCCTTCTTCCGTGTCCCCTTCTGCTGAAGAATTACCATTGCCACAAGCCGCTAATCCGCCTAAGATTCCTAAAGAGACTAACCCTAAACCTAATTTTTTCGCGTTTCGTTTTTTCATCTTCATTTCCTCCTGTGTATTCAACGTGCTGTTACACCATTATTATAATGGGCACAAACCTTCATTTGCAAACGCTTTCTTATTGTTACCGGTAACAGTTTTTCAACACATAATCAAAAATCCGTATTGCTGTATCTCTGCTTTCCCATCTTCTAATAACTGACAATTTTGACTAAGAATAACCTCATTTTCCTGTTCTACTATCCAAGGTTCTTCTGACTGATTGAAGTAAATATGGATAATCTGCCCCTCTAGTTCACGTACAAAATAGAGCTTATCTTCACGATCATTTACTATTAACCATTGGGTAGCCCCTTCAGAAAGAATCTTAGACAACTGTTTCCTAAGAGAAACGAGTTCTTTTATAAAACCGAACAGTTCTAGATCTTGTTTTTCTTTTTCCCAGATCATACATTTTCGACAATCTGGGTCTTCTCCACCAGTCATCCCTACTTCTGTCCCATAATAGATACAAGGAGATCCTTTTTGAAGAAACATAAAAGTCATCACAGATTTCATCAATTCCTTGTTCCCATTACAAAGAGTTAAGATCCTTGCAGTATCATGAGAATCTAATAAGTTAAATGTCCCTTCGTTCACCTGATCTCTGTAAAGCATTTGCTGATGATTCATTCCACTGACCATTTGCGAAGCTGTAATTTTCTTTTTTGCAAAATAATCTTTAATTGAATCTGTAAATGCGTAATTCATTACTGCGTGGAATTCATCCCCTTGTAGCCAAGCTTGTGAGGAATGCCAGATCTCTCCCAGGATATAGATATCAGGTTTGATGGCTGTAACTTCTTCTCTAAATTTTTTCCAAAAATGATGATCCACTTCGTTAGCAACATCTAGTCGCCATCCATCAATATCGAATTCTTTTATCCAATAGGTGGCAATATCTAGTAAATATTTTTGAACCTCTGGATTTGCTGTATTTAGTTTGGGCATGAATGGAGTAAAAGCAAAAGTATCGTATGGAATATTTTCAGCAGTTTCTGGCACATCAGTCATCTGATAGGAATCTACTGGGAAAAAGCGGATATGGAACCAGTCTTTATAGATTGAATTTTCTCCGTTTTCGAGTACATCTTGCCATTGGGGCGAATGGATCCCCATATGATTGAATACAGCATCAAACATGATACGTATCCCTCGTTTATGCGCTTCATCAATTAAGTTTTTTAAAAGTTTTTTATTTCCAAACGCGGGATCGACTTCATAATAGTCGATCGTATCGTACTTGTGATTGGATGTAGCTTTAAATATGGGACAAAAGTATATTCCATTGATACCAAGGTCTGTCAAATAATCCAGATGATCCATCACACCTTGTAAATCCCCGCCAAAGAAATCTTCACGATCTGGATCTTTGCTTCCCCAAGCCAAAGTATGATCGGGATCATTTGCTTTATCCCCATTTGCAAATCTTTCAGGAAAAATTTGATACCATACTGTTTCTTTCACCCATTCTGGTACAACGAAGCGATCAATTTGATGGAAATAAGGCATTCGAAAATAAAAATTTGGTTCAGCAATCACATTTTTTCGATAAGGAAAAACACCTTGATCCCCATAGAAACAATCCGTGCTGTCTTCTCCAATAACATGGAACGCGTATTGTAATCGTCTTGTTTCACTTGTCAATTCAACTTCCCAATAATCATGAACATTTGTACTTAGACATTTTTTCATTGATCGTTCTTTTTGATACCATTTTTCAGTTGTTATGGTATACGGATCTCCGCTTAACACATATACTTTTTTGATATCATTCTTCCGAGTACGAAGCCGGATACGGAATTTTGTATTCGTATATAGAAATGCATATTCACTTTCCGGTCGATGATAAATTGCAGCTGTATCCATTGATTTCCTCCTTGCGATTTAATATTACGTCCTCACTATAAGTGATAGAAATAGAAAAGACAACGCTTTCAAAAAATGTTATCGGTAACAGTTTTTTGACACTTTTCTATTACTTTTTAAGCGAATTCAACAGATAGTCCTAAAACTTTTAAAAGTTTTTAAAGCTATTTCCTACCTATTTCGAGTTCTATAGTTATCTTAGTTTCTCTGTTTCTCTGCTCGCTGTATTCGATCCTCCTAATTAAAAAAGTTTTTTAAGAGTTTTTGTTTGATCAAGTGATTTCAGATAAGTTAAGTACCCCAAATTAGCCAAGCCTAATTTTTTTATTAATCGAAGTTAACTTATAGTGAAAAATAAGTTATAATAAGATAAGAATACTATTAATCAACTAAAGGAAGTGGATAAATGAAAGAAACAAGACAATTTATATGGACATATGCCAAGATTATTTTTGCCCTCTTTATATTAGGAGTCGCTATCAATATGTTTTTAGGGCCTCATCATATCGCTGCTGGTGGTGTCAGCGGACTAGGAATATTATTGGAAGCTGCTTTCGGTTTTGACCGTGCTATAGTCATTTTAGTATTGAATATCGTTATGTTAGTGCTAGCTCTTCTGTTTTTAGGTAAAAAACCTTTTTTCAAAGTGCTTTTTGGAAGTTTAGTTTTTCCTTTGATCATCGCGGTAGTACCAGAGATGATGATTACTTCAGATCGGTTGTTATCGGTCATTTTTGGAAGTGCGATTTTTGCTTTAGGAGTGGCCATCTTATATAAAAATAACTCTTCCAGTGGCGGCACGACGATCCCTCCCCTCGTTTTTAAAAAATATTTCCACTTGAACACTTCGATCGGCCTATTTCTTACAGATGCTTTCGTCGTTTCTCTCAATCTGTTTGTTTTTGGAATAGAAGAATTTCTTTACGCTATCTTATCTATTGCAATCACTTCAATTGTCATGACCTATATCGAAACAGGGATCAATCGGAAGAAATCCGTCATGGTCATGAGCGAACATTCTTTGGAAGACATTCGCCTTCGCTTAAGTGCTGAAATCGGACGCGGGCTTACCTTGCTAGAGGCAAAAGGCGGCTATAACCGAAAGTCAAAAGAAGTGTTATTGATCGTTGTGACCGATCATGAATTCTCTCGAATGAAACCTCTGATAGAAGAAATTGATCCAAGCGCCTTTGTCATTGTCAACAGCGTAGCAGAAGTAATGGGACGCGGATTTACTTATCATCCAATCGAATGAGTTGGTAAGTAATCAATACCATTGTTTTGAATGCGTTTTCTTTAACTGGTATAATAATAGAAGAAGTAAGTAAATGTTGGATTGAAAAAGAGAGGAGAATTTTATGCATAAAGGAACAGAAATCGATTTTGTATTAAATGACAGTTTGAAAGCTCTAAAACTTTATCAAACGATCTTTGATGAAATAGAACTGATTGAGGCAACAGACTATCCTAGAGGCAATAATGAAGTCATTTTTTCCTTGTATGGCACGCGGTTCCATATGCTGGATGAAAATCCGCCCCTTGGTCTGACTGCCCCTACTGCTGAACATCCAAATACGATCTGGTTCAATATCATCGTCTCTGACATTAAGGACACACATAATAAAGCATTACGAAATGGCTGTGTAGAGATCCAAGAAATGACAGAAATGATGGACTTTGGTGTGACCAATTCGATGTTCAGGGATCCTTTTGGTTATTTATGGATGCTTCATCAGGTTCATCGTGAAGTAAGTTTTGAAGAAAGAAAACAACTTTTTGAAAAATATATGTAAAGTTTATGATGAGATTAGTTCTTGTCACTGATATTTTTTTGTAAATGTTCTTATTAGAGGAAGCAAGTTTGTTCCATGTGCTTTCTCTTTTTTCTTGAATAATCAATTTCTTTGCTTTTCATAATTAAATTGTGTACAATCTAATTGTATTAAATATAATAAAAGGTGGTAATCTTATGAAAAAAATGTATTCTACAAAAATGATCAACACAGGCGGACGTTCTGGAGAAGTCCATAATCCTGATCACACATTCGAATTAAATATTGCAGCTCCTGGTAAACGTGTTGAAAACGCAACAAATCCTGAACAATTGTTTGCAGCTGGTTTCAGTGCCTGTTTCAACAGTGCATTGGAGTTGATTAAACAACAAAAAAATATTTCTGGCGCTTCTACTGTCAGCGCACAAGTTTCTCTTTATTCCGAAAGTGAAATGAGCTTTGTCTTAGGCGTAGAGATTGAAGGATCTATCGAAGGCCTTTCTCTAGAAGAAACCCAAGAATTATTAGAAGCTGCACATAAAGTGTGCCCCTATTCAAAAGCGACAGCTGGAAATATCGAAGTTACTCTGAAAGCTGTTAGTGAATAGACTTTTTTGTGTAAATCCGCTATGATACACTATAGTGAAACAGCGGAGGTGGAAAAATGGAAGATCTATATTTAGCTAATCAAGTATGTTTTCCTTTATATGCCGCCTCTAAGGAGATCATCAGGCACTACACTCCCCTTCTCAAACCGCTGGATCTTACCTATACCCAGTATCTTGTGATGCTAGTTTTATGGGAAAAGAAAAAGACTACAGTGAAAGAGCTAGGAAATGATTTGTGTCTGGATTCTGGTACGCTAACCCCCTTACTGAAGAAGTTAGCAGAAAAAAATTATATCAAGCGTCAGCGTGAAACGGATGATGAAAGAATCGTAAATGTTACGCTCACTTCTCAAGGAGTTGCGTTGCAAAAACAAGCAGAAGGTATTCCACAAAAGATCAAGTCTTATCTTCCACTTGAACAGGAAGAATTGGATACACTGCAACATCTGACCCGAAAAATGCTAGATAATTTTCATCAAGACCAGAAAAAGGGCTGAAACTGCTAGATGAACGATTTTATGAGGAAAACCAACTCATAAGATAACGTCATTTAGCGGTTTTTCTTTTTGCTCTTTCCCTTTCTTATTTTCGTATTCCATCATATAATGAATAACGTGTTTATTTTTGTTATTTGGAGGTTGTCAAATTGTCCGTTTATCAGCGTTTTTTGGCGAATGAAAAAATACGCCGCCTCACGGTTTTATTATCTGTCATTTTTGTACTTTTCTTAGTAAGAAGTATGATTACAACCATTTTACTCACATTTATCTTTACTTACTTGATGATCCACCTTGTTCAGATCATTCAGCGATTTGTCCGAATCCCTACAGGTATTTTAGCCATCATGATTTATACATTGATCGTTTATCTTATCTATCTGGCATTCACAAAGTATATCCCGATGCTTATTCATCAAACATTCGATATGATTCAATCTGTTATTGATTTTTACGAGCATCAACCAAAAGATGCGGATCCAGTTTTACAATACATCCACAATTATATCGAACGGAACGATTTCTTTGAACAGCTTCAAAATGGTGCGTCAATTGCGCTTGGCTATTTACAAGATATAGGAAAACTGGCCGTGGCGTTCGCTATGTCGTTCATCTTAAGTTTCTTTTTTATGATTGAAAAGCAAAAAACGATTTTATTCTCACGGTTATTTCTAAAAAGTGAATTTTCTTGGTTCTTTCAAGATCTATATTATTTCGCCGATAAGTTTGTCAATACATTTGGTTTAGTATTAGAAGCTCAATTTATTATTGCTCTTTTAAACACTCTACTCACAACTATTGCCTTGGCCGCATTTGGCTTTCACCAACTGCTGAGCTTAGCAATTATGATATTCATTCTAAGTCTGATCCCTGTAGCAGGCGTTATTATTTCTTGTATTCCTCTATCTTTCATTGCTTATTCCCAAGGAGGAATCAGAGATGTTGTTTATATCCTGATGACGATTTTGGTTGTGCATCTGATCGAATCTTATGTACTGAACCCAAAATTAATGTCTAGCAAAACAGACTTGCCGATTTTTTATACATTCGTGGTCTTGCTTGTTAGTGAACGATTCTTTGGCGTTTGGGGATTGATTGTCGGCATCCCGATTTTCACCTTCTTTTTAGATGTGCTGAAAGTGAAAAAGATTCCGAATCATTCACCAAGAGAAACAGATCTCCTTTAAATTAAAAATGAAGAAAGATAAAAATTAGAACGACCCTAAATATCAGATTTAGAATCTGTTATTCAGGGTCGTTTTATTAATATTACTTTTTCGTTTGTAAAAATGTGTTCTCCGACATTCTTCAAATGTCAGTGTCATCTATTTTGTTTAAATCTTTTTACAGAAAACATTGTTGTTATACTTAAAAGAATGATTCCGCTCCACAGTATGACTTTATTTTGTGCTTCTCCAGATTTTGGCAGCTGTTTATTTTTCGTATCAGGACTAGCAAAGATTGTATCTTTGCTACTTTTTAAAGTCTCAGCTAGGTGAGGTCTATCAAATCGTTGTGTGTGTATTCTGCTTTTCTTCATTTATTTGTCGAATGGTTGTATTTATTTTTTGACTCTCTTTCTTTTCATCCTTTTGGGTGCTTATCTCTTTTGCCGTTATATTTGTTTCAGGTGTTTTTTCTGGCATTTCTGGGGCCACATCCGGCTTTTCTTCTGGAAACCCATTTGGTGTTTCTGGATTCTCGGTTTCATTATCCGTGTCTGGTTTTTCTTCTGGTCTTGCTTCGTTGCTAGAGTCCGTATCTGGTTCTGGAGTCACATCTGGTTTCTCTGGATTCTCGGTTTCATTATCTGTGCCTGGTTTTGTTTCCGGTATTGTTTCGTTTCCAGAGTCTGTATCTGGTTCTGGACTGACATCTGGTTTTTCTTCGGGAGTTGTTTCAGGTTTTGATTCATTGTCTGGCTCTGGCTTCATTTCTGTATCAGGCTCTTCACCAGGTTCTATTTCCGATTGTTGTTCTCCGTCTGGATTTTCTGTAGGCGGTATATCAGGCTTGTTTTCATTTTCTGGTTTATCCGTTGGTTCCCCAACAAGATCTCCTCCTCCTGAGTCGATCGATGAATCTTGCTCAACTGTCTGCCGTTGACTATACGGCGTCAGATAATGAAGATCGTTCGGTAAGCCATCTGATACTTTGACAGTAAACAGTGCTGGTTTTAGCAAGTCCTGATTTAATGTGACGGTGAAAGTAAATGTTGCTTGCTTGTGTTGGATAGACAAAGTATTCTCGTCGTAACTGATCAATAAAGCAGGGTCAACATTCTCAAATGTAACAGCTGATTGTCGTATCGGTGCTAAGTCTCCCGAATAATCAACTGTTGCTTTGATGGTCGCTGTTTGTCCTTTTTTCAATTTTGTGACACCTGAATTGAAGGAAGAAAATTCATCTTGGAAAGTAATTCGATTAACATTGGCCCATTTGGTTTCTGCCCAATTTGCTGTTCCTATCTCCTCTGTATGCACTGTCTGATTTATAGTAAGCGATAAGCTTAAGGCTGTAAATGTTGAGATTAAGATGGTTGGATATCTCATAACTCTCTCACTCCTTGATTTTTTTGTATGCAAGAAATAAGATAGTAGAGATTGTACCTATATGTTTACTGTCTTTTTGTCTAGATTCATGAAAAAAACAGTAATATTTTCTAGTTTTAACAATTTAAGTAAAAAGGAGCGCCCTTCATGCAAACCCAAGAAGCGATAAAAACGTATCTTTTAAAGAAAAAAAGCAATACAAAATTAGATATTTTTCTTTTCCTGTCTGAACATCGTTTCTTTATTACTACACAATATTTAGCAGATCATTTCCATATGTCTGAATCAAATTTTCTATTATACATCAAAGAATTAGAACAAGATTTTGAGCGTCTAAATCTAACAGAATTGCATATTGATAAACAAAAACCTTTTTTGAAGTTGAATTTTGAAGGAATTGATCCGGCTTATTGCTACTATCGTCTATTTGGAAGGTACTGCAACGAATCGGTCAGTTATGAGATCTTGACTTCTTTGTTCAGTTGTCAGACAAATTCGATTATCAGTTTAAGTCAGCAAACGAACTATAGTGCCTCTTATCTGTATACGAAAATGAAAAAAATCAATGCATTTTTAGCATTGTATGGTTTGTCTGTCTCCTTTTCTAATAATGGAAGAAAGTCCTTTTCTGGAAAAGAAGTACAAATCCAATATGCAGCATTAGATATTTATTGGAATATCTTTTCAAGTACTGCTACAGATTTTTATGATGAAGAACCACAGGTAGTTGCTTTTATGATGAATACTTTTTTTAAAAAAGAGGTACTTGACCGACTGAATAGCGGTATGATGGATAAATTATATTTGCTGTTGAAAATATGTAAAGAAAATTTTCCGGCTACTTCTGTAAAAGGTGTGCAAAGAGAGTTTGATGAGTATGAATATATTGACTTTTTTATTGATCCCTCTGTCGATATTTTGCGTCCCAATCTGCCAATTTGTCGCGAACAACGCATCCTAGTGAATATTTTAGTACGGCTCTCTATCACGAAAATCGAATCAGAAAAAACAAGTTTGGAGCAATACGAACTTTTAAGAAAAGCAAATGTTCCTCATGTTCTTTATTCAAGAAAAATGGTGGAATCCTTTTGTACTGTATTTGATTTGCTTATGCCTGAAAAAGAAAAGATTCTTTACTCGTTGGCGTTCGCACGAAATAAACTTTATAATGGATTTCTTAACTTCAATCAACCAAATACGCCCCTTCCTACTTTTATGCTTTATCAAGAGCATAACGTATTGAAAGAAATCCAAACAGCTATTGAACGATTTTACATGGATTTCAGAGAACAAAATCAACATATGCTGCCAGATATTTTAGAAAAAGAAAATGTGCTATGGATGGTCGAAGATCTAGTACATTTATATGATCGTTACAAAAAACAACCGCTGATCGTGATTGGTGTGAACTATACGCGTGATTTTTATATCAGTAAAGATTTGATTGTTAAGATAGAACAAATTTTTTCAAATGAATCGATCAAAATACAAAACGATTTTATGGAGAACTGTAACATCGTTATCAGTGACTGCCCTTTGAAACAGTTGCCTTCCCACATCAAAAAAATATATATTTTAAAGGGAATCATCACACCAGAAGATTGGAAAAAAGTGATTATGAGGATTTCAGAATATATTTTTGAATTAAAAGAAGAGGCTCTTATGAACCAATCGGAAAAAGAAAATCAAGATAACCTCTAGTTCCTAGACCAAAGAAGTGACATAAATCCGTATACTGTTGAAAAGCATACGGATTTATGTCACAAAAATTTGAATATCTTTTTCTTTTACATAATAAAATTATAAATTATTTACTGGTTTTCTTTACGTTCGTTTCCTTTTTCAATTGCTTCCCATAATCCATTTAGATATACCGCACCTAATGCTCGATCATATAAGCCATATCCTGGTCTTCCTGTCTCATTCCAAATCATTCTGCCATGATCAGGGCGGATGTATCCGTCAAATCCGTTGTCATACATTGTTTTTAGTATACGGTACATGTCTAATGAACCGTATTCTGATTTATGCGGTGCCTCATAGAAATCTCGATTATCTAAAAACTTGATATTTCGAACGTGAGCAAATGGGATCCGGTCTCTTTGGCAAAATTCTGCTAAAATTTCATACACATCATTTTCTGGATCTTCTGCAATACTTCCTGTACAAAGAGTGATTCCGTTAGAAGGACTGTCTACTACTCGGCACAACCAATCTAGGTCTTCTCGATTCTTTACGATTCGAGGTAATCCAAAAATCGAGTACGGCGGGTCATCTGGGTGTACAGCCATTTTGACCCCTACCTCTTCACATGTCGGGATGATTGATTGAAGAAAATAAGCAAAATTTTCTCGAAGTTTTTCTTCGTCTACTGATGCATACGCTTCAAGCAAAGATTTGATATGAGCTAAGCGTTCAGGTTCCCACCCCGGCAACTCGAATTCATTGCTGGACTGTTCGATGCGTTCGACGATTTCTTTTGGATCAGCTGGAATATCAGCGGATATAAAAGCTAACGTAGATGAGCCATCTTCTAAGCGGTAATCAAGATCAGATTTGACCCAATCAAATACAGGCATAAAATTATAGCAGATGACTTCTATTCCATATTCTGCCAAGTTTCGAATCGTCTGCTTATAGTTTTCGATATACTGCTCACGGGATGGTAAACCAATTTTAATGGCATCATGCACATTGACGCTTTCGATAACCTTTAGTGTCAATCCACGAGACTCAATTTCTTCTTTTAATTCTTTGATCCGTTCCCTAGGCCACACTTCTCCTACTGGTATATCCATCAATGTGCCTACAATACCTTTGACTGCAGGTATTTGTCTGATTTCATCTAAAGCAATCTTTTCCTCTTGTGAACCGTACCATCTAAAAGTCATTTCCATTATAAAGTTCCTCCATGTTCTTGTAAGTAATTCTGTAATGTTTTTCGTACGGCATTGGGTCCTGCCAACATTTTGATGAACATTCCTTCTATTTTTCTGCCAATCTCAGCTTGATAAAGATCTACACCAAAAATTTCTTTATTTGACAAAATAGGAACAATTTTCTCTTGGATATGTGAGGTATCTTGCGTACCCAATTGAATATCAGAAAGCCTGTGCTGAAGTTCCACCAGCAAAGGATCTGGACTCGGTGTGAATGGTTTTCCTTGATCATCAAGGCCAATAAGGTATCGAAGCCAAGCAGCGAGAATCAATGGGATGAACACAAGAGTCTGTGGGTCCTTATTTTCTATTTCCATATATTTTTTAATCGTCTCACCGTAACGAATCGCCACCTTTTGAGAGGTATCCGTGGCGATTCGCTGAGGCATGTCAGGAATATTTGGATTAGAAAATCGCACAGTGACTACTTCTTCAAGAAAGGTCTTTGGATCAATGATTCCAGGCGATTCTACGACTGGAAGACCTTCATTGTACCCGATTTCAGAAACTAACAGTGACAAATCTGGATCTTTCATCTCTTCAGCTATACTCCTATAACCCAGTAAACAACCCATAATAGCTAAAGCCGTATGCAAAGGATTAAGACAAGTCGTCACTTTCATCGTATCTGCTTTATCTACCGTTGCACGATCAGTCAAGAACACTCCAGCTTTTTCGAATCTCGGACGTCCGTTTGGAAAATGATCTTCCATGATTAAATAATGGATATCTTCTGTATTGACGAATGGCGCAATATTGGTTCCCTTTGCGGTTTGCAAGATCGACATATTTAAAAACCCTTCTTCTGCCAACATTCTGCTAACTGATATGGAAGGATTCGGAGTGATACGATCAATCATTGTCCATGGAAACGCAACGATTTCTTCATTCGATAAGTATTGGATAAATGTTTCTGGTACATAACCTTCCTTTTGCCATTCTTTTGCGATCGCTAGCAACGAAGTACGTAATTGACTGCCGTTTTGTGAAAAATTATCTTTAGAGACAAGTGCAATCGGCCAAGCTCCCGATAAAAACCGTCTATAAAGTAGTGCAGCAAGAATACTCATCGTATGTGATGGCTTTTTCGGACCATTTTTTATATCAACTGCAATCGGTCCTATATATTTATTACTTGTATCTTTCAATCGATAACCTTTTTCAGTAATAGCAAAAGTAACTAATTGTAAACTCGGATTTTCAAAGTGACCAATCATCTTAGCAAAGTGTTCCGAACAATCTGGATGACAATACAGACTGTCAGCTGTCGCAGCTAATACACGTTTGACAAATTTTCCACTGCTTGGCATGACCACTTCAAGAATCAAATCATCAAAAACTCGGTAAGCCTTTTCAATTATTTCTTCATCGAATGTTTCACAAACAATGACACCAGTGGGCAATTCGCCTTGATCCGCTAAACAATGAGCGATTTCTGCATGAAATCCTCGATAAAGATTTCCGCCACCAAAATGGATCCAGACAGGATTTCTTTGTCCAGTTTCTCTTAATGATGCACGGTCAAAATGAGGTATTTCTACTTCTTTTTGAGATAATTCAGGAATAAAGTTCTCCCAGTTGTTTAAATCAATCATTTTTCCCCTCCTAAACTAACATATCAGTTTTTGTCTTCAAATGAATTTTATGCAATAAAAACCGCTATGTCAATCAAAATTTTACTATTTGTACAAATCTACGAGTTAAAGTGACATATCAGATTGTTTTTCAGATCTCTTCTGTTATACTACGTTCATAGAAATGATTTTGGAGGTATAAAAATGAAAAGTAGCTTGCAATCTCAAGCTTACCAAGCGATTCGTAAACAAATCATCTATGCGGACCTAGAACCTGGAAGAAAAATATCTGAAAAAGCGCTGGAGGAACATCTTTCTATCGGCCGGACCCCCATTCGCGAAGCATTGATTCAACTACGTCAGCAAGAACTCGTGTACACAGCTCCTCAAAGTGGTACGTATGTTTCAAGAATCAATCTCTATTCTGCAGAAAATGCTCGATTTGTTCGAGAACAATTAGAACAGCAAATCATGATTGAATGCTGTTCCAAATTGGACCATCAAACACGAATAGTGTTAGAAACGATTTTAAAAGAACAAGAAAAAGCAGCCCAAATAAAGGATGAACGTGCGTTTTTTCGTGCAGATAATTTATTTCATGAAGCTTGTTTCGAAATTGCCGGCAGAAAAGAAGTTTGGAACTGGTTAGATGACCACAATACCCATTTAGAACGTTTTCGTTGGTTAAGAGTGACCATACAAGGGCTTCCATGGGAAACGATCATGGAACAACATGAAGATTTATTCAGAGCATTAGTCGATAAAAAACCAGAAGAAGCTCGTTTTCAAACGGGATTGCACTTGCACATGATGCTGAAAGAACAAGAAACTGTCACTCAACGTTATCCTGAGTATTTCAAGTAGTTGTATTTTCTTATGCCTCTTCCATTTTATAATTAACCAGCGTTTTTGAGTAATCTTTATTAAATAACAAAATATTCATTGACTTTCTAACTCCAACTAAATTACAATCATTATAAATAAATAATTATTATTGGAGGTTTTACTATGTCATTGATTGGGAAAAAAATCGAAGAATTTAACGCTCAAGCTTATCATCAAGGAGAATTTTTAGAAATTAGCGAGAAAGACCTTATGGGGAATTGGAGCATCCTATGTTTCTACCCAGCAGATTTCACTTTTGTTTGCCCCACTGAACTAGAAGACTTACAAGAACAATACAGCACCTTGAAATCTTTGGGTGTTGAAGTCTTTTCTTGCTCTACAGATACCCATTTTACTCACAAAGCATGGCATGATACATCAGATGCTATCGGTAAAATCGAATACACGATGATTGGCGATCCTTCGCATCGGATTTCTCGTATTTTTGATGTGTTGGATGAAGAACAAGGATTAGCTCAACGAGGAACATTTATTATTGATCCAGACGGCATCGTTCAAGCTATGGAAATCAATGCAGATGGAATTGGCCGTGATGCTAGTGCACTGATTGATAAGATACGGGCTGCTCAATATGTACGTACCCACCCAGGTGAAGTTTGTCCGGCAAAATGGAAAGAAAGTGGCGAAACATTGAAACCAAGTTTTGATCTTGTTGGAAAAATTTAGGTGGTCGACATGTTAGATAAAGAAACTAAACAAAACCTCGAACAATATTTAGCACTGATTGAATCTCCTATTGTTTTTTCTGTTAGTTTGGATACTAGTGAAAATAGTCAAAAATTAGCAGAATTTACGAAGGAAATATCAGAAATGTCTCCTAAAATCTCTTGGGAAAAAAAAGAGTTGATGCGGACACCTAGTTTTTCTATCAGCCCTCTTGGCAAAGAAAGTGGAATTATTTTTGCTGGTATCCCCCTCGGTCATGAATTTGCTTCTTTTTTACTAGCACTGTTACAAATTAGTGGACGGGCACCAAAAATCAGTGAGTCTTTGAGTCTCAAAATCAAACAAATCAAACAAAAGCTGCATTTTGACAGTTATGTTAGCTTGACTTGTCACAATTGCCCGGACGTTGTACAGGCATTGAATATATTAGCTGTATTAAATCCAAATATTACTCATACGATGATTGAAGGCGGTATGTTCCAAAAAGAAATTGATGATAAACAAATCATGGCAGTGCCAACAGTGTTTTTAAATGGTGAAGAATTTAGTAGCGGACGCATGACGATCGAACAAATCGTTGAAAAAATCACTGGTCCTTTGGTTGAAGAAGAATTATTTGAAAAAAAACCTTATGATGTATTAGTGGTCGGTGGCGGACCAGCAGCTAGTAGTGCAGCTATCTATGCAGCACGTAAAGGAATCCGCACAGGGATTGTTGCTGACTCCTTCGGTGGACAAGTCGTTGAAACACTGGGAATTGAAAACATGATTGGTACCCCTTACACAGAAGGGCCAAAATTAATGCAGCAAGTAGAAAATCATGTGCGTAGTTACCCTATCGATATTATGATCAATCAAGAGGCTGTTTCCTTAAATAAAGAGCAAGATTTTATCAATATCGGCTTGGCTAACGGTATATCACTTCAAGCAAAAACTGCAATTATTGCGACAGGTGCGCACTGGCGTTCTATCAATGTACCGGGCGAAAAAGAGTTTAAAAATAAAGGAATTGCTTATTGTCCACACTGTGACGGTCCTCTATTTAAAGGAAAAGAGATTGCTGTTATCGGCGGTGGTAATTCTGGTGTTGAAGCAGCAATCGATTTGGCTGGGTTAGCAAAACATGTATATGTTCTAGAATTCTTACCAGAATTAAAAGCAGATCAAATCTTACAGGATAAACTAGTCTCTCTTGCGAATGTCACTGTTATCAAACATGCAGCGACGAAAGAAATCAGCGGTACGAATCAGGTAGAATCTCTCTCCTATATCGATCGCCGTACGATGGAGATGCATACACTAGCTGTTTCAGGAGTATTCATTCTAGTCGGCTTACTCCCTAATACGGATTGGCTAGATGGAACGATCGAAATGAACCCAAGAAATGAAATAGTGACCGAGAAAAATGGCGCAACGAATATCCCCGGCGTTTTCGCAGCTGGTGATTGTACAGATAGTCCATACAAACAAATTATCGTTTCAATGGGTTCAGGAGCTACTGCAGCTTTAGGAGCATTCGATTATCTGATGCGCACTTGAACTATAAAGATTGTACAAAAGACAGATAGGGGTTGTGAGCCTGCCGTTCAGCTCCGAGTCACAAGGAACAATTTCAATAAACAGTTTCTCATGTTTGTTGAATATTGTGACTTGTGGCTGAGGAGTAGGCATGAGAACACCGTTTATTCGAAAAAAAGGATTGTGATAAGAATTTTGTCACAATCCTTCTTGTCTTTTTTTTTGAATAATCACTTTTTCTTCTCTTTTTCTTATATACTATAAGTAGTAAATAGTTTGAGAGAAGAAAGGTGACTGATTATGGCGCAAAAGCAGAGAGAAAAGATCGTACAAAAGAGGAAGTAGATGAAATCATTTGCTGGCTGACAGGTTATTCCCAAACAGAACTAGAAGAGCAACTACAAAAACAAGTGACTTTCGAACAATTTTTTGCGGAAGCCCCTGCCCCCAATCCTTCTCGTTCTTTGATTACAGGTGTTGTTTGTGGTGTGCGAGTAGAAAACATCGAGGATAACTTGATGAAAGAAATTCGTTATTTAGATAAAATGATCGATGAGCTAGCAAAAGGCAAAAAAATGGAAAAGATCCTCAGAAAATGATCTTTCTTAAGAAGCTCTTCTCCTTCACTCATTTTGTAACGTTTGATTTGGTAAAATGACTAGTTCACGTTAAAATAAGTCAAAGGAGGTTTTCTTATATGTTTGAGACGATTAAACAAAATATTCAAAAATATGCCTTATTAAGAGCTGCTGTTTATATTATTTCTGGGATTGCGATTGTGCTAAACCCTTCTGCTGTTTTTCATTTTATCGGTTATCTGATCACTGCCTATCTTGTTTTGCTTGGGGTGTTGAATCTTTTTGAGGCTTACCGTTTTAAAAGGAAAACAGGTTCTTGGAGTATCGGTCTGTTTAGTGGTCTTTTTTTCCTGATCTGTGCGCTGATCGTTTATGCTTTTGCACCTGCAATCGTTTCTATCCTGCCGATTCTTCTTGGATTAGCTGTTATCATCAACAGCTTGTTCCAGTTGTTCTTCAGCATGAATACAAAAGCTAAAAGTTGGAGTGTTTATAGTATTCTGTTGTTGATTGGCGGATTCGTCTTATTGTTTAATCCATTCAAAAGCTTGATGGTTCTATTTCAAATATTCGGTTTCATCTTGATTTTCATGGGCATCCAGGAAATCATCAATTTTATCAGAGTAAGAAAAATGACTATACGTTAATCGTTTTTAGTTATTAAAATAGACTGTTTAAAAACCAACAAACCAAAAAATACTTTTGGATTGTTGGTTTTTTTATGAGTATATTTTCCTATTTTTTCAATAATATATGTTATGCTAAGTTCGGGCTATATTTTATAAAAAGGAATGATGAGAATGGAATTTATTGGTATTTTATGCCTGATATTGATTTCAACAACGATTGGCTCACATATCTCTAGGAGATTAGGTATTCCAGCAGTAATCGGACAATTACTTGTTGGTGTTTTGCTAGGACAAGCTGGATTGAATTGGGTCAAACCGGATATTCTAGTCCATGACTTCTCGGAGATTGGTGTAATCTTATTGATGTTTTTAGCTGGTCTGGAAAGTGATTTATCTCTTTTGAAAAAATATTTCCGACCAGGCATGTTCGTTGCTTTACTCGGAATCATCTTCCCTGTTGTTTTTGGTTGGCTAACAGGCGAAGCATTCCAAGTTTCGGGAAATGAAGCGATTTTCTTTGGGATTATTCTTGCAGCAACTTCTGTCAGTATTTCAGTTGAAGTATTAAAGGAACTAAACGTGGTGAATACGAAAGAAGGCTCAACTATTTTAGGTGCTTCTGTTGTAGATGACATTTTAGTCGTTTTAGTCCTAAGTTTCAGTCTATCTTTTCTCACTGGAGAAGCTTCTAGCAATGCTTCTTTACCGCTTGTTTTGATTGAACAGCTCGTTTACTTTGTTTTTATTTTCTTATTAGTCAAATGGATTGCACCCTTCTTGCTTTCATTTGCAGAAAAAGTGTACGCAAATTCTTCTATTATCATCGTATCGCTAGTTATTTGTTTAGGTATGTCTTACGTAGCGGATCTTGTAGGTCTTAGTTCTGTCATTGGTGCCTTTTTTGCTGGGATAGCAGTCAGTCAGACAAAGGTCAAAGAAGAAGTATACCACAATGTTGAAGCTTTAGGATATGCAGTATTTATACCAGTATTTTTTGTCAGTGTAGGATTAGAAGTTGATTTTTCTGACTTTGGTGAGCAGCTTCTCTTTATTTCTATATTGACGCTTGTAGCAATTTTGACCAAATTGCTTGGAGGGTATTTTGGTGCTCAGATTGCCGGTTTTTCTCAACATAGTTCATTGATGGTCGGTGCTGGTATGATTTCGCGTGGAGAAATGGCTTTGATCATTTTGCAAATTGGACAGCAAAGTCAATTGATCGAACCACAGTACTATTCACCTTTAGTAATCGTGATTTTATTAAGTACACTTATTTCCCCACTTGTTCTGAAATATTTTACAAAAAAAGTTTATGAAGTGTGAGTGACCCAGAAAGTGGTCGTGAACCTGTCGTTTATGCGAAAAAAGGACTGTGACGATACCGTCACAGTCCTTTTACTATAGTTATGAAGTCGTTCTTTATTGATAATTTTGGTTGAGGTATTGTAATAGTTCGGGTGCTCGTTTAGTTGCTGAATCATCATCTTCTTTATTTTCCAACATGCTAACCATCATATATCCTTGGTTATCAGGGTTGAAAGCAAACAAGAAACTGTTCTCTTTCCCTTTTTCATCCTGTTTTTCTTTGATTTCCGCTGTACCAGTTTTCGCTGCCAATGGAATCCCTAAAGCAGAAAGAGAATGTGCTGTACCATTTACATCTTGCACAACTTCTCTCAGATCTGGCACGATCGTTTGTACTGCTGTTTCGCCGATGACATTCTTCTTATCTTTTGTCTCTTTATCTGCAATCAATTTAGGATAGACAAGTGTGCCATTGTTGGCAAAAACAGAATACATTGCTGCTTGCTGGATAGGATTAATTAGAAGTTCGCCTTGTCCATATCCAGTATCAGCTAGCAAGATATCTGAATTAAAGCTCTCTTCATTAGAAATTTGTGCTGGATTCATACTGATTGGCAAATCAAGGTCTTCACCAAAAATGAATTTATCCAAACCTGCACGGAAATTCTTCTCCCCCATTTTTCAACGTTTCTTGCGCCATATATATATTATCGGAATAAATCAAAGCAGTTTTTAAGTCTACTTGTGACACATCACTAACACGAGTTACTTGATACGATCCCCAAGAACTATCTTTTTGCCATTTAAGCCCGTTGATCGTCAACACTTCATTTGGATCGATAGTGCCGTTGTCGAGACCGATTGCTGCTGTGATCATTTTAAACGTAGATCCAGGAGCATAACCTGTCGCAAATCGGCTGATGAATGGTTGTTCAGGATTTTCTTCATAAGCTTTGTAGTCTTCTTGTGAGATCCCGTTTGTCATTTTGTTTGGATCATAGCTTGGAGAGCTAGCAAGCGCAAGAAGATCACCGGTTTTTGGCGTTGTCGCAACAGTCGATCCAGCTTTTCCTCCTAGACTGTCGAAAGCTGTTTTTTGTGCCTTTGCATCGATTGTCAATTTGATATCTTTTCCGTTTTGGACTTCATGCTCGATCAGAACCTTTTTCTCGACACCGTCTGTATCTGTGATGCTTAATTTTCCACCTGTAGTCCCACGAAGATCCTTATCAAAAGCCATTTCCAAACCAGATCGTCCGATTTTTCCATTACTGCTTAATTCTGGATTTTTATCAATATCTTCTGCTGTGATATCTCCCACGTAACCAATCAGTTGAGCAGCTGCTTCACCCAAAGGATAATATCTGCCGTCTACTTCTTGGATGGTAGCTCCAGCTGGAAGTTCTGGCGTTGCTCCATCAATGATTTTCAATGGGACAAAGTAATCGGGTTGTACCCAGCTTTGTGAAATAGCCTGATTGATAGCATCTTCTGTTAAGTCGAATGCAGAAGCAATGGCTTTGATATTGGCTGTTTTTTCGTCCCCATCCCCAAGTTTGCTTGGAACAACTCCTAATTGTTTTAGTTTGCCGGTTGTTGCTAATGGTTCCCCATTTCGATCTAAAATGTTCCCTCTTGTTGCTTCTTGCGTGGTCAGACTTACTTTGTCATTTCCTTCCATTTCTGGAAAAACCAAGTTAGGCTGCCAGTTGATCGTGGTTTTTCCATCATTTCTGTCTAATGTTCCTTTATAAGAAAGATCTTTCAATTCACCTAATGAGGTATTCATCTTTGCTTTATATGAAAAGCTATAAGTAGAATCATCTTTTTTATCTACTTTTAGATTTGATATCTCAAGTCCTTTGACATCGGCAGCACCGTATATATTTTGGTATTTTTCTAAGATCTCTTTTTCAGATAATGCACTTTTATTTGCTGCCTTTTTCGATGCCATTCCTGCAGCTTTGTTATAATCTCCTTTGTTTAAAGCTTGGACAAATTGCTCAACCGTCTTTTCTCCAGCTTCTACTGCTTGGGTTTCTTGGTAGTGCCGGTAGTAAAAATAACCGCCACTTGCAGCTACTATTAAAATCACTGCGCCGGCAATATAAGCGCCTGTTCGATTTTTGCCGTGCTTGTCACTTCTTTTCATTTTTTCCTCCTTCTTTTGCTTGTTATTCCTTTATTTTCACTATTTATACCTGTTTATTCTAACATAATAAAAGAAGTCAGAACATAACATAAATTGTTATTTCTAACTTCTTTTCTTTTATTTTCTTTACTTAATTATTCAGAAATTTTTTGATTGCTTCTTGGTTTTTGGTCAAATCTAATTCCAGAACACTTCCGGAAGGCGTATTGTCGTTGAAGTCCCAACTGCCGTCTACTGGTACGGATAATGTATCGATCTTTTTATTATCGTCTTTGAGGAAATCCATACCGCAATCCAGTAGCACACTCTCAGGAAGGTTCGTTTGGATACTGCCAAGTAGTTTTCCCACCGCTTTCGGTAATTTAAATATCGAAGTGACGTCTTTCAGCTGCTGAGAGATAGCTTTAATCACTTGTTGCTGTCTTCTAATCCTCCCAAAGTCCCCTTCTTCGTCTTCACGGAATCGAGCATACTGCAGTAACGTATTGCCATCCATTACTTGCTTCCCTTTTTTTATATATACGCCATCTAAATCTAAAGATTTTTCTGCATCAATCTTTACTCCATCAGGAAACAGTTCATTGACGCAATCGATAAAATCTTGAAATGTGATACTTGCATAATACGGGGCTTCAAATTTGAAATTTTCCTTTAATGTTTGGTTCAATAAATCAATTCCTCCGTAAGAGTACGCTGCATTGATTTTATCCATTCCGTAACCTGGTATATCGACATATGAGTCTCTCATGATAGAGATTAGTTTTGCTTGTTGTGTTTTCTGGTCGTATTGTGCAACCATAAGTGAATCTGAGCGACCATTTTCGTCTTTCGAACGGGCATCCGAACCAATCAAAGCCACGTTTAGTGTGGTAGGGACACTTTTCGGATCTACCTTTTTTACAGTTGAGGTCTGTTTTGCAGACGAAAATCCATGGACAAATTCAATCGAAAAAAAGCCGACTACTAGTGTAAGCAGTAACAAAACAGATAATATGATTTTTTGAAATACTTTCATTGCGAATTCCTCTTTCTAAAAAGAATCTCTCGCTTGAAAAATAAAAGATAGTCCTTTATGATAATTCAAACTGAGAGATTCTCAGTTTCTCTTTATTGTTTTTCAGGTCGATAGAGCGGCAACTCTTCGGCCTGTATCTTCGAAGAAATATTCAACGTGATCCCGATCCCTAAAGAAAGGATCAGATAACTTGTTCCTCCATAACTAACAAATGGTAATGGCACGCCAGTCATTGGCATAAGCCCTGCGATACTTCCCACATTCATTATCGTCTGAACGAATAGCAAAGTTCCGAATCCTAAAAGAAACAATCCAGCTTGCTGATTTTTACAACGACTGCTTAAACAAAAGATTCTCATGCATAATGAGAATAATAAGAAAAGTACACACAATGCACCAATTAGCCCAAGCTCTTCTGTAATGATCGAAAAAATAAAATCTGTTTCTGTCTCTGGAAGATATCCCTTTTTTGTGATACTGTTTCCTAATCCTCTCCCCCATATGCCACCATTGTATAGTGCATAAAACGAATGAGTCATTTGATAACCCGCACCATGACTATCTATGAAAGGATCTCTTAAAGTTGCAATCCTTTCATAAGCATGATTGAACATCTGGGGAAGCCAGCCTTTGTTTCCTAAATATAATACTCCGCCGGCTGCTCCAAGTGCGCCATTGACAGTGACACCGAATATTCCTACTCGTACTAAGATCAAAAAGAAAATCGATAAAGCTAAACCATATCCTGCTATTTTAGGGTGAAGTAAATAGTGCAGTTTGATTGAACGAGCTAAGAAGATTACGCCCCAACTCAAAAATATGAAAATCAGTTGGCGCAATAATAGACTTTTTGTATTTTCATCTGCTTGCAATAAACGATAAGAACTAGCACTGTATACTTCTAAAAGACCGATCATGGACAAAGTCAAATAAGGACCCAAAATCCACCAATCGATCTTTTTTCTTTTTTTCACCGCATCTCCTCCTCCCACAGTAATCCACTTGTCAGGTAAGGAGCGAGTTTGTCTCTTCAAATAAGTCAGTCTTGAAACTATAAAGAAAAGGCCAGAAACCTTTTCGAACAAGAATTCTGACCTAGCATCATCTCATCGTCCGAGTTTTAGCACTATACAACGTAAAGAAAACATTCTTAGCTATTGGAAAAAGCCTTAATCCGACAGTTTCTGTTTTACCCATTGGCGACTTTCGACGTTTCTGGGCAATAGCCTATGTTTGTATAGGAGCCTCACCTAACAAGGTTATTACTATATTCTATTTACGAGTCCATGATAGACTTTTCCTAATGAATAGGCAATGAAATTTGAAATGAAATAGTGAAATTTAACAATCTTTAATATTTTTTAGGAAAAAATAACAAATAACGTAAAAAAATCCCAGCGCAGTTTCGTTCAATTGTGCTAGGATTCCTTGATAATCTTTTTATTTTTAGTGTTTTTTTATATGATTTTCACTTTTCGGAATAAATGTTTATTTGTTTAAGTAATTGAATAACCCGCTAATCATGTGGTCTGTTAATCCTATTTCTTTGCCGTCTAAAGTAACTTTGGTGACGACAAAATGATCTTGTAATGGCGGAACTTCTAAATACTGCCCTTGCAGAAAATCATTCACTGTCTCGTATTCTTTTCCCATTTCTTTTGAATCTGCTGATGGTTTATAACTTATTTTTAACATAACTATTACTCCTTCTTATTGGGGACGTGCGATCGTGAAAATTTCTCCTATTGCTGCATAATCATTTCCTGCCAAACGGCTTATAGCATTCAATTCTCTTGGATCGATTCTTCCCGTCTTTTCATCATAAACTGTTTCATTCAAATGATATTTCTGTACTTCTAGCAAAAATAAATCAGCTGTTACTTTATTTTTATTCCGTATCTCGACATGTTCATATAAGGTTGTCTCAAAACGAACTTTTGCTTCTGTCAATGCTGGTACTGAAATGATTGCTGAATCCGTTAAAGTCAATTCAGTCAAGTGTAGTTCGCTTTCCTCATTAGGCAGATTAGCAGCTGTTTTATTTGCTTCTTCTACGTTGTCCTCATCAAGGATATGGATGACCGCTTCTCTTGTCTCAAGAATGTTTTTTGCTGTGTCTTTTACTGTATCTTGTTTTCTCTGGATCGCCAAGGATAAGATAGGTGGATTCGAACTGACAATATTAAAGTAACTGAAGGGTGCGATATTCACTATATCATTTACGGATTTAGTCGTTACTACTGCAACCGGCCTGGGGATAACTGAACCAATCAGCAACTTGTAATTTTCACGTTCTGTCAATTCTGAAGGACTTCGTTCAAACATGGTCTCGCCTTCTTTCTATAAAATACGCTAAAAAGCAGATCTGCGAAGACAAAAGGAAAAGCAACACTTTCCTCTTCTTCTTAGAATCTGCTTTAAACTATCTATTAATTTTTCTTTTTTGTCAAGAATCTGTGCCGTACGTGTTTTTTAGTTCTTTGCTTTATTCGCGGCTTCGACATATCTTTTAGTGATGAATTGTGGACGGGTGATGATAGATCCAATCACGACTGAAAAAGCACCTAATTCATAGACTTTCTCTACGTGTTCTGGAGAGTCAGTATGGCCTTCCATGACTACTGGTATATTGACTTGTTCTATGATCTGATTCAACAAATCAAAATCAGGCTCCTGTGTTTTTCGAGAATATTCTGTATATCCTGCTAATGTCGTAGACAAAAGATCAAAACCATCTTCTTGCGCTTGAAGCGCTTCCTCAAAAGTCGAAATATCTGCCATGGCTAATCGACCGTGATCGTGGATCATTTGGACAAGCTCAGCTGTTGTTTTTTCTGTCGGACGTTTACGAGAAGTTGCATCCAGTGCAATGATCTCAGCTTGCGTCTCCAAAAGTTCTTTCACTTCTTTTTCTGTCGCAGTAATAAATACTTCTGATCCATCGTAATCTCTTTTGATAATCCCTATTACCGGCAAATCAACGATTCGCTTGATTTCATTGATATCTTCTGTTTTATTTGCGCGAATACCAACTGCTCCGCCTTCTTTTGCAGCCAAAGCCATTCTCCCCATGATAAAAGAACTGTGTAATGGCTCATTTTCCAAAGCTTGACAAGAAACGACAACCCCACCTTTTATTTTTTCCAGTACATCCACACTATCTCCTCCAATGACGTTCTCTAGAAATACATCTTCTTATAAAAATGTAACCCTTTTCTATCTAAGAGTCAATAAAGTAGCTATCCTTTTTCTTTTAGCAAGCCTTTCTTGCTAAAAGAAAATTACTTCAAACTCTTCATATACGATTAGCTTCTCTTCTGTAAATGCTATGTTCAGTGCTTCTTTGTAGACATGCTTGAAAAAGTCAGTATGGACTTTCCGCCAATAGGCTAACGTTCGATCTCCTTCTCCTTCTTTCCAAGCATGTTCTTCCGTGATTTCACTAAAAGGCAAGATAGTCACATTTATATTTTTGATGATACAAACTGGTTCATTTTTTCCATTCAGAACCACATCTAACTGACCCACTTTTGGTAAAGGTTCCTTCTCTTTTTTATATAGATCATATCCACTTGATGTACCGGTTTTTATTTTTTTTACAACTAACTCACTCAATTCATCTGCCATTTCTTCTGTATTCCCAAATGAAAAAAAGCTTAGTTCTTCTGATTGATACCTAGGATATTTTTCTTGAAACTTTTTGAAATATTCTTCTACTTTTTGATACATAATAGCATCTACTCCTTTGTTTCGTATAATAAAAACCATCCAGATACTAGTATAAACGATTATCTGGATGGAAAATACGATGGATTATTGAATATTTAAGACACGTAGACTATCCTCAACGATTTGGCTTGGTGTCAAATGATAACGTTCATAAAGTTTAACTGTTGGAACACTATCTGTGAATTCTTTCTTTGCACCGAAATTCAGCACATGCATTGAAGAATCACCATAATAACGACTGATTTTTTCACCAAATCCGCCTGATAAACTACCATCTTCTAATGTGATGACTAATTCATGGGCTTCTTTTAATTTATCTAATGTTTCTACATCATTTTCTGTGATTGTTCCTGGATTGATCAATGTTGCTTCGATTCCTTTTTCTCTAAAAGCTTCCACTGTTTCTTTTCCTAGTCCAAGAAAACCACCTAAAGCTAAAATTGCCACTTTTTCGCCTTTATTCACTGTCTGATAGGCTGGAATACTGTAATCATTTGCGATAGCTTTACCATGTTCCACACCATGAGTAGGGATTCGAATAGCTACAGGCTGTGCTGTTTGCTCAAAAGCCCAATCTAGCATAGAGATCATATCTTCTTTTGTTGCTGGAGCAAGATATTTGATATTCGGGATACTTGATAAATAAGGAATGTCAAACGTTCCTTGGTGTGTTCGATCACTAGCAGAGATCGTTCCGCCACCAACTAAAATGATGACTGGATTCTCGTTGATTGCTAAATCATGTGATAATTGATCATATGCCCGTTGCAGGAAAGTACTTGATTGGAAGACGACTGGACGTACTCCCTGAGAAGCCAAAGCAGAAGCAAACGTAATGGAATGCTGCTCGGCGATCCCCACATCAAAATAATGATCTGGATGTTTTTCTTGGAATGTTTTCAGTCCAAAGGCGCCTGGTATTGCTGCATTGACAGCGGCAATAGGTGCTGTACTTGTTTGCACTTTTTTATCCAGATAATCCATGATGATCGTATTGAATGTTTCTCCAGAAGCTGCCTGTTTTGCTTCTCCTGTAGACAGATCAAATGGGACGTGCCAATGATATTTCATTTTATTATCGATCGCTGGCTGATAACCGCGGCCTTTTTCCGTATGTACGTGAAGTACGATTGGATGATCAATATCTTTTACTTCTTCAAATAAACGGATCACCGTTTCTAGGTCGTTTCCATCATCCACATAGCGATAATCAAATCCCATAGCTTTAAATAGGTTATTACTGCTTTCACCGTGAGTTTGACGAAGCTCTGCTAAGTTCTGATATAAGCTACCGTGGTTCTCATCAATAGACATCCCATTATCGTTTACTAATACGATTAAATTGGTCTGTAAAGCGCCGCCGTTGTTCAGCCCTTCAAAAGCTAAGCCGCCACTTAGTGAGCCATCTCCAATAAATGCTACCACATTTCCTGATTCTTTCTTCAAATCTCTGGATTTAGCCAACCCAGTAGCTAAGCTGATAGATGTAGATGTGTGACCCACTGTAAAATAATCATGTTCACTTTCGTGTTGATTGGAATACCCGCTTACTTCATGGTAATGTCCTTTTTCAAAGCCATTTTTCCGACCAGTTAGCAGCTTATGACCATAAGATTGATGGGAAACATCCCATACGATTTTATCCTTAGGTGAATCAAATACATAATGAAAAGCGATCGTTAATTCGACTACACCTAGATTCGGACCAACGTGCCCACCTACATCGCTGTCCTTTTGCATGATCTTTTGGCGCATTTCTTCTGCCAGCTGTTTCATTTCCTCAACAGATAACTTTTTGACATCTGCTGGACTATTGATTGTATCCAATACATGTAATGCTGTACTCATTATACATTCTCTCCTTCGTACTATCTTCTTTTTAGTTGAAAATAGATTTGTAACACTTTATCTATTCTACTCCTTAGAGTTGACTCTAAGTCAATAGTATTTTTAAAAAAATTCAGAGAAAGTTTGTTATATAAGTAGTTCTTCGCACAAAACAGATCACAAATAAAAAAACTTCTACAGTCTTTTAAAAAGCTCTGTAGAAAGTTGATTTTTGTCTTGCTTTAAGATTTCCTCAAGAAATATGTTTTTTTAATAAATGAAGCTCTTGAGCAATACGATACAAAAGGATGTTTGCGCCTTTTAACGAGATAGGATAGACCTTTGTTTTTTCCGTTTCCAAACCAGTTTGATAGCTAGCAGCATCGCATAAAACCACTCGTTTTTTTGAACACAAACATTCATCAGGTAACTCTTCTAAAGAACGAAATAGAATGGGGTTTATTTCAGCCATATCTTCTTCAGCATACAAATGAAATTGAGTTCGATAAAAAAATTGTTTGACTGAACTTTCTGAAACAACAAATATTTCTATCTCTTGCTGTATCATCTGTTCTCTGGTAATCAAAGAAAGACTCTTAACAAATTTTCGGATGAAATTATCATTCCATCTTAGATGAATTTGGTTTTTCTTTTTCCAATCGTCTAGCACTTCTACTATTTTTCTGTATAGAAGCTGTTCTTTTTCTGACAGTAGATAGATTCGTTCCGGTAAAAATACTTGACCGTCTGCCCACAACGTACGGACAAATTGTAAAAAGGATTGCTTAAAAATAAAATTGTCTGCATCGTCGATTTCAGCAACTGGGAGAATCTGTAAAATCAATTCATTGAGTGACAGGTCATTGAGAACAAAATTTTTATACACAACTTCGAAATCTTTTCTTAACAGCTCCATGTTCTCATTGGTATAATTTCTGCTATTGAACAAAGAGAAAATATAATAGATATCTTCTTCCTGTAAGTGTAACATCCCTTTTTGCTCTTCCAATCCTTGACAGACTAATTGAAATAATGGCTTCGTCTCCGCACTTTTCTTATCTTCTTCTTTCAGTTCAAGGGGAAACGTCTTTCTTCCAATTGCAATCTCTATTCCCCGTATGATAAAGGACTTTTCATCTTCCGAATATCTCCTTTTAAAAAAATGAGTCTCTACATAATCGATCAGCTCGTTACAAGCTTCTTCTACATGTGGATTTTTACTCTCATATCCTTCCCAATTGATATAACGTACTAAAGCTAGCAGAATATTCCGCGAATCAAATTCTGGAATAATGATTTCTTTATTTTTCAAATAATCATTTTCTTTGAAAAAATCCAAGACGCTCTTTTTGATCGTATATACTTTGCTCAAAGAAATAAATTCAAGATCAGCCAGTTCTGTACTCGTGAATATGCCCTTGAAATAATAACTTAAAAACTTTAAAAAATAAGATTGACCATACAAAAATTGCGTAAGCTCAGAAAGAGCGATCCCTCGTTTAAATATAAGTTTGTACTTATGCTTCTCTCTTATTTTTTCTTTTATGCAATATTCCAAACACTCGGCTAGACTTTCTAGATCATGAAGGATCGTCGGTGTGGTCACCCCTAGTGAAATAGCTGTTTGTTCGATATCTATTTCTTGGAATTCAAATAATTGTTCGCATAGATACACTTTCCTAAATATATTTCGCTCGATGTATTTTTCCAGCATTCCTGATACACGCCTCCAGTTTTTCTTATAGTTTTATTTAAACATATCCACGAATCGCTTTTTTATTTACTTTTTGTTTAGAAAACCCCTTTCAAAAACCAATAAAAAAGAAGCCGGAACAAAAGTCGGTCAAGCTTACAATCCCAGCTATCGTTTAGATAACTTGGCATCGCTTGGACTTTTACCCCAGCCACTTTCAAGAAAGGTTATTCGAAGATATCAGCATCTAGTTCTTTGACTACGTCCTTCAGTAATTGGATGCCAGCTGCACTGTTACCGAATGGATCTAATGCTGGACTGAAGACGCCTATACCGTAACGATTTGGCACAGCTGCCATCAAGCCGCCACCTACTCCGCTTTTGGCAGGTACACCAACATGGACGGAAAACTCGCCTGATTCATCATACAAACCGGCAGTTGTCATAATCGATTTGACGATCGTTGCACTTTCTTCAGTAATGAGCCGGTTGCCATTCCAAGGAGCGATCCCTTTATTTGCCAATACAGCAGCTAATTTTGCTATACCTGTAGCGGTGACATTGACGGAACATTGTCTGAAATAGGCATCGAGTATCTCTGGAACGTCTCCTTCGATCATTTGATTGCCTTTCATGTAATAAGCAAGAGAGCGATTGATATCACCTGTTCTTGATTCAGAATGATAGATTTCTTCATTCAATGTGATATCAGGATCATCACAGATTTCTTTCATAAATGATATGATCCGTTCAAATTTTTCATCTGCATCTTTTCCCGCAATCAAAGAGGTTGTTGCAATCGCTCCTGCATTAACAAAAGGGTTCATCGGGTGTTTGCGATGATTGATCTCCATATTCATGATAGAATTGAAAGCAAATCCGGTGGGTTCTGTGTTGATTGTTTGAAAGACTTTTTCAATTCCGTTATCTTTGATTGCTAATAACAATACGGGAACTTTTGACATGCTTTCGATGGCAAAACGTACATCGGCATCTCCTCCCTCGATCAGTTGTTTTGTATCAAGATCATAAATCGCCATACCTAATTGTTTTGGATCCACTTCAGCTAATGCTGGAATGTAGTCTGCCACTTGTCCCGTTTGATAGTAGTGGAAATTTTTTCCAATCAATTGTTCTAATTCTTTTCCTTCCATTTGAATAACCAGCTTTCATTTTTTATTTTTCTGCATGCTGGAATTTATGACGGCATGCATAGATCGTAAATGGAATAACTAAGACGATAAGATAAGAAACGATCAGAATCGTTTCATAAATCCCATGCTGTCCAGCTGCGATACTTGCAGGTGGAACAAATGAGATACAAAAAGCAAAAAGTGAAGTCAAAAGACCTAAACAAGCAACGATTACTTTTACAACTTTTCCGCCTGGAACCTGATAGGCTCTTTCAAGACTTTCATCTTTAAATACTAACTTCAAATAGCCCGCGAAAAACATAAAGTACAACATTAGGTAAATCACAACAGTCAATGACATTGCTGCAAGAAACGAAAGATTATTCCCCCCGCCACTTAATGTAAAGACGGCTGCCCAGATTGTCGCAACAATCCCATTTGCAATCATCAAATGCGCAGGAACACCATGTGCATTTTCTTTCGCAAAATATTCAGGAAGTAATCCTTCTTCTGCCGCTACGTGAAGTGCTTTTGAAGGAGAAGTTACCCAAGAAGCTATTTCTCCGATGACACCTAAACAAACAAGGATCGCAAGGATTTTCGCAACCCATGCAAGACTTGGATCAATGTGTCTTAATAAAAATTCTAACGATTGGATCACTCCTGTATTAAGAGACAAACCCTGTTGAGGGACTGTAGTAGCCACAGTCAATCCGCCAAAAGTGTCTAAAATGATGGCCAGAATGACCAATACAAACATTGCTAATGGATAATCCTTTTTAGGGTTTTCCATTTCATTTGCATGACTAGCAGATGTTTCTACTCCCATATACGCTAAAATAAAGGAAACAAAAACAACCAGCGTAGGTAATTTTGAAAAATCAGGAATCAATGTTTTCATAGAAAGTGTCGTTTGTAGTGGAGCACCTGAAGAGACATAGTGGATCCCTAAGCCAAACAAGACTAATGCAGGCAATAAGATCCCAGCTACAAAACCGATTCGAGCAATTAAAGAAGTGTATTTGGTTCCTTTTAGCTGAGAGAGCAAAATAGCCCAGAAAATAATCAATAAGATGGCCAATTTCAGAAATTTATTGTTTTGTATAGCGTCGATTCCCGTTGCATAGGATAATGCACCAGTTAAGAAATACAGCATAGTCAAGTAACCAACAGTTATCTCAAACCATTGGAAAAAGATAGCGGCAAATCCAAATCGTTTTCCCAATGTCCGACTGACCCAAGTATAGACACCGCCTTTTTCCCAGCCTTTCACCGTTGCCATCTCTGCTGCACACAATGCCACAGGGATAAACCATAGCAAACCGCCTAATAACAAGAAAAATACTAAACTGAAGCCAGAGGTCGCAAATGTGGGATATTCATATAGTGAAACGACCATTGAGATCGTCATGGCTAAAAAGCCGAAGAACGTTAATTTTTTTGCAGGAATTTTCGTTTTGCTTTGTTGCATGAATCTTCCTCTTTTCTATTTGATTTTGTTTCAATTGCGTTTGTTACCAAAGAAGAAAAAGTCTAATCCTTCTTCCTGCTCTTCTTTTGTAGTAGTGATCGTTGTGAAATGCATGGCTGATTTTAGAATCGCTGTTGTTAGCACATAGGCATACACGGCAGTAATGATGACACCAATCACTTGGATTCCTAAGAAGTACCAGCTGCTTGGATTTTTTAATAAATGGCTGTTAGATGCAAAAATTCCGATCAGAATCGTCCCTGTGAATCCGCCCATTCCATGGACGCCCCACACATCAAGTGCATCGTCCCATTGTTTCTTTTTACGAAAATCAACAGCAGCATGACAGACGATTCCAGCAATGATTCCGATCAACATAGCACTTTTTGCTTCTACATAACCAGCACAAGGCGTAATGGCTGCCAATCCAGCAACGGATCCTGTTAGTACGTCGACAAAATCAAAGCCATTTCCTTTTACTTTTGCAATAATCAACCAAGTAACCATCGCAAATGCAAGAGCGATGAATGTTGAACCAAATGCATTGACTGCTTGATCATCTGCTCGAAGTGCACCACCAGAGTTGAAACCGAACCAGCCAAACCAAAGTAGACCTGTACCGATAGCAGCTGCCATAAGACTGCTATGCTGATTTCTTTCGCCCATAGGAATCTTCCTCTGTCCAAGTGTGAGGATGCATGCCAATGAACCGAATCCAGCTGTCGTGTGGATGACTGCTCCGCCAGCGAAATCTCTAAATCCCATCTGATCCAAAAATCCGCCGCCCCATATCCAATGGCAAACAGGGAAGTAAATCAGCAGGTTCCAATAAACAACAAGGATAATATAGCCTTTTAAATTCAGTCTCCCTGCAAAAGCTCCTGTCATCAAAGGAACAGTAATCACGATAAACATCAGTTGATAAAGAAAGAACATCAAAAATGGGATCGTCGCTCCATGGAACATGTTGGGAAAGCTTGTAACATGTCTCATCAAAAAGAAATCTGCCGGATTTCCAATCATACCGCCAATATCTCGTCCAAATGCCAATCCGAATCCACCGAATATCCACATGATCGTTGTTATCCCAACTGAGAGAAAAGATTGAGTCATGATCGTCAGTATATTATTCTTTCGTGCCAGTCCGCCGTAAAAAAATGCTAAACCAGGAGTCATCAAGCAAACCATTGCTGTACATAAAATCATGAATGCTGTATCTCCTGTATTGATAGGTAATGTATTCATTTTTTCGCCTCCTTTCTACGTTTACGAGTATAAAAAAAAATCTACTTGTATTTTTCTTCTGTTTTTATAAATACATTCTTGTATTTATAAAAGACAGACAATCAATAAAAGCTTGGTGTGCTGTGCTTTTTTATCGTTTTGACCAAATAAAGACAAAAAAATAAACGATTTTCTTTTATAGAAAACCGTCTATTTTCGTCTTTTTTTATTTTTCAAGCTATTTTTTCATAAGGAATAAAGAATACTTCATATAAAAAAGAACCGCAGCAAGTTTCGCTGCGGTTCTCAAATGTGTTCTTCATTTCAACATAAGTTTTTCTTCAATTTGCTTATAATTTACGTGCAAAGAATGAAACGACTAATACTAAAATGATTGCACCAATCAATGATGGAATGATAGCCATTCCTGCAATTGTTGGTCCCCAAGTTCCTAATAAAGCTTGTCCAATGGCTGAACCTACTAAACCAGCAATGATGTTTGCGATGATTCCCATTGATGATCCTTTATTCGTGATTGCTCCTGCAATTGCTCCGATGATACCTCCGACGATTAATGCCCAAATAAATCCCATTTTAAATTCCTCCTAACTGACTTTTTACTTCTTATTGTACACGTGGTTCGTTATTTTCTTTGACTTTTTGTGCACCTTTGCCTACAGCAGCTTTTGCCTTATCTGTTTGGCGTGAAGCAAATTGTCCTGTTGATTTTGCTGCTTCTGTTACTTTGTCTTGTACTGTTTCTTGATCTTTTTGGTATTCTTCTTGTGTTTTGATGTCTGCAACATTCACATTTACTTCGATAACATCTAAATGTGTCATATTGTTTACTTCAGTACTGATCAATTCTTTAATTTGGTTGTAGATGTCTTCGATGTCTTTACCGTATTCTACAATCACATCTAAATCCACAGCTACTTGTTTCTTTCCTACTTCTGTATTGATACCTGCTGTTACATTATCTGTGTTGACTAATTTTTCAGCCATATTTGAGAAGAATCCGCCATCTAATGTCAATAGACCGTCTACATCTTTCAATGCATAGCCGATGATTTTTTGGATAACTTTGTCTTCATAAGTCAATTCACCATTCATCATGCGGTTTTCCCCTTTTTCATTTGCCAAAACTGATCCATTTGTTGTGTTCATGTTTTTGTTTTCCATCTTTGTTTCCTCCTATGATTTAAAAAATTGATCCACTATTCCTGTCTGTTTCAAATAAAATCCGATTCCTGCGCCAATTGCTGTCATAATGATGATCAACAATGTTTTGAAAAATCCAATTGTTAACCATAAAACAGCTAGCAGTAGTCCAAGACCCCCAAAGATAATAGGGAGCTTGTATGCTGAAAATAGTTCTTTCATTATTTGGCCCTCCTATTCCACTCGAGAGTGCTTGTAGTCTCTTGTATCTTCTTGTTCTTCATAACCGCTGTATGTGACTGCCACTTTGACTGTTTCTTTTGTTCCAAGTACTCTAGTCACTTCTTCTTCGATGTCTTGCATCAGTACACCTGTTTTCCCTACTAATGAAGAAGTTCGCTTCAAGTCTCCGTTGACATGGATATGGATTCGATTTTTCGTTGAACGTATCCGTACTTTAGGTGAATGAATGAACTCTTCTTCGTGTAAATGGGAACGTACCAGCCCTTCGATCGCTTTTTTGTCGATCGTCAATTTGCCATCTTCCCGTTTCATAACGAAAGTTCCTTTTGATTTTGGATAGAAAAGAACGACTAGCAAGATGATAATAGCAAGAACGGCAAATACTACAGCTGCCCAGAAAATATATTGTTGCATGTAGTAATTCGTTAAGGTAAAGAAGCGAAATCGTTCCAATTGTTCAGGCATAATATACGGCGCATTAATTAACGCAATTGCTAGAAACACTGAAAGTAGTAGCAAACTCATGATAACACCGGTTATTTTTAACCCCTTATTCATTTTCCACCTCCTATAAACTTATTTTTACCCTGTAAATAACTCTACCGACAATCACAGTATAGAGAGCGAACAGTTAGTTTAGCACCAATAAATAAAGCGTTACCAAACGATATTGGATTATAACGGCATTTTATTGTCATTCTGATACTGAAATAACAACTACTCACTTATTCTCTATTTCTTTTTGATTGCTGGCTATACTTAAAGGATATTATTCAAGATTAAAAATTGCAAAGATTATGCTCAGTTATTATTACAAAATTCTATTTATTTGTTAAAATTTTTCAGTGAAGAAAAAAACGCAATAAAATAACTTAAGTTACTTTATTGCGTTTTTACTTTATTTTTCTATTATCATTTTTCTTATTCTCTTCTTTGGTTTATACTATTCTTATAAAGAAAAACGAGGTATGTCCTATGATGAAAAGATTGTATTATTCATTGATCATAACGATTGGCTATTTGATTGTATCGAATCTTGGAAATATGGTATTTGGTATCAGTAAAGAATTCAGTTGGACTACTACTCTATGGGAATCTTTATTCTTTTTCATCTTTGTATTTTTGTTACAAAACTATCGAAAAAAATAAAACTGTGTCAACGATCTGTTGGCACAGTTTTTAGGACTTACGGTACTTTTTATTCGGTAATCCATTTTATTTTTACTTATTTTTCTACTTCTTTTTTTAATGCTTCTGGTACTTTTGGTTCATAAACTAAACCAATACAGGTACTTCCGCTTATTACAGCCTTTTCGGCAACGCTGATAGCAATTGTTGTGATTGCATGTGAGAGACTAAATTTAGTTTGTGTGTGTTTCATTTGATGATCTTCCTTTCTTTTTTTGGAATGAATACAAGTAAGATTGCGGTCAACATACCCAGTAATATCATGACTCTTGAATCATTTGCTGGAATCACTGAACCGATCAGCGTGAGGCTTATTCCTGTTATAACTAGTTTGTTTCTTACGCTTCTTCTTTTTTGTTGGTCTTGTGCGATAAAGGAACCAATGATTCCTAAAACCATACTAAGAATAGCTGCTCCGATGAAATATTCGTAGCGTGTAAGTTCCAAATTGTAATGATTAGCCAAAACAGGTAGCGCCACCAATAATCCCATACTATAGAGCGTGCAGGCCATGCTTCGGCTTGCATGATATCCTTTTGCATATCTTCGTACAGCAATAAAAGACAAATGAGTGGTGATCACAGCAAGAATGCTATGTAAGAAAAACGCTGATACGTAAATAAGCATGAACTTGAAAAGATTAATGAACAGGATCGCTAATCCATAGTTGACTTTTGCTTCCTCCAGTTCTGTTAACCCATATTTCTCTCCGAGTTTTCTGCTCATCTTGCTTGACAGGTTCTCTTCAAGAGACAGATATTCATTTGGCATATCGTTCACCCCTTTCTCACTTTTGATTATACTAAAAATAAGGATGCATATATTAAAAAGTAAAAAGTGCGCGTTTTTTTACATAACTGCAGTGTTTTCTTTCTTAATAAAGCCCTTATATTCTTTATATCTAAATTATTCTATAAAAAAAGAACGTGACATTCGTCACGCTCCTTTGCTAAATGCAATCAATAATTTTTTTAAACTTCGGGTGGAAACAAGACACTTTTCTCCGTTAGACATAAGGATCGTTCTTTCCTTCTTGTTGATGGAACAAATATTATCCACATTTACAACAAACGATTGATGGCAACGGTAAAAGCTCGGGCTAAACGATTCGATCTCTTTGATTTTTCCATTATATTCTAGCATTCGATTTTCAAGATGAACGATCACTTTGTGAGGAACAGGACTGGATTCAAAAAACAAGATTTCGTCTACGAACAATTTTGTATTGATTGGTCCACTCTTAATACGAATCTGTTCTCTTGTAGGTAAAATTGTATCAAGATATCTTTGGTTAGCCACATCGATACATTTTGTCACGCTTTCTTGCAGCAGTGTATCGTTCCCCTTCACAATATAATCCATTGCTTCTACTTTATACAAAAAAGTGAGATAAGCTAAATCCGTGTAACTGGTCACAAAAATAATTTTTGCTAGTGGATCGTATTCTCTAATCGTAGCGGCTAGATTGATTCCGTTCATATTGGAACTTAAGTCAATATCTAAAAAATAGATGCCTTCTGTTTTATTTGAACGTATATATGAAAGCAACACTTCAGGGTCCGAGGTATCCATTTGAAATTTGATGTCATAATCTTGCATCATTAAATAATTTTGAATCATCTTTGCTAATTTTAATCTAAATGTTCCGTCATCTTCGCAAACAAAAATTTTCAACATAAAGATTCTACCCCTCCCAAATGGTCAGTATTTGAATAAACTGTCCTTCTTCGATTTTAGTATCTAAGTACACATTTTTATTCAACTGAACTAATTCATCAAGATTGCTTAGACCAACCCCACGTTCTTTCCCTTTTGATGAATAAGATTTTTTCTTTAATACATGTAAATCAGGTATATCAGAACGACATTTATTGGCAATAATAAAGGTTATCGCTTCTTCTTGTCTCAATCCGGCAAACAAGATTTTCGGCTTATCTATAATAGAAGATTCTTCAACTGCATTATCTAGTATGATCCCCAGCATCCGAACTAGCATGATAGAAGGAACGGAGAAAGAATCCAATTTTTGTGGCACATTTACGTCTATTTCTATTCCTTTTTCATGAGCTAGATACAACTTGCTCAAAACGATGCTTTTTATTTCCTTGGCTTCAAGATTTCTTATCGGTGACATTTCTAACAATTCCTGATCAAAAAGGATTCCAGTTTCCTTGATGTGGGAGTAAAAAAAATGTTTCAACCCATCTATATCATTACTTTGGATATAATTTTCCATAGAAACTAGTATGTTTTTGTAGTCGTGCTTGAACTTGCGTATTTCCATATAACTTTTTTCGATTTGCTCACTATATTCGATAAGATATTCCATTCGATTCTTTTCTTCTTTACTTTTATATTCTGCCTTTTTTGTATAAACAGCTAAAAAGCTGATAAGAATAGCAAAAAGGCTATACGCCAGCATAAAGATCCCATGAGCACCCTTCATGAAACAGTCTAAATCTGAAAAGCGTTCAATCATAAGAAAAATGAAATAAATCAAAAACGTAGCAATAACAGTATACTTACTAATATCATATACCATCGATTCAAGGGGTACTTTTTTTAATATATGATTCCTTAAATAAAATGCGAAACATAAATATAAAATAATTGATAAAAAACATATACCCAAATCATGCATCATTATAGATAATGATTTTAAGATAACGTAAATCAGATAATTAGAAAAAATAAGTAGGATAATAGATAACGAAGCATAGAATAAAGCTGATTGAAGCGTCTCTTCATGATAAATCACGAGAGCACACATGACTAGCCATACCAAACCAGTGGCAATTACATTTATCCATTGATAAAGCACCGATATTAATAGGATAACTAAGATTGATAATAAAGCATACTTTTTATTTCTTAGTTTCTTGTTCAAATAGCCCAATCCAACAAACATCGTCATCAGCTGCCCTGATATGAGTAGAGAATAACTTAACTGTAAAATATTCAATTTTAGAACCTCACTTTATGCATGTTTTACATAACAAAATAAACAGCAATTATGAATAAAAAAATTTATTTTTTAAGTTTTTCCCCATAAAAATTGTAACATAGTTTACTAACTATTTGTAAATAACATATTTAAAAGTTTCCTTATAAATCAAAAAGAATCAAAGGCTAACTTCAATTAAAACTCTCAAATACTATAAAACCACATTTGCTAAAAAAGGCAAAAATTTATTGTTTTTCGATAAAAATTAATTGCTTTTCAATAATTATCCTGCTATATTTTAGCTATCAAAGATAAAAGAGGGATAAAAATGAAATTAAAAACATTATTATTAAAGTTTGTTGTTTTAGGTATAAGTGCCGTATTTATTTTATTCGGTATACTTTTTTATACTCAGATTGCTACAAGCGAAAAAGGATTCACTTTTGATTGGCAGACGACTTTATTCGTTTCTGTCATCTACTTCGCCCTTCTCTTAGGGATTATTATTGCTTATTTCTTATTGAGACTGTTGAAACAAATCGAAGAAAACCAGGCCTTTTCCAATCAAAGCTTGGACATTCTCAAAAAAAACGAACGAACGATTTTGATTATTGGCTTCGCCTTTTTCGGCTTGCTTCCTAAATTTTTGAAAGTGGCTGATTTAGATGATGCTCCTGGTTTGATGTTGGTAGGAATTGCTGTCGTATTCATTCCTTTTGCCGTATATACTTTGACAAGCGTGTTGGAAAATCTGCTCGAACACGCGATTTTACTTAAGACAGATCATGATTTGACAGTGTGAGGTGCGACATGGCTATTATCGTTAATCTAGATGTAGTATTGGCTCAAAAAAAGATGAGTGTAACAGAATTGAGTGAAAAAGTGGGTATTACGATGGCAAATATCTCTATTCTAAAAACCGGAAAAGCAAAAGCTATCCGTTTTTCTACCCTCGAAAAAATCTGTGAAGTATTAGAGTGTCAACCGGGGGATTTATTAAGTTACCAAAAAGACCCCGATCCTATACCAAAAAAAGGAATATAAAACATAACAATCAGTAAAAAAATAATCTGAATAATAGATGTACGAGAACTTTAGCGGTCATTACATCTATTACTCAGATATTTTATTTTGATGGAATATCCTGTTGTCTATAGATACGTATTTACACGTAGAGAGACTTTTCTTCTACTACTTGGTACTTCTCCTGATAAAAATGGAGAAGATTTTGGATCTCACGTTGATTTGGAAATAGAGAAATACCGAAGACCGGAATGTTTGTCTCATCATCAATCATTACATTTGTAATAATACAGTCGATATCTAGATGATATGATTTCTTTTCTTTCTGATTAAAGTTTGGCATGACACTAAATTGATAATAGTCTCCCAATTTTTTTTGCAATCTTTTTGCTATGTAATCCGCCTGTTTTTTTCTTGTATTTATGACTATCACTGCTTTTAATTTATTTTCTTTCCCTTCAATGTATGATAGCAATAACGGCCAGTCGAAAAGAATTTCTAAGATAGCATGGCGAACAAATGAATCGAGTTCAGGGATGACGTATCCTTTTTCTCTGCAGTCATCAACCATCCTGCCCTTCAGTTCTTCATATAAACAGGCTAAAATCGGCGGATCGACTATCGTTGTCTGGCTTGGATCATTTAGGATATATTCTGGAAATCGTGGTTGTGTCAGTATCTCTTTACATCGTTGAACGATCAGATCTTTGTTCTCACATTCCAACTGATATTTTTTTTCCAAGCAATCCATCCATGTCATTAAACAATTACTGATACAAAAATGATACTTTCTTTGCTCGCTTGCATTTCTTATTTTCAAAGCAGTATGGATGACTTCTGTATCAAATATCCACTGCCAGATTTTTTCTTCCCATGGCAAAGAAAAATGGCTCAAGTGATTTTTCTCCAAGAATGAAAAGGTGAAACAGCTGATTTTCTTTTGCTCCATTTCCATTTTATTTTTGTTGAATCGTTGTATACGACAAGCAATAAAAAAATGTAAAAAACATAAGGTTTTCGGATCATTTTTTGCTACCTCATACAGCTGATTTTCTTTTAAAAATAGGATAACCACGTCATAAATTGCTTCGCTAAAAGAACGATTAAAAATACTAGCAGGAGAAGGATATTTTTCCATCAGCAAACGAGCTGTAAGACCGTCGATCACCTGACCCTCTCCGACAATCCGAGTCAACCCTTTGATCCTCAAATCGTATTTTTTTAATTTTGATTGGGTTTTCTTTACGATTCTTCGCAATGTACTTTCTGAAATAAACAGATACTCTGCTAATTCTAAATAATTCTCTTTTGGATGTAGCAGTATGGTTTCTAAATATTTATATTCAGTAGATTGGGAGATCACGATCTGATAAATATGATCTTTTGTGAAAGCAGGTGAAAATATAGCTGTCACACCAGCATCCCGATCAGTGACGATTTGGATATCGGAAGAATATGTATTGATTTCTATAAAATCGTTCCGCAATGTTTTTCCAGAACTTGCCAATCTTTTTTCCAATTGACTAAGACGGCAACGTTCCTCCTCGAATAGTATTTCTAACAGATTCAACTGACGTTGTAATTTTTTTGAGAGAAGATTCAACATGTTTCCATCCCTTTCTAACAAAATCCTTTTGATACATCCTGATAGATAAATGTAAAAGCACTCAATGTCGGTTTCCCTTATTGAGTGCCTTTAATTATATTATATCGTTTATCTGTTTTAGGAATAGGAACTTTGAGAACTATTTTTTCTTACTTAAGCAAAAAACGGTTATTGATTTTCAACTTTCTCTTTTGCTTTTCTTCTCATAACAATCGTCCCTATGCCTGCTACTAACGCGATACCAATCAACATCCATGCAGTATTCCTAGTTGCATTGGTTTGTGGCATATTCAGTGAAGATTCATTATCTGCACTTGTTGTTGGATCATCTTGGATGCTTGGTGTCGTTCCTTCATTTCGTTCCGTACTGCCGCTTGTTCCATCATTATTCGTGTTATTATTTTGTGATTCATTCGTACTGGATTCCGTCGTGTGATCACGTACTTCATACGGCATATTCAATTCTGTTGAAAAACCGCCATAAGAACTGTCAGTCGTCACGTTGACTGCGACATTGTTCCGACCAGGAGTCGATGTGTCGATTTCAGAATTTAAAGAGACTGTATAAAGATTTTCTGGAATGACCTTGTCATTTACTTTTACATTTTTGATAAATGATTTAAGATCGAGATCCGTTGCACCTCGTGGGATTTCTACTTTATTAGCTTCTACATCAATTTTCCCGCTTGGTTCGAACCCATATTCTGTGACTTCATAATAAGCATATTGAGAACCGTAAGTGAAGTTCTTCTCCTGCTCATCTTCCATCAACATATTTCGTCTAAACTCTTTCGTATGATAGATCCTGACAATGTCTCCTACGTTGACATTCAATGGCTGTCCACTATTGAATCGAGACAATGCTTGTTCGATCGTTCGGTTTCCTGTTACATCATATGTGAATCTGCTAGTGGTATTATCTTTGTTCATCACATCGAATTGATAATAAATCGAGCGATCGGAATAATCATGCACTACTTTGGACAACTCTGTATTTGCCACACCTTGAGATGCTCGGATCATCATTTGAGTATTCTGATTGTTCGGATTTGTCTGTTTAATTAGACTGAATGCGCCAATCGTTACGCCGTCATTGTTTTTGACTCGGATCGTACTTCCCCATTTCACTACATAAGGGATCTTCACTTCTGTGAACCCAGTACCATCAGTCGTGCTTACTCTCACACGAACCCCTTTTTCTCCCACTGTTGTCGTATCGAAGTTAGACAATTGTTCCACCGTATAAAGATCACTCGTTAGCGGACGTCCGTTGAATGTCACATTTTGGATCAATTCTGCCGGATTCACTGTATTCGTCTCATGTCCTAACAGCAGTTCTTGTGAAATCGGATCAGCCTTGATATCTGTAAATGGCTCGAATCCTTCTTCCGTTACTCTGTAATAGGCATAATTAGAACCACCTGTGTAATCTCTGACCATTTCATCCATCATCAGAAGATTTCTTCCTTGTGTCTCCGCGTGATAGACTTTGATGGTATCTCCTACATTGACTGCTAACGGCTGCCCGTTGTTGAAGCCGTTTACTGCTTGACGGATCAAGGTATTCCCTGTTACTTCATAGTTGTATTTTCGCGTGTCATTTTCAAGCACTTCGATGGCATAATAGATTCCTCTGCCGAACGGATTGTTCACTGGACGATTCAAGTCCGTGTTGCTTGAACCAGGAGAAGCATGGATTGCTAACTGATCGCCTTCTTTTAATAAACTAAACGCGCCGACGGTCATTTCTTCCAGTCCTCGAAGAACGAATGTACTTCCCCACTGTACTTCATAAGGCACTTCGATTTCGGTTTCAGCTAACCCATCATTCATCGTAATCTTTACTTTTGTCGTTCGTTTTCCAGTTGTACTTGTGTCAATCTCTGACACTTGTTCGATCGTGTAACGATCTTCTGAGATACTTTGATGATTAATCGTGACATCTTTGACTAGTTCTTTGACATCTAATGTGCTGACGTCCTCCCTCAAAGAGAATGTTTGCGAAGTCCCTTCTGCTTCCATCACTGGAATCGGTTCTAGTCCGAATGCAGTCACTCTGTAATAAGCATATTCGGAATCATAAGTGAAATCCCGTTCTTCTTCATCGATCATGACAACTGAGCTGTTCGGTGATCTCTGTGGGTGATAGATCTTGATTACATCATCCAATCGTACATCATAGTAGCCATTCCCGTTCCCAAAGTTATTGATCACTTGCCGCAGAGTTCCTCTACCAAGTACCTCATAATTGTAGATTGACTGATTGTTTCTCAGGACTTCCAAAGAATAATACAAGGCGTGCATCGATTCTTCCGTACCGACCCGTTCATCTAATGCTGAAGGCAACCCACTGGTAACGGTTAATCTAGCTGCATTCCCACTTCTTAGATGTAAGGAATAAGCTCCTGCTGAGCCACCTTCGCTTGACTTGATCATGAATGTATCTCCCCAAAGATAATTGACCGATGTTTCGGCTGTTCCTTTGATCGTCTCCCCAGAAATCGGGTGTTTCGCTTGTACCGTGATCCGAATATCTTGTTTGCCAGCAATCGTATTCGTCGGCTCTGTCGATTCTGCTGCGACGAATTCTAAATCCTCGATCGCAACTGATTCCCCTTCAAAAGTGGCTTCTTCGATATAATTTTTAAACGTACTTGCCAGTGACGCAGAAGTTTCTCCTAATGTACGTTCTTCCATTGGCTTCAATTTCAGTTGGATCGCCGGATCAGGGAGTACAGGAAGTGGTTCAAATCCGAAAGCTGTGACACGATAATAGGCGTTATCTGTTCCGTAAGTGAAGTCCTGTTCTTCTTCTTCTACCATCAAGACTGAGCTTCCTGCACTCTTTTGTGGATGGTGAATATTGATGATATCGCCCAACTGTACATCAAGGTATCCATTTCCATTTCCGAATGTCGTGATCACTTGCTGTAGAGTAGCTCTTCCCGGCACCTCATGGTAATAAGCTTGTCGGTCATTTCGTAGCACCTCAATAGAGTAATACAACGAATCTTCAAGACCAATCCGTTCATCGAGAGGAGAATCTAATCCTCGAGTTGCCACGATTCGAGCATTATTCCCATTCCTCAACTGGAAAGCGTATGCTCCAGCTGATCGTCCATCATGGGCTTTCAATAAGAACGTGTCGCCCCAACGAATATTGACTGTTGTTTCAGCTGTTCCTTTGATCATTCGACCTGTAACAGGGTGTCTCGTTTGAACAGTCAGTTTGAGCGCCTGTTCTCCTACGATAGAAGAATCTGGCTCTGTTGATTCATCGGCGACAAACTCTAAGTCAGCTGTATTAAGCCTTTGCCCTTCCATCGTCGCTTCTTGGATATATTCACGGAATGAAGAGGAAAGTGCAGGATAATTTCCACCGAGATGTCGATCTTCTACATCCTTCAATTTTAGTTCTAACTCTGGTTGAGGAAGAATATCCATCGTGATCGAACCAGTAGCTTCACGTCCATCAGCAGCCGTTGCTTTTGCCCGCCACGTTTTCGTACCAACTGAGCTCGTATCAGCATCGAGCCACTCTAACTGATGGGTCTGTCCAAGAGGGTCTCTCACTTCAAAGTAGTCAGCAGGATTAGGGATTGCTTCGCTCACGTAAATGGAATGCGGACCAGCCTTTCCAGTGATTTGTAGTGCTCTATCCTGAACCGTGATCGGCACAGTTACAGTAGTCGTTCTGCCAGAAGTATCTTCAGTTACTTTGATTCTAGTATTTTGAGTACCAATTGTATCCATTCTAGGTGGAGTTTCCCATTCTGTCTTCAGATCCCATTTGACATTACTCCGATCAATCGTCACATAATCAGAAGGATCTGGTACCGCATCGCCTTCCCATAAATTATGTGTGCCAGATTTGGCTTCGACTCCAAGCTCTCCCATTGATTTTGCTGCAGAGTGGAAATTTATTAATCTGTGTTGTCTATGAGACGCATTAGGTCCGGAAAGATACACTTGAACACGTAGCTCTATACTTTCATTACCTAAGTTTCGTTCGTCGCCTATCCTAGTTAATCTTATCTTATAGGGGTCGCCCCAATTAACCATCAGCGCCCTAAATCTCCAATTCCCGCTCTTTGTATCTACAAAAGCAGAAAAATCATCTGAAGTAGATCCGATTGCTATACTTGTGCTAGTTATCCCAAGTGAAGAAAGTACATTGGAAGAAAAACTTGGAGAATCAATTTCTGGTACATCATGAACATCCATATCTGTGTCATATGTTAGTTCTAAAAATTCCCCACGCGTAAAGGAATGGTCATGATTTGCCATCGCTTCATTGAATCTGTATACAAAATATCGTTCATAAAAATCCATTAATTCTGTTACCACTTCTTCCATTGTCCATCTAGTCAATCGTGTCTCTGGGAACATATAATCAACTTGGTTTGTTTCTTTTTTTTCTTCTATTGGTAATCGTGGCAAGGTAGATGCTCGTGGTTTATTTTCCTCTTTCTTTGTTTCTTCCTGTTCTTTCTCTTCCTGAGGGCGTAATTGCCTTAATACTGGTAATTCAATCGAATGTAAGGCAGAAGCGGCTTCTACTACGGTACCGCCCATATTCCCTAGAGCCAGTCCCAACGATAGTGTACTAGTCAATAACTTTTTTACTTTTTTCAATGAATGTTTTACCTCCTTTATTTTTCCTATACAGATCAATAGCGGTCTGTTTTAAACCGTCAGCAAAGAAGGTATGCTATTTTCTTGTTTTAAACATAAATAAATAGTGTAAAAATAGTTTTGTTTGTTTCTAACCTCCGTAGCTTTTGCTCAATTGACACAAGTCTGATCGATCAAATAGTATTTATTTTGCTAAACACCTAACGATCATTTGTTGTGACAAACTTGACGGTCAGCATTGTACGTGAATTGCTTCTGTTCCCCTTCTTACGATCTTTGAATATGTAGTTCTCTCCCCAATAATCGTAACTGGGTGTCTCCCACTCCTTTCTTTTTGTTTTTATGCGGGAGCAAACTCCCACATTTATACTGTAAAGGGGGTCTTTCTATTATGTAATGCCACTTTTTACCATTTAATATGGAGTTTTTGACAGAATGTTTCGAATAACAACGATCCACTACTCATTTTTCTTTTTAACGTTAATTTGATAATAATGATTATTTATTTAAAAATACATTAGATAACATTTGTTACGACACGAAAAAGCTTCACAAACAAATATCGTTATTTTAAAATGAGGACGAATTCACACAATTAGGAGGAATAGTATGCCATTCATCGTTTACTTTTTTCTTTCATTACTCGTGATCTATATTCCATTACCAACATTCTTTCTGCTCGTCAATCGTCTAGCTGAGCAACATGATGCGATTACTGCTCTTACGAAACTTTGTTTACTTCTATTTGTTTGTCTAGATTACTTTACGAGCTATTATTGGCTAAAACAGACAAGAGTAAAAAAGAGATATTATTTCTTCCTTGTCTTTTTCAATCTCTTTGAGTTTCTGATCCATTGCTTTTTACTTCATCAGTATCATACGATTCATTTGTGGATCATCTGGGACTTTCAAGTGGTCGTACTATTTTGTATGTTCACCTTCCCTCTCTCAAGAAAATTTAGGGAGACATTGTTTTATTAAAAAAAGGTGGAGAAAGCTTATCTGTATCAATAAAGACACAGTTAAGGAAAAACTGGTCAACATACTGGTTTTTCTTTAAAAAACTTTTAAAAATCTAATTGGGAATTTACCCACACAAACAAGGGGCTATGACAAAATCTTGTCACAGCCCCTTATTTCGAATAAAAAGCTTGCATCTTCGATAATAAGCCCAACCAAACGAAAAATATGAAAAGCTATTTTTGTTTGGTTGTTCTTATTACTTGATGCAGAACAGCTTTTTCACGACCTTTTTATTAAAAGTCTTTTTACAGTTTTCTAGCAAAAAATGAGACAATCAGTACTAAAATGATGGCACCAATCAATGATGGTACGATTGCCATTCCTGCAATACTTGGTCCCCAAGAACCTAATAATGCTTGGCCAAGTGCTGATCCAACTAAACCTGCTACGACATTTGCAATAATCCCCATCGAAGAACCTTTATTCGTGATTGCTCCTGCAATTGCTCCGATAATTCCTCCGACGATAAGTGACCAAATAAATCCCATGTTTCGTTCCTCCTAATGTTTTGCTTCCTTATTACTGAACGCGTGGCTCTGTATTTTCTTTTACTTTTTCAACGCCGCTTCCAGCTGCTGATTTTACTTTATCTGTTTGATTAGAAGCAAATTCACCGGTTTTTTTCCCTGCGTCAGTTACTTTGTCTTGCACTGTTTCTTGATCTTTTTCAAATTCTTCTTTTGTTTTGATGTCCACTACGTTAGCGTTAACTTCGATGACGTCTAAGTGTGTCATATTTTTTACTTCTTTGCCGATTACTTCTTGCATTTCTTCAAAGATTTTTTCGATATCTTTGCCATATTCCACAATGATATCCATGTCAACTGCTACTTGTTTTTTACCGACTTCTGTTTCGATCCCAGCCGTTACATTATCTGTATTCACAAGTTTTCCTGCCATATTAGAGAAGAAACCACCGTTTGCAGATAATAAACCGTCTACTTGTTCAATTGCGATTCCAATGATTTTTTGCACCACTTTGTCTTCATAATTCAACTCACCGCGCATCGAATCTTCCTGCTCAGAGCCATGGTTTTCTTGGTCATTTGTATGTTGTGAACCAAATTTTTCTTGTCCATTTGAGTGTTCAGAACCAAGTTTTTCTTGTGCTTTCGCATGATCAGAAGGGTGCTTTTGTTCCTCTAATGGTTTAGAAGGATCGATTGCATCATGTTGTTCTGGAACTTTAGATTCTGGAGAGCCGGGATGATGAGGCGCATGTTTTTCTGCGTCATGTTTCTTTTCTTCTACACCTTGTTGAACATTTGGCACGACTGGATCTGGATGTGCAGATACTGGTGCTGTTTTGTTCTTTTCATCGTTCACACCATTTGATTGGTTTGGTGTCGTTGGGTCTGGATGTGCAGACACTGGTTTTTGGTTGTTCATTTTATTGTTATTATTATTTTTGTTATTGTTATTCATGGATGTTTCCTCCTAAGATTTAAAATAGTGATCTAAGATTTTCGTTTGTTTCAAATAAAAACCGATAGCGACACCGATAGCGGCCATGATCAAGATCAATAAAGTCTTGAAAAAGCCGACGGTTATCCATAAAACGGCTAATATCAACCCAAGTACCCCAAAGATGATAGGGAGCTTGTATGTCGAAAATAGTTCTTTCATTTTGGTCCCCCCTATTCTACTCGTTTGCGGTCATTACTTTGTTTAGCTGGTTCTTCAAAGCCTGTGTATTTCACGGATACTTTCACTGACTCTTTTGTGCCTAATATGTGTTGTACTTCGTTTTCGATTTCTTTCATCAATGTTCCCGTTTTACCAATGAGTGCTGAAGTTCGTTTCAACTCCCCTTTTACATTGACGGCGATCTTGTTTTTCGTTGCTTTGACATTTACTTTTGGTGAATGGATAAATTCATCTTCATGCAAGTGAGAACGAACCATTCCTTCGATTGCTTTTTTATCCAACGTCAACTCCCCATCACCATGTTTCAGTAAAAAGGTTCCGATCGTTTTTGGATAAAACAAGAAAACAAGCAACGTGATAATCGTCAAAATAGCAAATGCAACAGCAAGCCAGAATACATATTGTTGCACATATGAATTAGTAATGGAAAAGAATCGAAACTTCTCTAATTGAAAAGGCAGTGGATAGGCTGCACTTAATAGTATCGCAAACAAAAGTATAGATAGCAAAAGTAACGTTCCGATCACTCCAAGCGTTTTTACTCCTTTATTCATTTTCGCACCTCCTCATAGGGGTGAAACGATCAACTTTTTATAAGTTGATCGCTTCTCCACCAGTTACTCCGTAGATTTGAGCTGTGACATAACTTGCTTTATTCGATGCTAAGAAGACATAGACCGGTGCTAATTCTCCTGGCTGACCTGCACGTTCTAGTAAACTTTGCTGACCAAATTCAGGAATTGAATCAGAAGGCTGACCTTCGTCTAGTTGTAGCGGTGTCCAGATTGGACCAGGGGCTACGCCATTTACACGGATTCCCTTAGGAGCAAGTTGTTTTGCTAAGCCAATCGTAAAGTTAGCGATTGAAGCTTTTGTTGCTGCATAATCCAATAAATGTTCACTTGGATTGAAGGCTTGGACAGATGTTGTTGTAACAATCGCTCCTCCTGCTGGGATATGCGGAACTGCTTCTTTCACTAAAGCAAACATAGCGATGATGTTGACCATGAATGTGTCTTTGATTTGTTCAAGTGGCAGTTCAACAATGGACTGGCAAGAAATTTGCTGTCCTGCATTCAATACCATCGTATCTAGCCCACCAAGCTCACTTACTGCTTTTTCAATGATTTCTTTAGGTGCTTGTTCATCACGAAGATCAAATGGTAGTAAGACGATTTTACGTCCTGCATCTTTGACGTATTTAGCTACTTCTTCTGCATCTTTTTCTTCTCCTGGGAAGAATTGAAGAGCGATGTCTGCACCTTCTCTAGCAAATGCAATCGCTGCTGCACGACCGATCCCTGAATCGCCACCAGTGATGAGTACACGTCGGTTTTCCAGCTGATTACTGCCCTCATAGGATTCTTCTCCGCAATCAGGAACAGGAATCATGTTCTGTTGTAAAGCTGGCGTATCCTGATCTTGCTTAGGAAATTTCTCCGTATGGTACAGATTTCGCGGATCGATTAATTTTGGTTCTGTCATTGCTGTATTCCTCCTAGTTTTTCTAAATTGTATTGCCAAAACAAATTTCTTTGTTTGATACCTGTTTTAAATAGTTTGTTTAATTCGTATAATCTTTTCGGTATAGATGGTAGCCTAAAACCGCCGCTGCTATCAAAGAGCCGAATACTACGAGGATAAATCCTAAAGCAGAGCTTTTACCCGGCAACCCTCCTGTATTCATTCCCCAAATCCCTGCAAACAACGCCGGAACGGAGATGATTAGTGCAGCTGAATCTAGATATTTCATGATGTGGTTTAGATTATTGTCCATCATCCCATTGAATAAATCACCAATACTCTCCAATAAGTCTCGATAGATCTCGATCATTTTTTCTGTTTGGCGCTGCCTCAAATGGACATCATAAAGCAATTGTTCATCGTCTAAACGTTTGATAAACGTTTCAGAATTCCATAATTGATTCATCGTTTTCCGCTGATCTCTTAAGGTATGATCGATATACACAATGTCTCTTTCAAGATCTGCCTGTTTATACAGTTCCTCATTCTCCGTCGTTTTACGAGCTGCTTTATCCAAAGCGTCAATTCTATGCTTCATTTCTCTTAGTTCTTTCACGTAATGGGTATAAATATCCAGTAATGTATACGTGATGATCTTTTCAAACGAGTTTAAATGATCTCCATGCTTTGTCATCAAGCGATCCACGAACTCGGTCTTTCTATCAATACATGTAATCAAGAGATTATCGGAAAGTACAAAAGATATCGGTGTCAATTTTTTTTCGATACGATTATCTGACTGATCCAGATTGATCACAACCAAAGAAAATGGATGCGCTAATTTGGTCTCATAAAGGCGCTCCATCCGAGAAACTTCTTCCGGATATTCCGTGCCTACGAAAATATCATCTGGAAGCTCAAATTCTTTGATTGCCTGCTGGATCTCTTCTGGCTTTTTATTATCGAAAATAAGCCAATTGTATTTGTTTTCATCTGTTTCTGTGACTTTCTTTTCATCATCCACAAAGTAGTATCTCAATGTATACCTCCTTTCTGGACTTTTCAAAAACGATTAGCTGAAGAAGCAGTTCTTTAATTTGATATTATAATCGAGTACTGCACTTTCATTTTCTAATGAGAAGCTGTCAAGCTGTTTATTAAAATCCATGTTTAGTCGTTTACCGAAATAACTTTGTTCTACTTTAGATGTATAGATCTCCAGTAAAGGATGCTCGATTTTTGTTGCATACTCTCCAAATTCCGAAACAAAAGGAATGATTTGGAAAAAGCTGCCTTTTGCAAAAGCACCTTTATCCCTTAAAAATGGATCGGAATCATTGATGAGAGCGAGTGCAATTTTTGTATTTTCCCCCACTTTTTCGATTAACGTCTCTACTGCATTTTTAGACAGTGTAATTTCCATTCCTACTCCCCCTGTTCAGTTGTAGTCTTGTATTATTTAACAACTACGTCTGTTTTTTGTTGAATTTTTGCATATTTTGGATATTTAGGGAATTTAGCCACACAACGGAACGCCGTCATCCCTGCATATTTTTCGTAATATTTCTTCGTTGGTCCTTCAAAATCTTTGCTCCAAGGTTTCACATGTCCTGAGAAATGGATAATGTAAGGATTGTTGCGTGTTTCTTCGTATTCACGTTCACCTGCTGCTGTTGGATGTTTCTTTGCTTTAGCCATGATATAGCCTTGTGCATTCCAACGCGGATGAAGCGGAAGCCAACGATCATGTAAGATTGCATTTAATGCATCTTGGTCATGGAACCTTAATTTTTCTGGATTATGTTCGATGAAGTCTAATACTTTTTGCGTAATATTTTCATCTAACCATTTTTTTACATTGATCAGCATCAATCCTGAGTTGAAGTAACGCATTGATTTAGCTAGAATCTCCATTTTTTCTAATCGTTGATGGAACCCAGCGTCTTCAACAGCTGCTACGATTGAATCACCGAAGTCAAGACGCCATAATTTAGAGATATCTTGTAAAGCAATCATGTCGCAATCCATATATAAGATACGTTCAACTTCCGTGCCGCGGAACAATTCCGGAATCGCTATGCGGTAATAAGCTGTTTCTGGAATACGATCGCTGATTACTACATTTGTAAAGAATTCTTTATTGATTTTCAAAAATTCTACATCTGAATTCATTCGTGCATTTTTCACTGAGAAACGTAAAAGCTGTTTGCTTTCAAAATCGATATCGTCGTCAATCACATAGAACCGAACAAATTTAGACGGGTTGCAATTATCTAATACTGAGACAAATAACGCAGCTAAATGCGGTACGAATTTTGTGTTACAACTTGCGACTACTGCTATTTCTTTTTTATTCATTGATCTCGCCTACTTTCGTTAGAGTACTGTGTGCTAATTTTTTTAAGTATAAATTGGTATACGGATGATCTTTCAACGTATTCCAAGGTTTATCATGTCCTGTAAAATGAACGATTGAAGGTTTTTCATTTCCTTCTTTATACAGACGTTCATATTTTTCATTTGGTGCTGGGTGTCGTTCAAAAATCAAAGAAGTCTGCATGTTCCATTTTGGATGAAGTTGTTCCCAATCTTCATAAAGGACAGCATTCAAAGCATCTTGATCGTGATAAATGATTCGATCACCATTTTCACTTAAATAATGGATAGTTTTTTCTGTAATTTCTTTTTTATTCCATTGATCGATGTCAATCACCATCACCCCTGAATTGAAGTACAAGTCATCGGAATCTATTCCTAATCTTTCCAATGCTTTCACTTGTCCTGGATCGATAATGGCGCCGATCGTTTTTCCATTTAATGGTTCATCATATAGTTTTACGATATCGTCTAGCACTAACACATCTGAATCTAAGTAAAGGACTTTCTTATAATCCTCTTTAGCTAATAAGTTGGGTAAAGAAATTCTTAAGTAAGCGGTAGTTGTGATATGGTCGCTGACTAGGAAGTCTTCGTAGATATCTTTTTCCACTGTCAGGAATTGGATACTTGCATTACTTGAATATTTATTTACCGTTTCTTCCAATCCTTGTTTACTATATTCTGATAGACCATCGTCAATCACATAAAATTTTATGCGTCTTGCTTTATTGCAATTTTCTAATGCAGTTGCGATCATCACGCTCAAGTAAGGAGCATAATTTTCGTCTGAAGCAGTCACCACAGGAACTACGCCGTATCTCTTCTCCATCAAAATCACTCCTTTTTCTAATCTTTTTCTAACCTGTTCTACATCTAGAATATTCCTCATTTGGCTTTAAAGCAAAATATATGCTTTGTTTTCATTGAATATTTTAAAATTTTTTTATTACAAAACGCATCAGTAAGCGCTAACTATTCGTTTTTCATGGCTTTTTATTCAAAAGTATTGACCAAAAACTACTATTATATAGCCACCTTTTTCTTAAGAATGTTTTTTGAAAAAATTCATAACGGCAAAGCAAGTTAGTTTCATTTTTTTAATTTCTCATTTAATCTTAAGGTAACAGGAAAATAGATATGTAAAAAGAAAGTAGGAAGATAAAATGAAACTAGCAGCGATTGATTTAGACGGTACCTTGCTTGATCGAAATGGAAAGATACCAGAAGAAAATATCCAGGCACTTCGGAAATTTGATGAAAATGGCGGAATCGTAACAGTAGCTACAGGAAGGAACAGCATTTCTGCTAAAGATATTTTTTCCGAATTAGGGATCGGCGGCTATTTGATTTCTTCCAATGGTTCGCTGATTGCTGAAATGAAGGATGGAAAGATGGCAAAGGTTCTCAGACGTTCGAAAATAGATATCGATACTCTGAAAAAAGCCTTCTTCTATGCTCAAGAAGCAAAAATCTCAATTATTGCCAGCCGAGAAACCCAAGATGATCAGCTGACATTCGATGAGTCAAATCTTGTCAAAGACGACCCCTATTATGAACATTTCAATCTGCAGAATCATTCTTTTGATCAAATTTTAAGTATGTTAGAAGATCCTTCTCTTAGCTATCTTAAATTAGCGTTAACAGATAAGAGTGAAGAAAAACTACAGAAGTTACAAAGAGATCTGCAAGCAGACGGCATCAATTCAGTATTCTCTGATCCGCATTTCTTAGAAATCACGCCTACAGGTATCACTAAAGCTCATTCACTTGTTTTTCTGGCGGATTACCTTGGAATCGAGTCGAGTGATATCATGGCTTTTGGCGATCAAGAAAACGACATTGCTATGTTGAATTATAGTGGGTTGAGTATTGCGATGGGGAATGCACAGCGGCAAGTAAAAGAAATTGCAAACCAAGTAACACTGACGAATGAGGAAGCTGGGGTTGCTTATATTTTAAAAAACTTCTATTGAAAATAAAAAAATGACGTCATGAACGTAGGAGGAAAGAAAATGTTAGTTATTATCGATATGCAAAATCATATTCTTGATCCAAATAGCGAATTTTATATTCCAGAATCAGACCAATTGGCGGAACGCATTGCTAAACGATTAGCTAAAGCACGCAAAAACAAGGAATATATTCTATTCACACGGGATATTCCAGTCGAACTGAAGGACAAAGAAGAGGAACGGGAAGATTTGCAATTGATCCCTCTTCTTTCTCCCCAAGGAAATGAACGAGTGATCAAAAAGTATTACTTTACGATCCCCCCTGAAACTTTAGCTGAAATCAAGGAGACTTTGTTTGAAAGCAAAGAAGAACAAAAAGAGATCGAAGTGGTTGGGATCGAAACAAACTTATGTGTGCTCTCTAATTTGATAGGCTTGCAGAGTGCGTTTCCTGAAGCTGACTTTTTTGTTGATCCAACGTTAGTTTCTAGTAGAAAACATGGAGAATCTGCGTTGGAACTTCTGAAAGATTTCAATGTTTCGATCATTGAACCTAAAAATAGACAGTCACACGTATGCTACAGTCTATTCTTTATATAAGTTCTATTATCATTTAGCAAGCAAATAAAAAAGAAAAAGCACGAAGAACTGTTTTCAGTCTTACGTGCTTTTTCTACAAAAGTATATTGGCTTTTCCATGACACCTTGGTAAACAGTGTTCTCCTGCCAACTCCTCAGTCACAAGTCACAATATTCAACAAACATGGGAAGCTGTTTTTTGAAATTGCTCCTTGTGACTCAGAGTTAAACGGTAGGCTCACGACCTCTTTCTTAAATGGTGTTCAATCAGCTGACTCTCGGTATTAGCTTAACAAACGGCAAAATATGAGGAACTATTTTTCCGTTTGTTTCTCTAATACTCAGGTCAAAACGCTGATTTCACAACCTCTTCCTTAAACGGTGTTCAAAAGCTTGCATCTGCGGTAATAAGTCCAACCAAGTTAAAAACATAAGAAGCTGTTTTTACTTGGCTGTTCTTATTAGTTGATGCAGGGCAGCTTTTTCACAACCTCTTATGTACCTTGTAGGACTCGAACCTACGACCGGACGGTTATGAGCCGTCTGCTCTAACCAACTGAGCTAAAGGTACATCATCATGAGATATATTTTAGTTACTTTTTAACTATAGCACGAATTATAGACGCTCACAAGCTTCAAAATATAAATAATATGATATATTTATTCTTATTTACTTGACTTGAAACTTGACTATTTTTTACTTGCTTATTTTAGAAGAAATGCTATTCTTTTAAAAATTCTCAATGCTAGGAGTGATTATTTTGCCATTTATTGCGATTTTATTCGATTTGGTTGCGGCAGCAGCTTACTTTCTCCAATACAATCATCAAAGTTCAGAAGTCGTGTTTGTTGGAATGATTTTCCAAGGTGTGATCACCCTTCTCCTTCTCATCATGATAATCAGCTACAAAGGAAAAAAATATGCACGTGTCCAGACAGAAATATTTGTTAAATATGTTTCTATTCGTTACGGGATCATCATTCTTTCCTTTTTAATGAATGCAATCGTCCTCTTTTTATATGTATTGAATTACTTAAATATCAATCCATTGATTTTTTCTAGATAGATAACTTGTATTTAGCGGAACAGTTCTCGCGTATGAGCAGAGAGCTGTTCCGCTTTTTCATCGGTCTATTCTTCTTTGATTTTCCTAGCATTTCATTTGTGATGTATGCAATAACATGTTATCTTTTATTAGAAGAAATGTTGAGGAGTCCGTTACATGATTACGTTGGTTAGAGTTTTGTTTTGGTTGCCTTCGGTCGTCCTGATCGCAATTATTTTTTATCTTATGCATTGGAACAAAGAACGGCTTTATTTAGCTGTTTTGACTCTTCCGGTTATTTATTTTATGTGGAAGGTTTTTAATTACAACTACTTTGAACCTGATAGTGTTTTTGTAGAAGAATTATCAGGGTTGGTTTTGTCTCTATTAATCGTCATTCTTTATTTGATACGTTTAAATAAAAAACATTGAGTCCTATTGATTGTTTGTGTAGCTTTCTATGGTCATTACAACTATCCTATTATGATGAAAGGTGATTAAATGAGTATCGAAGAAGCTATTTTACTGGATACTTTACGTTGTCGTCTGAATTTTTTAAGAACTGGCCGATCTTTATCCCAAGTAGCTGTTTCTAGCGCGTTAAGTATTCCTTTATTCAAATATCGTAAATACGAACAAGGGGAAGAAATTCCAAGTATCATTGAATTGATCTACATCGCCGACTTTTACGATATTTCCGTTGACTACCTGATTGGTCGCTCAGAAACAGCAAGCAAACTGAAATGATTTTTTCCAGCCATTGTGCTGGTTTTTTCATTTAATGTTTAAAGTGAACAAACTATGTACAAAAAGGAGATGTATCTATGCGTTTATGGCATGAAAAATTGATTTCAAAGCTTCCTCGTCAGCAGCTTTTAGGACAACATCGAGAATGCTGTGCGTTAAGAGGAAATGGTTGGGGAAAGAAACACGCTACTGTAGATTATGTCTTCCACTATTCTCCTTATAAATTATTTCAATATCATCAACTTGTCATGGACGAAATGGAAAAGCGTGGCTACAGCCCAGCACCAGAATGGACAGATCCTATGTACCGTGGCAAATCATGCGAAGCATTTTTTGATTTGCCTACTGTAGAACGTAGCGTTCCGATTTATCCGGAACATGATGAAGTGTATCTAGCAGAGTGTTTAGCAAATTTGGAGCAAAAAGGAATTTATCTTACCTAAAAAAGAGGCTGGGATAGAAGCGTTTAACTCCAAGAAATAAGAGGTAATTCACGAAAATTGCTTTTCAAATCTTTGTGAATTTCAGCTTATTTCCGAAGGAGTTGCTTCTGCTTCCGCCGTTTACACATGTTTAGAGCGTGAGACAAAAGTTTTTCTTTACTTTTGTCCCACGCTCTAATATAACATGAAAAACTCTTCTACTCTTTACTCATCGAAAAAGTCTTAACCAACGTAGGGTAAGCTCGAATGGTGCAAGTTGATTCTCAGGTTACCTTCGTCATCACGTATAAATCCGAAAGTATATTCTACTTTTGTTTCATCACCCGTTTTCCCAGAAGTAAAGTAATATTCTCCTGATGCGATTGCTGAATCCGTATCGATGATCGTTTCATGATTGTCGAAGCGGATGTCTGTCCAAGGTTCTAACGCAAAACCAGAATCTTCGCTGATATCACCGCCAACGAAATAAGAAAGTGCTTCTTCTTTTGTTGCCCTGAATGGTAACTCTGCAGCTTTAGTTGGTTTAAAAAGCACAGCACCTTCGTCGTATGCATACAATGTCTCGATGACTTCTTCTGCTTTTTCTGTTGCTTCCTCCATACCTTCTTCGCTTGCTTTACCGATACTTATGATTGCTTCTGCCCAGCGTTCCCGTGCTTCGTCGACTTCGGCTTCTGTGATCGTCTCAACTTTTACCTCTTCTGTCGTGTCTTCAGTTGTTTCTGTTGTTGATTCAGTTGCCGAATCGGTTGTAGAACAACCTGCCATTGCTAGTGTTAATGTTGATAGTAAAAATAGTTTTTTTATCATAAGATTATCCCCCCCTGAAAACAGACTAAAATAATAACATTTCGTTTTTTTATTTTCAGTTAAAGCTTAATAATTTCTAAATGTTCTTAAATTTTATTTAAAAACTCTTATAACTTTCATAATACATAACATAGTTATTTTTAAATAAAAAAATAAGCTCAATACATTTAAAATAAAAGACATAATTAAAATTAATCAAATAAATATCGTTATCTAAAAACAAAAAAAATCCTTTTAAAATCTTACTACTATTAGGCTTTTTCGTTTTAATTTTCTTTAAATAATTATGCAAAAGTAATAGTTTATCTGTTTTTTTATTGTTTTAATAATCGATACACCACTTTATGTAAAATACTTCTCGAAAATACCTATTGACAAACAAACACAGCTATGAAATGAAAAAGCAAAGGACGAAGCAAAAAAGCACCAAGAAAAACATCCTTCCGCCTATTCAACGATCAATGAATTTCTTCGTACAAAAAAAACCGTCTTTTCGAAAGAAAAGACGGTTAAAAGTCAATTTTTATTAAGCTTTAACAATGTTTATTGCTTGAGGGCCACGTTGACCATCTTCAACATCGTAAGACACTGCTTGGCCTTCTTCTAAAGTTTTGAAACCGTCGCCTTGGATAGCTGAGAAATGTGCAAATACATCATTTCCATCTTCACCAGTGATGAAGCCAAAACCTTTGTCTGCGTTGAACCATTTTACTGTACCGTTATTCATAAATAAATTCCTCCTGATACGTATCAATGTACGTTTTTTCGTTGCAATAAATATTTGATAGGCAAAAGGAGTTTTATCTATGTAGATATATCGCTCAAATTACGTTTCAAAATAGATTACTTATTTAATATATCATGCTTTTTCTAATAACACAAGAATAATGCAATAAAATATAAAACTTATTGTCTTCGAATCGATAAAAAAGTTGGATAACCGCGTTTGAGCCGCCTATTGTTCTCCATTTATTTGTTTTTATCTACTAGCATTTGTTTAAGTTGTCTGTTTGCTTCAGAGATTTGTTTCTTTTGATATAGTATTCCTTGTGAATCCATCATGAATCGTTTACTAATATTTTCTAGCATTCTCTCTATGCCTGGTATGGCTTCTTCTGGCGCTGCTCCTTGGACGATCCATAGTACTGGTAACTGGTGCAATGGCGCGTTTTCTGAATCAAGTCCGATTTGGAATAATTCTGTCCAACGGTCAATAAACGTTTTAAGCAGTCCACTAATATCCCACCAATAAATCGGTGTACCAATAACTACGTAGTTCGCCTTCGCCAATCTATCCATGACGGCATCAAAATCATCATTAGCTTTGACTTGACCTAATTGAGCAATATGAAAATCTACAAGATCGATCCTCTCATAATCTATTCCTTCTAGAACTTTCGCTCCCCACTTACTAGTCATACCTTCTTTGTTTGGACTTGCATTTATAAATATAGTTGTCATTGTGTTCCCTCCCCACTTTATTTTACAACATGATTGCTAAATTTTGACTTTAAACTTTCTTAACTATGAAAACCTTTCAATTGGTGATATACTTATAAATGGAATTTCGTTATCAACGTGTTCGTTGCCTTTCAGCAAGTATTTAAAGAAAGGAGAATGGCTATGACATTCTATAACAAAGATATACAATATCGAGTAACCTTGGATACAGATTTGAATCTCTTTGTCGTTTTTGACAAAGAAAATAGCAATCATGTAGCAACAGGTGTTACGATCGAACAAGCAGTGCAAGAATTAAAAAAATCTGCATAAGGAGTGGAAACCCTCATATGGACGATTCTCGTTCTTCTCTTTAAACGCATCTACTGGATGATAACAGTAGGTGCGTTTTGTGTTTTCAATAACTTCTTCTCATCTGACAACCCTCCATCTAATTGACGATTGTATTCGACTAACTCAATCAACTAAATCTTTTTTAAAAAAAGGAAGAATCCTACTATAACAGAAAAAGTAAAAAATCCATTAAAACCTAAAAAGCCATTACCAAATATTTGGTAGTGGCTTTTCGGGTTCTGTAAGGGTGGTACAGAACATCAATAGTCGGTGGGTTAGAACGTATGTTATCACATCTTTGGAGAAGGTTGTATTGGTATTATTCGAGTGACTTATTAGATGCGATAACAAGGATAGTATACAGTAGGGAAAAAATTTATTTTTTCTTTTTTTTATTAGTTTTGTTTCTTATTTTCTAAAAAATAAAAATAAATATTTGATGAATTAAGCATTCTCCGGATAAAACTGGCTTTCGAATACATATTAGGTTATCGTTTGTAATTTTATTTCACAGTTGTTATGATTGTTATGTAAAATAAAAAAGTTTAGGATACATCGAATTTTTGGGGAAATTCTTTTTGGGGGGTGTCCTAAACCTTTTCTATTATTTTCTCATATTTCCCATTATTGGTCTAGACATATACTAATGACTTTCTATCTATATGATGGATGAATCCTTTTTCATTTATCATGAGATAACTTTGCTCCAAACTTACTTATGATAGATGGATGGTATTTTTTGTTCACGTTCTAACAAACTTGACACATTTATGAATTCTTAATCTATCTATCCTATAATTATAAAAAAAGGAGGTGCTGCGTATGAAAGCTATTCATATTTCTTTGCTTTTTTTCGCTAGTGCATTGATTTTATTTGCTATTCATCTTTGCTCCCAGCCTTATATCAATAACAACGGAATATTAGTAGAACCAGCATTCTTTTGCTTACCGCTCGGTCTTTTATCCCTTTTTGCCTCCGCTGGATTCGGATTTGTTGCCTTTTTTAAACGATCGAAACAACAAATCTGACTATAAAATTTACGTAAAAGAGACCGTAAAAAAAAAACATATCACCTTTCCTTATTCCGAATAAATATTTTCCATAAACAATCTTTTGACAATAGGCTGGACGTCTCTTTCGCGAGAACTGATACACGGTACCTACAAGCTCTTCAGTCACCAGTCCCACTATTCATCAAACCTGAGAAGCTGCTTAGTTCCTTCTGACTCGGAACTAAGCAGTTTCTTCACATCCTCTTTTACATCATGAGCGTTTATTCCTTGAAAAATGCTACTAATTTTTGGTATGTTTCTTGCGCTTGTTTATTACTAAAATCAAACTGATATTCATGGTTCAAGACAACATTTTTCTTCGTATAGTCTACTTTTGTGACTTTCACTCCTACTTTTTCAAATGCAGAAGCTGTTTGTTCCATTTGTTTCGTAAACGTATTTGTGTTCCCATCCGTCAAGAATGTTTTTTGCGTCCAACGGTCTGCATGTCTTGCTAAAGCTAAATGTTTGACGTCTTCTAAACGTTCAAAGTTCTTACTATCAAAATAAGCCCATCCACATTTTGCATAAAGAAAGCTAGAAATCTTATCACTTACTTGGGTAAATGCAGAAGGGTCTAGTAGTCCAGACAAAGAAACAAATTTTGTGATCTGCTTGTTCTCCAAAGTTGGATCAAGTTGATCGGCTTTTTTGATTTCTTCGTTTTGAAGTGCTAACAAATACTCTCCGCTAATTTGTGCGCCTGCTGAATCGCCACCAATCGAAATATTCGACCAATCCGCTTGCTCTTTTATCTCTTTTTTGGCTGCTTGAATGGCTTCGTTCAATTGGATAACTGGTGTAGGATGCTTTGCTTCAGGTGATCGTTCATAATCGATATTTACGACGATCTGCTGCGTGTCTGAACATAGGTATTCCAAATAATCACGACAATCGTTTTTATCCCCTCCTACATATGCGCCTCCATGCATCCAGAAAAGGATGGGCAACTTTTTCTTCTCCGTTTTCGGTGTGTAGATATCCATATGATTGTTTTTGTACTTTGAAGGATAAGTTATTTCTTTATTTCTATCGATTTGTTTGATTTTTTGCTGGAAATCGTCTGGTCTGGCATATACTTGTTCTTTTTCACTTGTGTCAAATTGTTTTCTAACAAGCAAACTAATCGGCTTTGGTGTGATTTGATTAATCAAAAATACAGTGACTAAAATAACTACGATGATAACTGGCACTGCAATCACTATTCGCTTGAACCATTTCATTCATTTACCCTCTCTTTCTTCGCCAAATCCATGTGATAATCGTGCTAGCAGATAAAAATCCACCTGAATAAATGAGAAGCGAATGTTTCTTTTCTCCAGTTTTCGGCAACATTCCTTTTTTTGTATCTGTCTTTTTTTGTACTTTCACTGTCATCTGAATCGGTAGCGTATCATCACTTGATTGATCATCTCGAGGTTCATCCTTTCCCTTATTGTCTGCATTCTCTGCCGGATCTTGTTTTTTTGGTGGAACTACTGGGATTTTTTTGTAATGGTAAATAATAGTTGGTGCCGTCTCGTTAAAAACCCCTTCAGTCGGTCCTTCAACATTTGCTAATTCGTATCCTTCGAATGTCTTTTGCTCTGTCACATAATTCTCTCCATAAGCTCCGTAAAGCCAGATTTCGTCCTGGTCTTTGAGTAGACTTTTATTGTTTTCATCCACATATTTCACGTTTATCTGATCATGGAACACTACTTTCAAAAAGTCCGTTACATGTTTCGTGTAGGCAGCATGGTCAACTTCCTGTGCCTTTCCATGCCCTGCTCCTTCTACCAATAAAAGGTCTTTATACCCTCCTGCTAACTCATATAGTTTTTGCGCGTTAGACACAGGTACTACATCATCTGCCGTTCCATGGATGATCAATTTAGGCAATGAACCAGACATTCCAATCGTAGGTAGAGCGGCTGTCGGATCCAAATGCATCTCCTGATCAAAATAATATTGTTTCAAAAGCCCCATAAACAAATCTTCATGCTCTTGATCCCCAATGATGTCTAACTGATTTTTTATGGCAGGCGGTAATGCAGGGACTACTGTCTGGCTATACGTAAAACGTAGTTGTTCATCGATTGATGCAAATCCGCAATTTTCAATAATTCCTTTGACATTGACTGGGATATCTTTTGCTAATACAGACATCATCGTAGCTGCTCCCATGGAACCACCATACAGCAGGATCTTTTGAGATGGACGTTCTCGAACTTCTTGATTGATCCAGTAAAGGACATCATCTGATTCATATTGTCCATAGGTTACATAATCGCCTCCACTGTTACCAGTTGCTCTGGAATCAACAAATAATAAATTATACCCTGCCTTATAAAAATCATTGTATTCTTCTGTAACGATCCCATTATTCCAATTCCCTCTAAATCCGCCATGGATCATGACTGTTTTATCTGAACCCTGGTCGACATAGTAAGCATACACATCCATCATTTTGCCGTCTTGTTTGTTTAGTACAGTTTGATGAAGTTGTTTTGTGTTTGGATAGAAGCCTGTGTTTTCTGTAGGCGTCGTACCATCATCTGTACCTCCAAGCATTGACATCAACACACTATTTTTAGAAAAAGCGATATCATACAATAGATAAGTAGCAATCAGATGTTTGATAATCTCTTTGTCTACACCATAATCCTTACCAAAAAGCTCACTTAATACTAAACCTATTAGTCGTGCGTTAATTTCATCTACTGGTCCATTAAGTATATCTGTCATCTGTTTACCGAAGTAATTAAGATATTTCTTACCATTGAAGTTTTCGCCTTTACCGATATCATCATTTTCTGTCCCATTCTCTTTGTCACTTACTTTAGCAGAAGAGGATTTGTCGTTTGGCGTTTCTGTAGCTGTTGCTTCATCTGTTTGTTGGTTATCTGTGGTAGCGGTCGTTTCTTGATCTGTGCTAGTAACAGATGTCTCAGCCGTTGTTTCAGTACTTGTTTCTGTTTGTGAAGTACTCGATTTCGTTTCGTTTCTAGCATCAGTTGTTTCCGTGGTTTCGACCTCCCTAGATCCCGATTCGGAAAAGATACTCTCTCCATATACTGACCATTGCGGGACGTTTGTACTTACAGCAAATAAGACGACCAACGCTCCCTTTAACACTTGTTTTGTTCTCAATCGATTCACTCCTTTTTATGATTCTAGGAGAATTATATGTAAACGCAAACATTTTTTATACAAAAAACAAACGGTTTATCCCATAAAAATAGAACAGGATTATTTTCTCAATTTACGTAACAAAGCAGAATGGATACTGGTTTATCCATTCTGCTTTTCTTTAAACAATGAAACAGCTTATTGCTCCAAAAATGTCAGAAATCGTTTATCCCAAATATTCTCGTAAAAAGCGATTGTTTCCTTTGCTTTCATAAAAGGATGATCATAAGTCGTCGCTGCTCCTCTGCACATCATAAGCTGGTATCCTAATCCATGAGCAAACTTCACAGTCGTATCTATACAATACTCTGTTTGCGCCCCACATAATTCGATCGAATGACAGTCCAATTCAGTTAATAACATACTCAAATTAGTCTTATAAAATGAATTCGCATGGGTTTTTCTCACAAAATAACTGTGTTCAGGAATAGATAATTCCGACAATAGCTCCCATGGTTTTGTTTTTGGTACTAATTGATCATCTTCGTGTTGAACGAAAATAACTGGCTTTCCAATCGTTTCGTATGCTTTGATTCTTTTATTCACTAATGCTGTCACTGTTTTTAATCCGTGTATCGTCGAAGAATCAAAACATACCCCTTTTTGTAAATCGATCACTACGAATGCGTCGGCTGTGTTTGACATACGTATGCCTTCTTTCTTGATTTAATAGTATTTCTTATCTAGTTAGTTCCTTTATACGTGACAACAATTTCTTATTTTACACCTATAAATGGCACTTTTCGACTATTTCTTCATGTTATTATTTCATAAATATTTAGCTATTGGAGGAATGTATCATGATTAAATTATATATAGGTTCTAGTTGCTCGTCTTCTAGACGCGCAAAACGTTGGCTTATCACACATGATATACCGTTTATCGAACAGAACTTAATTCGTCAACCACTAACCAAAAATGAATTTATCCACTTACTAAAATTGACAAACAATGGCGTGACCGAAATGCTCTCTACTCATTCTATTAGTTATAAAAATCTTGTTCACAGAATAGATGAGCTCAGTTTGAGTGAACTATATATTGAGATTCGTACGTCCCCTTCTTTATTGAAAAAACCGATTATCTACGACCAACCTGCAAAACTTTTGACTGGATTTAGCGAAGATAAAATCAGGATGTTCCTTCCTAAAACTAAAAGAAAACAAGAGCTCAACGAACTCTTGCTTTCTGGTCATCTTGTTGATTTTAAAGAAAATAATCTTTGCGTTCCTGTTATTTCCTGTTTCTCAAATATGTTAGTAAACAAAAATAAACCTGGCAAAGCTACAACTTCGCCAGGCAATACAGCACTCTCGAATGAAATATTCACTCAAAAATCTATCGTTTTATTCAATTTTAAATCTGTTGCTTTTATTCTTTATTTCACTCGATGGAAGAGAGAACGAAAATAGCTTGCTCCTACAATCAAAATGAGTAACACACCCATCCATGTAATTAGCTTGTTTACGGTTCTACTACCAGTTTCTGGTAAATCGCTTTTTCTCTTATCTGTTTCTTTCGCTTTTTCTTGATGATCAATTCCACGAGAAACAAAATCAGACTGTTTTAGCACACTTTTTAGGTTGCTCCCTGCATTTCTCTTTTGTTCCTTAGTTGGTATGATAGGTACCAAATCAAGTTCATTATTTACTTTTCCCGTGCTGCTTTCGCTACTTGTGTTTCCTGTGCTACTTTCACTACTCGTACTATCCGTACTGCTTTCACTGCTCGTACTCTCTGTACTGCTTTCACTGCTCGTACTATCCGTACTGCTTTCACTGCTTGTACTCTCCGTATTGCTTTCACTGCTCGTACTCTCTGTACTGCTTTCACTACTCGTACTTTCTGTACTGCTTTCACTACTCGTACTATCTGTACTGCTCGACGGTCCAACAACTGTCCAACTACTTGGTTTCAAATTCTCCGTAATCGTCATCTGTCCATCATAAAAAACAATCAAATCAACTTTATCTTTACTCTTGATCTCATCAATCGATAGTTCTGCAGAAATCATTATTGTATACTCAATACCAGCGGTCCATTGTACGTCCTTTAAATAAACTTCCCCAATAACCTTTTCTGAACTTCCATTACCATCCCAACCATATGTTAGAACAGCATGTATATCACTAGCATTCACGCTTTTATTTGTTTTGATCAGAATAGTAATGACTTGTTGTGTCACGTCATAAACGATCCGATCAGTTTTCACAGTAAATGAAAGATTTTCATTTGTCCGTTCATTTGCAGAAGTACTGATTCCAATCATTGCTGCAATTATACTTAGCCCAAGAATAACAAATAATACGGTCGCTGTTTTCTTCATTTCAATCACTCTCCATATAATTACCTTCTATTTGATAAAGGAATTATATAAAATGAAAATGATGAGAACACGACAGTCAGTTGTGAAAATCTAACAAAAGATGTCGTGTATTCGTTTGAATCTGTTTACTTTTTCGTTTAATCAATGAAAGACTTAAAAAAGCAAGACCGATATCAGCCTTGCTTTCTTCATCTTTTATTGATAAACAGCAGTGTATTTCTTCATCCGCTTTGTTTTATATGCATAGAGTAACAAACCAACAATCAAGACTAACAAGAATAATGTAGTCGATATAGACGCTTCAGCCCTAAAGTTTCCCCAGTAACTATTGTGTTTTGCGATTGAACCAGAGTGGAGAAAAAACCTTGTTCTTGCGTTCCGCTGACTGGTATACCCAAAATAGCTCCTTGAGTCCAATTCCAAGTAATGTGAGCACCGATGGCCGTAAATAAACTTTCTGTACTGTAGATAAGTGCACTGAAAAAGCAACCTGCTAAAAAGATATTGAAAACTGCCAGAAATGTCATGTTAGGATTCAATCCGTGCAAAAGAGCAAATAATGCAGCAGATCCAATCATTGCTATTAATGGACCAAAACTAAGCAGCTGGTGCTGAAAAAAGCCACGGAATAAAAGCTCTTCGGATACCCCACTGCAATAAATAAAATAAAACTCGTGATCAGCGGCACAATATTTGCGTTTCCTGAATCTAACCGATACGCCCCTATCAAATATAATGGACTAGTAATAAGCAGAAACACTCCAATTCCACCAACGAGACCTCCCGCTAAATATCCCCAGTCTTTTCCTCGTCCAGAAATACCATAATCTTCCACTTTTTTCCCTTCTACCTTACTAGCAAGAAATAAAGCTAGTAAAAAAACAACTAAATGTCCAACCGTACCAGCAATTGCTCCAATCCATTCACTGTCTCCAAGAAACATATCCGCAAGTGCATTATTGACAAGAATTCCTAAAACAAAACCAACTAAGACTATTAAAACAGATCCAATCAATCGAATAATCCTGATCATCTTTCATCCCTCCTTTATATTAAGTGTAATAACCCTTTTCTTTCTTGTCTCGTGAAAAATATCTAAATGTTCTCCATCATAGAGAGAAAAAATTTTTACGAACTAAGAATGTCTACAGCAACCTTACGAAAATGAAAGACTGTCTGCCTGGTTCTTCTGTTAGACTGTCTTTAATAAGGAAAGGATGGGAAATTTTTTGAAAAAACAACTACTGATTATGTGCCTTTCAGGATTTGCTATTTTACTATTCTCAGGTTGTAGCAAGTCCAATGAAACAATTGCAACGTTTAAAGGTGGAACACTTACAGTTCAGGATTTTTATGATAACCCAAAAGTTAAATCAAACAATCAAACACTATTAAGAAAAATGATCGTCTTCAAAGCGTTTGATGATGTATACGGAAAAGAGATTTCTTCAAAGGAAGTAACAAAAGAATATAATGAACAAATCAAAAAACTTGGTCCAAACTACAAGGAACAATTAAAAGCAGTTGGCCAAACGGAAGAGACATATAAGAAACTTTTGAAACAGATGCTGGCTTTCCAGTACGGTTTGAAAGCCAATGTAAAATTAACAGATAAAGATCTAGACACTGCTTGGAAAGAATTCCATCCAGAAGTTAGTACACAGATCATCCCATTTTCGACTAAAGAAGAAGCAGATAATGCAAAAAAAGAAGTAAATGAAGGGGAAAATTTCTCCAAGCTTGTTCAAGCTTATGGAAAAAATAAAACACTAAAGGAAACTGATGGAAAAATGAAATTTGATTCAACCAATCCAGGGATTCCTACTGAAGTAAAAAAAGCAGCATTTCAATTAAACAACGGGGAAGTTTCTGATATCATTCCTGTAACAGATCCAACGACTTATCAGCAAAGCTATTATCTAGTAAAAATGGTAAAAAAACAGGATAAAGGTGCCAATAAAGATAAATACAAATCAGAGCTAGAAAAAATCGCCACGGAAACAAAAACCCTTGATACGGAATTCATGGATAAAACAATCCATAAAGTGATGAAAAAAGACAATGTAACTATTAAAGATCCTTATGTAAAAAATATATTCAAATAAACAAGTTTGACCCGATTGGGGATGTGGCAAGCAAGTTTCGGAAATTACTTCTTATTTCTTAAAGATGAACACTTCTGCCACGACCTCATGCGGGTTATTTTTTTCCATACCAAAACAAGTTCCATACCAAAACAAGTAACTGAATTTATCACAATCATATCAATATAAAATAAAAAAGAAGTTTTTTTATTTATGAACATGCTATATAAAAAAACCTAAGTCAACTTGACGACCTAGGTTCAAAAATGGATATAAAGATGAATAATTACATAAAATGAATATATTATGTTTATAAATCACTAGGATTGATTTCATCCGTTTCTACGATTGGAACGGATGATTTTTTTAACACTTCAAATCGTTTAACGTCATTTACCCCATACACTTGATACTCGATTCCAGATTTATTTAGTTTATTGATTGTTTCTTCTGTAGCAGCATCATTAGATACTGAGAGCAACGCTTTTTTATAACTTTTTACTTGTTCAATCTCATCTTCAAGTTTATTTTTTTGGTCATATAACCAAGATACTGTGCAGTCAGGATGATTCTTTACGACTTCGTCTCGGATCTTTTTATCCGTCAGTACAAAAAATGAACGTTCATACACACTATTTTGTTTTAGCGTGTTTACGATGTCATTAACAAAATGTTCATCCTGCCAGTTTCCTTTTGAACCATCCACGTTGACAATCAAGTTATTTTTTTTGATTTCCTTTACGGCTTCTTCAAAAGTAGGTATCTTAACTTTTTTATTTACGTATTCTGGATAGTTTTTCGTATCTAAATTAAACTTCTTTAGTTGTTTGATCGTGTATGTCTCTGGTTTCCCCGTTCCATCTGTTGTTCGATCCAATGTGTCATCATGCATCAAAAAATTCACGCCGTCTCTACTTGTCCGAACATCAATCTCGACTGCTTGGTAGCCTAATATTTTTGCTTGATGGATACTCTCCACCGTATTCTCAGGCGCAATAATGTGTGCGCCACGATGAGCCACTAAGTAAGTACCTTCATGTTCCAACCAATTATTTGCTAATGAAACACATCCTGTTAATAAAACAGTGAATAGCATTACTATTCCAATCTTTTTTTTCACTTGCCAAATCACCTCAAAAACAAGTATAGCAAACTTAAACCTGTTTAAAAAGTTATTTTAAAACGAGCTAAAAATATCCTTATGGACTTTTTCTTCTTGTTCTGTTATACTAAAGAAACACGAAAGATATTTTTATGCGACACTTTTCATTTGTTTTTATGAAATTTATTCAAAACTGGCGTAACTTCAGAGTTACAAGGATGTATTAGAGGTTAGGGAATACATCGTTTAAATGAGAAATAAGTAATAGTTAGTAATAGTCACCGAAACTTTAAATTAATGAATATTGAATCGTCAGATAGCCTTCTCGAGTTTTCGAGAAGGCTATCGTTTATTTTATGGATAAGTGAGTCCGCAAGTCATTCCTCATCCCTCATCGGAGCTCATCAAGTATTTCTGACTGTCAATGTTGAAAATCAGACGTTTTGTAAGTCTATTTCTTTTTTTGATTGAAGGCATTATCTGCGATACCTTTACTTGTTTTTACTCTTTTTGCATCATTTGCTAAAATCCCTGAGCGTTATATAAGCAATGTTTCTCTTTTTGATATATAATTATTTTATCATTTAAGAAAGGAGAATTCTAATGAAAACTTTAGATGCTATTGCATTAACTTTATTGATTGTGGGAGGGCTGAACTGGTTGTTGGTAGGCTTGTTCGAATTTGATTTAGTAGCTATGATTGCTGGTGGTTCAACAACTATTTTTGCGAAGATCATTTATATCATCGTAGGTATTTGTGCGATTTACTGCTTGAAATTTTTCCCTATGATTACTAGAAAAGTTGATGAAAGATATTAGAAAGCTATAATTATTAAAAAAGCAATTATCTTCATGAACCTTCCCATTAGTGGGAAGGTTTTTTATTTGAAGTCATCTGATTCCACATGGAAAGTGGTATACTGAATCAAGATAATCTATTTTAGGAGGTACCATCATGAATAAAGGGATTTACGTAGGATTTTTGGGGGTTGTACTACTTTTTTCAGCCTGTGGAAATGCTACAAAGAATTCTATCAATGAATCTTCACTAACCAATTCAACACCTGTGGTCGGTTCAACTAAAAGTACTTCTACTGCTTCCATTACTAATACTTCTACTAATAATGTAGATTCTCAATATAGCCAATCAAGCATTCAGTCGTCTACCATTTCTTCAACATCTGAAATGCAAGAAAGAACTGAACCTTCTCTTCCATTGGAAAACTCTGATGAAGCACTTCTATTTCTTATTGCCCATCGTTCCGAATTACAAAGTGAAGATATCGTTACTAGCTTTTATCAAAAAATCGATCAAGATTATTTGTTCACGACTTCTAGCAAGCAGACTCGTGCCCAAGGAGGATCAGGAAGTGTCGGTTTCTATCGAGTTTCCCCCGATGGAGTGATCTTGATTACTGATGCGTACGGCACACCGTTTTGATGATATAGAAAATTTCACATTTCTGTCTGTTCATTGTGTGTTTTAACGCTATTTTATTTTGAAAAACGCGAACGAGTATCTCAATCGTTCGCGTTTTCTATTTCAAAATTCTCTGGTACGTCCCATTTATTCGCCACCATTTTTTTGTCAGATGCAGTCATACGATATAAGTGACCATTTGCGTCAACTACATAGTTTGCTACAGCTACTTCTTCCATAAAAATATCTACTTCTACTTCTCTAACTTGATTGATACGAACGTCAAACCAATAATGGTTAGCGCTTACAATAGTTGGATCTTCTAACTTCAAATGATAGTATGCCCACTTCTCTACTTGCTCTCTTGTTAAATTTGTGGTATCTACTTCGCTTTTTGTCAGTTGTGTAATAAAATTAGTCGCCGGATGGTTTTCTAAATCCAATTTTTCTACATTTGGGTAAAAGAATTTGCTTATTATAAAAAATGACACGATGATGATTCCTGCTATACAACATGTGTAATAGACGATTTTTCTTCTACGGGTTTTACGTATCGTTTTTATTTGGTAATTTCGCGCTTCTCGATCTCGCCATTTTCGTTGCTGCAAAGCTGTTTTTTCTTTTTCTAAAAGATAGCCGAGTTCACGTTTCTTTTGTGGATTGCTTGTCCTAGCGATTTCTAATTCTAAATGATAGATTCTGCTTTCTTCTCGCCAATAGGGATTTGTGGTTTTTGCCATATTTTCTCCTCTCTAAATTATTTTCTTACTATTATTCTAGCAAACCCTTTCTCAAATTAGAAAGATAACCTTTGTAATTCACTAGATGAAACATTCACAAAGACAACCGTTATACTTGAATTTTTTTCAAAATAGAGTTATTACATAAATAGGGATAAATAAAAAATACTCTATTGAAAGGATGATCAAAAATGGCAAATGTACCTAGCATTCGCGACATGTTCCCTGATTTCAATGATGTGTTTAGTCCAGCGTTCAATGATTTTTTAGGTGTTTCAAGTTATCCAAAAGTAGATTTAGTTGAAAACGAAAAAGAATACAAACTAACAGCTGATATGCCTGGCTGTGACAAAGAAGACACGACAGTTGAATATTCAGACAATACTTTGACGATCTCCGCCAACCACGAGTCCCATACGGAAGATAAAGAAAATGGCAACTATGTACGGAAAGAAAGACATTCGGTCTCTTACAAACGTTCATTCTATCTTCCTGATGTTGATGAAGAAAAAATCACCGGAACCTTTAAAAATGGTGTACTGAAATTAGCATTACCTAAAACGGCGCATCATCCAAAAGAAACGAAAAAAATTGAGTTAAACTAAGAACTTTCGCCTCTCAATAAATGAGAGGCGATATTTTTATTTTTGATAAGAACAAGTGATTTCTAATTGAAATTTATAGTTATTCAGAACTAATTCAATAATCCTAATTAAAATTTCAAACGATACAAAAAAATATTTTGTTTTGGCGATAAAGATGGTATGATCTCTCTTGGTAAAAAATATGGGAGTTGATCATTTGATTGTCTTAAGTAAACTTTTATTTTGGATACCATTCATCATAATGACCAGTATTTTCTTTTACTTATTCAAAAAACCGAACAAATACTTACTTTTATCTGCTTGTCCGATGATTTATTTTATCCATAAAATCAGAGGCTTTTATTATTATGACTCTGGTATTTCATTGTTTTACTACGAAATCGGTTTATTAGCTTCGGCCATCTTTTTCATTTGTGTGTTAGGATATTTCAGAAAAAAATAAGCTTCCAGTCAAAATTGGCTGGAAGTTTTTTATTTTGGCGTAGAACTTTTCATTTGATATTCATACAAGTTGATCCATTTTTCTATTATTAAGTACATACCATTGTTACTCTTTGAATGTGAGGGATAAAGAATAAAAGGAGCTGGTATTTTGTTAGCTATGAGTAAAGCTTTATTTTTACTTCCCTGCACATTCATGTTTATTGTTTTATGTTACTTCAAAAGGGGGGGAAAATGGTGCTGGATCGATGTTTTGCTGTTTCTTCCCTTTTTTCCGCTTATTTATTTTCTGGAAGAAATTTAGGATGACATGGCATGTGATTCTGCTTTTCTTTTTAGTCATTCCTTGGGGCTTATGCTCTCACTTATGTTCTTTGCCATTGTGCTATTTTTTTGAATAAAAAATAATGTATAAACACGTTTGTCCCAACTAATCTTGTAACTTGATTTTTTGCATTAAAACCAAATAAAAAGATAAAAAAGTGCGGTATTTTGCACATTTTTATTATAGATAAACGTTTAGACAAATTGGATTACTTTTAGGTTCGTGATACATTGGCATAGAAATTATTTGCAAATTATAAGTTTACATCATTTAATTATAGTTACATACTATTTTCCCCCCCTCATTCTCTGATATTCCAAAGATAATTTCTACTTTGTTTTGATTTTTGCAGTGATTCACATGACAAAAATGTTCGACTTTTCGATTGTATTTCTTACTTCAATTCATTAATAATGTGATTGTCACTTGTTTCCTTTATTTAATCATTAGGAGGGGAAAATTTGAATACTGTTCGTTTGAAAAGAGGACTTTCTACCTTTGACTTGAAAATTTTAGGGATTACATTGATGTTTGTCGATCACATTCATCAAATGTTTTATCCGTTTGGTGTCCCCGACTGGCTGGATTGGTTTGGTAGACCAGTTGCTACTTTGTTCTTTTTTATAAGCGTTGTAGGCTTCTCACATACACATGATAAAAAGAAATATATGCAGCGGCTTTATCTCTCAATGGTTCTTATGGCCTTTTTTACTTATTTTTTAGGTAATATCGTTCATTATGATGAAGTAGTATTAATGAATAACATTTTCAGAGATCTGTTTATTGGTACGGTCATGATGTATGCAATCGATCTTTTCACTGAGGGAAAAAATACAGGTAGTTGGAAAAAGATTGTTACAAGTATTCTCTTATTCATTTTACCAATCTTGCTCTCATTATTTATCCCGTTGTTATTTTCTAGTCCTGTTATCCTTCAAAACAAAGTTGTTTTTATGCTGATTACATCATTTTTACCTGCACTGCTTTTGGCAGAAAATAGTTTTATGGTTCTTTTGATTCCTTTGCTTTATTTAGCAAGAAATCATCGTAACATTCAATGTGTCATCATTTCGATTGTTGCTGGAATATTCTTCTTTTTAGGTACGACCCAGTGGATAATGATCTTTTCAATCATCCCAATCTTGCTATATAACGGACAAAAAGGAAAAGGAATAAAATATTTCTTTTATATTTTTTATCCGGCACATATTGCCCTATTATATTTGCTGTCTGCCTTTTTATATAAATACTAGACTGATGAATGACCATTTCGATTCAGTTCCTGTCTTTAGTCTTTTTTACCCATTCCATGTTACAATCGCTTTGCAATCGATCTCAAAAAAGGAAGCAGGAGGGAAAAAGATGAAGCAACTATTACCGTTTTTGACATATAATGGTCAAGCAGAAGAAGCAATCAATTGGTATCACAAAGCTTTTCCTAACTCCCAAATCACTAAGTTGAATCGGTATGGGGATGCGAGCAAAGAGGAATCGGATCTTATCCTTGAAGGTGAACTTAAGTTAGGCAATCAAGTAATTGGATTTTTGGATATGTCAAAAGATTTCCCTGCGCCTGTCTCCACCTGGGCATCTACCATTTTGATTGAAGTAGATAATCAGGAAGAATTTGATCAGGCATTTAATACATTAAAAGATAGCGGAACCGTAATGATGCATGAAAAAAATTACGAAAAGTATACGGAAGTTTGCTGGGTGACTGACAAGTTTGGCTTTACTTGGCAACTGTTATTCTAGTCATGAGATAAAACGAAAAAGCGATAGTTGACTTTCCATATTTAGTGGATGGCAACTATCGCTTTTTCTCTCGAGTAGCATTACTTTTCTAATTTGAATAATTCGTCTAACGCATTGGAGAATGTTGTTATTTCTAAATCTGGAAATTTCTTTTTAAATTTATCAGAATTAAACTTGTTATCATAATGATATCTAGGTAGTAACTCTTTTAGCTCTTGCATATTTTTATTGAATATAGAACCAAGATCAAACATCCATTGTTTGATCACTTTATATTTTACCGGTTTGCACATCTTTTCTTCCATCAACTTTATCATCTCTTCATATGTTCGACTTACATCACAAGGTAGATGCCAAGTTTGGTTATAAGTGTCAGGATGATTTGCTAAAAGTGCCATGGCTTTACTAGCATCAGGTGTCCAAATCAAGGTCCTTAAAGTTTGATCAGAAATTGGTACCAAAGCAGTCTTATCGTCTTTCACTCGGTTAAACAATAAACTGTTTGTAATACTTTGCGTCTTATTAGGTCCATAAAATTCAGGAGCGCGACAAATCATCACATCGATGTCAGGATTCTCCATTTCAGTCACTAGCCGATCTGCCATTTTAGCTCGAACAGTGGATTTGATACCATCATAAATAAATTTGCTATCCTCAAATTGTTCCGTGTCATTTTTTTCGTACATATAAGTGTTATCGAAAAAAACTAATTTCGCCTTTGTTTCTTTACAAGCCTGTATGACATTTTCTAACATGATTTCAAATTTTGTTTTCCACTGTTCGGAGTCCATCGGTAATCCTGCAGCAAAATAAACAATCTCACTTCCTGCTACAGCACGAATAGTTGCCTCACGATCTAAAATATCCGCTGAGATTAGTTCGTCTGTATCGTTGATTGATTTCGGATTTCGACTAACTAAGCGCAACTGTTTCCCGTACGTTTGATTGAGTTCTTTTGCTAATTCGTATCCAATTTGGCCATTACTACCAATAACTGTTTGCATTTAGATAACCTCCTTGATGAATGTTCGTGCTAGTTCTCTTGTTGAATACGGGTTTTGTCCAGTAATCAGATGTCCATCCTTTACCACATGACTCTTAAAGAAACGCTTCTTGACAAAATGTCCTTTTCTCTTTACAGTCATCTCTTCATTATCAAAAGGAACTACTTTGCTTTTCATCGCTAATCGTTCCTCCGTTTTAGTAAAACCAGTCAATTTTTTATTTGCTATTAAATAGTCATTATTAGCAAGTCTGATATTCAATAAACCTGCTATACCGTGGCACACAGATAATACATAGCCATTTGATTCATAAATATCACTCGCTATTTTTTGTAATGCGTTATTTTCTGGAAAATCCCACATCACACCATGTCCTCCGGTAAAGTAAATAGCAATATAATCTTCACTCTTTACGTTTGCAGGAGACAACGTATTCCTCAAACCTTTTTCAATAAATGTTGCATTAGAATAAATGTCCATAACATCAGAATCTAGATTTTTCATACTTCTAGGATCAATCGGCACATAGCCACCTAACGGACTAACAAAATCAGCTTCAAACTGATATTTATAGATTTCTGCTAAAAATTCTACTGTTTCTCCTAGCCAAAGCCCAGTAGCTTTATTTGTTCCTTTATATTGATTGACGTTTGTTTCAACGATCAGAATTTTCTTCACTGTCTTTTAGCTCCTCTATTTCAGTTATTACATCATTCAAAAAATCTCTTAATTTGTATATATTTTTATTTTCGTGTTTTAGATAGTAAAAATTTTTAGTTCCTTCTTCTCTGACCTCTAATAAATCGGCGTCTTTTAAAATTTTCAAGTGGTGTGATACTGCTGGTCTTGATAAACCTGTATCGTCAGTTAGTTCTCCTACTTGCAAACCATGACAGCTTTTTTCATTTAATAGTCTAATCAAGATCAATTGTCTTTTTGTGTCACCTAACGCTGCTAAAAAACCACTCAATGATTCTAGTTCTGTTTTTAAACGATCATGTCTAATCATTGTAGCTCACCTCTTTGGTTTATATGTTTAAACCATTAAACCATATTTGGTAAAATATGTAAATTCCTTTGCTCAGAAAAGTATCTTCTTTATGATTTGACGGTTTCAGAAAAAAATATCAAAGCAAGTAAAAACTGAGTAACAGAAAATAAACAAACTAAATCAAACAATAGTGTTAAACTTAATCAATGAACGAAAAAAATCCCTCACCTAATATTACAGTGAAGGATTTTTTCTACCAACATAAACAAAAAAACCACCTCATATGAGGCGGTTAACATTCAACATTATTTTACGATATTTACTGCTTGAAGACCGCGTTGACCTTCTTCAATATCATAAGTAACTGCTTGGCCTTCATCTAAAGACTTAAAGCCTTCTCCTTGGATTGCTGAAAAATGAGCGAATACGTCATTTCCATCTTCACCAGTGATGAAACCAAAACCTTTATCTGAGTTAAACCATTTTACTGTACCTTTATTCATATATATTTCCTCCTGATACGTATATAATACGTGTTTTATTGCAATTAATATTACTTGGTAAAAGGAGTTTTTATAGTGTGAATATATCGCTCAGATTACGTTTCAAATTAGATTACTTATTTACTGTAACACGGATATAATACTAACACAAGGATAATCACTCGATATAAGGTTTAAAAGATGTAAAATTTCAGAAAAATCACAACAATTGTTTAATGAACGAGTATGATCTCCGATTAAAAATCTCATATCTATCTACTTTCTTTTTGTTCTTCGTTAACTACTTACTTTTTCAACCTGAATGATGGCCGGCAATACAATTGCTCGCAATTTTATCCACTGCTTCTGTAGGAACACCGTATTTTTTAAACTTTGCTTTTATTTCAGTTAGTTCCGGTTTTCTGACTTTTTCCATTCTGGTGTGTTTGTAGTCCATTCGGAACTATTATCCTTAATATTTGGTTATTAGTTGATAAAGTGCTATTATCCTAATTGACATAAGACGATATGGGAGATGATACGGTGGTCACATTTAGCATGCTTTTATTTTGGATTCCAGTCTGTATTGGTATCAGCTCTTTTTTTTACTTCACTAAACGTTCTAGAAAAACAGTTATATTAATGCTTTCTTTTCTTCCTACAGCAATTTTTATCATAAAAATAGTGAAATATACATTTTATCAATCGCTTTCAGCATTATTTTTTTACGTAGTTGGGTTGTTTTTATCACTTATTCTTTTCATCATTGTTTTGCGATATCTTTATAAGAATGATTAATTATTATACATCGAAATGATTCTTGTTATCCTTAATGCTATTTTTTTAGATTTCAATTTTTTATAAATATTTTAGGTCTTGCTCTTATCTTATTTTCTAGCAATATTATAAAATTGATTGGTAACTTTCTAAAAGACGATCACTAGTTGATTGTCTTTTTTTCTGAATGTCTATGTAACTAAAAAATAAAAAAGAAGCTGTTTATCTTTTCACCTAGCGATAGTCGCTAAACTTTCCTTACCTTATTTTCTCTTCAGCAAAAAAATGGATAGAAACAAAAGTATCATGTATAATTAAATTAAAATTAAAATAATTAGAGAAGGTGAAATTATGGATGAATTCCAAATGATAAAAAGTACTCTTATATCTATAAAAGAATATGTATCGATGATAAGTAGCTTTCCTAATGAAAGTGATAGAAACAGTGTAATAAGACAGTTTAATATTCAGTTTATAGGAAAAGAATGTAAAAAAGTTATTTCTATAGAGATTGCTAATTATTTAAAATTAGAAAATAGTATATTTAACAAATATATTCAAGAAATTGCCAAAGAACTCCACATCAAATTAGAAGGACTCCATAAGGTAAATTCTGCTACTTCGGAAGCTGATGCGTATTATATCTATCTTTGACAATAAGTAATTGATGTGTTTTAAATATGCGTAACTCCGATGTTTATAAATTAATAGACAGCAACGGAAATAGTAAAAACATACTAGGAAACAAGGATGTGAATTTCAACTCTTCATAATTGTTCTTACTATTTTTCAACCGTTGCTGTCTATCGCATTTCATCATTCTTTCAATCCGAATTAATTAGGGTACTTTATCGGCATATCTAGTATTAAACCGTCTATACCATGACTACTAGCGTAACATCTGTCTTTTTTTTCATTCCGCTCCCTCCCATTGACGAGCATCATTTTATATAGAAATCCAAGCTTACGAATAACCTCACTTGCAATAGCAACACCCTGACTTGCCACTTTATATACTTCTTCTGTAGAAACTCCGTATTCTTTTTCAAATGTTGCCTTCAGTACGTTCGATTCTTGTTTACTCGATTTATTCATTGCCGTTTTTCCAATTCTCATTAATCAATAACATTTTAAGTCGATTTTCTGAACTTATGTATCAATGATCATATAGCTTGAAACCGTTCTTATTATACTGTAGTAATCTACGTATCTAAGCAACCCTTCATTTTTGTATAAGTCTTTTATTACCGATTCCCCCCTTCAATCTCATTTTTTTCTCACGCTAATTGTAAAATTAAGTTAGTAAAATAAAAAGGCATTTATGGTACACTCAAATTGTATTTCCGACGAAAGAAAACAAAGGAGTGTAACCATAAATGACCTACAAACATCTTACCATAGACGAACTGACAATGATAGAATCATATTATCTTCAACATAATAAGCCGGTTGAAATCGCTAACCGAATGGGACGTGCTATACAAACTATTTATAATGTAGTCAATAAGTTCAAGCAAGGCAAGACTGCTCTTGATTATTGGCACCAGTATAAAGAAAATAAGAAAAAATGTGGTAGAAAAGTCATTCAATTACCTGCTCATGAAGTAGATTACATTAAAGAGAAAGTCACTCTTGGTTGGACGCCTGACGTCATTATCGGGCGAAAAGAAAGGCTTGTTTCATGCGGTATGAGAACACTTTATCGTTTATTTTCTAAAGGAATATTTGATATTGACACACTACCGATGAAAGGTAAAAGAAAAACCAATGGCCATCAGGAAAAACGGGGAAAACAACAGTATCAGCGCTCAATCCATGATCGACCTGATAATTATCCTGATTTCAATTCTGAGTTTGGTCACCTTGAAGGTGATACGATCGTTGGCATTCATCATAAAAGTGCCGTCATTACTTTAGTTGAAAGATTATCTAAAGTCATTATCACGATTAAACCCAACGGCCGTAAGGCATTAGATATTGAAACTGCCCTTAATCAATGGTTTTCTCGCTTCCCTAAAAACTTCTTTAAATCTATTACGTTTGACTGTGGAAAAGAATTTTCTAACTGGAAAGCCATTAGTAACCAACATGATATTGATATATATTTTGCGGACCCTGGAACACCTTCTCAACGCCCATTAAACGAGAATTCTAACGGGATTCTGCGTCGTAATGGACTGCCGAAATCAATGGATTTTAGAGAAGTGAATCAGACATTTATTTCCAGTGTCAGCAATCAACGTAATCATATTCCAAGAAAATCATTGAATTACAGAACACCAATCGAAATATTTTTGAGCTATGTACAAGAAGCATTTTATTCTAGCTTAATTTGACAAATCATATCATAATCAATGAATAATGATAAGATAAATATATTGCAAAAGAGAAAAAATAAAGGGGATATAACTTTGTTATTTATTAGTAAAATTTTATTCTGGGTTACTTGTGCATATAAAATTATTGTTCTACATTGTTTAAAAACATGACGTAAAAAAGATTGTTTACTGATCGTCTCATCCCTCCCATTTATCTATTTCATGATTCAGATTTGGGATGATTCAGATACTGATCCCCTTTTTTTATCCAATTATTTAGTTGGTTTAGTATTTTCGATAGTATTTTTTATTTGCATACTAATTTATCTGAATACAAAAAATTAAGTTTTCCAGCTCTTAGGGCTGGCTTTTTTTGTTTCTAGTCTATTTTTTCTGAAAAAGTTACTTGAATAAATACACTTTTTGAGAGATTATAGCCAAACTATTTTTTAAAACAGCTAAGAATTTTGCGCTAACTTAAGCGACATCACTCAGTTTATACATGGATTCTTTTGACTAATCCAAAGTTGTTTCCGACTAATCCTCTGATTCCATGGCATCCAAAACATGATTAGATGGACACCTATTCTCATATTACAAATAAAATGAGAATTGAAATGGTAGATATCATGGAGAATTTTACCAACAAAAAAACCACCGGTGACATTCCGGTGGCAAACCCATGTAAATATGGTATTTTTTTCAGTATTGTCAAATAGACCTCTTACTACTTCTTACTTTCTTCTTCGTCCATTTTCAGAACGGCCATGAAGGCTTCTTGCGGAACTTCGACGGAGCCGATTTGTTTCATCCGCTTCTTCCCTTCTTTTTGTTTCTCTAAGAGTTTACGTTTACGAGAAACATCTCCACCATAACATTTAGCCAAGACGTTTTTACGCAAGGCCTTGATGTCTGAACGGGCAACGATTTTTTGTCCAATAGCTGCTTGGATTGGCACCTCAAATTGTTGGCGTGGGATTAGTTTTTTCAGTTTTTCAACGATTGCTTTTCCACGTTCATAGGCAAAGTCTCGGTGAACGATAAAGCTTAATGCATCGACTTTTTCTCCATTCAGCAAGATGTCCATCTTCACTAACTTGCTTTTTTGATAACCAGACATTTCATAATCCAATGAGGCATAGCCTTTTGTACTTGATTTCAATTTGTCAAAAAAGTCAAAGACGATTTCAGAAAGCGGAATATTATAGACGACATTTACTCGGTAATCGTCTAAATAATCCATCGTAATGAATTCTCCACGTTTTCGTTGAGAAAGTTCCATGACTGCACCGACAAAATCATTGGGCACCATAATCTGTGCTTTGACAAATGGTTCTTCTACATCTTGGATCGTTACAGGTTCAGGAAAATCTGCCGGGTTATCAACTGTAGCAGTCGTACCATCTGTTTTATTAACATGGTAAATAACGGATGGTGCAGTCGTAATCAATTCTAGATTGAATTCTCGTTCCAAACGTTCTTGGACGACATCCATATGAAGAAGTCCTAAGAATCCGCAGCGGAACCCAAATCCCAATGCTTGAGAAGTTTCTGGTTCGAATTGTAAAGCAGCATCGTTCAATTGCAGTTTTTCTAAAGCTTCCCGCAAATCGTTGTAACGAGAAGTATCAATTGGATAAAGACCACAATAAACCATCGGATTCATTTTTCGGTAACCTGGTAAAGCTTCAGCGGCAGGATTGTCTGCTAATGTTACTGTATCCCCTACTCGAGTATCTTGGACAGTTTTGATACTTGCTGTGATATAACCAACATCACCGACCATCAAAAAGTCTCTAGCAACTGCTTTTGGCGAGAAGACCCCGACTTCTGTAACATCAAATGTTTTGCCATTACTCATCAGTTTGATTTTATCTCCGGGTTTGACCATACCGTCCGTGATCCGGACATTTAAAACAACACCGCGGTAACTATCATAAATAGAATCAAAGATCAAAGCTTTTAGCGGTGCATCTAAGTCTCCACTTGGTGCTGGAACATATTCCACAATCTGCTCGAGAATATCTTCAATTCCAATCCCTGCTTTTGCACTAGCTAATACAGCTTCACTAGCATCGATTCCGATTACGTCTTCGATTTCTTGACGGACACGTTCGGGATCTGCTGCGGGTAGGTCGATTTTATTGATGACTGGCAGGATCTCCAAATCATTGTCTAACGCTAAATAAACATTGGCCAATGTTTGTGCTTCGATTCCTTGGGCTGCATCAACCACTAAAACGGCGCCTTCACAGGCAGCAAGGCTTCGAGAGACTTCATAGGTGAAGTCGACGTGCCCTGGAGTGTCAATCAAGTGAAAGATATATGTTTCTCCGTTTTTCGCTGTGTAATTGAGTTCTACAGCATTTAATTTAATCGTGATTCCACGTTCACGTTCCAAATCCATCGAGTCTAACAGCTGATCTTGCATTTCGCGAGACGTCACAGTGTGCGTCATTTCTAAAATACGATCGGCCAATGTAGATTTTCCATGGTCGATATGAGCAATGATCGAAAAATTACGAATCTGCTCTTGGCGTTCTTTCATTTTCTTTATATCCATAGCGTCTCCTCTTTTCATATAATCAGCACTTTCCATTATACCAACGAAAAGCAGTAATTTAAAGACTTTTTAATTAGTCAGCTTTAGAAGTTTTTTTGGTAGAATTTTGCTATACTGTTATCAAGCTAATAAATGGAGATGAAAAAATGGATCAAAAAGATTTTAGAGAAAATCTTGAATTAAAACCAGTCACTCAAGAACATATCGATCAGTTCAACGAATTACTTTCCTATGTGTTCCAAGTGACTGAAGCAGATATCGAGGAAAGCGGGTTTGAGAATAAACGAGCTTTTATCCGTTCCAAAAGACCGATTTTAGAAGTATCAAAAGTGTTCGGGTGGTTTCATGAAAACAAACTAATCTCTCAAATCGCTATCTATCCTTGTGAAGTCAATATTCACGGTGCACGTTATAAAATGGGAGGCGTGACTGGAGTTGGAACTTATCCAGAATATGCGAACCACGGATTGATGCAAGATTTAATCATCGTTGCATTGGATAATATGCGCAAGAACAAGCAATGGATCTCTTATTTGTATCCTTACAGTATCCCCTATTATCGGCGCAAAGGATGGGAGATTATGTCTGATAAACTTTCCTTTAAAATCAGAGATACACAGCTACCTAAACAAGTCCCAGTAAGTGGGATGGTTGAACGATTACCAGTTGATCATCCAGATGTATTTGCCGTTTATGACAAATTTGCCCAACGAAACCATGGTGCTTTATTCCGCAGTAATTTTCATTGGGAAGAATATTGGCGTTTCGAAAATGAAGATGAGCGCACAGCCGCTGTCTACTACGATAGCAATCATGAACCAAGAGGTGTTCTATTCTACTGGGTAGCTGAAGAAATATTTCACGTAAAAGAAATGTTCTATCTTGATCAAGAAGCTCGAAATGGCTTATGGAACTTTATTTCCGCACATTTTTCCATGATTTACTGGGTACATGGAGATATTTACAAAAATGAACCCTTAGCTTTTTTGATTGAAGACAGTCAGATCAAAGAGCAGATCGAACCATATTTTATGGCTCGGATCGTTGATGTAAAAGAATTCCTACAACATTTTCCGTTTGTTGGAACAGCTGATGCTTTTCATTTCATCATTGAAGATCCTGTCGCTCCTTGGAATAATGGCATCTTCGCCTTAACATGGGATGAACAAGGACAAGTCCGTGTCTTGAATGAACCTATAGGAAAACCTGTTCGATTGAATATCCAAACATTGACATGCTTGATGATGAATTATCGACGTGCTTCTTATTTGGCAAGAATCGAACGGTTAGAAACAGATGAAGAAACACTGAAGTCACTAGAGCGTATTATTCCAAATATGGAAGCTTACTTTAGCGATTATTTTTAATAAAAAGGATGATGTTTAGATGAAAATTTATTTTGCCGCACCAATATTTGCTAAAAGTGATTTGTTATATAACGAGCAGATAGTTAAAGAAGTCAGAGCGATCTCTTCTAAACTTTCAATTTATCTTCCTCAAGAAAATGAAGCAATCAATGACAAAACTGCTTATGCAGACAGTCGGATGATTGCTCTTGCAGATACAGAAAAAGTGCTGGAAAGCGATTTGATGATCGCTTTATTAGATGGATTGACGATTGATGCTGGCGTAGCATCAGAAATCGGTGTGGCTTATGCGAAAGGTATCCCAGTGATTGGCTTGTATACTGATACCCGGCAGCAAGGTGGAGCCCACCCGAAAAAAATCGCTGCGCTACAGGAAACAGCTGAGAATCAATTTCACTATCTGAACTTATATACAGTAGGACTGATCAAATTGAACGGAAAAGTGGTTTCTTCAGAGACTGAGTTGCTTTCAGAAGTAAAAAGATTTTTAGATGGAGGGACTTTCAGTGATTAAAGAAATCAAAAAGGTTCAAATAGCTTTACTTGCTTTTGGTGTATTCGTTGTCTGTTATAATTTTTATGAATTTATCACCCAAAAGTATTCGACTTCTCAAGGAATCACATTTATCGTGGAATCTTTATTAGGGATTGCATTGATTTTCATGCCACAAGTCATTTTGACAGTTTTCAAACTTAAAATTCCAGCAGCAATCGTTTTGTTTTACTGGTTTTTCTTATTTATCTCTGTCTTTTTAGGTACAGGGATGCATTTGATTAGTATCATCTCTTTTTGGGACAAAATCTTACATGCAGTGAGTCCAATGGTTCTGACAGCTCTTGGCTATGGATTGATTGGTTACTTGATGAAAGATGCGGAGATATCAAAAACCAGTCCTTGGTTATTACTCTTATTCGGCTTTGCGTTTGCTGGACTTTGCGGCGTGTTTTGGGAGTTCTGGGAATTCTTATGCGACCAGTTCTTAGGCATGAATCTTCAACGTTTTGCTGCTTCTGATGGCACACTGTTTGTTGGACGAGCAGCATTGATGGATACGATGGGCGACTTGCTGACAAATACGATAGGGGCTGCCTTGATGGGATTGTTTGCTTGGTCTCAAAGTAAAAAAGATGAGCGTTACTTTGAAAGTTATAAATTAGAAAAAGTGAAAAATACTTAATAACAAAGGTCGTGACAGAAGTGGACAGCTCAAAAAATTTCGGCTCATATCCGAAAAAGCTACTTCTGGAACACTGTTTATTTGAAAAAAAGGAGGTCTGACAGTAGTTGTGTCAGACCCCTTTTTCTTTTATAGTCTCAATGGAAGATTAGACGATTTCTTCTAGCTCTTCTGTTTTGAAATGAAGTTGTCCATCAAGTAAAGTAATCGTTACTTTTGATTTAGGCATAACATGCCCTGCAACGATTTCTTTAGCTAATGGTGTTTCTACTTCCTTAGTGATAAATCGTTTCAATGGTCTGGCACCATATGCTGGTTCATAAGCATTTTCAGCGATCCACGTTTTGGCTTCATCACTGATTGTTAGTAGGATTTCTTGATGTTCCAGACGTTGTGCCAATTGCGCCACCATTTTGTCAACGATTCCTTTCACGTTGTCTAGGCTCAATGGTGTAAATAAAATCGTGTCGTCGATTCGGTTCAAGAATTCTGGTTTGAAGTTTCCACGTAATAGCGTGTTGACTTGTTCAGCCACTGCTTCTGGAATCGTTCCATCAGCAGTCACACCTTCCAACAGTAACTGTGAACCGATATTGCTAGTCATGATCAGAACCGTATTTTTGAAATCAACTACTCGCCCTTTTGAATCGGTTAGGCGTCCGTCATCTAGGACTTGTAACAAGATATTGAAGACATCGGGATGCGCTTTTTCGATTTCATCCAACAAGACGATTGTATAAGGATTTCGTCTGACAGCTTCCGTTAATTGTCCACCTTCTTCGTAACCTACATAGCCTGGAGGAGCTCCGACTAGACGAGACACAGCATGTTTTTCCATATATTCACTCATATCGATCCGTACCATATGATCTTCTGAGTCAAACAAGTTCTCAGCTAAAGCTTTCGCTAATTCGGTTTTTCCGACACCAGTTGGTCCTAGGAAAAGGAAAGAACCTAGAGGACGATTTGGGTCTTGCAATCCAGCCCGTGAACGAATCACCGCGTCACTGACCGCATCAACTGCTTCATCTTGACCAATCACTCGTTTGTGAAGCGTTTCATTCAATTTAATCAGTTTTTCTCGTTCGCCTTCTACAAGTTTCGTTACGGGGATACCCGTTAATCTGCCAACGACTTGAGCAATTTCATTTTCGGTAACGGACTCTTGAACCATCTTGATCTCGCTGTCTTTTGCTTTGGTTTCTAGTTCCTTCAATTCTTTTTCTAATTGAGGTATCGTACCATGGCGCAATACAGCAGCGCGTTCCAGATCATAGTTATTTTCTGCATCTTCTAATTCGTGTTTTGCTTTATCGATTTCAGCACGTTTTGCTGAAACAGAATTGACCTCTTCTTTTTCTGTTTCCCACTGCATCTTCATTGCATTTGCTTCTTCACGAAGTTCAGCTAATTCTTCTTGCAAATTTTTCAGTCGTTTTTTACTTGCATCATCTGATTCTTTTTTCAGTGCAGCTTCTTCGATTTCCAACTGCATCAAACGTCTGGTCACTTGATCTAATTCCGTTGGCATAGAGTTCATTTCTACCCGAATCGTTGCACTGGCTTCATCGATCAAATCGATTGCTTTGTCTGGTAAGAATCGATCAGTAATATAACGGTCAGATAAAGTAGCTGCTGCGACCAGTGCGTTGTCATGGATGTTAACACCATGGTGGATCTCAAAACGTTCTTTTAATCCACGCAGAATACTGATCGTATCTTCCACTGTTGGTTCTTTGACTAATACCTTTTGAAAGCGACGTTCCAACGCTTTGTCTTTTTCCATATATTGACGGTATTCATCTAAAGTTGTGGCACCGATCAAATGTAATTCACCGCGAGCAAGCATTGGTTTCAACAGATTTCCGGCATCCATACTTCCTTCTGTTTTTCCTGCTCCTACGATATTGTGAATTTCATCAATGAACAATAGGATCCGCCCATCACTTTTTTTGACTTCTTTCAAGACCGCTTTTAGTCTTTCTTCAAATTCACCGCGGAATTTTGCTCCAGCGATCAATGCACCCATATCTAATGAAAAAATCGTTTTATCTTTTAAATTTTCAGGCACATCTTTGCGTACGATACGTTGAGCAAGTCCTTCAACGATCGCCGTTTTACCTACACCTGGTTCTCCTATCAGAACAGGATTATTTTTTGTTTTTCGTGAAAGAATACGGATGACATCACGGATTTCTTCATCACGACCGATGATTGGATCCATTTTTCCACTTTTGACTTGCTGTACTAAATCAACGCCGTATTTTTCTAATGCTTTGTATTGTTCTTCTTGGTTTTGCGAGGTCACCCTTTCTCCTCCTCTCATCTCTTCGATGTTTTTACGCAATTCTTTTTCAGATAATCCGTTTTTATTCAAATAAACAGTTAACGGATAATTTTTTAATTTCATCAACGCTAAAATAACGACTTCCGTTGAAAGAAACTCGTCGCCGAAGCTTTCACGTATTTGGTCTGCTTCATTCAATAATCGAAAGAAATTCTGGCTGAGGTTTTGTCCATATTGGACGTTTCCACCAGAAACAACTGGATACTCATCCAGTAGACGATCGATTTCATGTTCAAAAGATTCGACATCCAATCCGGCATCCGTATAGAAATTTCGACCAAAATGATTAGGTTGTAAAAAGATTTTCCATACATGGGCAATGTCGATATCTTGGTGTTTTCGAGTGACCGCACTCTGTTGAGCTTCAGCAATCGCTTCTTGAAGCGTCGTAGTCATTTTCTCAATATTCATACAGGTATACCTCCTAATTAAAGGTAAGATCACTTATTTCTTTGATCTTTACACAAACTATTATATCTCTTTGGTCAATTTTGGTCAAAATATACACATGTTTTTTTGACTTTTTTTCTCGTCTTATATAAATCTTAAAAAAACAAAATTGATTGTATACATACAAAAAAAGAGCAAAACAAACGTAAAATTATCTTACCCATAACGTTTTTCTTTGATTTGATAAAAAGGGTAGATCTTATAAAAGACCTACCCTTGATTTTCTTTATTCTCTTTTTTTACTTCTATTATTTCTTCTTTGATCACTCTTCGCCGTTCAGCAATCACATACACAAATCCATAGAGAAATGGCAAGATAAAGGAACTGAAACGATACAACAAAAGCGAAGAAACTGCGTCAACTGTTCCGACAACTGGTCTAAACAATAACAAGTAGACAAATTCAAAGGAGCCAATACCAGCTGGCGTAGGAATAACCCCTGAAAGCACTACTGCAAAGCTGATAAACGAAATGGTCAGTAGAAAATCTATTTTAGGATGGTTTTCAATCAGAATCAAATAGGGAAGTACATACCAAAATACAAGTTTCAACATATTCCATAGATAAATACGCAATAGCGCAGTCCTGTCTTGGATAATGGTTTGGACCGTTTCCCTTAAAGAGTAGATCTGCTGATTACATGTATCCACCCATTTTCGCAAACGCTCACTCTTAAATAACTTATTCGATAAGCTGACAAAAAATATTTGGACATTCAGACTGATGGACATTACCAATAAAAAGGCAACAATCACGATCGTCAAAAGAATTCCAGCAATAATAAACCAGATCATTGACGGACTATTAGAATAAAAAAGAGAGAATTGGATGAGCAAGCCAGCTAACGCATAGGTAATCACTGCAAGTTTGTACATGATCATATGGAGTGCTGTCACTCCTGCTCCCTGAGACAGTTTCATTCCTTTTTTATTATAAAAATAAATTTCCGAGATCAATGTTCCTGTACCAAACGAAACGATTCGGTAAAACGCAATATAGCTAGAGGTCAAGAACCCATCTTTCGTTGTAAAATTCGGCGCGAAAGGTTCAGCAATTTCTTTGATTGAGCGCCCTTCAGCGATTTGGTAAACTGTCCCTAATATAACAGTGGCTGCCAAAACGACAACACTGGTAGACATTAATTCGGCAAAGATATCTGCAAATGATTGATTGATTAAATAATAAATAATAGCAAAAATCGCAATCAGCAAAAGCAGATTCAGAATGATTTTAATTTTCGTTCCTTTAGATGACATCTCCTGCTCCTTAATGGAAAAAATAAATGAGAATCAAATCAACAAGCACACCCGCAGTGAATCCTACGGTAAACTTTTTTTTCCTTGTTTTATGATGAAAAACTTTCCGAGAAATCAATCCTCCCAAACCACCGCCTAACAGACTGACAAATATCAAGTTATTTTCAGGTACACGCCAGCCGCCATTTCGAGCCTGATGTTTATCATATCCCATCAGACAAAATAAATAAAAATTTACAATGAATAGATAAAACCACAAAGGATTGTGCAACAATACATCCATTATTCTTCTTCCAACTTTCTATTAACTACTATTTCTAAGCTTGTTCTTCTTTTTTTGGTGAATAAACTGCTAATCCTTTTGATACAACAGATAATTCAACTGGAAGATCATCTGTCGTGTCTCCATCTGTCCGAGTGCCAACAGATTTTTCCTTTGCTTTGATTTTCATGCGTTTGGCTGTGAAATAAGTGATGCCAGGTATCGTATAGTATTTTCCTCTCATGATTCTAGGCAAATAAAAAATAAATCGGAAAATATCTAAGGAAGGTACGATCGTTACATGGAATTTTCCATCATCTGGGGTCGCTGAATCGTCGAAATTTGTAAAGCCGCCCACGGAGTTAGACATCGTGACTGTCAATAACTGAGATTTTCCTTTCCAATGCTCCTCGTCTGTTTCTAAATCCAAATGATATTTTTTCTTCTTCAGCAATAACTTAAAGAATTTCTTGATAAAAATCCACGAGCCATAACGCTGTTTTTCTTCTTGACTGATCCAAACTGCTGTATCGGCTAAGATACCGATTGTCAGTGTAGAGATAATGACTGCATCATTGACTTGGCCATAGTCTATTTTTCGGACATTTCTTTCTAGAATCACGTCAGCAGCCTCTTCTTTCTTCAATGGAATCTCAAGGACACGTGCGAGATTATTGACTGTTCCACCTGGAAGTAATCCGATACGATACTGAGATAACGTTTGCTGGAACGCTTGGACGATATGATGGATCGTTCCGTCCCCTCCTATGATCACTAGAGTATCGGCTCCTATAGCTTCTGCTTTCTTGACTAAATCCGCATGGTCAATCGACGGGCCAGTTTCAGCTAAATCTACAAATAATTCTGGTTGCTTTTCTTTTACATAATCTTGAAACCAGCGTGCTAATTTCTCCCCCTCATCTTTCCCTGAACTTTTGTTATAAAAAACTAGCAGCTTTTTCATTCTTTACCTCCTATTTACTCTTCAAAAAAGAGGGCGGGACAATCCATTCCATTGTCCTGCCCTTTAGCCTTAGACAGATGACATTCCATCATCGGACGAACGCCTTGTCATAAGCTGTTCTTTTTCGATTTTAACTCTTTGTGTTCAATTCTGCAATTTTAACAATCACATCTGTTGCTTTTTCCATTACTTGTAAAGAAACAAATTCGAATCGACCGTGCATATTTTCTCCTCCGGCAAATAGATTTGGCGTCGGAATACCCATGTAAGAGATTTTTGAACCATCTGTTCCTCCGCGGACTGGTTCGATCACTGGAGAGATCCCAAGCTCGATCATTGCTTGTTTCGCTAATTCCACGATGCTCATATCTTTTTCGATGATTTCTTTCATGTTGTAATATTGATCATACATATCTACTTTGATTCGTTCTTGATCAAATCGTTGATTCAATTCTTCTTGGATATGTGTGATTTGTGCTTTGCGTGCTTCGAATTTTTCACGATCATGATCGCGAATGATATAACTCATAGAAGCTTCTTCAGGATTCCCATTCAATGCCATCAAATGGAAGAAACCTTCGTATCCTTCTGTTTTTTCTGGAACTTCATCGGCTGGAAGCTGATTATGAAAATCAATGGCCAGCTGTAAAGCATTGATCATCGTATCTTTTGCCGTCCCTGGATGTACATTTTTCCCTTGGATCGTGATATTTGCTTGAGCAGCGCTGAATGTTTCATACTGCAATTCACCTAAAGGACCGCCGTCGACTGTATAAGCAAAATCCACATTGAATTGCTCAACATCGAATTTATCCGCTCCGACACCGATTTCTTCATCAGGTCCAAAAGCTACTTTGATGGTACCATGAGGGATAGAAGGATTATTGATCAAGATCTCCATTGCAGTCATGATTTCCGCAATCCCTGATTTGTCATCTGCTCCCAGTAAAGTACTGCCATCTGTAGTGATCAACGTGTGGCCTTCATAATTTTTCAAATTTGGGAAATCTTTTGTATTCAACGTGTAACGTTCTTCCGCATCTAGTACGATCGTAGACTCTCCATCATAGTTTTCAATGATTTGTGGATTGACTCCTACTGCATTAAAGTCTGCTGTATCCATGTGGGAAATAAATCCAATGGAACGCACTTCATGATCGACATTGCTTGGTAATGTTCCCATAACGAATCCATTGTCTTCATTATAGAAAACATCTGATAAACCTAACTCTTCTAATTCTTTTTTCAATTCTTGTGCAAAAGCAACTTGTGTCTGAGTCGATGGGGTCGTTTTGCTTGTTGCATCGGAGCGTGTTTCTGTTTTGACATACCGTAAAAAACGTGGCAAAAGATTTTCGTACATAGTATTCTCTCCTTTAATTAAATTGAAATGGGTTTGTATTCGTTTCAGAAACGAAAAAGTCAATATCCCAATTTTCTTCTTGTTTCCAAGTCTCAAATTTCTCGATGAACCGTTCCTTACATAACGATTCAATATAATGTCCGGGATCAATTGCAATCAACCCGGCGCTTTGCATATCATGAGCCGTATGATAATAGATGTCTCCGGTGATATAGACGTCTGCTCTTTGAGCGATTGCTTGCGGATAAAATTTTTCGCCGCTTCCACCGCAAATCGCAATACGCTTGATGGATGATTTTGTTTTTTGAGGCTGAACGATTCTCAGTCCTTCTAATTGGAAAACTTTTTTTACTTGTTCCACAAATGTTTCTAAGGGGATTTCTTGCGGTAATTCACCTATTCGACCTAGCCCAAACTTTTCGACTGGTTCATCAATTGCGAAAAGATCGTACGCAGGTTCTTCATAAGGATGAACCGATTGCATGGCATCAATCACTTGTTTTTCGATTGTTTCGGGCAAAATAACCTCGACTTTTGCTTCTTGGACTTGTTCTGCCTTCCCTACTTTCCCAATCGCTGGTTGTGCACCAACATTCGGAGTAAATCGACCGTGTCCAATCGAGGTAAAACTTGTACCGGTATAATCGCCTTGCGTACCAGCACCAGCTGCAGCTAATGCTTCCCGCATTTTCTGTGCATGATCCACAGGTACATAAACCGCCAGTTTTTTATAATGGATTTCATGAGTCTTCACTAAATGACTCTCCACTTCAATACCAAGCAGTTCGCAAAACCAGTCATTCAGTCCGTCCCAAATAATATCCATATTCGTGTGTGCCGCATAAACGGCAATATCATGTTTCAACAGATCTGCATACATTTTTTCTTGCGGCTGATCAGTAGTCAGCCGTTTTACAGGGCGAAAGATTGGGGGATGTTTAGCAATCAGCAGATCGATTTTTTTCTCGATTGCTTCTTCGACCACTTCTGGGCGAACATCTAATGTCATCATTACCCGTTGAATCGGTTTATCTAATGTTCCAATATGCAGTCCGACTGGGTCTCCTTCTTCAGCTAGCCATTGAGGACAATAGCTCTCAAACTTTTGGATGAAGGTACGTCCGCTTATTGTCATATCTCTAAAACCTCCTCAATCATTTGGATTTCCTGTTCGATTTGTTTTTGACGTGCCTCTTGATTAGCTGCTTGTTTGAGCTGTTCACGGATAGCTTTTCTTTGTTGAAGCTCTCTTGTCCATTTTGATTTGAAGATCTCACTTTTCTCTTCGAGCAGAAATGGTCCGAACATCAGCTCCATTTCGTTGTAAGTAACTGGTTTTTGTTCTTTTTCGGCTACAATAATTTCATATATTTTTTTGTTTTCTTCAAGTATTTTTTCTGATTGGATTTTGTATTGATTTTCTTGCAGCCATGATCGTAACGTACGCTCTCCGATATTTGGCTGAAGGATCAAACGTTCTTGTCCACTTAGGCGTTGATGCAACTTGCCAGCTTCTAGGATCTCTCGGATCAGCGAACCTCCCATACCCGCGATCGTGACAGCCGTTATAGCATCTTGCGGTTGGATCGCATCTAGACCATTTGCAAGACGTACAGTGATACGGTCTTCCAATCCATCTTTTTGGACTTGCTTACGTGCTGATTCATAAGGACCTTGAACGACTTCACCTGCAACTGCATATTTGATTTTTCCTTTTAGCATCAATGCAACAGGTAAGTATGCGTGATCTGATCCAATGTCTGCTAAACGAGCAGATTCAGGAACAAATTCACCAACTGCCGCTAAGCGCTGAGATAAATCTAAATGGTTCATAGCTTCACTCCTTCTAGGTAATTATAGCATTTTCCATATAAAATAAGGAGACTAGGAATAAAAAAATTCCCAGATCTCCTTAAAAATTATACCTTTTTGTTCTATAAAACAACATTTTCTTATTTTTGAAAAATGTTGTTAATTATTTGTTCAATGAAATATCAATGATCGAATCTCCAGGCACTTGTGGTGGGATAGACATCGTCATGATCGGCATCTCAACTAATGTAAATTGGACTTTGTCACCGATTTTCAGTTCATCTATGTCCACGCTTATTTTTTCAGCAGTAGCATTCAAAATCACTCCGTCATTGCTGAATGATGTCCCCATATTCGCTGGATCTTCTTTGGCCATGACATCGACGAGTTTCAGTTGAATCGTTTCTTCTTCCGCTTCTACTTGAGTGATGCTTTCAATCGTTCCTACAAATATGCTTTGTCCCTCCGTTTTCGTACTGCTTGTTTTTATTGTTTGACCCGCATCAATCGAATCAAGAGAACCTGTGTTGCTGTCTGCACTACCGCATCCTGCTAAAATAAAAAATAGACCAACTACATATATACTAGAAAAAATAGCCCTCATAAAAAATCCTCCGTTTAAGTTTTTGCATTACTTGTTGCGGTGATTGTCTCCGGTCATTTCTGTCCATGTAAAGATTCGCTGACCTGCTTTTACTCCTTGGTCAAATATCAGTTGGACTTATCAACTGTTCAACCATTGCGGCGGTTGCGACCAGTCATTTCGATTTCTTTTGTCAAATAACGTATGCGTTCCATTATGCGTTTTGCTTTCAGCGGCTCTTCATCTCCACGTTGAGTGACGGACAAATGCTGTTCCAATTCATCCATTGTGAAATTTGATGAGAAGAAGGTCGGTAGCTGTTCCTGCATCCGATATTGAAGGATGACGCCAAATACTTCATCCCGTATCCAACTGCTCATCGCGTCTGCACCAATATCGTCAATCATTAAAATGGGGGAACGCTTCACTGCATCTAGCTTTTCTGCCACTTGATCTTTTCCGATTGCCTGTTTCATCTCAACGGCAAACGTCGGAAAGTGGACTAATGTCGTGGTGAATCCAGCAATCGCTAGTTCTCTCGCTGTTGCTCCTAATAAGTATGTTTTTCCAATACCAAAACTCCCCACCAAATAAAGACCTTTATGATACCCTTTTGGATCTGCAGTATATTTCTCTACGAAATCTAGGGCTTCCAAGCTTGCATATCCTCGTCCATCTGTACGCTCAAAGTTTTCAAAAGATGCTGATTGAATATCTTTTGGCATATCCATTGCTTTTACTCGGCTTCTAATTTCTTCTTGTCTTTGCCGAGCTAACAATGCTTCTGTTGGTACATAAGTGACATCCACATAATGAAAATTCAACGTCAACTTCGGCTCGTATCCTGGAGCGATCATCGTTGGATCGTTTTTTTGATATTTACGCTTTTCTTGCACGAACTCATACAATTTGGCGTAGCTTTTTTCAATATCCGCTTGTGTCAGTTCTTCTTGGTGTGCACTTAGAAAAGCTTGAACATCCGTATCATTTAGGACGTCAGCAATCATTTCAGCATATTTTTCTTGATAATTACGTTTGCTGATGATCCTCTTCAATTCTTTGCCTACGTCTTCCATTAGATGTCACCCTCCTTTTTCGCCAGGTATTCTTTAAAACGGCGGTCAATCTCTGCTTTTTTCTCACTACTGATCTGTTTTTCATCTTTTGGCTGGTTGACCCAATCAGGAAGCTTTTCCCGCCGAACATTTCGCTTGCCGTTTGGATAATTTGTTTGCTTTTTTTGTTTTGATTGTTTTGCTTGATTGCTTATTTGCCGAATATGCTGAATCGCTTCTTCTGCTGTGGCGATTTTCTTTTGTGCCCATTCATTTGCCACTGTATTCACATAACTAGCATTTAAGCTAGCATTATTTTTGATCACCAATACATAATTCAGCAAAACATTGATCACACTGCTGGAAAGACCTGATTGAGAAACAAGGTCTTGCAGTAACCAAGTTTCTTGTTTAGAAACATATCCGCCTTTTTCTGACTTGATTGCTTCCAGATATTTCATCGGCGGAATGCTCTGTGCTTCTTTTATCAACTGAAGCGCTGCATTTGTCAAATGTTCGTTCGTCGGAGATTCATTGCTGTTTTCAGCAACAGCTACTGTTTCCTTTATTTGCTTCACTGGTCGTCTCTGCATTGCCAAAACAGCTTTTTGCAGCTCCTTCATGGATACTTTTTGTTCACTAAAATCATAAGATTGACTGATGAGTTCACCAAGAGTTAGTTCATCGAATCCATAAAGCTGATGATACATGTCGACTTGTTTGATGATTGAATCATCAAGAACAGTCATATGTTTTTTTGCCAGCCAATCATTCAAAAATTGCCAATCGAATGTCGAATCTGTTTCAAGTAATGCTACTGGCTCAGATTCTTCAAAAGATTTATTCAGTGATTCGATGTTTTCTTGATTAGCAGCGTATACTGCTTCATTGAAGCGATAAACATCTAAAAATTTTTTTGTGATTTTTTGATATCCCTCTGTTGTATGCCTTTTAGGTTCAAACAACTGGGTAAGCTTCTGGAATCGTCGTTCACCAACTTTTTCCAAAAGAAGAAATGCCAGAACAGAATCTTTGAAAAATGCTTTAGGAATGAGTGGCTCTAACAACTCATAAATAAAACGAGGCCCCAGATCGCTATCTTCTTTAAAATAAACATCCAGTAAGCCGATTCCTTCCAGCTTTTTTCTTGCATCATAAAATTGAGGGATCCCGCAGCCTAGACTACTGAGTAAATCTGCATGCATCCCTTCAGGACCTTCACCAGATTCTTGCGAGATCTCTGATAACAGAGTGAAATAGATACTCAAGGCTTCTCCGCCGATCAGTGGCTGATAAAGATACAGCAACGCGTTCTTGCTGTCTTCCCTCAGCGGAGCTTCTTTTCTTCCTTGGTAAATATTTTTTGGTTGAAGCTCTTTCCAAGCATTTTCCAAGGAAATGCCTCCTTTTTGTTTCTTAATTGTTTTCTTTATTATTCTCTTTATTATTTTCTTTTGCTTTATCCACGATATCTTGCAGCTCTTTTAAGAAAACAGACATATCTTTGAACTGGCGATAAACACTGGCAAAACGGATATACGCGATTTCATCTAAATCGACTAAATCCTCCATCACATATTCACCAATCAGATTCGTTGATACTTCGTTTTCCCCAAGACTGCGTACGCGGTTTTCGACATGGTTGACGATTTGTTCCATTTGCTCCATAGCTACAGGTCTTTTTTCTGCTGAGCGGATGAGTCCTCTTAAAATTTTATCGCGATTGAATTCTTCGCGTTCCCCGTTTTTCTTGATGACTAATAACGGAGCAGCTTCAATTCGTTCAAAAGTAGTGAATCGGAACGAACAATTCTCACATTCGCGACGGCGACGGATCGCACGTCCATCATCTGCTTGACGGCTGTCGATTACTCGTGAATTATTATGTTGACATCTGGGACATCTCATTTTGTCTCACCTCTTGCATCGCATTTTTATATAAAGGATGTGTCTTTCTTTACAACTAGTTGTATTATAACACGAAACAAATCACAAACGCGACTGTCCTACCCAAAAAAACACGGATATAAGAACAATTTTTTCTATTTTCATGCGTAATTATGTCACCTGTCCTAATTCAATTTTAATTTTCCAGTACTGACGACCTTGATTGCTGAGAAATGACTCGCCCAAAAGCTGATTTAGTCGGCTAGCACAAAAAACTTGAAGCAGATGAACATCTTATCATCTGCTTCAAGTCACATCTCTATTTCTTATTGTTTTATAACTTCTCTTCGATTCCTGTATAGTGTTTCATTCGTTGTTCCTCGATTTTTTGTTCATCAGGAATGTGTTCACTTTCTGGGAGCGGTGTCTTACTACGATCAGGTACCGGATTTTTTCGTTCTTGAGTCAAATCTTGCTGTTTCGCTTCTTTTTCTGCCTGCTGGTCTTCTATTTCATCGATTCTTGCTTGGTACTGCTTTTCTTTCTCTTCTGCTGTTTCTGATTGCGTACGACCTTCATCGATTAGATTTTCTTTATTGAGTATTTCGCCGATTTTTTCTTTTGCGTTACCTACGACTTTATCTTTTTGGTTTTTAAATGATCCCATCGCTATCCCTCGCTTTCTATATACTCAGGATAGCAAACTTGACACAGATACTCAAAGAAAGCGATTAGCTGAAAGCCAATTTTCGATTTGTTCCACAAGTTCCTCTTTTGTTCCGTTGTTGTCAAACAAAATATCCGCACGCTGCTTTTTTTCTTCGATTGGAAGTTGACTGCTAATTCTCTGCTGTGCTTGTTCTAGTGTTAGTTGATTACGTTTCATCAAGCGTCTGAGTTGAATATCTGGCGTGGTATAAACGACAGCTACTGCATCCATATAGTGGTCATAATGACCTTCATAGAGCAATGGGATATCTACAATTACTAAAGGATGATGGGAACTTAGATAGGCGATTTGATCTTTTATCGCTTTTCGGATAAACGGATCTAATAGCTGATCAAGTTTTTGTCGTTTCTCCTTTGATGGAAAAACAATCATCCCAAGTTTCCCTCGATCTAGCTGACCATCAGACTGCAATATCTCTTGGCCAAACACGGACACAACCTTCCTCAGAGCAAGCGTTCCAGGCTCAACAGTTTCTCTAGCAATCACGTCACCATCGATCAAAGGAAATCCATGAGACTGAAAGACTTTGGCTGCCGTACTTTTGCCAGTAGCTATTCCGCCCGTCAAACCTAAAACAAAGCCTACTTTTCGATTTTCAGCCTTTGACAATTCGGACAATAGTGAGTCCCCCTTTGTGCCACTTTTATTTTCACGATCGGTGTCCCACAACGTATACATGGTTTGCCAGTTTGCTGATAGACATGCAGTGCGACTTGGAATCCGCCTGATTCTCCTAATGCATTCAAATAGCTGCGAATCGTGGTACCTCCGGCTTCTATTGCACGATTCAAAACATCAATGATCGATAGACGTAATTGTTCTATCTCTTTTGGACGTAATGTATTCGCCGGTTGTTCTGGATGAATCTTCGCTTCCCATAATGCTTCGTCTACATAAATATTACCTAGTCCCGTTACTAGACGTTGATCTAGCAGTAAAGGCTTGATTGCTTTGTGCGATTTTTTCAGTCCAGCTGCAAAATCTGCTAATAAAAAGCTGTCAGGCAATGGCTCAGGTCCTAATTTCATGATTCCTCGGTAAGTTGCACTTGCTCCTTTTTCGACAATTGTCATACGACCAAATTTTCGTACATCGTTGTAGCGAAGTTGGCTCCCGTCCTCAAAAAAGAAAAGTACATGCGTATGTTTATCGATTGGTGTATTTTCTTTCGTGAATTGATATTTTCCTTCCATTCGCAAGTGTGAGATCAGTTCATAATGATCGAGATGAAAAATCAAAAACTTCCCTCTACGTCCAATGGATTGGATGGTTTCGCCAACAAGAGAAGCCTCAAAGATGGGCGTCTCTGGTTGCTCAATGATCTTGGGCCACAAGACCTGCACTTTCTGAATCGTTTTTCCTACTACTAACCGTTCCAATCCTTTACGAACGGTTTCTACTTCTGGTAATTCTGGCATTTTTTCTTTTCACCTTCATTATATTGCTCTGTCTTAAACAATGTTTATTTTGCTTCGTACCACGTTTTTCCCCAACTGCTGTCAGTGATCAGTGGTACATGGAGAGAAACAGCTTGTTCCATAACTTCCTTCACCAATTTATCTAATGATTCAAGTTCTTTTTCAGGTACCTCGAAGACAAGTTCATCATGAACTTGTAACAGCATCGTAGCTTGAAGACCTGTTTCTTTTAATCGTTTATCCAACTCAATCATCGCGATTTTCAAAATATCAGCAGCACTTCCTTGAATTGGTGTATTGATAGCTGTTCGTTCCGCAAAAGAACGGATATTGTAATTTCTTGAATTGATGTCTGGCAAATATCGTCGGCGGTGATACAGCGTTTCGACGTAGCCTTGATCTTTTGCTTCGCGTACGATTCTTTCCATATATTCTTTGACACCTGGGTATTTTTCAAAGTACGTATCGATGTATTGCTGTGCTGCTTTTCGGCTGATGCCTAAATTTTGTGAAAGTCCGTAATCAGAGATGCCATACACGATACCAAAATTCACTGCTTTTGCCTGCCGACGCATATTTGGTGTGACATCCTCTGCCTTTTCGATTCCAAATACGCGCATCGCTGTGCTGGCATGGATATCTTGACCTTCTAGGAAGGCAGCTTTCAAATGTTCATCATTTGAGATATGCGCAAGTACGCGTAACTCGATTTGTGAATAGTCAGAAGAATAAATCAACCAGTCTTTTTCTCTCGGAACAAATGCCTGACGTATCTTTCTCCCTTCATCTAATCGAATCGGGATGTTCTGCAAATTAGGATCAACAGAGCTTAATCGTCCTGTTTGGGTCAATGTCTGGACATAACGGGTATGCACTTTTCCATCTGATTGGATCACTTTCAGCAGTCCCTCGACATAGGTAGATTGAATTTTTGCGATTTGACGATAGGTTAGGATATCCTCTACGATTGGTGCTTGTTCACGAAGCTGTTCCAGTACATCTACGGCTGTGGAGTACCCAGTTTTTGTTTTTTTGATAACGGGTAATCCCATTTTTTCAAATAAGATCACTCCTAATTGCTTTGGTGAATTCAAATTGAATTCTTCGCCGGCTTCTTCGTAGATTTTTTGTTCGATCTCTCTTAAGCGAGCAGAAAACTCGCCCTTCATTTCTTGTAAGCGAGTCGCATCTACTTTGATCCCGCTTATTTCCATCTCTGCCAAAATGATAGACAATGGCAGTTCCATTTTCCGGAAAAGATCTTCTTGGTTTTTATCTGCCAGTTCTTGGCTCAATTTTGGTGTTAACGCATTGATTGCAGCTACTTTTCGCGCTAAATGAGCAAAAAAGAGTTCTTCTTCTTCTGGTAAACCTTTTTTCGCCCCTTTGCCGTATACAGTTTCATCTGACTGGATATCGTTGTATCCGTAATGTGCAGCTATTCCTTCGATATCTGTGCTTTTTTCATTCGTATCGAGAAGGTATGCACCTAGCAAGACATCAAAATCGATTCCTTTCGTTTTTCCAGTATAGCGATTTAAAGCAACATAAGTTCGTTTCGCATCATATACTTTTTTCAATCGGGTCGGATCAGTGATCCAAGAATGGAACGCTTGGTTTTCGAATACAGACAGATCATTCGTGACATAGATTTTCTTTTCTGTCCCCCACGCTACTCCTACGATTTCCTCTGTATGGTAATTGTCGCCCATCATTTCCACGTACAGTGCCATATCCGTAGTAAACATTTCCTCTTTAAATTCATGCACGACTTCAAATAAAATATCATCCATTTTTACTTCTTCTTCAACGATATTCAGTTTAGAAAGGAACTGATTGAAATCCATTTCTTTATAAAATGGAACGAGTTTATCGAGATTTTTCCCTTCATACTTCAATGAGTCGATAGAGACCTCCACAGGGGCTGAAGTATTGATGGTCGCCAATTTCTTCGATAAGAAAGCTTGCTCTTTGTCATTTATCAGATTTTCTTTCATTTTGCTTTGCTTCATTTCATCAATATGCTCATAGATTCCTTCGACTGAGCCATATTGTTTCAATAGCTTGATAGCTGTTTTTTCACCGATTTTAGTCACACCTGGGATATTGTCAGAGGCATCTCCGGCTAGTCCCTTCATGTCAATAATCTGTTTTGGTGTCAATCCATCATATTTTTCCGCCACATGTTCTGGCGTATAACTTTCGATATCGCTGACACCTTTTACAGTGATATCCACTTTTACTTCTTTACTAGCTAATTGAGTCAAATCCCGATCACCGGAAAGTACGACGACATCAAATTGATCTTTGTCTACTTTTTCTGCCAAAGTACCGATAATATCATCCGCTTCATAATTGGGCAATTCGTAATACTGTACACCTAATCCCGTCAACAAATCACGGATATAGGGCATTTGTTCTTTGAATTCGCCTGGTGTTTTAGATCTTCCGCCTTTGTACTCCGCATACATTTCTGTCCGAAAGGTCGTTTTTCCTGCATCGAACGCAACCAGAACATGCGTCGGTTGCTCTTTTTGCATAACATTTTCAAACATCGTATTGAATGCATAGATTGCATTTGTATGAAGACCGTTTCTGTTTTTGAAACGTTCAAGGGAATTGTGCAGCGCAAAGAATGCGCGAAAAGCCACACTGTTCCCATCAACGAGTAATAATTTATTTTTTGTCATCTTCTTAACTCCTTACTGTAAAGTTCTTATTCATTCTAACAAAGAATCATGCGGAATGCGAAAAGAAAAAGCGGGACCATACCAAATATTTTGGTATAGCCCCAACTGATCAATTTTTTCCTTTTTTAGTTGTTCCGTCCAAAGATTCTTAAAAACGCTAAGAACAAGTTGATAAAGTCCAAATACAGCTTCAATGCCATAAATACAGCAATGCCACTATGTGCTGTTCCATTTGTCTGGACATAGATATTACGAATGCTTTGGTTATCATAAGCTGTGATCCCTGCAAAGATGACGACTAAAAGCAGTGAGATGAACAGCTCAACTGCGCTACTTCTCAAAATGAAGATGTTCAAGACTAGTGCAATGATCACTCCGATCAAAGCAGCCTGTCCTGCTCTTCCAACCCCGCTAAGATCTCGTTTTGTTGTCACTCCGACGACAGACATCCCCATGAACATCAAGGTAGCTGTCAAGAAAGCTTGCGTTACTGTTCCAATATCGTAGAATGCAAGAGTAACTGCTAATGTTACGCCATTCAAAAGAGAGTAGGCAATAAATCCACCGATCGCTAAGCTCGGATTCTTTTGTGCTTTTACGCCTAGAACCATTACTAAAATCAGTTCAACGATCCACAGACCCATAAAGCCTAATGGAAAGTTATTGATAAAAGTTGCTAGTTGCAAAGGAAATACCCAAAGAGCCAAGTAAGAAGTGACTGCACTAAGGGCAAGTCCCATACCTAAAAAACCATAAACTTTTGCATAAAAACGATTGATACCTGACATTGATGTACTTGGATTATTCATTTAATTCACCTTCACTTTCGATTGCTATTTCCAATTCAGGAACTTGTGGCGGTTGGACCATAACAACAGCATCCAACACACGATCTTCGTTCGTGTTTTCCGCTTCTACAGAAATCGTCACCACATCCTTCATCTTATCTACTTTTATGACGTCAAACTGAAAAGTCAGTGTTTCATAATGGAAAACCGGTTCAATAAAATTGACAGAAAAATTGACAACATGTGATCCTGGTCCAGGAAGATGCTTTGAAATTGCACTTGTGATGATCCCCATCAGCATCACTGATGGAACGATTGGCTGATGATATTCTGTTTTTTGTGCAAAGTCATGTTGGATATACAAAGGATTTGCATCATTCGTCAATCCCAAATACAGCAAAAGCTGGTTATCTTCAATAGATTCTGTTAAGGATAACGAGTCGCCTTCCTCGATTTCATTTATTGTTTTTCCTAGTTTTCTCGGCTTACCTATGTTCAAGATAGAAACCCTCCAGTTTATTTTTAATCATACATTATTGTACCAAAAGCAGCGCAAAAGGCAAGTTCTGCTCCATTGATTTAACAGATTCCTATAGTTTAAAAGGTCGTGAAAAAGCTGTCCTGCATCAAGTAATAAGAACAGTCAAGAAAAAACAGCTTCTCATGTTTTTGATTTGGCTGGGCTTATTACCGCAGATGCAAGCTTTTGAACGCCGTTTATCAAAAGTTGTAAAAAAGGGAGCATGACAAGAATTTTGCCACTCTCCCTCTTTCTATTTTTATAAGGACACTGCAGTAATTGTATTACAGTACATTTTTCGTCGTGCTGCTTAAAAGTTTTTCATACGCTTGTTCAAATTTTTGAACATCTCCAGCACCCATGAAGATTACTACTGCATCATGATAATCTAATAGTGGAGATACATTATTTTCTTTGATGACTTCTCCACCTTTTTTGATTTTCGCTCCAAGGTCTTCAATCTTAACGTTTCCTTGTTCTTCCCGAGCCGAACCAAAAATATCGCATAAGTAAACTTTATCAGCTAAATCAAGTGCTTCTGCAAATTCATCCATCAATGCAATCGTACGCGTAAACGTATGAGGTTGGAAAACTGCAATTATTTCTTTATCTGGATATTTTTGGCGTGCGCCATCAATCGTTGCTTTGATTTCTGCAGGGTGATGCGCATAATCATCAACTACGGTCATGTCTGCTACGATTTTTTCACTGAATCGACGTTTTACTCCTGGGAAAGTCAGCATTTCTTCCGCAACTTCCTTCAGATCCAGTTTTTCGAAATACGCGACTGCAATAACACCTAAAGCATTTAAAATATTGTGTTTGCCGAATGCTGGTACAGTGAAATGTCCAACAAATTCATCCCCATGATAGACATCAAAAGCAGAACCGGATGTTGTACGTTCGATGTTTCGTGCTTGGATATCATCATTTTCTGTGACACCATAATAATAAATCGGCACATCTGCTTCTAATTTGCGTAAATAAGCGTCGTCACCGTACGCAAAAATAGCTTTTTTCACTTGTCCAGCCATTGTTTGGAAAGCTGTAAATACATCGTCGATACTTGTATAATAATCCGGATGATCAAAATCGATGTTTGTCATGATCGCATAGTCTGGTGAATAGGCAAGGAAATGACGGCGATATTCACAGGCTTCAAATGAAAAGAATTCCGCTTGCGGATCACCATGCCCTGTTCCGTCTCCAATTAGATAACTTGTTGGACGGACACCACTCAATACATGAGAGAGCAGACCAGTCGTACTTGTTTTTCCGTGAGAACCTGTTACAGCGATACTCGTATAGTTTTGAATAAAATGACCAATAAAGTCGTGATAGCGAATCACTTCCAAACCTAATTCTTTTGCTCGCTGGATTTCTTCATGTGAATCAGGAAATGCATTTCCTGCAATAATCGTCATACCTGGTTTTACATTCTCTGCGTTAAATGGCAGAATCGTGATATTTGCTTTTTCTAAATCTCTTTGTGTAAAGAAATATTTTTCAATGTCTGATCCTTGGACATTTAAACCTTGTTCATGTAAAACAAGAGCCAAGGAGCTCATTCCTGAACCTTTGATACCAACGAAATGATACAATTTATTTTGATTTTCCATTTGAATCCTCTTCTCTTATCTAGCGTCCATTCTTTTAGCTATTACATTCAACACGCTCCTCATTATCTTATAAACGATTGAAAATTTCAACCAAATTTATTTAGAAAGGAGGATTCGCCTGCTAAAAAGAAGGTCATGTACGGGAAAAATCCGTTTTTATTGACTGTTTGATTCTTGTATAAGAAGACCAAACTTCTTCTGATATATCAATATGAGGAATAAAATCTTTTCCTTTCGGACCATAGCCATTCTCATCGTCGTGGAGTCGCTCCATTTCTCCTAACACCAGTGCATAGAAATATTCCTTCGGCCATTGGTGGTTCAGTTCTTTTGCTGTAAAGATGATCTCCTCAGAAAAGTGAAGGATTTCCGGCACAAATGGCACAGCATTTACGAAAACAGTTTGTTCATTTTGCCATACTTTCTCAAAAGTTGCTCGAGTCCTGCGTTGCAGTGTCGGATCATTCATCAATAGGACTTTTTCTGGTACAGCATCTAAGGAATGAAGAATCTCTAGTGAAAAAATGGCGTTCTCTCCAGAATTTGTAGACTTCGATTCTATCAGGAAAGCCTTATCGGGCAAATCATAGACTTCTTTTAGATACTGACGACAGATTTCACTTTCACTCATGCCTTCTTCAAAATGAAATCCTTGCTTTTCAAAATTCTCATAAAGGATCCTAGTCGCATGACCCACACCGCCGACCAAAAACAAACGTTCTACTTGACCATTTACATACATTTGTGCTGCTTTATCAGCTAAGATAGGAAGACCGTTTCCAGCTAAAATAAGTTTAGGTGCTGACAATTTCTCAAAATCTTTCTCATCAGGTGCGGCTAAAAAGGCTAATAGCTGATTCCAGTCTTTTAGAGTTCTCTGCTCGTTTTTTTCCAAAAACGCTTCATCCTTTCATCTGATTTTTTATACTTCATTGAGGCTTTCTCTCTTTGTCTCAATCCATTTGATTTCCCCATGACATCTTCCACAACGATATTTGTGTACATCGATTCTTCTTTTGCGGCAGATTGTGGCAGAACAATCTTGGCATTGATAATATTCGATCTTTATCTGTTTCTTCGTCAAGGCTGGCGCATAGCGCAACCCGCCTGTTTTTTTCAAAAGATACTTGAAATCCATATCTTTATGACGATATCCTCTTCCAGTTAAATGAAGATGATAATGGCAAAGTTCATGTTTGATGATTCCTGTAATCGTTTCTTTGTCTGACTCTTCAAACAGCTTTGCATTAAAATCTAAATGATGATCGTTTAAATGATAGCGCCCGCCAGTTGTACGCAAGCGTGGATTGAACATTGCTTGGTGCTTGAAAGGACGCTGGAAGCTTTTTAATGATATCTCTTCTACTAACTGCTGCAGTTCTTCTTGTGTCAATTTTTGTTACTCCTCATTGTTACTCTTCATAAGGGGAAAGCATCGTCAAACTGATTCTGCCTTTTTTCGTATCAACTTGTTCTATCCAAACCGTCACGATATCTCCGACTGACACGACGTCTGTAGGATGCTTGACAAATTTTTTGCTGAGTTTTGAAATATGGACAAGTCCGTCTTGTTTCACACCGATATCGACAAATGCGCCGAAGTCGATGACGTTACGGACCGTTCCAGTCAATTCCATCCCTGGTTTCAAATCTTCCATACTCAACACATCTGTACGCAATAGGGGCGCTGGCATCTCATCACGCATATCTCGTCCAGGTTGTGTCAGCCCAGCTAAAATATCGGCTAACGTTTCTTCTCCGACTGATAAACTTTCAGCCAGTTTCTCCGCGGATAACCGTGTCAATTTTTCTACTGCTTCTTCTGTCCCAAGCTCTTTTTCTGAAAGATGGACGGTCATTAATATGTCTTTCGCAATAGAATAACTTTCGGGATGGATACCGGTGTTGTCCAAAATGTTTTTCCCGCCAGGAACTCGCAAGAAGCCGATTGCTTGTTCATATGCTTTTGGTCCTAAACGTGGCACTTTTTTCAGCTGAGTTCGTGCAGTAAATTCTCCATTTTCTTCACGATAACTGACAATGTTTTGGGCAGTCGTTTTATTCAATCCTGATATGTGCTGCAAGAGCTGTGGACTAGCCGTGTTCACATCCACGCCTACTTGGTTGACCGCTGTTTCCACGACAAAATCCAATTGTTCAGCCAAACGTTTTTGAGAAACATCATGTTGGTACTGTCCTACACCGACAGCTTTAGGATCGATCTTGACTAATTCAGCTAAAGGATCTTGCAGACGACGGGCAATAGAAACAGCACTTCTTTCTTCTACTTGTAGATGCGGGAATTCTTTTCGTGCAATTTCGCTAGCGGAGTAAACAGAAGCGCCAGCTTCATTGACAATGGCGTAATAGGCTTTATGGTCGGCTGATTTCAATTGCTCAGCCACAAAAAGTTCTGATTCCCGACTGGCTGTTCCATTCCCGATAGCTACCATATCTACTTGATATTGATTGATCAATTGGATAAAAGCTGGACCAGCAGCTTCCCTTTTCGCTTGTGCTGCAGGTTTATGCGGATAAATGACTTCGATTGCCAAAACTTTTCCTGTCGCATCTACGACTGCTAGTTTACATCCAGTACGATAGGCCGGATCAAATCCCAGTACGACTTTACCTTTTAGCGACGATTGCAACAAAAGATTGCGAAGATTTTCTCCAAAAATAGCGATGGCTTGCTCATCCGCTTTTTCAGTCAATTCATTACGCAGTTCTCGCTCGATTGCCGGCTGTATAAAGCGTTTATAACTATCTTGATAGGCTTCTCTTACAAAGGAAGAAGAAGGTGAGGCAGGATTTTTCACTAATTGGCGATCCAAGTAAGCTAAAACTGCTGCTTCGTCTACTTGAAGGAATACTTTGAGAACCTCTTCTTTTTCTCCTCGATTAGTGGCCAATATCCGATGAGAAACCATTTTATGGACAGGTTCTGCAAAGTCATAATACATTTCGTATACGCCTTTTTTATCTGCTTGCTCATCCTTGACTTGGCTGACATACATGCCTTTGTTATACGTATAAGACCGAATCCAAGTCCGAAATTTTGCATTATCGCTGACTTGTTCAGCAATGATCTCATGCGCACCTTGCAACGCTTCTTCAGCAGAAGAGATTTCTTTTTCTTTATCGATATATTTTTCTGCTTCCGATTGCACCTCTCCATCTGTAAGCTGCATCAGCCACAGCGCGAGTGGTTCAAGTCCTTTTTCTTTAGCAATCGTTGCTTTTGTCCGTCGTTTCTGTTTGTATGGACGATATAAATCTTCCACTTGTTGCATTTTTACGGATTGCGTGATTTCTGTTTCTAACTCAGGGGTCAGTTTTCCTTGTTCATCGATCAGCCGAATCACTTCGTTTTTTCGTTTTTCTAAGTTTTCAAGATAGGCATACCGCTCTTCGATTTCACGAATCTGGACTTCATCAAGACTTCCCGTCATTTCTTTTCGATAACGCGCGATAAAAGGAACGGTGTTTCCTTCATTTAACAAATTAAGTACAGTCGTCAATTGCTTGGGACGATAGTCTGAAAGCTCTTTTTGTACAAGCTGAATGATTGTCTGGTTCAAATTTTCCGTCATTAAAATGCCTCTTTTCTGCTAAAAATTGCTTCTTTATTCTATCATACTTTTTATCATGGGTTAAACTGCTGAAAGAAACAATATTCTCTATACAAATAAAAAGAGCCGCAACAAAGTCGCAGCTCCTTCATTCTTTCCATTCGTCAGATTCCTTGCCAAGATCCTTCGTTGTTCTGATATTCAATGTCTTGAAGGATACCTTCCTTGTCAAAAACAACCCCATGCAATGACCCTCCGAATACAGCTCCACCGTCCATTCCGATTTTATGATCCTGAATCCAGAGGTCTGTTGTCTGCATATCTCCATGGAGCATTGGTGTAATCGTATGTCCAAATACAATTGTCTTACCTGTATTGTTTTTCCCTTCATGAAAGGGTTCCCGTATCCAAATAAAGTCTCTTGGACTTGTCTTACGCCAGTCTTTCTTTGTCAAATCCACTCCAGCATGGACAAACAGATAATTTTCCCATTCATAATACAAGGGGCGCTGGACTAAAAATCCAATCAGTTCTGGGTATCTTGATTGGATCATCATTGAGATTTCAGTCGGGGAGTATTCCTCCGACGCACCTGGGTGAAGTAGGCTTTCAAATGTTTCTTTTCCACCATTTCTGATATAAGGCGCATACCAGTCCTCCGGTGCTTGCAGAAATTGCAAAAAATATTCTTCATGGTTGCCCCGGAGATAAATGGCTCCTGTTTCTTCGACTAATTGCTTTCCTAATAGAAAACATTCCTTTGTACGAGGTCCTCGATCATTGAGATCTCCTAATAAAACAAGCTGATGGATCGTCGGATCATAATAGTGAATAAGTTTTTCAAAAAGATCATATTTACCATGGACATCGCCAATAGCATAAATCAATGATTTCATGTGGATCACCATCCTCAACGATAGTATAGCGCATATCGGAAATGGTCGACAATCAAAACTATTGTTTTCTATTTATTTAAAGCTGCAAATCGCAGTTCTGCTTCTTCTGGAGAGATTCCATGATCTTGAACATAGCGGTTGCGTGGATGTTTCGCACACTCTACGCTACATGCTCCTAAATGTTTTTCTTCATTTTCAATAGAAGCAAGAATCTGACGATTGCACTCAGGATTGCTACAATTGATATATCGTTCACATGGTGTTCCGTCAAACCAGTCGCGACCGACGATTTGTTTATCTACTTGGTTGATATCGACAGCGATCCGTTCGTCAAACACATACATCTTGCCGTCCCATAATTCCCCTTTAACTTCAGGATCCTTACCATAAGTAGCAATACCGCCATGCAGCTGTCCGACATCTTTGAATCCTTCACGGACAAGCCAACCAGAAAACTTCTCGCAACGAATACCACCAGTACAGTAGGTCACTACCCGTTTTTCCATAAATTCTTCTTTGTGCTCGCGAATCCAGTCTGGAAGCTCTCGAAAACTGCGTATATCTGGGCGTACAGCCCCTCGAAAATGCCCCAAGTCATATTCATAATCATTCCGTGCATCAATCACCACTGTCTGTTCGTCTAAAATAGCTTCTTTAAATTCTTGCGGTGAAAGATAAGCACCTGTCACTTGGTTTGGATCAATGTCCTCTTCTAGCTTTAAACTTACAAGCTCTGGACGGTATCTTACAAACATCTTCTTAAAGGCATGTCCTTCGCTTGGATCAATCTTGAACATCGTATCAGCAAATCGAGGATCAGCTTTCATTGCTTCCATATAGGCAGTCGTGTTTTCAACGGTTCCAGACACAGTACCATTTATTCCTTCTTCAGCTACTAGAATACGACCTTTAAGATCCAAAGATTTGCAAAAGGCTAAATGATTTTTGGCAAATTCCTCTGGTTCTTCTATTTTTGTATAATTGTAATAAAGCAGTACTTGATAATCCATGTATTTCTTCCTTCCTTCTTTTCGTTCCTAAACAGTATAAAGAAGGCGTTCGCATTTGACGATTTATTTGCTTGTGTATAATTACGCATGCGTTTTTTTGTTTACATAATATTATTATTTGAATTAAAAAGACTTTGCTTTCCTGTTTTGCACAGAAAAACAAAGTCTTTGTTTCTATTATTTACCTGTAACCGCAAAGTAATTGCCATCAGGATCAGCAAAGTTGAAGACATATTCTTCTCCAAGCTGTACCATATCACCTAATGTGACTGATTGCGTCTGCATTTTTTTATATAGTCCAAAGATATCTTTGCTGTAAAACATCAAAGATGGGGCACTAGTAGCTGTGCCAGGTGAATGGGACTCAACAAACGCTCGATCATATAACACGAATGAGGTTTGACTGTCCTCAACTACTACTTCAATTACAAGCGTCCCATCCATTTCTTGACGATCTTTTTCCGCAAAGCCAATTGCTCTCCAAAACGCTGCATTTTTTTCTACATCGTCCACATAAAGCATGATTTTTATTTCATTCGTAAACATCTGTTTCCTCCTAAACGATCTGTTCTAACATTCCCAACTTTGTCAGTTTACCATAGGAAAATGGGAAAATCTACGAAAGCTCTCAACAGAATCGTCCTACTTAAATACGCTTCTCTTTAATAATAAATAAGTTGGTTGTTTTTATTATTCATGTTTTCACTTTTCGGAATAAATAATATGTATTTATATGGACTATATAAAAAAAGAGGTTGTGACAAAAATCGAGTCACAACCTCTGGTAAACGGTGTTCTCCTGCCAACTCCTCGGTCACAAGTCACAATATTCAACAAACATGAGAAGCTGTTTATTGAAATTGCTCCTTGTGACTCAGAGTGAAACGGCAGGCTCACAACCTCTTTTTAACTATGCATTCACATCGATCACTTTAGAATCATCATTGATGACATCGCGATCTAAATCTTTGATGCGTGCACTTGTCACGATACCAGCTACCATGCTACCGCTGACGTTTACTGCTGTACGTGCCATATCGATCAATGGTTCGACAGAGATAACTAACCCAACGATTGCTACTGGCAAGTTCATTGCCCCTAAAACGATCAGTGAAGCAAATGTTGCACCACCGCCGACTCCGGCTACACCAAAAGAACTGATTGTTACAATCGCCACAAGCATCAAAATAAATTCCAAACTAAAGACATTCACTCCAGCCGCTGGTGCGACGATCGTTGCCAACATAGCTGGATAAACACCAGCACAGCCGTTTTGTCCAATAGACAAACCAAAACTTGCTGAGAAGTTAGCTGTTGCATCGTCTACTCCTAAAGCTTTTGTCTGAGTCTCGATGTTCAATGGCAAGGCTCCGGCACTTGAACGTGAAGTAAACGCAAAGCTCAATACCGGAAAGGCTTTTTTGAAATAGTTGATTGGATTGACTTTTGCACCAATCAAAATCAGTGAGTGGACAATCAAAACAGCAAGCAAGGCTACATAAGATGCAACGACAAATTTACCTAAATTGACGATAGCCGCAAAATCACTTGTTGCCAAAACGTTTGTCATCAAAGCAAATACCCCATATGGTGTCAAACGCAGAACAAGCGTCACGATCCGCATAATGATTTTATACAGACTGTCGACTAAATCTGAAAAGAATGCTGCTTCTTTTGGCGCTTTTCTTTTCACACCTAGATAAGCGATACCGACAAAGGCTGCAAAAATAACGACTCCAATCGTACTAGTTGCACGGCTACCTGCTAAATCAGCAAATACGTTTTTAGGGATAAAGGATAAAATCTGCTGCGGAATCGATAAGTTTTCAACCGTTTCCTGACGTGTCGCCAATTCAGAGATCCGTGCTGTTTCTGCTGCTCCTTGTGTGAATTTAGCTCCTTGAAGACCGAACAGCATCGTTGAACCAATTCCGATCAATGCTGCAATAGCTGTTGTACCAAGTAAAGAAGTCAGCACAGTTGCACTGATTTTCCCCAGCTTTTCAGAAACTTTCATTTTTGTAAATGCACCAATGATCGAAATGAACACTAGAGGCATAACTAGCATTTGCAAGAATGATACATACCCTTGTCCTACGATCCCGATCCATTCCATTGATTGAGTAACGACTTTGTCTTCTACACCAAAGATCAATTGAAGCAGACCGCCAAAGACGATACCAACTCCTAATGCTGTAAAGACGCGTGTTGAAAATTTTGTATGGCGCTTTTGCATACGATAGAACACATATAATAATGCCGCAAAAACTAGAACCACTAAAACTGTGATGAGTGTTGTCATTTTTCTCCTCCTCATATTATTAATGACAAGTCCAACGAAGGAAGTAAAGGTTCCCGAGAATGATTCTTCAACCATCCTTCTGAAAAATTTTTTTCAGTGACTTTTACATTTTAGACGATTTTTATCGAAATGACATTCTTTTTGCTTACAATTAGTAATAAAAAAACATACCTGCGATAGATTAAAACTATCGCAGACATGTTTTTACTGTCTATTCTTGTTTTTCTGATTGAAAATTCAATTTTACCCCAGGCTGATCCAAGGCGATCTCTGTCACCTCATAAGACATCCGGCGTACGATATCAAATAACGGTGCTACTAGCTCGTCCACCTCTTCTTGTGTGACATCATTTTGTCCTTCAATTTTCCGATTGAGGATATGATTGATCTGACTCACACTTCCAGATAAAACATATGTATCAAACACTAAACGGAACTCTAAGCGTGCTCCTACGATGCTATGTTCTTTCGGATAGTTTTCGATCGTTTCTTTCAAAGGCGAGAAGCCCACTTTCAAATCTGTTTCTACTTCTTGGTTCGGTAATCTCATATCATAATGAAATGCTTCTACTACTTCTTTTTGTCTTCTGATTTCCATATAATTTTATCACTCCTTTATAAAAATTATAACATATCTCCTTTGTAAGGGGATACTATTTTTTTAAGTTACTCTGCAAGGATAGGATTTCATTCAAATTTCCTACCACATGATCTGCAGGAATCTCTCCCAGAAAATGATCGATATCGTAAAGACAAGTAACGACTCCTGCGTTTTTCCCCGCTTCGATATCTAAACGGCGATCGCCGATCATCATCGTGTCTGTTCTTTCTAAATGAAAAGTATCGATCAAATAATTTAACGATGCTGGATTCGGTTTACGAGGAAAATCCTGATCAATCCCTACTACTTCCTCAATCAGATGGGCTAATTGATACTCTTTCAGCAGTTCCCATGTCGATTCTGTCAAACGGTGGGTCAAGATGAAGTGACGTCCTTCATTGATTTTTAGACTTTCAAGTACTTGTTTCGTTTCTGGAAATGGACGGGAAGCTTCCTTGCTTTTTTTCTCATACCGATGAAACCATTCATTAAATTCATTGGCGTCCAAATTTGATTCATTGATCAAATAACTGGTGGAATATTTTTTCATTTTGAAGTAGATCTCTTTTTTGTCCATATTGATACCAAAATCTTTTAGAGCTTGCTGAGCACCATCTACCATTGCGGGATACGTATCAAACAATGTCCCGTCAAAGTCCCATATATAATTTTTCATGTTCTTTTTGTTCCATTCCTTTGCTTCTTTTTTCTATCTTTCATTATAGATAAATACGTTGATTAAAGTATTGTTTTCTCTAGAATCGTCAAATCGTCTGCTAATGTATATTGGATTGGTTGTGCGTTTGGGATATCAATTGTATCCATTTGATCCTCAGGAATATTTTCTAAATATTTTGTCAGTGCTCGGATGCTATTCCCATGACCCACAACTAGTAAATCTTTCCGATCTTTCAGTTTTGGTGCCAGTTGATCTTGCCACAAAGGAATGATCCGATTCACTGTCATTTCTAGACTTTCTCCGTACGGAATCAAATGTGGATCCAAATGATCATATCTGCGGTCAAATCGGTTTTCTGCAGTTAACGGCGGAACTTCTGTATATCCTCTGCGCCATTTCTTTACTTGATCTTTTCCGTATATTTCTTTCATCTGATCCTTGTTTTTACCAACAAGATCCCCATAGTGCCGTTCATTCAGACGCCATGTTTTTACTATAGGAAGCCACAACTGCCCCATTTCTTCTAGTGCGACTTGACCGGTAAGAATCGCGCGTTTTAAAACAGAGGTGTAAACCGCATCGAATTGAAGACCGGCTTCATACATTTTTTGACCGGCTACTGCTGCTTGTTCTTTTCCTTTTTCTGTTAAGGCGACATCTAGCCACCCTGTCCAGTAATTTTCAAAATTTGCTTCGCTTTCGCCATGACGCAATAATACTAATTTCATTTTTTTCTCCCTTAAACATTCGTTTCGAATTTTATGCCACATGTTTTGCATGTCACGCGTATTCGTCCTTTTCCTCTAGGCGCACGCTGCTTTTGATGACAATTCGGACACTCAAAAAAAGTATAGCTTTTTCGTTCCGTTTTAGCTTGCTTTTTGTTTCTCATCTGATGATATTTTTCTTTGACTTTATCAAAATATTCCAAATAACGTTGATTTTCATTTAGTCTAGGATAGATTTTTTTTGATAGAAAACGAAATAACATCAATCCGAAAAAGACGATGAACAACAATTGCCCGATTCTAAATGGCAACCACCGACTTAGTAAACTAAAAAAAAGTGCGATAATCAATAGAACCCGATTCAATTGATCAAATTTTGCATATCTTCCCTGCATAAGTTTTTGATAGTTCTGCTGAAACCGTATCAGTCTTTCTAACCATGTTTGCATCCTGTTATCTCCTCCATCATCTATCATTCATTATGACAAAAAAATCAAAAAAGAAAAAGCCTTAATTGGCCTTTTCCATTGCGACTTGATGAAGGACATTCCGATTTCTGGTAAAGTCGATCACAATCACTTTCTTTTTATCTTCTCTGTTGACTACACGGAATGTGTCCGTCAATGGCAAAAACAGCTTCTTAGATGGTAGCTGTTGCATACGTATAAAACGATGGATCATCGTAATCAATTGAGGGAATTGAATGGACGTATGAAGCAGATTTGGATATTTTTTCAACAGTTGAGTCGTTTTGATCAAATTCCGTTTTTTACTGATTACTTTTAAAAAGCTTTTTAGAATCTTTTGCTGACGTCTAAAAATAGAAAAAGAATTTTCATCATCTATTTGATAACGCATTTGTTTCTGTAGTTCTGCTGCAGTCAAATGAATCTTCCCATCATTCGTATCGATCATCAAACCTTCTGGGAATAGCTCAACGACTGCTCGATCCCAAGATTCAAGAGAAAGCTCGATATAATCTTTTACCGGTAATTCCAATTCTGCCTCAAAAAAGTGCAAAACAGCCGATAGCCCTTCTGCTTGATAAATTTCTCCTAATGTTAGTCCCTCTAGATGGAACTCTGGTGAAAAATGCAGCAATGTTTTATTTTCCTGCAATTGAACATATAGAAATGTAGACCGCTCAATCAGAGTATCTTTTAAAACAACTAAAAAATTCATTTTTCTCCCCCTTTTTTCATCATTTTTAAAATAGCATATTTTGAAAAGAAAGTCTGATGCTTAGAGAAGAATTTCATAAAAATTTACTATTTCATAAGTATTCACGAAAAAAACCTAAACAAAAAAGCGGAAATAACGTCCATCCGCCTTCTTGTTTAGGTTTATTTCTTCTTCCAATGCTTGTCTATGATTTAGGATTTTCTCTATCGTTAGTTTCATCCAAAAGTTCCTGCATCCCGATAATTTCCCGATACTGATGAATCTTAGTGATACCGATCACTTTATCTACATCAATACTAAAACAAATCCCGTTACCTGGAACATCGATGTTGATGCCTTGACCAATCGCATCCATCACTTGATTCGTCAAACTATCTGGTACTAATGTCAAAACAACATCTTTTTCTGGCGAGATGTCCAAACCTAAAAATTTCCCTGAATCATGTACACCAGAACCACGACCATGTAAGATTGTTCCGCCTGCTGCACCTGCTTCTTTTGAAAAGTCGATGACATCTTCACCTGTTCCTCCGTCCACGATCGTCACAATCATGTGAAGATTCAATGCTACAAGATCTTTCATTTGCTTTCCCCCAATTTTTGCAATCTTTCTTTTTCGATTCTGTCTTTTTCATCTTTTCGTTTATAAATATATCCTAGTACTAAAGTGGATAATATTGGCGTCAATGCAATCATTGCAACCACACCAAACCCATCAATGATCGGATCTCTTCCCTCAATTTGTGCAGCGATCGCCACGCTCATTGATAAAATAAATGTCGAACACATCGGACCCGTTGCTACTCCACCGTTGTCAAAAGCCATTGCTAAAAAGATCTTGTCCACTTTTCGTCCTAAAATAAATGCTAGCCCATATCCTGGGATCAAGAAATAATAAAGAGAGAATCCGACGAGCAAACGCCACATAGACAATCCTACTGCTGCGCCAATCCCAATCGAAATCACCATCAGCATGATTTTCGACCGGATCCTCCCTTCACTCAATTCTTCAACCTGTTTGACCATTACATGAATCGCCGGCTCAGCAAACCCTACTAGGAACCCCATCAAAAAGCCAAGGGGAACCAATATATAATTATAGGGCAATCCAGCGATCGTACTCCCTAAATGCTGTCCTACCGGAACGTAAGCCATATTGACTCCGTGCAGGAAAAGGATCAACCCAATAGTCGTTATCAAGAAGCCTTTCATAATGTCAAAGAAACGCTTCTTACGCATACGAAAACTAATGATATTCATCAAAACAAATAGAATCACGATAGGTGCCACTGCTAAAATAACTTCCATAGTAACAATCTCGATACCATCTATCACTTGCTGCCAGAAACTCATTGGAAGATCACCCCCAAAATCATTACGGCAAGAATGGGTCCTAATGAAGCAATACCAACCATTCCAAAGCTGTCATTTTCATTTTTCTTTTGTTTGATCATACTAGTCATCCCTCCGGCAAGGGCCAAGATAAATGGAACAGTTACTGGACCAGTAGTCACTCCCCCCGAATCAAAAGCAATCGGCATGAATTCGGAACTAGTGAAAAACGAGGCGATCAAAACGCCTATGTAGCCTATAGCCATCAATTGATAATAGGATAGCTTGAATACGACCCGAAGCAGCGCAAAGGCTAGAAATACTCCAGTGCCGACACTGACGATCCCAATCAGCAACACTCTGCCAATCTCTCCGTCAGATATATCATATACTTGTTGTCCCAAAACTTGCACGGAAGGCTCGGCAATCGTGATCACAATCCCGATAGCAAACCCCAAACTGACCAAAACAGCCAAACTTTTCTTTTTGATCATATATTTCCCTACTAGATCTCCGACTTCCATCATGGAATAGTCTGCCCCAAACAAAAAGAGCGTCATTCCGATCATCATGATAGCCGCACCTACCAAGAATGAAGCGAGGTCTTCTCCTTCTAACGGCGCAAAAACAAACGTTAAAATGACAATCAGGACGGTCATCGGCAATATGGCAGCAATCACTTCTTTAAAATTTTTTATCATGTATCCTCCTCCTTTACTCTTTAAGTTTACCTTAAAATGAAAGAGTTTTCGAGCATAAATTTAAAACGTTATCATTTAATTTTTCTCACCATAAAATAACACACGTCCCAAAAGTATCTTTTTACTTGGAAAAGATGACTTTGTAGGGACGCACTTACTGTTGTTTTTTATTTTACAGAGCCGATCATTCCTTGAACGAATTGCTTTTGCAAAACAAAAAATACGATGGCAGTTGGTAAAGTAGCAATGACTAATCCAGCCATGATCATTCCATAGTCTGGTGTATAGGAAGCACCCATAGCAGATAAAACAAGCGGAACCGTCCGTTTATCAGGAGACTGCAAAGCCACTAAGGGCCATAAATAATTATTCCAGCTGCTCATGAATGTGATGATTGCTGCCGCTGCATAGGTATTTTTAGCCGTCGGCATATATACTCCAAAAAAAATACTTAGTTCTTTTAGACCGTCTAATCGAGCGGCTTCTACTAGATCTTTTGGAAAGGATTTAACATTTTGTCGGAAGAAGAAGATCAAAAAAGCAGTGCTGATAGATGGTAAGATTACAACTAAGAAACTATTGATTCCCAAAATCGTTCCGTTCAATTGTGAAAACATTCGATACAAAGGAATCATCAATGCCGCAAAAGGAACCATCATCGATAGCAGTAGAATATTGAAAATCAAGTCTTTTCGCTTGCTTTGATAAATCTCAAATCCATATCCTGCCATTGACGAAATCAGCAATGCAAACACAGTGGTCACTAGAGCGATCATTGCTGAATTCCAAAGGGAACGAGTAAAATTCAGTTCATTGGAAAACAAATTTTGAAAATTGATGATCAAGTTACTGCCAATCTTTATTTTTCCCGATGTGATATCCACGGGTGTATTCGTCATTCCCAGAATCATCCAGACAAAAGGGAAAATGGAAATAAATGATAGGATGCTTAATGCTGTATACTTTAATGCTGACCCAATTGCCGAACGAAGTCCTAAGGCTTGTTTTTTGACGTTGGGGTGTGCAATCGTTTCTTTTTCTACCATGCTTTTCATCGACTCTCTCCTCCTACTTTCGTTTGGATTATCGACAATATCACAATAAAGGCAACAATAACAAAGGAAACTGCTGCCGCATATCCAAAATTAGGCGTGAATTTATAACTCAAATTATAGATGTATTGAGACAGGGTGGTCGTTGCATTTGCTGGACCCCCGCCAGTAATATTTTGTACTTCATCAAAAAGCTGCAATGTCCCGATCGTCGAAGTAATGGAAGTAAACAAAATAATCGGTTTTAAATTCGGGATCGTCACTTTGATAAACTGCTGCCATTTAGAAGCACCATCAATAGATGCTGCTTCATAAATCTCCGAATCAATATTTTGCATGCCTGAAAGGAAAAAAATCATATTGTATCCAGTCCAACGCCAAGTGATCGAAAGAATGATCAGAACTTTCGCCCAAATTGGATGAGTCAGCCAGCCAATCGGTGTATCAATCATACCAATGCCCAACAACAAGTTGTTTACAAGGCCAGATTGAGAAAATAGACTTTTCATGATCAGAGAATAACTGACCATCGAAGTGATACACGGAAGAAAAATAGCTGTTCGAAACAACCCTTTATATTTCAGCTTTTTATCATTTAAAAGGTTGGAAATAAAAAGCGCTAGAAACAGCATGATTGGTACTTGAACTAGTAAATACAGGAACGTATTGAAAAAAGCTTTTTTAAAAGTAGCATCTGTCAGCATCCGCTGATAATTACCTAATCCGTTAAATGTCATATTGACAGGGGGACCACTTTGAAAAGACGTAATCAAAGCCAAAACCATCGGAATAAAAACCATGATTGATATCAAAATGACTGGCAAGATTAAAAAAGCATGCCCGTTTTTGAATAAATCTTTCTGCTTCATTCTTTTCCCTCCAATTCTATCATTGATTATCTACATGAAAAGACAAGAAAGACAACGTCTGTAAGGCAGCCGCCATCTTTTTTGTCTTTTCGGTTGTCTGATAAAAAAACAAAGAAATTTGCTTTTTCATCACCAATCAATTAGCCAACTGTGCTTCTACTTGTTTTTGTGTATCTGCTAGTACCTTGTCTGTCTCTTCTCCATTGATGATTCGATGAAGAGCTTCGGCTACGACTGCTTCAATTGCATAGGTCTCATGTCCGTAATTCACTTCTGGAATTTCTGATGTCCATTTGGAAAAATCATCAAAGACCTTTTGGCCACTGTAAAATTCTGAAGCTTCTTGATAAGCTTCTTGTTCATTTGCACTAAGCATCGTAGACACCAGTCCGATTTCTTTCGCAAGAGTGCCCATCAGTTCTTCATTCGATGCAAACGTTGCTTCGAGGAAATCTTTCGCTGATTCTTCTCCAGCTACTCCTTTGAGCACATACCAACCAGCTCCGCCAAGGTTAGAAGCTTGCGCTTTTTGTAAATTTTCTGGTAGTGCAGGTATTGGCGCAATCTTCCATTTTCCAGATTGATCTTCTGCTCCTTGGATCGTTGAAGAATACCAAGCGCCAGTTGGGCTAGAAGCTACTGCTCCTGATTGTATCGCAGTTACTCCAGCATTCCAGTCAGAAGTTTGTTCGACTAGGTCTTCTTTCAAAAGAGTGGCAAATAATTCAAGACCATACTTTAAAGATACATTGTCTTGGATCGTGACCGTCTCCCCATCTTTGGACGTATACCATTCTCCCGCCTGTTGCATTATCATTCTTACTCGACCAAGATCAGAAGGATTGACTTCAGCGATTTTCTTTCCCGTCTTTTCTTTGACATCTCGCGCCACTTGAATATACTCGTCCCACCTCAGATTCTCCATATCCTCTTCAGTATAGCCTGCTTCAGCCATCAGATCCGTACGATAGAAGTTTGCTGTTACGCCCGAATCGAAAGGAACACCGTATATTTTTTCTCCTACTTTGTTTACTGCAAATTTATATGGTGCAAAATGATCTTCCTTTACAATAGCAGACAAATCAGCGAATGCATCTGGATAAGAAGTCAAATAGCCTTGTATCCTATAATCTTCAATCAAGACGATATTGGGCAATCCTTCTGTATTCCCGCTTGCTAAAGCGGTGTTCAGTTTCTGAACGATATCATCCTGAGACATCGTAACAACTTCTATCTCTGTTTCTTCGTTCTCATAAATTTTTTTTGCTTCATTCACTGCTTTGATATTGAATGTCTCATCCCACGCCCAGACAGTGACTTTTTCTTCGTTGTCTGCTGTGCTACTAGCACTTCCGCATCCTGTTAAGAAACCTGATGCTGCCGCTAAACAAACGACTCCAGCAATTAACTTTCTGATGTTCATTTTTATCCGCTCCTTTTCCATCCATTAGTTGTTTATGTTTGCTACATTCATCATACCAAAATCTGAAAACGGTTTCTTTATTATCCAGATACTTCAAAAATTTCTCCTAAAATAATAAAAAAATACAAATCAACTATGACAAAAGGAATAATCTTAGCATCTAGACCAAAGATCGAATGGGTGGAGGTTTCTTTAAAATAAAAATATCCTTGCATTTTCTCCTAGAAATAAGTATTTTTAAATTACAAGACTATTCTTAAGGCGGGTAAAAAAATGCCAATACGCGTAATTCTTATCGATGATGAACAGACGATTTTAGATGGAATGAAACAATTGATCAATTGGTCTGAGCACGGGTTTCAATTAATAGGAACTTTTTCCAGTCCATTGAAAGCGCTTGACTTTTCTTTGGCACATGCAATCGATATTGTGGTCACAGATGTAATGATGCCTGAACTAAATGGGATCGAATTATCGCGGCTATTAAAACAGCAACAACCTGAAACACAGATCCTTATCCTCTCTAGCTATGATGAATTTGATATGGTTAAAGATTCTTTTAAAGAAGGCGTCGCTGATTATCTTTTAAAACCTCGATTGAGTCCTGATTTTTTTCTAAATTCCTTAACTGCCGTTTCACAAAAAATCAAAAAAGAGCCCAACAAAAGCCCAATCACCGATCGTTATGAGCAGATCTGCGAGAATCTTTCACAGCAGATTGCTGGACAAACTCGTCCATTGCTTGACCCTCTTCTTTTTGAACACACCTTGTTTTTTCTGTTATATACCGAAAAACGGCCATTCAGTTCAAAACAAGGCTCTAAACAAAAACAGTCGATCATCCATTCGTTGATGGATAGCGACGATTCGTTTACTATTTATCCCTTTTCTACCTTTTCGGAAGAATCCGGCTATGTGATCAATACTGATTCCAAAGATACGCTTAGGAAGTTTGTTCAAAAGTTTCGTCAAGAAGTTTTTCCAGGTGATTTTTTTGTTGTTTCTGACTCTTTTCCAATCCAAGATATCAATGAAATATTCCAAGAAATCAGAAATTGCACCAAAGGACAACGTTTCTATCATAAGGGAAAGAACCTTGCTTATCAGCATGAACTTCTTCCGTTATCAACCAACCACGAGCAGCAAGCAAGTAGCTATTTAACAAAAATCGTTCATAAAGACTACGCTTTAGCTGTCAAAGAACTTGAGGGTTTCTTCACGACAATATTGGAACAGCCTATTGATCCAGCTTATTTGAAACATGAGGCAATCAATCGTTTCTATGCATTACTCAACGCTTTAGCTGACGAATATGTTGGTAATGAAGAACTTTCTTTGCTCAAGATCGCCCTTCCTTCTTTATTAGCCGATGCTGAGTACTTGGAAGATTTTTCTTTTCTTGTCAAAGAAACACTTGAGAAACTCACCCACTTTTCTGCAAATGCAATAAAAAATAATTTCGATATCTTGACTTTGATCTACGAGTTCGTCCAGGAAAATTATGAGAAAGAAATCAATTTACAACTTCTATCCGAAAAATATCATTTTTCATATAGCTATCTCTCAGCTATCTTTACTGAAAAATTTGGTATCAACTTTTCAAAATATCTAAAAAAAGTCCGTATTAGTAAAGCCAAGCTCTTTTTAACGGAAACACGGCTTACTTTGACGGAAATCTGTGAGAAAGTCGGCTATACCGAACTGGGTTATTTCTCCAGAGTTTTTAAAGAAGAGACAGGAATGACACCTTCTCAATACCGTAAAGGAACTTTTGTAAAATGAGAAAAAAAATCAAAGAGCATGAACTCTTTACCAAACTTCTGTTCATTTTGTTCGTCGGTCTTTTTCTGCAAGCCATCGTCATCTCTTTGTTTATTTATCATCGATCAAGGGATGCCTATATCCAGCTGTTCAATCAATCGAATGATGTGGTACTAAAAAAGATCCAATCTGAATTTGAAAGCTTGAATGATGCAATCGAGAATACATTAGCCGCTTTTGATTCCAACCCAGCTGTCGAAAGCTATTTTTCCAATGGTCCAGTCCAACATATGGAACAGCTTCAGCAGCTAAGAACGATCCAAAAAATGAATGACTCTCTTTCAAAAGTCTATCCAATGATCGATTACGATGTGTTGATCTTTGGAGAAAATAGAAGAACTTTTGTCGGAAACGATATGCTCACTGCCGTATCTGCCGATTCTTTTTTTCAATCTGCGATTGCCCAGAGAGTGAATGAACGTGCTGCTGATTCACAAATGCTTTTTGCACAATACGGATTGACTCTTCGCGATAAGAAAGCGCCCAGCGTCTTCTTTGTCAAAAAACTGAAAAACACATTGAATCACGTTTACGGATATGCTGTTTTATCGATCTCATCCCAGCAACTAGCGAATCTTTTTCAATCTGTAGTAAATCCCGAGATATCGAAGATCTCCTTCATGAACGAAGAACAGACGATCATCGCATCAAATGAAGAAAATACAATTGGAAGCCGATCAATGATTTTCAAAAAACTAACAGTAGGTGAAACAACGATTTCAAATGGACAGCAGTTGACCCGTCTTCCTCTGTACCGCCAGGATTGTACATTACTCAGTCAAGTCGATCTTCATTCTTTGTCTAACCAAATGGGCGTGATTTTCCCCATTATTTTGTATAATATCGTGACACTTGCTTTTGCTGGCTCATTGGTATTTATGTATTTGGATCGACACACAAAATCGATCTACCGCTTGATTGATTCGCTAAAATGGCTAGAGGAAGATGGCTTAAAAGCTACTGTTCCTGTGCAAGGAAGCCATGAAGTCCAATTGCTAGGGAATACGATCAATCAATTGCTAAGTAATGCGCAGCATCATTATGAACAGACGATCCAAGACGAAAAGAAGAAACGTTCGCTTGAAATCCAGACTATGCAAGCACAGATACAGCCCCATTTTATTTATAATACGCTGACTAGCTTGAAATTTTTGATTTGGCAGCAAAAAACAGATGAAGCGGTTCAAGGAATCGACAGTTTCATTACTTTACTAAGAAGTACGATTGGGAAAAAAGAAGAAGTGATTCCAGTCAAGGAAGAAATCAAAAGCGTACAAAGTTACATCGATCTTTTGAGTATGCGATATGGCGAAAGAATCTCGGCTAAAATAATGATTCCTGATGAACTGCAGACATTATCTATGCCGAATATGATCCTTCAACCAATTATCGAAAACGCCTATCTTCATGCTTTTCACAATAAAACGCAAGGATTCATCACGGTGTACGGCAAAACAAAAAATCAGCTTCTTTTATTCGAAGTGATTGATAACGGCGATGGCTTCGATACTGAAAATACCAAACAAAAAAATGATCATTTTTCAGGAATCGGCATCAGCCATGTAGATGAGCGGATACGCCTAATGTATGGAGATGCATATGGCTTAACGATCCAATCAGTGATTGGGACAGGAACGACTGTAACGATTTGTCTCCCGCTTCTTCTTAAAAACCAATCAGAATATTAAAAATAAAGAATAGCCAAGCGCTGATTTTTTTATTTTTAAGTTAAATCAATCAATCAGTATTCTTGACTTTCATCTACGCGTCTATTCTACTGTCAATACTGGATAACAGCCTAATATTTGACTTTTTCCTCCGAGCATCTTGATTTCTTGGAGCGCATTCTCTACTAATGCCATTGGGCGATCCAATAACAAATCGATTACAAAAAAATATTCTCCCAAGCTAGTTTTCAATGGTCGGGATTCAATCTTACTTAAGTTGATCTCCCGCCAGCCAAAAGCTGCCAGCATTTTATGAAGCATCCCTGGCCGATTAGCAGGTAGGGTCAAGATGACACTCATTTTTACTGGAGCTGACTGTTGGCTGGTCATCTTTCGGTCACCGACGATCCAAAAACGTGTCTGGTTCAACTCATTATCTTGGATATTTTCAGCTAAGATCTCCAATCCAACATGCTGTGCTGTTTCTAATGAAGCAATCGCTGCTGCGTCTTCTTTCGGATGTTCTGCTACATACATTGCTGCAGCAGTTGTTGATTCTGTTGCTACTAAAGGCACATTAGGATAATGCGTTTCTAAAAACTGTTGTGATTGTGCTAGTGCTTGGGGATGAGAAAGGATTTTTGTAATCTTTGTTGCTGCATTGCCTAAAAGCTGCTGCTTGATAGGAAGAACGATTTCACTTTTAACTTCGACTTCTGGATGTTTGGAAAGAAGATCGATTGTGTGATGAACAGATCCTTCCAATGAATTCTCTACAGGAACGACAGCCAGATCGACCTGTTTGCGAAACAACGCGCGCAAACAAGCAGGGATCGAAGCATACGCAGTCAATTGTTCTGTAGGAAATAGCTGGCAAGCCGCCTGATAAGTGAACGAACTTTCTGGCCCTAGATAGCTGACATTCATATGCTTTTGATCCTCTCTATAATGGTATCGATGATCTTTTCTGGTGTTTGATTGGTCGTGTTGATTCGATGTGTCGCGCTCTCTTCATACCAGGAAAGTCGTTGTGCCAATAAGGCTTTTATTTCTTCTCTTGTTTTTCCAAGAGCTAACGGTCGAATAGACGTTTTATCTTGTTGGATACGATCGATTAGACAGTCTGCTTCTGCCTCTAAGTAAAGAACAATTGGCTGCGTTTGTAAAAATTGCCGATTGGCAGCACATTGGACGATTCCTCCACCAGTCGCGATAATTTTATCTTCATTTGACAGCTTTCTTAAAACCTTTGACTCCACTTTTCGAAAGCTGTTTTCACCGTAATAGTGAAAATATTCGGCAATCGATAATTGGATATGTTCCTCAATCTTTGTATCTAAATCTACATACTCTTTTTGTAAACGTTGAGCTAACCCTTTACCGATCGTTGTTTTTCCAGCGCCCATGAAACCAATCAGCAAAATGCTAGCCATGAGCTTCTCCTCCTGACACAAGTTCTGCTAAATCGTCGAAAAATGCCGGATAAGAGATTGAAACGGCTTCGGCTCCTTCTAGTTCGCAAGGTCCATCAGCTATCAGAGCAGCTACTTGCAGCATCATCCCGATTCGATGATCGCCTCTGCTGGAAACTTTTGCGCCATGCAGAGGTGTTGGTCCATGGATGATCAAACCGTCTGCTGTTGCTTTTATCTTTGCCCCCATTTTTTGCAATTCTTCTGCCACCGCATCAATTCTGTTGGTTTCTTTTACTTTTAATTCTTCTGCGTCTTTAATGATCGTGATTCCTTCTGCTTGAGTAGCCACTAAAGCTAGAATGGGCAGTTCATCAATCAGACGCGGAATGATTTCTCCACCAATCATTGCTTTCTTCAAACGACTCGTCTTGACACTTAAATCAGCCGATTGGTTCTGTTCATTGTGATTCGTCTGGGTAATCGCTGCGCCCATCTCCTCCAGCACATCTAAGATACCGGTCCTTGTTGGATTGACCCCGACATTTTTTAACAACAGCTGGCTTTCCGGAACAAGAAGCCCTGCTGCTAGAAAGAAAGCAGCTGATGAAATATCACCTGGAACAGTTATCTGCTGACCGGTTAATTTTTGCGGTCCTGTCACCATGATCGTTTTATCTTCCACTGTGATCCATCCACCAAATTGACGAATCATTTCTTCCGTATGGTTACGGGAACGTTCTTTCTCAACGATTACGGATGTACCTTCTGCTTGTAGTGCCGCAAACAGCAAAGCAGATTTGACCTGTGCACTAGCTACAGGCATATTGTATCGGATAGGTGATAAAGAGCGGACTCCTGTCACACTAATTGGTAGATACTGATCATTTTCATTTCCTTGCAAGTCAGCACCCATCTCGCGTAAAGGCTCCATCACTCGCCCCATTGGACGTTTAGACAACGAAGCATCACCGAACAGAGTCGTTGTAAAAGGCTGTCCAGCCAAAATACCCATCAATAAACGACTCGTCGTACCGGAGTTTCCCATGTCGATGGGTGCAGTTGGTTGGACAAAGGAGTGGCTACCGCGACCATGAATCTTGATTACCTCTTCCTCTTCTTCGATCTCGACGCCTAATTGTTGGAAGGCATGTAAAGTACTCAGACAATCTTCTGCGCGCAAAAAATTTTGTATAGTCGTCGTTCCCTCAGCAATTGCTCCAAACATGATGCTGCGATGAGAAATCGATTTATCTGCTGGTATCCTAACAGTCCCTCTTAATCCATGTATTTGTTGTAATAATCGCATTTATCCAGCCTCCTATTTGATCCAGCAATGATAACTGGTATTAGATATAATGGTTCTTTTTGCTTGTAACAAATCCTGTTGATTTTTGAAACTGATTTGCAGTATCCCTAAAATATCTTCTCGCGTCTCTTGGATCTTCAAATTGATCAAAGAAACTCCCGCTTTTCCAATCAGTCCAGTTACTTCTGCAATCACGCCAGGCTCATCTGGCACATCGATAAATAAATCAAAAAAGGCAGGGATCGCGCCTTGCTTATGGACAGGCAACTGGTCTCGACTTTCTTTTGCCCGATTGAAAAAAGAAAAGATTTCCGATTGGTTCTCAGTCATGATCCATTCTGCTATTTGTGTCATTTCTTGCTGCCAATCTGCCAATCGTTCCAATAATATCTGCTTATTGCTCAACAAAATATCTGTCCACATGACAGGATCCGAGGAAGCAATCCTAGTGATATCTCGAAAGCCTCCTGCTGCCAGTTGTTTGGCTCGCGGATATTCTTGATTGAATTGTTCTGCCTGATTGACTAAACCAGCTGCCAGAATATGTGGAAAATGACTTAGCATTCCTGTTATACGGTCATGTTCTCCTGCTGTAAGAGTCACATATTTTGCTTTGGTTCCGCAAAATAGTTCTTGCAGTTTTTCAACATTTTTTTTCGTCTTTTCCAAAGGTGTAAAGATGTAATAGGCATTTTCAAATAGTTTAGCATCTGCTGCCTGTATACCTGATTTGTGAGAACCAGCCATTGGATGTCCACCAACAAACCGAAGATTTTTCTGCTCAGCGGATGTCACGACTTGCTGCTTCGTACTGCTGACATCCGTAATGATGACGTGATCAGACAAGTTGATTCTTTCAAGGACATCAAGATAAGCTAAGGTTGTACGGACGGGAACGGCTAATAAGATAACGTCTGCTTGTCCTGCACCTGTTTCAAAATCATTTGCAACGTAATCAACGATCTGCTGTTCTACTGCTTGCTCACGGGTTTTTGGCTGACTATCCCAACCAACTACTATCAGTTCTGGATTGGTCTGACGAATACAAAGTGCCATAGAAGCACCAATCAGTCCAAGCCCCACGATAAAAACATGTTGTGCCATCTTATTTGCCCCCTTTTTAGTAATGTTTCAAGTAGTCACGGTACTCCTTCACTGCAGCTTTCAACTCAACAAGCGAATCACTTGGGAATTTTGACAATAGCTCTGTCGCTACCACAGTGGCTACAACATTTTCCGCAACGACACTAGCTGCAGGAACTGCTGTACTATCCGAACGTTCTACACTTGCTTTGTAAGGTTCTTTTGTATCGATATCAACACTTTGAAGTGGCTTGTACAATGTAGGGATGGGTTTCATGACCCCGCGGATAATAAGTGGTTCGCCATTGGTCATTCCGCCTTCGAAGCCGCCTAGATTATTAGTACGTCGGAAGTAGCCTCGTTCTTCTTCCCATAAGATCTCATCCATCACTTCTGATCCTGGTAATGATCCAGCAGTGAATCCGACGCCAAATTCTACTCCTTTAAAGGCATTGATACTAACCACAGCTTGCGCGATTTTGGCATCTAGCTTCGTGTCCCATTGTACATAGCTTCCTAATCCAGCTGGAACGCCTCCAACGAGCACTTCTACAATTCCTCCGATCGTGTCTCCATTTTTCTTTGTCTGATCGATCAGTTCTTTTATTCTTTGCTCGACTGCTGAATCAACAACCCGTACTTCTGATGCTTCAGAAATTTCTTTGATTTCTTGAATGGAGATATTTCCAGGTATTTCTGCTTGGATTCCACCAAGACAAATCACGTGTCCGGCTACGATGATGTCAAGTTCTTCCAGAATTTTCTTGGCAATTGCGCCGATTGCTACACGCATGGTCGTCTCTCTTGCAGAGGACCGTTCAAGCACATTCCGAAGATCTCGATGATGGTATTTCATACCGCCTACCAAATCCGCGTGTCCTGGACGCGGACGTGCAACTCGCCGCAGTGATTGGTCTTTTTCAGGTACTTCTGCTACAGACATGACAGTTGTCCAATTTTTCCAATCTTTATTTTCTACTACTAAAGTGACAGGTGAACCAATTGTTTTGCCGTGACGAATGCCAGACGTGATACGAACACGGTCTTTTTCGATCTTCATCCTTCCTCCTCTGCCGTAACCAGTTTGTCTGCGAGCGAGTTCGTGATTGATTTCTTCTTCTGATAGAGGTAACCCTGCTGGTAGTCCTTCAATAATCGCTGTTAATTCTGGTCCATGGGATTCTCCCGCAGTCATATAACGCATCTTACAGTCCTCCTAAGTAATCTTTGAATGTCTCTGTGGGAACAGGTACGATTTTTGCTTGCCCAATCTTTTCTAGTAAGATGATATTCAATTGGCTTCCTCTTGCTTTCTTATCATGGGTTATCGCGTGGAATAATTCCTCTGAATGACTTAGATCGTAAGTAATCGGCAGGTGGAATTTTTGGAGTATCCTTTCTAATGCAGCTGTCGATCCAGTTGGAGACAAGCCGATTTTTTCTGCATGAGAAGTGATGGCTACCATTCCAATAGCTACTCCTTCTCCGTGACTGACTACCCCATATCCTGCTGTATTTTCAATTGCATGGCCAATTGTATGACCAAAATTTAAAATAAGTCGATTTCCTTGGTCAAAGACATCTTCTTCCACTACTTTTCGCTTGATTTTCAACGTAGCAGTGATGATTGGAACAGCATGCTCTAGAAGATCTTTTTCGTCTTTCAGCTCATTCAGCTGTCGCCAAAGCATTGCATCTGCTATAGCTGCTGATTTGATGATTTCAGCGATCCCTTCTCGTAAACGACGGACCGGCAAAGTCTTTAGAACCTCAGGATCAATCAATACGCCAGCTGGCTGGCTAAATGTTCCGACAAGGTTCTTCGCTTTGTTTGTATTGACTGCTGTCTTCCCGCCGATACTAGAATCTACTTGTGCAAGTAGCGTAGTCGGAAGTTGAACGAAATGGATCCCACGCATGAACGTCGAGGCCACGAATGCGGCTAGATCACCCACCATTCCTCCACCAAGTGCAAGTATTCCATCGCTGCGGGTAAAATCATTATCTGCCAAAAAATCGTATAACTCAGCTGCTTGTTCCAAAGATTTACTGGTCTCACCCGCCGGTACGATTGAAAGGACTGGTTCAAAATCAGCTTGTCTCAATTGGAACATGATTTTTTCCGCATACAGTGGAGCAACGTTGGTATCAGTGATCACAGCTACTTTTTGAGGCTTCCAAATCGTTTGAAGCCATGATCCAGTCTGTTCTAGTGCACCTTCTTCAATATGAATATCGTATTTCTGGTTATCAACATGTACAGTAAGCATTCGTTTCACTTCTTTCTTTTAAAAAGCTGATATTAATCGAGTGTTTGAATCTTTTCCATTGCTTCTTTCATGATCGTCACTTCTTTCATCATGCGTGAGTAAGTCTTTTCATTCAACGATTGGGGACCGTCTGACCAAGCATTTGCAGGATCAGGATGGATCTCTACGATCATGCCATCTGCTCCGCTTGCCACACCCGCACGGGCCATTGGTGGTACAAGATCCCAAATACCTGTACCATGACTTGGATCAACGATCACAGGGAAATGAGTTAATTTTTTCATCAATGGGACAGCACTTAAATCAAACGTATTACGCGTAGCTGTTTCGTAAGTCCGAATCCCACGTTCGATAAAAATGACAGGAGATTTGTCTTCGACTGCAATGTATTCTGCAGCATTAAGCCATTCATTAATCGTACCAGAAATCCCACGTTTCAATCCAACAGGTTTACCTGTTTTACCGACAGCAGATAACAGTTTGAAATTTTGCATATTACGTGCACCAATCTGTAGGATATCGCTGTACTCAGCCACCATGTCGATATGCCCTTCATCCATCACTTCAGTAATCACTTTCATCCCAAATTCATCAGCCGCTTGACGGATGTATTTCAATCCTTCTTCTTCTAAACCTTGGAAAGCATATGGAGAAGTACGTGGTTTGAAGGCACCACCTCGCAGAATTTTTGCGCCCCCGGCTTTGGCCATTCGCGCACATTCTCTGATTTGGTCTAATCCTTCGATAGAACAAGGACCAGCCATCGTCACGAAACTACCGTCACCGATTTTTACTCCGTCTACATCCACGACTGTATTGCCAGGATGGAATTCTCGAGAAGTCAATTTGTATGTGTTTAAAATACGCACAGCATTTTCTACTCCTTCGTAGCGTGTAAATGCTCCTTCTTGTAATCTTCGCGTATCTCCTTTTAGTCCAATCACTACTCGTTCTGTTCCTTGATCGATCGAGACTTTGAATCCTTCTTTTTCGATATGATCGACGACTTTTTTTACTTGTTCTTCCGTTGCTTCTTTTTTCATAATTACTATCATTGTTTTTCCCGCTTTCTTTTGTTTACTTATCTATCTTGGCTGATTTTCTCTACTTTTTCAAGGTGGTTTTACATAAATCCCTACTAAACGACCGTGTCCTGTTGTTTTCATTTTCACTCCTTCTTTCCTACTTATGACCCGGATAAACAACAAAAAAAGATGTCCCTGTAGGAAATTGCCTCTACAGTGAACATCTTCAACGAGCCTTAAAAAGCGCTGCAAAAATATAAAATAGCCACTATAGATGAATTTCTCTACGTGGCTGTAAGTCGTGTTTAAAAATCTTTAGCCATCATAGATACAAACTTGGTTTGTTTGTACCCACGAAGTCATGAATACAAACCTATCTAAAATAGCTAAAGTAATACGTATTCAGTTTTGTAAGTTTTCTAGATTTCATAAAAAATCGCTCCAAACTGATGTAAGAATTGTACCTAGTATAGACATAAAAAAATCGACTATCAATCATTTTTGTGAAACTTTTTTTAATTTTCTGATAGTTAACTTTGTTTTTCAGAAAAATAACAATTGGTTTTATTGAAGAAAACAGTCATGAACAAAAGACTTGGAGAAATTTTTTGCTCTCTTGTTCATGACGTATAGAATAAAGCAGCTTTGTCTTGTAAACTCTGTTTTTCAAATAATCATCTAAAGATCGCTACTGGATAATAAAGCTGATTTCATGGTCCTCTTCGCCGCTTATGCGATAAGGTGACTCAACATCCGCTCCCCAGCTATTGATACCCCCGACTCCTCTTACTTTTGCAAAAATCGTAAGAACCGTTCGTCTTTCTGGCGGTAGTTCTTCTATATGTGTCGCCTGTTCCAGTTCTTCTGCTTTGAATGGTAAAGCGGAAAAAGCAAATGGCGTATCCTGCTGTTCAAACCGCAACGAAAAGTCTTCTTGATCGTTGTCCGTATTATCCAATGTTTGATTTCTTGTCAGTTCTAGCCATTTCGTTTCCATATGCATACCGCATTCTTGGGGAACAAGGTATGGAGGGATAGGGAGTCCTTCCACTTTATAAATACCTTCGATACCACCAGCCAGCCGATCCGGATATGTTTCCCCTGATAAACCATCATACTCAAAGAATTTTGCTTTTGTTGGCATAATGAACCTTATACCCAATGCTGGTAATTCCGGCAACCCTTTTTGTCCAACATAATGCATCTTAACAAGTATTTTACCCTCTCCAGCGATTTGGTAGGAAATTGTCACTTGTGTTTTTGGTACTGTGTTGATTTCCAGTGTAAAAATGATTTCAACCGTTCTAGCGTATTCATTACTTGAATATTGATTATTTACTGGAGCAATCGGCAAATCGATCTTTTTATCGTCCACCAGTACTTCTATTTCTTTGACTTTTGGATACAATCCGGCTCCTAACCACATACCAGATTTAAATCCAAATCCACTACCTCTGTCATTATCGGTCGTTGCCCGCCAAAAAACTGGAAGTGTTTCTCGGTATAGCCATTCTTTTCCGTTTTTATTCAGCGACTCCAGTCCGCCTCTTGTGTAAGAAAAAATATAATGCGTATTCCCCGATTTGACACCTAATGTACAGTCGCCGAAGACGATTGCAACTTTTTCCGTCTCCATATGACTTTTATTTACTGTATTTTTCATAATAATATCTTACCTCCTGCATGGCGGGTTTTTCTTGTCCATCTGCAAAAACGATCCCATTCCCTGAGAATTCATAGTCACTTGGTTTATCGTCAAAGTCACCGCCATAGCGCATCACTTCTCGACCAGTGATTGGATCAGTCACTTGGATCGCCTGATCTTTAAAATCCCATATATAGCCTCCTTGGTACATTTCATAACGATCAAGCAACATCATGTAAGAATCCATTCCACCTAACGAATTCCCCATGTCATGCATGTATTCACATAAGATGAACGGTTTTTCCGCTTTATTTTCAAGGTAGTCAACGATCTCTTCTGGTGACGCATACATGCAGCTTTTTACATCTGAAATCGAATCTTCGAATGCTGGATTTGGAAAATTCCCTTCATAATGGACGAGTCGATCGGGTTCTACTTTTTTGAAGTAATCGTTCATTTGTCGAATGTTTTCTTCCGCATAGGATTCATTTCCAAGAGACCAAAAAAGAATGCTTGGATGGTTTTTTAATGTTTCGAAATTCGTTTTTGCCCGATCAAGAACAGCAGCCTGCCACTGAGGTACTGCACCTGGCACGTTGTAAGAAGGCTCAAATGCACCCATTTTTTGCCATGAGCCATGGGATTCGAGATTCGTTTCCGCCATCACATGGATGCCTGCTTGGTCGCATAAATAATACCAAGTGATCTGGTTGGGGTAATGAGATGTCCGTACGCCGTTGATCTTTGCATTTTTTATGATAGCCAAATCTTTTTCCATATCTTCTATAGTGATGGCGCGTCCTTTTTTCGGATGCCATTCATGTCGATTTACTCCGTTGATGATCATTCGTTTTCCATTGAAATAGATGATTTTATCTTTGATTTCGATTTTACGAAAACCGAAGGAATAGTCAATATATTCCGTTACTCTTTTTTCTTCGTCTATCGTCTCCAATTCAAGCTTATATAAATTGGGTTGAAAATGCCCCCACAGTGCCACGTTTTCAAATCCATCGATCCGAATCGTCATTTGCTCTTTTAACGGATATTGCTGTTGATAGATTTCCTTCCCCTCAGGATCTAGTATCGCTACATTCAGCTGACTGTTTTTGGCTACTTGCTCAAAAGACAAATCTACTTCAAGTTTGCCATTTTGACATTTGTCATCTAAGCGAGGTTTGATCCAAAGATCTTCTAAATGGTTTTGTCCTCGAGCAACTAAGTAGACATCTCTGAAGATTCCAAAAAATCGGAAAAAGTCCTGATCTTCCAAGAATGCAGCTGTACTTCTTTTGTAAACCTCCACAGCTAGAATATTTTCTTCTTCCAAATAAGGTGTTAAATCAAATTCAGACGGAGTGAACGAATCTTCGGCATACCCGATAAAATGGCCATTCAACCAAAGGAACATTGCTTGTTCTACACCAGCAAAATGAATCGAGATTTGTTTTCCCTTTAGACTTTCTTCTAATCGAAAAGTCGTCAAATACGACCCCACCGGATTGTCTTTAGCAGTTGAAAATATCCCTTCCGTCTCTTTCTCAGGGCTTGTCGTGAAAGGGGGACGGCGAAATACATGTCCCTCCCACGGATACATCGTATTGATGTAATGGATCTTGTCATAATTTGCTAATTCAATATGACTAGGAACAGTGATTTCATCAAAAGAACAGGCATCAAAATCATTTTTATAAAATGTTTTTGGACGTACCGAAGGATTTGGTGAATAACAAAAACGCCATGTTCCATTTAAAGACTGTTTAAGGGAGGATGTGGTTTCTACTTCTTCCCTTGTTGCATAGCAAACATGATCGCTATGCGCATTCGATTGGTTCACTCTAAAAACTTGTGGATCATCTAACCATTTTATATTTGCTTTCATACTTTTTTCCTTCTCTCTCATAACTTTTTGAAATGAAGCAGCTCTGTTTGGAAATCACCTTGAAAATCAGGGAAGTAAAGTCCGACTGCCATCAATTCGGCCCCCGAAAATATCCGCTTCGAGGTCTGTTCCTGATAAAGTGCCTCATCATCTAACCCCATCAGATATACTTCATGGAACGCTGGTTGAGCTGAAGCTAGTATCCTCCCTAAAAACACAATAGCTTCATCTTGTTTAGGAGACACAAACATCCATGCGGCAATATTTTCTTCAAAAGGACTCGCCAAACGATAATAATGGCCGTACTGGATCACCGGACGAATCGTTTGATAGGATATAATTTGGTCTTTGACTTGCTTTTTTTCTTCAGGAGACAGCTTTGTCAAATCCAGTTCATAACCAAAAACAGCGCTCATAGCTGTTTCTCCTCTTGTTTTCAACGAAGTAGATCTGCCAGTCTGATGATTTGGTACAGCTGATACATGAGCCGTGATGGACGAAATCGGATAAGCAAGACTTGTTCCATATTGGATTTTCATACGCTCCACTGCATCCGTGTTATCACTTGTCCAGGACTGCGGCATATAATAAATAAAACCAGCATCAAACCGCCCACCTCCACCAGAACAGCCTTCCCATAAGATTTCCGGATAATCAGCTGTCAAATGTTCGAGTAGTTCATAAAGCCCAAGCATGTAACGATGCGCTACTTCTCCTTGTCTCTGTGGGTAAAGGGTAATCGAATAGACATCTGAAAGCGAACGGTTCATATCCCATTTGATGTAGTCAAGAGGAATCGTGTCTAAAATCTTTCTCATTTGTTTCTCAATCGTCTGCCGAACATCTAACCTTGTAAAATCCAGTACATGTTGTGATCTGGAAGCAGAAGGCATTCTACCTGGCTCCTGCATAAGAAAATCAGGATGTGTTCGATACAGTTCAGAATCAATGGAGATCATTTCTGGTTCAAACCATAAACCAAATTTCAATCCTTTGCTATGAGCATAATCTGCTATTTCACGTAATCCATTTGTCAACTTGCCTTCATACTCGAACCAGTCTCCTAATGAAGAATTGTCCGCATCTCTTTTTCCAAACCAGCCATCATCTAATACGAACATTTCGATGCCTAGCTCCTTTGCTTCATCAATGATCGCCTTGATTTTTTCACTATTGAAGTCAAAGTAAGTAGCTTCCCAGTTATTGACAAGAATCGGCCGTTCAGCAAATTGATGACGACCTCTTGCGATTCTTTCACGTAGCAACTCATGGTGGATCTGACTCATTTTGTTCAATCCCTGACTTGAGTAAGAAAGAATCATTTCAGGTGTTTGAAAAGACTGATTTGCATTCAATTCCCACGAAAAACGATGGCTGTTGATCCCACCGACAACTCTCAATTGATTGATCTGATCTTTTTCAAGTTCGAAAGAATGGTTGCCGGAATAAACAAAAATTGAAGTCCAATCGCTTCTCCAGTATTTTCTGTCGTATGATGATGAACTAAAGCAATAAAGTTATTCATATGGTGACTGCTCGTTCCTCGACGGCTTTCAAATACTTTTGTTCCAGATAAAAGAGATTGCCGTGAGATCTGTCTTTCATTGACCTGTGCTCCTGGCAAAGCAATGACTTCATCAAATCGCCTAGTATGGGCAAAATCTAGCTGGAAACTAGCTGCTTTTTCTAGTTTGATTGTTTCTCTGGTTTCATTTCTTATCTTTACAGATCGTGTGATCACTGCTCTATCACTAAATATGGTATAGAACAAATCGAAATAAATCGCTGTTTCTCTATCCTTAAGTGAAATCACCAACGTTTGCGCCTCTGACTTGTCTAGCACATAAGTTTGAGGCAAGCCTTCGATGTCTGGCTTCCCATCTGTAATATAATGACTGTCATATCTCAGATCCAGTAAGTCTGACCCATTCTTGCGCTGAATGATCGATGCGGGCGTTCGAAAGTCCATGCTGCCATGAGAAGAGTATTCTTGTGGTAGTGTATCTTTCGACAGAGACCGGTCAGGATTTAAGGGAATATTTCCTGAAAATCCACGATCTCTTCGGGGATAATTTTTATTGTCTTTGTACTGCTTGACTGGTTTGCCAAAATAAATATGCGCCAATACATTGCTCTCTTCTATCTTTATCAGATAAGAAAGAAATGTATTTCGTAAATGGAAGACTCGGCTCTTTTCATCAAATAAGATGAAATTTTTTTCTGTTTTTCTATGCGTAATATCCATCATTTCACTCCCACCAAAACGGAAACCGTTTACTTTTTTTATAATTCCTGTATACTGTTTACTAAACAATTTTGTCAATAGAATTTTTTTGTTTTTTTTGAGGAGTGTGTAAAAATGGTTGGAATTAGAGATGTCGCACGAAAGGCAAATGTCTCTCCTGCTACAGTTTCCCGCGTGTTGAATAACGATCAGACGATCCATGTGGCTCAGGCTACTCGGCAACGAATAGTAGAGGCAGCAGCTGCGTTGGATTATGATATCAGTACTCGAAAATATATCAAAAAGAGAATGCCTTCGATTGGTGTGATCTCTACGATCGGCAAGGCGAGCGAAGAACAGGATATCTATTACAAACATTTGCGAGTAGGGATGGAAGAAGAAGCTCGACGTCTGCATTTAGGGATGAATCGAATCTATAATCTATCTGATAATCCTAAACAATGGGAAGATCTAGATCAGTTAGGTGCGGTGATCGTTGTTGGGACCGTTACGAAAGAATCGATTACCGCCTTGTTAAAACAAAACATGCAAATAGTCGTCGTGGATAACCCTGACATCCAGCAAGAGGTCGATATGGTCTATGCAGATCTTGAACGGATGACTAAAACCGTACTGGAATTGTTCTTAGAAAATGGCCATAAAAGAATAGCCTATATCGGGGGATATAAAGTCGATATGGATGAATTTGGTGGGAAACAGATTTCTACAAATGAAAAAAGGATGCGTGCCTATCAACATTTTATGGCAGATCATCACTTGGAAAAGTATATTTCTTATCGTCTAGGTGGCTGGACAGAAAAACAAGGTGAGGTACTTGCGACTGATCTATTAGAAAATGAATCTCCTCTTCCTACTGCCATTCTTGTCGGGAGCGATCCAATGGCAATCGGTGTCTATCGCGCATTGAAACAAAAAAATATCCAAATTGGAGAAGAGATTGTTGTAGCAAGCTTTGATAATATCGAGACAATCGCACACCTCTCCCCTGGCTTGACCAGTGTTCAAATCAATGCGAAATCAATTGGGCAAGCAGCTGTTCGAATGGCATTGGAGCGAATTGACGGAATACGGGACGAACCAATCATTTTGACTTATCCTGCACGATTGATTGTTCGGGAAAGTTTTATCCCAAGAACAAAAAGGTATTAAAAGAGAGGTTGTGAAAAGCCGCTTCGTTTCTTCATACTCAAAACTAAACGGCTTTTTCACAACCTCTTACTTATACTTATTCACAAAATCCAATGTCTGCTGGTAACAATTTTGCGATTCTTTTAGCGTGTAATCAAATTGGTATTCATGGGTAATCTCTTTTTTTGTATCTGTATAAAACAAGGATTGCACGGGTACCTTTAATTCTGTCAACCGGTTTTCTAATGCTTGACCTTGCTCTTGGAAGGAGTAAGCATTTCCGTCAGTTATATACGTTGGCGGAAATTCCTTAGAAACATGGTCAGCCACACTAGCTTCTTTCAGTTGCTCGCTCGTTTTCCAATCTTTTGTTCCAATCAACGACCATGCAACGGTTTTGACGAAGAACTTCATAAATCGATCATCCGAATGTTGCTGTGCTGTTAGCTTCAAATCAACGGGTCCGCAATAAGAAATGGTTCCTTTCAAACTATCTTTTGGAAGTACCTGTTTGATTTTCATCTGTTTGGCATACGCTTCATTTGTTTGTAGAGCTGCATATTGCAAGGCGATTTGTGCACCTGCACTATCTCCGCCAAAAAATAGTTGTTCCATATCTAACAGTTTGTCGTCGCCTTCAGCTAATAAATCTTTGACTAGCTCATTCACTTGAAGAACTTGATTAGGGTATTCTGAATCAGACGCTAATTCATAATTCATCGCCACCACTGCGATGTTGGCGTCTGATACTAATTTTGTCGCAAATTCCTTGACACCTGATTTATCTCCGCCGACGAACCCTCCACCATGTACCCAAAACAGAACAGGAACAGGTCCCTTGCTGTTTTTTGGATAGTAGATATCATACGTATTCTCTTTATAGTTGGACTCGTACGTCAAATCTGTTTTTTTCGCCACGTTTTTTTCTGCTTGATTGAACGTTTTCTGATCGGTGATTTGAACAGTATTTGAAAACATATGGTTGATCAAGAATGCTCCGGGTCTGGGGGAAAGCTGAAAGGCAAGAAAGAGTGCAAACGCGATCCCAAGAATGATTCCGAAGAACCATCCGATAAATTTAAGAATTTTCTTTTTCATAAGTCTCCCTCAGTAATTAATATTAAGCATTCTGATTATACCATAGTGTTCTTTCCTAGCAAGCTCTCCTGCATGATTTAATTGTTCCCCCAAACTTCTTCTGCAATGCTTTTGACAAAAGCAATCTTTTCCCATTGTTCTTCTTCAGACAAAATATTTCCTTCTTCTGTTGAAGCAAATCCGCATTGAGGACTTAAGCAAAAACGATCCAAAGGCAGATATCGTGTCGCTTCGTAGATCCGGTCAATCACTTGCTGGCGCTCCTCCAGTTCACCACTTTTTGTTGTGATCAAGCCTAATACGACTAATTTATCTTCGGAAACTTTCGCTAAAGGTGCAAAACTCCCAGCACGTTCACTATCGTATTCTAAATAATAGGCACGGACATTTTCTTGAGTAAATAATGGATCTGCTACGTCGTCATAGCCCCCCGATGCTGCCCAAGTAGAATGATAATTCCCGCGACAGACATGTGTATTGAGTGTTAAATCATCCGGCTGGTCAGTTAAGACTGCATTGTTGATCGTTAAATAAAGATTTGCTAGTTCCCGACGAACTTCTTTTTCATCTTTTCCCTCATCCACCGCAAACCCTTTAGGAAGTGGTGCAACTAATACTCCCCATGTACAATCATCTAGCTGGATCGTCCGCGCACCTGCTTCATATAAGTCGTCGATCACTTGACGATAAGCTGCGATGATATCTTTGATCAATGTTTGATTGTCTTCATAGACTTTTCGAACATGGGGTAATATATCCGGACGAAGTAGTTCCACTAAAATTTGAGCTGGAGCAGGAATTGTCTGTTTCACTTCGATGCCTTGACTTGTATGAGCCTGAGTGAATTTAAAATGTTCGACGAAAGGGTGGTTCGTACCAGAAATTTTTCCCGTCACAATCACTGTACCAGGACGTGTCTCTTCTCCATGAAAGAAATAGCCATGTTCAGGCACATAAAATTCCACGCCATTCAACCCATAAAAGAAGTCCAAGTGCCACCAGCTGCGACGGAACTCTCCATCAGTAACAGCTTTCAAACCAGCTCCTTCTTGTTTTTTTATCAATTCAATGATCGTTTCATCTTCAACTTTTCGAAGTTCCTCTTGTGTGATTTCCCCATCGGTAAAACGAGTCCTTGCCTCTTTCAGCTTTTCAGGACGTAAAAAGCTCCCGACGATGTCATAGCGAAATGGTGATGTTGTTCGAATTGTCATAAAAAATCTCCTCCAATAATCATGTTTTAACAAAGCGTAAGAAGCTTTTCAAAAAAAGAAAAAAGTACCCGCCTCTTTTGCCGTTGAACGACAAAAGGGACGAATACTTCGTGTTACCACCCTTATTTGCATTATTCTCACAAATAATGCCTCATCGGTACAGATTGTATACCCGGCGAGTTATCGGTCGCTTTACCGTTTAGATTGCGTGAACAATCCAAAAAACTCAGAGCTCATCTTCACTGACCAAACAATCCTTGCTCTCACCTACCAAGGTCTCTGTACTTATTTCCGATCAGCTACTCTTCTCTTCAACGCTTCATTATTTGCTAATTAATATCCCACTTTCGTTTCATTTTGTCAATCTTTTTTCAATAAAAAAAATCAAGCAGTTTCTCTCTCATTTCATTTTCATCCATTCAATCCACTTATCCTAAATATTTCTTTCCTATTTTTTCATTTCCATCCATGCATGATAATATTCAATTCTGATATTGTTTTCGTCCGTATTTGTCAATAGATATTGTCCGATCACTTCTCCTGTTTCCCACCCTTTTTCATGCATTGTTTCTCTGACTTCTAAGATATTATTACGTTCCGCATGGTTCATCTCAGATTTCAATAAAAACCGGCGATAAACAGTCGTATCTTTTTTCTTCCAAATCACATCTTGGGAAAATAAATGTATCTCACTGGGGTCGATAAAAAATCCGTACATCGTTTGCGAACTGGAAGCTGGCATACTCATCATTCCAAAACTCGAATAGTTCGGTAGAAATTGTTTTATTTCCACAATATCCTCAAATTCCGTTGAGATCATACAGTCAAAAGGGATCTCTTCTATAGGAAATTCTTCCTCGTCTGTATCGATCATCAATTTCAACTGTTTTTTTCGCGCCCTTATCTCTTTCTGTTTTTGTTTCATTATCAATAGTTCTTTATGGATTCTTTTTTCTGTTTCATCAAGTGTCTCATATAACTCCGTCAGCGTTTTACCATATAAATTCTTCATCTGCTTGATCGGTATATCTAATTTTCTATAAAAAACAATATCATAAAGCATAAAAATATCGTCGATATCAAACAAGCGGTAATCATTCTCTTCCTGTCTGCTTGACCGGATCAGGCCCTGTTCATCCCAATAGCGAATCGTTGATTTTGGCAAATCGAATAGTTCTGATACTTGGCCGATCGTGTACATTTTTTTCATTTTTTCTCACCTCTTTTCTAGTTTATTCCTTTTTCTATTGACCTTCAAGCTACTTGAAGGTATAGAATCGAAAAGTATCAGGAAAAAGGAGGAATAATATGACTATCTTAAAAAAATTCTTACAGCAAAACAAAGGACTCGCTCTCCTTACCTTTGTGATGATCTGTTTACAAATCGCCGGTACATTAGGTGTACCAAAATTAGTAGCCAAACTGATCGACACAGGTATAGCAAGTGGCGAAGCCTCTGTTATCAAGAAAATCGGCGTTGAAATGCTACTTGTAGCATTTCTAGGAACGATCGCTGCAGTTGCCTCTAGTTACTTTTCAGCGTTGGCATCCGCTCGGTTTGGATTCCAGACACGGGAGAAATATTTCCGTAAATTCCAACAACTGTCAATGAAGGATATCAGCCGTTTCAGTTCTGGATCTCTTTTGACAAGAATGACGAATGATGTCGATAATGTCCAGCAAATGATTGTTTTATTTTGCCAAATGATTTTACCAGCACCAGTTATTTGCTTTTTCACCATCCTCATGATGTTTCGTTATTCTCTATTGCTTACATGGGTTACATTATTCTCTGTTGTTTTTTACGTATGGATCGTTTACCGACTGATGAAACGAGGAACGCCTTTATCTTTGAGTATCCAACCAAAAATGGATCGGATCACCATCACATTGAGAGAATTCTTTACGGGGATCAATATGATCCGTGCCTTTGATAATCAGTCATATGAAGAAAAGCGAACGAATCAGACCTTTGCAGATTATGCTAGTCAAATGATCAAAGTGAACCGAATCTTTGCTTGGGTCACTCCAATTGCTTTTTTACTCATGGGAATCGTTTATGCTTCTATTTTGTGGTTTGGCGGAAATCTTGTGGCAGACGGGACGTTACAGATCGGGGTCGTGACCGCGGTAGTGGAATACTCTATGCTGACACTTGCTTATTTGATGATTGCAGCCATGGTACTGGTCATTATCCCTAAATCATTCGCCTCTTTACGACGAATAGAAGAAATACTCGAAGCAGAGATCGAAATTAAAGAAGAGACGATCCAAACAGTTGCTAAACCATCCTTTGCTCAGACAAATGCAGCTGCTTTTGAACATGTCACATTCAAATATACTGAAACTTCTGATCCAGTTCTAGAAGATATTGATTTTACAATACCTAAAGGAAAAACAACGGCGATCGTTGGCGGGACCGGATCTGGAAAAAGTAGTTTAGCAAAACTTCTCTTGAGACTAAGTGATCCTACGGTAGGAAAAGTGACCCTTGGTGGTATTCCTCTTACTCAAATGACGCAGGAACAGATCCGCTCACACATCAGTTATGTCCCTCAAAAAGCCTTCTTATTCAGCGGTACGATCTTAAGCAACTTGCAGATGGGAAATGAACATGCCTTACCAGAAGAATTGGCTAAAGCGATCAAGATCGCCCAATTAGAAGAACTAGTGGACACTCTTCCGGATGGATTAGATAGCTTTGTTGCTCAAGGTGGTTCTAATTATTCTGGCGGACAGAAACAGCGGATATGCATTGCTCGAGCATTGATCAAACCAGCAGAAATCTATGTATTCGATGATAGTTTTTCCGCTTTAGATTATAAAACAGACGCAGCATTAAGGGCAGCACTCCATAAACACATGTCGGAGAAAACTCTCGTGATTGTTGCTCAACGTCTCAGTACGATCCAACAAGCAGATAACATCATTGTTTTAGATGAAGGAAAAATCGTAGGACAAGGTACTCATGAAGAACTATTGTCTAATTGTCAAACATATCAAGAATTTGCCAAATCACAAGGAATATAGAAAGAAGGGATTCGATGAAAAAGAAAAAAACGTTGAACACACGCGCTTTGATACGTTTTTGGAAAATGATCAAACCTGAACATAAATATTTTTACGGATTGTTTCTATGCAGTTTGTTGGGCAACCTATTAGTTGTAGCCATGCCCCTGATCATGGGAATCGGGATTGATGATTTGTTGTCGCAAATAAGAAAAACAGGTATTGGACAGCTTTCTCTCAGTGATATCAAACAAGCATTGCTGTTCCCTGTCTTATTGCTGATCGGCTGCTCAGTCCTAAGCAGTATTGCTTCATTTATCCAAGAACGTACAATGTCAGCATTAAGCGAAAAGATCACATTGAGGGTGCGAAAAGAAATCACAAAAAAATTCAAAACATTGCCGATGTCGTTTTTTGATAATCATCAAGTCGGCGACATCATCAGTCGAACGACTACCGGACTCAATCAGCTTTCTCAAGTGTTATTGACAGGTATCAATCAATTTTTCACTTCTGTCGTAACAATAGCTGCTGCTGGTCTAATGCTGTTTTATATCGAAAGCAAGCTCACTTTGCTTGTCTTATTGCTGATTGTTGGAAGTTCAATTATTACAACTAAAATTGCGAATAAAAACAAACAGATTTCTGAACAAAACCAATATGAACTAGGTGTCTTGAATAATCGGATGGAAGAAATATTAGCTGGTAATCTAGTGGTCAAAACATTCAATCAGCAAGCTCATGCAGAAGCTTCTATACATGAAGTAAACAAAAAACAATACAATGCTTTTAAACGTGCTCAATTTATGAACTTTGCCATCTATCCGGTAATCCGTTTCATCAATCAACTTGCCTTCATCATAAGTGCGGTATTCGGTGCTATACTCGTTCTTTCTGGCGGTGTGACGATTGGCTTCTTACAAGCTTACCTTCAGTACATCAATCAGATCTCTGAACCAATTTCCACTGCTTCTTATGTGATCAACTCGATCCAATCCGCAATGGCTGCAATCGAAAGGATCTTTGAGATATTAGATGAAACAGATGAAATTCCGGATCTACCAGAAGCAAAACTTTTGGAAGAGCCGGAAGGAAAAATAGTTTTCAAAAATGTACAATTTGGTTACACATCGGATAAAATATTGATGAATCAAGTTGATTTTTCAGTAAAACCAAAACAAACTGTGGCGATCGTTGGACCAACTGGTGCAGGAAAAACGACTTTAGTCAATCTGCTGATGCGTTTTTATGAACTGAATAAAGGAAAGATCGATTTTGACGGCCGCGATATTACTAAGCTTTCGCGTGGAGAACTACGCCGTTCTTTTGGGATGGTCTTACAAAATACCTGGCTATTTGAAGGAACAGTGGCCGATAATATTGCCTATGGGAAAATGGATGCCACGAGGGAACAAATTATCGAAGCGGCTGAAATCGCGCAATGTGATCACTTTATTCGAACACTGCCAGAGGGATATGATACAATCATCTCTAGCGAAAATGGTACGTTATCTCAAGGGCAGCAACAATTATTAACAATTGCACGGGTCATTCTGGCAAATCCCCCTGTCGTTATTTTAGATGAAGCAACTTCTAGTGTAGATACACGAACAGAAGCATTGATCCAGCAAGCAATGGAGGCTGTGACAAAAGACAGGACAAGTTTTGTTATCGCGCACCGTTTGTCAACGATTGAAAATGCAGATATGATCCTTGTAATGAAAAACGGCGATATCGTCGAAAAAGGAACGCATTCTGAATTACTCCAAGCACCAACGCTTTATGCTAGCCTTTATAATAGTCAATTTCAGGCAGCATAGCCAAAAGAGCGTGGGACAAAAGTAAAGAACACTTTTGTCCCACGCTCTAAACACGTATAAACGGCGGAAGCAGAAGCAACTCCTTCGGAAATAAGCTGAAATTAACAAAAATTTGAAAAAGCAATTTTCGTGAATTCCTTCTTATTACTTGGAGTTAAACGCTTCTATCCCAGCCTCTTTGTCTCATTACTGGTTGAACACAAAAAATGTTAAAATATCTGAATGCAATCAGCTAAATATTTTGGAATGGCCTCGTATGTAGCTTTCCAGTCAGCAGGAGCAATTCTGATGGCTTTCATGAGTTTTTCTAAGCTTTTCTAAATGCAGCTACGTTTCTTGTTTCTTTTGTCATCATGACTTTTTTAACCCCTCATTTTCAACGACTTTTTCACGAACAGCCGATTGAATTACCAAAAAACGTGGAGTATAGCGGCATTTTGTTCACTCTTTCTTTGTCTTTTTTAGGTTGTATCATTGTCAAAAACATGAAACGAAGTGTATGAGGATTTAAATAGTGAAAGGATGGGGAACGATCATCAAGATCATCGTTCCCCATCCTTTTTTAACCATATTACTTATTAAAGATCTTAGGGCCTTTTCTCATGTTTTTACGATCATTCTTAGGTGTTTCCATTTGTTTGGATCGGCCTCCACCTTGTTTCTTTTTGATCAATTCTTTCATTTTTTCTTTTTGGTCCATTTTTATTCTCCTTTAACGAATGAAGCGACTAATTCGATATGATGGGTTTGCGGGAAAAGATCTACAGGCTGAACTTTCTTCACGGCATAACCTGCTTCTGCAAATAACTTAGCATCTCTTGCAAAAGTTGCCGGATTACACGAGATATAGACGATTCGTTCTGGTGACATTTCGATTGCTGATTCAATAAAATGATGATCTAATCCTTTTCGTGGAGGGTCAACTACGATCACAGATGGTTTAATCCCTTTTTCTTGCCATTTTTTCATGACTTTCTCTGCTTTTCCGACTTCATAATGAACATTTTCGATTTTATTATTTAAAGCATTGAACTGTGCATCTTCAATTGCTTCTGGAATAACTTCCATCCCATACACCTTATCCACTCTGTCTGCTAAAGACAAGCCAATCGTACCTATTCCTGAATAAGCGTCGATCACAATGTCTTTTTTATCTAACTCAGCAAACTCGATGGCTGTTTGGTACAGATACTCTGCTTGTTGAGTATTTACTTGATAAAATGACTTTGCTGAGATTCGATAGGTTTTTCCTAATAGCTGATCTTCGATATAGTCTCTGCCATATAAAACTTTTCCTTTGTCTCCTAAAATCACATTTGTTTTTTCTTCATTGATATTTTGGATGACCGAAACCACTTCTGGCAATTCTTCATGAATGGCTTCGGCAATTTCCTTGGATTTAAAGAATTTTTCTTTACGAGTAACTAAAACGACCATCATTTCATGGGAATAATGACCACGACGGATAATGATGTGACGAAGCTGGCCTTCATTTTTTTCTTCATTATATCCTCGTACTTGGAACCGTTGCAAGATATCTCTGACTACTTTGATTGCTTGATCGATGACAGGATCTTGGATATAAAAATCTTCGATAGGGACTAGATCATGGCTATTCTTTTTGTAAAAACCGGTGGCTAACTGTCCATCGATACGGCGAACAGGGATCTGTGCTTTATTACGGTAGCCGAATGGTTCTACCATTCCGACCGTTGGAAGTACAGGAACTTCTGGCATCTTAGCAATCTTCGCCATTACATGCTCTACTTGTTTTTGTTTGAAGACAAGCTGTTGTTCATACTTCAAATGGGCTAAAGGTGCGATACCTGTGCGAAGTAATGCATTGTTTTCTACAGGCTGGCGATCAGGAGATTGTGTAATAAATGTTTCGACTTTCCCATACCCAAACTTATTGCCTGCTTTCACTACTAGTATTTCTACTTCTTCTCCAGGGAGTGCATTTTCGATAAACAATGGATAACCATCGATTTTTGCTACCCCCATTCCTTCATAACTCAAGTCGACGATTTCGACTGTATATCGTTCGTTTTTCTTTACTATTTGCTGTTCTGTCATATTTTGCTCCTTTAATCCTATTTTTCAATCCTACTGAACTCTACTATAAATCAGCTAATTACACAACTAAAACCGGCACTGACCTTACTACGTTCAGCACCGGCTTTTGATTAATTCTTTTGATTAGGTGTTTCGTCTGCTATTTTTCCGTCACCGTCGATATCTTCATCCGTTAAACGTTCGACTTCTTTTACGAATTCTTTGCTGACAACCTCTAATTCTTCTTCATCTGTGCCTGTGATTGCTTCATCAGGAATCTGATCGGTATTGGCAAAGAACTCAATGTGTTGATGAAGATTTTGGAAATGCATCGGTGCTTCCCCGCCATATTCACCATCTAAGTTGATCATTACTGGTCGATTGATATCATCTTCTGTTTCGACGAACAAACTGCTTGTTTTGGTATAGATTACTCTTGGATCATCGACATGTCGACCGCCATTCAGCATGAGTGCCGCAATATGCAAGATCTCAAAGATATTTGCTGTCTTCACAATGATCAAAGAAAACTTGCCATCATCCAATTTGGCATCTGGCGCGATCTGTTCGAATCCTCCAACAGAGTTCGTCAGCCCTAGGAAAAACATCGAAGCATTTCCGATATATTCCCCTTCATCATACTTCAAGCGCATTTTGATTGGCTTTACTCGAGGCAGCATCTCTGCTCCTTTCGCAAGGTAGGCAAGATAACCAAAAATACTCTTTAGTTCTGATGGAACTTCATAAGTCAATTCTGTCAAATAGCCGCCTGCAGCGATATTGATGAAGTAACTGCTATCAGAAAGACCGATGTCCATTTTTACTGTTTGGTGTTTTTTTATTACTTCTGCTGCTGCTTTAATATTATCTCTAGGAATTTTTAATGCTCGAGCATAGTCGTTCGTCGTACCGGCTGGGATAATGGCCATTTTAGGACGGTGTTCAAGCGGAGCGATCCCATTGACCACTTCGTTGATCGTTCCGTCGCCCCCAGCTGCCACTACTAGATCAAAACCTAGTTCTGCAACTCTGCGTGCTTCATTCTTGGCTGAATCAGGTTCTGGTGTAGTGGCATAGGCGCTGGCTTCAAATCCTGCTTCTTCTAATGCCTGCAGGATATCCGCCAAATTTTTTTTCAATAATTCTTTTCCCGAGGTAGGGTTATAAATTACGCGTGCTTTTTTCATTTTCAGCCTCTAGCGTTTCGCTAATTCATCTTTAAGCAGCTTGTTCACGACACCAGGATTTGCTTGCCCTTTAGTTGCTTTCATGATTTGACCGACTAGGAAGCCAACCGCACGATCTTTTCCATTTTTGAAATCATCGACAGATTGTTGATTGTTATCCAAGATTTCATTAATGATTGGAAGAAGTTTGCTAGGATCAGATAATTGTACCCAACCATTTTTCTCAACAACTTCTTGCGCTTCTCCGCCATTTGTGATCAATTCACGGAAGACTTTTTTGGCGATTTTTGAGCTGATCGTTCCATCGGCGATCAAACGAATCATTCCTGCTAAGTTCTCAGGTGTCAATTTTGTCTCAGCTAATTCCAGTTTCTCACTGTTCAAGTAAGCAGAAACTTCACCCATCAACCAGTTAGATGCTTGCTTGGCATCTGCACCATTTTCCAAAACAGCTTCAAAGAAATCAGACATTTCTTTTGTAAGTGTCAATACCATTGCGTCATACTCCGGAAGACCAAATTCACGGATATAGCGTTCGCGACGAGAAGCTGGCATCTCAGGTAAACTAGCTTTTACTTTTTGAATCCATTCGTCATCGATCACGAATTTCGGAATATCAGGCTCTGGGAAATAACGATAATCACTAGAACCCTCTTTCACACGCATCAAAACTGTTTTATTCGTTGTTTCGTCAAAACGGCGTGTTTCTTGTTGGATTTCTCCTCCTGAAAGAAGAACTTTTGCTTGTCGTTTTTCTTCAAAAGCTAAACCTTTTTTCACGAAAGATAAAGAGTTCAAGTTTTTCAATTCTGCTTTCGTACCGAATTCTTCTTGTCCATAAGGGCGGAGAGAAATATTCGCATCACAACGCATAGACCCTTCTTCCATTTTCACATCGCTGACTTCTGTAAATTGGATGATTGAACGCAATGCTTCTAGATAAGCGTATGCTTCTTCTGGTGAACGCATATCAGCTTCAGAAACGATTTCGATCAAAGGCGTACCTTGTCGGTTCAAATCAACGTAAGAATAACCGCCGATACCATGCATGTTTTTCCCAGCATCTTCTTCTAAATGGACTCGTTCGATCCGGATTTTTTTCTTCTTGCCTTCTACTTCGATTTCGATCCATCCATCATGACCGATTGGTTGATCAAATTGGGAAATTTGATATGCTTTCGGATTATCTGGGTAAAAGTAATTTTTCCGGTCAAAATGAGTATCTTTAGAGATTTCGCAGTTTAATGCCAAAGCGGCTTTCATCCCGAATTCCAGCGCAGCTTTGTTCATTACTGGCAGCACGCCTGGATAACCCCAGTCAATCACGTTTGTATTGCTGTTTGGTTCTGCACCAAAATGAGCTGGCGCTGGAGAGAAAATTTTTGAGTTGGTTTTCAACTCGACGTGGACTTCTAGTCCAATGACTGTTTCAAAATTCATTCGTCTTTCCCTCCTAAAATAGCTGGTTGTTGTGTGTGGAATTCTGTTGCTTGTTCAAACGCATATGCCGCTTGATACATCGTTTTTTCATCAAAATAATTACCGATGATCTGCAATCCAACTGGTAATCCTTCTGACAATCCTGCCGGTACAGACATACCTGGAAGTCCAGCCAAGTTGACAGGGATCGTTAAGATGTCACTCATGTACATCGTGATTGGATCGTTGATGTTCTCACCGATTCCGAATGCCACTGTTGGTGAAGATGGTCCGATGATCAAGTCATAATCTGCAAAGACTTTTTCAAAATCTCGTTTGATCAATGTACGGACTTGTCCTGCTTTTTTGAAGTAAGCGTCATAATAACCCGCACTTAATGAGAATGTACCTAACATGATACGGCGTTTTACTTCTTCACCGAATCCTTCTGAACGTGAGTTGACATATACATCATCCAATGATTTCACGTTTTCAGAGCGATAACCATAGCGAATACCATCGAAACGTTGCAAGTTGGAACTTGCTTCTGATGAGGCAATGATATAATAAACAGCCACACCGTATTTTGAATGTGGTAAGCTGACTTCTTCCACAACAGCACCTAATGAACGGAATGTTTCTGCTGCTTTCAATACAGCTTCTTTTACGCCAGGGGCCACACCTTCGCCTAAGTATTCTTTAGGTAAAGCAATCTTCATTCCTTTGATGTCACCGGTCAGTCCCTCTGCAAAGTCAGGAACTGAAACGCCTGAAGAAGTACCGTCTTTTTCGTCATAACCACTGATAGCTGTTAATGCTAATGCGTTATCTTTCACCGTACGGGTCATTGGTCCGATTTGGTCAAGAGATGAAGCAAAGGCAATCAAACCAAAACGTGAGACACGGCCATAAGTAGGTTTCATTCCTACAATGCCGTTGAAAGCTGCTGGCTGGCGGATACTTCCCCCCGTATCACTACCTAAAGAAACTGGGATTTGTCCAGCTGCTACTGCTGCTGCAGAACCACCGGAAGAGCCACCAGGTACTTTTGTTTGGTCCCAAGCATTTTTTGTTTTCTTGAAATAAGAAGTTTCCGTACTTCCGCCCATAGCAAATTCATCCATGTTTAGTTTTCCAACAGGGATCATATCTGCTTGATAGATTTTATCCATGACCGTTGCATCATAAATTGGTTCAAAATTGTAAAGAATCTTAGATGCAGCGGTTGTCAAGATATCTTTTGTTACGATATTATCCTTGATCCCAATCGGAATTCCAGCAAGGATGTTGCTTTCATCAATCCCTTTTTCATCTAAAGCTTTTGCCTGTTCCAATGCTTTTTCTTCATTCAATGTGATGAATGCTTCGATCTCAGGCTCTGTTTCTTTGATTCGTTCAAATGTTGCTTTTGTCAAATCTTGTACAGTGATTTCTTTTGATACAAGCATATGATGTAGTTCCTCTAGAGAACGATTGTGTAATTTTGTCATTATGCGCCAGCCTCCCCATTATCGATGATTGCGGGAACTTTGATAAAGCCGTCTTCTGTTTCCGGCACATTTTTCAATAATTCATCACGGTTCCATCCAGCTTGCGCCCGATCTTGTCGCATCACGTTTACTGTTTCGACAACATTCGACGTAAATGGAACACCTTCCGTATCTACTTCTTCCAGCATTTCCACCATATCGATGATTTTACCTAATTGGTCGGTAAAACTTGCAAGTTCTTCATCTGCGAACGCAAGTTTTGCTAATTTGGCAACGTGTTTCACTTGTTCTTCACTAATCGCCATACTACCCCTTCTTTCTAAACGAGTTAAAAACTTTGCTCTCTATTTTAACATAAGAGTGCTCTGTCTGAAATTATTTATTGAAATTTGTCTGAAAAAACTCAATATTTATTCTTTTGCTGAGTGGCTTTTAGCCAATGCTTCTGCCATTTGATCTTCTGTCCAAACTTCGATTCCTAATTCTTGTGCTTTGGTTAGCTTGCTGCCAGCATCTTCTCCTGCTACCACGATATCCGTTTTTTTCGATACGCTACCAGTCACTTTCCCGCCAAGATTTTCGATCGTCTCTTTTGCTTCTTCACGAGTCAATCGTGTTAGTTTACCAGTAAGGACTACTGTTTTTTCTTTAAAAGGCGACTCGACTTCTTGCAATTGGGTACTTCGAAGCCCTTTGTATTCGAAATTGACGCCTGCTTGTTTTAATTCATTCATCAATTCATGGACTTCTTCGTTACTAAAATAAGTGACTACACTGTCGGCAATGATATCACCGATCGTATCGAGCGCAATAATCGACTCATAGTCGCTTCTACTCAATGTCTCTAGATCACCAAAATGTTCTGCTAAAATTTTTGCTGCTTTCGCTCCGACATGTCGGATTCCTAACCCGAAAATCAACCGCTCGACCGAATTATCTTTGCTGTTGTCAATTGCTGTCAAAATATTATTTGCTGATTTTTCTTTTATTTTGTCCAACGTCAATAACTCTTCTTCTGTCAATTTATAAAGATCAGCGACATCTGCGACTAGTTTTTTGTCATACATCTGTTCAAGCACACGCGGGCCCAACCCGTCGATATTCATCGCATTTCTTGAGACAAAGTGGTTCAAGCCTTCTTTCATTTGAGCAGGGCATTTAGGATTGATGCACCGTAGCGCTACTTCTTCATCCAAATGGACAAGTTCACTTCCACAAACTGGACAATGTGTAGGTAATTGGTATTCTTCGCTGTCTTTAGGTCGTTTATCCAACACGACTTGCGAAACTTCTGGAATGATATCTCCCGCTTTATAAATCAGAACTGTATCTTTCAAGCGGATATCCTTCAACTTGATATAATCCCCATTATGCAGACTGGCACGGCTTACTGTCGTTCCTGCTACTCGGACCGGCGTCATGATAGCCGTTGGCGTCACTACCCCCGTTCGTCCGACTGTCCATTCGATGTTTTCGATCAGTGTTTCAACTTCTTCTGGGGGAAACTTATAAGCTGTTGCCCATCGTGGTGCTTTGACAGTAAAGCCAAGTTGATCTTGCAGCGAGAACTCATTCACTTTGATGACGATCCCATCAATCTCATAGGGCAAATCTACACGTTTATCATGATATTCCTCAATGTATGCCCATACTTCGTCAATCGAATGACATAGACGTTTTTCCCGATTCGTGTGGAATCCTATTTTTTCTAGCTCTTCTAGTGCATCATACTGTGTTTTTGCTTCCATAGGACCGAAATCAGCTACTGTGTATAAGAAAGTATCCAGATTTCTTTTCGCTGTGATTTTAGAATCTAACTGACGCAAGGAACCGGCTGCGGCATTCCGAGGATTCGCAAAGATATCTTTTCCCTCTGCTTCTCTGTCTTGATTCAATTGAACAAATGAACGTTTTGGCATGAAACATTCGCCTCTTACTTCGATGTTCATCGGTTCTTTTAATTTGATTGGGACTGATCGGACAGTCTTTAGGTTTTCAGTGATGTTTTCTCCTACAGTCCCATCCCCACGAGTCGCTCCTCTAACGAAATTCCCATCTTCATAACGCAAAGAGACGGAAAGACCATCTATTTTTAGTTCGCAGCAATAATCGACTACACGTCCCACTGCTTTTTGTACACGTTGATCAAAAGCTATCAGCTCTTCTTTGCTGAAAACGTCGTTCAAACTGTAAAGCGGAATATCATGAGTGACTTTTTCAAACCCTTCTAATACTTTTCCGCCTACTCGTTGAGTGGGAGAATCCGACGTGATCAAATCAGGATATTGTTCTTCGATTGCTACTAATTCTGCGTATTCTTTATCATAAACATAGTCTTCCACTGTTGGTTTATCTTCTACGTAGTATTCGCGAGACCATTGGTTCAATCTTGTACGAAGCTCTTCTGCTCGTTTAGCAGCTTCGTCAATCGTCATTTCATGTTCCATCATTTACCCTCCACTACTAAGCTTTTTCAATTGGCGCAAAGGCAGCCAAAAGACGTTTTACTCCTTGACTTGGGAAAGCCACATCTAGTTCTAGATCCTTCGACGTCCCACTTACTCGGACGACTGTTCCTAGTCCCCATTTTTTATGTTTGACTTTATCTCCAGGTTTCCAGCTGTTCTTTTCCCCTCCAGTGGCACTTTTAGAGGAAACAACCGCTGTCTCTGGCTGTTTATAGCTATATGCTGCTATTTTTTTAGCGAATACAGGTGTTTTTTTAGGCGTAGGACGCATGCCCTCGATTTCTAGCAATTCTTGATCGATTTCTTCTACAAAACGAGAAGGTCGGTTATATTGCGTCCGTCCATATAATGTTCTGGAGAAAGCATTGGTTAAATACAACGCTTCTTCTGCTCGCGTGATTCCCACATAAGCGAGACGACGTTCTTCTTCCAGTTCGCTTTCTTCCATCAATGCTCGAGATAAAGGAAAAACACCTTCTTCTAGACCAATCAGGAATACAACTGGAAATTCTAATCCTTTGGCTGCATGCAACGTCATCAATGTCACTTGCGAAGCGTCTTCTTCTAAATTGTCAATGTCAGAAACAAGTGCCAGATCGTTCAAGAAGACCGTTAGTTTTTCTTCTGGTGCATCAGCATCTTCTTCATTTTGCTGTTCGAACTGCTTATCGAATTCTTGTGTGACCGTTAAAAATTCCTCCAAGTTTTCGATGCGCGCTTGTGCTTCTAATGTATTTTGGATTTTTAAATCTTCCAGGTAACCGCTACGATCCAAAACCTCTTTCGTCAATTCTGTCACTGTCAAGTATGGGATCATCTGCGTGACTTCTTGAATCATCTCTCCAAATGCACCTAATTGCTGGCCTGCTTTTCCACCGATATTTGCCAGATCCACATTTTGGGCTGCTTCAAGCAGCGGCCATTCATGGAGAGAAGCAAAACTGCGTAGTTTTTCGATAGATCCTGGTCCGATGCCTCGTTTGGGCGAATTAACGATACGCTCAAAACTGATTGAGTCTTGAGGATTTGCCAGCACATTTAAATACGCTAAAATATCTTTGATTTCTTTACGATCGTAGAATTTGTGCCCTCCAACCATTTTATAAGGAATATTTGCTTTCAACAGGGTTTCTTCCATTACACGAGATTGTGCGTTCGTCCGGTACAAAATGGCAAAGTCGCCGTAATTTCGATGATTGCTTCGTATCTCTTCTTGCATCCGGTCTACGATAAAACGGGTTTCGTCTCGTTCATTATCTGCACGATAGTAAGTGATCTTGTTTCCTTCTTTGTTTTCTGTCCACAAGTTTTTTGGTTTTCGATTGCTATTGTTTTCAATGACTTGGTTTGCCGCGCTAAGAATGTTTTTCGTGGAGCGATAGTTTTGTTCCAGCAAAATCACTGCAGCATCTGGATAATCTTTTTCGAAATCCAAGATGTTCTGCATATCTGCACCGCGCCAGCCGTAGATACTTTGATCTGCATCTCCCACTACGCATAGATTTCTAAATCTACCTGCCAATAAATTGACCAACGTATACTGTGCGTGGTTTGTATCTTGATACTCATCTACATGAATATAATGGAATTTGTTTTGGTAATATGTGAGTGAATCAGGATGTTCTTCAAATAACCGGATCGTATTCATGATCAGGTCGTCAAAGTCCATACATTGATTGTATTGAAGCTCTTTTTGATAAGCAGCGTAACATTTTGCCGCAATCTCTTCGTAATAACTACCTTGCATTTTTGCAAAATCCTGAGGGGTCTGCAAGCTATTTTTTGCTTGGGAGATTGTTCCTAATATGCTGCGAGGATCATATTTTTTCGGGTCAATGTTCAGTTCTTTCAGTATCCGTTTCATCAAGGTCAGCTGTTCAGAAGAGTCGATGATCGTAAAGTTCCGGTTATACCCGATAAAATCAACATCTCTTCTTAAAATACGCACACACATTGAGTGAAAAGTCGATACCCAGACATCTTCGCCTCCAGATGCGAGAATCGCATTGACACGTTCTTTCATTTCTTTTGCAGCTTTATTGGTAAAAGTAATCGCTAGGATGTTCCAAGGATTGACTTCTTTTTCCTCAATCAAATAGGCAATACGATGCGTCAACACTCTCGTCTTTCCACTTCCCGCACCTGCCATCAGCAATAATGGTCCGTCAGTGTGAAGAACAGCTTCTTTCTGACGGGGGTTCATCCCGTTTAATAATTCAGCTTTGGATGACATTAACAACATCCTTTCTTTTATCAATCTTGTTAATTATAGCATTTTCTTGGCTTTCATTAAACTAGCTAATTCAAAATCATTTGTTTCTTTTTATGGATTTCTCCTTGTCAATTCGTTGATTTCGCGCTAAATTAAAAGAAAGCGAGGCGTTTGAATGGAAAAAAAAGGAAAAATCAAGAAATTAGATAAAACTCAGATATATTTTATTCTAAAAGGAATATTCGTTGGACTACTGACAGGAATCGTGGTTAGCCTGTTTCGTTTATCGATCGAAAAGTTAGGCGATTTTGTTCGAAGCATCTATGAAATAAGTCGGGAACAGCCGATTTACTTAGTTGGCATGGCCATTTGCTGCATCCTTGCAGCATTTTTTGTGGGTTATCTGGTCAAAAATGAACCGGATATCAAAGGAAGCGGGATTCCACAAGTAGAAGGACAGCTTCGAGGGGAATTATCAATGAACTGGTTCTCTGTTTTATGGAAAAAGTTCATTGGTGGTGTACTTTCAGTTGGTGCAGGACTTTTTCTAGGTCGAGAAGGCCCTTCTATACAGCTTGGCGCAGCTATCGGACAAGGAGCTGGACAATTGTTTCGGAGTCCATCTTCAGAAGAAAAGATTTTGATTTCTAGCGGAGCAAGTAGCGGACTTGCAGCAGCATTCAATGCTCCTATCGCAGGATTACTCTTTGTTTTAGAAGAAATCCATCACTCCTTCTCTCCTCTTGTTTGGCTGACATCTTTTGCTGCGGCCATCACGGCTAACTTTGTCTCTCTTTATTTTTTTGGCTTAAGACCAGTTTTATATCTAGGCGATCTTCCTTCTTTGCCGTTGAAATATTATGGTTCTTTGGTGGTATTAGGCGTACTTCTAGGCGTCTTAGGTTTTATTTATCAAAAGGTCCTGCTGGCATTGCCAAAATTTTACAACCGATTGCCTTTACCAGCTTATTTTCATGGATTCGTTCCTTTCTTGCTGATTTTGCCGATTGGTTATTTATGGCCTAGTACGCTAGGCGGAGGCAATCAAATCGTTTTAGCTTTTGGACATGCTTCATTGCCAATCATTATGATTATCGGTTTGTTTGTTCTTCGATTCGTTTTTTCCATGATTTCTTATGGTGGTGGTCTTCCAGGAGGGATTTTCCTTCCGATATTGACATTGGGTGCTTTAATCGGTAGCTTTTATGGAAACATCATGGTTGATTTCGGGATGGATCCAATCTACATCAAGGATTTCGTCGTGATTGCCATGGCTGGTTATTTCACAGCAATTGGGAAAGCACCGCTGACAGCAATTATTTTAGTGACAGAAATGGTTGGCTCTCTCAATCATCTGATGCCTTTAGGGTTGGCTGCTCTTGTTGCTTATATCGTCAATGATCTTCTCGGAGGGAATCCGATCTACGAATCATTGTTGGAACGTTTACTTGGAAATAATCAGACCCCCGCTCTTAAAGGTGCCAGGACAACTTTTGATTTTCCAGTAACGGCAGAGAGTTCTTTAGACGGATTAATGGTGCGGGACTTCAATTGGCCTAAAAATATGCTGCTAATCTCTATACGCAGAGGAAATCAGGAAATCTTGACTCACGGTGATACTATCATGAATGTAGGAGATATTTTGGTAATCTTGACTGATGAAGCAAACTTACCAAGAATCAAGCAAGAAATCGAGGCAAAATCTTCGATCACAAATTTGAAGCAATCATTTTAACGAACCGGGAAGAACTATTTTATGGCACAACAACTACTCATCTATACTACTTTGACTCTACAAAAAAAGAAGAGGCTGGATTTCCCCAGTCTCTTCTTTTTATTTCTATGCTTCTGCTACTGCAGGAGCTTTTCTCAATAAACCATAAATCACACCAGAGACGACTGCTCCGATAGCAATAAACACCAAATACATGATTGGGTGACTCAGTAAGAATACAACAAAAATTCCGCCATGAGGAGCCAGTAATTTGATTCCGAAAGCACCGACTAATCCGCCAGTTAAAGCAGAACCAATAATAAAACTCGGAATGGCACGAATCGGGTCAGCTGCTGCAAATGGAATCGATCCTTCCGTGACAAACGAAAGTCCCATCACGATGTTCGTCAAACCAGCATCTTGATCTGTTTTGCTGAATTTATTTTTGAACAAACGTGTAGCAACGAAAATCGCCAATGGAGGGACCATTCCTCCAGCCATAACAGAAGCCATCACAACACTTCCGCCAGTGGCAACAGTAGTAGCTAAAGTTGCTGTACCAAATACATAAGCGGCTTTGTTGATTGGACCGCCTAAATCTGCCGCCATCATTCCAGCTAATAATGCACCAAGTAAAGCAGCATTCGAACCACTCATACTTGTCAAGAAACCATTCAATGCATCATTGATTGCTTTCATAGGGACATTGACCAGCAACATCAGGAAACCAGTAATCAGTAAGCCAAACACTGGATAAAAGAGGATCGTTTTGATTCCATCCAATGATTTTGGTAAGTTCTTGAATAATTTACGTAAAAATACGATGACATAACCAGCCAAGAATCCACCAATCAGTGCACCTAAGAATCCTGCGCCACCTGTATTAGCTAATGCACCAGCAGCAAATCCAACAATCAAACCAGGGCGGTCGCCGATACTTGAAGCAATAAATCCAGCTAATACCGGTAACATGAACCCAAATGCAGCTTGACCGATTTGGTTGAACCAGCTAGCAGCTTGATTGTAGTTCCCCAGATTCGATAACTGGTCATGCGGCACGCCAATAAATTGGTCAATCATGAAAGAAAGAGCAATAGCGATTCCTCCACCAATAACGAATGGTAACATGTGTGATACGCCGTTCATCAAATCTTTATAGATTCTTTGTCCGACAGTACCATCCGCGTTTCCTTCTTCTGAACTATTTTCTTTTCCGTCACCATGGAATACTGGTGCAGTACCACTAAGGGCTAGATTGATCAACTCTTCTGGTTTACGGATACCATCACTGACTGGACGATTGATCAATTCTTTTCCGTCAAAACGGTTCATCTCTACTTTTTTGTCTGCTGCAACGATCACGCCTTCTGCACGAGCGATGTCTTCAGCAGTCAAACGGTTTTTGATTCCTTCTGAACCGTTCGTTTCGACTTTGATCTCCACTCCCATTTCTTTCGCTTTTTTCTTCAAAGCATCTTCTGCCATGTAAGTATGAGCGATTCCTGTTGGGCAAGCTGTAACGGCAACAACGAATTTTCTTTCTGGATGAGCAGAAGCTTCTGCAGCTTGTGTTTCTTGTTCTGCTTTTTCTTCTGCTTCTTTTTGCTCTTCAGCTGTTTGGAACAAGTCTTGGACTTCTTCTGGTGTACTTGCTTCTTTTAATTTCGCTACAAAATCTGCATCAATCAGCAATCGAGATAGCGCTGCTAATGCTTGCAAGTGTGTGTCGTTCGCGCCCTCTGGAGCTGCGATCATGAAAAACAGATAAGTTGGCTGTCCGTCTAATGCTTCATAATCTACACCTTTTTGGCTTTTTGCAAATAAAACTGTTGCTTCTTTGACTGCACTATTTTTCGCGTGAGGCATGGCGATTCCGTCACCAAGACCTGTAGAGGTTTGTGCTTCACGAGCTAGAATTCCTTCTTTATATGTGTCGATATCGGAAATCCGGCCGGCATCAAACATTTTTTGGACCATTTCATCGATCGCGCCTTTTTTATCAGTCGCTTGCAAATCCATGATCATTGCTTCTTTGACCATTAAATCCTTGATATTCATGATTATCCTCCTTGAAACTAATCAATTTTTGTGATTTCAACTTCTGGCAATAACTCATCAATCAGTTCGCGAGCTGCCAAGTCATCAGAAAAAGCCGTTGCGCTTCCACAAGCAACTCCCCATTTAAAGGCTTCGATCGGATCTTTTGTCCGGCTGTAAGCACCAATAAAACCGGCGATCATTGAATCCCCTGCACCTACTGAATTTTTCAATGGGCGAACCAATACATTCGTTTTATAAGTTCCTTGTTCTGTAAAGAGCAAAGCGCCGTCTCCAGCCATTGAGATCAGCACATTCTGTGCCCCTTCAGCTAGTAATTTTTTTCCATACGGAATGATTTCTTCTACAGATTGGAAGGTTGTATTGTAAAGCTCAGCTAATTCGTGATTGTTTGGTTTGATCAACAACGGTTTCTTAACAAGTGCATTTTTTAGATCATCACCTGTTGTATCGATTACGAAATCTGCACCTTTTTCTCGAATGATATCAATCAGTTCTTGATAAAATCCTTTTCGTAGGCTGGCTGGCGCGCTTCCTGACAATACGACGATGTCTCCTTGTTCTACTGTCCCTAGCGCTTGCTTCAATTCATTGATTTCTTCGTCTGAAATAGCTGGACCTAAACCGTTAATTTCAGTTTCAGTATCTGATTTTAGTTTGATATTGATTCTTGTATCTTCTTGCACGTGTGTGAACAAAGAGTTGATTTGTTCTTTTTCAAGCCACTTCGAAATAAATTTGCCAGTGAATCCTCCTAAAAACCCTAGTGCTGTAGATTGAGAATCGATCCGTTTCAAAATACGGGAAACATTGATCCCTTTTCCTCCAGGCAATTTGAAGTCTTCTTTCATCCGGTTCAAATCACCTAGTTTTAACCCATCTACGCGTACAATATAATCAATTGATGGATTAAGTGTTACTGTGTAAATCATTGTATTGCCTCCTTAATTGTTGTCTTTTCACGGAATTCATTGATGAATTCTAATGGACAACGCTCGGTTATGATCGTGGCTGATTCCAAAGGTGCAACAGAGGTGAAAGACAACTGGTTGAATTTAGTATGATCAATCAATACAAATGTCTCTTCAGAATTTTTCATGGCTAAACGTTTAACAGCTGCTTCTTCTGGATCCGGAGTCGTGAATCCTTGCTCGATATGCGCACCGTTCATTCCCATAAACGCTTTATTGAAATGAAAATGTTTTAGTTGTTCTATCGCATTAGATCCTAAAACAGCATTGGTTGACAGCTTGATCGTTCCACCTAAAATGATCGTACCAAGCTCCAAATCAACTAAATTTGCCGCATGTTGAACGGAATTTGTCACCACTGTGATTTGTTTTCCTTGTAAAAAAGGGATCATTTCTAAAGTAGTCGAGCCCGCGTCTAAATAGATGACATCTTCGTCATTAATGGTTTCAGCTGCCAATTTGGCGATCTGCTGTTTTTCATGAATGTTTTTGAGTGATTTTTCGCTCATATTCTGCTCAAAATTCAATAATTGCTCTTTCTTAGCGCCGCCATGGACTCTTTCTAGAAAACCACCATTCTCCAACTCTTGCAAATCACGCCTTATCGTTGATTCTGAAGCATTCAAAAGGTATACAAGATCTTGTGATTTCACGATTTTCTGCTGTTCAAGCAAGTCTAGGATTTTTTGTCTGCGTTCCTCTGTAAGCATTTTCACGATCACCTCAATACAAATAATAGCATATTTTTTTTAGACTCGCAATACAAATCAGTCAAAAACGTTCACAAAAATTATAAATCAGTCAAAAAATAAAAAACCAGTCTTTTTTTGACTGGTTTCCTACTTTATTTGACTATTATCAAACTGTTTTATCGTTTGTTATTTTCGCTTCTTGTTTTTTTCATATAAACAGTAGCAGGTTTTCTTTCCTTATGAAGAAGGTAATAATAAAGTCCCATCCCACCAAACATGACCAAGAAACCGATGACTGATCGAATAGGAAAATTAGGAACAAAAAAGAGACAGACGGATAATAATGATGCTGGAACCATTATTCGATAATAAAGTTGTTTATCCATTTTCTTCACCTCATATTTTTTGTAAAGTAATCAATTGTTCTAATTCGCGATAATCTAAAAACTGCACACGCAGATGCTTCTCGCCTTTCTTGACATCAAATTGGACACTACGCCGTTTTTTCTTTATTCGTTTGAAGGCAATATCAGAGAGCCTGTGTTTGATTTCCTTTAACGGTAAATCCGGCAGTGCTTCAGAAGGAACATAGATTCTTAATGATAAAAGATAATCTTGATATTTCTCATCTGTTACCTCTACTTCTAGATATTCCCTGATGTAATAACAATACGCTTCGATTCCATTGTCCAAAGCAACAGTCGGATCGATGATCTTATAGCACATCATGCGCGCGCGATTCTCGTCAACCCAAGGAAAATACGCCTGAGCATTCAGTGTTCCGCGGACACGTCTTTCTTTATAATTTCCTCCTTGAATATCATAACTTTTCGTTACAAAGAACGAGGCATTTTTTTTTGGAACAGGTTGCATCTGCGCATTTTGATACTGGACAGATTGAATCGTATGATCAGTATAAATGTATTCAACAAATGGTGGTTTCAACAATCCCACGCCGTTATCCCAAGCAAGGTGGTCAAACCCAAGCTGGTCTCTAAAATAGGATTGGAAGAGCTGATTGTTTGTTTTTTGCCAATTGAATGGGTCTCGATAAAGCTGGATATATATGACTTCATTATCTAATTCTTTCACTTTTTCTACTTGTTGTGTATCGAGAAAAATCGGTTTTGGGATAATCTGATGGTAATAGTGACTGTAATACATTTCCCAGCATGAGGTAAAACATAAGCCTTGATAAAAAAGATCGTAGCCTGGAAATTGATTGCAATCCACTACTACGTCGCCATTTTTCTGTTTCATTTTAGGTAAACGTTCGATTTCATCCATCGTCTCAAACAGCAGCCGCTGGGGAATCTGTTTTGTATTGTGATAGATAAACTCGCTATACGCTCTCATATAAGCAAACACACCATGGGCAATCATTTTTTTCTGAATGAAATCTCGAATCAAAAACTGGTTTTCTTTGAAAACAGAGATAGCCAATACATTTTTTATCAACAATTGATTGCCTTCCAAACGAAAACTACACTCGTTCTCGTCATTCCCTACAACTAACCAGCTTTCGTCTCTTACCGATGCGAGCATTATTTTTTCTTGCAGTTTCCTAAGATTATACGGGTCCGCTTGTTTAGTGAAAGAGCGGATAAATGTTGGCTGGATCAACAGACGTGTCAAAACAGCCCAATCGCTTATTTCCTGTTTTTTTTCTTCATCATCTAAGTTTGTGAGCTGGATAGTCATTAATAATTTATCTTCACCAATCATTTTCTCACCTCTTTCAAATCTTTTTATAATTTAATTATAACGAATGATAAAGAAAAACTAAAACTTTTTGTCTTGGAAACCAATTTTAGGTATTACATGGTAAACTAAGTAAAAAAGGAACAAAGAGGTGTTCGCGATGGGATTGAAATTTGAACGTACAGACAATTTAGATAAACTTTTCGAATCATTTGCTGTCGATCCGAAAAAAACAGTTGCGCCAAAAGAAGAAATCGATCGGTTTCTAAAACCGCAACCACAAAAAGAAAAGAAAAAAGACAAGAAACAAAAGTAAGATAAGTTCTGCAAAAAAAAGACTTACCAGCCAAACTTTTATGGAAGAGTTTGACTGGTAAGTCTTTTTTATTCTTTTTATGATTCGATTGCTTGTTCGATTGCTGCCCATGCTTCTTCTTTTCCTTGTTTTGTAACGGAAGAAAAAAGAATAAATGTGTCATTATGATCAAAATCCAATGCTTTTTTGATCTCGCTTTCATGCTTGTTCCATTTACCGCGAGGAATCTTATCTGCCTTAGTAGCAACAACGATCACAGGGATATCATAATACTTCAAAAATTGATACATCTGGATATCTTCTTGAGAAGGCTTATGGCGCAGATCTACTAAAGAAACGACCGCACGTAGTTGTTCTCTGGTCGTTAAATATGTCTCGATCATCTTTCCCCATTTTGCTCGTTCAGTTTTGGATACTTTTGCATACCCGTATCCTGGAACATCGACAAAATGCAATGCATTCTCAATCAAATAAAAATTCAAGGTCTGGGTCTTTCCAGGCTTACCGGAAATACGCGCTAAATTCTTTCGATCAATCAATGTGTTGATAAAAGAAGATTTCCCTACATTTGATCGCCCTGCCAGAGCTATTTCCGGCAATTGTGTCTCTGGATATTGTTTTGGGGACACTGCACTTATGATGATTTCAGCTTGATGGACTTTCATGGTCTCTCTCCTTAAAAAGGTGATGAATAAAGCAAGCGGCTGTCGTAAAAGCCAAAATGACTTTTACGGCAGCCTCTTCTCATCAACCCGCTTTTTTCTCTGAATCTTTATAGATCACTGTTGGCTCACCAGACAATTCAGCTGCTTCTTTGGTGATAATCACTTTTTCGATGTTTTCATTTGAAGGAATATCAAACATCACATCCATCATGATTTCTTCGATGATAGAACGAAGACCTCGAGCACCAGTGTTGCGTTCGATTGCTTTTTTCGCAATAGCTCTCAACGCTTCAGGTTCGAATTCAAGTTCAGTATCATCTAGAGAAAGAAGTTTTTGATATTGTTTGACTAACGCATTTTTTGGCTCAGTCAAGATCCGTACCAGATCATCTGTTGTCAATTTTTCTAAAGCTGCCATAACAGGTAATCGTCCGATAAACTCAGGAATCAATCCGAATTTCAGCAAATCTTCAGGAATGATATGCTGCATGACGCTTTCGTCTTCAGAAAGTTTTTGGTTCTGCGTACCAAATCCAATCGTTTTTTCGCCCATACGGTTCTTCACGATTGTTTCGATACCATCAAACGCCCCACCTACGATGAACAAGATATTCGTCGTATCGATCTGGATAAATTCTTGATGTGGATGTTTACGTCCTCCCTGAGGCGGAACACTTGCAACAGTTCCTTCTAGAATCTTCAGCAAGGCTTGTTGGACACCTTCACCGGAAACATCACGAGTGATGGATACATTTTCGCTTTTACGCGCGATTTTATCGATCTCATCAATATAGATGATCCCTTTTTCTGCACGTTCCACATTGTAATCAGCAGACTGGAGCAATTTAAGCAAAATGTTTTCTACATCTTCACCCACATAACCAGCTTCTGTCAAACTTGTCGCATCTGCGATTGCAAAAGGTACATTCAACGTTTTTGCTAATGTTTGTGCCAAAAATGTTTTCCCTGACCCTGTAGGTCCGATCAAGCAGATATTGCTTTTTTGTAGTTCAACATCATCTGTGTTCTCTTGTGCTTGCTGATTGACACGTTTGTAGTGATTGTATACAGCGACAGCTAACGAGCGTTTTGCGCGATCTTGTCCAATCACGTAGTTATTCAATACTTCAAGAATTTCTAGTGGTTTAGGGACTTCAGTGAATTCGCGTACAGCTTCTTCATAAAATTCTTCATCAATGATCTCTTTACATAGGTCGATACATTCATTACAGATGTAGACCCCTGGACCAGCTACGATTTTTTTCACTTCTTCTTGGGTTTTCCCACAAAAAGAACAGCGTACGGTCTCATTGCTACTTGGATTGTCATACATGGTCTTCACCCCTTAACTTGCAAAAAGTATGCAAGAAACTATCAGAGACTTTACAGTCTTTTACTATCATAACATAGTTTAGTAAAAAGAAAAAGTGTTTAACAAAGGATCGATTGACCTATATCTTTGTATATTTTCACGCTTAGCAAAAAATAAGGGACTGTGACAACAAACATGTCACAGTCCCTTATTTCATAACCTCTATTACTTAATTTCTATTCTTTTGCTTCTGTCGCTGTACCCGTGATCAATTCGATTGCTTTTTTCATTGTCACATCATGTTCCAGCATATCTTCTGTCAACACGCGTTTGATTTGTTCGATTGGCATGTTGTATGTTTCTGATAATTCTTGGATTTCTGCATTGATTTCTTCTTCTGTTGCTTGAAGATTTTCAGCAGCTGCAATTGCTTCGATCACAAGATTTGTTCTTGTGCGCATTTCTGCTTCACCTTCGAATTGTTTATGCAAGTCTTCTTCTGTAGAACCAGTTAATTGATAGTACATTTCAGGAGAGATACCTTGACGTTGCATGTTGTTCAAGAATTCGTCCATTGAACGATGTACTTCATCATGAACCATCACGTGTGGCAATTCAACGATTTCTGCGTTTTCAACAGCCATACGGATTGCTGCTTCATCTTTTGCATCGTCCGCTGCTTTTTCTTTTGTTTCTACTAATTCTTTGCGATATTTTTCTTTCAATTCGTCTAATGTTGATACTTCGTCATCCACATCTTTTGCGAATTCGTCATCTAATTCAGGCACTTCTTTTGCTTTTACTTCATGGATTGTCACTTTGAAAACTGCTTCTTTTCCAGCAAGATCTTCTGCTTGATAATCTTCTGGGAAAGTTACATTTACATCTAGACTTTCACCTGATTTATGACCAACTAATTGATCTTCAAATCCTGGAATGAATGAACCTGAACCTAATTCAAGTGAGTAATTTTCGCCTTTTCCGCCATCAAACGCTTCGCCATCTACAAAGCCTTCGAAGTCGATTACTACTGTATCGCCATTTTCAGCTGCAGCATCTTCTTTGATAACTAATTCAGCTTGTGCTTCTTGTTCACGTTTGATACGTGCATCCACGTCAGCATCTGTTACTTCACGGTCTTGTTTTTCAACAACTAGATCTTTATATTGTCCTAATTTTACTTCTGGTTTCACTGTTACTTCAGCAGTGATTACCCAGTCTTGACCTTTTTCCATGCTTTCAACATCGATTTTTGGTTGAGAAACAGGGTCGATGCCAGCTTCTTTGACAGCAGCTTCATAAGCTTCTGGTAATACAGCATTCAATGCATCTTCATATAAAGCTTCTTCACCGTACATACGGTTGAATACTTGACGAGAAACTTTCCCTTTACGGAATCCAGGTACGTTCAAGCTTTTTTTCACTTTATTAAACGCAGTTGTTAATCCTTTTTGGATTTCGTCTTGCGCAATCGTAAATTTTAAAACACCATCATTCGTGCCTTTTTTTTCAAATGTTGCAGTCATTTAATTCCCTCCGAGTTTAGAAATTCATTTTATACATCAAAAACGTTTCATGCATACCTTTAAATAGTACACTAACCCTTTCAAATTGTAAACATATTGAATGGGTAGAATCCTTGTTTTTCATAACATTTTTATCTTTCTCACTGATAAAATCTAATGGAAGAAGATCATTTGCTGCAAAATTTTCTCTCGTTTTTTAAAAAAATCTTGTTTTTCATCTTCCGTACCATCATACATCGTTTTTCCTGTACATGCCTCTACAGTCAGTTGAAACCAACGCCTCGGGTCTTCAATGTATGTATCATAGACAGGATAAACGATTGCAGATTGCAACGTAAATTCTTCTTTCAGCACCGAACTAAGTAGCGCATCTTCATTCCCGTAATGATCTGAAAACACACACAATTGTCGATAACTTGACTGTTGCTGTGGCTTAGGCAAATCTTTGGGTATGACTTTGACTAGTTTTTCTTCAATCGTCAAATAGAAAACAGGGTTGCATTCATTCAATTGCCTGAGTGTCTCCAGCAATTTTGCCCTCGCTAAAATATGGACCTCTGGTAATACAATCAGTTTACTCGCTGTTTGGATAAACTCATGGTAAGGAAGCTGTTCGATCTCCTCGATAGACGACAGCTGACGTGCTGGTTCCAATGAAGGAAGTTCCTCCGATTTTTTATGGAGTGCCTTGACTTTTTGCCTCTCCATTTGTCCGGACAATTCTTCTGCAAATTGGATTTTTTCAATGATACGCTGCTCAAAAGATTCATAAAAATCTGTACTTGCTATCAATTTTCTAGCATATAAAAAATCTTGTGCACTGATTAACAAGTCAAAATAAAATTCAGCAAACTCCTCGTTTTGAAGATACTGTTTTTCATGTAAGAGTGCTTGTTTCAACGCTTCTTTTTTCTCGTCTAACTCATAAAGACAAAAAACAAGCAGGCTATTAGCCTCAAAGCTTTCTTTCAACTCGTAAGCACGTTGAAATAGTTCTTTTGCCTGCTGATATTGCTGGTTTGCTAGTGCTTGTTGGGCCACTCGCATTAAATTCTCATATTTTTCTGGAAAATCAATCGGCTTCACGCAGTGTCCTCCTCTTACTTATGTTCAGCTCATGTTCAATAGTAGCAAAACAAAAAAAGCATGACAATTAAAAATAATCGAAGCATCCTCTAAAAGCTAGATTTTTGATCTGACTTTTAGAAGATGCTTCAAACTACTGTTTTTTATGGATCATCAGCTGTTAACTTCTTGGTTGAATGCTTTGATCAGATTAATCGTAACGACACTTGTATTAGTGAAAAGATCTCCCAGATGCTGCTTTTTCTGATTAAAGATTGCTGGAATATACCCTAACATCAGCAAAGGAAACTTTAGAATGAACCGACAAGCACCTTCTCTAACTAAAACAGTTGACCAGCTAAGTTCTTCTTCATCAAAACTGATGACTCGAATACCGAAGATCATTTTCCCAATCGTTTGGCCATGATTGAGTTTCGTCAATAAAACAAAATACGCTAAATAAATGAGTAATGCTGTGAATCCATAGAGACTCAAATACGAATCTGAAAAATTCAGCCAACCTAGATTTTTGGCAATACCAAGTGTTAAACGTGTAATAGCTCCGATACACAAAAGATCGATCAAGAAGGCAAACATTCGGATCAAAAAACCTGCATAGAAATAATGAGGAAAATCATTTGCTTTTGGTGGTTCATTTTTTGTGTCAGTATACTTTTTCCATTTCCGTTGTTTCTTTTTGATTTCTTCTGACGTCATCGGTTCTCTTTCAAAAGAGCTCAGCACCTTTTGGGAAAAGCTTGGATCAGGTCCCACAGCAGGCTGCTGTTGCCTCTCTCTTCCTTGTTCCTTATTTTCGTTTGGAAGTTCCGTCATGCTTACTCACCTCCGTAATAATACATTGCTTTTGGTGATTCTGCAGTTCCGAGATTCTCAAGTATTGATAAGATCTGACTAGTTTCAGAAGATTTCAATCCTTGGAACTCTGCCAGTTTGCTCCCTAACCATGTGCTGGCAAATCCAGATGATGCGGAGGAATATTCTACTAATTCAGCATCTTCAAGTTTTTGTTCCTTTCGCATAGCTTGTAAGGCGTCTTCAGGGAATCCCAATTCATCGACTAAACCTACTTCTTTTGCTTGGACACCATCATAAATCCTTCCATCTGCTATTTTTTTGACTGCTTCTTCAGATTTATTCCGTCCCTCGCTAACGATTCTTACAAATCGTTGATACGCACTGTCAATATACGCTTGAAGCACTGCTTCCTCTTCTTTTGTCTCTGGGCGTGTTCCTGAACCCATATCTTTCAATGCGCCACTTTTCACTGTTGTGTCTTCCACACCCAGTTTTTCTAAAAGCCCTGAATAATTCAATCCTGACATGATCACACCAATTGAACCGGTCACTGTTTCTTCGGTTGCAAAGATTTTATCTGCTTGAGCAGAAATATAGTAACCACCGCTAGCTGCCATGTTTTTCATACTGACATACATCGGGATATCATGTTCTTTACGGATCGTATCTAATTTCTTAGCGATTTCCGCACTTTCATAGACACCGCCACCAGGAGAGTTTACTTCTAAAAAGATTCCTTTGACTGTTGGATCTTCTTCCACAGCTTTCAGTTGTTCCATGAAATTTTCATGGTTATAACCTTCAGAAGCAAATAAACCAGAAGATCCTCCTGCAGCAATCGTTCCATCTACTGTTAGTTTTACGATTTTTTGCGTACTGTCTCCCTCTTCCAACACATTTGGTACTAACTCTTCATCCCCGTATAACCAACTGTTCAACCCTTCGACTTGATTGTTTTCCTGAGGCTTAGTCAAACTCGCCGAAACTAACGAAACCACAAATAATCCCGCAGCAATCAGAACTGCTGCCCAACGTTTTTTATTCATTCTTTCTCCTTTCTAATACAAGTTTTTTATGACAATTACAGTTTCTGACTGCTCGGAAGCGTCGAACCGCTCTGCTTTTTCTTCACGCGCATACCCGGAAAATGATTCTTTTGTCCATTCATCTTCTACCGTAAACTCTCGCGCTTGGACAACTTCCAAGGCATCAGGTGCGATTTCCTGGATGCTATCCCAACCAGTATCTAAAAATATTTTTGTATCATCTGATACACCAGCTGATGCTTCAAATTCGGACAATTGTTTTTTTAACATTCCAAGTGTCATGATTTCAATTTTTGAATCCATTTTTCTCCTCCTTCATCCTATTACTTTCTATTGTACCGAACTCCTGAAAAAGATGATAGATAAAAACCGATTATTTTTTGATACAAAACGCACACCCAAAAGGCAATTAGATATATACCAATTTATTTTTATTCTTTTTTTGTTGACAAAAACATTCGCAAAAGGGTATGATTTTAAATGTTTCCAGATAAAAAACAAAAAAGGAGGATAGTTATACCTTTTAGGATAGCGCCTGGTCTGTGTAAACAGATGACGAGGAGAGGGTTTATCGAAAGATTCGGCGGATGACCCTAGGGACTGCACTCTACAGAAGATCCACAAAAAGTATCTGCAAAGATAAAACAAAAGGATTTTCCTGCAGCTGGAAGCATTCATACGAATTCATTATAGAAAGTAGGATGTTTTTTATGTGCGGAATTGTTGGAATGATTGGATTAAAAAATGTAACACCAGGATTGATTGGCGGGCTAGAAAAATTGGAATACCGCGGTTATGATTCAGCTGGCATCTTTGTCTCAGATGGCACGACAGATCATTTAGTCAAAGCACAAGGCAGAATCCAAAATTTAAAAGATAGAATAACTTCTGATACTACAGGAAATATAGGCATCGGCCATACACGTTGGGCAACCCACGGACAACCATCTGAGGAAAATGCCCATCCACATACTTCACAAAGCGGACGTTTCGTGCTCGTCCATAATGGCGTGATCGAAAACTTCGAAGAACTTAAAAATGCTTATTTAACAGATGATCACTTTATCGGTGAGACAGATACTGAGATTATCGCTCATCTGATTGAAACTTTTGCGAAGGATATGACGGCAAAAGAGGCATTTTTAAAAGCTTTGCGCATCATCAAAGGTTCTTATGCTTTCGCTTTGATTGATCGTACAACACCTGATGTGATTTATGTAGCAAAAAACAAAAGCCCATTGTTAGTCGGACTTGGTGATGGATTCAATGTGATTGCCAGCGATGCAATGGCTATGCTTGCTCATACGAAGAAATTCGTCGAGGTCGAAGATGAAGAGATGGTTACCGTTACATCAGACAAAATTATTATCCAAAATTTTGCGGGCGACATTATGGAACGTTCTTCATTTGAAGCGCAAGTAGATGCTTCAGATATCGAGAAAGGCACCTATCCTTTTTATATGCTGAAAGAAATCGACGAACAGCCTATTATCATGCGCCGTATTGCTCAAAAATACGTAACAGAAGACAATCGGGTCCCTCTTGATCCAAAACTGATCGGTACATTATCTGACAGCGATCGAATCTACATCGTTGCTTGCGGAACTAGTTACCATGCGGGATTAGCTGGTAAACAGACTTTGGAAGAATTGACACAGATTCCTGTCGAGGTTCATTTAGCTAGTGAATTCGGCTATAACACACCTCTTCTTTCAAAAAAACCATTCTTTATTTTCTTGAGTCAAAGTGGCGAAACAGCGGACAGTCGGCAAGTGCTGGTAAAAATCAACCGTCTTGGCTATCCTTCGCTTACGATTACAAATGTTGCTGGCTCTACTCTTTCGCGAGAAGCATCCTTCACCCTATTGTTGCATGCCGGACCTGAGATTGCAGTAGCATCAACGAAAGCTTATACTGCACAAATAGCAGTATTGACTTTATTAGCCAAAGCTATCGGTGACAAAAAAGAAGTAGAAACTTCTCTTTCGTTCGATATCACTCATGAATTGAGTTTAGTCGCAAATGCGATGGAATCGGTCATTGCCCAGAAAGATTATTTAGAGGAGCTGGCTGCAGAATACCTCAGTGACACAAGAAATGCTTTTTATATCGGACGCGGGGCAGACTACAACGTTTCTCTTGAAGCCGCTTTGAAATTGAAAGAAATCAGTTACATCCAGGCAGAAGGTTTTGCTGCTGGTGAATTGAAACACGGAACAATTGCTTTGATTGAAGAAGGAACACCCGTGATCGGAATCATCAGTGAAGAAGTGACTGGCGCGCATACTCGAGGTAATCTGAAAGAAGTCGAAAGCCGTGGTGCTAAAACATTAGTTATCGTCTCAGAAGGATTAGAAAAGGAAAATGACCAACTAGTACTGCCAGCAGTCCACCCTTATCTGTCTACTCTTGCCACAGTCGTACCGACTCAATTACTTGCCTATTACGCTACACTGTTACGAGGGTTTGACGTTGACAAGCCACGTAATCTGGCGAAATCAGTGACAGTTGAGTAACGTTTCTGTACGGGAAATCATTTGATTTTTGCAGTCTTTTGTAAAAAAATAAAAGCATAGTATGTACCGAACACCAAAAAATTTGATTTTTAGTGTTCGGTATTTTTACTTTATTTCCCGTTTACTTTTTAAAACCTCGTTTCAATAAATCGTTCACTTTCTCTGTCTATAATATTGGAGTTCCTTTAATAATTTGACTTTTAATTCCGTTTCTTCAACTACTTCAAGTAAATCAAACCCTTTTTGCATTAATTTTGTATCGTTTTGGCAGTACCCCAATCTTACGAAGATCGTGCCTAGAAAATCAGCTCGTTTTGCTCGTTTCGCAATATCTTTTGCTAGATTCAACATGTATCGGCCATCTTCTACAAGATTTTTTTGTATATATATTTGAGAGATATTCATCAAAAGTGTCAGCCTTACTGTATCGACAACATCCAATCGATTATATCTATCAAGCGTAGCTAATAGAATCGGATACATTATTTCTAACGTGCTGATTTCTAGATGAAATGAAATGATCGCAAATATTTGAATATCTCTTAATGTCCACACCTCTATTTTTGAAAGCCGCTGCCAAATCGGAGTCACCAACCCTTTGCATTCTGTTTTATCAAAGTCTATAGGATCAGCAGATAAATACAAGCGTAAAATCAACAGGATTTCTTCTATTTTTTTATCTGAACAAGTAAATGTAAATTCTAAACATCGTCTATACAACTTTCTTATCTGTGCACTTTCTGTATTTGAAATAATAGAATAAAAATCCTCAATAAGCCTTGTACGATTATCTCTATTCTCTATATTTGCCAAATATCTAAATTCATCTAAAGATACATCTATCCTCTCTAATAAATAACAAGCATTTTCAAACCTTGGCTCCGTCTCATTTTTTTCAATCCGCGAAAGAGTTGTCCTATCTAAAAAATCATTACAAACTTCTTTTTGAGTCATTCCTTTCCCTTTCCTTATATATCGATACATTTCGCCAAACCTCAATTTTTTCTCCCTCCAAAATTTTTGTGAGCTTATGCAACAAATCTACCAAAAACAATTCGATGATTATAAAATATAAGGGTAACAAAGAAACTATTATACTCATATTATAACAAAAACAAAATGGAGGTTGTCCTATGATAAGAAAAATGCTTATTATTTTTGTCACTACAATTGTTGTTTCCTCACTCGTCCTGACTTCTACTGCAATCGTCTCCCTTGCTTCTGAATTAGATACTACCACTATCAAGGCTGATGTTTACAAAAATGATAGTTATATAGATACTAACGGCAATAGAGGGACTGGTAGAATAACCTTGACTGAAGCACGCTGGAGTTCTACCTATGATTTTCGATGGTAACAAAATTAACGCTCTTACGCTGGTCTATTCTCTTTTTTGATAGTATAGTTGCTTCTCTTGTTTTGTACTTCCTTATTGCGGACGGGCAAAACTATTATTACGTCTATCTATTGGCTCAAATTCCTAGTTATATTATTCTTGATCATATCCACAAAAAAATAGGATTAAAAGCAGATAGAGCGCCCAAACGTGCTATTTTACTAGTGATGTTGATTTTTTTCATCTCTTACATTGGTATAATATTTCTTACACAATATGTTTTTAAATAAAAGAAAAAGCAAAGACCAGCGACGAATAACCGTCACTAGTCTTTGCTTTTTCTCTTCTATCTTAGGTTCTTAATCTAGACCGATTTCTTCTTTGACTACTGCCGCGATTTTATCGACATAGTAATTAACTTTCTCATCGGTAGGCGCTTCTGCCATCACACGAAGTAATGGTTCTGTGCCGGAAGGACGAACTAGGATTCTACCTTCTGATCCCATTTCAGCTTCTGCTTCTTCGATCACTTTTTTAATTGCTGGAACATCCATCGCACCATTTTTATCACTTACGCGGATATTCACTAATTTTTGCGGATAAATCGTTACCTCTGCTGCAAGCTCAGATAATTTTTTACCCGTCTGTTTCATAATATTCAACAACTGAATTCCTGAAAGCATCCCATCACCAGTTGTGTTGAAATCTAAGAAAATCATGTGTCCAGACTGCTCGCCACCAAAATTATAATCGTTTTTACGCATTTCTTCTACAACATAACGATCACCGACTTGTGTAACGACATCTTTCAGACCGATTCCTTCTACCGCTTTGTGGAAGCCTAAGTTGCTCATCACAGTTGTAACGATAGTGTCTTTTTTCAAGCGATTTTTTTCTGCTAAGTATTTAGCACAGATAAACATGATTTTATCACCATCGACGATATTCCCAAGTTCATCTACCGCGATGATGCGATCGCCATCGCCATCGAAAGCTAGACCAGCGTCTGCTCCTTTTTCAACGACCATCTCAGCTAAACGTTCTGGATGTGTAGAACCTACCCCATCATTGATGTTTAAACCATCTGGATTTGTGCCCATTGTATAGAAGTCTGTTTCAAGATCAGCGAACAAACGATTGACACTTGTTGAAGTTGCTCCGTTTGCTGCATCGACACAAATCGTCAAACCGGAAAGATCGCCATTGATCGTTTGTACAAGGAATTGAGAATATTTTAATAAACCTTCTGGAAATTCTTCTACAGTTCCCAAACCATCAGCTGATGGACGAGGCAATTCATCTACTTCTGCGTCCAATAACGCTTCGATTTCTAGTTCTTGATCATCTACTAATTTAAAACCGTCTGCACCAAAAAATTTGATTCCATTATCCTGCGCTGGATTGTGAGAAGCAGAGATCATGACTCCTGCACTTGCTTTTTGTAATCGTGTCAGATAAGCAACACCTGGCGTAGAAATCACACCTAGTTGGAACACTTCGATACCCACCGATAAAAGTCCTGAAATCAGCGCTTCTTCTAACATTTGACCTGAGATTCTTGTATCCCGCCCCACTAGTACGCGTGGGCGTTTTCCTTCTTTTTCATGCTGGCTTAGGACATAACCTCCGCATCGTCCCAGCTTAAATGCAAGTTCTGGCGTAAGTTCCTTGTTGGCTTCACCGCGGACGCCGTCTGTTCCAAAATATTTACCCATAGTTGTAAAATTACTCCTTTAACTTAATTTTCCGAGGAATTTGTTCTGCTCATTTGTGTTGATTCGCTTGTTTGCGATGTTTCTTCTGTACTCGTGGATGAACTGCTTGTTGCAGATCCCGAACTAGAAGAAATGGACGTTGTTGTTGAAGGTACCGTTACTGAATCAGCAGATGAAGTGCTTGTACTTGTATTTGTATCTTCTTGTGTCCGACTGCTTGTCGAAGCGGAACTGCTGCTTGACGTTTGCATTACGGGTGTAATCTCCACACTGACTGATTTAGGTTTGATACTTAGTCCTTCTTCTACTGGTATTTCGATTTTACGAGTTGTTCGATGACTGATTCCTGAGACATTGATCGGTACAGCGATACTGTCGCCGATTGATGCAAGCAAATCGCTAGATCCGCTTACTTCTGCTTCCAAGTCTGAAAAACTGAAATCATAGCTTTCAACCCCAGCAGCCGGTGTTCCTTGTTGCGTCCCATAAAGTCGTACCGTTTTGCTTGGTTTGATTGCATCAGCTTTCACAGTTACTTGCACTGGATCGGAAATGGTACTTAATATTTCTCCTGCTGCATTCAGCGCTTGTATCGGCACTTTACTATTGATGCCATCATCCGTGACCATCGAAGCATCCACATCAGCTACTACTCGTTTGATTTCGGCCAACGTTTTGTCACCTGTAGTGATAGAGACTTTTTTAGGACTAACGGAAGTATCATCTAGTTCATATCCAGATGGTGTGATCGTTGAAGGGATCAATGTTTCCACATCGAAATCTTTTGTCACCTTTTTCTCAACCGTTACTGTAATAGTCGATGGTTCCATCTTTGCTGTGACAGCACTGCTCAAGTTCTGAATTTTCAGCGGAACTTCATGTGTTCCTTCGCCAAGCTTAGTGATATCTGCAGTGATGCGAAACATCCGTGTATCTTCGTTTGCTTCTGCATTCAACTGGACTCGGTTGGCACTGGAAAGTTTGACCGTCACTGTGTTTTCATATCCATGGATATAATAGCGTTGCGAATCATAAGAAATTTTGATTGGTACACCAGTGACTGTTTGATTATACGCTTCATTTCCAGAAAGCGTGTTTTGAACGGACTGTCCATTTGCATTGAAGTACAGTGCAATACTGAACAGCAATGCAATAAAACTGTAAAGAATACTTGTCCGTTTCTCTTTTGAGATCATTTGCGATCCCCTCCCTTAGTCATACCGTCTAGGAAAGATTGAATCACGTTTTTCTTATTTTTTGTTTTCTCTTCAGCAATTAGTTCTCTACGCAAGATTGCCAAATATTCTTGCTGGGATAAGCCAGCCATCAGTTCATTGTCTAACGTGATGCTGACGTCCCCGGTTTCTTCAGAGACAACGATGGTGATCGCGTCGCTGACTTCGCTTATACCGACAGCTGCCCGGTGTCGAGTCCCGAATTCTTTAGGAATCAACATACTTTCTGATAGTGGAAGATAGGCGCTTGCTACTGCGATCTTTCCTTCTTTTACAATAACTGCACCATCATGCAGCGGTGTATTAGGAATAAAGATATTGATCAGCAACTCCCCAGTGATATCTGCATCTAAATCAATCCCTGTCTCAATATACTCATCTAATCCAGTATGACGTTCGATAGTGATCAGCGCACCGATTTTTCGCTTGGACATATATTGGATGGCTTTGTCAAAAGACAAGATCATCTTCTCATCTTCCTGCTGTTCGCTTTTTGATTGTTTGAAAAGCGAACTGCGTCCAAGATGTTCCAGTCCTCTCCGGATTTCCGGCTGAAAAATCACGATAGCAGCTATCACCCCGTACGTGATGACTTGGTTCATCAACCAAGACAAGGTGTGCAGACCAATGATTTCCGCTACGATTCGGATAACAATAAAAATAGCTACACCTTTCAGAAGCTGAATCGCTTTTGTGCCTCGCAGCAGTTGGATCAGTTTGTATACAAGATACCAGACAACCAGAATATCAAGTATGTTCACCAAAAAATTCAGAGAGAACAAGTCACCGGAAAACATTTGCTGCCAATAGTCCAAATTAAAAAGTTCCCCGATTTGAAATGACATAAAAAGCCTCTCTTCTCTTTTGAGATTTCCTCTCTAGTATATCATATGTTTTAATTTTAGAGGCTGATCTGCTCGTTTTTTTCTTGAGAAAAACACATAATTTTCAAGAAAATTACAAGTATGCGTTTTATTTTTCTCTAGAATAAAATTTTTAAAACCTCAGAGAATTATTCATTACATTTTTTCTGTTATTTTTCACTTTTTTCTTCTGCAACGTGTTCCATTTTTTTACGTCGTTCTGCTCTGGTGGCTCTTCGGGCTGCTCTTCTTTCTTCCGCTTCAAGATCCGTCGTTTTTTCTTTTCTCGTCTTAACGACTACATCAATAGACTCTTCTGGTTCAAGTCTTTTCTTGATTTTTTCTAATTCTCCTGACAGTGCAGCATAGTTGTAAAAACGTGTTTTAGCATCTTGGACAGTCTTTTCAAATAAAGCTTTTGCAAGATTTGGATTTGCGTTCTCTAGCGAGGAAAAGCGAACTTGTTTCCTCATGAAATCAGGCATAGCAGAGAAATCAGGTTTTTTGTAGTCCAAAGTCATTGGTTTTTTGTTTTTTTCGACCATTGTAGGGTTATATCGATATAATGACCAATAACCAGAAGAAACAGCTTCTTTTGCTTCTTTAAGCGATTCTTTCATTCCACCAAGCAAACCATGTGTGATACAAGGTGTATAGGCAATAATCAGAGAAGGACCAGGATACTTTTCTGCTTCTTCAAATGCTTTGATTGTCTGCATTTGATTGGCACCTGAAGCGATTTGTGCTACATAGACATTCCCATATGTGATCGCCATCATCCCTAAGTCTTTCTTTGAAGCATATTTTCCACTAGCTGAAAATTTAGCGATTGCTGAAGCTGGTGTTGCTTTTGATGTTTGACCGCCAGTATTGGAATAGACTTCGTTATCCAAAACAAGGATATTTACGTCTGCTCCGCTAGCAAGTACATGATCGATCCCGCCAAAACCAATGTCATAAGCCCATCCGTCTCCGCCAATCATCCATTGGCTGTTTTTTACGAATAGATCTCTTCTCTTGTATATACCTTCCAATTCAGGGACAATTGATCGTTCGTTTTCGATCGCTGCTTGCAGTTTTGCTGCTCTTTGCTGCGTTCCTTCACTCTCAAAGAGATGTTCCAACCAGTCTTCCATCAATTCTCGCAGTTCTTCTGATACTTTTGGCAATACTTCTTTGATTGAATTTGCCAAAGCCTCACGACGAGTCTGTGCCGCCAGAAGCATACCATAACCAAATTCAGCATTATCTTCCAATAAAGAATTTGACCATGCAGGCCCTTGACCCCATTCGTTTGTCGTATAAGGCGAAGCTGGAGAGGCACCGCCCCAAATAGAAGAACAGCCTGTCGCATTCGCGATCATCATTCGATCGCCGAACATTTGTGTCAATAATTTTACATAAGGTGTTTCGCCACAGCCTGAGCAAGCGCCTGAGAATTCAAGAAGCGGTTGGTTGAATTGTGTCGATAAAACCGTATTTTTCCCTTTCAATGGATTTTCTTTTTGTCTTAGCGTCATTGCAAAAGCCCAATTCATAGCTTGTTCTTTCTGTTCTTCATAAGGTTTCATCACTAAAGCTTTACCTTTTGCGGGACAAGCCTCTACACACAGACCACAACCTGTACAGTCTTCCACTGAAACTTGGATACGGTATTTTACGCCGTCTGCGCCTCGCATTTCTCTCACGATAAATCCTTCTGGCGCTTCTTCCATTTCCTCTTCATCTGCTAAAAATGGACGGATGGCAGCATGAGGACAAACAAAGGCACATTCATTACACATCGTACAGCGATCACTAATCCACTCAGGTACTTCTAAAGCGACACCTCGCTTTTCAACAGAAGCCGTTCCTAAAGGCATTTCGCCAGTTGTCATTCCATTTGCTACAAGCGTACCAACAGAGAGATGATTCCCTTCCTGTGCATTCACCGGCTCAAGGATTTCTTGTACATACCCCCTGTTTCTTTTATTGATTTTTTCAGGCATCACCAATGTTTTCCAATTTTCTGGAATCACAACTTCATGAAGCAGTTCGATTGTCCGATCGATTGCCTGTATGTTTTTTTCTACGATAGCCATTGATTTATGCCCGTAGCTTTTTAGCGCTTCTTCTTTTAGCAACGGGATCACTTCATCAAATGGAATGATGTCAGCTAATTTAAAAAAAGCTGTTTCCATCGCCGTATTGATTCGGCGTCCCAAACCAACTTCTTGGGCCAATCTCATGGCATTGATCGTATAAAACCGAATGTTATTTTCAGCCAAGTAACGTTTTAATTTTATCGGCAGATGCGTTTCTAATTGTTCGTCACTCCAAAGAGTATTCAGTAAAAAGATTCCACCTGGCTTCAATCCTTTGACCAAGTCATAGCTATGCAAGTAAGCTGGTGTGTGACAAGCAACAAGGTCCTCATGCTCGACAAGATACGCTGAACGTATCGGCTTATCTCCAAAACGAAGATGAGAGACAGTTAGACCGCCAGATTTTTTCGAGTCATAATAAAAATAGCCTTGAGCATATTTGTCTGTGTGATCCCCGATAATCTTGATGGCTGATTTATTTGCACCAACTGTTCCGTCAGATCCAAATCCCCAAAACTTTGCCTGGAATGTTTGCGGTTCTGTTAAATCTAGACTTTCTTTTGTTTCCAAAGATTGATAAGTCACATCATCCACGATCCCTATGGTGAACCGTTTTTTGCGTATACTTGGATCTTTTTGCAATTCATCAAAAACTGCCGATATTTGATCGGGCGTCACATCTTTCGAACCTAATCCGTAGCGACCACCAATAATAGCCGGGCGAAATTCAGAATCATATAACGCACTTTGAACGTCTAATAAAAGGGGTTCTCCCCCTGCTCCTGGCTCTTTACTTCGATCAAGAACAGCGATTGCTTTTACTGTATGAGGTAACTTTTGCACAAATGTTTCCACTGGAAAAGGTCGATAAAGATGGATATTCAAAAAACCTGTTTTCCGTCCGTTTGCATTCAAATAATCAACTGTTTGCTCAATCGTCTGTGCAACTGATCCCATCGAAACAATGACCTCTTCTGCATCAGCTGCTCCGTAATAAGTCACCAGATCATAAGAAGTACCTCGTAATCGATTGATCTCTTTCATATATTTTTGTACGATTGCAGGTAACTTATCATAATACGGATTGATTGTTTCCCGTTGTTGAAAATGAATATCTGGATTCTGGTTCGTGCCACTAACTGTCGGATGATTGGGATTCATCCCTCGTTTACGAAAAGAAGCTAATTTCTCCTGATTGATCAAAGGAGCTAATTCTTCATATTCCAAAACTTCTATTTTTTGAATTTCGTGACTCGTACGGAACCCATCAAAGAAATTCAAAAAAGGCAATTCGCCTTCAATGGAAGCAAGATGGGCAACAGGTGCCAAATCCATCACTTCTTGCACACTGCTTTCAGCTAGCATCGCAAACCCTGTTTGTCTTGCAGCCATCACGTCTCCATGATCTCCAAATATATTTAAAGCATTCGTCGTCACTGCCCGACTAGCAACGTGAAAAACACTTGGCAGCAGTTCCCCAGCAATTTTATACATATTCGGTATCATCAAAAGCAACCCTTGTGAGGCGGTATATGTAGTTGTCAGCGCACCAGTTTTCAGTGAACCGTGAACCACGCCAGCTGCTCCTGCTTCGGACTGCATTTCCACTACTTTTACTGGTTGACCAAATACATTTTCTTTTCCTGCTGCTGACCATTGATCGACTAATTCAGCCATGGTCGAACTTGGCGTTATCGGATATATTGCAGCAATCTCGGTAAAAGCATAAGAAATATACGCGGCTGCCGTATTGCCGTCCATTGTTTTCATTTTTCGCATGATTCATCATCCTTGTTCATATTCTCTCTTATTATCTGTTCCATTATAACGTAAAATATTCCATTTTTTCTTTTATTTAGAAAAATATTTCACATACGTCTATTTCAATCATTTTTTTAGAAAAACAATCTAAATCGTTGCCTTTTTTTGTCAGACATGTGTAAACTATAACCGAAAGAGGTGTTTTTACATGGATATATCAGTGATTGATGCAACAAAAACAACTACAGAAAAAGGTATTACTTATGGTTCATCAGATGCTCCTAAAAAAATGATCGAATTCATCAACTTAGCTTGCCCATATTGCCGACAATGGTTTGAAGAATCTCATGAGCTATTGGAAGAAGCCGTCCAAAGCGGTCAATTACAGCGAGTGATCAAATTATTCGATAAAGAAAAAGAAAGCTTGCAGCGAGGAAACGTGATGCACCGGTATATCACGATCAGCGATGGACAACAAGCAATCAAAGAGATCAAACAAACATTCGATACTCAAGACGAGTGGAAACATCTTTCGCTCCAAGGAGTAGCGGATTTTGCAGCAGATAAATTAGGGCTGGCAGAACAAAAAGACGAACAGCTGAGCCAAGCTATCATAAACGAAGCTGAGCAAGCACATATTCGATTTGTTCCAACTGTCATCTTGGGTAAAGAAATCTTTGATGAATCTATTTCAAAAGAAAAACTAAAAGAATTGATCCAAGCAAAATAAAACAACAAAGGGGCTGTGACAAAAGTCTTGTCACAGCCCTTTCCTAGTATGTTTTTTCCGAATAAACGGTGTTCCAGAAGTAGCTTCTGTCACAACCTCTCCACTAAACAGTGTTCAATCAGATATAGTTTCCAGTGATCGTTTGTGCGTTCTTTAATCCTCCTGGAATCCCTTCATAAAGGATACTTCCACCACCAGATCCACCTTCTGGACCAAGATCAATGATCCAATCAGCACTTCGGATCACATCGAGATTGTGTTCAATAACAATGAGCGTGTTCCCTTTATCCACTAAGTTATTGATAATTCGAATCACATTTTCGACATCTGACATATGCAGTCCTGTTGTCGGCTCATCTAGAATGTATATTTGTCCATTTGTTTTCAATTCATTAGCTAATTTCAGCCTTTGTGCTTCTCCGCCAGATAAGGTGTCCATCGGCTGTCCAAGAGTCAGATAACCAATACCAACTTCTTTTAGATTCTCAAGCTTTCGCTGGATCTCTTTCTCATCAAAAAATTCAAGTGCTTCTTCTATGGTCATATCTATGACTTCTACGATATTTTTTCCACGATAACGATAATCTAAAACAGCTGGATCATAACGTTTCCCATGGCAATTTGAACAAACTACCTCTGATTTGTCCATAAAGGATAGATTAAGTTCGATTACACCCGTTCCTTTGCATTCTGGACAAGCCCCTTTAGAATTGTAGCTGAAATATCCAGCATCAACTTGATTTTCTTTACCAAAAGCTTTCCGAATGTTATTCATGATCCCACTGAATGTGGCTGGATTTGACCGTTTGTTCGTATGGATTGGATTTTGATCAATAAGTAGGCTTTCTGGAAAGTCTTTTACAAATACTTGATTGACCAATGTACTCTTGCCAGAACCAGCTACCCCTGAAACAACGGTAAATACACCTTTAGTGATTTCTAAACGAATATTTTTTAAATTATGCAAAGAGCTCTGGCGGCTAATGAAGGTTTCTGAAAATGTCCGTACTTCTTTTTTGATTGGTAATTGATGTCGCAAATAGTTTCCCGTTAACGTACCAGAATCCAGTAATCCATCATAATCCCCAGTATACATGATCTCACCGCCGTGACTTCCAGCATAAGGTCCTACATCCACGATATGATCGGCCACCTTGATGACATCAGGATCATGTTCGACTACCAGAACTGTATTCCCCTCATCCCGGATTTTTTTCAATAAATCATTAAGTAGGTGGACATCTCTAGGATGCAATCCTGTGCTTGGTTCATCAAAAATATACATCATATTAGTCAAACTGCTAGCTAATTGCTTCACCATTTTTACTCGCTGTGATTCCCCTCCAGATAAACTTGAAGTCTCGCGTGTCAATGTCATATAGCCTAATCCAATATCAATCAAATCTTGGATACGTTTTTTGATATTGGCAATCAACGGATGACGCTCTTTGTTATCTAACGTTTCTAGTATTTGTAATAGCGAAGATAATTCTTTTGCTGTCAAATCGTATATATTATAACCGTTTATTTTAGAGTTTAGGACTTCGGGTGAGAAACGTTTTCCTTGGCATTCTGGACAAGTGTCCATCTTGGTATACGTCTCAAGAACCTTTGCTGTTTTTTTCGTTGTCTCTTTTTCAGTATGGACATTGGTTCGCATGAATCGAGTGACAATCCCTTCATAAGTCACATTCATATCTCCCGCACCTGGTATATTGATTCTCTCTGCTTTTCCATACAATAATCGATCGTATTCTTCTGATGTGTATTCGGAGATTGGTTTGTTTGGATCGAATAAACCAGTCTCTGCATACATTTTCCAATACCAAGTCCCTACCGTGAAATTCGGAAGCAAGATTGCTCCTTCATTTAGTGAGCGTGTCGCATCTACCGCGGCATCGATATTCAATGTTATCGTTTTTCCAATTCCTTGGCAGACAGGGCACATACCTTGAGGATCATTAAATGAATACGCATTGGCATAACCCAATGACGGTTCAGCAAAGCGTGAAAATAAAATTCGAAAAAGTGCCTGGATATCCGTTGCAGTACCTAAAGTGGATCGAGCATTTCCTCCCAGTTTCTTCTGGTTGATCAATACAGCTGTCGATAAATGCTTGATCTCATCAATATCAGGTCTGCTATATTTAGGCAAAAAATTACGTGCAAAACTACTAAAAGTCTCATTCAGCTGTCTGCCTGCCTCCTGTGCAATCGTATCAAAAACGATAGAAGATTTGCCAGATCCTGATACGCCAGTAAAGATAGTAATTTATTTTTTGGGATACGCAAATCAATGTTTTTCAAGTTGTTTTCTCGTGCATGAATCAATTCAATATACTCTGTCATCCTTGTTTCTCCTTTAAAATCGATTTTTAAACAAATCTATGGCGAACAACGGGCAGTAATAGGGATTTATAGTTTGACAGAAGAAGAAAAGAAAAGCAAGTAATATTTTGTCAAATAAAAAAACTGATACATCCGCATCTCTGCTTCATGTATCAGTTTTTACATTGGATTACACTGCTTCTTCACGTAGTTTTTCCGCAAATTCATTGATTTTGCGTATGCGGTGATTGATTCCCGATTTGGATATCGCACCTGAGGGGATCATTTCCCCTAACTCTTTCAAACTGACTTCTGGATGCTGAAGCCGGAGTTCAGCAATTTCCTGAAGTTTTTCAGGAAGGGCATGCAGACCGACCTTTGCTTCGATCAATTCGATGTTTTCAATTTGTTTAGAAGCCGCATCGATCGTCTTATTCAAATTTGCTGTCTCACAATTAACTAGGCGATTGACCGAATTTCTCATATCCCGTACAATCCGTACGTCTTCAAATCGTAGCATCGAATTGGTTGCACCAATCAGTGTCAAGAAATCAGCAATCTTTTCTGCACCTTTTAAATAGGAAATATAGCCATTGCGTCGTTCAAGCGTTCGAGCATGCAGTCCGTAATAATTCAACATATCGCAAATGTCTTGGTTATGCTGTTCATAAATGGAAAATATCTCTAAATGATAACGGCTTGTTTCTGGATTATTGACTGAACCCGAGGCCATAAAAGCCCCACGTAAATACGAACGCATTTTTTGCGAATTCCCCATGATCTCGTCCGAAACGTGTCCATTGAACATCATACCATCCATAATATCAAGATCCATCAACACATCTTTTGTGCCTTGCTTCAAGCGGACGATATAGACATTGTTCTTTTTTAATTTCATTTTTTTACGAACGAGCAGCTCACTTCGTACCTGATAATGATCTTTCAAAAGAGAATAGATACGTCTGGCAATTGCAGCATTTTCTGTTTGGACGTTCAAAATAAACTGCTGGTTCACAATACCTAAAGAGCCGTTCATTCGCAACAAAGCAGCTAATTCTGCTTTCGCATGTTCTCGATGAACTTCCAAACCAGTTAGTTCTTTCTTCACATCTGCAGCAAATGACATCCTATTCTCCTCCTTTCTCCAACAATAAATTGCTTAATATTTTGAACCGAAAACTAATCGGAACAATTCTTCTACCACTTTGTCTCCATCATGGAAGACACCACCGTCTTTCAATTCTAAGAAATCGGTAGAAATCACTCGACAGCCTTCATTTCTCAATCCATGGAAATCATGTGCAACTTGTACTAAGTACTCATCATAGATTTCCGGGTCCATATAATCTTCTGGTACTTTTTCCGTATTAACTAGTACCGTGTCGATAAAGGGCTGCTTCAAATGCTTGTGTAAGACACGTATATGATCGGCATCGGTGAAGTGTTCAGTTTCCCCTTTTTGGGTCATGATATTACAGATATACACGGTTTCAGCAGTTGTATTAATCATAGCTTCGCCAATTTCTGGTATCACTAAATTGGGAAGGATGCTAGTGAATAAACTGCCGGGACCTAAAACGACCATGTCGGCATCCATAATTGCTGAAACGACTTTTCGTGCCGCTTTAGCTTCACTTTTATCATTCGTGTTGCAAACATAGACATGATCGATCGTTTTGCGATCAATCGCAATTTTAGATTCTCCTACTGCAGTCGTTCCGTCTTTAAAGACCGCATGCAAGGTCAAAGGCGTTTCTGAAGAAGGATAGACGTGTCCATCTACATGCATCATTTTCGCTAATAATTGAATCGCCTCGTATGTGCTTCCTCGCATTTCGGAAACTGCAGCAATGATCAGGTTACCGATCGTATGATTCGCTAAGAACTGATCTTCTTTTTTAAAACGATATTGGAAAATATCTTCATAGAATTGCGGCATATCCGATAACGCTACTAAGACATTTCTCAAGTCACCAGGAGGAGCCATAGCGATCGATTCTCTGATTGCGCCGCTGCTTCCACCATCATCCGCAACAGTCACTACTGCCGTGATATCTGCTCCCTGATTTCGTAAACTTTTTAGAATAACCGGCAGACCCGTGCCACCGCCAACCACTACGATCTTTGGTTTCCTTATCCGGTAGGTTTTTATTTTCACGACCGGTTCACCGTCTCTTTCCTTTTATCCTTGTCCCGATGTGTCACATTGACTTTATATGTTTTTCCTAAAGCATTTGCCAAACGTTCAGTCAACGCCACAGAACGGTGTTGGCCGCCTGTACAGCCGATTGCAACTGTCAAGCTGCTTTTTCCTTCTTTGATATATCCAGGCAATACAGTTTCCAGAAGATCCAAGAATTTATGGTAGAAAGATTGTGTTTCATCAAAGGACATTACATAATCATAGACTGGCTGGTCTTTACCGGTTAGTGGTCTTAGTTCTGGAATATAATGAGGATTTGGCAAAAAACGTACATCCATCACGATATCAGAGTCAATCGGCAACCCATATTTAAAGCCAAATGATACAAATTCAATTCGAAATCCTTGGTCTCCCTTTGACTTGAAAGACTCGTTGATTTTTTCGCGTAATTGTCGTGGTGTCAATGTCGTGGTGTCAATGATCACGGAAGCTTGTGCTTTCAAGTCGTCTAATATTGCCCGCTCTTTACGGATTCCTTCAGTGATCAAACCGTCCATTGCCATCGGATGCGCTCGTCTTGTTTCTTTGTAACGAGCAACTAGTTCTTCGTCCGAAGCATCTAAAAACAAGATAGAAGTGTCGATGAAGTTCGTATTTTCGATTTCAATCAGCATGTTTTGAATTTCTTCAAAGAAGGAACGAGAACGTAAATCTACTCCTAAAGCCATTTTTGTGACTTTACCTGATTCTTTGATCAATTCCCAGAATTTTGGAATCAATCGAGGTGGCATATTATCGATACAAAAATAGCCCATATCCTCAAAACTTTGGATAGCTACTGTTTTTCCTGCACCGCTCATACCTGTTATGATGACTAATTGCAAATTATCTGTCATATTTACGAACCCCTCTCACATTGTACATAATAAAATTATATCATTCCGGGCGTATCATTACCAGCTTTCTTTCTCTTTTACAAAAAGATTTGGACCAAATATCTTTTAGGATATTTGCCCCAAATCCAAGATTTTTCTACTTTTCAGATACTGTATTTAATGCTTCATTTCTTTCAGCTAATGCACGTTCGATCGTTCGATCCGCTAAAATAGATTGAGCATCGATCACTGGGTAATGGTTATCTTCGGCAAATTCATGCATCAAAGATAATTCCGTGCAACCTAGGATAACTTTTTCACAGTTTAATCGCTCTACCGCTTCCTCCAAAATCTCATAGTAGAGTTCTTGATTCAAGTGATCTGACTCTTTGATTTCATGATAGATCAAATAATTGATTTTTTCTTGAAGCGCAGTATCAGGAATCACTGTTTCGAATCCAAGATTTTTGACTTCGCGTTCATAGATTCCAGCTTTCATACTTCCTTCTGTTCCTAGAATCGCTACTCTCCCTGTCGTATGCTGACGGACAAGTTCATTTGCTGCTTCTCTCGGCATATGCAGGATAGGAATATCCGTTGCCGCTTGTAATTCTTCAAAAAAGTAATGTGCTGTGTTACAAGTCAACACAATGAAGTTTGGTCGCAATAAATTTTGTTTCTCAATATCGTCCAGCAGAAACGGCATTGGATTTTCTTCTGATCGATCTAAAATATAAGCTGTACGATCAGGAACTGTTGCATGATTGAATAAGACATAATTCAAATATTCTTGATCTTTTGTAGCTTTCGTTCGGTGGTTGATCAAGCGAACAAAACTTTCTGTCGCCATCGTGCCCATTCCGCCTAAAATACTGAAAAAATTCTCCATGAACTAGCCTTCTTTCACATGAAAATACTTTTTGAATCTTGGAATATAGTTATGGAACATATATTTCATCAACATCCAGCGCTTGATTGACCGATCTTTTTCATAAAATACAGTAGTGCCGTAACGATTTTCTTTGATCATTTGCTCAGCTAGTTTTTTGTCTTCATTTTCCCGAGCATATTCTAAAAAGATTTTTTTGGGCACACCCATCCATAATCTTGCTTTATCTGATTGATTCGTTCCATAGGTCGTTTCAACAAAGGGTTTGTTGAACACTCGATCTTCTGTGACGAAACGAGCCAGATTCAAGCCGTTCAATGTCACAAAGAAACTACTACGTCCTTGTCTCAAATTGATTTCAAATAATTTATATTCTCCATCTCTAGGATCATACTTCATATCGAAATTGGCAAAGCCGGTATATTCGATTTTTTCCAAAAATGCTTTAATGGTTTGATAGATTTTTTCGTTATAATCTGGCATGATCACAACGTAATTTCCAATCGATGCTGGTGTAGGATCTTCTAACAGTGGATGACCAAGACACATCATCCGAACTTGATGATCTTCATCTACATACGAATTTAGCACACGCATATTACTATCATCACCCGGGATAAAATCTTGTACGATCATTTCACTAGTATAACCGGCTTCATAGATCCGACCTAAGATCAAATCAAACTCTTCTCTCGTTTCTAGAATAAACGCTTTTTTTCTTCCTTCAAATTGAACAGAAAGGTACTCCACACTGTTTGCGGGTTTCAAAGCAACCGGGAATTCAAAAGGCAATTCCTGTTCTAAGCGTCCATTTACTAACATTTCTTCTCTGACAATCAATGTTTTAGGATACGGAAGATCATATTCTTCACAAACTTCATAAAAGCTTACTTTATTGATCAGTCTTTCAAATAAAGAATAATCAATATACGGACAGATAAAATATTCTGACAGCTCTTGCTTATGTTGAGAGATCAATTCTGCATACCCATCACCACAAGCGATCAAAAGATATTTTTTACTCTTATCAGAATATCTTTCTTTTGCCAAACGAAGCATCGTCTCGATAAATACAGGGTCTTTATCAAATCCTGGAATGACTTCTACATTGACGATTTTACTGTAGCGGGTAGGGGCTAATTGATCAGAAGCATATGCTTGGCAGACTTTGCCGTATGCTTCATTAAAAGAACGTGCCATACCATAAACGTTCATGTCGCTTCCTAATAATATAGGGATAAATTCTTCATTTTCAATACTGTTCATCATTATCTCTCACTTACTCATAATCTCTTGTTTTTCTTTTCTAACTACACAAGGAATATCATACCATAAAGAAAAAAGCAATCAAAGGAAACTCCTCCGATTGCTCAATTCTTTTTTGAACGGATTGAACTTATAGGAAGTTTTTATCTATACCAATCAGTGTAGAAAGAACTACCATGTAATGATTCTAGAACACTGGTATTAAGAAAACAAGCAAAAATTCATTTTTTTATGTTTTTTTAACTATCTCAGCAATCTTTCTTCTTTATACCATTATTTTTTTCAAATAGTGACCTGTATAGCTTTCTTTTACATCAATGATTTCTTCTGGAGTTCCAGTCGCAAGGATCGTTCCTCCGCCTTCTCCGCCTTCTGGTCCTAAATCAATGATATGATCGGCTGTTTTGATTACATCTAGATTGTGTTCGATCACTAAAACTGTGTTACCAGCGTCTACTAATCTTTGTAACACTTGCAGCAAACGGGCGATATCGTCGCTATGAAGACCAGTCGTTGGTTCATCTAATATATAGAAATTCTTTCCATTAGAGATTTTGTGTAATTCACTGGCAAGTTTCATCCGTTGCGCCTCGCCACCGGACAATGTCGTTGCTGGTTGCCCCATCGTCACATACCCTAAGCCAACATCAACGATCGTTTGCAGTTTGCGATGGATCTTTGGAATATGCTTGAAGAATTCTACAGCATCTTCTACCGTCATTTCCAAAACATCTGCAATGCTTTTTCCTTTGTAATGTACTTCTAATGTTTCAGAGTTATATCGTTTGCCATGACATACTTCACAAGGAACATAGACATCAGGCAAAAAGTGCATTTCGATCTTAATAATCCCATCCCCGCGACACGCTTCACAACGACCGCCTTTTACGTTGAAACTAAAACGACCTTTCTTATATCCCCGCATTTTTGCCTCGTTTGTTTGAGCAAATAACCCACGGATATCATCAAAGACACTTGTATAAGTCGCTGGATTACTTCTCGGCGTCCGTCCGATTGGGCTTTGATCGATGTCGATGATCTTTTCGATACTTTCGTAGCCGGAAATTGTCTTGAATTTACCTGGCTTGGCAGAATTCTTATTTAATTTCTGCGCTAATGATTTCTTTAAGATACTATTGACCAATGTACTCTTTCCAGAACCAGACACACCTGTTACTGCTACAAATTCTCCTAAAGGAAATTCGACACTGATATTTTTCAGATTGTTTTCTGAAGCACCAGTAATCTTGATTGCTTTCCCATTACCTTTACGGCGTTCTTTTGGCACCGGGATCGATTTTTTCCCTGAAAGATATTTCCCTGTCAAAGAATTTTCATCATTAGCTACTTCTTCAGGAGTACCTGCAGCAACGATTTGTCCGCCTTGTTCCCCTGCTCCAGGTCCGACGTCAATCAGATAATCTGCTGCCCACATCGTATCTTCATCATGTTCGACCACAACGAGTGTATTGCCAAGATCACGCATTTTCTTCAATGAGCCAATCAGTCGATCATTATCGCGTTGATGCAATCCGATCGATGGTTCATCTAAAATATACAGAACTCCAGAAAGATTCGATCCAATTTGCGTAGCCAATCTGATTCGCTGTGCTTCTCCTCCAGATAACGTTCCAGAAGCACGACTCAAGGTTAGATAGTCTAATCCGACATTTTCTAAGAATGAAAGTCTGTCATTTACTTCTTTTAAAATCGGTTTGGCAATCACTTTTTCTTGTTCAGATAATGTAAGGTTTGAGAAGAAGTCTACTGCTTTTTGGATAGACAATTCATTTGTTTGCCCAATATTCGTTCCATTGATTTGAACAGATAATGCTTGAGGATTCAAACGATAACCTTTACACGTCTGACAAGTCAATTCGGTCATATAAAGACGCATTTGCTCACGCGTGAAATCACTGTTCGTATCATGATAACGACGTTCGATATTTTTCAATACTCCTTCGAAAGTTGTTTCTACATCGCGAACGCCACCAAAATCATTTTCATAATGGAAATGGAAAAGTTCATCTGTCCCATTTAAGATGATCTCCTGATGTTCTTCCGGTAATTCTTCGAATGGTGTATCCAAATCGATACCGAAACTTTCGCAAGCCTGCGCTAACATTTGAGGATAATATTGAGAGCTGATTGGGTTCCATGGAACGATTGCACCTTGACTAAGCGTCTTCGTTCTATCTGGAATGACTAAATCTTGATCGACTTCTAATTTGACGCCTAAACCGTCACAGTCTGGACAAGCTCCAAAAGGCGCATTGAAGGAGAACAGTCTTGGTTCTAGTTCACCAACAGTAAATCCGCAATAAGGACAAGCATAGTGTTCACTAAACAACATTTCTTCTTCGCCAATCACATCAACCAAAGCATAGCCATCTGCCAGTCGCAAGGCTGCCTCTAAAGAATCAAATAGACGAGAACGAATCCCTTCTTTCACAATGATCCGGTCGATGACGATCGCGATATCATGTTTTTTATTTTTCTCCAGCTCAGGCACTTCACTTAAATCATAGATTTCACCATCGACTCGAACGCGGACGTATCCCTCTTTTTGGATTCTTTCGAATATTTTTTTATGTTGTCCTTTTTTCTTTACCACGATCGGTGCCAATACTTGGATCTTTGTGCGCTCAGGCAAATCCATTACTTGATCTGCCATTTGATCTACTGATTGACTGGTAATCTCGATATGATCGTTGGGACAAATCGGATGTCCTACACGAGCAAACAACAAGCGTAAATAGTCATTGATTTCCGTCACAGTACCTACTGTCGAACGAGGGTTTTTACTTGTTGTTTTCTGATCAATAGAAATCGCCGGACTCAATCCGTCGATGCTGTCTACATCTGGTTTATCCATTTGACCTAAAAACTGGCGGGCATACGCAGAAAGACTTTCTACATATCTCCGCTGTCCTTCGGCATACAGTGTATCAAATGCTAAGGAACTTTTTCCAGAACCGGACAAACCTGTAACGACCACGAATTTGTCTCGTGGAATCGTGACATCTATATTTTTCAAGTTATGGGCACGTGCACCATGAATCGTAATTTTATCGTTAGCCATGTTGTCCTCCTACTTCGAAGCTTTTAATTCTAAAATCATATCTCGTACATTAGCGGCTGTTTCAAAATCCAAAGCTTTTGCCGCATCTTTCATTTCTTTTTCTAATTTCATCAATAAAGTGTCTTTTTCTTCCTTCGTCATTTCTTCGTACGAGACTTGTACCGCTTCTTTTGTATCATCTTCCGATTCTTTCGTAATAGAAATCAAATCTCGGATTTCTTTAATGATCGTTTTTGGAACGATCCCATGTTCTTCATTGTACTTCTGCTGAATCGTACGACGTCTTGACGTTTCATCCATCGCTAAACGCATAGAATCCGTCACCTTGTCTGCGTACATGATTACTTTACCTTCTTCATTACGAGCAGCTCGCCCAATCGTTTGGACTAAGGAACGTTCGCTACGTAAAAAGCCTTCTTTATCTGCATCCAAGATAGCAACAAGGGAAACTTCAGGTACATCTAGTCCCTCACGAAGCAAATTGATTCCGACCAACACATCAAATTCGCCTAATCGTAGATCTCGAATGATCTCTGTTCGTTCCAACGTTTTGATATCGCTATGCAGATATTTGACTTTGATTCCTAATTCTTTGAAATAATCTGTGAGGTCTTCTGCCATTTTTTTCGTCAATGTCGTTACAAACACCCGTTGATCTTTTTCGACCCGTTCATTTATTTCGCCTACTAGATCATCGATTTGTCCCATGATTGGGCGTACTTCGATTACTGGATCAAGCAGCCCTGTCGGACGGATGATTTGTTGGATAACGGTATCTGTTTGTTCATATTCATATGGTCCTGGTGTCGCAGAGACATAAATGATCTGATTGACATGTTTTTCAAATTCTTCTAGACGAAGCGGCCGATTATCTAAAGCAGATGGCAAACGGAAACCGTAATCTACTAGCATCTGTTTTCTCGCTCGGTCGCCATTATACATTCCTCTGATTTGAGGCATGGTCACGTGCGATTCGTCAGCCACGATCAAAAAATCTTCAGGAAAGAAATCCAATAGCGTATAAGGCGGTTCGCCTTCTTTACGTCCGTCCATATGCCGAGAATAATTTTCGATTCCTGAAGTGTAGCCCATTTCTAACATCATTTCAATATCATAATTGGTTCGCTGTTCTAAACGTTGAGCTTCTAGAAGTTTGTTTTCATTTCGTAAAACAGCTAAACGCTGCTCTAATTCTGCTTTGATATTCGCTACGGCATGCTCCATATGTTCGTCATTCGTCACAAAGTGAGTTGCCGGAAAGATTGCTACATGTTCCGTTTCTCCTAAAACTTCACCTGTCAGCGCATTGACTTCTCGGATACGTTCGACTTCATCTCCAAAAAACTCCACTCGTAAGGCACGTTCATCTCTTGAAGCCGGGAAAATCTCCACGACATCACCACGCACTCGAAAACGACCGCGCTGAAAATCTATATCATTTCTTTCGAACTGGATACTGACTAAGTCACGAATCAACTGGTTGCGATCTAATTCTGCTCCTTGTCGAATCGAAACGACTTGTTTTTGATACTCAAAAGGCGAACCTAATCCAAAAATACATGAAACGGATGCAATGACGATCACATCATTTCTTTCTAATAATGAACTAGTAGCCGAATGTCGTAATTTATCGATCTCATCATTTACACTTGAATCTTTTTCGATATACGTATCGCTTGAAGGCACATAAGCTTCAGGCTGATAATAATCATAATAAGAAACAAAATATTCAACAGCATTGTTAGGGAAAAATTCCTTGAATTCCCCGTACAGCTGACCAGCCAATGTTTTGTTATGGGCAATAATCAGTGTTGGTTTATTCACTTTCTCAATAAGATTGGAAATCGTATATGTTTTCCCTGTTCCAGTCGCACCTAATAAAATTTGTGCTTTTTTCCCGCCGACTACGCCATCCACTAATTGGTTAATCGCTTCAGGCTGATCACCAGCCGGTTGGTATTTCGAGACAAGCTCAAAGCGTCGGGAGGTATCTCTTTCAATCATTCTTTGTCCTCCTTTTCATTCATTCCTTTTCATTTTACGACCAATAAAAAGAAAAGGAAAGCAAAGGCATTCCTTACTAAAAAATTATACCACACCGAACATACTTTCGCCACTTTTTTCTCTCATTATCCATGTTACGTTTTATAACATAGAATGTTAGAAATTCGCATTTTTTTCATTTTTTCAAGCTTACAGTCTTGTCTGATTCAGCACTTTTCGCCTATAATAATAAAATATTGGAAATTTAGGAGGTTGATTATGAAAAGAAAGCATTTATTTCACTCATTTGTTTTCTTAATGACAGGACTTGTGACACTTGCGTTTGGTCATGTTGCACAAGCTGACAACACTACAACGGCAGAGTCAAGCACAAGCGAGACAATGCAAAAAATAGAGCCCAAAAAAGACGTATACGTAATTGCCAGCGACTCTGCTTTTGCTCCATTTGAATTTCAAAACGCAAACGGTGAGTACGAGGGCATCGATGTAAAATTGATGGAAAGCATCGCCAAGCTGCAAGGATTCAACATCCGAATGGACTATCGTGGATTCTCCGCTGCTTTGCAAGCTTTAGAATCAGGACAAGCAGACGGGATGATTGCCGGAATGACGGTAACGGACGAAAGAAAGAAAAGCTACGATTTTTCTGATTCTTACTTTGACAGCGGAATTCAATTAGCTGTCAAAAAAGGCGACACTTCGATCAAGTCTTATGAAGATTTGAAAGGAAAAACAGTCGGAGCAAAAGTTGGAACCGAAAGTGCAGAATTTTTAAGCGATCATGAATCTGAATACGGCTATTCTATCAAATATTTTGATGCTGCCGATCAATTGTATGACGGGTTGAAAGTTGGCGCAATCGATGCCATGATGGATGATTATCCAGTAATTGGTTATGCGATCAAACAAGGACAAGAACTGGAAACACCGATTGAAAAAGAATCTGGCGGAAAGTATGCATTTGCCGTCAAAAAAGGACAAAACCCTGAACTTCTTAATATGTTCAATGAAGGATTGAAAGAATTAAAAAGAACAGGCGAGTACGATAAGATCATCAAAGAATATGTAGCAGATGGTTCAGAATCTTCTAGCGATTCTTCCGCAGCTGATGAATCGACATTTCTTGGACTTATCCAAAACAACTATCAAGCATTGTTAAAAGGACTTTGGCGAACGATTCTCTTGACTTTGATCTCCTTTGCTTTAGCTATAGTGATCGGTGTGATTTTTGGATTATTCAGTGTAGCACCAATACGCGCGCTTCGCACGGTTGCTAGCATTTATGTCGATATCATCCGTGGGATTCCGATGATGGTTCTTGCATTCTTTATTTTCTTTGGATTGCCTGGTATCGTTGGATTTACGATCCCCGACTTCATCGCTGGTGTTATCACTTTGACTCTTAACGCAAGTGCTTATATCGCAGAGATTGTTCGAGGCGGAATCAATGCCGTTCCTGTCGGACAAATGGAAGCTTCTAGAAGTCTGGGTCTTTCTTATAATCGGACGATGCAAAAAATCATTTTACCACAAGCGATACGCATCATGATTCCATCATTCGTGAATCAGTTCGTTATCTCATTGAAAGATACAACGATCATTTCCGCAATCGGTGTAGTCGAATTGCTACAAACTGGTAAGATCATCGTTGCACGTACGACACAAAGTACGTATGTTTATTTGATCATCGCGATCATGTACTTGATCTTGATCACAGCATTGACAAAATTAGCGAAAGTTTTAGAAAAGAAGGTGAAGTAAGATGGCAGAAAAAATCTTAGTTGAGCATCTAGTCAAAAAATACGGCGATAACACAGTATTAAACGACATCAACGTATCCATCAACGAAGGAGATGTCGTCTGTATCATCGGCCCTTCAGGTTCAGGAAAAAGTACATTCTTGCGTTGCTTGAATCGTTTAGAAGAACCTTCTGACGGTGAGATCATTATTGACGGCGCCCACTTGATGGATAAAAGCACAGATATCAACTTGGTGAGACAACATATTGGAATGGTATTCCAGCACTTTAACCTATTCCCTCATCTTTCTATTTTGGAAAACATCATTTTAGCACCGATGGATCTGAAGAAAGAATCCAGAGAAGAAGCAGAGAAAAAAGCAATCAAATTGCTACAGACAGTTGGTCTAGAAGATAAAAAAGATATGTATCCTGAAATGCTTTCCGGTGGACAAAAACAGCGTGTAGCTATCGCTCGTGCTCTAGCGATGAATCCTGACATCATGCTTTTTGATGAGCCTACTTCTGCACTCGACCCTGAAATGGTCGGTGATGTCTTGAACGTCATGAAAAAATTGGCAGAACAAGGTATGACGATGGTTATCGTTACGCACGAAATGGGGTTCGCTAAAGAAGTAGCCAATCGCGTCATGTTCATTGACGACGGAAACTTTTTAGAAGATGGAACGCCTCAACAAATCTTTGAAAATCCGCAAAATGAACGGACAAAAGATTTCTTGAACAAAGTATTAAATATTTAAATTTACTTCTATAGACTGAGACAAAGTCACTGAAAACAGGTACCTCCAAAAGATTGATGTATGAAGTTACAAAGAAATACACCTATCTCTTGGAGACCTATTTACTTGACTTATGTTTCAGCCTTTTTATTTTTCCGTGATAACACTATATTTTTGTTGCACGAATTCCATCAAGTATACATATAGAACAATCATTCCACATAGAATGCACACATGGAACATACCAAACTCAGCCCTCGTACCCGAATTGATCCTAAAAGTTGAAGCATTTGTATTAAATATTTTAGGATATAGATATAACAAAATATTCTTGAGATCATATTTTCCTAGTGGTGGCAAAAAAAGAAAATAGCTTCCTAAGAGACATAGGGTGATGAAAGAATTCTTTACGACTGTTGTAAAATAATAACAAACTAAAAAGGAAAGAAATGCGAACCCCAATAGGACACTCAATTGAAGCGGCGCTTTCTCAAGATAAGATATTTGCCTAATTAACGCTTCATCGATTTGTGTCGATTTGTCAGCCTGAACAAAAAATCTTGAAAAAGACTGCAACGTCAAAAATAAACTGAGAGAAGCAAGTATAAAAATAGTCAAACTAAGAAACCCCGCTCCTATCTTATGACGATTGATTTGCCATTGAGAATCCAAACAGCGCCTGATTTTCATTGTATGGTATTTGATATCTGCATTTGCTATTACTATCCCGTATACCCCCGAAAAAAAAGGAAAGAGAACAAAAAACGAAGAAGACAATAATTGATTGACCCCGTTTTGGACATTTAAAGCAGCAAAACTGGAATGATAAGCAACGTAATGATATTTCAACGGATTGTCAACTATTTCAGTATTTTGGTTCATACTGATAGAAAAAGGTTGTTCAAGTATTTCTTGGATCGTTTCACCCCTTGCCAAGGCTTCCTCTACATAATATTGGAAATGACGAAGATGACTTTGAATGAGCATTATTTGAGAAACGAACATCAAAGCAGAAAGCAACAATATTACTGAAAGAAAAAGGTAAAATATTTTCGAACGTCTTTGATAATAAAATTCAAAAAGCATTTTTACCTCCTTTTTGTTGAAATAAAAAAGCTGCGTAGATCCTCGGACGTGATAGGTTCTATTTTTCCGTTTTTTACATTTAATAACTCATCAGCCATTTCCAAGTAATATTCTTCATGACCACTTAAGATGACTATAGCTTCTTTTTTCAGCTGAACCAAGCAATAAAGTAGCACTTTTCGATTCTTTTGATCTAATCCATTCAACACTTCATCTAATAAAACAATTCGGGGCGCAAGCAACAATAGCAATAGCAGCGAAAGTATCTTTTTTTCTCCCAGAGAATAGTTCTTAACTTTCACATACGATAAAAATGAAAGGGGTAAAAAATCGATTTTTTGTTTAGAGATTAGTTCTTTTATTTGCCAATTTTTTGTCAGTAAAATCAGATTATCTAATCCAGTTAGATTCAAGTAAAAAGGGGTAGAGTCAAAAACACAAAAACAACTACCTGTTTTTTCAATCGTTCCCGAGTAGCTATCAATACCGACAATGCAGCGAAATAAAGTCGTTTTGCCAATGCCATTATCCCCATAAAGATAATAGATTTTATTTTGATCAAATGTGAATGACAGATGATCAAATAAGATTTTTTGCCCAAATCGTTTAGAAAAATCAATAAGTTTCATAGACAAACTCCTGAATAGATTAGTACCATGTAGAACCCCCCCAGTACCATGTACTCCTACCATATACTTTTTTAACTTTTTCAATCAAAATGAACTAATTCAATCAATCGAGTTTTTTATCTATTCGTATTTTACCAAAATATAGTAATGGCTCATTATCAACTTTTTATCAATATAGAAAGTAATAGCCATCCCCTTGTTTCATTTCCTAGATTCCTTTTCCCCCCCTAATAAACGCTATTGAAAACTAGGATTACTAAGTGTTAATACATAAAAAAATAAAAGACTTACCAATTTTTTCTAGAAATAGAAAATTTTGGTAAGTCTTTTTGACACTTGTGTTTTTTACTAGAAAAGCTACTTCCGCTTTTTCCCGCCAAAAGCATCTTTGAATTTATCGAAGAAACCATCTTCTTGTTGTTCTTCTACTTTGATGCCGCCAGCTTCAGCGAATGCACGTAACGCTTCTCTTTGTTGTTCATTTAGATTTTTCGGCGTGATCAGTTTTACTTTGACATGTTGGTCGCCTGTTGCACCACCACGTAACTTCGGTGCACCTTTTCCACGTAAGCGGAAGTTCGTACCTGTCTGTGTACCAGCAGGAATCTTCAGTTTCACATCTCCATGGACAGTTGGTACTTGCACTTCATCGCCCAAAGCTGCTTGTACAAAACTTAAAGGTAATTCATAGTAAATTTCAGAACCTTCACGGTCAAAGATATCACTTTCTTCTACACGGAAGACCACATACAAATCACCAAATGGTCCGCCGTTTTCTCCGGCTTCTCCTTGACCAGCTAAACGCATTTGTTGTCCTTCTTCTACCCCAGCTGGTACATTCACTTTGACTGAGTGAGCTTTCTTCTCATGCCCTGAGCCATGACAGGTTGGACAAGGTTCTTTGATTTCTTTTCCTGTCCCATGACAAACATCACAAGTTTGACGGCTCATCACTCGTCCAAGCGGTGTTTGGCGTTCTACATTGATCGTACCTGCACCATGGCATTTATGACAAGTAGTTGGTTGCGTACCTGGTTTTGCCCCATTTCCGCCACAAGTATGACAGATCTCTTCCCGATTGTACTTGATTTCTTTCTCTACGCCAAAAATTGCTTCTTCAAAAGATAAGTCGATCGTATATTGCAAATCAGCACCTTGACGAGGCGCATTGGGATCGACTGAACGACCTCCCCCTCCAAAGAACGAGTCGAAGATATCTTCAAAACCACCGAAGCCGCCGCCAGAGAAGCCGCCGAATCCACCAAATCCGCCACCAGCTCCACCAGCACCGTAATTTGGATCTGTACCTGCATGCCCGTATTGGTCATATGCAGCGCGTTTTTGCGGATCACTTAAAATTTCATAAGCTTCTGATACTTCTTTGAATTTTTCTTCCGCATCAGGTTCTTTATTGATATCAGGATGGTATTTTTTTGAAAGCTTACGATAAGCTTTCTTTATTTCATCTTCTGATGCTCCTTTTGAGAGCCCTAAGACTTCATAATAATCACGTTTTGTTGCCATAGGCTTTCCTCCTATTGGTTCTCATCATTTTCACGTCGCTTGTTATCATATCATATTTTGTTTGAAACAAAAACCGATACTTCAAACTATTTTTCAAAAGAAAAAGCCAAAGTAGCAACTTTGGCCTTCTCTCGAAATTCAGTGAACTGATTATTTATCGTCGCCATCGACTTCTTCAAAATCAGCATCAACGACATCATCTGCTCCGCCTTGAGCTGCTTCTGGGTTTTCTTGAGCTTGTTGTTGTGCCGCTTGTTCGTATAGTTTAACAGTCAAGTTTTGAACGATTTCGTTCAATGCATCGCGTTTAGTTTTCATTTCTTCGATGTTGTTTGCTTCAACAGCGGCTTTCAATTCATCGCGAGCTGTTTCTGCTTTTTTCACTTCTTCTTCGTCCACTTTGCCTTCTAATTCTTTCAATGTTTTGTCCACAGAGAATAGCAATGCGTCTACATCATTACGTAGGTCAACTTCCTCTTTACGAGCTTTATCTGCTTCAGCGTTTGCTTCTGCATCTTTTACCATACGTTCGATTTCTTCGTCTGTTAGACCTGAAGAAGATTTAATCGTGATTTTTTGTTCTTTTTGTGTACCTAGATCCTTCGCAGATACATTTACAATCCCGTTTTTATCAATATCGAATGTTACTTCGATTTGTGGGATACCACGAGGAGCTGCTGGAATATCTGTCAATTGGAATCTTCCTAGTGTTTTGTTGTCAGCAGCCATTGGGCGTTCACCTTGTAATACATGGATATCTACTGCTGGTTGATTATCTGCCGCAGTTGAGAACACTTGTGATTTACTTGTTGGGATCGTTGTATTGCGGTCAATCAATTTAGTGAATACACCGCCCATTGTTTCGATACCTAATGACAATGGCGTAACGTCAAGTAAAACAACATCTTTTACATCACCAGTGATTACGCCACCTTGGATAGCAGCACCCATCGCAACTACTTCATCAGGGTTAACTGATTTGTTTGGTTCTTTTCCTGTTTCTTTACGTACTGCTTCTACAACTGCAGGGATACGAGTAGATCCACCGACCAAAATAACTTCGTCGATTTCTGATTGTGATAGACCTGCATCTTTTAGTGCTTGACGTACTGGTACTTTCGTACGTTCTACTAAGTCAGCTGTTAATTCATCAAATTTTGCACGTGTCAATGTCATTTCCAAGTGCAATGGTCCAGATTCACCAGCTGTGATAAATGGTAAGCTGATTTGTGTGCTTGATACGCCAGATAAATCTTTTTTCGCTTTTTCAGCAGCATCTTTCAAGCGTTGTAACGCCATTTTGTCTTGAGATAAGTCAATGCTGTTTTCTTTTTTGAATTCTGCTACCATGTAGTCGATGATTTTGTTATCAAAGTCATCCCCACCTAGATGGTTGTCACCAGCTGTTGACAATACATCAAAGACACCGTCTCCTAATTCAAGGATTGATACGTCAAAAGTACCACCACCAAGGTCGAATACTAAGATTTTTTCGTCACGATCTGTTTTATCCAAACCATAAGCAAGAGCAGCTGCAGTTGGTTCATTGACGATACGTTCTACTTCTAAACCAGCGATTTTACCAGCATCTTTTGTTGCTTGACGTTGTGCATCGTTAAAGTAAGCTGGTACAGTAATAACTGCTTTTTCGACTTTTTCGCCTAAGTAATCTTCTGCAAATCCTTTGATATATTGAAGAATCATTGCTGAGATTTCTTGAGGTGTGTATGATTTGCCTTCTACATCTACTTTGTAACCAGCTTCACCGATATGGCGTTTGATTGATGAAATCGTATTTGGGTTTGTCACAGCTTGACGTTTTGCCACTTCCCCTACTTGGATTTCTCCATTTTTGAATGATACAACAGAAGGTGTTGTACGGTTTCCTTCTGGGTTAGCGATGATTTTTGCTTCGTTTCCTTCTAGTACTGCTACTGCAGAGTTAGTCGTACCTAAGTCAATACCGATAATTTTACTCATAATTAACGTCTCCTTCTTTAATTGAAAGTGTAAGTTTTATATCCGCACAATTATTGTGCAACAATGACCATAGTTGGTCTTAACACGCGATCATGTAATTTATAGCCTTCTTGTAGTACTTCTACAATCGTATCGGCTGGTGTATCTTCAGTCGCCGGAACAGTTTGTACTGCTTGATGAAGATTAGGATCAAAGGATTCTCCTTTAGCAGGGATTTTCTCGATTCCTTCTTCTTCCAGTGCGTTACGTAAACTTTCCAAGACCATTTCCACGCCTTTTTTCAAGCTTGCTCCTTGATCATCTGACACTTCTGTGGCTAATGCACGTTCCAGATTGTCAATTGATGGAAGCAATTTTTTGGCTAAATCTTGTGAACGGTATTTTTGTAATTGCTCACGTTCATTTTTTCCTCGATTTGCCATATTTGCGATTTCCGCACGAGCTCGCAAATATTTATCTTCCATTTCTTCTAATTCAGCTTTTAATTTTGCTGATTCGAATTCTTCCGCTTCAACTTCTGAAATGCCTGAATCTTCTGCAGCTTCGACATCGATTTCCGGTTCTGGTTGAGCATCTGTCATTTCTTTATCTAGTTCTTCTTGATTTTCTTTCACGATACAGTCTTCCTTTCATTATTCAGTCAGCTGTTTGATTGCTCTTATTAAGAAAGAGAGAACGATCAGCTGCAAATAGCTTCGTTATTCACATTACGAGTTTGACAAGTCAAGTGATCGATAGTAATCAGCAAGCTTAGCTGCTAGTTCTCTTCGATAAACATCCACTAGACCAAACATCCGAGAATAAGGCATACTAGTCGGCCCCAACAAGGCTATTGTACCTCTTCCATGACCATCTATCTCGTAACTTGCTTGAATCATGCTCATATTCTGCAATAAATCATTACCTAATTCAGCACCGATCTTGATATGAATATTACTATCCATCGGAGTGATCATTTGTGTAAGTCCATCGGAGTCTTTCATAAAAGAAAACATCGATTTAAACTGATCAAGATCTTGACGGGGCTCATAATCCAAGAGATTCATTTGTCCACTGACATAAACTTTTTCTTCAAATACATGACCAAGAACGGTGTCAAACAACTGGGACATCCCTTCTGTCGTCTGGAAATATTTATGAAGAATCATCGGAATCTCTGTACGTAGTTTATGGTACACCGTCATCAGAGGATCCCCGACTAGACGGTCGTTTACAATTTGCACCATTTTTTCTAGTTCCTGACTTCCCATGTATTCGGGAAGAGTGAACACTTGGCTTTCTACATTTCCCATATCTGTCACGACAATCGCAATGATCTGTCGATTATTCAAGGGTACGATACGAAAGCCTGTTAATCGGCGGTCTTTTATTTCAGGTCCCAACGAAAAAGTCGTATAACTTGTCAGCTCAGATAAGATCTCAGCAGATTGCTTAATGATATCATTGATCTCGTGAAATTCTCTACCTAAAGACTGACGTATCAGCAGCAGATCATCTTCTGCTACGCGAGCAGGTTTTAACAAATGATCCACATAATAACGATAGCCTAAAGCAGATGGAATCCGCCCAGAAGAAGAGTGAGTCTTCAACAGCAACCCTTCATCTTCTAATGCCTTCATATCATTGCGAATCGTTGCTGAACTGGCCTTGACTCCCTCAGACATCAATGTTTTGGAACCAACGGGCACGCCACTACTCGTATAGTGTTGGATGATCAGACGTAAAATGTCGTTTTGTCGCTTTGTTAACATCTTCCTCACCTCTCATTAGCACTCATAGATTCTAAGTGCTAATCCACTTATAAATATAGCAAGAAACCCTTCTCCTGTCAAGAGAAAGACTTCATTTTTTAGCACTCTACCGTTCAGAGTGCTAACTCTGAGCAATCGCTATAAATCCAGTTATATCAACGTTTCAATAGTTCTTTATTGTATTTTTGAACTTTTTTATTTAAATTCCGATAAAAAACAAATATTCTTTAAACTATTTTTCAAACAAAAAACGCTCAAACACATTGTTTCCCAAAAAAGTTCCTCTAGGTGTCAAATAAATACGGTCTTCTTCATTAACAAGTAACCCTTCTTCCTCTAACTTCATCAACACATCTCCGTACACCGATTCAATCGTTTGTTGATAGCGATCATAGAAGTGTTTTTTAGCAATCCCAGTTTTTTTTCTTAGCCCCAAGAACATTTCTTCTTCTATTTGATTTTTTCGTGTCAACTTTTCTTCTTCCAATACCGGGCGTTCATTGACTCGTAATGGACGTAAATAGTGTTGGATTGGTCCTTTGTTGCGGTAACGAATATTTCCAAGATAACCGCTAGCTCCTGCTCCAAACCCAAAATAATGGTCATTGTTCCAATACATCAAGTTATGCTGCGACTCGTGTCCGGAAAGCCCAAAGTTACTTATTTCATATTGGTGACGTCCATGCTTTTCCATTGCTTCAATGGTCTCTTCAAACATTTTAGTTTCCGTTTCCTGATCAGGCAGTTCGAGTCTTCCTTGTCGTACCCAGTTCATGAACATTGTTTTGTTTTCTAGGATCAATGAGTACAAAGAATAGTGAGGCAGATCCAAAGCCAAAGCTTTTTCCAAAGTATCCCGATACCCTTCTAGTGTTTGTCCCGGTAATGCATAAATCAAATCGATGCTTACATTGGTAAAATTTTCTGCTTCTAAAAATTGCATCGTTTGATACACATCTTCTGCGGTGTGTTTACGTCCAATTTTTTTCAATAAGCGATTGTCAAATGTCTGAACTCCCATGGATAAACGATTGACGCCATAGTTTTTCATCACTTGAAGCTTTTCACGGGTCAAATCGCCAGGATTCGCTTCTACAGTAAACTCTTTACCATCCTGGAAAGGCAAGATCTCTCTAGCTCCTGATAACAATCGATCAAGTTGTTTAGCAGATAAAGAGGTTGGTGTTCCGCCCCCTACATAAAGTGTTTCCAAATTCGCTGTCGGATGACTTTCCAGCATTAATCTCATTTCATTCAGCAGCATTTCCACATACTCATCTACCGGTTGCCCTTCTAAAAAAACTTTATTAAAGTCACAGTAATAGCAGATATGCTCGCAAAATGGGATATGAATGTACGCAGAAACCTTATTTTCTGCGGGAATATTTGTTTCTATCATTGAAATTCTTTCTCCTTACGTCGAAAAGTCGTACCTGTTTTCGACCTTCTTTAAACGGTGTTCAAGCACCAGCTCCTTGAAATAAGCCGCATGTTTATAATCTAAGAAGTCTAGTTCCAAAAATGCTTGCTTATTGTCATCGGAGCTACATGTGGCTTTCACAACCTCTCGATAAACGGTGTTCACAAAGCTGACCTTCGGCATTAACTCAAAATCTGCAAAAATATGAAAAGCTATTTTCACAGATTCCTCCTTAAGTGCTCAGGTCACAACGCTTTGCTTACAACCTCTCATATACGCATACTAAACGTATTTGGCAAACAAATCCACTAAAAAATCCAAGAATCGACTTCTTGGATGATTTTTTTTACGTTCATGATTCCTCCTAAACAATCTTGTCCTTCCTTTATTCATAAAAAAACTAGTTAAATCTCTCACTTCAAGAGTTTTAACTAGATTCCTATTATTATTTTTTTGTAAAAATAAATAGTCTCTTAATCATAGATATTTCTTCGGTGTCCCACTTGAATAGCGATAACAACCATTTGATCATCTTCTATCTCTACCAACACACGATATTTGCCAATTCGATAACGCCATTGTCCTGAACGATTAGCGGTCAATCCTTTTCCGAATTTTCTCGGATCGTCAATACCATCAATATGTTGATACAGCCATCGAACAATCAGCGTCGCTTGATGCTTGTCCATTTTACGAAGTTGTTTCTGAATTTCAGGCGTGAATTCTAAACGGTAGGTCATTCCAGCCCTCCAAATTCATGAAGGATTTCTTCCATGGATACTGTTGTTTTTCCACTTTCTACCCAATGTTTATGGGCAATTTCAGCCGTTTGACGATCGTATTCATCTTCTAGTTGTTCCATCGAATAGGTTTTTAGAAGCTCAGATAAAGTAATCCCATAAAATTCCGCCATATAAGAAAGCCATTCTTTTTCGGCATCACTCACACGAACCGTAATCATAGCCATATTATCGCCTCCCTTTTGTATCACATTGTAATACAAAAGGGACAAGATGTCAATTTTATATGATGTACTGAGCTTATTTTGAAATCTTCTCATTTTTTTAACCAATAAAAAAATCCAGGAGAATTATTGGATTGAATGTGATTTCTGAAGAACTTTATTTTGAAACTGCAGACCTTGCAAATGAACTTTTAGAAGAAGGGTAGTTTTTTAAAAATGTACCAAAATTAAACATATCGTAAGAAACACAAAGCACCAAAAAACAAATAGCTTATATTTTTTTAAATATGTTTCTACCTTTATATAGTCTGTTTTTGACATTTCTTTTCCTAAATTGAAACGAACAATTGTTTTTTTCTTTCAAGAGAAATCGTGTGCCAATGATAAAGCAGCACACACTCAATACTCCTAGCAGTATTCTACCTAAAAAATTCAAATTTTCTCCTATTGTCACTTATAGCTCCTCATCTACTTGAATTTTAAACTTGTCTAGCGCTATGCCCAAAGATAATATCATTTCTTCCATCTACTCGATCAAGGCCTTCTGCGATTAGACCTCCAACCGAAGTACCAGCTAAAGCTAAGGCGATTTCTACATCTGCGAGCGCTTTTCCTCTTACAGTGGTAATTCCAATTTGCGCAACAATCACATTTTCAGTTACTCGAGCAATATTTCGCTTGTTTTTTCTAATAATTGCTTTTACCGTATTAACACTTGAATTTGCTAAACCTAGACCCAAAACGATTAATCCTACATCAATGACACCAGCCACAAAACCAGTTGAGTTCCACCAATTTTTCCCTACGCCTCGCATTCTTGGATTGAATCAAATCATTGCTAAATACTGATTGATTGCTTGTCCCATTCTTAATTCATCTTCAGGTGTTAATAATATTTCTCCGTTTTCGTTAAATTTAGGTTGAACATCTCCATATTCTTCCTTGATTTTTTCAAGGGCTAGTTCGGAATTCTTTTTTTCTTCCGAGTAATAAACTGACAAATCTTCAGAACTAAAATTGCTTTTACTATTCTGAGTTTCATCCAGAATCAACTCATTCGCTGAAATAATCATACTCCCACTTGTTGCTACTACGGACAAAACAAAAGTTACTGCTATTACACTAATCCACATTTTAAGTCCAGATATTTCTTTTTCATTATGAATCCTCCAAAATTTAAATTTGCCTTATAAAGACAACATAACTATAAATTAATAACAAGGTTAATAATTTGTAGTATCTCAAAAAGTTGTTTTAGAATCATAACCGTTGCTATTTTTATATTTCGCGAATTGTAAAATTAAGTTAGAAAAATAAAAAGGCATTTATGGTACACTCAAATTGTATTTCCGACGAAAGAAAACAAAGGAGTGTAACCATAAATGACCTACAAACATCTTACCATAGACGAACTGACAATGATAGAATCATATTATCTTCAACATAATAAGCCGGTTGAAATCGCTAACCGAATGGGACGTGCTATACAAACTATTTATAGTGTAGTCAATAAGTTCAACCAAGGCAAGACTGCTCTTGATTATTGGCACCAGTATAAAGAAAATAAGAAAAAATGTGGTAGAAAAGTCATTCAATTACCTGCTCATGAAGTAGATTACATTAAAGAGAAAGTCACTCTTGGTTGGACGCCTGACGTCATTATCGGGCGAAAAGAAAGGCCTGTTTCATGCGGTATGAGAACACTTTATCGTTTATTTTCTAAAGGAATATTTGATATTGACACACTACCGATGAAAGGTAAAAGAAAACCCAATGGCCATCAGGAAAAACGGGGAAAACAACAGTATCAGCGCTCAATCCATGATCGACCTGATAATTATCCTGATTTCAATTCTGAGTTTGGTCACCTTGAAGGTGATACGATCGTTGGCATTCATCATAAAAGTGCCGTCATTACTTTAGTTGAAAGATTATCTAAAGTCATTATCACGATTAAACCCAACGGCCGTAAGGCATTAGATATTGAAACTGCCCTTAATCAATGGTTTTCTCGCTTCCCTAAAAACTTCTTTAAATCTATTACGTTTGACTGTGGAAAAGAATTTTCTAACTGGAAAGCCATTAGTAACCAACATGATATTGATATATATTTTGCGGACCCTGGAACACCTTCTCAACGCCCATTAAACGAGAATTCTAACGGGATTCTGCGTCGTAATGGACTGCCGAAATCAATGGATTTTAGAGAAGTGAATCAGACATTTATTTCCAGTGTCAGCAATCAACGTAATCATATTCCAAGAAAATCATTGAATTACAGAACACCAATCGAAATATTTTTGAGCTATGTACAAGAAGCATTTTATTCTAGCTTAATTTGACAAATCATATTTCATAAAAAAATAATACTAATTTTAAAAAAATTCAAATTCAATCACCTTGTTGTCAAATTATCAGCTAGGCACAGTAATAGCAGATATGCTCGCAAAATGGGATATGAATGTACGCAGAAACTTTATTTTCTGTGGCTTTCACTATTTTCTTAATGAACTGGTTACATGGTTATATATATCATGCTGAATGTTTGACACGTTTTATTGTTTCGTTTTTATAAATACTTTTTACCTTCCAGTTTCTTTTTAGATTGTATTCTAATAAATAGAGAAGCTAGTCAGAGCCGCTACCTAGAAGACCAGTTATTTTTTCTCTTTTGGTACTCAATTTTTCCATCAATCAAAGAAACTTTCCGACAGTATTCTTCTTAATTCGAATAGATTCGCAGAATAGAATCAATAGTAGACTTTCTGACTCAATCTAAGATTCTTTCATAGACAGTAACGTTGAGGCAGCTGGTTCTTTGTCATCTACGTATGCAAAATGTTATAATGCTAGTAAATAAAGTTGGCTGCCTATGTACTCTGTCTAAAACTTAAGAATTGTTGTTTCCTCTGTCGCTATCCAAATTTAATGAATGTCTGTATATTAAAACTGTTGTCCTTGTCATAGATAATAAAGGAGAGCTTGAAAATGAAAACTGCGATTACGTTTCTATTAGAGGAATATGCCGATTGGGAAGGGGCTTACATTACTAGCATACTAAACCAGAATGAGGGATGGCAAAATAAAACTGCTTCTATCCAATCAGAGGTCACTTCCATTGGAGGACTAAAAACAAAAATCGATTATTTAATCGAACAAATACCTGAAAAAATTGATCTCTTTATTATGATTGGTGGCAATTCATGGGACATAGAAAACCACCATTTATATTTAATAATCGATAAATTTTTAAAAACAGGCGTACCAGTAGCTGCTATTTGTGGGGCAGTTGATTATTTAGCACAGAGCGGATTATTGCAAGGTTACAAACACACCGGAAATGCGCAATTACCTTGGTTAGAATCGGAAAATTATCATAATAAAGAAGATTTTATAGAACAACAAGCTGTAAAAGATCATAACTTGATTACCGCGAATGGAACAGCTCCTATAGAATTCACAGATTTGATTCTTCAAGCAGTCCATTTTGAAACAGAAGAAACAAGACAAAAAACGATTCGTCTATACAAACTTGGATACTATGATTACTATAAAAAGTACGGAGACCCTTTCTCCTAAACATTCTCTTCAATTGGATACTCTTATCAATGTTGTGACAAGCAATTCTAACAATGATTGCTTGTCACACTTTTTTATGGTATTTATTAAAGAAGATACACTCTATTTATGTTCACTATAGAAGATCCCATTAATTTACAAATTTATATATCGTGTTAAACTTTTTCTTTTATTTTTCTATTTTAAATTAAAAATGGAGAACCAACTTCTTAACTCATTCGTAAAAGAAAAAATATTGCTAGTAGACTAATGGTTCCTATAAAAATTGTGCTAGATAAAACTAGTACTTTGCTGTATATAGTTGACTTCTTCCCACATTTTTTTAAATTTCTTACATAGAGAAAAGCTAAAAGAGCTCCTATTAGATTTCCTGTTATAACTTGTTGGACAACAGTAAATTGTAGGTATATTCTTAACAAGCTGGGTTCAATTGTTCTTTTTTCTAAAAAATAAAGAATACTTGCTTGAAATAACATTAAAAAAGGAAATAAAGAACCAAGAGCGATATATGGATTATGGAAAAAAGCTTCGTGTATCATTCCATTCATTCTGATAGTCATTAATATAGCATAGAAATAAAAAAGGAAAGCTGCGGCTATCCAATAACCAAGTAAAATGTGTTTCCAGAGTCCTTCTATCCTGTTTCTTCTCATCTAGCTCTCCTCTCTCAGCGTATATACACCATAAGCACGAACTAAATAATCCGCTAAGCAACTCAAGCTGATCAATGATTGAAATGGTTTATTTTCTTTTCCAAGGATAAAGCGATTACAATAATAATTTAAATGATAAGTACTATGGCGTGCGAAATAATTATCTCCAGCTGCAGTAATGGTCAAAACTGGAATCTTCTGTAATTCAAAGACAGTCAGATTTTCTTTGACCTCATGTGTTTCACCGCTCAAAGAAACAATAATGACCATATCTTCTAATGTTATCAGTGGCATGGCCATATCAAACTCCGTCTTATTTGGCAACACCATTACTCTCTTTCCAATACCTAGCATCATTTTATAAAACTCATTAATTACTTTCTTTTGTGAAAATCCCGTTGCATAGCAATAGATCATCTTACTTCGGTCTAAGCATTGAAGGATTGGCTTTAAGTTGACAGCCTTCATATAATGAAGCGTCTGCTGGATATCTTCCAGTTGTTTTTCAAAAATGTCTTCTTGTGTTCTAAGTCCATTTTCTTTGTTTTTTACATGTCGTAAAAAATATTTGAACTCAGAATAACCAGAAAACCCCAATTTCTTAGTTGTTCTCATAATGGAAGATTTTGAGACATAAAGTCTTTCCGCTAAGTCAGTTATTTTCAAATTTTGTATCAAGCTAGGATCCGATAAAATAAAGTTCAAGATTCCTCGGTCTAGTTCGCTTAATTTTTCTGCATGTTGATGAATCAATTTTTCTAGTTCCATACGATTCCTCCTCTATTATTAGTATATGCAATAACATGAAACTATTTTTTAATAGAGGAGGACCACGATGTATTTGGGATACTGCTATTTCAATTCAGGCCAGTACTCTTGGTTTACACTCACCAAATCATCTAATAGATCTTTTGCAACTTTTGCGTTTGGAACAATCTTTGATAATGTCAGTGCTTGCCATAATTTCTGATAAGACCTTTCTTCCCAAGCTTCGACTACTAATTTTTCGACAGCTACTTGTTGTTCCATCAATCCCTTTTGGAAGCGTGGAATCTTTCCTTGTATCAATGGTTCTGGTCCATTGCTGCCAACTATACAGGGTATTTCTACCATCGCCGACTCATCAAAATTCTCGATAGCTCCGTTATTAGGTACGATCAGCAACATCCTTTCATGAGTGTTATAGGCAATTGCTCGTGCTAAATCAACGATATAGCTAGCATGTTCATCGATTTCCAGTATCGTATTTTCTGCTGAACCACTATTAGTGATACGATCACATTCATTAAATACTTGTTTTTCGCGTCCAATCATCACTTCATTTGCACGCGTAAACTCTGGGTTGGTGTGCGCTACTTCATCTTGCGGATAAAAGTAATATTTCAAATAAGTGTTAGGAAGAGTAGTTGGGTCAATGTCATATACTTCTTTTGCTTTCATAAATGTATGTTTCCAACTTGCATCGGTTTGTTGTGATTCTTGAGATTCCGATGGTAGAGCGTAACCAAACTGACTAACATATTCTTGAATTTTAGGCATCAAATCATTTCCTTCTGTATCTCGGATATCCGTCCACCAACCAAAATGATTCAAGCCATAGTAGCGTACGACCATTTCTTTGCGTGAAGCTAAGCCGATAGCTTGAGCCATACGCTCTTCAATTCCCACCGGCATATCACATATATTGATGATTTTTGCTTTAGGACGTAATTTTCGAGTCGCTTCTGCCACGATCGCCGCTGGATTAGAGTAATTGAGCATCCACGCATTTGGTGAATATTTTTCCATATAATCTATCAACTCTAAAACACCGCCAATTGAACGCATCCCATAAGCAATTCCGCCAGGTCCACAAGTTTCCTGACCAACTACCCCATACTTCAACGGAATTTTTTCATCTTTTTCCCGCATCGCATATAAGCCAACACGAATATGTGCCATAACAAAATCAACATCAGTGAATGCTGTTTCTGGATCAGTAGTGGCTGTAAATAAAATATCTGGTGCTCTTTCCTTCAATAAAATCTCACACGCAGAAGCAATACGTGCTTGTCTTTCCTCCAGATTGTCATAAAATTTGATTTGCCGGATAGGAAATCTATCCAGATGTTTCAAAAGCATCAAAACAATTCCAGGAGTAAATGTACTCCCTCCGCCGGCAATCGTGATTGAAAATTTTTTCATATTAACATCCCCTTTCTATCTGTCTGTTAAGACTTTTGTGAAACTATTGTTCTATTTCTAATAAACGTTCAAATTGTTCACGTACTTGTGGCACGTCCAAACCAACTATTACTTGAAAAGCATTACCGTTTCTCACTACACCGTGTGCTCCACCTTCTTTAAAAATCGTATCTTCTAAAACCAACATTTCATTTTTTACAGTTATTCTCAAGCGTGTAGCACAATTTGTGACTTTTTCAATATTGTCGGCCCCTCCAAAACCTTCTAAATAAACAGCAGCTTGATTCTCATATACATTTTCAATTTCTGTTTTTGAAGTTTTCCTCTCTTTTTCTTTGTAATCTTTTTTAGTATATAATTTAACAGCGTCGGTATTCTCTTCTCTTCCCATAGTAGCAATATCAAATTTGAGAATCAGGTATCGGAACACAACAAAATAGATCCCTGTAAAAGCTAGCCCAATCACTAGTTGAGTAAAGATCATCCCTTTATGGTTTTGGAATAATGGAATCCAGACTTTCACGAACAAGTCAATAAATCCACCACCAATATCCCCTACCACGCCAAAACCATACATTATTGCTGCCATTGTAGCAGCCAAAAATGAATGAACAGCAAATAATGGTGGAGATATAAATAGAAACGTAAACTCTAATGGCTCAGTGATACCCGCCAAAACAGCTGTCAAAGTAGCGGGGATCAGGATCGTCAGCACCTTTTTCCTATTCTCAGATCTTGCAGTGAAGTAAAACGCTGCGGCAATACCTGGAGAAGCGAATATCTTTGAATTCCCGTGCAAAGCAAAACCGCCTTCTGGAAAAAGCTGCTTAAGTGGCTGTTCGCTGCGAGCAAACTCCTGAAGATGTGTCATCCAGTATCTCGCAATCCCTTCTTCTACTACTGCTGGACCAAATGCAAACGGTGCGTAAATAAAATGATGTAAACCGGTTGGAATCAAAATACGTTCTAAAAAAGTGTAAAGCCAGACACCAAAGATACCAGCACCTGCTAAGAAACCTTGCAATGAACTAATTGCCAACTGGATCTTGGGCCAGATAAGGCAGATCAAAAATGCAATAGGCAACATGACGAAAAAACTGATAATCACAACAAATGATGACCCTTGGTAGATCCCTAAAAAATCCGGCAGCTTTTTATCAAAGAATCGATTATGCAGATACACTACAACAGCTGAAATCAAGATTGCCCCTATAATTCCTGTATCCAATGTTTTGATACCCGCAATCATTTTCAGTCCACTCGCACCGCCCGGGTCGGCAGAAAAATCAACACCAAAAAATCCGCTATAAAAGCCTAACATAGTAGAAATGAAATAATTACAAGTAATATAGACTACAAATGCTTCCATCACTGCTCTAGCACTTGCTTTTTTAGCTAATCCGATAGGTAATCCAATAACAAACAACAACTCCATTTGATTGAATACGGTCCAAGCACCACTTTCAACCACTGACCAGATCGAATACCATGCTGTTCCTTCTGTAGCAATACTCCCCACTAACATTGGGTTTTTGAAGATGATACATAAAGCCACCATGATACCCGAAAAAGAAAAAAGCAAAACCGGTGTAAACATAGCTCCACCAAAGCGTTGAACCTTTTCCATCATAATAATAAGTCAACTCCTTCCGTGCATATCTTGTGTCGCAGGTTTAGTATAAGTACAAAAGAAACCGGTTACAATAGCTATTACACTTTAAGAAACTTAATTTCAATAATAGTTCTTAGGTAGCAGATAATGGGAAATTTCCCTAAATACATAAACAAAAGACAGATTTAATCAATGTATAGAAATTTTTGTCTACGCTTCTCCTTTAACCAGAGAAATTTAGAATTATGCTATACTAGTATTAATTAAAGTGATGAGGTGTTTTATATGAAAAAGTTAGGGTTTATTTTAGCGTCGATCTCCTTATTCCTTGTAGGATGTACATCTGCTAGTAAAGAAACCAGTGAGTCATCTGCGACCGCAGTCAAAAGTTCCATCAGACAAACTAGTTCAGCTGAAAAATCAAGTACACAGAAATCAGCTTCTTCTGAATCGGATGCATCTTCAACCACCAGCAAACTTTCAGAGTCCAACCCTTCTTCTATATCTAGTGATACGGTTGACACGAGTCTTTCTTCTTCCACAGCAGACACATCCTTCTCACAGTCTTCTCAGTCAGTAGATCCGTTAGCAGGATATTCTGATCTGCAAATTGAGTACGCACGCGTTTGGTTGGCTGTCAAGGGTAATACTTTTAAAGATGCATCAGGCGATTTTGAACTACATGTTATTCATTATCCGGCAGGAACACCTATCGATCCCTATGATGCAGGGAGCGTAGGTTATCCAAAAGACGTAGTTATGCTTACTGGGAAATACGGCTACCAAGGAATTCTAGTGTATTCTAGTAACCACGACGGGACGATCACTAGTTATCCAGTTCCTTCACATTGGCAAATGCCTGCAGATCAAGCCTCTGACCCAGCATTCATTAAAAAAACAACTCAAGAAATCATTGATCATGCATCTGTGGTTGTTATTCCTACAGGCAACCCAAATGACGTGAAACAGTTAATCAATGTGACAGTTATAGATAATTAAACTTTCTAATATGTTATACAAAAAGAAGCTGACAGCATTTTGTCAGCTTCTTTCACTTTCTTTTCTATAGTTTTTTTGCTGGTCTTTGATAGGCTGGTCCTTAGTGTGTCGAATGGTTGCATAGATAGTCTTTTCTGCAGAAACACTTCTAGCATTATTAGGAAATTTAACGTTATTATCAAATTGTAATTGTGCATAGGTTAATTCTTGCTGTTCATTAGAATGACTTAGTGTCATTGATTTTATCTGTGAAAGATTTTTCTTTGTATCTTGTTTCTCAAATTTCTCAAAATGACTTGTTGATCCAGCAGCTTGAACAACTTGTTTTTTCTTTTCTCTTCTTACTGGAAGTGGAATTTTCTTTTTTACGCCTGTATCTTCTATTTCTTTTTTAGCGAGAGCAGGAGCAACTAATTCATCAAGTTTTTGCTTAATATAGCGGTCATTGATAAATGGTGAATTCAAATTTTTCAAAAATGTATCGTATCTAGATGATACTGTTAATCTATTTTTTAATAGATTTAAAACAGCTTGCGTCCAAACTAGCCCATTTTTATGATAGATTTCTAAACTTTTGCTATTAGCGGAAGCCTTCAGTTGTTGTTCGAATACGGAAAAATGGTTAACAAATTCTCTTGGTTCTTTTACATTCCCAAATGTTTTTGTAAAAAGACGTGGATCATATTCTTGATTGATATCAAATCTACTAAACCCTTCTAGTTTATCTTGTCCATAATCTATACGTTTCTTCTGAATATATACTTCATTAATATAAGGTGACCGGAATTTTTCTAGAAAAGAATCAAATTCTTCACGGCTATTCAATTTTTTCTCGCAAAGCTTCAATAAAGCATCGGTCCAAGATAATCCATTTTCATGATATAAAAGATAATTTTTGTTATCAGTTGCTCTGAGTTGCTTCTCAAATATATTAAAATAATATTCAAATTCACTTGGTCTCTTCAACTTATTGAACCTTTTTGCAAACAATTTTGGATCAAATTCTTTGTAAATACTAAAACCTTCGAAGTCATTTATCAAGTTAACTACATCCATAATCTCACTCCATTATCAAAAATATATCTTACTTATATAAGGATAGCAAAACATCTATTTTTATTGCTTCACAATTAGAACTATTTTTTCTTAAATTTGTAAAAAATCATTAAATAAAAACTGTTCTCCTATCAAATCCTCAGCCACAAGTCACAATAGTCATAAACCATGAGAAGCTGTTTTTATTTGGCTGTTCGTATTACTTGATGCAAGGGAGCTTTTTCACAACCTCACGTGGAAAATCCCCTATATTTTTTGCTAAATAAACGTTTGCAAAACAGTCGCTTTTCCGTCTTCTACCGCTACTTCTGCGTAGGCACCGTTGATTAATGTTAGTTGTGGCGGTACATGACCGCAATCAATATCATACAAGATTGGTATGTTCAATTCTTTTGAAAGATCTTCATATACATCCTTCATTCGATAATCTAGCAAATCCTCTGCTGCACTTCTGCCGAACATGATACCCGAGCTGTCCTCAAACCATCCTGCTAGTTTCATCTGAATAAGTGATCTTCTTAAATCAACGGACGATAGCTCACAGTTTTCTAGAAACCACAAGATTGGCTTTCCATCATTATACGTTCTTTTAAACGTTTGGACATCTCCATAAGGTGTACCAATTAAATGTCTGATCGTATCTATACAACCACCTAATAATCGGCCTTTTATCCTTACTACATCTCCGCTGACTGATTGCCAATTTGTTGGTTCAGTAAGATGGAAAACTGAAGCTGACGGTTGCTCATGATGCCATTCTTTTTGATATTTTTCAGAAGAATGCTGTAAGATTGATTCTCCTTTGCCTGTTTCTAGCACACTTTTCCACATCGCTGTCGTTTTATCTGAATAATTCCCTCTTAAATCAATAAGGTTGGTCCCATGTGCAGTGGCTATCCCTGTTTTTAATGTGACGGCGAGTAGCAACGTACTAATATCTGAATAACCTACTATCCATTTTGGCTGTAGCGCATCGAAATCGACAGAATCGAGGATCTCAATCAATAATTCTCCTCCCCAAGGCGGAAGAATCATTTGGATATTCTCATCTTGCATCATTTGATTGAATTCATCTGCTCGTTCTCTTGCTGGAGCTGATTTTTCTTTATCTTGCGTCCACAGCGTCTTTCCAGTAACGACATGAAAAGATTTTTCTTCCATACTCTTTAAAGCCATTCCTAGTAACAGGTGGTGTTCTTCTGGTACGCCCGATGATGGTGCAGTAATCCCTATCGTTGTGTTTTTTCCTAATGACGGATATCTTATCATAATGCTTCAGCTCCTAGTACGCACTATTTTGTTTGATTAGTTGTTATTTTCATTTGCTGGCATTAAAAACATCGGTATTTTAAGTAGCTGGATGATTTTGTTTAAGTCAATCGTTTTGATGACCATCGTTTGATCTGGTCTCCCTGGTGCAAAAACAAGTTTTTCTTTTGACAATAGTTCTTCGTCAATAATAATCGGTATCTGTTCTTCGTAACCAAATGGAGAAACAGCGCCCTGTTTTTGTCCCGTTTGTTCTTCCATCCGTTCTGATGAAACAATAGAAAGCCTTTTACCGATGATCTTTCCTAATGCTTTGAAATCCGTTTGTTTCGTAGTAAAAGTCAGATATACATAGTTATTATCTTTTTTATCTTTTAAGAATAAGCTTTTGGTCTCTGTGCCTGTAAATCCTTGCTCTTTCTTCACCACCAAAGCATCTTCATTTGTATAAATAGCTCGATGATGATACAACTCAAAATAAATATTTGCGTGTGAGAATTTCTTTGCCAAGTCAATCATTTTTATGCCTCTTTTCTATTTTGGTCTTTGAGCCATCTTATCATCAAAATATACCGGATACAATATTGCTTGTTTTCTAATTTATTTTTATACATAACCATTGTTTTTCTGGTAAAATAAATCAAACCACTTAATGGAGGCGTTTTAGAATGGAAAAATTCCGGCTGATTATTGATCAAATAAAAGAAAAAGAAAACCAACAAAAGATCAATGACCTTTTCTCTAAGATAGCGAAGACATATCCCCAGCTAGACACAACTGTAAAATGGAACCAGCCTATCTTTACTGATCATGGTACCTTTATTATTGCATTCAGTTTTGCTAAAAATCATTTTTCCATCGCACCAGAAAAAGCAGCGATTCGTGCCCTTGAAAAGACTATCCAAGAAATTGGTTACATATATACGGATAATGTCATCAAAGTTCCTTGGAAAAGTGCAATCAATTGGGAACTGATTGACCATTTGATTTCATTTAATATTGAAGACAAGAAAGACCATGATAAATTTTGGCGATAAAGCTTTATACAAACAAAACCTGTACTGGCGAAGAATCTATCCATTACCTTGTACAGGCTTTGTTCTATCCTTTTTATCCTCACTGGTTAAACATTTAATTGGCAACGTATCTGCTGCTTTTATAAGGAGTCTTTCTTGTGCTGAAAAAAAATCACTGATACGAATGACCTTGAATTTTCAACTTAGTAAAATTATTTTTCAGCAATTTTCCTGCAAATCTTTTGAATAAGGAAAAAATACGAGAAAATATCAGCAATCTTTCATAATACTATCCATTATTTTCAGGTATATTTAAATATAATATCACTTTAGAAGAGAATGAATTTCTTTAGAGAAAGAAAAGTTAGAATTTTCTGATTCGTTTTTTGCAATGACTTTAAGTGAGATCGTTCTTTCTACATCTCGTGATAAAGCAACTAACAACCAAACCAATAGAACCATTCACATAGGAGGGTGAACATTGAAAGATTTTTACTCAGTAAATGAATTAGCCGAACAATTAGGTGTTACTACACGTTCTATCAGAAATTATCTTCATGAAGGAAAACTAAAAGGAACAAAGGTCGGCGGACAATGGAAATTTTCTGAACGTAATCTTTTTGAATTTCTTTACGGAGATCAAGCAGATGAAGCAGCAAAAGACATGCAGCGATTCATGCTAGATGCACCAATCACGATGCGTTTCAACCTTCAGTATCGTGATTTTACAGCGATTAATCAATTCCGAGAACAATTAGTCCAGTACCATAACGATGTTTACGCAAATAAAAAAGACCGTCTTTTACAATACGATCTTTATAAAGATAATCATGCGGAGATACTTATAGGTGGTAATTTTAATTATGTAACGAACTTTAGTCAATGGATCAATGGAAAATTATTGATGCAGACAGATATTTCACTTGTTTCTTAAACGATTAAAAGTGCTAGAATTTCCAATGGTGTTGGAAATTCTAGCACTTTTTATAAGTATTCTTTTGCTCTCTTTATCCTCAAATAAAGACCGTGACCATACTTCCTACTACGATCAGCAACAAGCCGATAATCGTTAATTTTTTTTCTTTTGGTGTCTTATTTTCATGCAGGATGTACATACCGCCTAATGTAGAGATAACTACGTTTAGCTGTGTAATGATATATGCAGTAGCAACCCCATTTTCATTCGCTGAAAAAATATAAGCCAACGCTGACACACTGAAGATGGCTCCAACTATTGTTGCTTTCCAACTCTTGTCTTCAGAAAATGCAGTTGGTTTTCGGAAAATCACATAAATAACTGCCCCTAAAAAGACACCGATCATTTGCGGAAAGAAAATGGAAAGTCCGCTTGCATCAACTAGTTTGGGCAATGCACTGTAAACCCAATAACCAATACTTGTTGATGCTAATAGACTGATTCCTTTTGTGATACCGCCTTTTTTTCCAGGATCATCACTGATTGCCGTTAAAGCAGAACCAAATACAAGAAGAATGATCGCTGCTGCACCAATGATTTTCCCCATACTTCCAGACCATTCTCCAAAAGCGAAGACACCAATCAACGAGGTTCCGACTAACTGTAATGCAGTCGAGATAGGCATCGTTTTAGAAACACCAATCAAGTTGAAAGATGTATACTGTCCTGTTTGTCCAATAACCCAAAATGCACCAGAAAGTAAACTAATCAAAAATGTAGTCACTGAAATACCAGCTGGAGAAGCGAATAATTGAACGAGTAAGCCAACGAGCACCGCTCCAATACCAGTTCCTAATATCTCATTTGTTGGTCTGCCGCCAATCTTTTTCAAAATCAGCGGCTGGATCCCCCACCCAACTGCCGGGATCAATGCAATCAATAAACCCATTTTTATTCACCCTTATCCTTTTCCACCTTGGAAAGAAGGATATAAAGTCATCCCACCATCTGCAAATAGTGTAATACCTGTAACATAACTAGATTCGTCTGAAGCCAACCATGCAGCTGCCGCTGCTATTTCTTTTGGTTCACCTACGCGTCCTAGTGGGATCATACTTTCCAAGAGTTCTTTTTGTTCAGGATCATCAAATTTTGCCGCATTAATAGGTGTACGGATAGCGCCAGGTCCTATACTATTGATTCTGATTCCCTTAGGTGCGTACTCCATTGCTACCGTTTCGGTAAATAATTTTACCCCGCCTTTTGAAGCAGCGTAATGAGCAAATGTTGGCCATGGGATTTGTTCATGAACAGAAGACATATTGATGATATTTCCTTTTTTATCATTCTCTGTAAAATAATTCAAAGCTGCTTTCGTTCCGATAAAAACGCCAGTCAAATTAACTTTTAATACTCTTTCCCAATCTTCAAGGCTAAGTTCATGGGTCGGATGCTGATTTTCCATCCCAGCATTATTAACCCAAATGTCCAGTGTCCCAAAATTTTCTAAAGCCGTATCAAGTAAACGCTGTATTCCTTCTTCAGAACTGACATCTGCTTGTACAGAGACTGCTTTTCCGCCTGCTTCTTCGATTGCTTTGACTGCTTTTTCTGCCCCTTCTTTATCCGAATTATAGTTGACGACTACATTCATTTTTTCTTTCCCGAATCGTTGAGCAATCGCTGTTCCAATCCCTTTTGAGCCGCCAGTTACTACTGCGACTTTGTTTTCTAATTCCTTATACATAGTACCCACTCCTTTTTTATACCTAAACCTGTTATTACGGATAACTTTTATTTCCGCCTTAAAGTGAGTGTACACCAATATATATAGTCTAAAGCAAATGATACGCTCTAGTAATCGTTTTCATCAATTGGCAGCATCCTTCTATTTTTATAAAGAAAGAGGTTGTGACAGAAGTGGTCAGCTTCAAGAAATAAGAAGGAATTGACGAAAATTGCTTTTCAAATTTTTGTGAAATTTCGGCTTATTTCCGAAGAAGCTACTTCTGGAACACCGTTTATTCGGAAAAAGGGCTGTGACAAGACTTTTGCCACAGCCCTTTCATGCACTTATTTATCAACCATTTCGTTGTAATTGCTAGTTATGCATAAAGATTAGCTCTCACGGACATTATTTTATTGCTGAGAAAAATATTCAGCTGTTGCTTGTTCATCCTCCTTGAGTTGTTCAATCAATTCCTCTGCACTTGAAAATTTCACTTGATCTCTTAAAAATTGATTCCAACGTACTTTGACGTGCTCGCCATAGATATCTTGATTAAAGTCCAAAATATACAGCTCTACAGTCAGCTCCCGTCCTTCACCGAATGTATCGTTATGTCCAATTGAACCCATGGCTGGATACCAAGTTTCCCCAATTTTTATTTCCGATACATAAACACCTTCTTTAGGTAAATGGACTGTGCTCTTTACTTTGACATTTGCTGTAGGGAATCCTAATAATCTGCCTCGTGCATCGCCATGAACAACTACCCCTTCCACCTCGTATATGCAACCTAATAGTTTTGCCGCTTCTTTTACTTGACCGCTGTCTAGCAATCCTCGAATACGTGTAGAGCTGATTTTTTCGCCTTGTTCTTCTTCTTTAGAGACTGTGACGATTTTGAATCTTCCCTTAGCATATTCAGGAAAATGAGCGACATCTGCAATGTCTTTTGGTCCATAGGTGTAATCAAAACCGGAAACAGCATATTTCGCATGTAATCCTACGATATATTGATCAACAAACTCTTGTGGCGCTAAATGAGCAAAAGAAGAAGTAAAATCGACTTCATATAAATAATCGATACCCAAAGCTGCCATTTTTTCTTCTTTTTGCTTCAGGCTAGTCAAATACTTCACACTGCTAGGATCGATCTTCTTAAAAACAATCGATGGATGTTGATTGAAAGTCATCAATGCTAATTTCAATCCTTCTTTTTGTGCAATTTCCATACCTGTCTTTATGACTTTCTGGTGTCCGATATGCACGCCGTCGAAAAATCCCAGTACTAAAACGACATCGTCTTCTGGGATTTGTTCTGGTTGGTAAGGATGTCTGATCTTGATGATATTCATTCGTTATTCCTCATTTCTCAATACTTTACTAGGTTTTAGTTTATTTTTTTCTTTTGGGTTTGGCTGGTAGATACTTACGACTTTTTCTTTATAAAACAAGGCAATTTCCTCTGAAGGCATTTCTGGGAGCGCAAATACAGTATAATCAAGTCTCATACCGTTTTTTACTTTCTTCCATACCTCATCAGTAATATCTACTCGTTTGAACCGTTCCACTCCTTTTTCAATTGGCAGCAAATACTCATCGATTGTACCGTTTTCTACAGCTTGAGCTACTTCTTCTAATGTTAACACTTCTTTTTGGGTCATACCGGCACTTGCTGTTCGAGTGAGATCAGACATGTGTGCAGGGTAACCAAGTTTCTTTCCTGTATCCACAGCTAATGTACGGACATAGGTTCCTTTCCCGCATTCTACTTCGAAACGCCAAGAAATGGTTCCTGCCACTTCGTCTCTTGTCAGTTCACTTGTTCGGATAAAACGGTAAATTTGAGCCTTTCTAACAGGCCGCTCCACTGGTTCATTATTCCGTGCATATTCATATAACCGTTTACCGTTTACTTTTACCGCTGAGTACATTGGCGGTATCTGGGTGATCTCACCAATAAATGAAGCCATCACTTCATCTATTTTTTTTTCAGATAAAGACATATCCACTGGTTTTGTTTCTACTCGTTCTCCGGATCGATCTTCCGTCGTTGTACTGAAACCTAGAGTCATCTCGCCCACATAAATTTTCCCAGAATCTGTCAAATATTCGATAACTTTTGTGGCTTTTCCGATACAAATAGGCAATACACCGTCTACATCCGGGTCAAGCGTACCCCCATGTCCGATTTTTTTCGTATGTAAGATTTTTCTTAATTTGAATACGCAATCATGACTTGTCATTCCGCGTTCTTTCCATAAAGGTAATAACCCGTCCATGTCTTTTCTCCATTTCATTTTTGATTTAACTGAATTATTATAACACATTGCATCTATTACTGACGAATTTGACATCATAATGAACGGTTTTTATTTTTCGGCAATAAAAACGTAACAAAATTCATGCTCATGTAAATAGAAACCATGTTATGCTTTTTTTAAAGGAGGGAATAGAATGGAAGATTTTTTCTTTGCACCATTTGATTGGATTTATGGGTGGCTTACAGGTAAATAGATTGGTTTTCACTTCCCAAAAACGAAAAAAAAGACTGGCCATTCTTCCAGTCTTTTTTCCGTTTTTTTTATTTATTTTTTCAGTTTCTTGATCAATGTAAAAAATTCTGTTTTTCGGGGTCGATTTTATCATTTTATTGGTCAAGATTTTTCCATTTCCAATCCAATACTTCTGGCAGATCAATACCATTTTCACGAATATAGTTTTGATGTTCTTGTAATTTCTGATCCATTTTTTTTGCAAAATCTTCTGCTTGACTTCCTTTGATTTTTAAAGCTGCATCTTTTGCCAAATGATAACGGTCAAGTTCATTTACCACACGCATGTCAAATGGTGTCGTGATATCTCCGTTTTCTTTGTAGCCATGAATCATTAAATGATGGTTATGACGATCAAAGAAAATCGTGCGGACCAATGTTTCATAACCGTGGAAAGCAAATAAGATCGGTTTGTCTTTTGTAAAATATTGGTCAAATTCTTCATCGCTCAACCCACGCGGATCTTGACTTGGATGACGTAATTTCAATAAATCGACGACATTGATGAACCGGATTTTTAGTTTTGGGAATTCTTCCAGCAGCAAAGTCACAGCTACTAATGCTTCTAAGTTAGATTCCGTTCCTGCAGCAGCAATGACCAATTCAGGTTCCTCCTCTTTTGCTGTCGAAGCCCAATCAATGATTTTCAAGCCTTCATTCACTAAGACGGCTGCTTCTTCTGCTGAGTAAAATTGAGCACGCGGATGTTTGGAAGAGATGATCAAATTGATTTTTTCTGACGAGCGGAATGCTTTATCCATGACTGCGAGCAATGTATTTGCATCCGCAGGCAGATATTCACGGATGAACTCCGCCTTCTTTTCTGCCAAATGTGTCAATATTCCTGGATCTTGGTGGCTATATCCATTGTGATCTTGCTGGAAGACTGTTGAGCTTGCAATGAGATTCAGCGAAGGATAATCATTTCGCCAAGAAAGGTCATGTGATTTCCGCATCCATTTGAAGTGCTGAGTCAACATAGAGTCAACCACTCGCAAGAATGATTCGTAACTTGCAAAAAAACCATACCGTCCAGTCAGAACGTACCCTTCTAAGAACCCTTCATCTTGGTGTTCCGATAATTGACTGTCGATGACGCGACCAGATGACGAAAGCCATTCATCATTTTCTGGTTCGATTTTTTCCATCCATTGGCGATTTGTCGTTTTGAAAACTTGATTCAATCGGTTCGATTTTGTTTCATCTGGACCAAATATACGGAAATTTTCTGGATTTTTCTCAATGATCTCGCGAACGAATTTACCAAGTTCAGTCATATCTTCTGCTTTAACGGAGCCCGGTTGTTCAAATTGCAAAGTATATTTTTTCCAATCTGGCATAATAAGCGGTTTTGGATCGATCCCGCCATTGGTGATAGGATTTTTTGCCATTCTTTGGTCACCAGTGGGCGCGATTTCTCTGATTTCTTCTAAAATACGTCCTTGTGCATCAAATAATTTTTCTGGTTCATAGGATTTCAACCAACGGAGTAAAGCATCTGCATGATCCATATGTTCTTGATCTACAGGAATCGGTACTTGGTGTGCTCGGAAGGTTCCTTCAATTGGCTCCCCGTCCCATTCTTCTGGACCGGTCCATCCTTTTGGTGTGCGTACGATCAATACTGGCCATTTTGGCATCACGACATCTGTCGCTGTCTTCAGGCGAGCTTCTTTTTGGATGGATTTGATTTTCTCGATTGCTTGATCCATTTTTTCAGCCATAACAGGATTTAATTTTTCTGGATCATTTCCTTCAATAAAGAAAGGTTCCCAGCCAAGTCCGTTAAAGTAATTTGCTAATTCTCCATCTGATTTACGTGCCAAGATCGTTGGGTTAGCTATTTTAGCACCATTTAAATGAAGGATTGGTAAAACAGCTCCATCTATCGCCGGATTGATAAAGACATTTGAGAACCAGCTTCCAGCTAAAGGACCGGTTTCTGCTTCACCGTCACCAATCACGACAGCAGAGATTACTTCAGGATTGTCTAATACAGCTCCGACTCCATGTGAAAGAGAGTATCCAAGCTCTCCCCCTTCATGGATAGAACCTGGTGTTTCTGGTGCTGCATGAGAAGCAATGCCTCCAGGAAATGAAAATCGCTTGAATAATTTTTGCATTCCTGTCTCATCTTCCGTTACTTCTGGATAGATTTCTGTGTAACTTCCATCTAAATAAGCATTCGATACCATGACTTGTCCGCCGTGTCCTGGCCCTTCGATATAAAACATGTTCAAATCATATTTATTGATGATTCGGTTCAAATGGACATAAATAAAATTTTGGCCAGGAATCGTTCCCCAATGACCGATTGGATGTTTTTTGACATCTTCTGGTTTCAATGTACGTCTCAGTAAGGGATTATCTTTAAGATAAATTTGCCCGACAGAAAGATAATTGGCAGCACGCCACCAAGCCGTCATTTTATCAAAGTATTCTTTACTAGAATAATCCATACGTAACACTCCTTTTCATTATTACTCTTATTCTAGCGCAGATACTCCTAATTGAAACCTAATAAGCACTTCTGTTCATTTGTTTAGATTTTATATCTTGTCAATAACTTCAACGTGATTTTTCTTTTAACTGGCGGCAGACCGACAAATTCAAACTTTTATGGTGCAGGTTCCACTGATCTTCTAGTTACTTGGCTATATAACCTGACTGTCACTACAATGGATTACAATCTAGCTTCCGTCATCGGTATCTTGATCTTTATCTATATGCAAAAATTTATATACTATAGAAAAAAGAAAGTCGAATTTTTTACTTTTCTTTTTCTCTTTTTTAGTTAACTGACACGCCGCAAGACTAAAGTCATGGAACTCTTAAGTAATACGTCTTAATGAAAACAAAAAAATCCCGCAACCCCTGATTTCACAGGATTTGCAGGATTTTTTGATTAGTCTTTGTTCAAGTCACGAAGCAATTCATCGATATGGTTGCCATAGACAACTGATTCATCTAATTCAAAGGACAACTCAGGTGTTTTGTAAATACTTAGATTGTGCCCTAGCTCTCGACGAATCAATCCTGATGCTTTATCCAATCCTTCTTGTGCTTTTTTCTTTTCAGATGCTAAATCAGAAAGGATGCTGTAATAGATTGTTGCTTGTTGAAGATCGCCTGTTACGTGTACATCAGTGATCGTTACATCTTGCACACGAGGATCTCTTACTTTTTTACGTAGAATCGCATTGACTTCTTTTAAGATTTCTTGACCGACTCGGCGGTCACGATAGTTAGCCATAATGATTGGCCTCCTTTTATCAGTTTTTAGTCATTTTTGACTTCTTCCATGATAAATCCTTCAATTACGTCATCTACTTTGATGTCATTGAATTTTTCAATCATAGCACCGCATTCATAGCCCATTTTGACTTCTTTTACGTCATCTTTGAAACGTTTCAAACTTGCCAATTGGCCTTCGTAGATAACGATACCGTCACGGATCACACGGACACCGCTGTCTCTGCGGATATAGCCTTCTGTTACATACGCACCAGCGATCGTGCCGACTTTGGATACTTTGAATGTTTCACGTACAATCATTTGACCAGTGATTTTTTCTTCAAATTCAGGATCTAGCATTCCTTTCATCGCTGTTTCGATTTCATCAATAGCTTTGTAAATGATACGGTGTAAACGAATATCTACTTCTTCAGCTTCTGCTTGCGCTTTTGCTTGAGGTGTAGGACGGACGTTAAATCCAATGATGATCGCATTACTTGCTGCTGCAAGTGTTACGTCACTTTCATTGATTGCACCTACCGCTGAATGGACGATTTTCACACGTACGCCTTCAACTTCGATTTTTTTCAGCGAGGCAGCTAATGCTTCTGCTGAACCTTGAACGTCGGCTTTGATAATGACGTTAACTTCTTTCAACTCGCCTTCTTTCAAGCTTTCAAACAAGTTGTCCAAGGTTACACGGCTGCTTGCAGCACGGTTTTCCAATAATGCACGTTTTGCGCGTTCTTCACCCGCTGCACGTGCTGTCTTTTCGTCTTCGAAGACTACGAAACGGTCACCTGCTTGAGGTACATCATTCAAGCCAGTGATTTCTACTGGCGTTGCAGGTCCTGCTTCTTTATCGCGACGGCCAAGATCGTTTGTCATTACACGGACACGTCCGTAAGTATTACCGACAACGATTGGGTCACCCACATGAAGTGTTCCTCCTTGGACAAGTAAGGTTGACACAGGACCTTTACCTTTATCAAGACGTGCTTCAATCACTGTTCCGATTGCGCGTTGTGTTGGATCTGCTTTTAAATCTTCTACTTCTGCGACTAACAGGATCATTTCCAGCAATTCTTCGATGTTTTGGCCGAATTTCGCTGAGATCTCAACAAAGATCGTTTCGCCACCCCATGCTTCAGGAATTAACTCATACTCACTTAATTCTTGCATAACATGTTGAGGGTTTGCACCTGGTTTATCAATTTTGTTTACAGCGACGATAATTGGAACGCCTGCTGCTTTGGCATGGTTGATTGCTTCAACGGTTTGCGGCATGACACCGTCATCCGCAGCGACAACTAAAATCGTGATATCTGTGATACTTGCTCCACGTGCACGCATACTTGTAAAGGCCGCATGTCCTGGTGTATCCAAGAAAGTGATTGGTTTGCCATCAATATCAATCTGATAGGCACCGATATGCTGTGTGATTCCGCCGGCTTCGCCGCTTGTTACACGTGAATGGCGCAATGTATCCAATAAGGTTGTTTTCCCGTGGTCTACGTGTCCCATAATCGTTACTACTGGCGGACGTGAGACTAATTTGTCTGGATCAACTTCTTCTGACTCGAAGAATTTATCGATATCTGCAATATCAACTTGGACTTTTTCTTGTGGTTCCATACCATAGTCCGTGGCTAACAGTTCAATCGTATCTTTATCCAGTGCTTGGTTTTGATTGACCATGACGCCAAGCATAAATAATTTTTTAATGATTTCTGCTGGCTCACGATGAATTTTTTTCGCGATGTCTGCTACGTTCATGCCTTCAGTATACTCTAATACATCTGGCAATTCACGGAATTTGCGTGGTGGTACAGCTGGTTTAGTTGATTGTTGCTGTTTGCCTTTTTTACCCTTTTTATTATAACGATTACGGTTGTTATTATTAAATTTGCCGCGATTGTTATTGTTTGGTTTGTTGTTGGTACGGTTTTGATTGCCGCCTTGGCTCGTTCCTGGACGATTTTGACTGCTAGTATTCCCCGTATTATTTTGGTTTGTTGTTGGTTTTTTTCCTTGATTCACTTGACCGCTCCCTTGACCGCGATCTTGATAACTGCGGTTATTTTTATTTTTTTGTTGATTATTTGTTGCTTCTTTTTTACGTTGATCGTTCGGCTGTTGATTGGCTGGTTTTCTGCTTGCTTGTTGTGCAGCTTGTTGTTTCGTGCTTGGGTTTTTGAACGCTTGTTGCAATTTCTTCTCATCACTGCTAGTAATCGCACCCATATGGTTTTTCACATCGATGCCAAGTTGTTGTGCTTTTTCCACGACATCTTTACTAGATTTTTTGAGTTCTTTTGCTAATTCATAGATTCTTTTATTGCCCATGCAATCACCTTCCTAACCTTCAATTAGCTCCTTGGTCTTCTTCGCAAATCCGGCATCCATTATTCCGAATACCTTGCGAGGTTTTCCGATCATCTGCGTGATTTCTGCTTCAGAAAATAGCTCAAAGCAAGGAACTTCATAGTATGAACTCTTATCTTTTATCTTTTTTCTTGTATTCTCACTTGCATCTGTTGCCACAAACACCAATTTTGCTTTTTGTTTGCGGATTTCAGCAATGGTCAGTTCTTCGCCCGTGATCAGTTTTCCCGCGCGCATCGCCAGACCCATGAGATTCATGGCTTTTTGCCGATTGACTGTGTTCATTTTCCAAATAACTCTTTACGTGCTTTTTGGTGAGTGACATAGTCAAGTAGTTCTTGATAAAACTCATCTGTTAAAGTTGTTTCGAGTACTCGATCGAGAATTTTTTTATCCCAAGCTTGTTGTACTTCTTCCGGCTCAAGTGAGACATACGCTCCTCGTCCAGGCATTTTTCCAGTTGGATCGATCGATACTTCCCCTTCTTTTGAACGGGTGATTCGGACCATCTCTTTTTTAGGTTTCATTTCACCTGAAACCACGGATTTGCGTAAAGGAATTTTCCTTTGTTTCATCTCTTTGCCTCCTTACTAAAGTTAAGCTTCTGGCTTTTCTTCGACCGTTTCATTATTGAACGCAATTGTTTCATACTCATCGTCTGTCAAATCTGACTGAACGATTGCTTCGTCATGCAATTCTTCTGTTTCGTTTTGTTGTTCTTGTTTTTCATAAAATTCCGCCATATCAGATTCTGATTTGATATCGATTTTATGGTTAGTCAATTTAGCAGCTAAACGTGCGTTTTGTCCACGTTTACCGATTGCTAACGATAATTGATGGTCTGGAACGACCACTGTGCAGGCTTTAGGATTGGTTTCATCAAAAATCACATCCATGACTTGTGCAGGATTCAATGCATTTGCAATGAATACAGCTGGATCTTCATTCCATTCAACGATATCCATGTTTTCGCCTTTTAATTCATTGACGATTGCTTGGACACGTTGTCCTTTTGGTCCAACACATGTACCGACTGCGTCAATGTTCTGATCGTTTGAACGGACAGCTACTTTTGATCGATCGCCGGCTTCACGAGCAATGCTGACGATTTCAACGATTCCATCATAAACTTCTGGGACTTCTTGCTCAAATAAGCGACGCAATAGATCCGGATGGCTGCGGCTAACAAATACTTGCGGACCTTTAGACGTATTTTCTACTCGAGAAACATAGACTTTGATACGATCGTGAGGTTGGTAAAATTCGTTTGGCATTTGATCTTGTTTAGAAAGAACTGCTTCTATTTTGCCAAGGTTGACATAAATATAACGTTTATCCTGACGTTCAACGATTCCTTGCATGATGTCTTTTTCATAAGCACTGAATTCGTTATAAATGATCGTTCTTTCTGCTTCACGTACACGCTGCAAGATAACTTGTTTAGCTGTTTGTGCAGCGATCCGCCCAAAATCTTTTGGTGTGACTTCAAAACGGATCGTATCACCGATCTCATATGCTGGATTAATCAAAAGTGCATCTTTCAATGAGACTTCCAACTGTGAATCCATCACTTCTTCCGTTACTTCTTTTACTGCATAGACATGGATCTTTCCTTTTTTCTGATCAAATTCCACTTCGACATTTTGTGCTTGGCCATAGTGGCGTTTGTATGCAGAAACCAATGCTGCTTCTAAAGCATCGATCACGATTTCTTTTGAGATCCCTTTTTCAGCTTCTAAAGCGTCTAACGCATTTAACATTTCTTTACTCATTTTTTCTGATTCCTCTCCGTGATTAAAATTGGATAGCTAAGCGAGCTTTTGCAATATTTTTTCGGTCAAAAGTCAATTCTTTTTCTCGTGTTTTTATGCGTATTTTCAATGTAAGCTGTTCAGCATCAAATGATTGAAGAAATCCTTCGTATTGTTTTTCGCCATCTACTGGTTGGTATAAGGAGACATGGACATAATCGCCAAGTGCCTTTTCATAGTCGCTTTCTTTTTTCAATGGCCGCTCTGCTCCAGGGGAGGATACCTCCAGGAAATAAGCTTGAGGAATCGGATCTGGATCTGCTGCATCAAGTTTTTCGCTCAGTTTCTCACTGACAAAGGCACATTCTTCGATATCGATTCCGCCTTCTTTGTCAATAAATACTCGTAAGAACCAGCTTTTTCCTTCTTTTACAAATTCGACTTCGACAAGTTCAAAATGTTGTTCATCTAAAATCGGTGTCACCATTTCCGTGACTGTTTCAACGACGCTACTCAAAAGTTTCGCCTCCTTAAAAATTAAGTGCGTAATTCCATTAAAAAGAGTGAGCGAAAAATCCGCTCACTCACAGTTAGTATCATTACCTATAAAAAATATACCATACTCTGCTTAAAATTACAAGCAGACAAGATAACAGATGCTTATAACATATCGAATAACGATAATTGGTTTTCGTCTGGTAAATCCTTCAATACACCATTATCGTTCATATATTCGATCAATGTTTTTGAAACTTTCCCGCGAGTAGCAAGATCTTCTTTAGATAAAAATGGACCATCTTTTCTTGCCTCAACGATTTGTTTTGCTACATTGGTTCCCAAACTAGGGACAGCTCTAAATGGCGCAATCAACGTATCTCCTTCGATAACAAAATTAACTGCATCCGATTTGTACAGATCGATCATCCCAAATTTGAATCCTCGCTCTAACATTTCATTGGCTAATTCTAGCACGGTCAGCTGATTTTTTTCTTTTACGGAAGCATCTAGCCCTTTGTCCGTGATTTCTTTCATTGCTTGTTTCACAGCATCTTTTCCTTTGCACATGGAGACTAGATCAAAATCATCCGCACGTACAGAAAAGTATGCACAGTAATACAAAATAGGGAAATATACTTTGAAATAAGCAACACGAAGAGCCATCAATACATAAGCTGCAGCATGGGCTTTCGGAAACATATACTTGATCTTTGAACAAGAATCGATATACCAATCAGGCACATTATTTTCTTTCATCGCGGATAGATAGGTTTCTCTCAATTCATCAGGAATCTTGTTCCATTGCCCTTTACGAACAGTTTCCATGATCTTAAATGCCATCCCGCTGTCTAACCCAGCATGAATCAAATAAACCATGATATCATCACGACAGCCGATTACTTCCGCCAATGTCGCATCCCCACGTCGAATCAATTCTTCGGCATTTCCTAACCATACATCTGTACCATGAGATAGTCCGGATATTTGAAGTAGTTCTGCAAAAGTTGTAGGATGTGTTTCTTCTAGCATTCCTCGAACAAAACGAGTGCCGAATTCTGGAATACCTAATGTTCCTGTTTTAGAATAAATCTGTTCCTGGGTTACCCCTAGTACTTCAGGGCCAGCAAATATTCGCATCACTTCCGGGTCATCTGTGGGAATCGTTTGTGGATCAATCCCTGATAAATCTTGAAGCATCCGTATAACAGTTGGGTCATCGTGTCCTAGAATATCCAATTTCAATACATTATCGTGAATTGAGTGGAAATCAAAATGGGTCGTTTTCCATTCCGAATTTTGATCGTCTGCTGGATATTGGATCGGCGTAAAATCGTAGACATCCATATAATCTGGAATAACGATAATCCCCCCAGGATGCTGACCAGTTGTCCGTTTGACTCCTGTTGCACCCTTTGCCAATCTGTCGACTTCTGCACTTCGAAACTGCAGATTATTGTCCCTTTCATAACCTTTTACATACCCATATGCTGTTTTATCGGCGACTGTACCAATCGTTCCGGCACGGTAAACATAGTCTTCACCAAACAATACTTTCGTATAGTTATGTGCTTCTGCTTGATAATCACCTGAGAAATTCAAATCAATATCGGGCACTTTGTCTCCATGGAATCCTAAAAATGTCTCAAATGGGATATCATGACCATCTTTATTTAAGCGTGCACCACATTTTGGACATTGTTTTTCTGGCATATCAAATCCAGAACCGTACGTGCCATCTTCAAAGAACTCGGAATATTGGCACTCTGGACAGTAATAATGGGGAGCTAAAGGATTCACTTCAGTGATCCCAGTCATCGTTGCAACAAAGCTAGAGCCAACAGAGCCACGTGAACCTACTAGATAGCCATCTTCATTACTTTTATGCACAAGTTTTTGGGCGATCAGATAAATAACCGAGAAGCCATTACCATTAATAGAATTCAACTCTTTTTCTAATCGTTTTTGGATAATTTCAGGTAACGGATCTCCGTACATTTGTTTTGCTTTTGTGTAACTCAATTCTGATATCTCATCTTCTGAACCTGGAATCTTCGGTGTATAAAGCTCATCTTTGACTGGAATCACTTCTTCGCAGATATCTGCGATTTTATTCGTATTATCCACTACGATCTCTTTTGCTGTTTCTTCCCCCAAAAAGTGAAAAGCGGTGAGCATCTCATCGGTTGTTCGGAAATGGACATCTGGCAAACTATGACGATTCAACGGATTCGCTCCGCCCATAGAATTGATCAAAATTTTTCGGTAAATGGCATCTTCTTCGTTGAGATAATGAACGTTACCTGTTGCAACAACGATTTTATCCAAACTTTTTCCGATTTCTACTAAGTTTTGGATAATTTCTTCCAAATCATGTTCATTTTTTACCAATTCTTGCTCGATCAAAGGTGCATAGACCGCTTTTGGCATAACTTCAATATAATCGTAGAATTTTGCTCGGTTTCTTGCCTCTTCTACCCCTTTTTGCATCATGGCTTCGAAGATTTCTCCCTTATCACAAGCTGAGCCGATCAATAGATTTTCCCGCATCTTTTTCAATTGGGAGCGTGGTATTCGCGGGACACGTTCGAAGTATTCGACATTCGACATTGAAATCAGTTTGAACAAATCTTTCAGTCCTGCCTGATTCTTTGCTAAAATCGTTACATGGAAAGGTCGGGCTCGTTTGTAAGAATCTCCTTCTCCGATATGCTCATTTAGCTGATCATGATAAAGCATGTGATGATTGTCCATTGCCTCTTTCACAAAGATCCAAGCTAAATGACCTGTTGCTTCAGCATCATAGATTGCTCGGTGATGCTGTTCCAAGCTGACACCAAATTTTTTGGATAACACACCTAATCCGAAACGTTTGAATTGCGGATATAGATATCTGGCTAATTCTAAGGTATCAATAACTGGATTGGCTGCTTCAGGAATGCCATATCTTGCGTAGCTAGTATTCAAGAATCCCATATCAAAAGCCGCGTTGTGGGCTACTAGAATTGTACCTTTTGAAAATTCAAGGAACATCCGCAAGACTTCTTCTTCTGACTTCGATCCTCGAACCATTTCATCCGTAATACCTGTCAAATCCACCGTTGTTCGGGATAAAGGATGTCCTGGATCGATAAATTCATCAAAGCTTTCGATCACATTTCCTTTGTACATTTTGACTGCAGCGAGCTCGATGATGGTATCGTATACCGCAGACAATCCTGTCGTTTCCACGTCAAATACGACATATGTGGCTTCGTTCAATGCTTCATGCGCATCATTATAAGCAATAGGTACACCATCATCTACGACATTCGCTTCCACACCGTATAAGATTTTCACGCCTGCTTTTTTCCCGGCACTATGAGCTTCTGGAAAGGCTTGTGCGCCACCATGGTCTGTAATGGCGATGGCACGGTGTCCCCATTTTCCTGCTTGTGCCACCAGATCAGAAATGCTATTCGTTGCATCCATCGTACTCATATTGCTGTGAACATGAAGTTCTACCCGTTTTTCCCCTTCAGGAGCATAATCTTTACGAGGGGTATGTTTGACTTCAACGATATCTTGGGCATTCATGACCAAATCACGGACAAACGTATCTTCTTGGATACTTCCACGTACCTTTAGCCAACTGCCGACACTGATCGCATCAAATATCTGTTCATCTTTTTCGCCATTTGAGAATTTTTTGACGATAAATGATGAAGTATAATCTGTGATTTTCAAAGTCAAGATCTTGCGTTTTGAGCGTAGTTCTCTGACTTCTTTATCGAACACATACCCTTCAAGAGTGACTCGCCGTTCTTCTTCGACGATATTGATCATTGGTGTTGTGGGCTCATCTGCTGGAATATTTCGTCCTAGCTGGATGGGTCCTTCAAGAGCTGGTGACTGTTCTTTTCTTTCTTTTTTCTTTTGCTCATGAACAACTAGACTTTCAGCTGCTTGCTTCATAAAGGCTTCTGCCTGTTCTTGTTTACGTTCTTCAAAAAGTTTCAATACACGTTCCGCTTGCTGCTCATCCACTTCTGGTTCGATACGAAATTTCGGGAATCCGTAACTGACGAACAACTCTTCTACTAACGGTAAGTATTGCTGTTTCAAATATGAAATAGCCCCTGTACTGTCGATTGGCAAGATGACTTTACGATCTTTTATCACAGGTACTTGCGTTTTCAATACTTGCTGTGCTAGTGGTGTATCGCATTGCTGATTTTCCAAAGCTTGGGCCCAGTAATCTTGCAAGAGCTGTTCATCGAATGTCTGGTCATCTGCTAAGATGTTCAATTTGACTTGTGCAATCTCTTTAAAAGCGACAGTCAGATGCTGAGCCAATGACCGATACAGCATAATAGGCAAAATTTTAGAAAAATGCAGCGTAAATTCCCATAAACGCGATTTACGATGGACCACTACACTATCCATTTCACCAGCAGTAAGCAGTGGATGATTTTTTTCTGCTTCCTCTAGTTGGATTTGTTCCAACAGTTTTTCAAATAAATCTCGTTTTTCTGACAAAGATATACGCCCTTTCTGATGAGAAACTATGCAATTGATTACATCGTATCCTCTTCTTTTTCAGTACCTTTTAGTATACTCGTTTTTTCTGAGTTTTACATTAAAAAATTGGAACTGTGATTCACATCACAGTTCCAATTTTAAAAGCGAAACATCAGGTTGTCAAAAACAGCTGATTCAGCTATTTTACTTTTCTGTGTTTTAACGCTTATTATTCGCCTTGGTTCAAGAGGATTGGTAAAGTATTCGCCAATTCTTCTTTACGTACTTCAACCATTTCGCCAGTTTTCTTGATTTTCACTTCTACGATTCCATCCACTGCTTTTTTACCGACAGTAATTCTGATTGGACAGCCAATCAAATCAGAATCCGCGAATTTCACTCCTGCGCGTTCATTTCTATCATCAACCAGTACTTCATAGCCAGCTTTTGTCATCGCTTCTTCTAGTTCATTCGTCAAGTTTGTTTGGTATTCGTCTTTTAGATTCATTTGGACGATATGCAGATCAAATGGCGCAATTCCTTTTGGCCAATTGATTCCTTGTTCATCTGAATGTTGTTCTACGATTGCTGATAATAAACGGCTCACACCGATACCATAACAGCCCATAATCACAAATTTTTCCCGTCCGTTTTCGTCTAGAACGGTTGCTCCCATAGATTCACTGTAACGAGTGCCAATTTTGAAGATATGTCCGATTTCGATTCCTCGAGTAAAGGCAAGAACACCGTTGTTGTCTGGTGAAGGATCTCCTTCTTGTACAAAACGAAGATCTTCATAAGAAAGCACAGTGAAATCGCGTTCTGGATTCACATTTTTATAGTGGAAGCCTGTTTCGTTCGCTCCAGTAATGGCATTCGCTAAATCTTGGACATAACGGTCTGCATATACTTTTACATCCTCTGAAACACCGATTGGTCCGACAGAACCAAACTCAGCACCTAGATATTTTTGTGCTTCTTCTTCCGTCGCTTCTTCTAAAAAGTCAGCAGATAGATAGTTTTTCAGTTTTACGTCATTGACTTCATGGTCTCCGCGTACCAAAACAAGGACAGGTTGTTCATCCGCAATGAACAATACAGACTTGATGATTTTTTGAGGTTCAACAGAAAAGAAATCTGCTACTTCGTCAATTGATTTTACGTTAGGTGTAGCTACTTTCTCTAATTCAAGCTGTGTTTCATGCGATTTTTTTGACACATAGTAGCTTGTAGCCATCTCCAAGTTTGCAGCATAATCACTTTCAGTCGAATAACAGATCGTATCCTCCCCGATCTCTGAGATCGCCATGAATTCCTTTGAGTCTTTCCCGCCCATTGCGCCACCGTCTCCGATGATCGAACGAAATTCCAAACCGCAACGCTTAAAGACTTCGGTATAGGCTTTTTCATAATCTTTATACGTTTCGTCTAAACTTTCTTCCGTTGCATGGAAAGAATATGCATCTTTCATGATAAACTCACGTCCGCGAAGCAAACCAAAGCGAGGACGTTTTTCGTCACGATACTTAGGTTGGATTTGATAAAGATTCAAAGGTAATTTCTTATATGAATTAATTTCATTACGCATCAAATCAGTAAAAGTCTCTTCGTGAGTTGGTCCAAGAATCATTTTTCGATCATTACGGTCCTTGAAACGATACAAGTTTGGACCATATGTTTCGTAACGTCCTGACTCTTCCCAAAGTTCTGCTGGCAAGATAGCAGGCATCAGCATCTCTACCGCACCGATTTTTTCAAATTCTTCCCGCATGATACGTTTCAGCTTTTCTAATACACGATTTGCTAATGGCAGATAAGAATAGATACCCGCTGATACTTGACGGATATATCCAGCTCTTAGCAAGATTTGATGACTTAATACTTCTGCATCATTTGGAACTTCACGTAATGTTGGAATCAACATTTTTGATTGTCTCATTCTATATACTCCTTTATTTCCTCAAAATAGTTATCGTTTGTTATTATACCCTATTTGTCAACTTTTTCTAGAAAAAGAATCGTTGAATATCGTTCCATGTAACTAGCACCATCAACAACATTAAAAATCCAAAGCCAGCTAATGTCAATATTCCTTCTTTTTCTTGACTTAATGGTTTCCCACGAATCCCTTCAAAAATATTCAACACTAATTTCCCACCATCTAAGGCAGGGATCGGAAGCAGATTGACGATTCCAAGGTTCATTGAAAGAAGCGCCATCAAACCAATAACAGTTGTTACACCTTGGTTTGCTGCTTCTGAAGATAATTGGTACATCATAACAGGTCCGCCTAATTTATCTAAACTAAAACCTGTAAACAGTGATCCTAAGGCTTTGAAAATTTCCAATGAACCGCTAAAAGCTTGACGTGTTCCGCCGATGATCTTATCCATAAAACCTGTATTCATTGGGGCTTGTATGCCAAGTTGGCCAACTTTTTCGCCATTTGACTCTACAGATTTCGGTGTCACGTCGACAGATTGCATCTTACCTTCTCGTTCGATCTCAAAATCTAATGTTTTACCTGGATTTTTCGTGATGACTGTTGTCAAATCGTTCCAAGTGTGGATTTCTTTACCGTCCACGCTAACTACCTTATCATTTTCTTTTAAGCCTGCTTCTGCCGCAGCACCATTAGGGATAATCTCTCCTACACGATTAGTATTTGTCACTTGAACACCGCCTTGCATGAATGCAAGAATAATAAATAACACGATTGCCAAGATAAAGTTATTCATTGGACCGGCAAAATTGGTCAGCATACGCTGCCACAGTTTAGCCGATTGGAACTGTACATCTTTTGGTGCAATTCTGATTTCTGTTCCGTCGGTTTCAATAATCGTCGCATCGTGATCGACAGGATAGGTCACTACTTCTGTTTCATCTCCATTCACATAACCAGTGATAGTCAGCTCATCTTCTAAATCATAACGGCTCAATTCCATTGGGATAGCATTTGTCAATTGGATTTTCTTACTTAAATTTATCTTCTCTACGATGCCGTCAGAATTTAGTAAAAGAGAAAGAGGCATACCTGGTGCCATTTCTGTTTCATCATCCCCATTGCCTGCCATTCGAACATAACCGCCAATAGGTAATAGGCGAAGCGTATATGTTGTCCCGTCTTTTGCTTGATGCCCATAAATTTTCGGACCCATACCGATAGCAAATTCGCGAACGAGGATTCCTGATCGTTTCGCAAAGAAGAAATGACCAAACTCATGAACAATCACTAATATACCAAAAACAATGATAAATGTTAGTATCGTTTTCATAGCTTTTTTCTCCTTTACTTGTTTTTTGTGTGTTTTTTTAAACAACGTTAAAACACTATAATTTTACCATAGTATACCTAAGACACCAATAGTATCAATAAAATGAGAAACAAAAACCTGCGTCTTTTATGAAAATCACAAAGAAACGCAGGTATACTTACTAAATAATGCCAAATAAATGCATGATAGGAAATACAAACAGCAAGCTATCGAAACGGTCTAAGATTCCCCCGTGGCCCGGTAAGATATTTCCTGAGTCTTTCACATCATAATGGCGTTTGATTGCTGATTCGACCAAATCGCCAAATTGTCCGACTGCCGAAAAAATAATCGTCATCAGAAGCATGACAAACATACCATGATTGAATAGTTCTTTTGCTGGATACAACAATAGATAAAGAAATGCGACTACAACAGCACTTCCGATCCCGCCTAACGCGCCTTCAATCGTTTTGTTCGGTGAAATATCCGGACTTAACTTGTGTTGTCCATAACGACGGCCAACCATATAAGCACCAATATCAGTTGCCCAAACGATAAACAGACCAAAAATCAAAACAGCTAAACTTTCTGTTCGTGCATTGACGAAATTCTGGAAGCCTATTCCTACATACAAACTGACAAGTACTGGGAAACCTGCTTCATCAATCGTATACGTATTTTTAGATATAACTGACGTCCCTAAAAGGATCATAACGATAAGATAAAATAGCATAAATGTACTGACGTTCTCTGGAAGAAAGAAGAACCATCTTTCTTTTGGCAAGACAAGGAGCACTGCACCAATAGCGGATAAAACTCCTTCAAAACTTAGGAGAGTCAATCCTTTCATCCGGAAAAGCTCATAAACTCCTACCACAGCTAAGACTGCTGCGGTAAGCTCAACCGCTATGCCCCCAATCCATATAATCGGAATAAACAAGACAAGCGCCACGGCTGCTGTGATTACACGTTGTTTCATGACTGATCCCCTTTCTCATTTTCTGTTTTTTTTACACCGCCGAATCGACGATCTCGATTTTGATAAGAGGCAATTGCTTCTTCAAGATGTGCACCGTCAAAATCAGGCCAAAGTGCTTTTGTAAAATACAATTCACTATATGCAATCTGCCATAACAGAAAATTACTGATCCGCTCTTCTCCGCTTGTACGGATCATCAACTCAGGATCTTGTAATTCTTTGGGCAAGAAACCTGTCATTAGATGGTTGGCAATCACTTCATCATCGATTTCTTCTGCCTGTATTTCTCCCTTTGCTACTTCTTCAGCAATGTTTTGGACTGCGGTCACGATTTCTGCTCTGCTTCCGTAATTCAAAGCAAAGTTTAACACCATTCCGGTATTGTCTTTTGTTTGCTCAATTGCACGTTTTACAGCGTCTTGCGTCTGTTCTGGTAACACGTTCTCATACCCCATGACATGGACTTTGACGTTTTCTTTGATCAATTCTGGTACGAACGTATCAAAAAAGTCGACAGGTAGTTGCATGAGAAAACTTACTTCATCTTTTGGTCGCTTCCAGTTTTCAGTTGAAAAAGCATAAAGCGTCAATACTTTCACTCCAAGCCTTGATGCTTTCTTTGTGACTTTCTTTACTGTTTCCATACCTTCTTTATGACCAGCGACTCTTGGCAAACGCCGGTTTTGCGCCCAACGACCATTGCCGTCCATGATGATGGCAACGTGTTGAGGAATTGGTCCATCGGCATTAAATTGAAATTCGCTTTTTTCTTGAATATATTTGTTTTTTTGCGGAAAAAAACGTAACATTCTTTTTCCTCCTATACTTAAAAGATTCCCACTATCTTAAGTATTATAGCAATATCTAAACGTTTTTCCTATGAAATCATTGTTTTTTTATTTAAAAACTGAATAATTTTTTCTTTTTTTAATCTTTAAATAAAAGAAACATAAATAAAAACAGAGGAAGCGGAATGATCCGCCCCTCTGTTTTTATGGTTTTATTAAACTTCCAATAATTCTTTTTCTTTATCAGCAGCGATCTTATCTACTTCTTTAATGCTGTTATCTGTCAATGTTTGTACGTCTTTTTCTAGTCCACGCAAATCATCTTCGGTAATGTCACCATTTTTTTGTTGTTTTTTATATTCATCGATTGCATCACGACGGATGTTACGAATCGCGATTTTTGCATTTTCTGCTTCTTTTTTCACATCTTTAGCTAATTCTTTTCTACGTTCTTCTGTCAGTTGTGGGATAACCAAACGAATAACATTTCCATCATTGGTAGGACTGATTCCGATATCACTTGCCATAATAGCTTTTTCAACATCTTGAAGAATGCTCTTGTCAAAAGGCGTGATCATTAAAACACGTGCTTCTGGGATTTGGATTGACGCCATTTGGTTCAATGGAGTTGGTGCACCGTAATAATTCACAGTGATTCGATCCAAAAGGCTAGCATTCGCGCGGCCTGCGCGGATTTGCCCAAGTTCACGTTGAAGATTTTGTGCTGCTTTTTTCATTTTTTCTTTTGCTTCTGTCATAATTGCATCTGCCATTTTTATTTCCCCCTTACAGTCGTTCCGATATTTTCACCTAAGATTGCTCGGCGAATATTTCCGTGTTCATTTAAATTGAAGACAAGCAATGGAATGTCATTATCCATGCTTAGTGAACTTGCAGTTGAATCCATGACTTGTAATCCTTTAGCAATCACTTCCAGATGAGTCAGTTCTTCAAATTTCACTGCATTTGCATCTACTTTCGGATCAGCAGAATAAACACCGTCTACATTGTTTTTAGCCATCAGGATAACATCTGCGCCGATTTCTGCTGCGCGTAATGCTGCCGTTGTATCTGTCGAGAAGTACGGGTTGCCGGTACCGCCCGCAAAAATAACAATCCGTCCTTTTTCTAAATGACGTTCTGCTTTACGGCGAATGTATGGCTCTGCGATTTGACGCATTTCAATCGAAGTTTGCACGCGTGTCGGTACACCCACGTTTTCCAACGTATCCTGTAAAGCTAAGGCATTCATAACTGTAGCTAACATACCCATGTAATCAGCTTGAGCGCGTTCCATGCCCATTTGTGCTCCGATTTGTCCGCGCCAGATATTTCCGCCACCCACAACGATTGCCATTTCAACGCCCAGTTCGTGAACTTCTTTGATTTCTTGGATGATTTCTTTGATTACTGGTGGTTTGATTCCAAATCCTGCATCCCCAGCTAAAGCTTCTCCACTCAATTTTAAGACTACACGCTGATATTTCGGTGTGACCATGTTCATTCCTCCAATATTTTCTATTGCCATTTTACCATACTTAGATGATTTCGACACGCTAAGCCTGGTTTTTCTTGTTTTGCTTAAAAAAAGGGAGCGCACAAAGCGTGCGTTCCCGTCTGTCATTCAACAGAATTATTTTTTCACTTGGCTCATAACTTCTTCTACAAAGTTATCTTCGCGTTTTTCGATACCTTCGCCAACTTCGAAACGTACGAATGTTTTAACAGTTGCGCCTTTTGAAGCAACGTATTTTTCAACAGTCATATCAGGATCTTTAACGAATGGTTGGTCAACCAAAGCGATTTCTGCTTTGAATTTCTTCAAGCGTCCTTCTACCATTTTTTCAACGATATTCGCTGGTTTGCCTTCATTCAATGCTTGTTCTGTAAGAACAGTTTTTTCATGTTCTAATTCAGCTTCTGGAATTTGTGATTCGTTTACATAGCGAGGATTGATAGCTGCTACGTGCATAGCTACATCTCTTGCAACTGTTTCATCTGTTGTTCCGTCTAGAACAGTCAATACAGCAATACGTCCGCCCATATGCAAGTATCCGCCAAATGCAGCATTGTCGTCTTTTTCTACAACTTCAAAGCGACGGAAGCTGATTTTTTCTCCGATAACTTGAGTTGCTTCGATCAAATCAGATTCAATCGTTCCTTTATCTGTTTTGATTTTCATTGCAGCTTCCATGTCTGCTGGTTTGTTTTCAGCAACAAGTTCTGCGATTTCTTTTACTAAGTCTTGGAACATTTCATTTTTAGATACAAAGTCTGTTTCTGAGTTTACTTCAACGATTGCTGCAGTGTTACCTTTCACAGCAACTGAAGCTAATCCTTCAGCGGCAATGCGGTCATTTTTCTTTGCAGCCTTTGCCATTCCTTTTTCACGTAAAAGATCAACTGCTTTTTCCATATCGCCTTCTACTTCAACTAATGCTTTTTTCGCATCCATCATTCCTACGCCAGTCATTTCGCGTAGTTCTTTTACCATTTTAGCTGTAACGTCTGCCATGTTTAACTCCTCCTGTGTGTGTTCTTTTTAAAAAAAGCTGTTTCAAAGGAGAGTGAGGCTTGTCGCCCAGCCTTTGAAACAGCTCCATCATTCAAAATTATTCTGCTGAAGAATTGTCGCCTTCAACAACATCTACGATTTCTTCGATTGATGTTGCTGTGTTTTCTTCTGTGAAATCTTCTTCAACTACTTGATCTTCACCTTGGTTTCCTTCGATGAAAGCATCAGCCATTTTTGAAGTAATCAATTTAACGGCACGAATGGCATCGTCGTTTGAAGGGATTACTACGTCGATTTCATCTGGATCGCAGTTTGTATCAACCATAGCTACGATTGGGATATTTAATTTGTGTGCTTCTTGAACAGCAATACGTTCTTTACGTGGGTCAACGATGTACATTACATCTGGGATTCTTGGCATATCAGCGATACCGCCTAAGAATTTTTCAAGACGTTCGCGTTCTTTGTTCAAACCAGCAACTTCTTTTTTAGGTAGAACTTCAAAAGTTCCATCTTCTTCCATTGCATTGATTTGTTTCAAACGGCTGATACGTTTTTGGATAGTATCCCAGTTTGTCAATGTTCCGCCTAACCAACGATGGTTAACGAAGTATTGTCCTGCACGAGTTGCTTCTTCTTTGATTGCTTCTTGTGCTTGTTTTTTTGTACCTACGAATAATGCTACGCCGCCTTCTTCAGCAACGCTCTTCATGTAATCATAAGCTGCATCTACTAATTTAACTGTTTTTTGTAAGTCAATGATGTAGATTCCGTTTCTTTCTGTGAAGATATATTTCTTCATTTTTGGGTTCCAGCGACGAGTTTGGTGACCAAAGTGTACGCCGGCTTCTAGTAATTGTTTCATAGAAATTACTGCCATGTTTGTTTCCTCCGATTTGGTTTTATTTTCCCTCTTCTTATCTTCTACCTTGCCGGCAAACTTTTTCAAGCACCTACCGACAATCCAATAAGAATGTGGATTTGCTGATGCATAAAGCACCCTCAGCTATTATACAGACAAAAGATCCATATCGCAAGAGCAAATGTACTTTTCTGCTCAACATTCAATAGTTTACCTGAAAGACAAAAAGAATTCAAGAAAAACAGTAGATTTCTCTTTGTTTCTTTATTCTCTTTTTTCCATAAAATAATTTTAGATATAAAAGACGAATATTATTGGGCAATCCTTCTTTTTTTTGTTATGATACATGTGAAATCTTTCGTAAAGGAGAAAGAAAATGCGCAAAGCTCAAAGACATTTGCTGATTAAACAAGTCATTGAAGAATTCCCGATCCGTACGCAAGAAGAACTATTAAACAAACTTGGGCATTATGGCGTTACCGCAACGCAAGCAACGATTTCTCGAGATATACGTGATCTGAAAATCGTGAAGGCACCTGATGAAAACGGTATTTCCCGCTTTGTGTTGTTTCGCGAAAAAGGTACTCCTGATACTAAGACTGAAGAAGAGGATCGGCTGATTCAAATGATTGAAGACATTGTGTTGAAAGTCGAACGAGTCCACTTTTTGACAATCGTTAATACCTTGCCAGACAATGCTCATTTATTTGCATCTGTTTTAGATGAGATCAAGCCTCCTCCTATCGTCAGTACGATTGCTGGATTTGATACGATCATGATTATCTCAGAAAATGAGGAGGATGCAAAACGAGTAGAAGAATTTCTTCACCATCCGACTGAAGTATCACTTTTTTAATCAGAGCACGTGTTCCTAATAAGGAATGCGTGTTTTTTTATTTTCAATATTTTCCTTGTTAAATAAACCTTTACACTCTTTACAAAAATACATCAGTTTTTATTTAAAATTTTCATAACTTTGATTAAATCACAATACTCATCATTTATATTGGATGTTAGCAAGAGCAGAGTCTTGCTCTTTGTGTATGTCAATAAAAAAGAAATGAAAGGAAATCGCATGTATAAATTATTAACGCCTGGACCATTAACGACTTCTGAAACAGTGAAAAAAGCGATGCTGACCGATCATTGTACCTGGGATCAAGAATACAAAGAGATGACACAATGGATAAGAAAAAAATTGCTGGAGCTTGCTCAAGTACCGGAAGAACTATACACAACGGTCTTGATGCAAGGCAGCGGCTCCTTTGGGGTAGAATCTGTTTTAAGTACTGTGATTAGACCAGAAGATACTTTGCTGATTTGTTCAAATGGCGCATACGGTCAACGAATGGTTGCCATGTGCAAATATCTGCAACTAAACTATGCAGTTTATGAAGTACCTGAACACCAAATCCCCCAAGCACATATGATTACACAGTTGATTGAAGAGAATCCGTTTATCTCCGCACTTGCAATGGTCCATAGCGAGACTACTTCCGGTATTTTAAATGATTTGGAAGAAATTGCTACTGTCGTACAGGAAAGAAATCTTTTGTTTATAGTAGATGCGATGTCTAGCTTTGGTGGGATACCGATTCATGTAGCGGAACTAGGGATCGATTTTTTGATTTCTAGCTCAAATAAATGTATTCAAGGTGTTCCAGGTTTTTCTTTTGTACTTGCTAATAAAGTGGAACTAGAAAAGCGAAAAAATGTGAGTCGAAGTTTGTCACTTGATCTGTATGACCAGTATCGCGTGATGGAAAACGAGAATGGCAAATGGCGTTTCACTCCCCCTACTCATACGGTTTTGGCTTTTCAACAGGCATTGAAGGAACTAGAGCTAGAAGGAGGGATCGAAACTCGATATTCACGTTATCTCGCCAATAATCATGTGCTACGACAAAAATGACAGAGATGGGATTCCAGCCTTTCATCCAAGAGTATCAGGGGCCATTCATTACCTCTTTTCTTTACCCTAAAGACTGGCGATTTGATTTCAATCATTTCTATCAGCATTTAAAACAAAACGGATTTGTGATCTATCCTGGGAAGATCAGCGATCATGAATGTTTTCGTATCGGTAATATTGGCGAGATTTATCCAGAAGACATTTTAGAACTGACAGCAATTATCAAAGACTATAAGGAGAACATTAATGATTAAAACTGTAATTTTTGATTGGGCAGGAACAACTGTGGACTTTGGCTGTATGGCTCCTGTCCACGCTTTTAGAAATGCTTTTCTAGAAAAAGGAATCCAACTGACTGACAAAGAGATCCGCGAACCGATGGGAAAATTAAAATGGGATCATATCCAACAGCTTCTTTCCCTCCCTTCTGTCAAAGAACAATGGATAGCGATTCATGGACAACTACCTCAGGAAAAAGAGGTGGAGGAATTGTATCAGCAATTTGAACATTATCTGTTTAAAGATTTGGCCCAGCATTCTACCTTGAAACCCGACACATTGGAAACGGTCGAGCAGTTGAGAAGCGCTGGGATCAATATTGGTTCCACGACTGGATTTACTGCTCCTATGATGGCAATCGTAGCAGAAACCGCAAAAAAAGGAGGGTATTCACCAGACTTTATGGCAACTTCTGAAGACGTCGAAGGATATGGACGACCATTTCCTTATATGATTCATAAAAACATACAACATTTCAAAAACAAGTCGGTTGATGAAGTAATCAAAGTTGGAGATACGGTCTCAGATATCCAAGAAGGAAAAAATGCTGGGGTGTTTACAGTTGGTGTGATTGAAGGTAGTTCGCTGATGGGACTTTCATATGATGCATACCAACAAATAGAGATGGAGGAAAAAGATCGCTTAAAACAGTCTGTTGCTCTTAGATTCCAACAAGCTGGTGCTGATCTTTGCGTAAATAACTTAAAGGAGTTAACAGAGTACATTTTGTGCGCTGACAAGAATCCAGAATGACTTTTATTCGCAATAAGGGCTGTGACAAAAATATTGTCACAGCCCTTATTGCGAATAAACGGTGTTCTCCTGCCAACTCCTCGGTCACAAGTCACAATATCCAACAAACACGAGAAGCTGTTTTTTGAAATTATTCCTTGTGACTCGGAGCTGATCACTGATTTCACATTCTTTTTTTCTTACATCTTATCTGGTGCATGAAGTCCTAGCAAACGAAGATCTTCTTTCAATAATACAGTCACTGCATACACTAAAGCTAAGCGTGCTTCTTTTTGTTCATCGTCAGCTAAAATTTTCGTATGAGCATAGTATTTGTTGAATGCCTGTGCTAATTTGATTGCATGTTTCGCAATCACTGAAGGTTCATATTTTTCCCCAGCGGATAAGACTGTTTCAGGATATTTTTGAACCAATTTGACTACTTCCCAGCTGATATCGTCATTCAACGCATAGTCTGCTGTTTCTGAAGGGACGAATCCTGCTTTTTCCAACAGACTGACTGCACGAGCATGTGTATATTGCACATAAGGTCCAGTTTCTCCTTCAAAACGAACCACTTCTTCCAAGTTGAAGTCAAATGTATTGAGACGATCGTTTTTCAAATCATGGAAGATGACTGCTCCAACCCCTACTTGTTTAGCTACAACATCTTTGTTTTCTAAATCAGGGTTTTTCTCGCTGATCTGTTCTTTAGCAGATTGGATTGCTTCATTCAATACTTCTTCTAGTAAGACGATTTTTCCTTTACGAGTTGATAATTTTTTACCACCTTGTGTGATCAAACCAAATGGGATATGGTGCATATCGTCAGACCAGTCAAAGCCCATTTCTTTCAAGACAGCTTTCAATTGTTTGAAATGATAACTTTGTTCATTCCCTACTACATATAGAGATTGCTTGAAGTCATAGGTACGTTTACGATACAATGCGGCAGCTAAGTCACGTGTGATGTATAGTGTCGCGCCATCTGATTTCTTGATTAATGCTGGATTCAAGTCGTAAGCAGAAAGGTCAACGATCTCCGCACCTTTATCTTCGTTCAGCAAATGTTTTTCTTCTAAAAGTTCGACGATTTCATCCATTTTGTCATTATAGAAAGCTTCACCGTTCAATGAATCAAACTGTACTTCTAGTAGATCATAGATTTTGTTGAATTCTTTCATCGATTCATCACGGAACCATTGCCACAATTGGATAGCTTCTTCATCGCCTTCTTCTAGACGTTTGAACCAAGCACGAGCTTCTTCATTTAATTCTGGTTCTGTTTCAGCTACTTCATGGAATTGGACATACAAACGAAGCAGTTCATTGATTGGCTCTGCTTTGACCGCTTCTTCTGAACCCCATTTTTTGTAAGCAACAATCAGTTTTCCGAATTGCGTGCCCCAGTCACCTAAATGATTGATGCGGATTGGCTGGTATCCGATTTTTTCCATAATGAAGCCAATCGAATTACCGATAACTGTCGAACGTAAATGTCCCATTGAGATTGGTTTTGCAATATTTGGAGAAGACATATCGATCGGTACGGTCCCTTGATTCCCAATATTGCTATCCCCATAATGTTCTTTTTCTTTCACTACTGTTTGCAAAACTTTTTTGCTGATAAGTTCTTTATTCATGAAAAAGTTCAAGTAAGGTCCAACCACTTCGATTTTTTCAAAGTTGGCAGAGTCGATTTTTTCTGCTAAATCTGCAGCGATTTGCTGTGGCGCTTTTCGGTAAACTTTTGCTAATGAAAAGGCTGGAAATGCCACATCCCCGTGTTCGGCTGATTTTGGATTTTCTAGTAATTGTTCGACTTGTTCAAGTGTCAAATCGTCTTTGACAACGTCATAGACAGCTTTTGCGACAAGATCTTTATTATTCATCTTTATTCCTCCTAAAATACTCTCTTATTTGTTCAACAAAAAAAATCTCTAATGACGACATACTTAGTATGCCATCATTAGAGACGAGATTTCCCGCGGTACCACTCCAATTGTCCTAAAAAAGGACCAGCTCCATCTGATATCGGTAGACGACCGTCTGTTTAAAACAGAATTCTCCAAGTGCGCTTCGTTGTATCTCCTTCATTCGGCTTCCACCACTTCCGAATTCGCTAGCTAAGAATGATACAAGTACTCTCTTGTTCAACAAATCTTAATCTTATTAAACTTTCTTGAATTATATCAGAAAAAAAAACGAAAGGCTAGTCGTTTCTAATAAAAAAAACAATCCAGATGGCCTAAAGGAGAAGAAATACCACCTGGATAGTTATAAATCATTTCGTAAATACGAAAGACTTAACAAATTAATCAGCTACGATAATCGTTCCTTCTTCAGAAGCTAAAAGATTTTCGATATTTTCTAAAGAAGTGATGATTGCCTTAGCGTTCGGTTTTGCTTCAACAAATGCAATAGCTGCTTCTACTTTCGGAAGCATGCTTCCTGGAGCGAACTGTTTTTCATCAATGTATTGTTTCATTTCTGAAACAGTAACAGTTTCTAGTTTCTTTTGATCCGGTTTTTGGTAATTGACATACACATTGTCTACACCTGTCAAAACGATCAGCAAATCCGCATCGATGATTTCGGCTAATTTTTCTGAAGCAAAATCTTTATCGATCACGGCTTCTCGCCCTTCTAATCCAGTAGCTGTTTCTACAACAGGAATCCCGCCACCGCCGACAGACACCGTGATAACTCCTTGTTCGACTAGCGTTTCGATGACACGTGCTTCTTTGATCGAGATTGGTTTAGGGGAAGCGACTACTTTTCTCCATCCACGTCCAGCGTCTTCTTTGAATGTCACAGTAGAATCAGCATTCATTTGTTCTTTCGCTTCTTCTTCCGTGTAGAATGGGCCGACTGGTTTACTTGGATTTTTGAAGGAAGGATCGTTTTCATCCACAATGACTTGAGTGACTAAAGAAACTACATCTTTATCGATTCCTTTTTCCTTCAGTACTTCACCCATCGCGTTTTGGAGCCAGTAGCCGATTGACCCTTCTGTCATTGCGACACATGTATCTAAAGGCATTGCTGGTGTTTTCTCAGAATCAGCAGCTTGCTGCTGAATCAATAGGTTGCCGACTTGCGGACCATTTCCGTGAGAGATGATTAGTTCATCTCCTTGCTCGATAAATTTCACTAAATACTTTGCTGTTTCCATTAACGCTTCTTGTTGGGCTTTTGCACTTGCATCCGTAGACAAGATGGCATTGCCTCCTAAAGCGACAACTACTTTTCGTTTGGCCATTTCATTCGTCCTTTCTTCAGTTCTTCTGAATTTTCTAGATAACAAAACGAGCCAGCGTCTTGTGATTTTCCCTCAATGCTGACTCGTTTTTTCGTGAGATGAATGTGGTTATGCTTAAACGCGAGGGATAAACAAGTTACCTAATGTTGCCGCCATGATTGCTTTGATTGAATGCATACGATTTTCTGCTTGGTCAAATTGACGAGCATATTTGCTGCGGAAGACTTCGTCTGTTACTTCCATTTCAGTGATGCCAAAGCGTTCTTTCATTTGTTCACCGTAAACAGTGTTTGTATCATGGAAAGCTGGTAAGCAGTGCAAGAAGATCAAACGATCTGTATTGTGTGTTTTTTCTACCATTTCCATATTGATTTGGTAAGGTTTCAACAATTTGATCCGTTCTTCAAATTTATCTTCTTCACCCATTGATACCCATACATCAGAATAAAGAACGTCTGCTCCGTCTACACCTTTATCAACATCGTCGGTAATCATCAATTGTGCCCCTGATTTTTCAGCAAAACCTTCTGCCATTTTGACGATTTCTTCTTCAGGTTGTAATTCTTTTGGTGCAACGATACGCATGTTTGCTCCCAAAATTGCACCTGTTACTAATAAAGAGTTAGCCATATTGTTTCGACCATCCCCACAGTATGCAACAGTGATGCCTTCTACAGTTCCAAAGTTTTCTTGGATAGTTAAAAAGTCAGCGATCATTTGCGTTGGATGCCATTCGTCAGTCAATCCATTCCAAACTGGAACACCAGAGAATTCTGCTAGTTCCTCTACCATTTTTTGACTGAATCCACGGAATTCGATTCCGTCAAACATACGACCTAACACTTTAGCTGTATCTTCTGTTGATTCTTTTTTACCTAATTGGATGTCATTCGCACCTAGGTATTCAGGATGTGCACCTAGATCGATTGCTGCAGTGGTAAATGCAGAACGAGTACGTGTAGATGTTTTTTCAAATAAAAGTGCGATATTTTTTCCTTCTAGATAGTGATGTGGGATCCCACGCTTTTTCAAGTCTTTCAAGTGTTCTGAAAAATCGATCAAATATTGTAACTCTTCTTTTGTAAAATCTTTTTCTGCTAATAAACTTCTTCCTTGGAATACTGATTCTTTCATATTAAACATTCTCCTTTAGATTGTTTTTATTTAAGATTAAAGAGGAAATCCTGACGACAGCTGACAGTAAGACTGTCGTCAGGTTATAAACTACTTCAAGTCTTCACGGACAAGTGGTTGACTCATGCAACGTGGACCGCCACGACCTCGTGACAATTCACTTGAATTGATTTCCAACACTTTGATACCATAGCTACGAAGCAATTCGTTCGATACGTAATTCCGATTGTAAGTGACTACGACACCTGGAGCGATTGCCAATGTATTGGATCCGTCATTCCATTGTTCTCTAGGGGCAACGATCTCATCCCCATTACCAGTTGGAATCAATACAAGATCATCTAATCCAAGAGCAGCTTTCATCGTTTCGTGTAAGTTATCTGAATGAGTGATCTTGATATCATCACCATCTGGTTCGATCGTAAAGACATCCATCTTACCGTCTTTACTTTGGATTGCTGGATGGATAGTGAATTTGTCATGGTCTACCATTGTGAATACGGTGTCCAAATGCATCATTGCACGGTTGTTCGGGATTTTGATTGCTAATACTTTTTCAAATCCTGAATTTTTTGCGAATAGATGGCGTGCTAGTTTTTCTAAAGCTTTTGCATTTGTTCGTTGAGAAATCCCAACTGCTACTACTTTGTCGCTTAAGATTAATTCATCTCCACCTTCGATATGATCAGGATTTTCACGATCCAACCATACTTCGATCCCTTTATTGGCAAATCTTGGATGATGTTTCAAAATATATTCTGTAAACATCGATTCACGACGACGTGCTTCAAAAGTCATCTTATTGACGGTCATTCCATTTCCCATTGATGCGGAAGGGTCGCGTGTAAAGTACAAGTTTGGCATTGGGTCCATGTAAAATGGATAGTCGTCGTCTGCTGAAAGATCATATAGGCTGCTAGAACGTACTTCGATATCTTTTGTACGAACCCCAGCCATGATTTTATCTACCATTTCTTGTGTTTCCATTGATAGAAGGAACTCATGAAGACCATCTCTTACTGCATTCGATGCGATATGAGATTCATCCAACATTTTATTCAAGAATTGTTCTTTGACGTTGCCTGCGTCAATCGCTTCTGCTGCTAATTTTTCCAAGTAAAGAGTTTCGACGCCTTCGTTTTGCAAGGTCTTTGCAAAGTTGTCATGCTCTTCTTGAGCAATCGGAAGATATGGAATATCATCGAACAACAGACGATCCATAATATCTGGTGTCAAATTTTCCACTTCTTGTCCAGGCCGTTTCAGTAAAACTGTCTTTAATTTCCCTATTTCAGAGAAAACGTGAATAGGTTTATCCATGTTGTGTTGCCTCCTTCTTTTTGATTACATGTATAGGATAGCCTCCTTTTGTAATCACTTTCATAATTTTGTCTCATTCAAAATGAGACATCCCTCACATTAATATTCGATAATTAAATAATTAAACGTTTTTCTAATTTTAAGCGTAATTTATTCATTTTTTATTCTGTATACACTTCCAAAAAAATATTTATTCATCTAAAAAATTTTTTTGAATAAATCAAAAAAATAAACTATACTAACATTGTTAGCGTTTGCTATATGTATTATTATTGTTTTTTATACACAAATACTTATCTTCAAAATAAATTATTCAATGTAGATGTATATTTTTTTACATAATAACAAATTTTATTTGTAAAGTATTAAAACTTATGTTTAATCCAGATGTGTTAAAACTTTACAAATTCTTTAAAAAAAGTAACAATAACTATAGTGAACAATAAGGAGAGGACTTTTTAATGCGTGTTAATAAAATCGATTTTCACTTTTCAAAACTCAGATATCAACCTGATTTTGAACATTTCTCGGATGAAGAGTTCCAACAGATCAAGGAACATACTGTTCTTCGTTCCTATAAGAAAGGACAAATCCTTTTTGATGATGGAGATCCTAGACAACGGTTATATATCTTGACCAAAGGACTTGTTCGTTTAGAACGTTACGATGAAAGTGCCACCTATTATTATTATGATTACGTGACTACCAATAACCTTTTTCCTATGTCAGGAATGTTTGGAGAAGAGACCTACACTTATACAGCTCAAGCGATGACTGATATCGAAACTTTCTATCTTCCTGTTTCCTACTATGAAAAATTAGCACGAAAAAATCCTGAACAACTGATCTATATGATCCAAAAAATTTCTAAAGTAGTCGAAATACATGAGTTACGTATCCAAATTGGATTAACCTCCAGTGCTTTTGATCGAGTGAAACAAAATCTATTCATTTTGAAAGAAGAACTTGGCGTACCAACAGAAGACGGCCATATCACCATTCCTTATCCAATTACCTTAAAAGAATTAGCAGTGAATAGCGGTACGACACGTGAAACTGCTGGACAAGTAATCAAACAACTACGTGATTCAGGACTGTTAGATTATCACAAAAAGCATTTTACTTTCTGTAAGACCGCTACTACTCCAGCTTTGAGAGAATAACGCGACAAAAAGAAACAGCGATCCTGATATTTATCGGGGGCGCTGTTTCTTTTTGTTTCGTCTATTCAAATGATTGGTAATAATAAGTGAGATCACTCTCTTTTTTTGTTCCATTGTAAACTACACCTAATATATTTGCTTTTGCAATCTGCAACAGTTCTTTCGCTTTTAACAACTCTTGTTTCTTTGTCTTTCTTTCTCTGACAACAAGTAGCGTTCCATCCGTTTTTGCTGCAAGGATTTGAGCATCCGTTACAGTCGCTACCGGAGGCATATCAAAGATGACCAGATCAAAGTCAAGTATCAGTTCTTCTATTATCTCTTCCATTCTTTTCGTCCCTAAAACTTCCGAAGGGTTGGGCGGCTTTGGACCACTGGGCAAGATCCAAAGATTTTCTATATGTGTTTCAGTTATGTAATCGTCCGCTATCCGTTCACGCTCACTAAGTAAATTACTCAATCCTTCATTATGCGGCAATTGAAAAGACAATGCTACAGTTGGTTTCCTCAAATCGGCATCTACAAGTAAGACCTGTTTTCCACTATTTGCAAAAACTACTGCTAGATTAGCGGCAGTAATAGATTTCCCTTCATCTGGGCCGGAAGAAGTGATGACCAATGTATTCAATTCCCGATCAATCGCTGCAAACTGGATATTGGACCGGATCGTTCGATATTTCTCGGCAGTAATCGATTGATCAGCTAGTGCAACTAAAGGAACCGGAGAGGCAGCTATTTTCTTTTTCTTCATATTCTCTCTACTTTCTTTTTTCATTTTGTATTCAGACTTTCTATGTACACGAATAAATCCTATGATTTATTGAATTAATCATAGCACAGAAAAAAACGAACACAATTTATATAATAACTATTTTTTATTACAGATATCAGCATAAAATGTTTTTAAAACAAGCTGTCTCGTAATTTTAAATAACACAACCAATTAAAAATAGGCCAAAAATAGGCTTGTGACAAAAATCTGTCACAACCCTTATTACAATAAATAGTGTTCAAAAGCTTGCATCTACGGTAATAAGTTCAACCAAATCAAAAACATGTGAAGCTGTTTTTTTCTTTGCTGTTCTTATAACTTGATGCAGGGCAGCTTTTTCACACTCTCTTTCATTTATTCAGATAAAACCAAGCTTGGATCAGCATTCAACTGATAGCTGGCAAAATTTCTTTTTTGCATTTCCACATGTGCTGCTGCTCCAATCATTGCAGCATTATCTCCACAAAGTCTCAGAGGCGGAATCACTAATTCTACTTCAGGGAGTTTAGCTGACAGAGCAGCTTGCAATCCTTCACGCAACCCTTGATTGGCCGCCACACCTCCAGCTACAACCAGTTGCTTGACTGGATAATTTTGACAAGCTCGAAGTGTTTTAGTAATCAATACATCGATCACACTTGCTTGAAAGCTAGCTGCTAAATCATTTTTGTCTAGATCTTCTCCACGCTGTTGTGCATTATGCACCAAATTGATAAATGCACTTTTTAATCCACTGAAACTGAAATCATAATTATCTTCATGGATCATCGCTCGTGGAAAATGATAATTATCTTTTCCTTGATGAGCTAGCTGATCGATTTCTTTTCCGCTTGGATAAGAAAGACCTAAGACTCTTCCAACTTTGTCATAAGCTTCTCCTGCTGCATCGTCTCTTGTCTCCCCAATGATTTCATATGATCCATCTTCTTGCATATAGACTAATTCTGTATGTCCTCCGCTAACAAGAAGTGCCATCAATGGAAACTGGAATGGTTTGACCAGACGTGCGGCATAAATATGACCTGCCATATGGTTCACAGGAATCAGCGGCAATTGGTGTGCCCAAGCAAAAGCCTTAGCAGCAGAAATACCAATCAACAAAGAGCCGACGAGTCCAGGCCCATAAGTGACAGCGACTGCCGATAAATCTTCTGCCGATACACCAGCTTCTACCAGTGCATCTTCCAAGCATAAGGTTATTTGTTCTACATGATGGCGGCTAGCTACTTCAGGCACCACTCCGCCAAAACGTTTATGACTGTTTATTTGGGAAGCAACGATGTTAGATAAGATCTCTGTTCCATTTCTAACGACCGCTACACTCGTTTCATCACAACTTGATTCAATTGCCAGAATCAATTCTTCATTCATTTCATCGTCTCCGTTTTTAACTTTCTGCTCATAATGATCGCATCTTCTGTCGGATTGCGATAATATGATTTCCGTTTACCTAATATACGGAACTTTTCTGATTCATAAAGTTTTCTTGCTGCTTCATTAGACAGACGTACTTCTAAAAAAACATGCAGCGAATCTTTTATTTGTTCCGCAATCAGCAGATGTAGCAAATGCCGTGCATAGCCTTTTCCTTGTTCTGAAACTGCAACAGCGATATTCGTGATTTCGACTTCATCCATTACTTTCGAATACCCGACAAAACCACAGATCTGATTATCTTCAACTAAAAGAAGATAATCTGTGTGGGGCTGTTGGATATCTGTCAAAAACTGCATCTTCGTCCAAGGTGAGCCATATGGATAAGCATTTTCGCTAATTGCCCATACGCATTCTGCCAAATATGCTTCATCAAAATCTTTTTTTCTGCAAATCAACTAATCTCACTCATTTTCTAAAATTTTTATCATATCTAACGCATCTTCTTTTGTTTCAGTGTAATATCTTTTTTTGATCGTCGTTGCTTGAAACCCTAATTTCCGATAAAGTCTTTGCGCATCCTGATTACTCATGCGTACTTCCAATGACATCGTCTCACAGCGATTCATTATAGCAAAGTTCTCGATTTCGTCAATAAGCAGCGAACCGATTCGTTTACGCTGATATGCCGGTCGAACAGCAATATTCGTGATATGACAATCTAAACCGAACGCCCTTGAACCGACAAACCCGATCATTCTTCCATTATCAAAGATCCCTAAATATAGATGAGGAAGTGGTGACTTCAATTCTGACATAAAGGCACTTTTGGTCCATGGCAATTCGCCATTATAGACTTCTCGTTCGACATCCAACAGCTCTTTGATATCTTCTGTAGTCAATTCTCTTAGTATATAGCGACGATCGATTTGTTCGATTGTTTTTTCTGCATAGATCATTTTATCTTGAAAAAGGCTTCTAGCATATGCTTTAAATTTTTTCAACATAGCTTTCGTCTCCAGGTGTGTGCGTCTCTAACCATTTCTCTTCAGCTTCTACTCGTTTTAAATAACGAGGGAGAAAAGCTTGTTTATCTGCAACTGGTTCATCCAACGCACCTAATTGAGCCACAGTCACACCACTTGGGATATCCCATGCTGGAACTGTATTAATCATCGCATCAGGTAGCATTTCTTTTATTTCAGAGATGAATTTATGACAATCACTCCCAACGAAATAAATAGCTTCATTCAGCTCTTGTAGTTGTGCAAACAAATCAGAAGCAGCAATATGTACATCTTCAAGTACAGTTTCTAATCTATTTTCTTTCCAGCGGTATGCCCCAGCATAGACATTTTTTCTTCGAGCATCAAACATGGGCACAATCATTTTATTCACCCCGACACAATTAGCCGCGATGGCTTTCAGGCTAGATACTCCTATTAGATCTTTATCTAGTGTATAAGCAATCGTTTTTGCTGTCGTTACACCTATACGAAGTCCTGTATAAGAACCAGGACCATCAGAAACCGCGATTTGGTCAATGTCTTGGGGACTCATTTGAAGATCTGCAAACAATTGGTCAATGGCAGGCATCAGCGTCACACTGTGGTTGCGTTTGATATTTGTCTGTATTTGCCCAAGAATTTGTTTATCTTCCACCACACCGATCGCCAAAGTTTGATTTGCAGTATCTATTCCTAATGTAATCATATATTTGATCCTTTCTGCTATAACATTCTCGCCTTCCATTGTAGCATACTTTTTTATTCCAATGATGAAAATATCAAAGGCAAAACTAGTACAATGATACATGATTATCTGCTGACCGGCAAATCTAGTTTCTTCCTTACATACACAAAAAAAGTTGCGGTATCACGACACTTTACCACAACTTTTTCTTTTTTTATTTCGTCGACTCTCGAACAATCAACTCTGTTTCCACAATGATTTTTCTTGAAACTGGTGCTTTGGAATTACTTAGTTGAAGGATCGTCTCCACTGCTAGCTCTCCCATCCATTCCGTATAAACTTTCACAGTAGAAAGAGAGGGTGTCACATATTTCGCTACACTGACATCGTTGAAACCCATCACGGAAATATCTTCTGGCACCGCTAAACCTGTTTCTTGAATCGCTTTCAGCGCGCCAATCGCTAAGGCATCATTAGCCGCAAAAAGTGCGTCAGGAATCTGCTCGTTTGTTTTTAAATATTTTTTAACCGCTTGATAGCCTGACTCGACAGAAAAATTTGCTTCGATAATTGAACCTTCGTCGTAGCCTTTTTCTGCTAAAACTTGTTGGAATGCCATGATTCTAGGGTCCCTTAGTCGCTGATGGTTTTTCTTTGTATATTCTGTTCCAGCAAGCATCGCGATATGTTGTGCATTCTGGGAAACAAAGTGCTCAATGACTTTTTGAACACTCGACTTAAAATCGACAACTATAGAATCGATTCCTTGAGAAGTGCCATCAGAATCTACCAGAAGCAAGGCTTGTTGGGATTGTTTCAAATCCAACAGCTGAGCTTCATCGAATTTCCCTAATGCGATCGTTCCATCTGCTGGAAGCTCACTAATGGAATCCCACGTTTCTTTCAACAAAGTAACGTTTGCTTCTTCTGCCTTTTTTTCGATTCCTAAACGAATAGACAAATAATAAAGATCTTCAAGTTCTTCTGTATCATCGTACCATTGGATCAGACGAAGGGTTTGCTTAGCATTTGCTGCATTTTTGCGGTGCTTCGTATAATTCAAGCGTTCCGCTGCTTCAAAAATTTTTTGCTTTGTGGCTAAGCCGACGGAAAGTTCAGGATCGTAGTTGAGCACTCTTGAAACAGTAGCAGGAGAAACTCCTGCCAACTGAGCAATGTCTTTAATTGTTGCCATTTGTCTCTCCTCCTTTTTTCCGTTTATAAAATCGCAGTAAACCGCTCAAACGCTGCTTGTCCTTTTTCATCTCGCTTGAACACCCCAGCATCTTCCAAGACACGAGCAAAAACCTGGCCTACAGCTTTTTGTACAACATCAGTGACCGCGTCTTTCGTCAAATCAGGATGCTCTTTTTTCAACTGTTCTGCCCATGGACGATGATATTCAGCCATCTGGTTTTCTTCTCCCAATAAGAACCGCTCTACTTCTGCTAGTTCCGGTTTCAAACGAGGTGGTAAAACAGCAAGTCCCATTACTTCGATCAATCCAATGTTCTCTTTCTTGATATGTTGGACATCTTTATGCGGATGAAAAATACCATCAGGATGCTCATCTGAAACATTATTGTCTCGAAGGACAAGATCCAGCTCAAAGTAATTGTCCCTTCTTCGTGCAATTGGCGTAATCGTGTGGTGTGGTGTACCATCTGCTGAAAAAGCCCGGATTTCTACAGTTTCATCCGAATATCCTTTCCACTTTTCCAACACTGAATTAGCTGCTTCAATCAGCAACTCTTTATCTGTTGATTGCAAACGGATCACAGACATCGGCCATTTCACAACTCCTGCGATGACTTGCGGATAATCTGCTAATTTGATGAGTTTTTCTATCGGTGCTTTTGCCATAGGAAATTCATGACGTCCTGCCTGATAATGATCATGAGAAAGAATCGATCCTCCAACAATCGGCAAGTCAGCATTTGAACCAACAAAGTAATGAGGCAAGACTTCAGTAATCCGAAGCAGTCTAACAAATGTTTCCTTTGAAATTTTCATTGGACGGTGCTGCTCTGATAAAATGATCGAATGCTCATTGTAATAAGCATAAGGAGAATATTGGAATCCCCAGCTTTCACCATCTAGATTCATTCGAATGATTCGATGATTGGTGCGGGCTGGATAATTCAAGCGTCCTCTATATCCTTCATTTTCCATACACAACATGCATGTAGGATAATCTACTTTGGCTGCCTCGCGTTCTGCCGCAATTTGTTTTGGATCTTTTTCTGGTTTAGATAAATTGATCGTGATTTCCAATTCACCATATGCTGACTCTGCTGGAAATTTGATATTTTTAGCGATGGCTCTTGTTTTGATGTAATCATTTTTCTTACTTAAATCAAAGAAATAATCAGTTGCTTCCTCTGGACTTTTCGAATAATGCTGTGCAAAGAATGCATTGACAACGGAAGGCGGTGGTGTAAGAAAATCCATCAATTGTGCTTCAAAAATCTCTTGTTCTGCTGGTAATTCTGAAAGAACACCATTTTCTCTTGCCTTAGCGACAAGCTGATCCAATAAGTCTACTGATTCTTCCTTAACTGGTCTTACTTCGACGCTTTCTAGAGCGTCTTCTCCTACCATCCCTAAAAGACGATTCTGTAAATATAAGCGGTCCATTTCCATCCATCCGCCAGCTTCGATCGCAAGTGTGGCAAAATCACAAATCGTTTGACTGATTGACATATCTCATTCCCCTATTCTTCATAACCATTTGGATGGCTGACATGCCAATCCCATGCTGTTTTGATAATTTCTTTGATATCTGTGTATTCAGGTTTCCAGCCCAGAATCTCTCTCGCTTTTTCACTTGAAGCGACTAATCGGCTAGGATCTCCAGCTCTTCTTGGTGCTATTTCTGCCGGGATTTCTTTCCCTGTCACTTCTCTCGCTGCTTCTAACATTTCCTTGACCGAATACCCTTTATTACTGCCTAAATTGAAGAAGTTGCTTTCGTTTCCTTCTTTCAAGTATTCCAAAGCTAAAATATGTGCGGCAATCAAGTCTTCTACTTGAACATAATCTCTAATACATGTTCCGTCTGGTGTATCGTAATCGTCTCCATAAACAGCCAATGCTTTTCTTTGACCAAGAGCTACTTGTAAAATGATTGGGACAAGATGCGTTTCTGGTGTATGATCTTCTCCGATAGATGCATCTGCTTTTGCTCCGGCTACATTGAAGTAGCGCAAAGCGACATAGCGCATGCCATACGCTTGATCACACCACTTCATCATTTTTTCCATCATCAATTTGCTTTCACCATACGGATTTTTAGGATTAGTTGGTGTATTTTCCGTGATTGGAGACTCTTTCGGCTCTCCATAAGTTGCTGCAGTAGAAGAGAATACGATTTTATTGACGTTGAACTCGTGCATGACTTCAAGTAAGATTTGCATACCGTATACGTTGTTGTTGAAATACATCAATGGTTTTTCGACAGATTCTCCTACTAAAGAGCTTGCAGCAAAATGGATTACTCCTTCAATCGGTTCCTTTTCAAATACGGAACGTAGAAATTCTTTATCCCGAATATCTCCTTCATAAAAATGAGCATCTGGATGTACTGCTTGTTTGTGACCTGTGAGTAAATTATCTACCACAGCGACTTGATACCCCTTTTGAACTAGCTGGTCTACAGCGTGCGAACCGATATAGCCGGCTCCGCCTAGTACTAAAATTGTCATAAAAAACACTCCTTTGATTAGTGAAATTGTGTTTGTTGATTCTATATAATTTAAAAAACGAAGTCTACTTTATGGTAGAAAAGAAGAAAGTAAAATTTCGTAAATTTATCTGGTAAATTTATAATAAAACATTTAGTAAACATTTTCAAGGATTTTTTGCAAAGGTTTACAAACAAACGTAAAACTAGCCTTTTTTTCTCTTTTGTTCCATAATAGATATAACAAATAATAAATGAGGTGGATTCAATGAAAAAATTTGTATCTGGAATATTAGTAGGTAGCTTGGCAACAGCCGCTGCCGTTGCTGGTTTGGTCGCTTCTGTGAAAAAAACAGTGATCGATCCGATTGACGAAAAAGAAGCAATGATCGAAGAAAATCGTAAAAAAGCAATGCGCAAACGCGTTTCTCGTTAATAATTATTTAAAAAATACGCATGAAGACTTGTGAAAGAACAGATAAGTCATCATGCGTATTTTTATTTGTCAGTCAATATAAGTTGTGCTATTTTATCTGCTTGTCTCAAATTCCATGGATCTGTATAAGGTCTAGCTGCTGCTGCAGTTAACCAATCCACACCTTCAACTGGTATTCCATAGCAATAAAAGCCAGACTGGATTTTCCCGGAAGCATCAATCACGCGATTCGTACCTCGCTCAACATCTATAGCTTCTGAATGATAACTTCCTGTATTATCTGAAAACGAAAAAGGGCGAACAAGTTTATTTTCCTTCAAATTTTTTATGACAGGATTACTTGAATGAGAAAAGCTTGTTTGTGGCAAACGAGCTTCGATCAAATAGAGACTGCTGATTTCTTTATCTTGTAGAGAAATAACATAACGGTTTTGCTTTTGCTGAATATCAAGTGGCGGTTCGATCAAATGAAAAATACCTGCATCTATCAGTGCTGCTAACTCTTTCGTCCGAATAACTGGCGGACCAATCGTTAAAAAGCTGTTTAGATGAGTAAACCACCCCCACAGTATTTCTTTGTATTCCTTAGCAGAAAAAACGTGCCATTCAATAGCCTGCCGGATTGGATCACGCCAGTCTTTCAATGCATCAAATGTCGAAGTCAATGCCCCTGTGCAATTGCCTTTTTCCGCTTCTTTTATCTGCCCTTCAATAAATGCTCGGCTAGCTTCTGCAAAGGACTCATCCTGATAGGTAAGAGGAGTTTCTAGCCACGACCAAGACCATTTGTAAGGAAGTAATGCTGGATACTTTCCAAGACACTCTTCTGAAGAGAGGGAAAGAAAATCATGCTCAAAAGTTTTCCTTGAAATCGGCAAGTGATGTTCTTCGATGATTTTCTTGTAATAAAACAACTCAGCGTCTTTTTTCAGATAGTCAAAAAATGTTTCGCCAGTCAAAAGTCCCGATCGATGCCATTGCTCAAGGTTCTCTTTTGTAAGTAGCCGTGGCCATGCCATTGCTCCGCCTTGCTTTTGATTTCTCCCTCGAGGATAGTAAGGCAGACCTCTTCTTGACCCGCTGTATACAATCGGTTCCTTGCCAGATGGATGATAGACCAGTTTTCCCATTTTGTTTTCGAAGTGCCCTCCTCTTGATACCGTAAACAATCCGACATAATCGAAAAAGCTTAAACCAAGCCCTCTTAGAAAGACATTTTCTTTTGGCGGTATCTTTGAAAGATCGACATCTGCAGGATTAGAAGGAAGCTGATACAGTAAATCATTTTTCTTTGCATAGTCTACCCAGGCTCTTTCCTCCTCTGTCTGATCATTTTCCCAATGACCACTCGCTAAAATGAGCTGATCGACAGGATAGCTTTGGTGATCTGTCTGTAATAGGAAACCGTCTTTTTCTTTGCTGACCTTTTTCACTAAAGAATAGACAAGCTGAGTAGAAGCTGGAAATTCTTCTTGCAACTTTGAGAAAAACCAGCGTTGATAAAGCCCGTATAGGCAACGAGTAGATTGCTGATCTTTTTCTAGACGGTTAATTTCTTCTATAAATAGTTGCTTATTTTTGGTTACCGTCTGTTCGATATAATCTGTAGCAGGTCCTTTACTCCATTGAAACAAATTAGGTCCCGGCATTACCGTTCCCCCACTGGACAACGTCTCGTCTGTAAAAAGCGTCACTTGTTGAGAAACAGAGTTCATTAATAATTCTGGCGGCTGATTCAACCGCCAAACTCGACCGCCTGGACCTTCTGGATCAAAAAGAATAAGTTCAAGAGAATGTCTGCCCTGATTATTATACAGAATCCTTTCTGCTACACTTAATCCTCTAGGTCCGGCACCAATGATCCCTATTTTCATTTGTACACCTCCTTTTCGATAAATTCTTTTAACACAACGGCATGGTTCTGGTGCTCGTTTTTTGCACCATAAACGAAAGTAATGACTGGATGTTCTTTCATAAGTTGGATGAGTTCGGAAACAGCTCGCGTCTTTTCTTCTTCAAAAGACAATTCTTGCTGATATTTCTTTGCAAATAAAGCAAAACGTTCTGGTACGTGGTCAAAAGCTTTGCGTGCTTCATTACTAGGCGCAATTTCTTTCAACCATAGATCTAAGTGTGCTTTTTCTTTTGAAATCCCTCGTGGCCAGAGCCTATCCACGAGTATCCGAAAGCCATCCTCTTCTTCAGCATCAAGGTAAACACGCTTTAATTTGATCATAGTTGTTTCCTTCTTTCTGCCTTTTTTCTTTTATATTTTATATGTAGATAATAGCACAAAATAAAAAATGAACGACACAACTATCCCTCGCGTCGTTCATTTTTTCTTAGTCAATACCTGATTATTGATCTAGTTTTTCCAAAGCTGTCATAAAAATATATGCTTTATACTTTTTTGCTTTTGATTTTTCCAGACCAGCCGTCATAACCACCCTTAAGCAAATAAATCTCTTTATAACCTGCTTTACGTAATTTATTTGCCGTACGGATACTCAAGCTTTTCTTTTGATCGTAGATATAGACAGGTTGGTCTTTTCGAATCGATCCTAGTGAATCTTTCAAAACAGTGTAAGGGATGTTTCTTGCACCTAAGATATGCCCTGCATCAAACACATCTTTTTCGCGAACATCGATTACTTGTGCTTTTCTCATTCCTTCTCGAAACTCTTCTTCTGTCAAAGTCGTTGCTGAACGCTTGGCCATTACTCGTAGATAGACTTCCCAAAAGATGATTGCAAGCACAATCAATAGCAAAATGATATTAATTACCCATAAAACCATGTAATGCCTCCGTTTTTTTAAGCAAATTTCAAGGCTAATGAGGCAGCGCCAATGACACCAGCTTCATTTCCAAGCTCTGCTAATTTGATTTTTGTTGATTCTCTTACTTGCGGGAAAGTGAATTCTTTAAAATATTTCTCTACACGGCTGCGTAAAAATTCTCCTGCCGCCGATACTCCGCCGCCTAACACAATACTTGACGGATTCAATGTATTCCCCAAGTTTGCGCAAGCTAAGCCTAAATAGAAGCATACGCGATCAACAACCATCAATGCAAACGGATCGTCTTCTTGAGCCATTTCAAAGATATCTTTACTTGTTACTTCTTCACCGTTATCTAACATTGCTTTCAGTTTTGAATCTCCTGCGTATTCTTCTGCCAGGTAACGTCCTAGACGTACCACACCAGTAGCGCTAGATACAGTTTCTAAACATCCGCGTTTACCGCAAGTACATTCGAACCCTTCAGGATCCACAGTGATATGGCCGATCTCTCCGCCTGCTCCGCTCACGCCATGGATCAAATTCCCGCCAGCAACGATACCACCGCCAACACCTGTTCCTAGAGTAACGAATACAACGTCTGGATCGTTTTCTCCAGCACCTTTCCATCGTTCACCTAAAGCAGCCACATTCGCATCATTATCGATAGCGAATTTGATTCCTGTCCCTGCTTCAATCAGTTTTTTCACAAATTGTACTTCTGTCCAGTTCAAGTTATATGCACCAATAACTGTTCCAGCGTCACTGTCCACGCTTCCTGGAGTACCCATACCGATTCCAATAAAGTCTTCGGCTTTCATATTATATAAATCCAATCGATGGTTGATTGATTCGATGATTTCAGGAACGATATGTTTGCCATCATCCAAAATATTGGTATCGATGCTCCATTTTTGTTGAATCTCTCCTTCTGGTGTTAAAATTGCAAATTTTGCTGTTGTTCCACCTAAATCAATCCCAATAATTTTCTTGTCCATTACAAATTTCCTTTCTTTCGGCTTTCTTCAATTCGGTGCTCTCTTTTTAATATGCGCCACGCTGTCATGTATGTATCATGATCGATCAAACGGCTATCATACAGATTCCGCAATTCAATAGTCATCAATTCAATATCATAGATGCGTGCACCCACATAGATAAAGATGCCAAATTTTTTGAACAGCTGCTGTACATCATATAAGCTCTCCATCTTTAAGCACTTCCTTCATATTATACAAGTAAACCATATTTTTTTAAACCCAGTAAAATACATATTACAAAAAGAAATACAAAAACTAGTGTAGAAAGAATCTTCTGGTGTATCGAATAGCTTGTCTGCTGTTTCGGTAGCCCTAAAATGTTCCCTAATACTAAACCGCCCACCAGTCCGCCGAGATGTCCCCAAACATCTACAGAGGTGTCAAGAAGACCAAAAACAAATGTCATCGCAATAAATAAAAGAAAATGTCTGACTAGTTGTTGGATCGCCGTATTATATTTAAAATGAAATCCTAAAATAAACAACGCACCAAACAATCCGAATATCGAAGTGCTTGCACCACCAGACAAAACATTCGCTTCGTTGAAAGCAAAACTTGCTGTATTTCCCATTATCCCGCTGAACATATAGATCAGGAAAAAACGCCAGTGACCGTATATTGCCTCGATTTGTTGCCCCATAAAATACAATATCAGTGAGTTCATGACGAAATGCATCACTCCAAAATGGATGAAGATTGGTGTCACTAAGCGCCACCATTCATTGAAGTGAACAAGATAAGGACCATACATTCCAGTATAATAAGGAATTTCAAGACGCGGAAACAACTCCATTATAATGAAGACTATTGTCTGTATCCCCAAAAAAGCATAGGTCCATAACGGTCGCCTCAACCATGCACGCATTTTTATTTGCTGTTGATAATTCATGAAAACCTCCCATTTCATTTTAGTCAATAAATAATTGTTGGATCTTCTGATCAAAACTTTCCGGTTGCCATTGTTCATTCAATTGTTCTCGAAAAACGAGGCTGCATGTTTTTCGATGGAAATTTTTTAAATACCGGTCGTAATAACCACCGCCAAAACCAATTCGATAACCGGCTCTATTGTAGATAATCCCTGGTACAATGAGGAGGTCGATCATTTCCGGCAAATAAAGCTTCTCTGATTGTGGCTCGAGAACGCCAAAACTCGAACGTTCAAAAACGGTGTGTTCATCCATTTCATAAAACGCCATCTGACGTTTTGGTAAAGTTTTAGGAACAACTATCTTCTTTTGTTCTTTTTTCGCCCGTTGGATAATCCGCTGTGTATCCAGCTCAAATTCATTTGACAAAGTCGTCCCTATCACTTGTGCCGACTTCCAGTACTCGCTTGCGAATAGCTGTTCATAGATTCGCTGTTCTTTGTCCTTTTTCTTACCGCTTTTGGCCAGATTTTTCAGCTTTTCGATTCCTTGTCGGCGTAATTTTTCTTTCATTTGCTCCAAAAAATCACCCTTTCTTCTCTCATAAAATGGTATAGGAAAAAAAGAAAAATAGCAATCGAACTTTCAAATAAATGTATAAATAAAAGAAAAAGAAGACCTAACAATGATCGGCCTTCTTGCCTTTTAATGAACTTCAACCGCTCAGCACGTGTTTTTGTCTGATAAACAATACATACAGAAAATATGGCGCACCAAAAAAGGCAATCAAAATCCCTGTCGGTATTTCCCCACTTGGCAGAATCACTCGTGCAACAATATCTGCACTAAGTACAAAAACGGAACCAAACAAACTGCTTAGAATAAAGGTCCAGTGATTTTCTTTACGTACGACTAGCTTCGCAGCATGAGGAGCCAGTAGTCCTACAAAGGATAAACTCCCTGTCACCGCTACGCTACCGCTTGCTAAAGCAACAGCTAACAACAAAAGGATTTTTTGACTTTTAGCCACATTTAGCCCTAATCCTTGCGCGCGTTCTTGACCAAATGATAGCAAGCCAATCCGCTGCGCATAAAATCCTCCTAGCGGAATCAAGATAATCGCCCATGGAAGAAGCGCCCAAACATAGGACCAGCTCGCACCCCAAATCGATCCCGCCAACCATGCATTGACAAATCCATAATTTTCCTTTGACAATTGGATGGTGCACAACAACGTTAATGCAGAAAGACCCGCATTAACGGCAATACCAGACAATAAAATACGATTCATCCCTAAAAATCCATTTCGATCATAGGCCGCAAGATAGACACAGCAAGCAGCGAGAATACCACCTATAAAGGCTACGACTAGCAACAGAAACGGCAGAGAATATTGTGAAAAGAAACCTAAATAAAGCATCACTAGAAATCCAGCTCCCGCATTGATCCCCAATATGCTAGAATCTGCCAATTCATTTCTCGTCACTCCTTGCAAGACATAACCAGAGACGCCAAGACAAGCACCTGCTAATAAACTGATCAGTAATCGAGGAACACGAAACTCTCCAACAATCAGCGCCAAAGAAGAGGAGCCTTTCCCTATGAACGTGTCAAAAAGCTGATCAAGATAAATAAAAGGCGTGCCAATCATCAAACTACCTACAGACAAGACGATAAGTAGAAAAAGCAAGAAATACAACGTCCAATATATTCTTTTCACCGTTGTTCCCTCCTTACTTGTATCAGTAAAAACGGAACGCCAATCAATGCGATGACTAATCCAAAAGGTGTTTCAAAAGGTGGATTGATCATCCTTGCTGCAAAATCCGCCAACATGACCAGTCCGCCTCCAACTAAAAAAGAGACAGGTAGGACATAACGATAGTCTGTCCCAACCATTCCGCGAACAATCGGCGGAACCAACAGCCCAATAAATGAAACAGGTCCGACTAACGAAACGGCAATGGCTGCTAACACTGCAACTAGACAGAAAACAATCAACCGTGTTCGTTTAGGATGACCTCCAAGAGCTAATGCATGGGTTTCACTCAAACTAATCAAGGATATCGCTTTTCCTAATGAAAAAGAAACCAAGACAGCAAGCACATATACAGGGAACAACACTGTTAATTGTTTCCATGTGATATTGGCAGCTCCACCTACAAACCAAAAAGCAAGATCCTGCTGTAGATTAAAAAATTGGGTAAGTGCTTGACTGATTGCAGTAAAAAAAGAACTAATAGCTACACCAGCTAAAATCAGCTGTAAAGGATTCATGCCCATTTTCGAAAACTGCAAAAAGCCAAATACGAGTAAAGTCACAGCAAAAGAACCTGCCAATGACACCAGAAACACAGAAAAGCCAGAAGCTTTGGGCCAAAAAGCAAAACTAAGAGCCATTGCCAACGAAGCACCAGCGTTGATTCCTAGTAAACCTGAATCTGCTAAAGGATTTCTTGTCACTCCTTGCATCAATGCACCGCTCAATGCAAAACAACTCCCTACGAGAAATGCCCCTGCAACCCGAGGCAAACGAATGTTTCTTATGATTTGATGACTTTGTTTTGATCCATCAAAATCAACCAACGCCTGCCAAAAGGCTATTTTTCCCACACTCGCTGCGCCATTTGAAAGAGCAATAAAAAAAATGATCAAAAGAACAAAACAGATCAAAAGCAAGAGTTTGTTTTTTTTCCTAGCCTTCATAGTTGATCCTCCTGCTCTTTTGGCAACAGATCATACGTCAGAAAAACTGGTTTATTCGTTTTTGGTAGTGTGACGATCGTTGCATCAATCTCAAATATTTTTTTCATACACTCTTTTGTGATCACTTCTTCAGGTGTACCTTCCGTGATCAATTCACCGTTTTTCATTCCTAGTAAATAATCAGAAAAACGTGAAGCAAGATTAATGTCATGGATCGACATCAAGATCGTTGTTTGTTTTATTTGATTGATTTGAGTCAATAACTGTAGGATCTCTAATTGGTGTGACGGATCTAAAAACGTCGTCGGCTCGTCTAAGATCAAGATATCGGTTTCCTGAGCAAGTGCCATAGCGATCCAGACACGCTGGGTTTGTCCACCAGACAACGTTGCGATATCTCGCGTGCGATATCCAGACAAACCTGTTGCATCCAAAGCCCACTCGATTGCTTCATGATCTTGTACATCCATACCGCTAAACAGTTTTTGATAGGGATATCGTCCGTAAGATACTACTTCTTCTACTGTCATACCTATAGGATGTTCACTAGTTTGTGCTAATAAAGCAATTTTTTTTGCAAGTTCTTTTGAACTGTATGTAGATATATCAGAATCATTGACAATGATCTTTCCTGATTTCACAGGTATTATGCGGGTAAAGCTTTTCAATAAAGTAGATTTTCCACTTCCGTTTGGTCCAATCAAGCTCGTGATTTTCCCTTCAGGAATCGTAACAGACATGTTTTCAATAATTTTTTTATTTTCGTAGCCGGCTGCAATATCAGCTGCCCTTAGTCTCGTCATTTCACCCATCCTTTCGCTGAAAATCATTCTCAATTATGACGCTGTTTCACTATTTCGTCAAGCGCTACTTTCATATCTATAGCTAAATGAAGCGGTTGACAGCATTCGAAATATCAGGAATAATAACCAATGAGAAAGATTCTCAATTATGTCAGGAGGAAAGAAATGAACTTAAAAACAAAAGTATTCACATTATCTAGCATATTGCTGTTGGCTGGAGTATTGAGCGCTTGCTCCCCCTCTTCAGATAAAGAAACAGCTACACCTACCAATTCGACGACTTCATCCACCAGCACGCATACAGTCACAGATACGCTTGGACATAAAGTCGACATTCCAAACGCACCTAAACGGATCATCGGCAGTTACTTAGAAGACTATCTGATTTCCCTAGGAGAAACACCTATCGTCCAATGGACAGTGGGCAGTGGTTCTATCCAAGATTATCTGCAAGATGATTTGAAAGATGTTCCAACTATTTCTTATGATCTTCCTTATGAGAAAGTATTAAGCTTCGAACCTGACTTGCTGTTGATTTCTTCTTCCGCTACTGTCGAAGGTGGGAAATACGAGCAATATAGTAAAATCGCGCCAACTTATGTCGTAAAAAACGGAACAGACGTCACATGGGAAGAACAACTAAAAGATGTCGGCAAGGCTTTAGCAAAAGAAAAAGAAGCAGAAAAAGTCATTTCCGATTATCAAAAATCCGTCAAGAGCACTCGCGAAGAATTAGCAGATAAAATTGAGAACAAGACAACTGCAGTGTTATGGGTGACCAATAACTCCGCCTTCATGGTCAGCAAAAATCGGTCAAGCGGTAGAATCGTATATGACGATCTAAAATTTGGTGTGCCTGATTTAGTAGAAGAAGTGTCCAAAGAAGCCACTTCTGACTGGTCTGCTGTTTCTTCGGAAAAACTAGCTGAATTAGATGCTGATTACATCATTCTTGTAAACAGTGATAAAGATGCCGCTATGTTCAATGAACCAAGCTGGAAAAATCTCAAAGCAGTGAAGGACGATCACGTACTGCAATTCGGCCCTGAATCTAGCTGGCTATATAACGGACCTATTGCCAGTCAGGAAATAGTCAATGATATCAAAGAAAAGCTAAACTGATTTTAACTAAAAAAGCATCTTCACGTTCATTCGTGAGATGCTTTTTTATTATTAAAAACTGAATACCAGATATTATTCTTCTTTTGAAACAACCCTATTTTTTACTCTTTCCCATTTTTGAAAACGATGGGCATATAAATTTTCCTGATCCGTTATTCCCTCGTATTCCTCTATAAGAGTGAACTCTGAAAAATCGATATCCCCAATATACGTATCTCCTTCAAACGTGCTATCAATCAATGTCCGCCAGATTCGACCGGTGTAAGGAAGAAGTTCTTGAAAAATCCGACTGCCACCCGAAACATAGATATCTTCTGAGATTGTTTGACTATACGCCAAAAGTTCATCGATTGAATGCATCACTTCTGCATTTTCTTTCGTGCGAAAGTTCGGTTGCGTTGTCAACACGATGATATGGCGATAAGGAAGTGAGAGATCGCCCATTCCTTCATAGGTCTTTCTTCCCATCACTAAGATTCGATCCATTGTATGTTCACGAAAAAAACGCATGTCATTTGGCAATCGCCACGGTAGCAATCCATTTTTGCCGATCAGACCATTTCTATCTTGTGCCCACATTGAAATAAACATATCATCCGCTCCTTATGATTTTAGATGGTTTGAGATAAAAAAAGTCTCAATTCTTTGACCAGCAAGGAATTGAGAACTTTAAAAACATTATTTTGTTTCACGGTGCAAAGTAACTTTGCGTTCGCGTGGGCAATATTTTTGTTTTTCCAAACGATCAGGATTGTTACGTTTGTTTTTGCTTGTTAGGTAGTTACGTTCTTTACAAGAAGTACACTCTAAAGTGATGTTTACGCGCATGTTTTTCCCTCCCATTTTTACAAGAATCCTCTAAGATGACTCTCAGACTTGATTATCTTACCATGATTTTTTCTAGATTGCTAGTGTTTTTCACGATTTTGTTAAGTAAAACTACTTGACGATAAATACAACGGTTTTACTTCTCAAACAAAATCTTTTTCTTTTTGTATAAATACCCTTACACTTGTTTATATAGATTATGTTTTTTAATAAAGGGGGATATTAATATGCCATGGAACATGAAGGACTTTCCTGCATCAATGAAAAACTTAGATAAACTGACAAGAAAAAAAGCAATCGACATCGCAAATGCACTGTTGGATGAAGGGTACCCTGATAGCCGTGCGATCCCAATTGCCATTGATCAAGCAAAAAAATGGGATGAAGATGCTAGTGAATCAGAAAAACGAACCTTCGAAAAAGAAAAAAATCCAAGCAAGACGGATGAACACGATACGAATCCTCGTGCCGGAAAACTGCTTGATTCAGATGTGATCGTAGAATATGAGGAAGAACAATGGATCGTGAAATCTAAAGGGGCAAAAAAGGCAAGCAACCATTTTGATACAAAAAAAGAAGCAATCGAAAAAGGAAAGCAAGTAGCTCAAAACAAACAATCAACTTTGATCATCTATAAAAAAGATGGGACAAAAGAAAAAGAAATCAGTTACTAAGCGCTTAAAAAGAAGCATAGAGACAAGGAGATCATCTCACATGTTTCTATGCTTCTTCTCATATTGTTGTTTCTTTTTTATCAAACAGTCACATAGTCGATTGCTTCTGCTTGCGGAATCGTTTCATCGACAAAGTAAACTTTATACCATGTCAAGAAACTGAAGATCGTCCAGATTTTACGTTGTTCTTCTTTACGTCCTTCGTGATGGTCATCTAGCAACTTCATGATTTTTTCTTGATCAAAAAATTCTTTTGCAAAATCTGCTTCGAATAATGCTTTGACTTGTTCGTAGCCGTGTTCTTCTTTCAACCAAGCTTTGATTGGCACAGGGAATCCTAATTTCACCCGATTCGACCACTCTTCTGGAAGATGTTTGTTCGCAGCTTGTCTGAAAATATCTTTTGTGTTGTTTTGATTCAACAAGAACTTACTTGGTATTTGTTGAGCCAATTTCATGACTTCGATATCCAGTAAAGGTACTCGGACTTCTAGAGAACTAGCCATAGAAAGTTTATCTGCCTTCAACAAAATATCTTTTGGCATCCATTGATGAAGATCGACGTATTGCATCTTATTGACTTCATCTTTGATTCCTTCTGTTTTCTCGTAATGAACAGTCATGATCTCATTCACAGACGGCGCTGTTTGATATTTTGGCGTCAACACTTCTGATGCTTCTGATTCTTCGAACACTCGAGCATGCCCGATAAAATATTCTTTTGCTGGCGCAAGTGATTCATATAAATGGATACGTCCATGGAAATTTTTCATTTTTCCGATTTTACGTCCTAGATTATAGCGTGTCCCTTTTGGCAATTTTTTCAGTCCTTGCGCAATCACACGGATAAATTTTGAATTCGTGTGGAATCCATACGTTTGGTATCCCGCAAATAGTTCATCTGCCCCTTCTCCTGATTGAACCACCCGTACACTTTGTGAAGCGAGATTTGCTAAAAAGTACAACGGCACGCAAGAAGGATTTGAGTCTGGTTCATCTAAGTGATACTGAATCAATGGGAATGCTTTAAAAGACATGTCTCCGTCGATCACTGCTGCCGTATTGTCTAAGTCCAATAATTCTGTTAGTTTTCTGGCTTCAATCGCTTCATTATAGGTTTTATCATCAAACCCGATTGAGAAAGAATGATCTGGTTTCAATACAGAGGTTACATAACTGGAATCGACCCCGCTGGATAAGAAAGAACCAACTTCTACATCGCTGATTGTGTGTGCTTCAATAGAAGCTTGAACAGTTTCGTCGATTTTTTCGATCCATTCTTGTCGGGAATGCGTTTCTTTTGTTTCAAAATCTGCATCCCAATATTGTTGAATGTCCAGTTTTCCGTCTTTATACGTATAATAATGGCCTTCAGGCAAACGATAGACACCTTTGAAGAAGGTTTCACCGTTCAATGGAGAATATTGGAAAGTCATATAAGGTTTCAATGCTTCTTTATTCAATTCTTTATTAAAATCAGGATGAGGCAAAAAACTTTTGATTTCTGAACCAAACATAAATGTTCCGTTCATTTCTGCATAATAGTATGGTTTGATCCCAAAATGGTCTCTCGCACCGAATAACTCATTTTTTTCATTATCCCAAATAGCAAAAGCAAACATTCCGCGGATTTTTTGCAATAATTCTGTTCCCCATTCTTCGTAACCATGCAAAAGGACTTCTGTATCTGCATGTGTTTGAAAAACGTGACCAGCTGCAATCAATTCTTCTCTCAAAGGCTGATAATTATAGATTTCGCCATTAAAAATAATGATCTTTGTCCGATCTTCATTGTAAATAGGCTGAGTACCGCCCTCTAAGTCAATAATACTTAATCTTCTGAATCCTAAAGCAACGTGTTTATCGATATATTCCCCTGAACTATTAGGTCCACGGTGAACGATTCGATCCATCATTGTATTAATAATTGTTTTTTTGTTGTCCTTGTCGTTAACAAAACCTACAATACCGCACATTTAACTTTCACATCCTAATATAAAATTACTGTTTATTTCATCCATATGCATCTTAACATAGAATAAATAGCGGACGAATATTTTCTCTCTTACAGTTTCGTCACGTGAAAACAAAAGATGAAAGTTTCTGTTTTTACAGAAAATAAAGTCCCGATATCTAATTTACCATGTTTTCTTTTTTGAGGCTATCTTATTCTCTTCGTGTTAAAAAAATATTAGTGGATGCTGTTCAAAAAATAGCCTCCAGACAAAAAGACACGACCGAAAGATCGTGTCTAATTATGACTATATAAGAAAATATGCAGCCAAAGAGAGCTCTTCATTCGCTCATCGACATAGTTGAATTGAAATTATGATTTCTTGGAATGATAGTAACTACTTCATTATAAGAAATCTCATAATCAAAGTTCCTTCCAAAAGAATGGTCTTTCGTTGCATAAGTGATCGCGATGCACATCGCTTTCCCCCTAAACCAAATCGTTTTTACACTTTTATCTTACATCTGGTATTTTTATATCAAAAGAAAAGTCCAAGGAGATTTATTTCCTAGCATGTATGAAAAATCGTACTCAGAGGAAATCAAAAAATATTTTGGGCTAAACATACAACAAAAAAGACACGATCGAAATCGTGTCTAATCGTTGATATATAAGGAAGGTACGGGATTTGAACCCGTGCACCACATTACTGCGGCTCGCCGGATTTCGAGTCCGGTGCATTACCACTCTGCCAACCTTCCGTAAGTACTATTTTTAAACTTTTTCCACGAAATGTCAAGCCTATTTCTAACAGATAAATAACAGAAACCGTTTTTTTACAAAAAAAGTCCATTGACAGTTTACAGCCAACGGACTTACCGGTCAAATTCATAATGATAGAACACTATCTGATTGTTTCAGGATTATCTAATGCTAAAATCGAGTCAATTGTCCGTTTGATCAGTGCGATGATTTGTTCTTCTGTTGGATGCATGATGTTTGATGACATCAATGATGCTAAGCCAGTCACCGCTACCAATGTACCAGTATGCAAGGCATCGATATAATCATCCGATAATTGATTGTATCTTTCATCTTCTTTGACTATTTCACGGAAATAGTTGTAAGAAAAATCATGCATTTTCTTTCCGTCCCCATGTTCATCAATGTACAATGCCATGTAAAGACTATGATGTTTCTTTGCAAAGTAGATATAGTTCAAACCGAGATCAATGATTTTATCACCCGTGCGCTCAATAGGGAAAACATCTTCTTTTAGTTGTTCAAAGATTGAATCCAATAACGTATTTTTCAAATCTTCCATGTTTTTGAATTCCAGATAAATTGGCTGAGTCGAAATCCCCATCTTTTTCGCAATGTTTCTCGCAGTAAATCCTTTAAACCCTTCCTTTGCAACAACATCATAAGCAGCTTTTAGAATTTGATCCTTGGTATAGACTTTTCTTCTCATTAAAACTCCCCCACTTCTTTACTGCAGTATATGTTGTTTTATTGTACCCTATTTTTAGTATTTTTTGCAAACATTTTACTCAAAACGTTATATTTTAAATTTTTTTCTCAGTCTTCTTTAACTTTTTTTGCAAAATTAAAAAAATTTGGTTAAATTCACTGGGTTCCCTTACATTTTTAGTTTTAACCTAAATGATAGTTGACCAAATCTTTCATTTCAAGTTATAGTTAAAGAAAACGAAAAAGAAGGTGTGTAATGGAAAACGAAACTGACGTTATTTATATTCATCCTCAAAAAAGAATCGTTTCACAGAAAAGAAAATATTTTTATCTTAGTTTTACAGGTACTTTTTTTCTTTTTATTGGCTTAGTTTCTGGTACACCTGCCGCTAATTGGAGTGGACTACTGACTATTCTTACCTCGCCAAGCAATCTTCTGACAGATTATTTTGCTTTGGGTGGTTTTGGAAGCGCATTTATAAACGTTGGGATCTTGACCTTACTTTCTGTGCTTTTGGCTTACCGGCAAAAGGTGATTTTAAATGGCCCCTTATTCGCTTCGATTTTAACAGTTACCGGTTTTTCTTTTTTTGGCAAAAACCTTTATAATTCGATCTCGATCATTTTAGGTGTATACCTGTATGCTGTATTTGTCAATAAACCTTTTTCTCAGTATATTATGATAGGACTGTTCGGCAGCGCATTGTCGCCGGTCGTTAGTTACATTACTTTCGGTATGCGCTTTCCTTTGCTAGTAGGTGTTCTGCTGGGCAATTTGGCCGGTATAGCAATTGGTCTTCTTCTTCCGCCATTGGCTGCTCAAACTTTAGTTTTCCATCGCGGGTTCACGCTTTATAATATTGGATTTACCTCAGGCTTGATTGCCATGGCTTTTACTGCTGTTTTGCGATTGTTCAGCTACTCGATTGTCGAGAATACATTGGTTTCCAATGAATACCATTCCCCTCTCGTCTGGATCATTTTCGGCTTTTTTTTGCTGACAGTCGGTTTTGGTTTCTATTATAATTCCTTTCGACTTTCGGGTATTCGAGAGATTTTCGATTCCTCTGGAAAACTGACAACTGATTTCATTGCTAATTCTGGTATCGGTGCTACTTTGATCAACATGGGGCTAGTTGGTCTAATGCTTTCTTCTTATGTTTTGCTGGTTGGTGGTAAGTTAAATGGACCTGTCATCGGTGCTATTTTATCTGCAGTTGGTTTCAGTGCTTTTGGTTGTCATTTGAAAAACAGTTTTCCGATACTAGTCGGAATCTTTCTTGCTTCTTTGTTTGGGACATTTCATGAAATCACCAGCACCGGCATGCTCGTTGCCGCTGTGTTTGGGACAGGCCTCGCGCCCATAAGCGGTTTTTACGGCAGTTTTTACGGTGTAATAGCTGGTATGTTACATATTGCTCTTGTCCATAACGTCAGCACTTTGCACGAAGGACTCAATTTATATAACAGTGGTTTTTCAACTGGATTCGTTGCAGGCATCCTTGTACCGATACTAGATAACTTTACCGCTGTCAGAAAGGAAAAAAAGACACTTGGAAAAAGAATTATCAAAAAGAATCATCGATGAGCTTCTTACTTATCTATATTCCCACGAAATAACTGAAATACGTATTGGCGTAGAATTTGCTGAGGAGGGACTTTTCATAGAAATACAGGGCACAACAGAAACTCAGCCAGAAGATCTAGATGTACTTGCTGATTTGCTGAACCATCCTCGAGACCCTAGCATGGAAATCTACTATCAGGAGCTATTAGGTAATCCTCGACATGATTGGGAAGATTATCATCTGCTAGGTAGTTTGATTGACGATGTGGAAATCATGTATGCCCAGCCGATTATCAATATCAAGATTTTCCGGCGTGCTTCTCCTCGCCCCTATTATTAACCTATTTTACAAAACAGCTTCATCCACCTAAAACAGCTCCTGAAAGTTCGATTAAAAATCTACTTTTAGGAGCTGTTCTAAGCTTGATATTATTGATTTTCCAATCCTTTGTATAGTTCATCTGTTACAGGTTCTAAAAACTCTGAATTACCAGCAGTGATCGCCAAATGTTCAAACCAACTGTCTTTTGTCGCACCATGCCAATGTTTGATCCCTTTGTGCGTTACGACGACATCTCCAGCCATTAATCGTCTTGCTGGCTTTCCTTCTTCCTGATACCAGCCTTCTCCTCCGGTCACAAGTAAGATTTGATAGCCGTCTGTATGGACATGCCAGTGATTGCGACAGCCTGGTTCAAAAGTTACATTCCCTACACCAACAGAAACTTCGGGATCGTTTACTAACATATTCAGATAGCTTTGTCCGGTAAATACTTGAGCGTATGCTTCGTTTTTTTTACCTGCTGGAAAAATCACGCCTTTTTGTATTTCTTCGTGTTTTGTCATCATTTACGCCTCTTTCTTATCTTCTCTATTTTCTTCTAGATAGATTTCTTTTGCTAAACTAAAAGCCGACCAAGCTTTTGGCCACCCTACATAAAAAGCTAAATGGGTAATGATTTCTGCTATTTCTTCACTAGTAATGCCATTTTGCTTGCCAATTTTCAGATGAGCTGGCAATTGCTCAAAATTCCCTCCTGAGATCAAAGCAGATAGGGTGATGATACTACGCTGATGAGGAGATAATTCTTTTCTTGACCATACTTGTCCAAATAAAACATCGTCATTCAATTCTGCAAATTTTGGTGCAAACTCCCCCAATTGATCTCTTCCTGCGGTTTGTTTTTCTGCCATTTTTTTATTTCCTCCGTTCGTGATTGCTAGGTGATTCGAACATTGTTCTTAATTACATCATTATCTATTGTTTCTTCGCATTTTATTTTAAGCCCCATTTTTTAACCTGTCCAATGCTTAGTTTATTCCATCAGTATGCTTTCCAAGCATAATTGTTAACGTTTTCTATCTTTTTTCTATTTTTGAAAAAACAAGATATTAAATAAGTCTTTAGTTGGATGTTTTTTTGAGATTATTCTTTTATACTTATAATGAACGTATGATGAACTTACAAAATTGTTTGTTTTCTGTCATCTTAAAAAGTGGCGCAGACAGTTGCTTTTCTAGTAAAGTATAGATATCAAAGAACCTCTAAGGAGTTGATGAATAATGAATATTGCTGCCTCTCGAAAACTGATAAATTTCATTTCCATTATCGGATTAGGTCTATCAATCGCGCTGACGATTTATTTTATTAATTTAGGTGTTTTCAAAGATTTGAATGCTTTAAGAGGATTAGTAGGTGATTCGATCATTCTAGGTCCGGTCATTTTTATCTTCATCCAAATCTTGCAAGTGGTTATTCCAATTATTCCTGGAGGAATCAGCACTGCAGCGGGCGTCCTGATATTTGGTCCTTATGCTGGCTTTATTTACAACTATGTTGGAATCTGTATTGGTTCGATTATTATCTTTCTTCTAGGACGACGTTACGGAAAACCATTCATTCTTTCCATGATCAGCGATAAGACCTATAACAAATATATTGGCTGGTTAGACAATCAAAACCGCTTTGAAAAGCTGTTTGCTCTAGCTATTTTTCTTCCGGTTGCTCCGGATGATGCGTTATGTTTGATGGCTGGATTGACAAACATTTCAGTGAAACGATATACACTGATTATTTTGATTGCTAAACCACTATCGATTTTCTTATACAGTATGGCTTTGATTTATGGAGGACAATATCTAAGTGGTCTGCTTGGTTAATATTTATTTTGCAAAATCAGTTATTGATTGATTACCAATGTTAATTCTGGGAAAGGGTCTGCAAGATACATTGCGCCCTTTCCTTTTTCATTGGATTTGCGCTACAATGTGAAAGTAGGTGATAGGATGTATTATTTGAAACGTAGCTTAGGCAACGCGTGGGATTTTTTGAAAGGGACACAAGCTTATTTCCGTGATGTCTTGCTGATGCATGGCTTTATTTTATTTATTTGTTTACCCTTATTGAGCAGTACGACTCGTTTTATTTTGCACCGAGGAGCAATTGACTATTTGTCTTATGACAATATTCCTTTGATTTTCTCTCAGCATCCTGGAGTTCTGCTGTCGTTAATCGCCGTTTTACTGACGATTTTACTATTGGTTTATTTCGAATTTGCATTTCTTTTGATGAGCGTCTTTTTTATTAAAAAGAAAGAACCGGTTTCTTTAAAGCAGCTCTTGCACTTGACGATACTTCAACTGAAAAAAGTGAGACCTATTACTTTTTTGTTTTTTCTTGCTTATTTTTTATTGATTCTACCGATCAGCGGGTTAAGTTTCAATTCTGATTTACTGTCAAAAATAAAAATTCCTGCTTTTATCATGGATTTTATTTTTGCTAACCGCTGGATCGTCGTCAGTTCCTTTTTACTCGTTTACATTTTTCTTGGCTATATTGGGATTCGTTTGATTTTCGCTTTACCTGAAATGATTTTACGAGATCGACCTTTTCGAGCATCCATCCGAGAAAGCTGGTTGCTGACCAAATCACGTCTTTTTGCCATCATGGGGCAATTTATCGTGATTGGCGGTACGATTTTACTTCTTTCTTCTTTGGGATATATCGTTGTTATCTTGGCACAAAGTGTTGTTGAAGAATTTTTCCCGAATTACGCATTGATCAGCGCTGTATTTGCGATGACGCTTTTACAAGGAATTTTATTATTCAATATCGTGATGTCTACTGTAGGAATTTTTTATATCATCGTTGATTTCATGGATGACGAAGGTTTCTTACCAGAGATTCCCAAGTGGTTTACGCCTCAAACACCCAACGTGCGTTTATCTGCGCTGAAAAACACTGGTTTGACCCTTTTTGCAGTTTTTTTCGGTATTGGCGTTTGTCTTTACAATATGGATTATCTGACTTCGGCAGTTCAGACAAACCCAGTGACTGTATCTCACAGAGGTGTAAGTACGCAAAATGGGGCGCAAAATACTTTAGAAGCACTTGAAAAAACAAGCAGAGACTATCGTCCTGATTATATAGAGATGGATGTACAGGAAACAAAAGATGGCCGTTTCGTAGTGATGCATGATGCAAATCTTCGCCACTTAACAGGGGTAAATCAAACACCACAGGATTTGACATTGAAAGAATTGACAAATCTTACGGTTACTGAAAATGGGTTCCAAGCCCCTGTGTGTTCTTTTGATTCTTATTTAGAAAAAGCGCATGAATTGAACCAAAAATTACTTATTGAGATCAAGACCTCTAAAAAAGATTCGGATGACCTGGTCGAACGATTTGTTCAGAAATACCGCAAAGCGATCTTAGAGAATCATCATATTTTGCAAAGTTTGACGTATCAAACTGTTTCTGATTTAAAAGAAGCAGAACCAAACTTTTATGTGGGCTATATCTTGCCTTTCAATATCGTTGGACCACCCGTAACGCCTGCTGATTTTTTGACAATGGAGTATAGTACGATCAATCGTAACTTCATTAATTCTGCCCATCAAGATGGAAAAAAAGTATATGTATGGACAATCAACGATTCAGATGCTATGAGTCGCATGATGTTTTATGGTGTGGATGGTATCATAACCGATGAGATGGGACTACTAAATGAAAGTGTGAAACAAACAGATGAAGAAATCACTTATTCAGACAAGCTACTAAATTTTGTTTTGGGTGTTGGCTAATCAAAAATAGTTGATGAAATAAGCCTTTATACAACAAAAAACGCATAACCTGTTACCGCAGGTATATGCGTTTTTTGTTTGACATTCATAACGTGTCCTTAACTTTCTCTTGATTCCTTCATCGCACGAACAATAGATAAAATAGCAGGAATTGCAGAGATCACTGCAAGAATAATTCCCATTTTCCCTGAACTTTTTCTTTTTGGCATATCTTCTCGCTCCCTTCTGTCTTTATTTATATTATAAGGGAGTTCTTGCGAATTCTCAAAAATACTGTTTAAGAAACCAATTCAGCAGGTGCACTAATATCACAGAATTTTACGAGCATGCGGTACTTGCTTTCATGGATGATTGGATGGTCTCGTTGGTCATAACTTTCAACATACACGACAGCCGTGTTGTTATATGTACGTTCAATACAGCCGATTAGTTCGTGAGATACGCCGATCGGTTTGCATATATAAGTTCTTCCTACTTCCGCTTTTACCATTTCATTCCCTCTTTTCTTTGTTTTTCTTTATTTTATAATAACAAATCTCCCTCCATTTGAAAACGTTTTATTTTGCTTTTTTATTTTTATTTGATTTATTTTTTACTTTTTAGATAACTATTTTCTTATCATAATTCTAGATGTTGTGACAAAAACGTTTGTTTATATTCCTATGTTGTTCGTGTGTTCTTTTCATTATCCTGCTAAATTATTTACAGGGGGTGAGCATATGATCTATATCCAAGCAATAGTCTTTGTAACGTTGATGGTTGGACTACTTATTGGCTTGAAAGAAAACAGCTAATTGATTTAAGAAAAAGTAAACAAGAAAAGTGATAAATGCTTTTTAATTGCATGAAAAAACGGACGATGCTAAACTTGTTATAGGTTCGAAAGTTTAAAGGAAACTTTCAAGAACTGAATTACATTACAAAGGAGATGAATTTTATGACGTTTACAAAAACAAATATGCAATACCGCGTAGCCTTTGATACAACTTCTAACCGTTTTATGGCGATTGATGCACAAAACGAAAATAACGTTGCGTTTGGTATTACAATTGAACAAGCAGTCCGAGCATTAAATGAATCTAGATAAGGAGTGACCCATTCCAAATGGCGACTGATGAGATCTCGGAAAATCAATAAAAGACGTTTGTAACGGTGATCCGCGACAGACGTCTTTTTGTATTCATTACATATATTTGGAAATTGTATCTCTTTATCTCTAGACCTAAACAAAAATACAAGTTCTAATATCAACCATCTCGTTTTTTATGACAATTTTGTTAGCTGTTTCGATGATAATATTCCGTTATTATCTGTATAATATTTAATATAATAAAAATAAAAAAGGAGATCTTTCATGAAAAAAATTTTAGGGTTGATCGTTATCATATTGATTGCTTTTATAGGATGGAAAGGCTGGGACTACTATCAGTCTACTTATGTAGGAAAAGATTATTATGCAGTAATCAAAGCACCGATGCCTGCAGAAACTGATATTAAAGCAGATAATGGAGAAGTAATTGGAAAAGGGTTTAAATATAACGTAGATGCGTACGCTGAAAACGGTGAAAAAAGACAATTGGATTTTGATGTCATCACTTCTGGCGACTCTGCTAATGGTTCTGCCTATCCCGAAGGAACAATCTTGCAGTTGAAAGCAAGCGAAAAGCGAATTATAGAGAAAAAAGTAATCACTAGCGATAAAGTACCTTCATCTATAAAAGACAAATTAGGGCTATCTTAAGATTAAGAAAATATCGCAAAAAAGCACTCGATTTGAGTGCTTTTTTGTTTGTTGATTTTAGAAAACAAAAAAATAGAATTGGTCTTCGAAGTCACTTTCCTGTTCTTCCAGTCCTTAACTAAAAAACAAGGCAATGAATCGATTCCCATACAAACAAGGGGCTGTGACAAAATTCTTGTCACAACCCCCTTTTTCCGAATAAACGGTGTTAATATGTGTTAAGTACCTAAATGGGTACCAGCTTTTATTTCAAAGCCAACATGTTTCTATCACTGATTTTTTAAATCTAGCGAAAAACCCTTATCTTACAGGCGTTCGTTCAATTCTTTCGCAAGGTCTTCAAAGCCTGGTTTGCCTAGAAGTGCGAACATGTTTTTCTTGTATCATGTATACATTTATTACTTTTTTTCTCTTTTATACCGTTAGAAAACGCCGAAATATCAGCATTTTATCTATCTCTTGTTTTTTCTATCTTTTCTGATTTTTAATATCACTATCACCAAAGCTATCACTAGTTTTTCTATTATTTTTACTTTTTTATATGTATATTGAAACAGGAGTTAGAAAAATTAATAGAAGAACGAAAAAAGACCTCAACCAAATTTAATTGCTGGGGTCTTTTTATAAGAAGAAATGCATATTATCGTTTAGATATTGTCAATACATATTCAGGAAAATCTATTTTAGGGTTTACAATAAGAACGTTTGTTCGTATAATCTTTTTGAGGTGAACTTTATATGTTAATGGAAGGAAAAACACAATTATGGTTTAAATTTGATCCTTCGAACAAATTCATTAAAGACTTTCACAAAGTATGGGATTCAGAAGTTTTCTTTTTAGCAATCGAAGATAGCTTATTAATCAATCTCTACTATTCTAATAAGAACTACTTTAAAATTCCTGCTGCGAAAACTAGAATGAAGAAATATGTATATTTTTTGTTTGATATCGTGACTGACGTGCCAGACGCACGGAGCGATCATCGGCGTTATGACTATATAAAGTATACTTTCGTTGATCCAGAAAGGTATATAGATTAAAATAAGTTACCTAAAAAGGACAAATACAAATTTTATTATCTTATTTATAGTAAGAAGATAATTTAAGATTGCGAAATACGATACTATTTGTAATCTATAGTATCAGTCCTATAAAATAAACATCTAATTAATTACTCTAAATCCTAATTATAAGCCTTTTTTCTCACTTTTTTTCAAAAATATGGTATGCTTCTTAGTGAATTCAAATATATGGTATGCTTCTTAGTAAATTCAAATATATGGTATGCTTCTTAGTGAATTCAAATATAAAAGAGTTTAAAGCGTAATACACTTATGGGGAAGTGGTTTGGGGTGCGCTTTAAACTCTTCTTTATTATTATCTCACAGCATGCTTAAAAGGTCTATGTCTATGGATTAAGTTATGTAAAAAAGTGCCTCTTTAAACGTCCTAAAATCCAAACAAGGATAGCATAATATACACTATCGTTGATCCAGAAAACAGGTAAATAAATTTTGCAAAAGCAATAAGTTAAAAACATTACAAAAAAGACAAGGATATCACATCAAGAAAAAATGTTTTGAAAATATCTTTGCCTTTTTGTATTATATCTATATTAAATAATCAATCACAACACATTAACTAATTTATATATTTAATTTGTTGTTTTTCTATAATTGGATAACTAATTAACTTATGACTATCTAAGTCTTCTTTATTCATATCAATTGCAGTAATTTGACTGTCTTCATATGTTCGATAATAATAGATTCCTTTGTCAACATTGCAACAAGAAGAATAAATTGTATATTCATATTTTCCATCACCAACATCACACAAACCTTTTTGTTGTTCTACTGAACCTAAGATATGGAAAAATTGACTAATACTTTCTGACTCTGAATCTCCAGATACAGAATTCAGCTTCGTAAAAGTCGCTTTAACAAAACGAGATACTGAGGATAAATCTCCAGGCAAGCCTATCCCTCCCATACCGCGGCTATAGGCATTCAAACTTATTTGATTTGAAAAATTATTTTTAGGAGTTTCACTCGATAAGACACGATAATTGTTTAAATTAAATAATTGATAGTCAAATGAAGGATTATTGGTAAGAACGCCCACAGGGTTATCATATATATGAAGTCCATCTTTCATACTTTCAATGACAATTGATTTTTCTTTATCAGCTAATAGCCAATGTAAAGGGGATAAAGGAAGTTCATCACTATAATTTATATTTGCTAAATTGATATTTTTTAACAATTTTTTAGCTTCTCCTACTGTTGAGCATTGTCCTAAAATCCAAGGAATAAATTCAAAGGGAGATACATTGTCTTTCCCTTCTTGTATTTCTTTATAATCAGCATACCCAGAAAAATTTAGCCCAGCCATACTCAATCCTTTTTCATTTGTCGCATCGTAATAAAGAGGGTAGTCAGCTATACCAGCGGCAATACCAATCATTGCATAATGAGTATCCAAATCATTTACCTTTCGAAAATTCAACTTATAATTTCTTGGAGTAACAGTGACTACTTCATTGTAAGATATTTCATAATCAAAATTCCTTCCAAAATAATGATCACTTGTTACATAAGTAATAGACGTACACATAGTTTATTCCTCCTAAATATTGTTCTGTCCACGTTCATTTTACTCCAAAGTTTTCCTCATTTCAAAAGAAAATCACAGAATACACGAAGAAGCGTTTCTATTTGTATAAACTATATCAAAGTTCTATACTTAAATTATCAAATAAAAAGGACGTGAAGATAAATGTCAAATTTAGAAAACAAAGAAGAAAAAGTTGTAAACAAAATTGTTTCTGTTGTCAATAAACTGGATAAAGAGTTAGACGAACTTGATACGTTATCTAAAAATCCAGAAAAAAAACATAACCTAAAAAAATGGTTAGTTGAACGAAAGGCTATTCATGAAATTAAAAAAGTTCTTCATGAAGCTGATAAATATGAAAAATATGATGAAAAAGAACTTGATAAAGAATTTAAAGAAATCAATGACTTATTACTATAATTGATTTATACGACTCATTTTTGAGTCGTCAGACTGCAAACAACACTCTAAATTTAGGAGTTTGTCTACAGTCTGAATAAATTTTAAATTTATTGTCCATAATGTTATTATAAATTTATAGCATTAAGAAAAGAGATAAGACTTTACATTTTTTTAGGAATGTAAAGTCTTATCTCTTTTCTTAATTGTACAATTAGTATTATCTGCACTACTTTCTAATTAAATAAATTTTTAGTTATTAACTTGATTAAAATCAGAGATAATATCAATTAATTCAGTTTGAAGGGTTGTAACGATTAAATGGAAATTTTCTTCATCTGTTTTATTATATGGGGATGTTTTCGTTATATATAACAACTTTTCTTTTTCAATTTTCATTAATAACTCTGTCGAAGTCTGTACTTTATCTTGATAGTTAAATGCAGACATCCCACTTTGTATAATTGTAATTATTGCTGAAGCAATTGAAACAATCAATAGTAAAGACCTGTGTTCGGAAGCCTGATCAATTAATATTGGGATACTAGCTGATAAGACTATTTTTATAATATTTCCGATACCAATTACTCTATTATAAAATCGAATTTCTTTTTTTAATCTATCGATTGTAGAATCAATAGATTCGATAAACGCTTTTTGATCCATCATTTTCTCTCCAATCATTTTATTAAAATCATTAACAAAAATATTATAATAGGATTTAAGTAAGTTCTAACTAATCACACATAAAAATAAAAAAACATTTGTATTTTATCAAAGTTTTATTATACTTGTCAATTTGTGTACATCCTAAAATATAAGCTATTTGTTTACTTCTGTAGAATATATACTTTGGAATGGCAACAGTTTTTTTGACAAATTTTATAAGGTGCAGAACTTCTTTCCGTATGCTATTCCGATTGTCCTTGACAATGAGCCTCCTCGGATGTGACGATCTTCGGCAGGAGCTAACAGTTAAAGTTAGACTGCCTCGCTAGCGTTAGCACATCCGAGCTCATTATCAAGGATTCGCTGCGCCAATCTCTGGTTACGGTAACCAACCGGTGTCTCGTAGCCAAGTGTACCGTGCAACCGAAGGTGGTTCCACCAATTGACATAGTCAAATAACTCCAAATCCAATTGTTGTAAGGTTTCAAATGTGTATTGATAGACAAATTCTACTTTCAACGACTTATAAGTTGATTCAGCTACGGCATTATCAAAAGGACAGCCTTTATGACTCAATGATCGATTGATGTCAAAAGTTGTTAATAATTCATCAATAGCTTGGTTATCAAACTCTTTTCCACGATCAGTATGAAAAATCTCAACCTCTGTCAGAGGTTGTTTGATACGGCTAAATGCTTTTTTTACTAGAACGGCATCTTTATGTTCTCCACAAGAATAGCCGAGAATTTCTCGATTGAACAGATCCAAAATGAAACAGACATAATTCCATTTTTTCCCGACTCGTACATAAGTCAAGTCTGTTACGATCGCTTCTAATGGGTTGTCTCTTAAGAATTTACGATTCAATACGTTTGTCGTTTTGGCTTCATTGCAAGTAGAATGATGTACTTTAAAATAAGCAACAGTATAGCTCGATTTTAATCCTCTATTTTTCATGATTCTACTAATTTTTCGTCGGCTGATCTGAATGCCTCGTTTTGATAAGGCTTTTTTTATTTTTCTTGAGCCGTAGGCCTTTCGGCTGCGGATAAATTCTTCAGCGACTACTTCTTCAAGTTCTGATTCGTCTTTCTTTGGTTTTGATTGATAATAATAGGACTGACGTGATAGACCTAATATTCTGCACATCGCTGATATAGGGTAAAGATGCTTATTCGCATCGATTACTTGTCTCTTCGTCCGAATATCAGCGCTGCTTGCTTTAAAATATCATTTTCCATTTCTAATTGCTGGTTTCTTTTACGTAGTTCTAACAATTCTTTTTGTTCAGGCGTAAGATTATCTTTTTCTTTGAATGAACCACTCGTTTTAGATTGCTTTACCCATTTGTCAAATGCTGAAGCCGTTAGTTCATATTCTCGAATGATTTCTACACGTGGCTTTCCAGCTAAGTAAAGATTGACGATTTGTTGCTTGAATTCTTGTGAAAAAGTTCTTCGTGTTCTCTTAGACATAAAAATTCCTCCTGGTATGTTTTCTTCTAGTCTACACACCTTAATTTTTCTGTCTAGTTAATTGTAGCCTATCCATTGTTTTAGACTTCCTTTCGTGCTAAAATACAGTTAAGTTATTTTGTTATGTTGCCGATTAGCGATTGCCGTCGCTGGTCGGTCTTTTTTGTGTTGGCATTTTGAAACTTTCTCTTACAGCAGTAACCGCTACTAAGGTTCCCCAATAAATAAGTGCATATGCTGGATTAATACTTGCCAGTACGATTGCTACTAGGCTCATAAGCAAAGCGCTTTTGACAGTCATTTTAAATACCGTTCTCATTACTTCACTCTCCTCTCTAATTAGTATTGCGTTCTTCCCATTCTTTAACTAATTCAAAATCGTATTGCAAAACACCTCTAACTCTTCGGGAAGGTAATGGATCATTATTTGAATTAGTCCATTTGGAAATAGTAGCTACTGAGACACCGAAATATTCAGCAATATCTTTAGCTTTCTTCCATACTCTTTCTTTTGGCTTCTTTTTTGGAGCTAAAGGAACCACTTTTTCCATTTGTGAAACTTTCATTTTAACTCTCCTTTCATGTATCCTTGATTAATCCAATATGATAATCGCTCTTCACTTAGTTTCCGAATATCGATACCTAATATTTCACACAAAGTACTAATTAGAGTTACCTCCACCATGATTTCATCTAAGTACTCATAAGCGTATGAAATTATTTGTTGACGATCATCAACGGTTAAATACTCAACGTTTTTGAGAAGAATTTTTTCGACATATTGTTTCTTCTGCTTTCGCTCATCGGATTCAATTATTTGAAGCTTATCTAGTGAAGAAGGATCTCTTCTATAAACATCACTATCAATAGATTTGAATAGTCCAAAAAATTCATGGATCACTTGCATAGTAAAATTAGAATCTCTGAAATGATCTGTTAACACTTGAGCATTTTCTAACGTCACAGGCTTAGTCTTATGTGGCGTTGTCCAGTCACTCAATGACTGTTGAGATACATTAACTTGCTTTGCTATTTCTTTCTTCGTTTTGCCACTCTTATTTATCACTTTAATTAATGATTCTCGAATGACAGCTGATTGTTTTAACAGTTTAAACACCTCAATTTCTTATTCGCCCGTATATCAATACGAGCAATTTTTTTTATACTATTAATTTAAAGAATCAAACGAAAGCTACTTCGTCTAATTCACGTTCAAGCTCTTTTTGAACTTCTTCAACTAAACGATTAAGTTGATCATCTGTAGCACACTTAATGATGTGAACTAGTCTAGGTCTTGCATCAAGTACGATGTTTATTTTTTCTTGTCGTGTCATTTGGTGTTTCTCCTTTCTTTATCACTAGTTTCGATTTTAGATACTTTATGGGTAAAAATTTTTGCTAATGGGATATCCAATAGCTTTGCTAAATAAGGCAGTTCTTCTGGTTTAAAATTATATTCGCCAGTTTCTCTTCTATAATATTTTGCCTTATCATTAAAACCCATAAGATCAGACATTTTTTTTAAAGAGTAACCTTTTGTTTTGCGTCGCTCTTTTATTAGTTCAAGATTTACTTGATACATATTAGCACCTCCAAAGTTTCTTTTTTAGCAACCTTATATACATATAACACATTGCGATTTTAGATACGTCAACAGAAAAAGTATCTTTTTTCGCATCTTTTTATATCTTTTTTCGCAACTATGGTAAAATAATTGTGAAAAAAGCAACGAAAGGAGTAGTCTAATGTCAAAAGATCTAGTGAATAGAATAATAGATTTACGAGAAAAACGTGACTGGAACCAAGCAGAGTTGGGCAGAAAAATTGGATTAGAAAAATCAGCAATGAATAAAATTGAAAATGGCACTAGAAAAGTTTCTACAGAAGAACTCCAGAAATTAGCAGAAGTTTTTAATGTTACTACTGATTACTTACTCGGAAGAAATCAAACTCCTGAATGGGCTGATGAAAATGATTTAGTTGAATTAGATAAAATGCTCGATTCCAATGTTAATATGGCTTATGGTGGCGAAACGTTAACTGATGAAGAGAAACAAAGAGTAAAAGATGTTTTAACTGGTCTATTTTGGGAATTTAGAAAAGAAGACAAAAGTAAAGAGAAGTGATTTTCTATGGAGATGGACGTAATTAGTCTAGTTGGCAAACTGAAACAAAAATATAATTCGGCCAATCCCTTTACAATTTGCGAAAAAATGGATATTCAAATTAGGTATGTTCCTTTTTTGAATAACCCAAAGGGACAATTTCAAGAATTGTTAGGACGTTCGATTATTCTTCTAAATCACGAACTAAAGTATTCTGAGGAACGGTTCTATATTTGCGCTCACGAACTAGGTCACGCAGTTTTTCATCAAGGTTTATCTAGTTATTATGTCTCTACCCGATCCTCCAGAAGTAAATCAGAGAGTGAGGCAAACTGCTTTGCCGCCAATCTTATTGTTTCTCTTTATAAAGAAGATAATGATCAATATCCTAGAAAAATTGAAGATTTAACAAATTTATATGGACTTCCTAAAAATTCGTATAGATTTTTAATTTAATTGGCGACTATCACTACCTGCCGTTAAGTGGGAGTAAATATATTTTTATTTGTTGGAGGAAGAAATGAAAAAAATAGTTGGGGTAGGATTAATTCTGTTCTCTAGTATCGTACTAGGAGCATGTGGAAATAGTAATTCAAATTCTGATACGCCTAAAGAAACAACCACTGCGAGCTCTACAATGGTTTCTCTTGAATTCAGTAGCTCTGTGGAAAAAAAGACTAATCTTCTATCAAATGATTCAGATTTCGGAAAAATAGCTGATAATGTACCTGATGGAGAATCCATAGAAGTACAAGGTAAACAAGATTATTCAACCAATTTTAATGATAATTCTTGGGCGGGTGTTAACCTAAATATCGATCGGGTCTCAGTTGTGAAAACTACTGATATCAAAGACTATTCAGATAATCAATACAATGGTTTTGTAGCCGTGCATTACAACATAGATAATACACAACAAGATGTATCTATATACCCTAATCAAGCCACAATTGTAACTGACTATGGTGAGCAAGTTGATGATGGCGGAGTCTTTAATTATGATTCATGGGATGGTGACTTCATGAAAGGAACAAAAAAAGATGGTTGGGGCATCTATCCTTTATCAAAACTTCCTGATGCATCTTCAATCAAATCTCTTCGATTGAAGATTGATTCTAGCTATGAAACTGATAATTATGATGATGAAAACTCGTATCACACATATGATATTAACTTAAATTTACAATAAAGACTGGCCTTCGGGCTTTTCTTTTTAAACGTAAAAGAACATAAGTTCGTATAAAAACTCTGCTAATACGACGATTTTCTAAATATTCGTTCAAATAACATACCTCCCCTAAAATATTCTTATTATTAGGAATGAAATACGAAAGGATTGGTTTTAATGGCTTCCATTAAAAAGTACTATTTAAAAAAATCAAAAGAATATCGTTATGAAGTCTATATATCAAATGGAATTGATCCTGGTACTAAGCTACAGAAAAAGATTCATAAAAAAGGGTTTAAAAGTCATGAAGAAGCAGAAAGATTCGCAAAAATTGTCGAAGGCGAAATAGCTTCGGAAGAATATACACAAAAAAACCCTAAAAATTTGACTATAGAAAAGTTTATGGACGATTGGATTAATAACTATAAAATGAATGTTAAAGAAGGAACAAGAATTGTTCACAGAGCAAATATAAAAATGTACATCAATCCATATATTGGAAAATATAAACTAGATAAATATACTAGAGCTGATCATCAAAGATTCATCAATCAGTTACTTACTAAAAAGGGTTTGGGGAGAACTAAGGAAGGTCTCTCAGTAACAACAGCCAAAAGTATTAACGCCACTCTTAGCAATGCTTTCAAAAAAGCTATTCAGTTAGGATATATAAAGAATAACCCTACTAGTTTTGTTGAGTTTCCAAGAAATCCATCTGATAAAAAGAAAGTTAAATATTATACTTTTGATCAATCTGAACTATTTCTCGAATTTGCCAAAAAAGAAAAATCATTTATATGGTATCCCTTTTTTCTTATTATATTTGATCAAGGATTGCGAAAATCAGAAGCTTTAGGGCTTCAATGGGCTGATATTGATTTTTCTCAGAATACACTTAATATTAATCGTGAACGTCTTGGGCTGCTGAAAAAGGACCTAACAAAGGTTTGATTATTACAGATGACACAAAAACCCCATCTGGTACACGATCATTGCCTATGACAAAACGAGTAAAGAAAGCCTTATTGACTTTAAGAAATCAAGTAATAAAAGAATTTGGTTTTTTACCTGAAACAGATGACCACGAAGCATTTATTTTTATAAACACTTACGGAAAAAATAAAGGTATTCCAATAAGGGATCGAACTGTTAATGGTGCTTCTCACAGAATTGAAAAACGTGCTAATCTCCCCCACATAACTGTGCATGATGGCAGACATACTTTTGCAGCTAGAACGAGACAAGCAGGAATACCTTTAGAAGATATCAAAGATTTTTTAGGTCATAAAGATGTTTCTACTACACAAGTCTATGCCCATATTTCTCCCGAAGTGAAAAAAAGATCAATGAATCAACTAGAAAACTATATAGAAGAGCAAATAAAAAAGCACTCAAATTGAGTGCTTTTTTAAGTTCACTATCACTAAAACTATCACTAATTTTATTTAGAAGCGAACATGTTTCTATCACTGATTTTTTAAATCTAGCGAAAACCCCTTATTTTAAAGGCGTTCGTTCAATTCTTTAGCAAGGTCTTCAAAGCCTGGTTTGCCTAGAAGTGCGAACATGTTTTTCTTGTAAGCTTCTACACCTGGTTGGTCGAATGGGTTGATTCCATTCAAGTAACCTGAAATACCTACAGCAATTTCAAAGAAGTACATTGTGTAACCCAATGTGTAAGCATCCATTTCTGGAATTTTGACTAGCAAGTTAGGTACGTCACCGTCTGTATGAGCAAGCAATGTTCCTTCAAATGCTTTTGTATTTACGAAGTCCACTTCTTTTCCTTGCAAGTAGCCTAGACCGTCTAAGTCTTCTGCTTGTTCAGGAATCGTGATTGATTTACGAGGTTTTTCAACTTTCACAACTGTTTCAAAAATATTGCGGCGTCCTTCTTGGATGAATTGTCCTAAAGAGTGCAAATCAGTTGAGAAGTTTGCGCTTGAAGGGTAGATGCCTTTTTGGTCTTTTCCTTCAGATTCGCCATACAATTGTTTCCACCATTCTGAGAAGTATTGCATTCCTGGTTCATAATTGATCAACAACTCAGTTACTTTGCCTTTACGGTAAAGAATGTTGCGCATTGCTGCGTATTGGTAAGCTTCGTTTTCTTCTAGTTTGTCGCTTGAATAAGCTTTGCTTGCATCAGCAGCTCCTTGCATCAATGCGTCAATATCTGCTCCACTAACAGCGATTGGTAACAAACCAACAGCCGTTAATACAGAGAAACGTCCGCCGATGTCATCAGGAATCACGAAAGTTTCCCAACCTTCTGCATCTGCTTCTACTTTAACTGCACCTTTTGCTTTATCTGTTGTAGCGTAGATACGTTTGTTTGCTTCTTCTTGTCCGTATTTCTTAACAAGAAGCTCTTTGAATACACGGAAAGCAATCGCTGGTTCAGTAGTTGTTCCAGATTTTGAAATAACGTTTACTGAAAAGTCGCGATCACCGATTACTTCGATCAAATCAGCGATATATGTTGAACTGATTGAATTTCCGGCAAAGAAGATTTGTGGTGCTTTGCGTGTGTCGCTATCTAATAGATTGAAGAATGTGTGATTCAAGAAGTCGATCGCTGCACGAGCGCCTAAATAAGAACCACCGATACCGATAACAACTAATACTTCAGAATCAGATTGGATTTTTTTAGCTGCTTCTTTGATACGTGCAAATTCTTCTTTGTCATAGTTCGTTGGTAAATCGATCCAGCCGCGGAAGTCGCTTCCTGCACCAGTTCCTTCCCGTAATTCGTTGTGGGCTGCTGTTACTTGGCTTTGCATGTACCCTAACTCATGTTCATTGACAAACGGTGCTACTTTTGAATAGTCAAAATGAATGTGTGCCATTTGTTCTCCTCCTTATAGGTTTACTCTACAGGTAATACTTTACGTTTTTTTTTATTATTTTTCAAGCAAATAAACAAAATGCTGACAATATTTCCAAGAAAGTTTCATTTTTTAAACTAAACCTTCTGCTGCCATTGCTTTGGCAACTTTTTCAAATCCAGCAACATTTGCTCCAAGAAGCAAGTTCTTTTCATCGCCATACTCAGCGGCTGTTTGGCGACACGTATGGTAAATCTTTTCCATGATTTGATCCAGCTGCTCATCCACTTGTTCTCTTTCCCAAGTCAATCGCTGGGCGTTCTGACTCATTTCTAAAGCAGATACTGCCACACCTCCAGCATTAGCAGCTTTTCCTGGACAATACCACACGTCTGCTTCATGAAGAACAGAAACAGCTTTTACTGTACATGGCATATTAGCGCCTTCTGCTACGATTTTGATCCCATTTTCTACTAAGATTTCAGCCAAGCTTTCGTCTATTTCGTTTTGAGTAGCACATGGCAAAGCGATATCCGCCTTTTCTTTCAATGTCCAAACAGATTCTCCAGCATGATAAACAGCAGAAGGACGTTGGTTCGCGTATTCCGTCAAACGTTGTCTATTGATTTCTTTGACTTCTTTCAATAGTTTCACATCTATTCCTTCTGGATCATAGATGTACCCGTTGGAATCTGAACATGTAACCACTTTCCCGCCTAGCTCTTGCACTTTTTCGATTGCATAAATGGCTACATTCCCACTTCCGGAAACAAAAACTATTTTTTGATTAAATGAATCTTTTTCTTCGTTCAATAGATGTTTGACATAATACACTAATCCATATCCAGTCGCTTCTGTACGTATCTTGCTTCCCCAGAAATCTAGAGGTTTACCTGTCAACACACCAGTATCATATTTTTTCAATCGTTTATATTCGCCGAACAAATAGCCGATTTCTCTAGCTCCTACACCGATATCTCCCGCAGGAACATCAATCGATGGCCCGATATGTTTTGACAATTCCAACATGAAACTTTGACAAAAACGCATGATTTCATTATCAGATTTCCCTTTAGGATCGAAATCACTCCCACCTTTTCCTCCACCGATTGGCAGACCAGTTAAACTATTCTTAAAAATCTGTTCAAAAGCCAAAAATTTTAAGATACTTAGGTTGACACTGGGATGGAAGCGTAATCCACCTTTATAAGGGCCGATAGCTGAATTGTATTGGATACGATAGCCTCTATTTACTCGCCAGTTTCCTTTATCATCTTGCCAAGGTACTCGAAATTGAATAATTCTTTCTGGTTCTGTTAAAAGTTCTAAAATATTCTTTTCGATATATTCGGGATGAGTGTCCAAAAAAGACATTACTGTGGGCATAAATTCATCGATTGCTTGTAAAAATTCTTCTTGTCCTTGATCCTTTTGATGTAGCTTTTCTTGAATTGCTTGAACATATTCTGTTGCGTTTGTCATCGTTCCACGCTCCTTTGCTTATCTTCCCTCATTTTAGCTCATTTTCTCTTTTGGCTCAAAACATTTTTTTCTGTTTTCTTTCTTCAAATATGCTACACTTTCCTTGAGGTGAGGGAATGGAAAAACTGTATGATGTGATCGTAGTCGGCGCTGGAACAAGCGGGATGATGGCAGCGATCAGTGCAGCTGAACAAGGCGCACGCGTACTTTTGATTGAAAAAAACAAAAAAGCAGGGAAAAAACTACTGATGACAGGTGGTGGTCGGTGCAACGTCACGAATAATCGTCCTGTTGATGATTTAATCGCACATATTCCTGGAAATGGAAAGTTTTTATATAGTACATTTGCGCAATGGAATAATTTCGATATCATGAACTTCTTTGAATCACAAGGCGTACATTTAAAAGAAGAGGATCATGGACGGATGTTTCCTGTGACAAATAAATCAAAAACGATTATCGAAGCATTACTTAATCGTCTGAAAGAACTAGATGTGACGATCCTATTCTCTACTCGAGTAGAGAAATTGATCCACAAAGAACATAAAATTTACGGTATACGCACGGAATTCGAAGAGTTCCATGCTCCTGCCGTTATCTTAACGACTGGTGGTCGGACTTATCCTTCTACTGGTTCTACTGGAGATGGGTACAAGATCGTGAAGCGAGTAGGTCACACGGTGACGCCTCTTTATGCGACAGAGTCCCCCTTGATATCGGATGAACCGTATATTCAAGAGAAAACACTTCAAGGGCTTTCTTTACAGGACATCACTTTACGTGTTCTAAATAAAAAAGGCCGTGTATTGACTGAACATACGATGGATTTGCTTTTCACCCATTTCGGTATTTCTGGTCCGGCTGCACTGCGTTGTTCAAGTTTTGTCAATAAAGAATTAGAGAAAATGGGAGAACCAGTGATGCTTTCTCTGGATTGTTTCCCCACACAAACCAAACAAGAGCTTATTCATTTATTGACAGAAAAAAGTAAAGCCACCAAAAAGAACTTAGTAAATGCTTGGCACGGTCTATTACCTGAGCGATTGTTGGTTTTCTTTCTTGAGCGGCTTGAAATGGACAGCCTAACAGGACAACAAGCCTCTCAAAAACAAATTCAAGATTTCGTTCAATTATGCAAAGAGTTTAAGCTATCAATCAACAAGACTTTTCCTATTGAGAAATCATTTGTAACTGGCGGAGGGGTTTCTCTAAAGGAAATTCATCCTAAAACGTTGGAGAGTAAAATCATTGATGGTCTGTATTTTGCCGGAGAATTACTGGATGTCAATGGTTATACTGGCGGCTTTAATATCACAGCGGCTTTCGCTACAGGACATGTAGCAGGAATGAATGCTGGGCAAAGAGCATAATGTATAAAAAAGAAAGAAGGAGACTGGGCAAACAACATCCCGGCCTCCTTCTTTCTTTTATACGTATGATTTATTGTTTTATATCTGCAAATTGTCCGCTCGTTAATGCACAGATATCTTGAGGAGCTAATTCCATCTGCAGCCCTCTTCTGCCAGCTGATACAATGATTTGATCATAGTTTTCTGCGATTTGATCTAAATAAGTAGGAAATAGTTTTTTCATTCCTATAGGCGAGCAGCCACCACGTATGTATCCGGTCGTTGCTTCCAAATCTTTCAAATGAAGCATTTCTACTTTTTTATTCCCTGAAACTTTTGCTAATTTTTTTAGATTCAATTCGGCTTCTCCTGGTATCACAGCAACAAGAGGCCCCGTCACATTGCCCACAGCAACCAGTGTTTTAAATATACGAGATTGGCTCTCTGGGAGCTGTTCGGCGACAGAGGACGCACTTAGGTGGTTTTCGTCCCATTCATATTCGTGTTCTGTATAGGGAATCTTTTTTTGTTCGACCATACGGATCGCATTCGTTTTTACTATTTTTTTCTTTGCCAAAAAATATCACCTCAAACTTGTTCTACAACGGTTCATTTAATAATTGGATAATTTGCTTCAATGCTTTGACCGGTAATTGTCCTGGAGCAGAAACAGAATCACTGCTTAAGGAACCAAACGTCATGACGGATCCTGTCGTTCCGCCAGCCAGACGAGAAATTTTCCCCAGATCGCCCATAGACATCGTAATGATAGGCATGGAGACAAAAGCATTTGCCCGTCTAGTCAACTCCATCAACCGCAAAACATCTCGTTCATTGTTGGGAGTCACTGCCAACTTTCCGATATCAGCGCCAAAATGTTCCATGACATTCAACCGGTAAAGCAAGACAGGGTCAGCTGGTGTTTCTTTAAAATCATGACTACTGATGATCAAAGGGATATCTAAAGATTTGATTTCCTCTATCAGTCCTTTCCCTAAACTTTCAACTTTGAACAACTCGATATCGACCATATCTACTAATCCAGTGTGTATCACATGTTCATAAAGATCGCGATACTGACGGATCGATATGTCTTGTTCTCCGCCTTCAGCTAAGGTACGGAACGTAAATAATAACGGCAATCCATCAAGCATCTCATGGATAAGAACCAATGTTTCTGCAACTTCATCAAAAGAAAAAACCTTACGATAATGATCGACTCGCCATTCGACTAAGTCGGCCCCTGCTTCACGTGCAAGAACTGCTTCACGTAATACTTCCTCTCGGACGGCTCCGATAAGAGGCGCACAAATCTTTGGTCTACCGCTTCCTATATTCAATCCCTTTATCCGAACCACTCTGCATCGCTCCTTCTAATGGTTATTTTTAATTTGATAAACAAACACTTTCAGATAATTGCCTTCTAAAAAGGTATCCGTCGTCTGGAAATCTTTTGGCAGACGATATAAAGCAATTTGTTCAAAAGAAACATTCTTGGCATGGAATTCCTCTTCGATCATTGTTTGGAATTGTTCGATCGAGACATTCGCAGCATTTGTAGACGCAATAAGTATCCCATCTTCTGCTAAAATATCCAGACTATCCTTGATTAGTTCCCCATAATCTTTTGCTACGCGAAAGACTTTTTTCTTGTTTCTGGCAAAACTTGGTGGATCCAATACAATCATGTCATATAAAAATTGTTTTCTTTTTGCGTATTTGAAATACTCGAATACGTCCATAACAATGATTTTTTGCTGATCGACATCCAGGCCATTCACTTCAAACTGTTCTTGTGTTTTTTTCAAACTGCGTTTTGCTAAATCGACACTTGTCGTTTCGATTGCCCCTCCCATTGCGGCAGCAACAGAAAAGGCGCCGGTATAACTAAACATATTCAAAACTGTTTTCCCAGAAGCGAAACCTTCTGCTAATGATCCCCGTACTTCTTTTTGGTCTAGAAAGATACCAGTCATCAATCCTTCATTCAAATAAACGGCAAATTTTACTCCGTTTTCTTTTACGACCAAGGGCTCCGGTGCCTCTTTTCCGTAAATGAACTGGCTCTCAGGCAGATTCACTGATTCAAAACGAATTTTCTCATATCCGCCAATGATTTCCGGATAGATTTCACGAAAAGCTTGAATCAATAATTCACGATGTGTATATAACGTCTCGTTATACCAAGAAAAAACAGCATAACCTGCATAATAATCAATAATCAGACCGCCAATTCCGTCTCCTTCTCCATTGAATATACGAAAAGCGGTAGTAGAATCATCTGAAAAAAAGAAAGTTCTTTTTTCTTTTGACTTCACAAAAAGTTCTTCAAAAAATGATTGATCAAATGGGATATCCTGCTGGCTCAATACCCAACCGATCCCTTTATTCTGCTTTCCTAGATATCCTTTTGCGATAAATTGGTTTTGCGGATCAACTAATTCCACCCATTGCGTGGTTTCTTTTTGGGGATGTGCAAGGTCTTCTTTTTGGATCAGTGGGTATCCTTTTTTTAATCGACTGCTTGCTCTTTTTTTTACTTGTACTTTCATTCCTTCACCTGCTTTAGCTTTCTCTTCTCAAGTATAACAAAAAACATAGGACTTGTCTTACTGCTCCTTTTTCATCAAGCTTAAAGAAAAACTTAATGAAACAGCACAAAGTTCTGGTTTCAATTGACACTATATTGTCATACTAGTAAAATAAATGAGAATAAGTGAGCTGTGTAACATGGTTTCATGACACTTCTGTGATTAAGAAGTGCAGAAAGGAAGATTATCTTGAAATATATAAAAACACCTGCCTTTTTGAATAAGAGGCTCGGATTTTTTTCTTTACTAGTCGTTTTACTTTGGTTGAAAACGATTTTTGCCTATTTGGTCGATTTCCATCTTGGAATTGAAAGTGGCATTCAATACTTTATCTTGTTTATCAACCCTATTGCAACTACACTGTTATTACTTGGAATTGCTCTTTATATCAGACGCCCCAGAGTTGCTTATATCACGATGATGGTCATTTATTTTCTTTTGACATTGCTTGTTTTTTCGAATGTCACTTATTATCGAGAATTCACGGACTTCATTACGATCAACACGATTTTAGGTGCTGGGAAAGTAGCAAGTGGTCTGGGAGAAAGTGCCATTCGACTGTTTCGCCCATATGACGTGATCTATTGGATCGATTTCATTATCTTGACTGTTCTACTGATCGCCAAAAAAATCAAGTTGGACCCTCGTCCGATTCGAGCAAGAATGGCTTTTGCGATTTCTACATTAGCCGTTATGATTTTCTCAGGAAATCTTTTTATGGCGGAAGCTGATCGTCCAGAATTATTGACTCGTACATTCTCTCGGGATTATTTGGTTAAATATCTTGGCTTGAATGCTTTCATGGTTTACGACGGCGTTCAAACTTACCAGACAAACCAAGTGCGGGCAGAAGCAAGTCCCAATGATATGAAAGAAGTAGAAAATTATGTAAAAGAACATTACGCAGCACCAAATGATGATTTGTTTGGACTTGCTAAAGGAAAAAATGTGATTTATATCCATTTAGAAAGCTTCCAACAATTCTTGATCGATTATAAATTGACAGATGAGAATGGTGTCCAACATGAAGTTACACCTTTCATCAATAGTCTTTATCACAGCAACAGCACGTTCAGTTTTGACAACTTTTTCCATCAAGTAAAAGCAGGAAAAACAAGTGATGCGGAAACGCTGATGGAAAATTCATTCTTTGGCTTGAATCAAGGCTCCTTGTTCACACAATTAGGCGGAAAAAATACTTTCCAAGCTGCACCTGATATTTTAAGTCAAACAGAAGGCTACACGAGTGCCGTGTTTCATGGGAACGCCGGCACATTCTGGAATCGAAACGAGACCTATAAGAATTTAGGATATGATTATTTCTTCGATTCTTCTTATTATGACGTTAATGATGACAATTCGTTCCAATACGGTTTGCATGATAAACCATTTTTCCAACAATCTGTAGAATACTTGGAACGTCTGCAACAACCATTTTATTCAAAATTCATTGCTGTATCTAACCATTATCCTTATTCGAAATTCACCAATGACGAAGCTGGATTCCCGTTAGCCAATACAAACGATGAGACGATTAACGGTTACTTCGCGACAGCCAATTATTTAGACACTGCCGTACAAGAATTCTTCAACTATTTGAAAGAAAGCGGCTTGTATGATAATTCAGTTATCGTTCTTTACGGTGACCATTATGGTGTTTCGAATTCTAGAAATAAAAATCTAGCTGAATTAGTTGGAAAAACAAGTTCTACTTGGACAAATTATGACAATGCACAAATGCAGCGTGTCCCTTATATGATCCATATTCCTGGACAAACACAAGGCGGGATCAATCACACTTATGGCGGCCAAGTTGATGCTTTGCCTACACTGCTCCATTTACTAGGTGTAGATACAAAAAATTATATTCAGTTAGGACAAGATCTATTCTCGAAAGATCATGAACAGCTTGTTTCTTTCCGTGATGGCGATTTTGTTACTCCAAAATATACTTACTACGGTGGTACCATCTACAGTAACGAAACTGGTGAAGCCATTACTGAACCTACTGAGGAAGTACAGAATGAAATTGATTCACTCAAAGAAAAAGTTGATAAACAGTTAGCTGTTTCTGATCAAATCAATAACGGTGATCTTCTTCGTTTCTATACGAATAGTGGATTAGATCCAATTGATACCAGTGATTATGACTACAAGAATGGCTTAGAGAAATTAAAAGAAGCTGAAAAATCTCTAGGTGACAAATCAACTAGTGTCTTTAGTCAACACAACAGACAATCAACTGTTGATCTTTATAAAACACAAACGTATCAAGAACTTCACGGAACGACCACAGGTTCTTCCGAATGATAAAACAAATCTGAAAGGAGCTGCGACAAACATCTTGTCGCAGCTCTTTTTTCACAACCTCTTGCAAAAAGCAAGAGGTTTCCTGGTTTTGGTTTTAATTCGTGATTTTACTAAAGGAATTTCATACTTTATTCATATTCATTTTTTATACTTTTTATAGAGGTGAAAAGTATGAAAATGATCCGCTATGCTACTGCTCGATTAATTTATTACAAAAAGCAGACAATACTCTATTGTTTATTTTCAAGCTTTTCTGCTTTTTTATTGATAGCATGCCTGACTCTCTACCATTTGCAATCGGCTTTAGCGAATCAAGTCCAAGATCGGCTTTCATTTATTGGTGCTTCTGCATCTACGGAGCTTCTTCCGGCTTTAGAATTAGCTAGCCGATTTTATCTAAAAGGCATATTCAGTTTATTTTTTCTATTTGCCTTCTTTTTTATCTTTTTCTTTTACTATTCACTCAGGCAAAACCAGCAAGAATTGATGAATTGGCGCCTGACTGGTCTTTCTAAAGCCAAACTGTTCCTTTTTATTTTTTGGCAGCTGTTCTTTCCTCTCTTTCTTTGTTGTATCTTGGTTTTATTGTGGATCGTCAGCTTCCAGTCGGTTTATGAAACACTGCTTCAAAGGATCAATTTTCTTGTCTTAAAGACTGCTGAGCTGCCAGATATCCGTGATATCTTGACTTCAGTAAGCGGACTTACGATTCCGATGGATCAGCAGACTTTCTTTACTATCGATTTTCAAAATGATCTGTTTTTCACAGATATTCTTAGAGGCTTTGCCCAAACACTTGTTGGACTTAGCGGGTGCTGTCTGATTCTCAGCCTATTGCCATTCACTTTTTTTATCCATCACTTGCAAAGCAGGAGGTCTAAACGTAATGAAACCTGAATATTTGATTAACGCTGACCATTTGACCGTTATCTTGTGTCCCCTCGAAAAACAGGATAAGATATTGGAACATTTAAAAAAAGAAGTTCTAGTTGCTAATCTGGAAAATTTCGCCATCGTTCAAAAAGATTGGCCAATGTTTCCTTACCTAAAGCTCAAAGACCATGTGCTGTTAGATTTACCAGAAAAGGGAATCAAACAAGATCGTTTAGCCTATCAAGAAAAACTTGATATCTCTTCTTCGTTACTTAATTGTGCGGCGACTGAGCTTACGCCTTTTGATAAAGTAAAGCTTCAATTGCTTCATGCGTTGCTTTCCAAACGAAACAATATTGTTATTGAAGATACATTTGATGAACTTAGTATATTGGAGATCCAAGAACTGCTCCATTTGCTTTCTTATTTAGCTCATGAAGAAAATCAAGGTATTTTACTCTTTACGCATGACGCTACTATTGCCCAAAGTCCTTACATTGATCGTTTAGAGCCTGCGGGTTAAATCAGTCCTTTTATTATAAGAAAACAAGCGATATAGAAGATCGATTCATGATCTTTTATATCACTTGTTTTTTTACTCTTCTTTGATTTCTACGTCAGGCAAACGAACAGTGAATTTCGTTCCTTTTCCTAGTTCGCTTTCTACTTCTAATTTTCCTTTATGCAGGCGAACAAGCTGCTGCACGATTGGTAAACCTAATCCTGATTCACCATATTTTGTATTTTTTCTTGAAGGATCTACTTTATAATAGCGATCCCATATACTTTTCATTTGTTGTTCAGACATTCCAATTCCCGTATCTTCGATCGTGATGATCGTTTCAAGATAGCCTTTTTCCAGGGTGACCATGATTTGGCCGTTTTCGGTAAATTGTATCGCGTTTTGAATAATATTGACCATGATTTGGACAAAACGGTCATAATCCGCATAAACATCGATATCATCATCGGCTTTCAGTGTCAACGTATCCCCTGCTGCCTCTGCTTTAGCTTCTAACTGGGCAACAATATTCCTCAATGTTTCTGTACCATTGAATTTTTTAATGACCATACTGATTTGATTCGTACGGATTTTTTCATAATCCAAATTTTCATTTACTAAACGGATCAGACGCTCTGTTTCATTCTTCATCAATTTAATCGCGTTTTCTCGCTGATTCTCAGGGATTGCATTGTATTCCAACCCTTCCAGAAGACCGTTGATTGTCGTAAGAGGTGTTCTCATCTCATGGGAAGCATCTGCCATGAATTGTCTTCGACGATTTTCTTGTTCTTCGATTTCTGCTTGAGATTCTTTCAGTGAATTCGTCATTTTATTGAAATCATCTGCTAACTCATCAAATTCATCTTTATCATGTACGGGAAGCTGTACATCAAAATTGCCATTCGTCACTTCTTTCGTCGCATTCCTTAAACGATTGATCCGCTTGACTTGGAATGCTGCAAAAGCATAACTGGCAATGACCGCCACAATACTGGAAAAAATGAAACCTTTGAACAGGTTCAGTGTAATTGGACGAACACTGTTATCGATATTTCGCGCAGGTTGACTGACTACAAGTGCTCCATAGAATTCATGATTCAAATTGAATGGTACAAGTGCGTAAGAGGTCGCCTGTGCTTGCCCTAAAATGTTTTTATTCGATGTGAATTTCTCTTGACGCCCACTCCTCAGATTTTTCCATTGATCCGTTGTTAAGGTAAAGTTCAGCAATGCTGTATTGGTCGGATAAATGACACGTTCATTTTTGTCGATGAATATAAAATTCACATTTTGTTCTGTCAGTACTTGCTCCGTCAGCAGCAATGCATTTTGAAATGCCTGATCTTGACTAAACTGCGGAAGTGTATCGGCATAGGTTTGCGTTGTCTTTTCAACTGATTCAGCATATCCAAACAGTTGCTGATAATTGTTTTCTTCAATCGTCTGTTTTGTCAGTTGCGTAAAAGAAACTCCGACGATCAATAAGATCAACGCGACCATTCCGCAAAAAGCTAAGAGTTGCTGATACAAATAACGCATTAGGCAACACCAGAATCATCAAATTTGTAGCCGACTCCCCAAACAGTTTGGATAACTTGTGGTCCGACCTTTTCAATTTTTTGACGCAATTTCTTGATATGGGCATCTACTGTCCGTTCATCACCAAAATACTGGTAATCCCAGACTAGTTCAAGCAACTGTTCCCGAGAAAATACTTGTCGTGGTTTTTTTGCTAAAGTAAACAATAGATCGAATTCTTTAGGCGTCAAGCCTTCGATGGGCCGATTGTCCAGATATGCTTCTCGTGTTTTCGTATTCATCTTGAAATGACTGGTCTCAATATCAAAATGGTCATCTGAAACCGCTGCTTCTTCTCTTGCTTCTGCCAACTCGCTACGGCGATGTAAAGCTTTCATTCGAGCAATAAGCGTCAGCGGACTGAAAGGTTTCGTCACATAATCATCTGCCCCCATCTCTAAGCCAATCACCTGATCACTTTCAGAATCTCTAGCTGTCAGCATGATAATCGGCACTGTGCTTGAAACTTTGCGGATCTCTCTTCCTACTAACATGCCGTCCATTGTAGGCAAATTCAAGTCCAATGTGATCATGTCCCAATGTTGGGGGTTTTCTAAAAAGGCGTCGAGCCCTTCTTTTCCATCATATTTGAAGGTTGCTTCCCAACCTTCATTTAAGAAAAACATCTGCATCATTTCAGAAACAGATTGATTATCTTCAATCATTAAAATATTCATTATCGTTCCCTCCAGTTTCCAGGTCATATCTCTGTAATTTTTTTTCTGTCATAATAAAAATGGGCATAATTGGAAATACCAATAATAGCATCTCGATCAAAAAATAATTCGTATGTCCAGATGTCTTTAAATAATAACCGATCAATGTCATCAGTAAGCCCATAAGGAAAAACCAGTTCCCGCTTGTCTTTTGTGCTAGTCGCCAATGAGCGTCTGTTTTTGCGGCAAGAGGCGAATGGTACCCATAAAAAGGCAGGTTTCCTTTTGAGGGCAGAATCCGAAAAAGACTGCCAATTATTAAGAATAAGATACCAATACTGAAAAAAATCATTCTTTCCCTCCTAAATTCTCTTCTTATAGTATACTCTATATTGTTGACTGAACCAATATGTTCAGGAATTCTTCACGAAAGGTTTGTCTTTTGTTCATTCTTTGTTAAGATAAACTTATTCCAATAAAAAAGGAGTTTTATTTGTGTCAAATTATCGTGCAATCACTTTCTTTGATCTTGATGGAACATTACTAGATGCGAAGTCAAAAATCACACCCGAAGTGGCAAAAGCTATGAACGCATTAAAAGAAAACAACGTTCTTCCCGTCATCGCCACAGGACGTACAGAAGCAGAAATCCACTCGATCATGGAAGATGCGGGCATTACTTCTGCAGTCACCATGAACGGTTCTTTCATTCGAGTAAACGGTGAAGAAATCTACTCTCAGACATTTTCTTCAGAAGAATGTCAAAAAATGTATGATCATGTACAGTTGAATGGGCATGAACTTTCTTACTATAACGACCAGAAAATCTGGTGTACCGGTCATAGCCAAACAATGATCGATGCTTATGACTTTATCCATTCAGATGTGCCGGAAATAGATCCTCTAGGCTTTAAAGACAATACAGTAAATATGTTACTTATCTTATCTCAATCGGGTGACGAATACTATCATGAACATTTTCCTGAGCTAACTTTTTATCGGAATGGTCCTTACTCGATTGATACAGTGAAGAAAGGAATCTCAAAAGGCGCAGGTGTCAAACGACTGAAGAAAGAACTTCAATTAGAAGAAGTTCCTACTTTTGGATTTGGCGATGGTCCGAATGATTTTGCCTTGTTGGAAGCTTGCGACAACAAAATCGCTATGGGCAATGCCTATGATGGATTAAAAGAGCTTTCTACTTTCATCACAAAGAAAAATACAGAAGGCGGGATTGTCCACGCATTGAAGCATTTTGATCTGATTTAAGTATATTTTTTCGAAACTGGACCCTTTCTTAAAAAATCACTTATTTTTTCTTAAGAAAGGGACAGTTTTTATATAAATAATGGGGTATCATCCGCTTTTTTATTGAATTTATCCCAAGATATGCTATACTGATTTTGTATGAAAAATACACGTAACCCTTGTTAGCTAACGGGGACGTTACGGATTCGACAGGCACAGTCGAGCTTGAATTGCGTTTCGTAGGTTACGTCTACGTAAAAACGTTACAGTTAAATATAACTGCTAAAAACGAAAACAACTCTTACGCTTTAGCTGCCTAAAAACAGTTAGCGTAGATCCTCTCGGCATCGCCCATGTGCTCGAGTAAGGGTCCTAACTTTAGTGGGATACGTTTCAACTTTCCGTCTGTAAGTTGAAAAAGAGAATATCAGACTAGCGATACAGAATGCCTGTCACTCGGCAAGCTGTAAAGCGAAACCTCAAATGAGTTGACTATGAACGTAGATTTTTAAGTGGCGATGTGTTTGGACGCGGGTTCGACTCCCGCCGTCTCCATTGTGAGATTTCACCAGATTTCGCTAGATGCTTAAATCCTTATTTCATAAGGGTTTGAGCATTTTTTATTTTCGCAGATTTTCGTTAAATGAATGAAAATAGCATTCAAAATGGCATTCAAAAAGAACACTTTTTAATATATATGTTCCATCCATATTATCAATGATATTCCACCTTTACAAAAAGAACATTCGTTCGTATACTCTTTTTGAGGTGAACTTTTATGCTTATGGAAGGAAAAATACAATTATGGTTTAAATTCGATCCTTCGAATAGATTTATCAAAGATTTTTATAAAGTATGGGATTCAGAAGTTTTCTTTTTAGCAATCGAAGATAGCTTATTAATCAATCTCTACTATTCTAATAAGAACTACTTTAAAATCCCTGCTGCGAAAACTAGAATGAAGAAAGACGTATATTTTTTGTTTGATATCGTGACTGACGTGCCAGACGCTCGAAGCGATCATCGGCGTTATGACTATATAAAGTATACTTTCGTTGATCCAGAAAGATACAAAGATTAAAATAGGCTACCTAAAAAGGTAGCCCGGAACGGATTTTATCACCATACTTATGAAAGGAGATATTTTTTAAGTTAGTATTAAGATTGTGTAATATGATGATATCTATATTTTATAGTATCAGTGCTATAAAATCAAAAATAAGTCACTAATTAACTACCACTCCAATTATAAGCCTTTTTTCCATTATTTTTTACAGTTATATGGTATGCTTTTTAATGGCTTCAAATATAAAAGAGTTTAAAGCGTAACACACTTATTGGGGAGTGGTTTTTGGGGAACGCTTTAAACTCTTCTTTATTATTATCTCACAATATAATCCAAATGTCTTTCTATTTAAAAATCAAAGTAAAACTTTTCAAATATACAGAAGTATAACTATGTGAAACATCCTTTCATTAATCCATAAAAGGATACATAAAAATGCCACTCATTTGAGTGGCAATGAAGAAAAGCTTTAGCTTGTATAATACTCTTCAAAAAATTCTAACACAGAACGATTCAAATGGCTACATTAATGTACCCTGTAGGACTCGAGCCTACGACCGGACGGTTATGAGCCGTCTGCTCTAACCAACTGAGCTAAGGGTACTGGTTGTTGCCACATAAAGCCATAAACAATCAACCAGTAGAATGTGTGGCAACAAACCTGTTATCGCATATCTTGGAGTGTGACTATTTATGAGTGATAGTGAAGATATGCGACGACACCACTATTTTATCGAATGATTTTTATAGTTTTCAATATAATTATGTACTGCCCCTCATCGAGGGGCTTTTTTCATCGTTGTGGAATATTCAAATACCAACGCTTGTCATGAAAATCTTGTGCTCCGCTTTTAGTGTTCCCTTTTGGATCATTCGTTGCCCGCATCATGACGTATACTTTCTTATTAGGAAAATTACGCATATTGAAAGATACATGATAACCAACATTTCCTAAAGTATTATAAGCTTGATTTACGTCTGGTCTATAAATCCCATCAGCTCTTACTCTAGCTAGTTCTTTTCCAGTATTGTAGTCCATAATGAAAATATACTCGTATTTATAATTAGCAATGTGCCATCCAGCTACATGCAAGTTTGCGTTTTCGATTTCTCCAAACTGATCAATGTGTGCGTAGTTCGTTCCATCTGTTAAAGTCGGATTAGCTGCACCAGCTCGTGTTGGATCAATGACAGGCTTGTTTTCAGAAGTTGTCGGATTTTCATCGATAAATCCATGAGCTAAATCATATGCTAGTTTTTCTTTACTTACGCCCATTTCAGAAAGATAACCGTAAGGATCTGTATGATCACCCCAAATATTTTGTGTTACCCATAAATGTGATTTGATTCCTGGTTGGTTATAAGGAGTGTCTAATGTTAATGGAATACCATATTTTATTGCTGAATCTCTTGCCAATTCAACATATGCTTTATAGTTCTTTTCAAAAGTTGCTTTATCATGTGTGTGTTGTAACTCAATCTGCACAGGACTGTTGGCATTAGCATACGAACCAGCCCCATACTGCACATAACCAGGTTGTCCAACTTGGTAAACAATTCCGCCATCACCCACAATGTAAGCAGTGTAAGCACTAGTCCATGAACGTTGCATATACTGCGCTTCATTGCGCCCTGTTGCTGTTTCATTAGCCGTTTCATGCAGTAAAATGTACTGATTATTTGCTACTTGTGAGCTACCTTCGTTTGGGCCCAAATTAAATTCATTGTTAATCGTATAGGCAAACCCATTAATTGGCAATAAAAAAAGAGCCGTTAACAGGCTCATCGCAGTAATAGTAATTTTCTTTTTCATTTGTTTCCTCCTATTTTTTTAAATTATAAGCCGACACACCAGTAATAACGCCTAAAAATGTTGCTACTGCATTGATAGTGAGTACTGTCATATCTGTTCCATTCCATCCATACGCTTTTCCTAACGTGGCTACTAAAACAGATGTAGCTGGTAAAACTGTTAAAACCGTCCATTTAATGACTTGATAATACTTATCGGGTAAAATCATTTCTTCTCACCTCCTTTACAATTTAGTCAAGAAATAGCCAATGATCGTAATGCCTAAACCGATCATGTAACCCCACGACCATTTATTATTGGCTTTCATTTCTTTGATATCTTCCGCATTATTAAGCGCAATAGAATATGCCTGATCCGCTCTATCTTTTGCGCTTTCCGCTTTTTCGCGTAATGATTCGTAATTATCCAGTTTCGTTTCAATACGCACTAAACGTTCTACCACGTCTTGTATTGCTTCGTCTTTCAACTAACTAGCCTCCTTTCATTGCAAAATAAAAAACACCCTCTATTGAGCGTGTTGGTAGCAAAATTAGTATTCTATACAGGTTTTACTTTTAAAATTTATTAATCTAACCAATAGGAAAACAAATCTAAATAACAATATTTAACATCCTTGCCACTGTCATTCCCTATATATAAAGTTCCTTTACCAGTAACAGCTAGTCTACATGATGTTGTAAACAAGCTTGTTGCTCCAAGTCCCATTTTAGTACCAGAAGGAATCAACTCGGTAGGTAAAGTTGAAGCGTTATGTTGCTGTCCTTGACTCGGTAAAGTTCCAGCTGTGGTACTTATTGCACCATTAAAAACTACGTTTCGATGTCCATTGACCAGATTGACTCTATATTGTGGAGTTGTCCCGTCTGCCCCCGTGTAGCCATTCTCCAGTGGTAAAGTTTTCCATTCACCTAATACGTATAAATTATTCTCTATCTCATCAACCCTACTTTTTGTATCCTCTATAGCGGTCGCATTAGCGTTCGCTTTTGTTTGAGCATCCTTAGCCGTGGTATCTACTTCATTAATTGAAGCAGTCAACTGCGAATTAATCTCCGATACTTTCCCATCGGTATAATTGTTTGCTTTACCAGTAATTTCAGAAATTTTAACATCTGTAGCAAGATTGTCTTCGACATATTCTGGTGCTAGATCCCAGACGTAATCTTTTGGATTGTTTGAGTCTCGCATACCGATTCCTCGGTATTTATATTGCTCAATATTAGGAGTTCGGGTGTCGCCTTTTTCAATTTTTAACCATTTTATGGTACATGAACCTAAAGAAGTATTTGGCGTTTGAAAAAGATATACCCCTTTTGCGTTTTCCCCTAGCTGAGTTATTGACACAGTGGCGACCCATGTATCAACCAATCCTTCAACTGGTTTAAAGTCACTAAATTGTTTTTGAGCTAAATAAACCCGAATAGTTTGTGAGGCAGGCTTAGTCGCCCCTATCGTCACAGTATAAGTTTCACCTAAAACAAAATCCTCTAGTGCATTTTTTGAATAGATTCCCTCGCTACTACTTGTGATTGGAAATTTAACTGTAGGATCAGCAATGTTCTCCCCCAAAGCCACCTTACTCAAATAATACGGTGCATCGAGTAGATTTGGCTGGTACGGGGTGGCTTGGTCGCCTTCTTCGATTTTGATGTTTTTCAACCTAACTTTACCAGACGGTTTAAGATTTCGAATGTCTCTAACTAATGGATACCATTCATTTGGTGTGTCAGAGGTGTATTTTACCGTTTGTGTTCCGATAAGCTTCTGCCATTTATTCAATTCATTTTTAGGTACTGTCGCTGTCTGCAAAACAACGTTACCACCAGGCAAGTATGCGTGTTGTAGGCGTATTCCAGACGGATCGCCAGTGAAGCCCGTTTCTAACATGATTTCACAACTAATCGTATACTGTTTCCCTTCTATCACCGCCGTTTGCGCTCTTGTAGCGTACTTCGATAGTTGATTTGTGCCATCTAAGGTAAACACAATTTCATCACCATCATCCGCGACTGTTGCGCCAGTACCTGAAGAAAAACTTGAAGCATTAAGTTTAGCGCTAAGGTTCGGATTCCCACTATAATCATAGTCCCCGAAGTCGATGCTGTTACTGTACATGACTTGCAAGTTACCTAATTTAGAAATTTCTTCTTTCAGAGCATCTAACTTGTCTTGTAGCGTTTTAGCTTGACCAGTTAAATCAGTAATCTGTTGATTTAAGCTATCCACTCTACCTTTAATTTCAGCCATAAAAGCATCAAAAGTTTCGTTATACTTTCGAATCAACTCTTCCAATTGCGAAACGTATTCATCGGCTTGGCCTTGCGAAATGTCAGACACTCCTAGTGAGAAAAAAATGATGTCTTGCGTTGTTAAAATTTGATTACCTTTTCTATATTCTACGTAGCAGTGTTTATAATATCCTGCTTCACTCATAAATGTGCCATCAAGAGAAAATGTGACTTCTTCACTAGTTACGCTAGTTGCAACACTATCTACATAACGGTTAGATGGTGTTGTTCCTTTTAAAGTAAATGTTCCGCCACTCGTATCCATCTGCAAGCCATTTAAAAATGGTTTAACAGTCACCGTAATTCCTTTGTCACCTTGACGAGCCATAATAGCTTTGGTGTAGTTTAATTCTTTGCTGAAATCTAAAGCCAAATTATATAAACTGCTAGCCATTTATATACCTCCTTGCTAAAATTCATTTTGGTCGTATTCGTGCACATTATAATCATGGTCATCAAGTTCTAGACGTTGATGCTCAAAACCTTTTCTGTGTGCTACTAAATTCCAAGAAAATAATACATTAGGTGTATCAGTTTCAATTACAAAATACTCTGGTGTAGTTTCTGTTACCGCGAATTGACATAATTTATTAGGTGTTAAGAATACATGATACAAACAAAGCGTAACTGTTTCTGCATAAATAGGGTCAATTGGCACATTAACAATGCAATCTTTTCCTACTAAAGCTTCCCCATAATCGGCAAAATAATTTTCTGGTGTTTCATAGGCATTTAATAGTCTTTGACCATAATGTTCTGTAGAGACACTGGCATTTTTAGTACCACCAGTAACACTAAAACCAGTAGATCGAACGTTAGCTATCGTTAACTTACCATTATACTTGTGAGATAACTCTACCCCAATGCTATGGTAACCATTAACATTTGCCATGTTCGATGGTACACCAGTACCATCATTTCTGCTACCTGCCATCAAATCAAATGATGTAGACGTATTAACACCAAATGTACCATCATTAAAACTAAGTAAATACGCTGGAAATCTTGCATCACCCTTACTAACGGTAAACCCTTGTGCTTTATCTAATAATTGGAATCTGATATTTGACGTTGTTGTACTTCCACTGGTAAAGTTTTCTGGTTTTTGTTTAAAATATACAACCCCATCACTGTTTCTTTTCCAAGAAATATCCCCATTTTTGATTTCTGTAGTAAAATCTGTACCTTGACTGGTTATTGTACCCCCTGTAATTGTAGAACCTTTAATCGTTACCCCTTCAATATTAATAGCCTTTAATACACCAGACGTAATAAAACTAGCGTTAAACACGCCATCTAACGTCCATGCTGTTTCATATGTTCCATTAATACCAGTTTTAGAAAAACCAATACCAGCATTGTTGATTTGTAAAACATTCCTTGCGGTATTCTTATCTGGCGTGTCCATAATCAAAATACGACTAGGTGCTTCTTTAGGATCTAATAAAACATACCCACCATCTTGACCAGTAATCATATCAGTTTGATGATCTACAATATCATTGATTAAATCGCTGATTTCGCCACCATTTTTCAATTGATCAATGGCATCATTAATCAAATTGCTTACATTATTCTCTGTGTTTTCTAAGAAGTTTGTTTTGACGTTTCCTACAACTAATTTATCGTATGAGTTGGTTAGAACATTAAACGTATATTCCACAATTCTTGCTGACATATTCACTTTTAACTGTGGATGATACACATCTACTCCATCACCCATCGAAACTTTTTCCAGATCAACAAATTTTTCATAACCTCTTTGATGCCTCAATGGTACTAATTCAATCGAACCACTCACTTGTGGTTTTTGTTTATCTATGTTTGTTTTCAACCAGTCTTTAGCAGCTTCCCTTAATGTGGCTACATCAGTCGCTTTGTCTTTAAAATCAACAAAAGAAACATATCCAGCAGGATAATCATCCACGTAATCCGTGAAAATAACTTCTTCTGGTAGAGTGATCTCGTCTTCTCCTTCTGACGAACTGCTAATGAATGGATAAACTCTAACTAAAACACTTTGAGCATCTATCTCTAAGTCGAGACCAGTTAAGTTTTTAGTATAAATCGCTTTGATTTTATGATCCGTACCTAGCCTTTTTTCATGACGTAATGTGTTATTATCTTTAAGAAATTCCCCATGAAATCGATCTAGAATAGACCCCTCTTTTCCACCAAAGAATTCTAAAAAATTCGCTTTTTCTATCTTCACATTAGCAAGCGTATCTACTAATGATGTGAAAGAAAACTGCGAGGGAATAACTGGTTTCGCTAAAGCTTTTGCGTTTTGCCATGCCTGAGCAGCAGTGATCTTTTCTGTTCCGCTGTCATATTTATTCAACACCGATTTTCTTATATCATTGAAAATAGGTTCAGCTTTTACTTCTATCGTATTTCCTATTACGGAAGTCTTTGCATAATAAATCCGTAAACGTTGCTTTGCTCGATTTTCATCTACATAGCACTGAATAATACGTCCTTCTATAATCAAGTCTGCATTAGTTCCGCTTATTGGATAAGTACCCTGAAATATCTCGGCTCCGTTTAGTTTATTGCTAACAGTAGCTGTTAACCAGTCTGACAAAGCGCCTAAACCTTGCGTATCATATAAATGTTCAGCTAAATTATTCGCGTCGTTTTTATCGTAAATAGTTATTAAATTATCGATCATCTATTTCACCTACCTTAACCCATTACGATAAATTTGTATTTTGCTCAAACCAGTACAATTAAAATAATTAATATCCACTTGCAATGTCGGATATTGCATGGTCTTCATTTTGTTGGACCGATCTAAAATATCTCCGTCCGATTGCTCTTCGTAGCAAAGCATCAAATCACTATCAATAACTATGTCAGTTCCCACTACTAAGCCTTCAAAATTAAACACATAATCATTTAAGATGAATTGGCATGAAGTAGCTGAAGGAGTGATGATAATCTTTGGAAAACTTTCTTCTAAACTATTATTCAGCAAGTTAAATGACTGTGGTTTATCTACGGTTATTGGTACGTCTTCTTGAACTCTTGCGAATGGTTTCGCAGTGATATTCACATCGAACTCTCCCCATTCAACGATATCGTTTTCTGCATCCCCAATATCGATAGTCTGGATAACATAATAGACGTTGGGATCATCAGAGAATTCTAATTTCTTTGCATAATTTAACCAATGACGCATGATATAAAACGATTGCTTGAACGCTTGATGGTCTTCCACATCCTCTAAATAGTTATAGTGCAATGTAAACGACATGTCTTCAAACGAGTAATCTTGTACTAAGCCACCTAACCTTCCTAAAACAGAAGTCTCAACTCTCTGCCTTTTTGGAGAAGGTATGGTTGGTCTTTCCGCTAAAGCCAATTTATGCAAATAATCAGGAAATCCATCGATTATAGAATGTATACAATCAGTCATTTTTTCACATCCTTTTTAATACTAAAAAAACAGGAGAAATACTCTCCTGTTTAACGCCATGCCGAAGCATTATCATTTTGAACTTTTGTAATGCTATCAATGATTTGTTGAGTTGTTTGCTTCATAGTAACTTCATCTGCGTTACCATCAATTGTGAAATTGAATTCGTAGTTGTTCACAGGTTGAATCGTTTGTGCCCTAGATGAAACTGATGTGCTACTCAAGATACGATCACCAATTTCTTGCAGCACAGATCTTTTCAAAGGTAAAACTGCTTCAGGTCCTGCTTCACCGACACCGATAATATTCGGAGAATTAAACACACTACCTTTCGCATACCAATCAACACCCAACGTTGGGATTTTTCCCTTCAATGGATTGAATTCCCCACTCAATTTAAAATGTGGTAACGGAATATGTGGTATCGAAATATTCAGATTATCAAAGATGCCACTGATTTTATCTCTAATCCAATCAATCGGAGCGCTAACAGTCTTTTTGATACCTTCCCAATGTTAGCAATTGTACTTTTAACATTATTGAATATGTCGGAAACAATACCTGTTAGATTGGACCAACCGCTTGAAATTGCATTTTTTCCATCGTTTACTTTGGAGCTAATAGTGCTTGTAATTCCATTCCAAAGATTCAAAGCAGTGTTTTTGATACCGTTCCAAATTCCGCTGATCCACGAAGATATACTATTCCAAACACTTTGAATGGCACTTTTAGCTGCGTTTATAGCATTGCTTATACTACTAGTCACACTATTCCAGATATTTGATGCTGTAGAGCTGATTGAATTCCAAATTCCACCTAACCAACTAGATACAGTTGACCAAATATTTTGAATTACTGTAGCAGCTGCTTGTACCAAGCTAGTGATTGTATTCTTGATACTGTTCCAAATACTAGAAGCTGTTGCACTAATTGAATTCCAAATATTTGAAGCCGTAGTACTAATAGATGTCCATATACCATTCCACCATGCCACTACTGGATCAAATATAGTATGGAATGTAGTTACAATTCCGTTCCAAGCGATGCTTATCCATTGTGTCATAGTATCCCAAGTATTTTTAAGGAAATCAGAAATAGGTGTCCAAACAGCTTGCCAAGCTGCGCCTAATAACTGTCCAGCTACATCAAAAATACCCACGATAATATTAATACCAGCTTGAATCAATGACGTTATTAATGTCCATGGTATTTGAACAATTCCTACAATGTCTGCCCAAATAATCGACCATACTTCTTTGACTCCGTTCCAAATATTTGAAACCCAATCAACGAATGTTTGCCAAGTTTCTTGGACTCCTTGCCAGATGTTGGAAGCTCCTTCAACTAATCCGCTCCATAGCTCTCCAAACCAATCAGAAACTCCTTGCCAAATATCTTGAACCCAATCTACAAATCCAGACCAGGTTTCTTTAACTCCATCCCAAACTGATGAGGCACCTTCTTTTATACTTTCCCAAGTACCACCCAACCAATCAGTGAATTTACTCCACATTCCCTTAAACCAGTCAGTAATTGCGCCCCAGTTTTTTATAATTGCTATAACTCCAGCAATAGCAGTAATAACTGCTCCTATTATTAATGTAGTAGGACCACCTAGAGCCATGAAGCCAACTATTATTGGCATTAATAAAGTAAATGCAGCAGTCAAACCGCCAATCGCTACGGCATAATCCTGTACTGGTTGTGGAAGATTATTAAACGCATCAGCCATCTTTCCTAGAAAATCAATTACTGGTTCGAGTGCATCTATGATTGTGTTGCCTATAGGAGCTAATGAATCCTTTAATTCAGCTATTTTCCCGTTCAACTCTTGCAACGGAGTAGTAGAATCTTCATTCATTTTTTGTGCAGATCCACTAACATCATCAAATGTATGGTTAACATCAGTTAAAGATTGGACAACTTTCATCGCATTATCTTCGCCAAGCGCAGACCAAATTGTCGAAGCTTTATTTAATTGGTCGTATTGACCATCCATATTGCTAAAATCTTGAATCATGGAATTAATAACGTCTTTTTGTGTTCCTCCGCCATTTTTCCACTCTTCAAAAGCTTTTCTAGTACTTTCACTAAACATATCCATGTTTTGCTCAAATCGACCATCTGTTAACGATATTCCCATTTCCTTAACTAAGTCATTGACTTTATCAAGGTTATAAGCACCCGCATCTAAACCATTTTGAAGCATTCCGAACGTTTCATCAGCTGAATATCCCATTTGACTCCATAATTGGCTATATTCTGCCATATTGTCGCCTAATTCGTTCGTTTTATCTAAACCGTTTTGAGTACCCGAAACCATTAAATCCATTGCATCTTGAGCACTCAAGCCGAAATTGACCATTAAGCCATTTACACCACGTAACGTTTCATCCATATCAGCGCCCATGGTGTTTTCTAGGACCATAGCTTGTTCCGTGATATTTTGTAAATCTTGATTATTTAAATCGCCTAAATTACGCTTTACCAAAATCAATGCATCTGTGGACTGATCTAACGATTCTCCAAAACCTTTATAATAAATGTCTCTGGCTACATTCGTTAATTCTTCAGCCTCTTGTTTAGACAAACCAAAATTAGCTTGTATCTTACTCTGGGAACTACCTACACTGTTAGCAGAGTCCACTGCTTGTTTCCCTAATTCTGTAAGCTTATCGCCAATGTCGCTTAAAACGTCAGAAGCTTCCATTAAATTATTCATATCTATTTTGCTTCCGATATCGTCCAAGTTAGTTGTATCTACATTTTTAGCAGCTTGTCCTAACTCTTCAAATTCACGTTCAGCATCATTAAGCTTCGCTTCCATCTGCATTGCTTCTGTGGATGTAGCGCCAAATTCAGACTGTGTAGCTTCTAACTGTCGTCTTAGGATATCTATCGTTTTCTCCGCATTTTCAGATTGTTGAGAAACATATTCTTGGGCTTTCGCTAATTTCTCGGCTTCAGAAGCTGATTGACCAGCAGTTGCTTGCCATTTTTTGTATTCGGATTCAATCAGAGAAGCACTAGCTTGAACATTTTTTTGTTCACTATCCAACTGTTGCATTGTAGACTCGTACGTCTGTATTTCGCCTTTTGCTTGAGCTAGTGCATTACTCGTTTTATCAATTTCGTTTGACAAACGTTGTTGCGCTGTTTGTTGATTAATCAGTTCTCTTTCAAGTTTCTGAACTTCGGTGGAATTTTCTCCATAATATTTTTTCGCATTGGCTAAACGTTGGCTAGTTACTTCAACTTTTTGACTTTGTAATTCATACTGCTTCTCTAAAGAAGATAATTTACTTCCTAACTTGTCTGATTCAGAACCAGTCTGTTGTAATTGAGCTTGTTCTAGTTTTAATTCTGCTCTATTTTTAGTTAATTCAGCGCTGATTTCTTTTAACGTAGATTTCAATCCGTCATCGTTAGCTATGAAAGTTACTTCTGCTTCTGTTCTCTTTTTAGCCATTTTTTACCTCCTTTCTTTAATTTTTTTGGGATTGATTTATTGCGTAGTTCTTCCATCCTTCATAAGCGCTCTTGTTGTAAGCCATTTGTAAAATGTCATCTAAACAGATATCGCTTAAAACTAAATCTGAAGGCATAGAAAAAACGTCGGTCAACATCGAATAGACATCGACCCACGTTTCAACTAAGAGCTTTGGCATTTTTACTTTTGAAGCTTTTTTTCCTTATTTGCTTTTTCGAATTCTTTTTGATAGGCATCTCGTGCTTGTTTGAACATCATCAATTGATAAATATAGCTGGCAGTAGCCATATCAAAATCCCATTTATCAATAAATTCATCGAATGAAATATAATCAGTCATGTTCGCTTGGCGGTAAGCAATATACACAGCCTTTGCACCTTGAATAACAGAAATATCCATGGATCCTTTTCCCACAGTCATTTTTGCAAACTCGTCTGTGTTAAAATCTCTATTGATCATCAATAATTTCTTGATATTCAGTTTAGGTTCTAAATTCAAAATTGTTCCATCGTTTAGTTCAATTTTTGAGTAATCTTCGTTCATTTTGCTACCTCCGTTTTATGTTTAAGCTTGAGTCGTTGTAGTAGTGGTTGTTGAACTCTTTTTAATCACATCAGCAGATAGATTCGTCATCCATTGATCTGTTAAGTCTTCTTCAAGTTCTGCAACAATTGCTTCATGATAGAATTTACCAAATTCATCTTGCATAACTTTTGTTTCTAGTTCTAACGCAGCTACTTCATCCGCACCATTTTCAATAGAGAATGTTAATCCTGTATTCGAAGTGCATGCTAACATACCAACTAACTTGCTATTTTCTTCGAAGTCATCCACGATCTCTGCAGCAAGTGAGAAATCTTCGCCTACGGAATCAGGACCGTAAGAGTAAATGCCTGGTTTAATACGTTCATCTTGTTTCAATCCATTGAAACGTCGATAAACTTCCATCGGTACATGTGCAGTAATTGTTACCGTCATATTGATTGGTTTAGATTTTGATTTTACTTCTGTCGCTCCACATTTTTTAACCACCGTTTGCATTTCTGTTTCGCCATCTAATTGTCCGTTACAATCTGTTGCGATTGCATTTTCTGCGTTCTTAAAATTAAAAGCAATTCGTTTGATACTCACGTTATCGAACGTTGTTACTACAGTTGTTGTTTTAGCCATTGTTGTTCCCCCTATTTATTTAATTTATCGAATTGACGAATCAGAAGTTCTGTAATTGGATCAAGTGCAAGACCTAATCCTCTTCTCATAAATTCGTCTGGCTGATTTCTTTTAGAAGTACCTATCCCCAAATCAGGATATTTTAAATACTCAAATTTTCTTGTAGGTCTAATGATGAAACCCAAATTAATATATTGAGTCTTAAGTGGACGACTATTTTTTGCGTGTTGGTGTCCTCTTCTTAAATCTGCTTCAGAAACAGGAATTTTTTCCGTAATCCTATCCACTGCAATATCTGAACCTTTTGATTTCAATGCTTCGTTAATCAGTCGTTCGCTCTCGCTTGAATAGCGTTCCATCCGCACAAGAAGTTCATCATGTCCATTTATTTTTAGCTCCCAACTATTTTTAGCCATGACAATCACTCTTCAATAATCGTCTAAACGTAAATACCAATTGATCGATATAGCGATCTTGATTTTCTAGTTTTAAATGGTTGGGATCCATTCTCTGAAAACGAATCGAACGATTTTGAATCAATGAAATAATATCTAGTGAATCTCCTGTTAAATCTTCTCTATTTTCTGAATAGAAAGTTAGATATAGATTTTGACCCACGCTATATTTTGGTTCAGTGATCATTTCTATTTCTCCTGTTTCGAGAATGAAGTAATTAAAATCATCAGGTAGCTCATCCTCGCCAACAGAGTCTTGAAAGAGTTTTAGCTTAAAATGTTCTTCTAAGGAAGTTTTGATAGCAGAAATTTGCTTATTTAAACGTTCTTTTTCTTTAGAATTATCAATCACCATATTCACCCACACTTTCAAGATAAAAATAGATATAAAAATTATCGTAATCGGCATAGATAACGTTGTAACGCATACTATTGATTACGATAAAATATTGATCTTTATTAAATTTCTTGGCGATTGGATGAAATGGTGTCTTTACTTTCTTAGTTAATTTCGATCCCATCGCATCCATAGCTGTTATATCGCGATCTCTCATGGAAAGATTTCTAAATTTTAAAGAAGTGATTTCTGTATCTTCTACACCAATCTTTTTTCCTAATTCATTTCTTTTTGTGGTTTGCGTCAAAATCTTTAACCATCCATCGTTGAACGTTTCTTCGAGTCTACGATTATTCGCCATTCCCATCACCTGCAATATATTCTTGTAGCGCATAATGTTGAATGAAACCTAATAACTCACTAGCGAAATTTTGTTCAAACTCATCTAAAGCACGATTCCAGTCGTATCTACATCTTTCGATTAGCAATCCGTATTCTAAGCTTTCAGGAGAAAAAGAAAGAGTTGTACTCACTTTACTTTGAAGATAAACGGCATTTTTAGCTATCATCTTTTTAATTGACTCATCTTCTTCATTCCAGGTAACGTAAATATTATCCTTCACAGCTGTTAGCAATTCTTCAGTCACTTGTTCAGGCGTCATCTAACCACCGCCTTAATTGCTTTAACATATGCGTAAGAGCATTTTTTCTTGTTTACAAATGATAAATCTTCATCAAAAGGTGTGGAAGTCACGTATCTCCCTTTGAAAAATAAATCTTCATCATTTGTTGTTACTCCAGCATTATGCAAGATTTTTACTTCTTTAAATTTTTCTATTGGATCAGTAGCAAAACAAAAGTTTAATTCCTCGTGAACTTTAGGACCAATATTGAAATACATTATGTTCCAAAGCTGTGCCCACATCTCGGCTGTCCAAATCTGTACATTTGTTTTTTGCCCTCTAAGGTAGCGATATAGCCGATTAGAATCCAGATAAACCTTTTTCCAATAATTCGCTTTAGGACGGTTAATAACCCACTGTGCGCCTCCTGAATTAGTGTTTATAGTTTCCAAAGATTCTACTGTAACATTTACAATATTTGCCATATCTTTTAGAATATTTTCTCCGTTTTCACAGCTTCTAATATAATCAAGACTTAGATAACTACAGCAGTCGCTACAATACCAAACATCATCTTTAGAAGGCAATTTGCGCAAATTAATTCTTTTATTGAAAATGACATCCGAATCGATATAGAAATATCGGTCGTTCTCACGCGAATGATCTTCTTCTAAATATTTCCACCATAAATATGGTTTAATCGAAGGAATATACTCTTTGTCGTCCCGCAGATCATCGTACACATGAACTTCAACGCCATATTCCTTCTCAAAAAAAATAGGAATCTGATCATCGTGTCTGCTGAAAAGCAATATGATGTCTTTGATTCCTAGTTTCTTCAGATTAGTTAAACAAACTTCAAGCTCCCATTTAAACCGATTGATTGCCGGCTGACAAAGAATATACTTCATTCTGATCACCTACGCTTGTGTTGTAGTTGTTGTGGTTGTTGGTTTTGTAGTTGTAGTAGTAGTTCCCAAAGCGCTAATATCTAATACAATGAAACTATCATTACGTTTAGGTTGTCCGTTTGCATATTGTTTAGCTAGATAAATGCGTTCGTCTTCAACAAAATGGTATTCATCTGAAGCTTCAATTTTTAGCGTAGATCCTACACCCATGAAGTAATCTGAAGCTACCCCAATAACTGCTTTTCCTTCTGGCACAGCAGTTGACTGCAAGTCTGAAACTGGTACTGGCAATACTTGTACATATTCTCCATTAGCAGTTAGTACAGTTTTAGCTGGGAAAACTTTAGACCAGTAATCTGTTGGATTCACAATTAGGACCACATCAGAAGGATTTACATTACGATAAATCGGATCATCTACGCCTTCGATATTGAATTTTGATAGTCGTGCCATCAAATCGCCCATAGTTGCAGCATCTAAAGCTGTAATAGGTTCTGCTGTTTTTTCAGCATATTCTCCGCTAGTTTGTTTGCTCATGTCACGCATCATTCCAACTGGCATATCTTTACCAGTACCATCAACAATTGCTTGTTCTAATGCAATTCTCAACGATTCAACTAAAACAGTACGAACATAACGATCTAACCATACTGGACCTAAGTCAAGCATTGCCTTACATACAGGGATATAACCTGATAGCTTGAACTGCTTCATGTTAATTACGTCAAAGCCATTATCTAAAACTCTTTTAACAGCTTCGCACAGTTTACCCCACCATGCTGGATTGACTCCACGTGACACAATCCATTCTGTTACACCAGTTGTGTTAACAAAAGTAATTTTTTGCAATAGTGGATGAGATTGTTCTAGATCTTCAAATACGCGTTCAAATACAGTAGCTGGTACTAATTCTTCAACCCCTGCAAAACCTTCGTTATTCACCACTTCGTTATAGAATTTTGTTTCTTGCGTAGTTAACACACGCTGACCACGATTCATTAATACTAATTGATCTTGATTTTTTGCTGTTGCTTCTTCTAAAATTTTATCCTGAATTTCCTTAGATAAGCTTACCATAGCTGCGCTAAAAGATTCTTCGTTACCATCTTTAAAAGCCTTCATCAATTGGTCGCTTGCAGCTGTTACACCTTTTAAATTTTTAACTGTCATTATTTTGCATCTCCTTGTCCAAATGTTTTATTTAATGCTGCTGTAAATGCAGCAATTTTTTCTGCTCTTTTTTCTTCAACTTCATTCAAAATTTCTTCAACGCTTTGTTCTTTTTTAGCTTCAGTACCTGAGCTATTTTCTGCATCGATAATTTCATCGACCAATCCATAACTCAAAGCTGTTTCTGCATCCATAAACGATTCTTTTTCAAGAAGTTCTTGCAATGCTTCATCTGTGCCATTGAATCGTGTTTTATATGAAGCCTTTACCGATTTATCAATTGATTCCAGTTGGTCAGCAATCGTGCGAAAATCATCGACATTTCCTTCTCCGTATGTGGAAGCGCGGTGAATCATCAATTGTGCATTGTTGTAGATTTTTATAGTATCGCCAGCCATTGCGATAATTGAAGCAGCACTAGCGGCTAAGCCGTTAATCACAACGTTAACTTTTGCTTTATTTGACTTAAGTAAGTTCCCAATAGCAATCCCTTGAAATACGTCTCCACCGTTTGAATTAATCACTACTTCAATTTCTTCTTGATCACCTAGACTATCCAAAATATTTTTGATTCCCTTGTCAGTATTACCTTCAAAGAACCAACTAGAACCAATAAATCCCTGAATAAAAATTTGCGGTACTGTGCCTTCATTCTTTACTGCTAGAAATGTTTTCATTGTTGTCATTCGCCTCACCTCCTTTCGATACTTGTTGGTTGTTTTTAGTTATAAATATTTCATCTGCCATCGCCTTATCAGAGTGATCATTTCCAACGCGTTCTCTTCCTTCGTTGATTGTAAATACCCCATTTCTAATGCCTACATCAATAGCGTCAACCAAATCTTTGAAGCTAGTAATCTTGATCATAGTTGTATCCACACGTACAAAATTCCCTGACAAGTATTCTTCTGCTTCATAGAGACTAGCGTTAAACGCATCCTGAATAAGTTCAGCAATCGGTATGATTTCGAACATTAAAAAAGCGTCCACTTGATCCGATAACCCACTCATATCTCCCTTTAGTAGGTTTTTCGGAACGTGAAACGCTGCTGCTGTCATCTCAAAGATGTCGTCTATTAAGTTTTTTATATCTCTTGAATTGCTTTGGAAGTTTCCGCTGAAATCTTCTAATGTGTACTCATTTTGTAATTGAAATACCGCACCTGCATTATCAGCTTCCATAAAAGCCTTAAATTGTGATGTCATCATTTTATTGATTTGATCTTGTGTTGTATTGTCTTGCGATCGGAATAAATTCCCTTTCAGTACGTATCTACGAGCGTTAGAACGCTTGTAAACATTCATGGCACTAGAAATGAGTTTCCCATACGCTTGATAATACGCATCGACTAGTTGCCTAATTTGTTGATCTGCGTATTTTATATAGATAACATCACTTTCTAGAAATTCTCTATCAAGAACTATGTTATTAATTTGCACTTGAGAAAACACATCATCTTTCAATGCATATTCTGTGACATCCCAACTATCCGCAATAAATATTTCGCTAGAATTATTAGACGGAGAAACGATCAATACTTCATTGTAGAATATTAATCTCCTGATCAGTTTTTTTCTAAATTCTGTTGCATTATTTTTCTTATTAGGAGCTACATTCAGCCTATAGTAAAGATCATTCTTTTTATTTTTTCCATCTTCATATGACTTGAATTCCGCTTTGCTCATCGCATTTGCGATCAAATCAATACAAGTTTCAATCGCAAATTTTCGATACACAAAATCAACTTGCAATTTACAAAAGTATTCTTCTAAAGGAACTGTTGCTTTTTTTGTGAAGTATCCTATCGCCTTTTGAAAAATCCCCACTTTCTCACCTCCTTTCAAGTTAGAATACTAGAGGAGTAAATCCAGTTCCTGTATTTTCTACTGAACTATTTGTGACTGTTACAGGAGCAGAATCATAAATATCATCTAAAAAATTCAAACCATGAAGGAATGAAAAAAAGCCATCCGTTTTTCTAGTTTCAGGTTCTATTTTTTCATAGCGTATATTTCCATTAGAAATATGCTCTTCATATACATTCATGCAATACCAACGCATAATCGCATCGTCACCAAAAAATAAACGTTGATTAATAAAAAGGTCATCAACTAGATCTTTTAACATACCATGTGTAACAGATCCGCTTCGAACAATTTCCACAGTAAAACCTGCTTCTTCTAAAGCGGGCTTCAATATTTTTGCACGGTACATATCCATAGCAATTTTTTTAATATAATATTTGTTACTCATTTCAAGAAACCAACCTACAATATAATCAGCTTCTATATTTTTTCCATGAACGATTTGTGATTTTCCTTGATCTATAGAAATATCTATAACCTCTCGTTTTATGTTCTGTAATCGAAGAGCTGATTCGTGGATAAAAGTATGTTGGGTAAAATACACATCTTTATCATATTTTCCTAGCAAACCAACGCTCGCAAAATCTCGTCTATCAGCAAAATCGACTGTCCCTATCACTTCATCCATTTTTTCAGGGAATTCTTTTTCTTTTGTATGAAGAACATCATCATATGAAGCTACAGCAAATCGTGTATCTTCCATTGGTCTGTTCATTCGTTTCGTCATGAACGTAAGTCTTAAACCAGCATTACGTTGCATTTGAGAGTATTCTTGAAACATTTTCCGTTTTAGATCTGCATTGTAATTAATAGTTGGACAAGTTTTTTCCCACATGTCAGGATCATCAACTTCATTATCATTATCCAAGCGACAAATAAATGGAAACAAACTAGAAAATTCTGCTCCATCCTTATCAATTCCAAGTTCTCCAGAAAGAATCATTTTTGATTCTTCTATAATGTCATCAAGTGGTCCACCTCGAACGTGACCATTAGTTGTATCATAAAATTCTCTATAATCTCGAATTTTACCACCACCAGAAGTAGCTACATTTATCATTGAATAATCTTCATTTTCGTGAATTTCATCAAAGCGGTTTGCTCCTGGTCGTTTACCATCTTTTGTTCTAGCGTTTGCCGTGTTATAACGAAGCTTGCTATTTGTAGCGATATTTTGAATAACTTCCTTCGTAGCTTTAAATACTTTTTTATCTAAATCAGGATGATCTTTAATTACTTTAAATACATCATCAAAACTAGTCTTTGCTTGGCTTTCATTATTGGCATAGATATCAATATCATAATTTTTAATACCGTGTTTTGCAGTCAGCAAGAAAAAATTGTTCCAAGAAGCAAAACCAGTTTTACCATTACCACGTCCCATTAATGAAAGATATCTATTGAACACAAGCGTTTTATCTTTTTTCCATCGGACTCCATAAATAAAACATTGTAGAAATTTTTCCCACGGAATTAATTCAAATGGAAAGTATTGTGCTGGTATATTGATTGAATCCTCTACCATTTGCTTATCGAAGTAAATATCTTCTCTAGTAAAGACTCTTTCTTCTAGATACTTTTTTAGCAATAATTGCTCTTTGCATACCTTGATAGTGCCTTCTTCTATAGCTTTGAACCAATTTTCAATATGCTTATAACTCAGGAATTGATTCATTTGCTTCACCTACCAATTCAGGAGTAATGGCAAGTTTATCCAACATCAATCCCATTTGTTTGTTGACAGAAACAAGCAACGCTACTGATTCATTCTTTTTACCATTCTCCAATCTAATACCGTTCTCGGATATATCTTCTTCCAGTGATATCGCCGTTTCCCATAAACTGATATAACGATCAACATTATCTAAAAATGGCTCAATATTTGTTTTCTGACTTTCCAATTGGCTTATTAAAGAGCGGCGTAATTTTTCTCTGTAGCGATTTTGAGACAATTCGTTTTTAAACATTTTAGCCCTCCTTTCATGATAAAGTTCGAAAAAATCTCTTTTCCTGATAGTCCCCTCCGTTTCATCACCCCCAAAAAATTTGCGATTTATTTTAAGGGGGGGTTATCTCACCATCGGAATGAAAGCTTCAGCGAAGTCAATGTAATAATTAATCTCTTCAATGCTATATCCGAAAACATTTTTTATTCTTTCAACATTATTATCTTTATTTAACGCTTCTCTTACTTGGTTCACTTTGTATTTGCTACAACAGTTATCTGATAACAGATCCCTGATGCCTACATAGCGAACGTATATCAAACGTTTAATTAATCCCTGAGTATAAGATGAATACTCTTCAATCTTTTCTGTATCATACTCTCTGCCATTGTCATTGATGATCATGCACTTACCACCTTTCACTTGCGTCGAAGTTAGCAAAGCTTTCTATCTTCTTCTCTTGTTTATCTAGTGCTGTAAGATATCTGCCATGAACTTCATTATGATGTTCAACACATAAACAAATAAGATTATCTAAATCTAAAGCTAAGTCAGGTCTATCCTTGACTTCCTTTATATGATGAACGTTCTCTACTCTATGATACTTACCTAGTCTTCTACACTCTTGGCATTCATAGTGATCTCGTTTCATCGCTTTCTCCCTAAGCCTTCGCCATTTAGGAGACTGGTAGAACTTAACCAAACGATCTTCTCTTATCAACTGTAATAGCCATCTATAGAATTCCTCGGTCATGCCCCGTCTCCTTTCGCAATCTTATTTAATGCTTAGCTATTCTTTTGCCATACAATGGAATAACTTCATTGCTTTCCTTTCGTTTGTATGTATTACTCTGTATTGGTCTTCTAAACTCATGTACTTTTTCGCCATTACCTTTATGAACGGTGATTACTTCATACTTCTGTTCTAAGTATTGTGGTCTATACATTGTCGTGCCTCCTTTGTGCAAAATAAAAAGACCACTCAAAGAGTGATCTAATATGTAATAGCAACCTACACACAGACAAGTCTAATACTTCCTGCGCCTACCCACTTCCTCAATACCTCGGTTGCTAGCGGTTTTACTTTCGGGATCTTGTACCGCAAACCCAAAGACACTGGAGTGGAATCGCACCACACACGAGAACTTACCAGGCTCTCACGAGGCTACTCGCCATTTACCGTTGCGTCTTCTACTTCCGCCACAGCGATAAAATTTTATTGTGAAAATAAATACTAAGCGTATAATTTTATTTATCAGCGAGTGGTCCGCTGAAATAGACGAAAGGAGCAATTCGTATGCCATATTACATTGCTAACCAAAATCAAGATGACAAAGGTCGCCACGAGGTGCACCGAAGTACATGTCATCGTCTCCCTGAGAAAAAGAACCAAGTAGAGTTCGGTTACTATTCTAACTGTACAGAAGCAATACGAGCAATCAAAACATTAAATCCTTCTTCAAAATTTGATGGCTGTTACTACTGTTGCCCTAATTGCCACAGAGGTTGAGTACCATGAGGAGCAGTATCATCTGCTTCTCTATTTTTTTAAATTTCGATATTTCTCTACTGAACGATACTCAATAGTTTCTTCCAAATGCTGCTTGTAAGCTTTGCCAACCGCAGCAAGTTCATTAATTTCCATTTTTTGCTGAGTGATTACACTGATCAATTGATCACGATCCATATTCTCATATGCTGCAACTAATCCATTTTCCATAATGTGCCTCCTCGAAATAATATTGATAGACAACAGTGTACGAACAATTCTGCAAGAGTTGAGTTCACATCCTTGTTAGTATTCACTGCTGTCTATCGAAGCTTAATTAAACGATGAGGGAGATTTCCTCCCTTACATTTTATTTTGTCTCAGACCTATCACTAATCTTTCGACACTATCATAATACAACATTGAATAGGTAAGTGATTGGTATAAAAAAGGTATAAAATGGAAACCAAATGGGTAATAAAAGGGTATAAAAAATGTAAAAACTGGCTACTTGAAAGCAACCAGTTCTAACGATGAAGCAAATTGAATGATAATCTTGTTTGATTCTAGCTTGACAGATTCTTCACTCGTGTTATTTCTTTGAGCAGTTACATAAATGGGCAGACCATTGATATAACGATCATAGAATATCTTCTTGCGCCTTTCAGTCACATCAGGCTTATGCGGATGCTGTATCGCTGAATAGCCTCGAACAAACAATTTATGCAGATACTCAAATTCTTCTTGTGCTTCTTCTTTATCGATCAGCATTCTTTCTGCTTCAAATATATGATCAGCTGTAGAAGATGGAACCAAGGAATAAGATGCTGTCACTTTTGGTTCTCGAGGTTGACCTATCCTACATCTAGCTGACAGATATGCTGAAAGAAAAACACCAACATTATGTTTTGTGCGATCCATATCCACATCTTTTGCCTCTGGTGTCTCATACTTCTTTACATCGAAAAGTACCATCCATTGATTCCTCCATTTATGATATAATAATTGTGTCAGAATTATTAATTAAGGTCGGAGGAATCCGGCTTTTTTTATACCCATGCTTATGCTAAGCTTTTCAAGTAGCGAGGTTGCACTCGTTACCCATATACATGTTGAGCTATCTGGCGGAAAACAGATGGCTCACTATTTCAATATTCTGCTAAGGACAGCCAGTGGTCGGCTGTCTTTTTTATATTTTAATGAGAAGCCTTACTTATTTTTTTATCTTTATTACGAAAAATGATATTATCTATTGATAATAAAGCGTATAGGAGATGGTTGAGTGACTATGTGGAGCATGCTGTTATTTTGGATTCCCGTTTGTATTGGTATCGTCGCATTTTGTTACTTTGTCAAACACTCTAGAACAAATAAGCTCCTCATGTTATCTTTTTTACCTATAGTATTTTTTATTGTACAAATTGTTAAATATACCTATATTGAATCGCAAGAAATATTCATTTTTTATGTGGTAGGTTTATTTATCTCTGTGGTCTTTTTCATAATGATACTTTCCTATTTTTATAAAAAATAAATTTTTCTCTTAGAAGTACATTTTTTCGCTGTTTATATAGCCTTCATATCCACTAATCGAACAACTGCAATATTCGCTTTGCTCTTCGCTAGCTCTTTGTCACAGTCCATCGTATTCTCAATACGAATAACTGCTGAATGATTGTAGACGTGTTCTACATATCCACGAAATGGATAGATGAACCCTTCTGCTTCGCAGCGAACCACGTCACCGACTTTGACTTTTGGTTTCTTACGTGTTTTAGGGTTCTTTGTCGGCATATCTAGCATTAAACCGCCGATACCATGACTACTAGCGTAAAATCCGTCTTTTAGTTTCATTATGCTTCCTCCAATTTTATAGATAATGTTTTCGCAGATGGTGATTCTACTTTTCTTAACTGCGCTATATCTTTGTTTGCTGATCTTTTATCAAAATACTCCTGAGCTCTCCTCTTGTTTTTTGTAAAAACAGGTTTGCTATCATTCCAGTGATGAAAATAAACTTTCTTAAACGAACCATCTTTGTAATCGAACAGATAAAATGCTATTTTGAACATTCATTCCGCTTCCACTGGCACAGCAAACGGCCAGTAGTTTTCATTTGCTGATTTAATCGTAAGTTCATCTAATTTTGCGACAAAACCTTTTCTAGGTTCTTTTGTATGAAATATTCTAGTTTCATCACTTGTGATCTCATAATGTAGATACAAATACTTTGTTTTAAGCTCCGCTGCCTCTTCATCCCAAACTTCATATGGTAGTCTCACATAATACAACGGCTCTTTCTCGACCTCGTAGCCGTCTATCCAAGCACGAGCAACTAATTCTTGATGGTCTGCTTCAAATAACCAATCTTCATCTTCTGTTATTCTTTTATATTGATTAACACCATACTCATACGAACCTGATAGACAACTAATTAAATCAGCTTTTTCTTTACATAGTTCTATCCAATCCGCCACAAACTTCGGCACAACTGACTTCTGCGGTTCTTCTAGTTGTTCTAAATCACGAATAAAATTAGCAAATAAATCTTGTCTCGAAGCATTCACAGATGGATGTTTCCAATCTTTTGGTTCTTCAGCATATTTTGTTTTATATCTTTCAATCAATTCTTGTTTATTCATCGCTGTTCCTCCAATAACTCGCTATTCTCGTATATATTTCCGGTGACTTCATATTCGTATCCCATCTTTTGGTGGCTGAATATTCTATATTCCATTCCACTAATTAATGATTTACAAACTAATCCGGAATGAAACTCGGATTCTTGTACAACCGTTTTTTCATTAACTAAATGATCAAAACCATTACTTACATTAACCAGAACTACATCCCCTTCAAATATCTCCACACCATTCTTATCTTTCAGTCCTATGGATTGCATGAGTTCGTACTTGTCTATCATTCCCCACATGCCGCTTCCTAAATTTACTAGAGGAGCAATAAAGCCTGTTTCATCATCTATTGTCCAGTCTACGTTTTTGTCATTATGCGGATAGTACATTTCATTTTCTTCTGTTGAATATGATCTAAACTTCGGTATCATTTGCTGCCCTCCTTCAAAATAGAAGCCATTTCTGATTTTTTTAAACTATTCCTTATTTCCTCAGACCAACTATCAAAAACAGTCTGAATATAGGCTACGAGTATTTTTCGATTTTGGCTTAAAGCAATATACGGATCAATCAAAGCAACTTCTGCGTGTAGACGATAATAAGCAATACAATCTATTTCTAAAAATCTCAAACGATCAATAGCATCATTAATCATAAAATCTGTAACGTTTTCTGCTGTATTTAAACCATCTGCATATTCAGGCAGGACTTCATTATTGATGAACTCAGCCACATCTTTTGGACATAAATCAGTCAGTTCTTGTTGTGTATAGTTCATTTGCTGTCCTCCTTCTGTAACTCACCGTAAATTGAACATCTACGGCGAATGGCTTTTACTCTGCGTTCATTTTCGATGGTGGGATGGATTTTGTACGCTCTTTTTGCCATTTTCAATTGATTTCTAGCACCTCTTAATGCATCTGAATAGATTTCTTTTGGCATCATCATTCGCTGTCCTCCAAATCACTCGACTTCACGAATACACCATCTACCATTTTCCCTGTTCGTCCTTTGATTTCGTTGTACGCCATTTCTAAACACTCTTGTACGTTTGTCCCTTTTTGCATGGAAAGGATAATCAGCGTGACGATAACGTCTCCTACGCTATCTTTAAATAGCTCATCATTACTTCTTGCCATTGCTGAAGCGATTTCTCCGAATTCCTCAGCTACTTTCAAAAATTGTGCTTTTGGATCTGCCTGGTTTAATCCCTTATCTTTAGCCCACTGCTCTACTTTTGTGATTAGTTCGTCCATTATTCATTCTCCTTTATATATTTAAGTTGGATAATACAACTTGTAACAAATGAAGCTAATGTTAAAATTGTGCCGATTGGTGTTAAAAAACCGCTTTTTATCGTATTAATTAATATAGCTACAAATATCGTTATATAGAATAAAAAGTGAATTGACGCTAACATTGAATTAAACATCTAGTCCTCCTCGAAATACTCATTCAGTATCTCTCTATACTTTTCTACAAATTTGAAACGATCTTGATGAAGTTTCTTGCTCCAATTTGTTTGCCGATCCAGCTCACGCATCTGATCGAACCCTTTTTGAATTTCGTTGTAATAGAATTCAATGTTTGCTGCTGCTTTCCAATGCCTGCTACTTCGCGCTCCTGCTCCTGTTTCAGCCATTTCCAACTTAACTAATTCCGCTCGTTCTTTTGATTTTTTGTCTTTCTGAATCTTCATCATGATTTTCTTGAGGATGATGTCACTGTATTGTGTAATGAGATCCATTATTTCTCCTCCTCAATCTCACATGCCTGTTCAAACTGTCTAGTGATGTTTTCTAACGCTTTTTTGTACTCGATAATACTTTTTATCGTTCTTTCTTCACTTAACACGTAATCGCGTTGTATCGCCTTTAAACACGATGAGACAGTTTGAAAGTATCCGATATCTGCTCGTGATTCTTCTTTTGTTTCTGTGTAGCGGATGTTTCCTTCTTCGTCTCGTCTTACCTTCGATAAGACAATGTTTCTAGAATCACTGGTAATTCGATAATCTTCGATTCTCATGTCTAGCATTTTTTCTCCTCCACATACCTAAACTGTCGCCCCTTTGAATCAATCCATAAGCTCCTAGCTCTATCCCAGATGATGTTTTTGCTCAGACCAGTAATTTCAGATAACTGTTCAGCAGTACCTGTTACTAGAATTCGATCACCATGCCAGATTGCAATTTTTCTCGGCGTTTTCCGTTTAGGCTTTTCAGTCCACATTGATTTACCGAGCTTTTGGACTTCTGCAACTATTTCTTTGTCTTCTTGCCAATTCTCAGAATGTGTCAGTTTGATGATTCGTTTCATTGCAGCCTTCTTATCCACGCTCATTCCTCCAATCGATGGATTTCCCTTCTTAAATTCTCTATGTGCAAATCGATTGCCTTCCTCGCCGTTTCATTGACCATCACTGCCTTTGTTCGTTCCAGATCGTCAATCTCACGCTGAAGGCTTCGAATTCGCATTTGAATCACTTCTTCTGTTGTCATGATGGACCACCTCGTTAAAAACGCTCTTCCTTGAACGTATTCCGATATTTTTTAGCTAAAATCAACGGAACTTGATATTGATGACAGAACAACTTTGCCTTGATCTTAAAGTCTTTTGTCTGCATTCCTTTGACATCTACGACTTTGACTAGTTTGCCGCTTTTGTAAAATGTGAAGTCAGGAATATACTCGATCTTGCGATACTTCTTTCCGTCTAGTTCAAATTTCGGCATCAGCTCAAATCGTTCCTGAAGTTTTACTTTCCAGCCGTTCGCTTCAGCTTGCCATAAGGCTAGATCGTAGTACTCTGCTTCTGCGATAGAATCGAACTTGATACCTCGATGGATAGTTTTTCGATTACGATATTTATTCATGCGATACTACCTTTCACTGGTTTTATGCGCTTGTCTGCTGTTTGTTGGAATTTCAGCGCATAACCTTCTGAATTCTTAAATATCCTAGAAACAATTCTTTCGCCGTAGGCTTCTCTTAGTTCAGGACCAGATAAGTTTGTTGTGATAATCGTTGCCTTGTTCTGCCTGGCTTCTAAGAGCGTGTTTAACGTGTTGTTTGTAAACTGCCTACTATTTGATACCCCGCTACCTAATTCAGCTCCAATATCGTCAAAAACCACCAAATCAGTTGTTTTAATATCGGCTATAAGTGATCCTTCAATTTCTTTTCTCAGTTCAGCATTGTTATAAGAAAACTTTATTTGCTCTAATAACTCTTGATAGCTTATAAAAAGTATTTTCTTGTCATAATTTGAGCGCTCAAGTATTTCCCAAGCTGTCGCCATTGACAAGTGGCTTTTTCCGCTTCCTGATTTCCCTGATAGAATGAAATGTGCAGGATGGTTCAGTAAGACATCATTTACAAAGCTTTTAGCTCTTTCTAAAGCAATTTTCGTTTCTTGGTCCACTACGTGATAATTCTCCATTTTGCATTTAAACAAAGTTTTATCTGTTAATACCGAACCATTTTGAAAAAAACTCAACGCTCGTGCTTTTAAGCTGTCGTTATATATCCGTTCGGTCTGTATATCCTCTTTCACACGTAACGCTTTATAACCACAACTCATGCATGTTGGTTTACAACGTTCTGAACCATCCTTATTTTTAGCTCGCCAACTATACAAAGGTTCGCTACATTCTGGACATTTCCCGCTTTGCACTAATACTCTTCTTATTAGTTTCTCCATAGCATTTGCTAGGCTTTCCATGTGATGCATCTCCTTTTTAAATTGGCAAGTCGTCATATTCACTAGGATTGCTGTACTGTAGTTTTTGACTTTGCTTTTTATGATTATTCTTGTCTGCTTTGATTTCGAATTTGAGCTTCTCAAATTTTTCTCTCAATTTCTTAGCACTTCTAATATTTCCAAACCAAAATTCATTTGTAGGTAGCCAATTGATCACATACTCAATCGCTTCTATAGACGCTTTGTCTCTTTCTTCAATCAACCTGATTGTGTCTGCCCATTTTTCGATATCTACTTTATTCATTTCTTTTGGAAAATCTTCAGTTAAATTACTTTGCAATTTTTTAGCAAGGCGTAAGTGTTCGTTAGAATACTTACCTTTCTTTTCTTCTTTATCTATATCTATATCTTTCTCTAACTCTATCTCTAGGCGACCTTTTCCAGACAACTTCTGGACATTGTCCTCCTTTGCTCTTTGGATTCGTTTTTGCCTAGCGTATTCAGTCTCTGATCCTACTAATTCACTTAGCTGATTTAGATATATCTCTCCGCTGTCCAGTATTTTTATTAGTCCGATTTTGTTGAATAAATCCATAGCGACTTTCACTGTGTCCGTATTTGAATTTGTTAGTTTTGCTAGAGATTCGGGATCGTAAGGTATCATCAGATTACCTACATTTCTAACTAGTATTCCTTCTGTCTTTAGAGATTTAAGACAGAGTTTCAGATAAAATAAACAATATTCTTTACCATTCGGTTGTTCTTCCAACCATTCGATGGTATCTTCTTCGAAAAAATCTTCTTTTAATTTAAGCCAGTAATAGCGTTTCTTTTGTTTGTCTGACAATTCAATACCACCTTTTCCTTATCCTCCGATATTTAACTTTTTGATTGTCTCCTGGTTTAACTTAATGCCTTTGATTTGATACTTATTTTTGAAATTGATCACACCTATTTTGTGCTTCTCCGTATGATGGATTCTGCAGAGTGCTGCAAATGTGTACTCTGAATGATCAACTTCTTTGCGCTTTCGTCTTCCTAAAGCTTTGTCAAAGTGATCAATATCAGCTCCTGTTTTGCCACAGATGCAGCAGACTCTTTTTGTGATGCATTTGTAGAAGTAATATTCTTGATTCGCTGGTAAAATCTCATAACCTTCTTTGAAAGGAATATGATGTTCAAAGATAAAATCTAGGATGATATTCGCTAAGATATTGGCATCACTCACGGTTGTGCTCGATTCGTCTTTGAGGCTTATTTTGCGCCCTGTGACACCTTCGAAACGGAAGTAGAAGAATTCCTTCCAGAAGTCCGTTGGCATGCCTGTATCGATGAAAATATCGCCTATGAGCGCATAGATGAAGTTTCGTTGCTGTACAGTGAAACGTCTAGGATCAATAAAACGAATTTCAATGACTCGATCGCCATCGTAGCCGTCATACATCGTCTTTAGTCGATCAATGTTCACTTCTTCATTGATCGTTGCACCTATGTCTTTTCCTTTGAACTTTTTCAGAACCGCTGAATATGAATCGATTAATGGTTTAAACACTCATATCACTTCTCTTTTGTTTCTTCTCTGTACTGATCTTCAAGCCAATTAACGCCTCGTTTTAGAATGCCTAAGTCTCTCTTGGTCCATTTACTGTCATCAGCGGTTATAGAAGCCGCATCAGTCAATGCAACAATTGCTTCATCAATTGATTTTTCGTACTTATTAGCAACCAGTTGTAAAGCATCCAAGAATAGCTTTTTGCTTCTTTGAGTAGCTGGTTCAAGCATCGAGACATCTTCTGGCATATCTTCGCCAGCAAATATATATAGCCCTAGCCCAAACATTGCTAGATTTTTTACAAGACAGCGCATGATCGTTTTGTTGATATCAAACATAGTTGCTGCTTCAACTCGCTTTTCGATTTTTCCAACAATCTCTTTTTTCTTCGTTTCGTTATTCCACTGATAATCATTGACTTCGTAAGTATATGGCTCATCTTTCATTGCCTTGTTTGCACCATCCATGACTGGTAACCACATGTCACGCTTTACTCCGTTGACTGTGATACTGGTAAAAACCATATAGCCTGTTTTTTCATCAAAGAGGTATGGACGATGCGTTTCTGGATCACGATAGATTTCGTAGTCTACTTCTTCGCAGATTTTGCTGACTTCTGCCCACGCCCATGCCCAGGACAGATAAGTTAGTTTGTTTCTTTTTTCGACAACATCATTGACGGTTATCTTGTACAGACTATTGAATAATTTGTTATCGTTGCGTTTCGTTCCTTCACTCATCAAATTCTGCCTCCATTTCAGCAATGTATTTCTTACCTGGTCCGTAATAAGAGATATCGATCAAGTTATCCCTTTCGTACTCTTCTAATGCATCAATCAAGCCATCTTCGATGACGTAAATATATTCAGGTTTATTCGAATGCTTCGATAAATGGATAAGATAAACATGATCCCAAATAGTTACAAGGTTACCTAAATCATCTTGATCACAAGCTAGTTCTTCATTCGTCAAAAGATTTCGCCTGATTTTTCGACCACTTGTTTCCTCAATTTTCGGCTTGCCCCAATCAGGATCAATCAAATATTGATCTAGAGTGGAAAGTTCTTTTTCCATATGCTAAAATCTCCTTATGATGTGTTTTCTTTGTGACTCTTTGCTTGCCGGCGGAGTCACTTTTTTATTTGTTGCCATGCTTTTTGCTTGTCAATATGTTGTTGGCTTAGGATGATTGGTTTATTGTGTCTCCACCAGCGATTAGCAATTATTACGCCTATTTTTAGCGCTTCAGCTCTATTCATCCTCTAACAACTCCATTTGCTTAATAATTGTCATCGTCGCTGTAGAAGGCATCCAATTGTTAATAAACTCGATAACATCATCGAACTGTTTTGCCTTGATACGATTTCTAGCTACTGCTCCAGTGATTCGCTTAATTCCGCCATTCAAGTCTTTAAACAATTCTGCTTTTGCTTTGCTATTTAAATGCTGCTGATTACAAATAACTCTAATTTTGTTGCGAACCATATTAGAAATTGTTCGGTAATCTGGTTCAGCTAGAAGTTGATTGTTCTTCAAATCGTTTAAATCAGACTCGATAGCGTCTACTCTTTCGTTCGTTTCTTCGTTTGCAGCTAAAGCTAACATAGCCATTTCTCTATGTGTCGTTGGAATAGCGATCATTCGTTCTTTGATTGATTTTTCCATTTCATTGAAAGCTTCAATAAATTTTAGTTTGAAACTTATTGCTTTACTTCCAGTAAATCCCATAGCTAGCAAGGAAAATCCGTCTCTATTCATGAAATAAACTCTCCGACTTCTTCCGTATGAGTCTGGCTCGTTCCCTTCCACAAACATCTGTCCAAAATTGGACCCATCTTCAACATTGGCCGAATTTTCGACCGATCTTTTTATTGATTCAATTGCTTCTAGCACATGCTTATGTTTCTTTTTGAAGCTTTCTGCCACTTGCAAGCTCGTAGTTACAGCTTCTTTATTTTTCAAAATTACTAATTCTTGCATTATTTCTTCTCTCCTTTTGATATAATTTAGGTAAAAAATGGTGGTGAAAATATTTGAAAAAATTGCTATATATTTTACTTTTTTCAACCTTTGCAATTGTTGCATTATTGTTGCTTTTCGAATATCTTAAAAGAGTAAACTTGGATGGAACTTTGTTAGAAGAGCAAATTGCGATTCTAAATACTCCCAAATTACTAATTGTATTCTTTTTTATGTGTATGTTATCCGCCCTGATATTTATGTTCTATATATCAACTTTTTGGGTATACAAGGAGATTAAAAATAAAGAGTTTACTGATAAAGATATGATTTTCATGGGTTTTTTAGTCAAAATTCTTTTTATATTTCCCATAGTAATCACTTTATTATTTTGTTTAAATGAAACACAATTTTCTGTAGCGACCACTTTGATTTCATTTATTGCTATTTTTTCCTTTATATTTTCCGATAATCAGAAAAAAAGTATTAACGGATTTCTGCAAAAAATAAAGAAAAAAATCAATGGAGAACCCTAATATAAAAATCAGGAAAAAAATATTGATTACTCCTCTTAGGAAGACCATTAGTCAGTCCCTCCCGACTGGCTTTTTTGTTTTGTACTCAGCTTCATCAAGCCCCATAAAAATCCAGACCATGTAAACGATCGTTCCTATCAACGCTTGCCTGCTTCCCCAAAGTCCTAAAGCGTAGATGATTAGCGGTGCGCTGAATACTAATGCTCTGTTAAATTTTCCCATCCGCTTACCTCCTTAAACTTTATATTTCGACATGAATTCATCGATATCTTTGATGTCGTATTTCGGACGGCTATTTTCACCGAAGATGATTACTTTCAACCCTTTTTTTACCCATTCGTTAATAGTTCCTGCTGACGTTCCTGTATAATGAACTGCTTCTTTTTGAGTCAGATAGCGTTTAGGCACATATCCTACAAGTAATGAATCTAGCTCGCTTTTGTTGATTAGTTCCTGGTTCATGTTGCTTCCTCCCTATCGAATTCCTAGAATATCTTTTACAGTTTCGATATGCTGTTGTGCTTTCTTTCCATCACGATTGCCGTTTAGAATATCTGATAAATAAGCTCCTGAAATACCAACAAGCGCAGCTAGTTCTTTGAAAGTCATTCTTCTTTTTCTCATCTCCGCTCGAATTTTTAAGTCTAAATTCTCAGACATAAAAATAGCTCCTTTCTAAACAAATAATTTGTAAGCTAAAAAATTAGCTAAATCGTTGACACTTATTAGCTTTTAAGCTATTATGAATACATAGTTAAATAAGACTTATAAAAAGCCTCTAAAATAACATTTCTAAGTTTGGCGACCGAGAGAATGTTTTAAATTAGTAGAGATTTTTGTTGCTCTTATTTAGCTAACAATTTAGCTTACGAATTAAATATACTAGCTTAAAAGCTAATTGTCAACTAAAAATATAACTTTTAAGCTATTTATTTTCTTTTCAGCTTTGAAAGGTTGATAATAATGAGTTTAGTTACTAAGATTAAAGAATTAGCAGACGAAAAGCATGTGACTATAGCAGAAGTAGAAAGACAGGTGGGCATCTCTAATGGACAAATAAGAAGATGGGATAAAGCTTCGCCGAAATCTGAGAACTTAAAGAAAGTTGCTGATTATTTTGGTGTCACAACTGATTATTTATTGGGAAATAATAATGTTCCCAAATGGGCTACAAAAGAGGAAGTGGTTGAACTTGATAAACTACTAGACTCAAATGTTAATATGTCTTATGGTGGGGAAACATTGACACCTGAACAAATACAGCGCGTAAAAGATATCCTTATAGCGACTTTCTGGGATATTGTGAAAGAAGACAAAGAAAAAGGCAAAAAGATGTGAGTTTATGGAGATGGATACGATTAATTTAGTCGAGGAGTTGAAGCGTAAATACCAGTCCGCTAATCCTTTTTATATTTGTGAAAAGATGGGCATTAAAATTCAATACGTTCCTTTTATCGAAAATCCCAAAGGACAGTTTCAAGAAATTAGAGGTCGTGCAATAATCTTCTTAAATGATGAACTGCGAGACTCTGAGGAAAGATTCTACATTTGCGCTCACGAATTAGGCCACGCTATTTTTCATCGTGGCTTATCCAGTTACTATGTATCAACAAGAACATCTAGAAGCAAATCTGAAAGCGAAGCTAATTGCTTTGCTGCTAATCTCATTGTTTCTCTTTATAAAGAAGATAATGATCAATATCCTAAAAAAATCGATGAATTAAAGAATCTTTACGGACTTCCAGAAAGCGCTTATCGTTTTCTTATATAAAAAAGCTCGTGTTAGCACACATATTACAACGAGAAAGAGGAATTATAAAATGAAAAAAGTTAGCGTTATGTTGTTGTTAAGTACTGCTCTGCTACTTTCAGCTTGTTCAAATAATAAAAAAGCTGAATCAACAGATGCCACTTCTAACCAAGAAACAAAAATAAGTAAAACAAAAGAAACAACTGAAACCAGTTCATCTACTAGCAAATCTACATCTAAAACAGATTCTAGTTCAACAGTTACAAGCTCCAACCAAGTTACGGCGGAACCTAGCCCAACAGTTATAAGCTCCAGTCAGAGTACAATCCAAACCGCACCTCAAGAAGAAACATATGAACAGATGAAACAACGCACTTTACAGTCAACTCCAGCTGATCGTGCAAATTGGTCCAACAAAGAGTGGGAAGCCTTCGGCGTGGCCCTTTATGAAAATGGATTGACTACAGATGATGCTGGCAATATTATCAGTCAAGATCAGAAAGAACAACAAGCAGCATCTCAACAAAATCCAGAAGACCAACAAACAAGCGCTCAGCAAGACGCTGACACTTTATCACTTACTGATTTTGTTAACAAATACGGGATGTCGCCTGTTGCATGGAAAGTACAGAATGGAATGTCTGAAGAAGAAGCATTGCGTACAACACAGCAAAAGACTTCCGGTGAAGTTCAATTAGGATTTTCTAAATACGGAATTCAATAATATATTTTTATGCCCTACTATTTTGCCTATAATCTCTAAAAAAGTTATAAAGAAAAAAGCCCGTGCTGCAACACGGACTCTTTCCTCATATATGAGCTTCTACTAAAAAATCATATCATAGAAATGAGGAAGAAAAAATGGAAAAAGAGATTTTAATAAAATCTCCAGGAAAAACCTTGATTAAAGTAACTGACGATTCTATTTCAATTATTAGAAAAGGATTTATAAATCTAGTTAATCAAGGTATTAAAGGTGAAAAAACTATTCCTTTTAAAAATATATCAGCCGTACAATTAAAAAAACCAGGTATGAGCAATGGTTATATACAATTTACTCTGCTGGGTGGAAACGAAAGTCGCGGAGGAATATTAGCGGCCACGAAAGATGAAAACACCGTTATGTTTACAAAAAAATATTGGAATGAAATGGAAAATTTAAAAAAATATATAGAGAAGCAACAATCTAGATTAGATAATAATTCCAAAGAAACACAAATTTCAAGTGCAGATGAAATTAAAAAGTATAAAGAGTTGTTGGATGAAGGTATTATTAATCAAGAAGAATTTGATTTTAAGAAAAAAGAATTGCTTGGTTTGTAATATTAACTATCAAAAGAAAAGGATGATTTATTAATGGACGGCATATTCGGTTTTACTGGTATTGTTTTATTTATTATAGGATTAATCATGTTGATTGTAAGATTTATCAAAAAAACAAATAAGAAAACACCTATGATTATCCTTATTATCGGGATTATTTTTACTGCCATAGGTTTCTCACTTTCCTCATCAAACGAGACAAATGACAATAATAAACAGGAAAGCTCATCGTCTGAGACTAAAACTACTACATCTAACAGCAGCAATGAAAGCTTAACTCAATTTGAAGAATTTTTAGAGACAAATAACCATGACTGGGGTGCTTTCTTAGATAGTTATTATTCTATTTCTCCAGTTACTGAGCAAAATACAGCTTTTACTAAATATATTAGTGGAAAAACATTTACTTTTGAAGGAACTGTTATCGAAACAATGACTACTAGAATAGCCATTATAGCAGACAAAGAATACGATGGTAAAAATTGGAACGATATTTCTACAACACCTAAAGTTTCTTCTGTAATTTTTGCTAAGGACGTAAAAAATGCCGATACATTTGTAAAAGGAGATAAAGTAACTTTTACAGGAGAAATTAGTTCAAGAGGATCGAACATCGAAAAATCCTATGCTCAATGGGATATGATTAATAGTAAAGTAAGTAAAAAATAAATGAACCACGCCCCACTAAGAGTTAGATTGTGCACAATAATAAAACCTATACAAAAGAGTGCCATCAGGAGTCACAATGCTTGTAAAGGAAATGACAAAATAGGAGGTAACTATGGATAATAGCAATGAAAAACTAACCAAAAAAGAATATCTTGAATTAATAGTTGAAGGCGGTATTGGAGCAATTCCTTATATTGGTGGCGTTGTGCAGTCACTTTATTTTGGGTCTAAAAACGAGAAGCGTTTCAAACGCATCGAGAAATTCTACAAAAATTTAAACGAATCATTAGAAAGCATTCGCGATCAAATTCCAGAAGATGTTTTCAGCTTAGAGAACAAGGACCAACTCATTGGAATATTCGAAGGGATAAATGACGAGGTAGAAAAATCAAAGGCACAAAATAAAATAGATATGTATAAAAATCTTTATAAGAATTGTTTACTTCGAATTAACAACGCTTCATGGGATAACGAGGAGTATTATCTTCTTGTACTGAATCAATTAACATCGATTGAGATTCAATTGTTAGCATACTTAATGAGTCGTGGAAACGAAAATTTTATTGGAAATATCAGCATGTCTGGCTATTCACAAGAGCTAATAGATGGTAGCTTAAATAGATTATCTGATTTTGGTCTGTTAGAAAAAACGATTGGCTCCATAGTATTAGGTGATGTCGGCAAACAAAATATGGGCTACAAAATATCTCATTTAGGAATTCAATTTATTAACTCAACTCTTACTTAAGTTTTCTTTCTAATATGACATCTAGACCTATCAGCAATGCAACAATAAAAAACCAGACATACCAATAATCAACAAATAATCTAAACTCTGGAAGTTCAGTTATTCTTTTAAAAATCACTTTAATCATAATAAACACCTCTGATTGGATGATCTAATACACATCCAATTATACCATTAAAACGACAAATAGCACATCCTTGCGCCGGCAAGCAAAAAGGATGTGCAAAAAATAATAAAACCCAAACAATAGGCTTATTTATAGTGCCTATTGTATCAGAGAAAGAGAGTAGATTCAATTGGCTACATTTGAACAGTATAAGAAAAAGAACGGCGAAAAAGCGTGGAAGTTCCAAGCTTATTTAGGAATTAACCCCGAAACAGGAAAGCCTGTTAAAACTACTCGGCGAAATTTTAAAACTCAACGTGAAGCAAAATTAGCACTCGCAAGATTGCAAAGTGAATACGAAGACAATTTATTAAAAAAAGAAAAACCAAAAACATATAGAGACGTATATGATTTATGGATGACTGAATACAAAAGAACAGTTCGAGGATCTACATTGTTAAAAACAGAAAGAATTTTTAAGAATCATGTGTTAGAAGAGCTCGGAGACATATATATTTCTGAAATCACCCCTATCAAAATCCAAGAATTAATGGATAAATGGGCAAATAAATATGATACAGCTTCTAAGATGATGAATTATACAGGACTAGTATTTAAATATGCCGTTCGATTTGGAATGATTGAATCCAATCCAACAGATTCTATCCGTAAACCCAAAAGAAGGAAAAAAACTACTACTGAAGAACCATTTTATGATAAGAAGCAATTAAAATTATTTCTCGACGTACTATATGAGCAACCGAATATCAAAGTTCAGGCTTTTTTTAGATTACTTGCCATGACTGGTATGAGAAAACAAGAAGCAGGTGCTCTCGAGTGGAAAGATATAGATTTTAAAGCTAAGACAGTCAATATTTGTAAAGCTGTTACCAGAACAGCGAAAGGACTAGAAATTGACACAACTAAAACAGTTGGATCGAGCAGGATTATTTCAATTGATCAAAGCACTTTAGACAAGTTATCTGAATGGAAAGAAGTAGCACTCCCCCCATCTGATGATTGGTTGATTTTCGGTCAAACTAATGCTAAAAATCCACACGATATAATGAGCCTTGATACATCACGAAAATGGCTTTTAAACATCCAAGATGAAATGGATAAAAAACAAAAGAAAAAACTTCCTAGAATCACCGTACATGGCTTCAGACATACTCAAGCTAGCTTATTAATAGAAATGGGCGCCTCGCTAAAAGAGGTGCAATTTCGATTAGGTCATGAGGACATCCAAACTACTATGAATACTTATGCTCATGTATCTAAACTTGCCAAAGAACAATTAGCAGATAAGTTCAATAAATTTATAGATTTCTAGCTATGTGGCATTCAAAATGGCATTCAACTAAATTTAAGTATTGATATAATAGCATTTAAGCAACTCCCGCCGTCTCCATATATGTATGGTTGAGACTAATAGATACTGTAAAAAACGTTGATAAATCAACGTTTTTTTATTTTGGCTTAAAAAAAATTTGAATTTTTTGCTTTTTATTTAACAATTAGAATTTCGCGTATATTGTCACACTTAGTTTTTCTTTGTCAACAGTCTTTCCTTCAATAATTTTCTTTATAGATTTATCCGTTTTAACTTTATTAGTTCCTATAAAAAAATACCAATCAGAAATTACCATAAATAATGAGTATCTATCAAGAAAACATTAGAAATAACCAGTAAAATGAACGGCCAATTGTACTTTTACTGGTCATTTATAGAATTTTTTTAAGGAGATAGAATATTATTAATACGTGACACTTCCATTTATGTCAAATGTTTTGGTCCGCTCATTACTTTCAAATCGAAGAAAATACGTGCCAGAAGTTAATGAACTTGTGAAAGTACCGTTGCTAGTTCCAGAAAAATTCCTAGAAGAAACTATAGTTGAGCCTATCAGATTCTGCCGTGCAATAGCAACATTCAACACAGTAGATGCTCCAGCACTCCGTCTAGTTAGATTATGCCTAACAGTATACGAACGTGTAGTTGAAGTAGACCACTGTTGACAGATCTCCATGACCAAATACCAGTCCCACTATATGTCATAGCGGTAGCAGCGTTTACAACTGTTGCAGAAAAAAAACTTAGTATTAAAAATGCGAGCGATAGTTTTTTTCATATATTTTTCATAGTATAGCTCCTTTATGTTTTTTTGTTATAATAATAGAAACAAATTTGAAAGGAGAATTCTACTATTAATAGCATAAAAATTAAAATAAAATTGTTATTTTTAAATGTTTCATTACTATGTTTATCGTTTTTGTTTTCCAGATGGTTTTACATGAAATATCTTTATTTTTACTCACTCTCTATTTTTCCTCCTAGTGGAGATGTTGATTTTTGGATTCCATTTATCCAAATAATAATTATTACTTTTTTTCTCTATATTTTTTTACTAAGTTTTTTTACAAAGAAAATTTATAAGGAAGTAATCATTGGATTTTATGTTCTTTATTTTTTAGTATTAATTTATCTGCTCTTTTTAAAAAACATTGGAATAAGAGGACTAGAATCCAATCCTTTATCATTTCTTTCTGATTTTATCAATGGGGATGCGATAATCGTGATGCTGAATATAATCATGTTTATACCATTAGGCTGGATACTATCATTAAATAAAAAACATCTAGGCATAGTGGTTTTGGGTATCTGGTTAATTGAAATAGCACAATATGTTTTTCATTTAGGAATATTTGATGTAGGGGATATTATTGCAAATGCTGCTGGTTTCGTTGTGGGCACTATAATAATGGAATCTTTATTCAATAAATTTTCATTTGAAATTACGTCTTTTAGTTTAAATAAAAAAATAAGATAAAAATAGAAACATATACTGGAAGCTAGAACAAGTACTTGAGGATATGGCAAAAACTTTTTTAATGATTATGTTTGTTATTTAAAAATAATGTCTACAATTAAATAAAGTGAAATTAGAGAAGCTATAATCATTATACTTTATTTGTTATTAAATTTTGGCAACTAAAAGGACTTTAGAGATACCTTGTATATAATCTAAAAGAAGCGAAGGAGAATTTCTGACAGTGAAGCAAACGAAACTAGTTTTTATATACTGAACTAGATTCAGGTTGCATAGAGAATCAATTAAAGAAAATTTACAATTATTGTGCCACTTAAAAAGAAAAGAGACATATAAAAAACAACGCCAACTAAATAAAGTGCCTTCAAAAGCTTGGACTCCTCGCTTTTGAAGGCACTTTATTTAAAATCTTTATAAAACTAAAGTATGTTCATATTTATTGCTGTAATTATATAGACATTCTGTCGTTTCCAACTCATAAACGTGAGTGTATTTTGCCACTACTTTTCCGCATTTTTCTAATATTTCATTGCGATCGACGTCATGATATTCGTCTACGCAGATCACAACACAATTTTCTAATTTACTGATTACTTCTCCAACCACTTTTTGTTTCAAGCCAATAGGTTGGCAAATATATTTTTTTCCTAAAATGATAGTTTCGTTATTCATATTTCATCCATCCTTAATGTGTTTTTCATTATTTAAAATGATAATACCATTAAAATATGATTATGAAAACCAATAACACTTGTGATTTTATAAAAAAATAAAAAAACCGAAAAACAGATATGTCCACTGTCTTTCCGGCTCTTTTTATTTTTGATTTCTCTTCTTTTTTGTTTCAATAGTCAATTTTAGTTATTAATAAATGAAAAAGCATTTATATTAAAATTTGCTAATAAAAGATCTACATATTTTTCTAGAAATGCTTGATCGATTTCATCATACCCTTTCGTTACTCCGCAATCGATATCTAAAACACCGATTAAATGACCTTCTTTTACCATTGGTACAACGATTTCTGATTGTGCGGCTGAATCACAGGAAATATAATTTTCATGTTTTTTGACATCGTCAACGATCAATGTCGCTTGTTTTTCAGCTGACTCTCCACAAACTCCTTTTCCCATCTTGATACGTGTGCAGGAAACTCGCCCTTGGAACGGTCCTAAAATCAATTCATTGCCATCAAATAAATAGTATCCTGCAAAGACGGTCTCAGGTAATGTTTCATTCAACAATGCAGATGAATTTGCTAAATTTGCTAACCAGTTATCTTCTGCTTCTAATAATCCTTGTTGCTGTAATAATAGAATTTCGTATGCATCTTTTTTCTGTTTTTCTGTCCACATGATAAAAACCGCTCCTTTTTAATCTATGGAAAAGATTATAGCTCAGTTTTTTGGTAAACGCTAGGTTTGCTTCTCAAAAAAGCGAGATACGTTAGGTTGTTTACCTTAAACGCATCTCGCTGTCTTTTTTATTCTGCTTGTTGGATTTCTGCTGCTAAATCAGCATAATCAATCGTTTCGTGAACAAAAGTCGGATCATCAACTGGAAAGTGCTGTACAAGGGACGAGATGCGGCTAATCTCAACTTTTCCTTCAGTTACTTCAAAATCCATTACATGTCCGCCAAATGTATGTGTATCATCGATAAAATGCAGATGAAATCCCGCTGCAGCAACTCCTTGGAATAATTCAGGCGTAAAGAACCCGACTAATGTTCCATGAATGTTGCTTTGTTGGAATTCTGGTTGAGACTCTGAAATTTTTGCTAGTCTTCGATAAGGTTTTTCTTGTTTCGGCATGATACGGATATGCATGTTTTTGAATAATCCAGTTATCTTCACTGCTAAAAATAGATTTTCCCCATCTTCTTTTACTAAGATGTCTTTTTTCAATTGTTCTCCATCTGCAGATTCTGAAACAGAAAAACTAGTATCTGGCGTAAAATCTGTAATTGCTGCATAGGGGGTAAGTTCACTTCCATCTAATTGGACAACTGAGCCATCTGATCTTCCTTGATAAGCTACGCCATCTAAAAAGATAACTTCACCATCAAGTCCATGCAATGTTCCCAATCCCAGAGTTCCTTTTTCCAATATATGAGCAATCGTTTCTGTTCCATCCATCAAGCCGGCCATCAAAGCTCCTAATGTCCCGTGCTGGTATAAGATTTTTTCAGTCATGTCGACACTTCCTTAATAGAATTGATCTGGTAAGATTGTTTCTCCCAATTTCTCATTATCACGGTAATCGATTGGAATATCAATAATTACGGGTCCTTCTGTCGCAAATCCTTCTTCTAAAGCTTTTTCTAATTCCTCTACACTTGTAGCTCGTATTCCTTTAGCACCAAAAGCTTCTGCATATTTCACAAAATCAACTGGACCAAAATCTACACCTGACGCCCGTTGATATTTCATTTTTTCTTGGAACTCTACCATATTGTAGCGTCCATCATTCCAAATCAAATGAACGATATTCAATTTTTTACGTACGGCCGTTTCTAAATCTTGGGCAGAGAATAAAAATCCGCCATCTCCGGAAACTGATACGATTTGTGTATTTGGACGTACCAGTGCAGCAGAAATTGCCCATGGTAATGCTACACCAAGCGTTTGCATACCATTACTGAATAACAGATGTCGGGGTTCATAACTTCTAAAGTGGCGTGCCATCCAAATATAATGACTTCCTACATCTACAGTAACGGTCATATCATCTGTTACTTTTGACTGAAGTGTGTTGATGACTTCTAAAGGATGCAAAATACCTGCTTCTCCTTTTGATTGGACAATATCCCGCTCCGTTAGTTTTGCTTGAAGAGAAGCTAAATATTCTTTCGCATCTTCTGACACTTGTTGAGGCTCTAATGAACCTGTCAATAAATCAAGAGTAGCTGAGATATCGCCAATCAACTCTCTTTCAGGCTGCATAAATGGATCGATTTCAGCTGGTGCTTCATCGATCACAATGATCCGCGCATCTTTTTCTGCGTTCCAGTTTCTTGCTTCGTATTCGATTGGATCATAACCAATTGCGATGACTAGGTCGCTTCGTTTCAAAAGCATATCGCCTGGTTGGTTTCTAAACAATCCCACACGACCAAAGAAATGCGCTTCTAATTCACGTGAGATCACTCCTGCTGCTTGGAATGTCTCTACAACAGGCAATGCTGTCTTTTCAACTAATTGACGGATAACTAACGTTTCTTTTTCACTTGATCCCCGCATACCTACTAATAATACCGGTAGTTTTGCTTCCCTGATGCGTTCGGCTAAGTAACGGATATCATCTGCAGAAGCAGAACCTAATTTAGGATCACTCAATGGCTTGATGATATTACCTTCAACTGGCGCATCCACTACGTCTTGAGGAATACTGATAAAACTCGCTCCTTTTTTTGAGCTCTTAGCCATACGATAAGCATTGGCAATCACTTCTGAAATTGTTTCCGGATCTTGGATTTCTGCACTGTATTTTGTGATTGGCTGGAACAGCGCTGCATTATCCATGCTTTGATGGGTCAACTTCAATAGATCGCTTCGTTTTACTTGCCCGGCGATTGCTAAAACTGGGTCTCCTTCTGCTGTCGCTGTTACCAAACCTGTAGCTAAGTTACTAGCACCTGGACCACTTGTTGCGATAACAACCCCTGGTTCTCCTGTGATACGTCCGATTGCTTGTGCCATAAATGCAGCATTTTGTTCGTGACGAGTTACGATTAATTCAGGACCTTGATCCTCTAATTCATTAAATACACCATCGATTTTTGCGCCTGGTATACCAAATACATAATCAACGTGATGGTTAATCAAACTTTCTACTACAGATTTCGAACCTTGTTTCATTTTTTCGGCCATTGAACATCGTCCTTTTTATGCTTTATTTTTAATTATTAGTTAGAAATAATCACAAATAAGTGATACAGTTTCTAAACCTGTTTCATTCAGAAGTATAGCACGTTTTATTTCATTTGTTTAGCCATATGTTTCAAAAAATGAAAAAGAATGACAGATTTTACATAAAAAACTGTCATTCTTGGTTGAAAGTTTCAATTTATAAAGTCTACAGATCCATCGTTCTCATCAATTTACGATTGTTGAAGTAAATCAAACCAAATACGATAGAAGGACCTAGTAGAATACACCATTGGGGCTTTACGAAAAAGAAGAGAAACAAACTTGTCAATAGTAAAAAATCTAGTAAACTCACATACCATTTTTTTAACGTATAGTAGAACGCTATTCGTAGAACTTGATTTGGTTTTGACGCTGGATTTCTCACCTGAAAATACCAGCAGTTGATGCTAAAGGAAACTGATAAACAAGCAAGTAAAACAAACAACGGAATCAACCATTTTCCATAAGAAAAACGTATAAAAAAGAAACAATCAAAAATCGCTATCACACTAACTATCCAAGCAAATAGCCAATAAAAAAATCCCTTTAGCCAAAATCGGCGAAACGTCTTTATGAACAAACGTACTGATGAAAAACTTTTTTCTTTTGTTAATTCTTCTGTCATGCCTATCATCACGATGCAACCCGGACCAATAAAAAGCAATGAAAAAATAAGGGAAAAGACATTCCTTCCATCTATTGACAAAAGGAACGCAGCTGCTATATACAAGATATTGACACACCAAAAACAAAGGCTACTTGCCAATGATTGATACAACCAATAAAAGAATTCCATATAAACATTTTTGTCAAAACGCTGCTCTTTCATAATCGCCTCCTATTCCTTCATTCCTGATGAAGCGATCCCTTCTACAAAATATTTTTTGCATCGCTAAAAATATAAAAGCAACAGGAAGAACAGAAACAACTGAGGCAGCCATGATTAATGCGTACTCTGCATCAAATAGCCCAATAAACATTTTCAACCCTAACTGGATTGTTTTATTTTCCGTAGAAGACAAATAAATGAATGGCCCCATATAATCGTTCCATGTATTAACGAATGTGATGATCGTCAAACTGGCAATCGCCGGTTTTGTAAGGGGTAAAATGATCTTTCGATAGATTCCCCATTCTGATAAGCCATCGATCCGCGCGCTCTCACATAAAGAATCTGGGATACTACTGTAATATTGCTTCAACAAGAACACACCAAAAGCATTGAACGCTTGTAATAGCACCAATGACCACAACGTATCTGTTAAGCCCACTTTTCTCATCATGATGAACTGAGGGATCATATAAGACTGCCAAGGGACAGCAATTGTGCCGATATATGCTAAAAATAAAATATCGCGCCCTTTAAAATTCAGTTTAGAAAACCCGTAAGCAGCAAAACTAGAAGTAAACAACTGAATCAATGTGATCACAACGCTTAAAAAAGCTGTATTCTTAAAAAACGTCACTAAAGGAATACGAGACCAAATAACCAGATAGTTCTCTAAATGCCAAGTTTTAGGAATCCATTGAATCGGAATCGTGAACACTTCATTATTTGCTTTGAATGAAGCAGAAACCATCCATAAAAAAGGAATGATCGTCAATAAAGCTAGCCCTATTAGCAGAATCATACCCAACCATTGAATAAAGGTCATATCGTTTGAAAAAATTTTTGCTTTTTTCCTTTCATTTTGAACACTCTCTTCCATTTCATACCTCCTAAGTACGACGCTTATTCCAAGAAAACTGAACAACCGTAACGCCCAAAACAATTACGAACAAAACAAGTGAAATAGCTGAAGCATAACCAAAATCAAATTTTTTGAATGCTTCATTGTAGATTTGGTAAACCAACACATTTGTCGCTCGACCAGGGCCGCCATCCGTCATCACTTGCACCAGGTCAAACACCTTGAAACAATTGATGACAAGCATGATCGTTACAAAGAAGGTAGTTGGCCTCAACGAAGGTAATGTCACATTCAAAAATTGTTTCCATCGATTTGCTCCATCTAGTGAAGACGCTTCATACAATTCTTTTTGGATACTTTGTAGTCCTGCAAGGTACAGAATCATGTAATAACCCATCCCGCGCCAAATACTGACAATTACAATTGCCCAAAGCGCCCAATTTGAACTTGAAGTCCAACCTGGAGGATGTTCAATAAATCGCTTTAAAAAGATATTAATTGGTCCCATCGTTGGATGAAACAACATATTCCAAACAACAGCAATTGCTACTAAAGAAGTAACATACGGAAAGAAAAATATCGTACGAAAAAGCTTCATCCCTCTAATTTTCTGATTTAGTAGTAAAGCTAGCCCTAACGAACAAACAAGTGTGCCGGGCACTACAGCAGCGGTATATAAAAAAGTATTTTTCAAAGAAATCCAAAAGGTCTCATCGTTGGCCATTTTACGAAAGTTATCTAGTCCAGCAAATTCTGGCGTTGAAAAAGAATCCCATTTCATAAATGCTAGTACAAGCGAAAACAGGATCGGTATTAATGTAAAAACGAAAAAACCAATGAAATTCGGGGCGATAAACGAATAAGCGATCCACGTTCGTTTTCTACGCAAATGATTTGTAGCTTTCTTATTTATACTATTCTCCATTTCGATGACGAAACCAAGAGCGTTTGATCTCTTGGCTTCTCTCCTTTCATGATTATTCTTTTTCAGCAGCTACACGTTTCTCCATATTTGCCGTTCCTTTTTCCGGCGTTTCATCTCCAACCAAAATCAAGTCATGTTCTTCTTGTAAAATCTTATCGATTGCAGGCCCATGCGTATCAATCGGAAATTCAAGTTTGATTTCATCAGGAGAAAAAGCTTTTTTAGAAATCTCATCCGTTGGCATTCCAGCGAGGTTAAAATAAAGCTGATCAATCTCATCTGTACGATATGAAGGAACTACTCCTACTCCTGCCAATACTTTTGCTCCTTCTTCACTAGCTGCAAATTCAATAAATTCTTGCGCTGCTTTTTGTTTCTTTGAGTTTTTATTGACAGCAAATGCTGTTGGCGAGCCAAACGTCGTGACCGATTCTCCTTTTTTCTTCTGAGGAATAGCTGTAATTCCCCATTCTACTTCTGTCTTATTTGCTTCTTTGTTCGCAAGTATGCCAGCCATATACCAAGTTCCCATGTACATCATTGCTGCTTTTTGTTCTTCAAATTGAGATTGATAGGTTACTTTCGTTGACTTAGCCGTGCCAAAATCCATTTGCGCGCCTTCTTTTTGCATCCTCAATGCTCGATCATAATAATCAGTCATAAATCGATAATCTGGTTCCACAAGATTCGCTTCGTTTTGAGCAGCTGCAATAGCTTGGATCGTCGAACGCCAGATATGTTGATATGCTCCATAAACTTGTCCGTCATTTTTACTAAGCTTTTTTGCTAAATCTTCGTATTCGTCCCAAGTTAGATTTTCTGGATATTGGATTCCTGCATCATCAAACATTTTCTTATTGTAATATAGTACCCAAAAGTCCGTTCGATAGGGCAATGCGTATGTTTTTCCATCGATATCATACATTTCATATGTTCCTTCAGCAGCATCAGTATCTAATTCTCTAATTCGTTCTGTTTGATCGACTAACTGATCTCGTAAAGCATAATTTGAATACGACAAAAGATTTTTCATCGTCAATACATCTGTCGTATCTCCAGAAGAAAGCATCGTAGTAAGTTTCGTGTCATAATCATCTGAAGCAATATCTACTGCTTTCACTTTGATTCCCGTTTTCTTTTCGAATGCTTCAAAGAGCGCTTTGAATTCAGGTGTTGTTTCATAATTCCATGTCGAAACGGTAATTTCATTTGCTGATTCTTCACTACTGCCTTCTTGATTACCACAAGCACCAAATACGAGTGACATTCCTAAAACTATTGATCCAATCATCATTTTTTTCCATCGCTTCATTATATGAATCCTCCTCTTTTCTTATACATCACCAGTAACAGTACCATTTTTTAGCTAGACGAGTGATCCCTTCTACATAAAAGTAATCGCCCCAGATCACACATTCATCTACACCTTTTAAGCTGTTTTTATCATAAACGGCATGGAGAAGCAGCCCGTTTGATCCATCTACTTGTTTCGTTGTATAGTTTTTTTGTAATTCTCCCAAGATTTTGACTGCCATCTCTTCGTAATCGAAATGACGATGATCTGAAACAGGCAGTTGTTTGGAAAGTTCTAACAATCCGCATGCAGCTATTGCTGCCGCAGAGCTATCTTTTTCCTCTTGACTACCTTCTTTGAATATTAGATCCCAATAACAAATCAAATCTTCAGGAAGCTCTTGTAGAAAATAATCAGCAAGTTGCGTGGCGGTCTCTAAAAAAGAACCGTCTCCCGTATACAAGTAACTTAATGTGAATCTATAGATTCCCCACGCTTGCCCGCGTGCCCAACAGGATTCATCTGAATAACCTTGTTGCGTACGACCATATTTAGGCACTCCAGTAACATCATCAAAGTAATACGTATGGTAAGTAGTAGCATTGTCTCTCACAATATACTTTTGAGTTTGTTTCGCATGATTGTAGGCAGCTGTTTTATAACTTTCATCTCCGGTAGCCTCAGTAGCAAAGTAAAGTAATGGCAGATTCATCAAACAGTCAATGATCATACGTCCACGCTGCTTTGGATCATCTAAGTCTCCCCAAGCTTGGATAATTTGAGATTTGGGAGAATACCGCTCCATCAATCGATCAGCTGCTTGTATCGCTATTTGTTTTGATGACTCGTTTTTATTCAATCGATAATCAGCAACAGCTGATAATTGATATAAAAATCCGATATCATGCGTATCCAAGGCTATATCTTTTTCTAAACGTTCTTTGAATGAAGCTAATTGACTTTCGATCGTTCGATCAAAATCTTTTGAGTTAGAAAGTTCTTTTGTTAAAAATAATATCCCCAACCAGAAACTAGCCGTCCAATCAGTGTTTTCTTCCGCTTCATATACATGATTGTTACTAGCTGCAGCAGGTACGAGAAATTTAAATTTTTTTTTGATTTTCACGCACCTGTTTTTCAATAAAATCAATTTCTGAAACTAGCCAATCTAACTCAACTATATTTGTTCTATTGTCCATCGTTGTATTTTTCCTCCAACTTTACATTAATCCTTTGCCCTAGTTGCCCGATTTCTATATTTCTCCCAATAATTTCTACTGTAAGCTCTTCAAAAACTTGGTCTGGTAAAACACCGCTGATCACAGATATAAATACTTGTTTTCCGCTTTCAGCCACGCCTGTCAAATATGGTAATAGTGTTACCGGAAAATAAAGACTTGTATTAGGTTCAGGTCGGATAATCCCAGCTTTCTTGTATCCAATGATGTTCTTAATCCTCGAAGTACCAATGATCGATCGTGCTGTGGCACATTGTCCCGCTATACATCTATTTGTATTTTCCATTGGTACACTAAACCCGCCTTCATACACATACAGCAACCGTTCACTCCATATTTCGTGGATACGCAAATGCCCGTTTTCAAGCGGAACGATTGTACTTTTTATTGTCACATCTGACCAAGGACGCTATATCGGTTGTTTGTGTATTATTTCGAATAAAAAAGACTTGTTTTTTTATTCTTTTTTGGATATACTTTTAACAATTTAGGGAAATTTTAGGAAAAGGGGTATAAAAATGACAACGTATCAGCGAAAGGTATTATTATCGACATCGGCGGGAATTGCTTTAGAGAATATGGATATTATGTTTTTAGCTTTTTCATTATCTTCAATGATTGCTTCTTTTCATATTAGTGGTACGCAAGCGGGTTTCATTTCAACGATCACTAATTTGGGGATGCTCATTGGAGGTATTTTTTTTGGCATCATAGCTGATAAATATGGACGTGTGAAAGTATTTTCTCAAACGGTCCTTCTGTTTTCGATTGCTTCTTTATTGATGTATTTTGCTTCAAACATCTACTTGGTTTATCTCTTTCGCTTTATCGCAGGTGTAGGAGCGGGAGGAGAATATGGGGCGTGTATGTCCTTGATTTCCGAAAGTTTTTCAAAAAAACAAATTGGACGAGCTTCTTCGGTTGCTGGTATTGGTGCGCAGGTCGGTGCGGCTTTGGCTGCGATTTTAGCTGCTGTGATCATTCCAACGTTTGGTTGGAAGATGTTGTATGTCGTAGGTGTACTGCCGGTGTTGATGGTCTTGTTCATTCGTCGCGGCTTGACTGAACCAAAGGAATTCAAATCTGCACAATCCGCCGAAAAGAAAACCAATCTTAGCAGACTGTTTGAATCAAAACATCTTGCTTGGCAAACATGTGGCCTTAGTATCATGGTGACTGTCCAAATTGCCGGCTATTTTGGGTTAATGAATTGGCTACCTTCGATTATGCAAAATCGATTAGGGCTTTCGGTTTCTGGGTCTTCATTATGGATGGTCAGTACTATTTTAGGCATGTCTTTGGGGATGATGACTTTTGGCATGATCATGGATAAATTGGGGCCTAAACTAGCCTTTTCTTTGTTTTTAATTTGTTCATCCTTATCTGTCTATCTACTTGTGTTAGCCCATAGCCAGTGGAGTTTGGTAGCAGCTGCTGTGATAGTCGGCTACTTTATCAATGGCATGTATGGTGGATATGGCGCAGTGATTAGTAGTTTGTATCCAACAGAAATCCGCGCGACGGCGAATAATTTCATTATGAATCTTGGACGAGCTGTTGGTGGTTTTTCTTCTATCGTCATCGGTTTCCTGATGGATCATTATAGTTTAACTGCCGTAATCTTGTTTTTGAGCGGTATTTACCTAGTCAGCCTGCTGGTCTTGACAACTCTTACTGGTGTTACAGCATTAAGGGAAAGCTTGCAGCATTGATAATTGAGTCTGTAAATGACAAGAAAGAGGTGTGGCAAAAGCTTGCATCTGCGGTAATAAGACCAGCCAAATCAAAAACATGAGACACTGTTTCCGTTTGGCTGGTCGTATTACTTGATGCAGGGCAGCTTTTTCAACTGCTAATTTCCTTCTATCTGGCGGCGACTATTCTTTGACGTCCGTCATTTCAAAGTACTTTACTAATAACTTCGCATAACGAAAAACTGTGGATACACTCGTATATTGAGCGTCTGCATAATCTTCCAAATTTTTCTCAAGATGTTGATACATGAATTCAATCAAATGATAATTATATGATTTTCTGTAGAAATGAAGATAAATAGTGTAGATTGGGAAGTTCTCCTGCTTTTCCATAGAAAAGCGCCGATTATTCTCATTCTTCAAAATGACCTTATCAGGATATTGTTGGAACAATTCTTCTAAATCTGTTAGATAATTCAAGATAGACTTACTTGATACCTTCAATTCATTTTGTAGTTCTTCTATTGAACACCAACGTTCTGTTTCAAGCAGTAAATGAATCATTTTAATTTTCTTTTGAGAAACTTTTGTTAAAAAAATCTGCATATTTTCTCCTCCTGTATCTACTTTACTATACTACATACAAGAAAAAAACGGATACAAATATCCCACTGCAAAACAGTTAATGGTGCATAAACCTGTTATTATTTCTCTTTTTTTCCTAAGCATTCTATTGATATGAATCATTTAATCGTTTATTATATAAATGTCAATAATCTAATAATAAAATAACGTACATATTTTATTATTACATACTTAATAACAGAACTATAGCAAAAATCCCGTGTATCAACACGGGATTAGATTAAGTTTCCTCAATCACTATTCATAACACAATTATTATAACAAGTAAGTAAACAATTGAAAAGGACATTTATTGAAAACGGTTGTTTTTTTACTTAAGGAGGAAATTTAGTGAAAAAATTAGTTGCGTTGTTTTTGGTCGCAGGAAGTTTGTTGAGTGGGTGTGGTGCTACTACGTCTACTACTCAAAGCACAAGTTCAGCTCAAGCTTCCAGCAGCAGTACCACGATCTCCGAAAGTACGGCAGATTCATCGAAAGAACAAGAACAAATTGAAAAGAAAAAAGAAGAAGAGAAACAAAAAGCGGAAAAAGCTGCACTAGAAAAAAAAGTGACAGAAGCGGAATCTGCTTTATCACAAGCTGAAGCAAATCCTACAAAAGAAAACTATGCAACTGCTTCAGCAGCTATCCAAGCGCTACCTGAAAACAAACAAGAGTTGACAAGCCGTCTTGCTGCAATTGATTCCACAATCAAAGCAAAAGAAGCAGAAGAAGAACGGAAAAAGCAAGAAGAAATTGCACGACAACAAGCAGAACAAGCGCAACAAGAAGCAATCGCACAGCAACAAGCAGAACAGGCGAGGCAAGAAGCAATCGCACAGCAACAAGCAGAACAGGCGCAACAGCAAGCAGCAGCTGAACAGGCCTCTCAGCAGGCACAAGCCGCAGCTCCTGAGCAAAATAATGAACAAACTGTCTATGTCACACCGACCGGTTCAAAATACCATACACATAAATGTGGAAATGGTACGTATACCCCTGCCACTTTAAGCGAAGCTCAAGCTCGTGGTTTAACCCCTTGCTCCAAATGTTATGGAAACTAATTCAAAAGTTATACTATAATAATAAAATTCTTCTGAAACATAAAAAAATAGAAGCTGGCGTTCCAGATAGTAAACCAAAAATAGCAGTTTACACGTCCATTTCGTCAGCTTCTCTCTTTTTTCATTTAGTCTGTTCCCTCTGCTTTTTTGTACATCTTCATTCATTCTTTCTCAATCAAATAGTACACCTCTTTTTCTTTTCGCAGTTTGTATCTTCCTTTTTTCAATTTCATTGAAAACTGTTTCGAATGTTTATGTTTTACATGGATTTTAAGCAGAAGCTCCTCATGTTGCAAGCGATAGTTCCCGCCTTTTAAATCAGAAAATCTCACAAGTCCGTATTCATCAGAAGCTTTCACAAATGGAACTTTTTCTCTAGTAATATAGTGTTTGCCGTTGAGCGTTTTTACAGAAAAGACCATTCCTTCGATTGGTCGTCCGTTTGTGTTCTTTACATAAAATGATAAAGGATAGTTTCGCTTAGCGATGGCCAAAGAATCTAAATAAGCGATGAGTAGCCAAACTAAGCCGATTGATCCAAGTAGTATACCGATAAACCAAATAAAAAATTTCCATTTTTTCCATTGATCAATTCCTTGGATCGCTTTTTTTGCCTCTTTTGCTTGATAAGGAATACGATGCCCCGTCACAAGCAGTCGATGTGTATTGACCATATAAGGAGTGCAGGTAAGCAAAGTCACGAGATCTCTGCCTTTTTGGATACCCAAAGAATCTACTTCATCAGGTAAGACCACTTGGATTTTTTCTACTTGATACGCCAATGTCTTTCCATTGATCTGGATGAAAAACTGGTCTCCTTTTTTCAACTTAGGCAAATCTGTAAATAATTTTGCTTCTGGGAGTCCACGATGCCCAGAAAGAACGGCATGGGTGCTTTTCCCGCCAGTCGGATAAGAACTTCCTTCCAATAATGACGTTCCTTTTTGCAAAAATATTTCCGTTGTCTGATCGAATATAGGTAAGCTGACATTGATTTTTGGGATTTCGATGACTCCAAGCATATGTTCCATATAAAAGGCATTACTAGGTAAATCTTTTAATGCTTTTGCATCAACTGCTTGGTTGAAACTGCCTATCCCTGGTGATACGTTTTGCTCTGCCAACTGTTGGTTTTTCTTTGTCATTTTTTCCTGCTGTTTTTTTATTTCTTCTGAATTCTTACTCGATGCCTGCTTTTGATAATGGATGATCATTTGCTGGGCAAGAAAATCATTCAGTGAATCTTCTACAAAAGGATAAGAAAAGATCCCGATCCCAACGACTAAAATGATTGCCATGAAGATGTCCAGTATTCTTATTCTGCTTTTTTTCATCATGTCCACCTATTTTCTAATATGTATATGAAGAGGTTGTGAAATCAGCGCCTTGACCTGAGTATTAGAGAAGCAAACGGAAAAATAGTTCCTCATATTTTGCCGTTTGTTGAGCTAATACCGAAGGTCAGCTGATTGAACACCGTTTAAGAAAGAGGTCGTGAGCCTGCCGTTCAGCTCTGAGTCACAAGGAACAATTTCAAAAAACAGCTTCTCATGTTTGATGAATATTGTGACTTGTGACCGAGGAGTTGGCAGGAGAACACCGTTTAAAGAAGAGGTTGTGAAAAAGCAGTTTAGTTTCGAGTATTAAGATAAATTTTGTGAAAATGGTTCCTCACATTGTTGCATACATTTGACTTAATACCAAGAGACCGACCACTTCTGTCACAACCTTTCTCCCCATTTGAATCACTGTCGTTTATTTATCGTATGATTTTTGTTTCCAATAGTTTAAGCTTCTGTTTCTTGATGGCGTTTTTTGAAGTAGATCACTGTTCCTCCAACTAAAGCAATACCTACCAAGATGAATACGATGATCCCCATACCCCCAGTTGAAGGCAAGATTCCTTTAGGTTGGTTATCGATCGTTGTTTCATCAGAAGTTGTTGGATCATCATCTACTGTAAATTCAGTGTACGCAGCTTCATTCTTAGGTAATGCGTAGCCTTCTGGTGCTTTTGTTTCTTGAAGGCAGTATGCCCCTTGTTTCAGCCCTTCGATTGAAAATTCCCCTTCTGAATCAGAAATCAATTTCACTTCTTCCCAGTCAGAACCTGTGACTTCATCTGACCAAGCATATGGGTATTCTCCTGAGGCAAGGTTTGCTATTTTTTTCATTAATTTAACAGTTGGATCTTTTGCTCTTAGAATAGAAAATTCTGCACCGGCTAATTTTTCTTGCGTGTTCACATCTTGTTTGATGAAGTGGAAATCACCGTAGTTTTGGACATTTTCTACAGTAATCGTGTTATCCGTAGTTGTATTTTCCCGATTGACTACACCGTTTGGATTCCCAAGATCGGCTTCATCCGCGCCATGGATGATTCCGGTTGTTTGTTGCAATTTTCCGTTTTCTACTACAAATGAGGTTTCTTTTTGTGGATCGGTCAATTGATAATCATCTGGTGCTTTTGTTTCAACCAAAGTATAATTTCCGTCTAGTAACCCATTGACACTGATGGATCCTTCACTATCTGTTGTGAATGTCAATGCTGATTCGGCAGGACCATAAAGAGCGACACCAGTATTTTCATCAAAACCAGTCACAAATTGATTGTCTGAATTTTTGATCTGGAATTGCGCCCCTGCTAACTTATCTACCCCTGAAAAGTTCCCAGCTTTTTGGATTTTGATATTGCTTTCTTTGATGACATTTTTAGCATATAGATGAATCGTGTCTAAAGGTTTGTCAGGGTCTGATGAATCAGGGTTGTAAAAGGGTAAGCTCAACACGATATTTGGCGACGTTTCGACACCAGGTTTTGGTGTTTCTACAAAGACATATACAGCATCTTTCCCTTCAGATTTACCTGGAAGAGTCAAGTTAGCTAATCCTTCACCAGAAGTCGTTACACTTGCAAAGGGTGTAGCGTCTGCTGGAACTGCTGTATCTTTACTTGGATAGTACGTAGCGGTGATGTCGTATACGTTGAATTCTACACCATTCAATGGTTCGCTATTCGGAAATGTCAATTCCGTTCCGTTGTTTATTTGATTTTCTGGTGCTGAAGTGAATTTCAATTTATGCAAATTAACCGTGACATTTTCTGGTGTAGGTGATACGGCTGCAGAGACATCTGCAGTTCCTAGGCTGAGAACGAAAGGAAGCAACATAATAGTAGTTCCTAGAAGTGCCCATATTTTTGTTTTGATGTTTTTCATTTTATTTCCCTCCTATTGTTTCCTTTTTGTTGTTTTTTATAAAACCAAGCTGCCCCTGTTGAAAGGACTAGCAACACCCCTAAGATTGAGAAACCTCCAAGCATCTCTTCGTTTGTTTTTGGAAAACTTCCTCCACTTTTTTCATTTGATGGGCCATTCGTCTGTATCTGAACTGGCGTTTTTCCGTTATTTGTCCGATTTGCTTCTGGTTCGTTGATGATTTCCAATGGTATAGGATGAAGCGGATCATAACTGCCTGCTTCAACTTCAAAGAGAATTGGTGCTGGACTCCATACATATCCTTTAGGCGGCTTGATCTCAACTAGTTCATAGCTTCTAAAAGACAAACCATGGACAGAAAATGTTCCATCTTTACCGGAAGTAAAAATCGTTGCTCTCGGATCATCTTTGGCTACCCAGTGATTTATCCCATTTTCTTGCGCTAAATATTGGTTATCTCTTTTGACTAGAAATTGAGCATCTGCCAGTCTTTGTTTCGTCTGCCGATCCACTTTGACAAATTGTTTGCCACCTGTTTGGGTGGCAAGATGTGTTTCTACTGTTTGATTGTCAGTCGTCAAACGTACCTCGTTGTCAAATGTCGTTTTTTCACTGTTTTCTTTCAATGACATTTGGTAACGGATCGTTAATTTTTTCTCAGCAAACGAACTGAGATCTTTTCCAGAATCCGATAATACAAAACCATGTTTTGTTTTTTGTGTATGAAATGTATGAATCTTTTCTCCCCCAATCAAAAGATCGATCGTTTCTGGTTCTAGCCACAACTGAGGATCAGCTGTATCTGTGATCGTATAGGTTCCTACCTCGTTGATGTTCTCAGGAATTGTGGTAGTGATGAGATAAGGTACTTTATCCCCATCTGCAAAATCTGTCTGCTTGTTCTCTACTTTTTTTGTTAATGTGAGTGCAGCAGGTATTTTTTGTTCGCTCTTAGGATACAAGTGGATGGTCGTCAATTTATGATTAGATGAATCTGTCACAGGAAGCACGACGACAAATGGTGCTGATTTTTCTTTTACTTGATCTGAAGATTTTATTTCCGCAAATCGGTAAACAGCGTCACGACCTTGCTCGTCTTTGTCCGATACACGAAAAGAAGCAATGCCCTCTCCCCCGTCTACTGTTTTTGTCACACTTTCTGCCAGTATTTTTTCACTATCACTTTTCTGTGCTAGTTTTCTTTGTGCGTCTTCTATACTACTTCCTTCTGACCGCAGCTTGTAAAATTCATCCGAGACATCATATATAGCGAAAGTAACACCGTTCAACCCTTTTGCCTACTGAAAGTTATCTGGACTAGCCATTCCGTCGTTTTGACTGATACTTGGCATCTGTTCGCTTTCGAACATTCGATTATGCAAAGTAAATGTAATAGATGATTCTCTGGCTGACACAGTCGGAGAACCACTAAAAAATCCCAGTAGGATAAAAAAGAGAACGGCAAACCTATCCACACGTACACTTTTTATTTTTTTCATCGCTGTTCACCTGCTTTTTTCTTACGATGGATAAAATAAAAGAAGCCAGAAAAAATAAAAATCATTCCTAAAAAGACAAAGGGCAGTAGACCTATCCCGCCTGTCGAAGGAAGCAAGAGAGTCGGATTGATCGTCAACTCAGCGGTATCTGTTGCGGTAATCGAATAATTATTGTTTACAGTTCCTTCCCCTAAACTAATCGTTACTATTTGTGTTCCGATATCTGTCCGGCTGTTAGCTGTTAGTGTATAATCCAATGCTTCACCTGAGACAACACCAGTAACGTGGACATTTCCAACCGGTATCGAGTGACTTTGGGCATCATAATTAAAGGCAGCGTCATCGACAGTAATCACTGCATCGGCTTTATTGATGGTATAGGTTCCTGATGTGTTAGCTATATCAGTAAATGACATCTTGGGATTTGCTGCTTTGACTTTATCTATCCCGCTTTTCGTTAATTTAATTGCATAGCTGCCAACGTTAACCATATTTTTTGCTGATTGTGCATCTACTGTGTAGTCCGTGTTGCTAAGGGTCACTTGCACTGGAGTAACCGAACTGGTGACACCTTCTGCTAGCTTGACATGGATTGACGGGATTCCTGCTTTTCCATCATATGTCTTACTGCCACCGAGCTCTACCGTACCGCTGATTGGCTTGATCGTATAGATATCAGATGTCTACACGATAGGAAATAGATAGTTTGTTCTGGCAGCTAGTTTAGCTAATCCGCTTTCTGTCAATTGCCAAGACGTATAGGTTCCAATTTCAGTAGGCGCAGTTACTTCAACTCCCTTTTCATTCATCGCTTTGAAATCAGTTGGATTCCATGGGATTTGATCAATATTGAGATCATTGTTTAAAAGGGATGTTGATTCTGTTTTATCATTAAAGGTATATTTAACGATCGGTACAACAGAAAGACCATCATAGTACTTACTGCCATTTGCATTGATTGATACTGTTGCATTTGTCTTATAATATAGGATGACTTCAGAAATCTGTTTTCCATTTGCGTCCTTTACGATTACATTTCCATTTGTATCTAAACTAGCTGAAACACTCGTTGCTGATTGGTTCTTTGTTTCTGTCGCTGAAACAGCTGTAAAGGTATATCCGCTGATAATAGGCACATTAGTCGTCAGGTCTTGTGCAGCACTTCCGTAAGTAAGATTCATTATTTTAGAAGGAGCAATCGTCTGTCCAAAATAGTCTTGATACTTAATAGTGATTGGTGTTTGTTTGCCTGTATAGGTCACCGTATCGACGTTACTTTCTAGGGCTGTGAAAGAACCGTTTGTTTGTGCAAAAGAATAGCCCGTTACTGCTGTTGGAATAATAACCACTTTGTCCCCCACATGGATTCCAGATAGTGTAGTCCCGTATGTTCCAGTTTGTGCTATCCCGCCATTAACAGTATAAGAGAATGTTCCAGGTTGGTTTGCATTGACCTGAACCGTCGCTGCTTGATAGGTTGGAACAACTGAAATATTCCCCTTGTTATCAACGATCTGTCCATTTTTGATCGAGTACCCTGTGAATGGAATATCGTTTGCTAACTGTATACCGATTGAAAAAGTACTAATACCCCCTCCGGCAGGAAGCCCTCCCCATGTTGAGGGTGTAAAAGAATAACTTTTATCCGCATTGGGTGTAACGGAATCGATCGTATTTCCAGCGGTAGCCACCCCCATATAGATACTTTTTGGGAAGGTGGTAGTAGTACCATTTACTGTGGAGCCAATAAACAGATTATGGATATCTGGACGGTTATCAATAAAAGCGATTGCTTTGGTAACACCTTGTAGCGCGGTTTTATCCGCACTCATCGTTCCGTTAACCGCAACAATGACTCCATCTTTGGCATATATCACTGTATATCCATCTGGTATGGTATGTCCGTTGAAATTCGCAGTGGCCGCAACAGCACTAAATGTCTGACTTTTACCTGTTTCTGAATAAGCTTTTTCCCCTGCTGCTTTTGCTGCTGCGATTTCTTCTTCTGTCGGATCAATCAGCTGAGTCGAGGTTGTAGTTGAGGTTGTCTCGTTGTTGCTAGACTGATCGGTACTTTCTGTTGACTGTATTTCAGAGGCGGGTGGACTATTTGTCTCCTCTGTCATTTGGTTAGCAAAACTTGACGTTTCTGTATAAACGTTTACATTCCTATTGGATAAACTTCCTAAGAAAGTAAGAATCACGATTATCGAAACTGCAATGGTACGCAAGTTTTTTCTTCGAGATATAGCTTTTAGTCTAGAATCAAAATGTTTTTGACATATACGTTGGATTTTATTTTGAGTTTTCTTGATCATTTTCATCCCTCCTCTCAATAAAAAAGCGTTATCAAATAAGCACGTGCACGTTATTCAAAATCTAATTTTTACTATTTTATTGATGCATGGAAAGTTTGGATCATTTCTATTCTCTTTTTATTCTAAGATTATTCTATTCCTCACGCTTAATAGAAAAGATTTATTTTTAAATAAAAAATACTCTTTTTTTACGATTATTAAAAAAAAGATAAAACTTGATGAATTGAAGTATTGCTTAATTTTGGAAGCTAGGGGGGAAGAATAAAAGCATATATATTGTTTCAAGAACAAAATCTTGTTATCTTTTTAAAGGACATTTGTCCAAAATCTAATTTTAGGAGGTACGTTTTGACGTTTATTCGTACAAATAAAAGAGAATTATCTTTATTCATTCTTTATTTTTTATTCATAGGATTTCAATTAGGGATCCTTCCATTAGCCTTATTATCTATGGTAACGAACAGTGATTTAATACATTCAGAGTTTGTTGTGTTCGCGGTTAACTTATGTATTCCTTCTATTATTGGAATCATTTTGTTTCGTAAAGAGATCATAGAAAGTTTTTCTTATTTCAAAGAAAAAACTTGGCTGAGAATTGCTAGTATATTTTTTTGGGTAGGCTTGATCTTTTTAGTAGATGTCTTCATGCAACACATTTTAGGTCCTACTAACCAATCAGCCAATCAGGAATATTTATCGCAATTAGGAAAACAAACGCCGCTATTTTTGACTTTGATTGTTTTTGCTTTCCTTGGCCCGATTTTAGAAGAACTTATTTTTCGTCATCTTTTAATTAATTGGCTTTCTCAATCTATTGGTTTAATTTTGTCTTCTTTGATTTCTATTTTTCTATTTACATTTATTCATGTAACGCATCCAATTGATTTTTTCATGTACGCTCCTGGAACGATTTTACTGACGATTGCTTATTTAACTGCGAATCGCTCATTAGCTTTTATCATGGCTATCCATATTTTGAATAACGTTCTTGGTTTTGTATTATAGATACAGATGACAAAAAAAATTCAAGTATGCGACATTGGTTCTACGCCGCATACTTGAATTTTTTTCAATTAGTATAAATCAAAACTTCTAATTTTCATTTCCCATCAACTGATACGCTCGACCATCCGAACTTCTTTTGAAAAAACCGAATGTGATTAGATAACGCCTTTGTTCGACATAATCAGCACTAGAAAATATGTCCATCAATATCGAATTGACTTCTGTTTCTGTATAGATTACTCCATGTTCGAATCGTTTCAAGACTTCTTTCAGCAAGATGTATTTCTTTTTTGTTGCGCTTGGTACTTGTTTTACTTTTCCATCCTTCATAAATGTCTCCAAAACTTTCATTTTCTCTTGCTCCGTATAAGTATAAATCATCTTCTTTCTCCTTTTGATTCTAAGAATACTCCATTTATGTTAGAATATTCTGGATTTTTTAAAGCGGTTACTCTCAAGAAAGATATTATCACATGGCTCTTTTTTTTACTAATATTTGTCGGAAGACTCATCCTAATAAGTTATTCGCCCAGTCGAGTAATTAAAAAATACTGAATCAAGAATATTGCATTACATGATAAGAACAAAAAAAGAACCCTTGAATACCAAGGGTTCTTTCTCTGTCTGATAACAATGATTAACGACGGATTTCTTTGATACGAGCAGCTTTTCCGTGTAATGCACGTAGGTAGTACAATTTTGCACGACGTACTTTACCGTAGCGAACTACTTCGATTTTTGCAACACGTGGTGTGTGCAATGGGAATGTACGCTCAACGCCCACTCCGTTAGAAACTTTACGTACTGTATAAGTTTCGCTGATTCCAGCACCGCGGCGTTTGATAACAACACCTTCAAATAACTGGATACGTTCACGAGTACCTTCGACAACTTTTGCGTGAACACGCACAGTGTCACCAGGGCGGAACGCTGGGATGTCAGAACGTAATTGGTCTTTTGTTAATTCTTCGATTAATGGATTCATGGTTTTCTTCTCCTTATTCCAAATATTCTTATGAGCTTCTCTCACAGCGGAATATCGTAATAGTTAAGTGCTTGTGCACTCACCATAAAATACTAACATACTATCAATCTACTGTAAAGAAGATTTTAGAAAAAGTTACTTGCCTACATCTGCTGTTTTTTTTGCTCTTCTTTCTTGATTTCTTCTAAAAATTTCGTCATTTGAGGCGTCCATTCAAGTGTTTCCAAGAGATCAGGTCGGCGTTGATAGGTTCTTCTTAGCGACTCTTTTAATTGCCATTCTTCAATCAATTTATGATTTCCATTTGTCAATACTTCTGGTACTTTCATCCCTTTATATTCTGCTGGACGAGTATATTGGGGATGTTCTAATAGACCAGTTGAATAAGAATCGGTTTGGGCAGAAGTCTGATTGCCTAACACATCTGGCAACAGCCGAACTGTTGCATCGATCATGACCATCGCACCTAATTCTCCCCCAGTAAGGACATAATCCCCTAAGGAAACTTCATCTGTCACTAATGTGCGGATACGTTCATCATACCCCTCGTAGTGACCACAAATGAATACCAGGTGTTCTTCTTGTGAAAATTCTTCTGCCATTTTCTGATCGAATCGTTTACCAGCTGGATCAAGAAGGATGACTCGTTTCTTGACATCAGGTGCAGCTTGTTCAATTGCTTGGATATTATCATAGATTGGCTGGACTTTGAGCAACATACCTGCTCCTCCGCCATATGGATAGTCGTCTACTGTCTGATGTTTATTATCTGAATAGTCGCGGAAGTTAGAGATATTGATGTCTAATAAACCTTTATCTACAGCCTTGCCGATGATGGATTCACCCATAGGACCTTCAAACATTCGTGGAAATAAAGTCAATACATCAATCTTCATCGTCAATCAGTCCTTCTGGGATTTCTACACGGATCACTCCAGCTTCTAAATCAACTTCTTTGACGACAGAAGCGATATATGGAAGCAAGATATCAGCCTTTTTCGGACGTTGAACGACCCAAACATCATTAGCGCCTGGTGACAAGATTTCTTTTACTTTACCTAGTTCCGTTCCATCTTCTTCCACCACACGCAGACCGATGATCTCGTGGTAATAGAATTCATTTTCATCTAGATCTACAGAGTTGTCTTTTGACACTTTCAATATGCCATCCCGATATTTTTCCACATCGTTGATGGAAGGATGACCTTCAAAACTCAATAAGTCAAAATTTTTATGTTTACGATGACTTTTGACCGTTAATTCAATAGGTGCTTTTCCATCTTGGAATAATGTCAGCACCGTCCCTTTTTTGTAACGTTCTTCTGGGAAATCCGTTGTTGAGATCACACGGACTTCACCTTTGATACCTTGTGTGTTTACGATTTTTCCTACATTCAAGTATTCAGTCAACTTATATCCCCATTTCTTTTTTGTCTGTTTTATTTTAGCATGTGCGGAGAGGCAATTCTAGTTTTCTTTTAGGGTATTAAGCCAAATTTATTGCAAAAATGTGGCGTACTGTTTTTGATGACTTCTTATTTCTTGAAGCTCAGCACTTCTGTCATGGCTTCTTCATAGAAACTGCCATCTTCAATGCAGCCATAGGGTCTTGACGAGTGATCGTATAGACATTTTTCGGTTCTTGCCAACTTACTTCTACGGCTCGATTCGTCGTATCTCCCATATCAATAGTTATCTTACCAAATTGTTCAGGTGCTGGCAGCCTGTTTTCTTCCAAATAGGCTACGATTTCTTTAGCTAACGGCAAGGGTTCTTGACCATCAATATTATTCCCACGGATCCGAATACGCCAATTTCCTTCTTGCCATTCAAGGTAGCTTGAACCTGCTGCTCCTTGCTGATACCCCGTGATTTGATGACCTAAATCCATTTTCTGCCCATTTGTATCGATCTCAAATGGCTGCAAGACTTGTATCGTTTCTTGACTAGAAGCAAATCCATATTGATAGAGATAAGTTGCAATAGGCGTTTCTTGATTCAATTCGTCAGCATTCAACCTGAGGGGACGATCTGATCCGTAATATAAAATAGAATAACCTTGCTTTGTTTGTGCCGCTGCGACATTGAGATAGCCAGAAGAAATCGGTACATCTAAAGGCATGGGCACGTTTGGTTGTTGTTCTTTCAATTGGTTTAAAGCAGTCTTTTCCTCATTACTTGAGGTAGCCCTTGTTTGTTCAGTAGATGAAGCCATTTTAGTACTACTTTTTTCTGTACTTGCAACAGTTTCAGATGTACTGCTTGATGGTTGCGTATTGTCTGATCTTTCAGTAATCAAACTGCAGGCGCTTAACAATAAGACAAACGGAATAAATAACATAGTATTTCTCATTATCTGCTCACTCCCTCCTATTATAAGGATACGCTTTCTTGCTTCTTTTGCCAAATAATCATTTCTTCAATTAATAAAAAAACAAAAAAGCTGTACTCGGAAATTCGAGTACAGCACGTTTATTTACTTTTCCTTATCATCGATGATATTCAAACGCACTTTTTTTGGTGCATTGATCCGAACACCGTAAACGATTGTGCGGATTGCTTTGGCAACACGCCCTTGTTTTCCGATGATACGGCCAATATCTTCAGGTGCCACTGTTAGGTTGTACTCGTAAAAATCTTTCGACTCTACGACATCTAACTTGACTTGATCAGGATAAGTGACTAGCGGACGAACGATTGTTAAGACTAAGTCGCTTAAATCTTTCATATCCGGTCACCTTATTTCTTTGAGAATTTAGCTTCGTGGTGTTTTTGCATAACGCCTTCTTTTGAAAGGATATTACGTACAGTGTCAGAAGGTTGTGCACCTTTTGATAACCAGTCAAGAACTAAGTCTTCTTTTAAAACTACTTCTGCAGGGTCTTTCAAAGGATTGTAAGTACCTACAGTTTCGATGAAACGTCCATCACGAGGAGAACGTGAATCAGCTACGACGATACGGTAAAAAGGACTCTTTTTAGAACCCATACGTTTTAAACGGATTTTAACTGCCATTATTTATTTCCACCTCCATTGTTTTATTCACAAGATGTAGTGTAACAGTTTTTTTTTACCCTGTAAAGCTTTTTTTCTTTACAGCTTGATTAAATTCGATTTTTTTAGGAAATAGCAGATTTTAGACTTCTTTTTTGTTAAAAACAAGCCACCCAGCTACGATGGATATGACGATAGAACAACATGACACTGCTAATGACTGAGTATAATCTGTAAGGTGGATTTCTTTCGTAAGATAATTTGAGGAAGAAATCAAATAAGTCGGTACATATTCTGCTACTTTAGAGAACAACCCAGCACCATAACTCAGAATGACCGTTCCCCCACTAGCCAACAGAACCGCATAATTGGAAGAAAGAAAAGCTGAATAAAATAAAATCAATGAATAAAGCCAACAGCCAAAAAAATAATAAGTAAAACTGATAAATAAAGGATGGGAGATAATCGACTGGTCCCAATAATAAATCGTGTATGCTAGCGTAATACTATAACAGCACCAATAGCTGACACTCCAAAATAGTATACCCATGATCCATTTCGACAGAAATATCTTCCATCGCTTCATCCCTTTTGTCAGCAAGTTGATGATTGTTCCGTTTTGGTATTCGCTTGTCAATATCCCGCTGAATAAAAGAAGAAAGAAAATCAACAGCATCGGAATATTTTTATAAAATTGTGTCCATGAAGTCGTTGCATCAACTATGATTTTCTGAACAGAAATCCCTGACTCTGCCAGAGTTGTTGACATAGCTTGCACTAAATAAGGAGTCAATTTAGCTAGCAATGGATTCATTATACCGAAAATCACTGTGAGCGCACTTAGCGTGATGATTTTTCCAGTACGCCAGTTTTCCTTTAGCTCCTTTTTGGCGAAGGCAATGAGTTGTCTCATGATTGAACGACCTCCAAAAAGAGTTTTTCTAGCGTAGGTTCTTCCATCTGGACTGATTGGACTGGCAATTGATATTTGGCTAGCAAATCCATAGCAAAAAGCATTTCTTCTTTACTTTTTTGTGGATAAGCTATACGCAATTCACTTCGGATCATCCCTCCAGGTAAAAGCTCTTCAAATTGTTCGCGCTCTTTTTTGGAAAAAAATACGATCTCAAACCCACTAGCATTTGTTTGCTTTTTCAATTCGTCCACTGATCCAGACAACACGATTTTTCCATTATCCAAAAAAGCAACTTTGTCACAGATACGCACCACATCAGATAAAATATGAGTTGAAAATAAAATCGTCGTTTGCTCTTTCACAGAGGATAAGATACCTAAGATTTCTTTTCGACCAACAGGATCAAGAGCAGAAGTTGGTTCATCGCAAATGAGTAATTTGGGCTCGTTCAACAAGGCTTGAGCAAGCCCTAAACGTTGTCGCATCCCTCTGGAAAATTTTTTGATCCGCTTCTTTTCATTCGACAGACCGACAAGTGACAACAGTTCATTGGTTTTTTCCTTTATCCGCTGTTTAGGCATTCCTGTGAGTTCGCCGCAAAAGATCAAATACTCGGAAGCGGTCATATAATCATAAAAAACCGGTACATCAGCTAAATAGCCGATTTCTTGATTGGTCGTTGTTTGTCCGTACTCTACTTCTTTTCCGTTCACTCGGATCGTTCCGCTGTCTTTTTTGATAAGACCTAAGATCAGTTTCATAGTTGTCGTTTTTCCAGCACCGTTTTTACCGATGAAACCAAAAATCGTCTGTTCTTCTACAGAAAAAGATAAATCATCCAGCAATTTGTTTGTACCAAAAGACTTTGAGACTTTTTCAAGTGTCAAGATAGCCACTACGCATCCTCCTTGCCAAAAATCAAATAAAGGACAGGACCGATGAACTGCATACCAACAATAACAATAATCACCCATATCATTCGATTTCCATGTTTATATGCAGAATGTGTAAAGATATGATGAAGTACATAAATAAGTAATCCAAACTGTACAATGATTAAAGGAATTAAAAACGGAAGAAATTCTTTGATGCTCATATTACTCGCCCGCCAATCGTTTTTTTAGTTTTACAATTTTTGATTTCTCAATTTGTTGAAAAATCGGATTTTCTAATGCACTCAATGCCCCTTCCCTAATGATTTTCGTGTCTCTTATTTGCTGTACCCCAAGATCTGCTCCTTCAAATATCTCATTTATCTCATCAAAATACCTATCACCATGAAGGATCCTGCCTTCCTCGCTTAAAAGTATAAGTGTCAAATCCACAAACTGTTTTAAACACTTTATTACTTGTTCTTCTTTTTCATGTTTCGCATAAGCACAGGCTGCAGCGTAAGAAAATTGAGCACAACTGTTGGGATGGACCGCCGTCAGGTTGAATGCTTGGATCACAGCATCTATTCTATTGACAGTTTCTTCTATAACCGGTAATTGAATGATTTGGATCAATAGATAATGAGTGGCTGAAGATACGAGATTGATTAAATGAGAAAACATGCTGAATTGAGTATAGCTTACCGCTTTTTTTGTTTGACCAGCGGCTCGGTACGCTTGGATAAGTAAGGTGTCGCTTTGCTGGGCAAAACGATAAGGGTCCGCTTTTTCTTCGATTTCAGATAAAGCTTCTTCTGGTTTGCCTAACTGGAGCATGACCGCTACTTTTAACAAAGAAGCATTATTGCATAGAGATAATTCTGTTGATTCTTCAACGATTTTCGTACATAACGCTTCTGCTTCAGACAGAATTGCTTGTTGTTCCTCCAGATCCTTTGTTAGCATAAAATGATTCAACCACAAAACGACTACTTGTAGAAGAAAAGGATAACATGAGTAATATTGTTTGACCGCTTTTCTACAGTCCTCCATCACATATTCAAAGGGCTCTTCAGAAAAAGCGGTGGTCCACTGCTGATAAAAGTGTCTGATTTTCTCTTTCGTCAATTGAGGATGATAGCCGAGCAGTTCATCAACAGACACATCAAAAAAACTGGCTAATTTAGGCAATATGAGTACATCAGGCATACTTTGGCCTGTCTCCCATTTGGAAACAGAAGCTTTTGTCACACCTATGAATTCAGCTAGAGTTTCTTGAGTCACGCCTTTTTTCTTTCGTAAATTTGCTACATTTTTCGATAATGATAATTCTTCCATCTTATCCCTCCTTTTTCTTCATTATATAGACTTTCTAAGAGGGTTGGCAATGGAGACTAACGATACTTCGCGATCATTTGTCAACTAAAACGAAACTTTTGCCAGTAAGTGTTTTTGTTTGCTCCAATTACTTATTTTTTGTAAGATTATTATAGATAGTTTGAAGGAGGAAAAATCGTATGACAAAAAAAATTGGATTTTTTATTGGTAGTTTAAGAAAAGATTCTTACAACAAAAAAGTAGCAGAAGCTTTTGCGAAATTGCTTCCTGAAGGGTACGAAAGTGTATTTGTAAAATTCGATGATCTGCCATTTTACAATGAGGATCTTGAAACCCCAGAAAAAGCTCCTGCTGAATGGACTCGTTTTCGTGAGGAGGTGAGCGGATTAGACGGTGTCGTTTTCGTTACTCCTGAATACAACCGCTCTGTGCCAGCAGTATTGAAAAATGCTTTAGATGTAGGCTCAAGACCTTATGGACACAGTGTTTGGGATCATAAACCAGGTTTAGTCGTTACTGCATCACCAGGTGGGATTGGCGGCTTTGGCGCAAACCACCATCTACGCCAATCACTTGTCTTTTTGAATGTGCCAACCTTGCAACAACCGGAAGCATATATCGGAAACGTTGCGAATCTAATTGATGAAAACGGCAATATCGTTGAAGGAACATTAAGTTTCTTCCAAACGATTTTAGATGCGTATCTAGATTTTTCTAACAAATTAGCAGAATAAAATCAGAACAATAATAAAAAAAGAGGCTGGGACAGAAGCGTTTAACTCCAAGAATAAGAAGGAATTCACGAAAATTGCTTTTCAAATTTTTGTGAATTTCAGCTTATTTCCGAAGGAGTTGCTTCTGCTTCCGCCGTTTATATGTGTTTAGAGCGTGAGACAAAAGTAAAGAACACTTTTGTCTCACGCTTCTTTTGTTTTATTTGCTTCTACTTTCGTACATAATGTAATTCGATAAATTCACCGAATCGTGTCGTATCTAGCAATTCAAAACGTGCTTCATAGGTTCCTTTTTGGAATAAAGGGATTCCGTCCCCTAATAATACAGGGGCAATCTGGATATACCATTCATCAATCATTTGATGTTCTACTAACGGTTTGATCAATCGACCGCCACCCACGACCCAGATATCTTTTCCTTCTGTCATTTGTAGATTTTTTAGAAAAGCAACAGGCTCTTCGTGTACGACCTCAGCATCTGGTAATTGTAATTGTGCATTGGTTGAAAAAACGAAATTCTTTTTCTCTGGATAAATTGCTTCGGTTTCTAAATATTTTTTTGCTTCTTGATAAGTTTTCCTGCCCATGATGGTCGTATCGATTGTTTCATAAAAATCTTCATAAGTGGTTTGCTCACCTGTCGGAGTGTCAAAAAGCCATTGAAGGTCATCCGTTTTCGTTGCCAAATAACCATCTAAACTTACAGCGCCATAAAATATGATTTTTCGCATGCTTTATTCGCCCTTTCTTTATTTTCTGCCGATACGTACGACCTCTTCTTTGCGGAAACAACTGTCAAGGTGATCATTGATGATCCCGACTGCTTCTAAAAAAGCATAGATTGTCGTACTGCCAATAAATTTAAATCCTCTTTTCTTTAGATCTTTTGCTAATTCATCTGAAAGAGGACTTATTGTCGGGACTTCTTCTTGTGAATGATAAGAAGAATCAACGATTTTTCCATTAGAAAACGACCAAAGATACTCAGAAAAACTGCCGAATTCTTCTTGAATCTTCAAGACTGCTTTAGCGTTTTGGACAGCTGATTCGATTTTTCTGCGATTCCGAATAATTCCTTTGTTTTCCATTAGTTCGCTCATTTTTGTTTCTCCATAATTTGCGACTTTTTGGATATCGAATTGATCATATGCTTCATCGAATGCGTCACTTTTATTTAAAATCGTCTGCCAGCTCAATCCTGCCTGATTGATGTCTAGCATCAATTTTCGGAACAGCTTTTGGTCATCATATTCAGGAACACCCCAGACAGTATCATGATATTGCCGCATACTTTCTGTTTGTTCACTCCACGGACATCTCATTTGTACCTCCTCTTCGTTTAGAGTAATTGTATCAGTAAAGAATAAAAATTGCTGATAGAAAAGCTCCGGCAGTAGACATTTTCAGTCTGTACCGAAGCTGTTTTTTTCATCTTATTTCCGTTTTTTCTTTTTCTTCTTATTTTTCTTGATCATTCGATTCATCGCCATTTTGCCTAGTTTTCCTTTGACGCCTGAACCAAACATTTGGTCCATACCTGGGATGTTCATATCCCCTTTGGACATTTGTTGCATCATTTTTCTTGATTCCTTGAATTGCTTGATCATTCGGTTTACTTCAACCACACTGTTTCCAGAACCGGCAGCAATTCGGCGACGACGGCTTGGATTCAACAGATCAGGATTCGCCCTTTCTGCTGGCGTCATAGAATAAACCATCGCTTTTTTGCGTTCAACGTCTTTTGGATCTACCTTGACGTTTTCGATTCCAGGGACTTGATTCATTCCGGGGATCATTTTGATTAGATCTTCCAGTGGGCCCATCCCCATCACTTGATCGAGTTGCTCAATAAAGTCATTGAAATCAAATGAGTTTTCCCGCATCTTCTGTGCAAGTTCTTCCGCTTTTTTCTCATCATAGTCTTGCTGCGCTTTTTCGATCAGTGTCAGCATATCCCCCATACCAAGGATACGGCTAGCCATACGATCTGGGTGGAATACTTCTAAGTCAGTCAGTTTTTCACCAGAACCGATGAATTTGATTGGTGCGCCTGTCACTGAGCGGATCGATAAGGCTGCCCCGCCTCGAGTATCCCCATCAAGTTTAGTGATGACGACTCCAGTAATCCCTAATTGCTGATTAAAGCTGTCAGCTACATTGACGGCATCTTGACCAGTCATGGCATCAACAACTAGCAAGATCTCATTTGGTTGAGTCAATTCTTTGATTTGTTTCAACTCATCCATCAATGTTTCATCGATGTGCAGACGTCCTGCCGTATCGATCAATACATAGTCGTTTTTCTTTTCTCTTGCTAACTCCATCCCTTGACGAACGATTTCTACTGGGCTGACTTCTGTTCCCATGTCAAATACAGGAACATCTAGCTGTTGACCTAATACTTTCAATTGGTCGATCGCTGCTGGTCGATATACGTCCCCTGCGATTAGGAGCGGACGAGCATTTTCATTTTTCTTTAAATAATTCGCTAATTTACCGGTAAAAGTTGTTTTACCTGCCCCTTGTAGACCAGCCATCATGATAACAGTTGGTATTTTTGGTGATTTATTTAGCTCTGCTGTTTCAGAACCAAGTGTGATCGTTAATTCTTCATCAACGATTTTTACGATTTGTTGTGCAGGTGATAAACTTTCCAGCACTTCTGCCCCTACCGCACGTTCGCGTACGCGTTTAGTAAAGTCTTTGACTACTTGCAAGTTAACATCGGCTTCTAGTAAGGCAAGGCGGATTTCCCGCATCATTTCTTTTACGTCAGCTTCTGATACTTTCCCTTTTTTTCTTAGTTTTCCCATCGCCTGCTGGAGACGTTCAGTTAAGCTTTCAAATGCCATATTTTCTTCATTCCTTTTATTTATTCTTCGATTGCTTGAATTTGCTGTACATATTCAAGCAGTTTTTTATCTTCCGGATACTTATCTGTAATATATGCGGTCATCTTTTCCAATATCTGTTCTCGGACAATATAATCAGAGAAGAGATGGAGTTTTTTTTCATAATCCTCCAAGATCTTGCTTGTCCGCTTGATATTGTCATATACTGCTTGTCGACTTACTTCGTATTCTTCCGCGATCTCACCTAATGAAAAATCATCTGCATAATATAACTCCATGTAGTTCATTTGTTTTTCTGTCAATAAGGTCGAATAAAATTCAAAGAGCGCGTTCATTCGATTGGTCTTTTCGATTTCCATTCTGCTCACCTCTAGTTTTCAGCCATTCTTCATCAGAGAGCACAGTCATTTTTTGCTGAATAAAATAAGCAGTGGCCACTCCGGCGCCATTTTTTGTTATTCCGGAAAAGCTTCCATCATAAATCGAATGGGTCCCGCATGAAGGGCTTTTTTCCTTCATAATGACTAGATCAATGTGTTTTTCCTGCAATTTTTGATATGCTTTGATCGCGCCGTTTTTATACGCTTCCGTTACATCTTCGCCGCTTGTCGTCCATACTTTTGCTTGATCTTTCCACACATCGAACCCATTTCCACCAATGATTTCAGCAGGATCTCTAGGGATTGGCAATCCACCGATTACTTCTGGACAGACCATGACAGCTTCGCCAGTTTCAACTAGTTCCATCAATTCTGGTACTTCTTTTTTCTGTCCATCATAGCGACAGGCTAGACCGCCTAAACATGCACTGATTCCAATCATTGACTGCTCTTCCTTTCTATTCAGCAAAGTGCCTTCCTATTATACCATTTATTTCTTTTGTAAAATAGCCCCTTGTACTGATTCTATGCTAAAATATAAACAGAATGAAACCTATTTAAAGGAGATTTGAATGAAAAAAATACTAGTTGTTGATGATGAACCTTCTATTGTGACGCTCTTGACGTTCAATTTGGAAAAAGAAGGCTATAAGGTAACCAGTGCCGCAGATGGAGGCGAAGGATTAGAATTAGCATTAGAACAATCATTTGATTTCATCATTTTAGATGTGATGCTTCCAACAATGGATGGCATGGAGATCACTCAGCGGCTGCGTCAAGAAAAAAATGAAACACCGATTTTGATGCTGACGGCTAAAGATGATCAAGTGGATCGGATCATTGGTCTGGAGATAGGTGCTGACGACTATTTGACCAAACCATTTAGTCCACGTGAAGTATTAGCCCGTATGAAAGCCATATTCAGACGGATCGAACCTCGTAAGCAATCAAAAGATGAAGCTGAACCTGAATATCTATCGATTGGACAAATCACTGCTGATTTGACCAATTATCAAGTCACCGTAGACGATCATCTGATTGAACTCACACCGAAAGAATTTGAATTACTCGTTTATTTCATGAAACGAAAAGACCGTGTGATCGATCGCGACACATTGCTAGACCGCATTTGGAATTTTGACTTCGCAGGACAAAGCCGAATCGTAGATGTGCACGTTAGTCATTTGCGAGAAAAAATCGAGCGAGATCCAAAACATCCAAAGTACTTGGTGACTGTTAGAGGATTTGGCTATAAGTTTCAGGAACCAAAACGATGAAATGGAAAAAAGTTTATGAACGTCTCTTCTTTCTTATTCTTTTGATTAGTTTATTTTTTGGTGGTTGGCAATTGATCTCCCATTATTTCCAACAACAGATCGTCGAACAGCAAGAAAGCTACCTGACAAAAAAAGCACAACTACTGATCCGGCAATTAGATGTCGAAAACCTCCAAGCGGCGCAAAACAAAACTGCTTTGGAAGAATTCGTCCATCAGTCGAACGAACGGATCACTTTAATGGATGCTACTGGAAAAATCTTATTTGACACAAACAATGAAACATTGAATGAACAGCGAAGTTCTCGTCCAGAAATAAAAGCTGTATTGAATGGTGGGAACCTAGGTAGCGCTTTGCGCAAAAGTACTACTTTGAATGAGGATCTTTTATACGTCGCATTACCAGTCAAAAAAGGAGGCCAGTTAGAAGCCATTTTACGTATCGCAGAACCGACAAGCGGATTTTTACCGAGAACGGAAAGTTTTCGCCGTTGGGTCTTTTTCTTCTTTCTGTCTTTCTTCCTTGTTCTTGCAGGAATGATCTATTACCTGATCTACCAAAAAAATCAGCCTTTGAAAACTGTCCTGCCTGTTCTTAGAAAAATGGTACAAAATCCAAACCAAGCAGAAGTAATCATGCAGATACCTGACCAATGGGAGGAATTGTATCAGACGATCAATGCGCTGAGCGAACAAATGAGTAAGATGTATCGAGCGTATACTACAACAGAAGAACAATTGTACACATTATTAAACGAACTGATGATAGGCGTATTCCTGATTGATGATGCTGATTCTCGTTTACTACTGCTTAATCCAAAGATGCAGTTGCATTTAAATGTGACCAGCTATGAACCTGAACAACGGTACACAGAAGTCATCCAAGAGCCAAAACTCATTCAGCTGATTCACCAAGTGACTCCTGAGCATCCGCTGATCCATCAGGAGATCACCATCACTGAAGGACGACAGACATTAGACTTGAGTTTGCGCTACTTTACTAATTCAGAAGGTACCGGACAGATTCTAGGGGTAGCGTATGACTTAACGAAAGTGCGACGTTTAGAAAAGCTACAAAAGGATTTCGTTGGCAACGTCTCTCACGAATTAAAAACTCCTGTGACTTCATTGATTGGTTTTACCGAGACTTTATTGGATGGTGCAAAATATGACCCGCAAACTCTGACTTCTTTTCTTGAGATCATGCAAAAAGATGCGATTCGGTTAGATAAATTGATTCGGGAAATCATCCAGCTGTCAAAAGACGGTGAGAATTCTTACGAAATCCAGACGATTTATACAGAACCTTATTTCCACCAAATCGTTCAAAATTATCAGCCAATCATCGAAAAGAAACGGTTGACGATTCGATTGATTGGAAAGAACGAACCATTTACTACTAAAACAGATATCCTTTATCCAATCCTCAAAAACCTGATTGAAAATGCTGTCCAATATTCAAAAAACGACAGCGAGATCATTATCCGTTATCAGGCAACAGATGAATTATCGTTTTCTGTCCAAGACTTTGGTATAGGTATCGACATTGAGGATCAGGAACGGATCTTTGAGCGTTTTTACCGTGTAGACAAGGCGCGAAGCCGGCATTCAGGTGGGACCGGACTAGGGTTAGCGATTGTAAAAGACTACGTGCAACTCCTTCATGGGACGATTACTGTAGACAGTCATCTTGGAACAGGCTCGACTTTCACCGTTACCATTCCGAAAAGCAATTAAATAAGGCCTGCTTGCAGCAATGTTTAGATGTCTAACGATCATCTACTACGCTGAAAAGCAGGCTTTTTATTAGCTAAAAACGCTGAGCCACATGTTATAAATCTTTGTCATGATGTGTAGCTGTCTTTTCTGACATCTTCACAATCAGCTCCTGGTTCATTTTCTGATAAGCATCTATAGCATAATCAGCAAAACTTTGTGTTTTTTGATTCAAATAATCCGTTAATTTTTCGGGATGATTTACTATTAATTCTCTTGCTTGTTGGTCTGTACTTGCTAACTCTTTCGATAGATGGTCTCGAACTTTTTGGCGAGTTGGTAAAGTAATATTTTTCTTGAAATCACTATAGTATGGCTTCGTCAAGATGTTCGTCAACCGATATGTCCAGTAAGCAGAAATATCATCTGGCATATCTGTTCCTTTTTGATAAGCTTCGGGTGTCTCGCTTATATTGCTATAAAATGGTATATAATTGCTTGTATCAGGAATCCCCAACGCTAACCAATGGATACCACTGATTTCTTCTGGTACATTGTTTCTTATCTGTAGAATATGAGATTCCATCGTATTCGGCACAGAGATTGGACGATACTTATCTGGCTTTGTCCCTTCGATGGTATCATATTCAGTACCATTAAAGTGTAATGTCATGATATAAGCTGTTTCTGCAATTGAAATAGGTTTATCTGGTTTGATGAACATCTCAAATGAACGGTCTGTTATTTTTTGTTTCTTTGAAGGTGTCAGTTTTCTCTGTGCATCCCATATCCTAGGAAGATTGTATTTTTCATCCTTTGACTTATCTGCAAATATGTCTCTTAAAGAAATATCCCGTTTCGTATTTATCAGTTGATTCTTTTCTAAAAAAGATTCTAAATCTGCTGAACAAAGATAAGAATCTTTGTCCTTCAAATCAAATGAATCAATTGACAACATATTAGGAATAACTGCATAACAGTCATCTGGAACTTTGACAGCTGCCCACTGATGACCACTAAGTATCTCCATATACCAGATTTCATTTTTATCAGAGAAAATCACACCATTTGTCTCCGCAGCTCCTTGCTTAGCAACGATTTTTCCTAATCGTTCTACTCCTGCTCTTGCTGAATCAATATAAGGAAGGGTCACTGTCAACATAGAGTCTTCTGCGATACCATGCGCAGTATATGGATCTTTTTTCAATATCTCTTCCTTTGTCGTAGCTGATTCAGTAGCGCTCATTGCAACGTTCTTGCTATTGATACCATCTTCTTCAAATAATCCTTCTGACGTATCCCATTCTGGGGTCGCTGTGTACTTCAGCTGTTCTTTCGGAAGATCAAGGGTAAATCCATTCCCTTTTGATACAAAATGTGAAGGATTCGTATTTTCTTTTCTGACAACAAAGTGTTTGGACCAAGCCGTGTTCAGATCTTCATTTCTAGCAATCATCGTTGATCCATCTACTGAAGCATTTTTTCCTACTAAAACCGTCGTACAAGCATCAATGGAAACGGATAAAAAAACCCCATACAGTACACCTAAAAATAAACTAAATTGAAGCAATCTTCTATTTTTCATTTGAAGCATCCCTCCCAATTTTATAAAAAACGCTTTCAAAATGATTATAGGACACCTGAAGTAAAGATTTAATTGGTTTTCTATAAGTTCTAGATAAAAATTTGCTTTGTTTTTTATACAGAAAGAAGCTTAGAAAATACAATTTTTTGGTTAATGTATTTTTTAAGCTTCTTTTATCTTATTAGTCATTTATTTCTTTTGAATAATCGAAGGAACCGAGGCAATTTATTTATTATCTCCGGCTCTTTTTCATTTTTACGTTCAAACAAATATTCTACCAATGTAGTCAAATGCCTAAAGATCGAATCTGCCGAGAAAAATAGAATGCTCAACAGCAAAAGCGATACAGCTGAGATACCGGTGATTGAAAACAGTTTATGCAAAAAAACCACCGAAAAAAAGATACCGCTAGCACAGAAAAGAATGATCTGACTTCTGAATTTATTCAGCGGTGAACAGATTTTATAGAGAACGAGAAATCCTACTGCAATCAAAAGTATAGTAGATGCTGTAGAAACATCTGTTTTATTTAGATTCAAAGTCACCCCGCAGATCACCAACGCACCGACTACGATCATATCTGTCAGTCCACCTGGCACAGCCTTTTCCATCACATTCATGATGAATTTCCCTTTGATTCGCTTTTTGTTTTCTTCTAGAGCAAGCAAGAAAGATGGGAGTCCGATCGTAAACAAACTAATCAATGTGATCTGTGATGGTTCTAAAGGATAGGTCAAAGCAAAGATGACTGAAAACAGCGAAAGCAAAAAGGAAAAAATATTCTTCACTAAAAACAAGCTGGCTGATCTCTCAATATTGTTCACGACGCGCCGTCCTTCTGCAACAACTTCCGGCATGCGTGAAAAGTCAGAATCAAGCAAGACCACTTGTGAGGCCTGCATGGCGGCTTCATTGCCAGAAGCCATCGCTACACTGCAGTCTGCTTCTTTCATGGCTAGAATGTCATTCACGCCATCACCTGTCATAGCTACTGTATTGTTACGCTTTAGTAATTGAACGAAGATTTTCTTTTGTTCTGGCTTGACGCGTCCAAAAACTGTATATTTTTCGACAGCTGCTTCATATTCTTCTTCTGATAATTTAGACGCATCAATGTACTGATCAGCATGTGAAATCCCTGCTTGGACAGCTACATTAGATACGGTGAGCGGATTATCTCCAGAAATCACTTTGATGGCTACTTGCTGTTTTTTGAAGTAATCGAATGTGGCTCTTGCTTCTTTTCTGATAGGATTAGCGATCAGGATATAGCCTAATGGTGTGACTGCCTCCGTCAATACTGGTTCTTCAAGAATCCCATCGTACACACCAAAGACCAACACGCGATAGCCTTTTTCAGCAAAAGAAACAAACTCTTCCGCATATTCCGGCAACTGATCTCGCAAAACCATTTCGGGTGCTCCTAAAACATACACCTTGTCTTCCAACGCTACACTGCTGAATTTTTGGACAGAAGAAAAAGGAATGACCTGGTGATAGGATTGATCAGTGGTTTTTGTAAAGTATTCTTTGACGGCTTCCATTGTTGCATTGTCTCCTGCCATCGCTTTTGCATAGTCAGCAATGCGCTCTTCCAGTTGATCTGATTGGCTGATTATTTCTTGTTTTTTAGAGACAATCACTTTTTGGACAGACATTTTGTTTTCTGTGATCGTTCCTGTTTTATCTACACAAAGGACATTTACTCTTGCCAATGTCTCAATGCTTTTCATATTGTGTAAAAGAACTCTTTGCTTTGCTAGTTTAGTCGCACTTAATGCTAATGCGATCGTCGTTAGCAAGTACAGTCCTTCAGGTATCATACCGATCAATGCTGCTTCCATTGCGACGACACTTTCTTTCATCGTGTTTCCATTAAAAAAGTAACTTTGAGAAAAAAGCAGAATACCGATAGGAATAATGATGATCCCAATCCATTTGATCAATTGATTAAGAGAAGCAATCATCTCCGACTGCTCTCCTTCTCCCATTGTCTTGGCTTTGACTGTCAATTGGGAAATATACGAATCCGCTCCGACTTTGTCTAATCGGGCGTAAGCTTTTCCGGAAACAACGAAACTGCCGGACATCAATAGATCACCTATTTCTTTGGTTATCTCATCTGCTTCACCTGTTAATAAAGCCTCGTTGACTTGCAGTTTTCCTTCCACGACCTCTGCATCTGCTGGAATCTGATGTCCAGTCTCTAGAATAACAATGTCATCTAATACAAGGTTTTCTATAGCTACTGTTTGCTCTATCCCCTCTCTTATGACATTGACTTTTGCTGTATTCAATACATTCAATTCATCCAAGATTTTTTTGGATCGAATTTCCTGAAAGACAGCGATTCCTGTATTGGCTATGATAACTGGTAAAAAGGTCAAGTTTTTATAAGATTCTACTAGGCAAAGCAAAATGGCTAAGATAAGAAAGATCAAATTGAAATACGTAAAAATATTTTCCAATATAATTTGTTGGTTTGTTTTGAATGTGGGATCGACTGAATCGTTTGCTGCACCTTTTTCTATTCGTTCCTTGACTTGTTCTGCTGTCAATCCTTCTTTGTACGAGGGAAAAAGACGGATAACTTTGTCAGATGATTTTTGTGTTCTTTTCTTTTTTTTACTTCGATTTGTCCATTTATTCTTCATGTGGCTACCTCGATCAATTTCGTTTTCTGGATATTTACAAACTTCTCCTATCCAGTATAGAACAGATATGAAAAGTGTTCCTCTTATTAAGCTTGCATACACCTTTCATTCCTGTCATATAGCAAAAAAAGAGAGACGACAGTTCTATGTCGTCGCTCTTTTTCTCAATTATAGGAAAAATCTATATGCGGGGAAACATAGTTGATTTTTCCTTGATAGTCACGATAACTGTAGCATATTTATCTGCTAGTTATTTGATATTTCCTTCGTGGTCACGTTCTACTTTCATCATTGTGATTGGTAAATAGCCCAATTCTTTGACAGGTCCTTCTTGGATTTCTTCTGTCATCATGTAGTCTAAGAATTTTTGGACTTCAGGGGAAGGTTTTCCGTTCGTGTACATATGTTCATAGGACCAGATTTTCCAGCTGTTATCTGCTACATTCTCTTCTTTTGGTTCTACACCGTCGATACTTAGTGCTTGTGTGGAATCATCGAGATATGAGAAGGCTAAATAGCTGATTGCTCCTGGTGTTTGACTTACAAGCTGCCGAACAGTTCCTGATGAGTCTTGTTCTTGGGACTGTATAGGTGTGGCACCATCTAATCCCCATTTTTCAAATGTCGCACGGGTACCGCTGCCGTTTGCACGATTCACAACGTTGATCTTTTGATCTTTCCCGCCAACTTCATTCCAATTAGTGATTTTTCCTGTAAAGATATCAATCAATTCCTGTTTTGTGATATCTTTGACACCTGTATCTTTGTTGACGATGGGTGCCATCCCAACTACTGCTACTTTATGATCCACTAGTTTAGAGGCATCGATCCCGTCTCTTTCTTCTGCAAATACATCAGAGTTTCCGATAGTAACTGCTCCAGCTTCGACTTGGCTCAAACCAGTTCCGCTTCCTCCTCCTTGTACAGAGATTTGATAATTCGGATTTTCTTGTACAAAGCTTTCTTGCGCTGCATCGACCAAAGGCTGCAATGCTGTCGAACCTACCGCAACGATTTTTACTTGTTCATTTGAGTCACTTGAATTATTTTGTGTGGCAGAGCCATCTGTATTTCCTGATCCTGAGCCGCATCCGGCTAAAAGAATTCCCATCATACCTAGAGTAAACAATACTTTTTTCATTTTATTGCTCCTTTCTTATTTACAACTAAAGTTTATCAGTCGACTGTAAATCCCTCGTATGGTTGCTGTAAAAATATAGTTAAGTTATGTAAAAATCATGTAAACGTTTTTTAGAATCTTTACACGAGAATAAAAAAGCATATGAGAAACAGGCGTTTTACGCCGCTCATATGCTTGTTACCGATGATCCACCATCAACGGTTATTTTTTATAGATACAGATCGTTCACTTTTTATCCGGATCTCTGTCCAGAAGTAAAAGAATGTCGCAAGAATAAATGAGACAATGACTAAATAGAAACACGGTTTAATGGTCAAGAAATACATGGAGGGATATGCTGAATCCTTCAGTCCGCTCTCGCTCAAACCATTAGGACCGATGATCATGCGAGGCAACAAGGAAAACATAGATGTAAATATGAGTAAACAAGAAAAATAAAGCAGCTGCCAATTATAATGATTGATCAGAGATTTTGGCAGTAATAGACCTACACTTATCACTAAGTAAAAAACAGTCAAAGCTGGAAAATTTCTAGAAACCACAAATCCACTTCCTTGGATCAGCCCTAATATCTCGGCCCCTTGCACAACAGCATTTACCCATGTAAAAGGTAGCAAAACGATAGGAAAAAACCAAAAAAATAAATAAAGCCGATCGATTACTGCTTTTCTTCTCATCAATGTTCCCCCAAACCAATTTTTCTTTCATCATACTATACAATTTTCTATCTAAAAAAATTAGGGGGAAAAACTTTTTTTTTAGAGATAATGGCATGAGAGTTTATTCATTTAATCTAGAAATAATGAAAAAGTAATTGATTATTATATGATTCAATTTACAATAAAACTAACAAAATAATAACACTTGTTAGGTGGTGACAAAATATGATAAAAACGTGTTGGAAGAATCTTCCATTGCTTTTATCTTTTGTTCCTTATGTGCATTTCGCTTTACTGCTTGATTTCCATTATCATTCCGTAAGCGGATTCATCACGTTGATATTTTTATCTCTTTTTGCTGGGTATTATTTCCAAAAAAGCAGGCGTATTTTATCTTTATTTATCGCCAATATTATATCTACTGTCACTTCCTATTTGTTTTGCGTCAATTTTGCTGAATGGCGGTACTTTTATCATCCTTTAAAACCGACCCAACTGATTTTGATTCTAGCTGGCATTTACTTAATTCCACAAATCCTTGGATCGTTATGGGCTGTAGCCTTATCTTATAAAAAAGCACGGCATCCCTAAAAAAACAAACCCTATATGTACAAAGAGAAGCTGTTTTTCTTCTTTTTGTACATATAGGGTTTTCTTATAATTCATGTAGAAAAATTTTTTTGATAATGATCTTATCCATCAATTGGGACTGACTGTTTTGCTCCCCTATGATTTCAGCGATGATGGTCCGATTTTGCGGTTTTCTTCTTAGCTGGTAATTGATTTTCCCGGTTTTCATCAATTCGCTGAGCATATCCACGACCCCGCCAAATCCGGTTTTTTTCGTAATAAAACCAAGTGCGACCATTCGTTCATCTAGATTTTTTGCTGTAATCGTCACACCCGTAATAAGCGAGTGCTGTAATGTTTGAGCCAACTCTTCCATCCCTTCAGCATTGGATACGACGGAAGCTGTTTTATTGACAGATTCTTCATGTATTTCTTTTTCCTTTGGTTCTTTCAGTTCCTCTTTCACTGTTTGACGAAGGACATCTAGTTCTTGCAAGAGCGTTTCGTATTGTTCTTGGGTCAGCATCACACCAGCTACTTTTTCCCGATTAAATATATATACGCCAGTTCCCGCGTCTCGCGCTTGAGCAAATACATCCATCGGCGATCGTTTCACTTCTGTGATCGAAGATGTGGGAACTTCTAATTTCTTTAATTCCAATGGATTTCCTCCTTTACTAATCGCTTTTTATTATAGCATAGACTGACTTGTTTTGATCTGTTTTCCAAAGGTTTTATCAGTTTTTCCCTAACCAGTAATTGATATCCGTAAGTAGTCTTTCAATACCAAATGAAGGATGGTACAGATACGTTTTTTGATCTTCATTATGGTCTAATGGAAAAAAATGATCCGTAATCACTAGATCTGCATAACGAGGTGGCTTATTTCGAGTGCAAACATGGATCGAGATCCGTTTTCGATGTCTTAGGGTTTTGTTCAGTACCCCGGCAAGTCTTCTTGCTTCCTGATGTTCATAACGAAAAAAAAAGACGATTTTCACTTCAGGAGGATGGACATCTAAATACCCCCGTTCTTGGAGTGTCTTAAGTAAAAGCATTCCCCATTCAACTGCGGGGTGTGCAAGTGCTTGTTGGATTGCTAGACGAAATTGATAGAGTTTATCTTTGGAATTAGGAAACTTTTCTAATGTTTCCTGATAATAACGAACTTCTTCTTCCACCAGTCGGTCATGGATACCAATCACATAACGAAGCCATTCTTGGTAAAGTACTTTTGTCAGTTTTGACTTATTTCCACTTTCAAACTCACTATTCAGCCAAAACAGCGAGTCAAGCTTTTCAGTTACGATCGTCAATTTCCGATAGTCTTGTGTCTCTTCTATCCGTTCCCACCGTTTTTCAGTAATCTGATTACAGCTCAAGCGCAAAATCGCTAGATAATTTTTTTCTTTTATTGGCAAAATCTGCTCTTCTCTAAAAAGCAATTCTGGAAACAACTCAAAGAAAAGGGTTCGACTGTCTCCTAAAATCTCGATTTCTGCCGGATCCTTTCGTTGCTTCAATAATTGGATGAATGTCTCTGAAAAGGATTGCTCTCCATCGTCTGCAAAAAAATGGGAGAAATCTTTCAAGAAACAAAATAGCAGGTACCGTATTTTTCTTTCTGAACCAAAGATCCGCGCTTTTTTATAAGAAAATGAAAGGTGATACTCACCAAACCATTTTCTCAACCGCTCTTGTGTCGAACGATCATACTCCTGTTCATAAGGTTCATTCAATAGCAGATTTTTCAGTAGACAAAAAGGTGGTGATTGGATCAGAAAAACAAAAAGGAGGTAAGGTTCGCTATATCCTTGATCATAAACTAACTGAACGGTTTTCTTATGAAGAATCAGTTGGATTGGACAGTCGCTTTCTGCCAAACGTTTTAGATGCCGATCAACTGTTTTGACATCGATTTTCAGTTCTTCAGCTAAATCCGTTTTTCGCCAGATCAGATCTTTCATTAGGTTGATTAGTGAAAATAAATTCTGTGCATTTTTTGATAATAGTTTTTGCCATCTCATTGATCATCTCTCACCTAGTTTCTAAACATATTGTTTGATCAGAAAGGGCTCTTTTCTAAAAAGATAAAAAGTCCCTTTCTATTTACTTAATTACGCAAATTTCTCTCATTATTTTTTATTTTACTTAATTTAATTGTATTCTCATTTTAAAACGAATGTACTTTAAAAAAACATAATAAAATCACTTTGCTTGTAGGATGTATCCCCTTCCATTACAATTAAAATAAATAGTGATTTCATGAGAAGGTGATGTGAAAATGGAAGCTAAAATCGAAGAATCCAAACAAAAAATCGATCAGTTGATACAAGAATTAGAAAAAGCGGTCATCGGTAAACGTTCCACTATCCAATTGATGATTGTTGCCCTGCTAGCAGGTGGTCATGTCTTGTTCGAAGATATTCCCGGTGTAGGTAAAACATTACTAGTCAAAGCACTAGCAAAGGCTGTGCAAGGAACCTTTAGCAGAGTCCAATGCACACCCGATCTTCTTCCTAGTGATATTTTAGGCTTTTCTGTCTATAACTCACAATCAAAAGAGTTTGAATTTCGTCCGGGGCCAATCTTTACAACGATCTTGTTAGCAGATGAAATCAATCGTACGACTCCTCGCACTCAGTCAGCACTTTTAGAAGCAATGGCAGAGAATCATGCAACGATCGACAACAATACATACCCCCTAGACAATCATTTTTTTGTCTTAGCTACACAAAATCCAATCGAGTATGAAGGAACATATCCTTTGCCGGAAGCACAGCTCGATCGTTTTTTATTCCGACTACAAATTGGTTATCCTTCTTTTGACGACGAACTTCTGCTACTTTTGGATAAATTTGAAAAAGTGTTGAATAATTTGAAGGTCGTCTTGAACAGTCAAGAAATAGAAGAAATAAAAACAAGTGTGGCGAATGTCTTTGTCAGTCCAGAAGTGGCATCTTATGCCTTGCAGTTAGTATCCGCAACAAGAACCCACTCTGCTATCCAGCTTGGCATCAGTCCACGAGGAAGCCTTGCCTTTATTCAGGCAGCAAAAGCCTATGCGTTGATCCATGGGAGAAATTATGTCACGCCCAAAGATTTGCAGGAGTTAGTTCCTTTCGTTTTTTCTCACCGCTTGATTTTTTACGATCGTTCATTGAAGGAAGACGAAAAGACACAAATGATCCATACCCTTGTTGCACAGATCCCAATTCCCGTGAGGTAGATAATGGAAAAAGCCAAAGATTATTTCATTAATTTTGTGTTATTTCTGATATATTTCGTCATTGTCTTTTTTGCTCTTGTATTCAACAATTCTTTAGGGTGGTTCTTATTGGCCTTTTTTACTCTTTATGTATCATGGAGTGTGTTTTCATTAAGCACCTTTCTAAAGAAACTTTCTGTTACTTGCACAGTCCAGCCAGTCGTTTATCGTAAAAAAAGTATACAGGTTATTTTTTCTATAGCCAAAAAGAGAGCTTTTTCTTTCCCTCTCCCTCGTTTACAGATCGTCTTTCCAGAGATCTTTACAGAAAAAAAACAAGAAATATTGATCCTTACAAATAAACCGCAAGAAGTCCAAGTACTTTGGCAACCAAAAGAGAGAGGGTTCCATGAAGCATTAACCGTCATTTTTACAGCCTATGATAGTCTAGGACTTTTTAGAAAAAGGACAAGAAGAGAGCTTTCTTTTCCTGTGACTGTTCTTCCAGCTTTTCATAAGACTCAAGCAGAAACATTGCAGAGAGTTCTGGAAAAAAAACAACAGCTGAACGTGTATCAAAAAGGTCTTGATTTTCGAGAACATCGCTCTTATCGCCCCGGCGATTCTTTTAACCGAATCGATTGGAAATTGTCTGCTCATAGTCAAGAGTGGTTATACCGCGAATACGAGTATCAAGAAGAAGAATATTCTCCGCTTCTTTGCTTTTGGGGTTCACCTAGCTTGAAATTTGACCATCTGCTAGATTTGTATTTTTCTTTATGGCATCTGAGAAAAGAAAAGCAGCCGGAACTTCTGATATTAGGCGACCGTACCTTTCATGGCAAAGATCCTGGATATACCTATTTTGCTTCTTTGAACGCTGGAGATGAGAAAACTTTTTTGGCACACTTGAAAAAACAGGCAAAAAAACAAATCGTCCTCTTTATTCCTGCGCATTCTCCTGAAGTCTCAGAAGCTGTCGAAACATTGTCGAAAGATCGGACGGTCTATCTTGTTTATTTCGCAGAAAAACAAATCATGATCCAAGAAAAAGACAAGGTATGTTCATTGCCAGGAGGTGAATGGATTGACGATTAAATGGGAAAAATACCTGCGCGGCGTTTACTCCTTTATGATACTAAGTGTAGGTGCTCCGATATTTGTAGCAGCTAATCAATTGCAAAACAGCTCCCCTCTTATCCTAACTATTGGTATCCTATGTCTTATTGTCTGCTGTATTTCTAAAAAATGGGTACGATTGCTACTTTCTTTGCCAGTAATGATTGGCTGTTTGTTTGCCTATTTTCCTTCAAAGACATTTTCTTTATTATGGGTCGTACAGTTTTTTTCGTCAGTTACAGAGGAATTCTTCCATCTATCCCAAGGTAAACTTCATTATTTACCAGAAAAGACAGCTTTTTTTCTCATATTGTTGTTGATCTATTTATTTATTACTTTGACCGTGGATTACGACTATTGGTATGCACCCTTTCTTGCGTTGATGGCTTACTTCATGATGCTTACCGTTTTTCGGGAAAAAGAACTATTGTACGAAATGATTGCGGTAGTAGCTGTTTTATGCGTATATTTGGCAGCAAGGCAATTTTTCGCCATCCGATTGTTGTCGGGAAACGCTCGATTCCAGTCGTTTACTACGATCCTGCTTATTTGTTTGTTCACTTTCAGCGCCATCTTGCCTTTATATCTCCCAAAAGTACACCAATCTCTTGAGGAAACGAGTGAACCGATCCGAGAATATCTTAATGATGAAGGGCTTTATGATACACTCCATGAGTACCAATTAACCGGAAGTGCCAGAACGGGTTTCAGTGAAAATGATGAACAACTTGGTGGTCCATTGTATGATAATGGTGAAGTTGTTTTTACAGCGAACCAGAAAGTAAACGGCTATTGGAAGATAGAAAATAAGAATCATTACACCGGTTCTGGATGGGTAGAAGATCCGGATGCACCCATCCAACCAATCCAAGAATTTCCTGTTGATATCACAAGCTACCAAACAGTTATGGAAGAAAAAGAAAACATTACATTGACGCTAAAAAACCAAGCTTTCTTACCTTATCCTTATGGAAATACTACCTTGACTGATTTTTCATTAGCCAGTGGACAAACGCTTTACTATTTGCCTGAAAGCCAACGATTCATCCCTGTCCCGAATGAATCGACGCGATTGGCGTCCTTACAAACAGAAAGATTAGCTTTTACGAGAGAAGAATTAAAAAGCAGTCAGTTAGCGGCCGATGATTTAGAAAATCAACAGACAAATCTTCAGTTGCCGAAAGGGTTGCCTCAACGGATTGAGGACTTGGCGATCGAATTGACCAAAAATGAAGCAACTTTAATTCGTAAAGTCGAAGCTGTCGAACAGTATTTGAAAACAAGCGGGAGTTTTCGCTATTCCAAAACGGATACCGGACATACGCCTAAAGAACGCGATTATGTAGATTATTTCCTCTTCGATTCAAAAGTCGGCTATTGTGACAACTTTTCAACTTCTATGGTCGTCCTTCTTCGCACACTAGGCATCCCTGCTCGGTGGACAAAAGGTTTTACGGATGGGATTAGAACAGGTACAGATGAGCAAGGAAATGAGGAATACAGCATTCTCAATAGTCATGCTCATTCTTAGCCAGAGGTGTACTTTCCTGGGTTTGGCTGGCTTCCATTTGAACCAACCCCTTCATTTGCCAATCCAACTGTTTCACAACCAGCCGCTGAAACAACAGAAACCGTCCAATCTGCTGAAGAACAACCAAAAGAAAGCGAAAATATAGCAGAAACTATTACCAGTGAGAGACCTGCGACTATTTCGTCAGATAACACGACGCTCACACCGTCTTATAAAATCGTCTTATTCAGCCTTGGGGTGTGTTTATCCGTCTTGTTGTTCTTTCTATTGTTATTTAGAAAATCTCTGCGCTGGACAAGTTATCTTATCTATCTTCATTTTTTTGCTTCTACTAATGCGGTTGCGTATCAAAAACTTCTCCACCATTTGGAAACACTGGTACCGCGCACCCTCGCAGAATCTTTGCAGGCATACAGCCAACGAATAGAACAAACATTCAATCTAGATCAACGTTTCATTCGATTAACTGCTCAATATGAAGCTGAAATATATGGGCGACAAGCAAATCCGGTAAAATTCGATAAAAAAACCTATTTAGAACTAACGCATATAATAAGAAAAATGGTATACAAAAAGGTTATGACAAAAGGGAGCAGCTTCAAAAAATAAGATAAAATTCCTGGAGAATCTACTTCTGGAATGCCGAGAACCAGCTGATTGAGCATCGATTATTCGTAAAAAAAGGTTGTGACACGTTTTTTGTCACAACCTTTTTTCATTATTATTTGATTTTCAATGTCAAAGCATTCAGCGCTACGACTACCGTACTTAACGACATCAAGACAGCACCAACTGCTGGACTTAATAGGATACCAATTGGTGCAAGTATTCCGGCTGCTAGTGGGATTGCGAGAATATTGTACCCTGCTCCCCACCAGAGGTTCTGGATCATTTTCTTTCGCGTTTGCTTAGCTAAATCAAGGAAATGCAAAATATCTTTTGGATCGCTGTTTGTCAAGACGACATCCGCAGAATCGATCGCGATATCTGTTCCTGCACCTATTGCCATCCCAATAGAAGCACGGGCTAAACTTGGCGCATCATTGATCCCATCACCCACCATGATTACTTTTTTCCCTTGGTCAAGATATTTCTGGACAACAGCTTCTTTATCATCTGGTAATAAACCGCCGTAATATTCTTCGATTCCTAAATAATCTGCTACTGCTTGAGCAGCATTTTTATTGTCGCCAGTAAGCATGACTGGAGTGATTTTTCTTTCCTTCAATGTTCGGATAAACTCTTTTGCTTCTGTTTTTACTACGTCACCTAAAGCAACGATTGCAGCTAGATGATTTTCTAAAATCAGGAAGCTGATGGTATTCCCTTGTTCTTGGTAAGGTTTCAATAATGCTTGTTCTACGTTTAATCCGAGACGCTCAACTTCTTTTTCATTAACTATTTTCACTTGTTGGTTTTTGACTGTTGCCTCTATCCCAACTCCTGAAAGATTTTTTAGATTTTCGGCTTGATAAGGCTTGATTTCATGTTCTTTCAAATAATTCATAATGCCAACAGCCAATGGATGATTGGCATTCGCTTCCAATGCTCCTAAATATTGAAGGATTTCATTTTTATTGAACGCATCATCAAGAACTTCGACACCCGTTACCGTAAATTTTCCTTCTGTCAGTGTCCCGGTTTTGTCCAGCATGATCACATCTAGATCATTGGCTTGCTCTAGTGCGTTGCGGTTTTTCAAAAGCAATCCGTTTTTAGCGGCGATCGATGTGGAACGAGCAACAACTAATGGGATAGCTAAACCTAGAGCATGGGGACAGGCGATGATAAAGACAGTGACCATACGTTCCAATGCATTAGGAAGATCTGTCAAGAACAGCCATGCGATAAATGCCAAGATACCGACAATTAAGGCAACATAAAACAGCCATTTTGCCACTTTGTCTGATAATGACTCTAGCTTGGATTTTTCTCCTTGTGCTTTTCGCACCATTTCCATAACCTTCGCTAGATACCCATTTTCACCAGTTCCAGTTACTTCGATTTCGATCGTTCCATCCCCATTGATAGAACCGCCGATTACTTTGTCATTGGCTCGTTTTTTGATTCCTTTTGATTCGCCAGTCACAGCTGATTCGTCAACGATTGTTTCACCTTTCAAGATAACACCATCTGTTGGCATTTTGTCACCGGAACGGACGATCAAATGATCGCCTTCCTTTACTTCTTTTAGTGAGACTGTCTCTTCTTTTCCTTCTTTCGTCAAGCGTTTCACTGATTCTGGCAGTAATTCTGCTAGTTTTTGTAAAGCATTGCTGGCATTCGAAACAGCGTTCATTTCGATCCAGTGACCTAGCAACATAATGACGATCAATGTAGCTAATTCCCAGAAGAAATCCATGACGTGCGTATGAGGATTGATCAGATTCGCGATAAACGAATAGACACTATAAATATATGCAACTGTAATCCCCATCGCGATCAGCGTCATCATAGCAGGACTTTTTTGTTTCAATTCCATTTTTGCTCCGCTTAAAAATGGCTGTCCGCCATAGATAAATAGTATAGTTGCTAAGATCAGTACGAGCCAATCCGAACCAGGAAATGTTATTTGGAAGGGAAATTCCATTCCCATCATCGGTGAAAAAAGAATGACTGGGATAGCTAGGATAAGCGATAGCCAAAATTTTTGTTTGAAATTCCCCATGTGCATGGAATGATCCATACCGCCATGTTCATGATCCATGTGCATCGAATGGTCCATACCGCCATGTTCGTGATCCATGTGCATCGAATGGTCCATTTCTTTGCTGTCCGCTATATCTCCATGGTTATGTCCCATATGCATTGAATGGTCCATCTGGCTATGGTCATGCTTCATCTCCATCTGTTTTTCGTTTGAATGAGCACTTTCTTTGTTTCCTGCTTCTTTTTTATGCTCCTGTTTTTTCTCCATATCGTTCCCGTTCATTTTTACTCCATCCCTTCTCTTACTTTTTCATGTGCCGATTTAAGCTCAGGGAGTTCAACAATACACTGACGGAACTAAACGCCATCGCTCCTCCTGCAATGATTGGATTCAAAAAGCCTAATGCAGCAAAAGGAATGCCAATCGTATTATAGACAAAAGCCCAGAAAAGATTTTGTTTGATTTTTCTCAATGTCATTCTAGACAACTCGATTGTTTGAGCAATGGACGCCAAACTACTATTCATCAGCGTTACATCTGCTGTTTCCATCGCGATGTCCGTTCCACTTCCCATTGCCATACCAACATCAGCTAATGCGAGAGCTGGCGCATCATTGATTCCATCACCTGCCATACCGACTTTTTTGCCATCTTTCTGCAGTTTTTCCACATAGGCTGCTTTATCCTCTGGAAGTACTTCGGCAAAGATGTGCATTGGATCAATACCCACTTGTTTACCGATCGTTTCGGCTGCCAGTTTGTTGTCTCCTGTCAGCATAAAGACATCTAATCCTTTATCCTGTAACTGCTTGATTGCTTGTTTGGCTTCTTGTTTGATTTGATCTGCCACGGCAATCAGCCCGATCACTTGCTTTTCATCAGCTAAAAACATGACTGTTTTTCCCTGCTGTTCTAATTCTAACGCGTGTTCTTGGTATTCATCAAATGATAGGTTCAATTCAATTAATCGTTTACGTGTACCCGCAAAATAGCGTACTCCGTTAATCGTACCGCTGATTCCAGCACCTGGATGAGCTGTAAAATCAATCATATCGTATGTTGCTGCTTCTTGCAGTTTTCCGTATTCCACGATTGCTTTACCTAGTGGATGTTCAGAAGCTTGTTCTAAAGTATAAAAAATAGATAGGACTTCTTTAGAACCGACTAGATCTGTAACTTTGGGCTTTCCTTCTGTAATCGTTCCAGTTTTATCCAAAACAATGCTGTCTAAGTGAGCAGCTGCTTCTAATGCTTCTCCGCCTTTAATTAAGATTCCGTTTCGTGCGCCAACACCCGTTCCTACCATGATAGCTGTTGGAGTTGCTAAACCTAATGCACATGGACACGCAATGACTAATACAGAGACACTATGGATCAATGCAAGTTGCCAATCACCCGTGATCAATCCTGTCGCCACTAGCGTGATGAATGCAATGACTAAAACGATCGGAACAAAAATTCCTGAGATTCGATCCGCGATTTTTTGAATTGGTGCTTTGCTTCCTTGAGCGTCTTCCACCATTTGGATGATTTGAGCTAAAACTGTCTGCTTATCAACTTGTGTGACTGCCATATGAAGCAGACCATTCGTATTGATTGTTCCGCCAAAGAGTGTGTCATCTGGATTCTTTTCTACAGGAAGACTTTCGCCAGTAAGCATACTTTCATCGATCGCACTACTTCCTGAAATGATTCGACCATCTGCTGGGATCTGCTCACCAGGACGGATGACTAGCTGATCGCCAACGACGACTTCTTCAATCGCTAACGTTTCTTCTTTACCGTTTCTTATTACTTGAGCTGTTTTTGTTTGAAGAGACATCAATTGTTTGATTGCATTACCTGTTTTCGTTTTTGCTGTATGTTCCAAATATTTGCCGAGCAAAATCAACGTGATGATCATACTGCTGCTTTCAAAATAAAGATCTTGGGGATGTCCACGGAAAAATCCGTTGTAAATGCTCAATGCAAAAGCAGCTGATGTTCCGATTGCTACCAGTACATCCATATTTGGTGCTTTCGTCTTGATTGCATGATATGCCCCTTTATAAAAACGAGCACCAACATAAAATTGGACAGGTGTAGACAGAACTAACTGAACGATTGGCAGATGAAAAAAGTGAACAATTGCCGCATGGCTCCCCAACATCATGGCAATCATTGACAGCATCAATGGCAAAGTCAAAATCGTACTCAATACAAGATCGAATAGCATTTTTTTCAAATATGCTTGCTTTTCTTCCGCAATTTTTTGTTTATGGGCTTCATCGTACAAAATCGCACCATAGCCGATATTCTCTACGCTTTGGATTAATTTTTCAGTGGTCGTCCCTTCATATTTGACACTTGCTTTTTCAGTGGCCAAGTTGACTGTGGCATTGACAACACCAGGTTGTCCGTTCAGCTCTTTTTCGATCCTAGCAGAACAATTTGCACAAGTCATACCTGTAATGACGAATGTGTCCATTTTGGTTTCTGCTGCTGCCATCAAATCACCTCTGCTTTATATCCCAATCCATTGATTGCTTGACAGATCTTTTCGGATTGGACTTTTGTTTCATCAAACTTGACTGTACCGTTTGCTTTTTTCAAGTTCACTTTTACTTTCTGTACGCCGTCAAGTGCGCTTACCGCTTCTTCGACTCTTGCAACACAATGATTGCAGCTCATACCTTCGATTGAAAATTGTTGTTTCATTTTTTCTTCCTCCTATTGATGTTGTTTACATTCACATTGACCTGGGATACAGTTACATTCGATTGTTTCGACTGGTTGCTTTTGTTCTAATTGTTTCAAGATTTCATTGATATCTTCTTGAGTCAAAGTAGCTTCTTCTACTAGATCCGCAATCGTCTCTCCAATCCTTTTTGCACAGATATGGGAAAAAAGATTTTCCGTCGCACTACGAACTGTTTCCATCTCTGAGACAGCTGGATGATAAATGAATTTTTTTCCTTCTTGTTCTGTCCAGATCACTTCTTTTTTTACCAAACGTCCCAACAAAGTTTTGATCGTTGCTGGTTTCCAATCCATCGAATCAGCTAAGATCTGCGTGATTTCTTGAGCAGTCGTCTGTCCAAGTGTCCAAATAACCCGCATGATCTCCCATTCTGAATCGCTGATTTTTACCGGCGTTTTGACTTTCTCCATTTATTTCACACCTTTCGTTTACAAATGTAATCAATAACTTATGAATACAGATTACACTTGTAAACAAAAACTGTCAATTATTTTTGCTCTCTATTTTCAATTTAGTTAAAAATTCTTGTTTTTCCCCTCTTGTTTTAAGGATGATCAGTTTGTTTTGTGCATGGTTTTCTTGGATCAGCTGCTGTATTTTCGGTTCATTGTTTTCTTCAAAATGCCAGATAAAAGATAAAAATTCTACGTATTCCCTATTTAGTTTCTCTGTAAATGCTTCAGGCATATCTGGCCGTGTTTTTTTGTTTATCTTTCTTTTTAAAGAACGCCAAACTACTCGGTAGATGGCGACATAACGCGGCACTTTAAGCCAAATGATTTTATCTGCTTCTTTGATTCTCTCTTCTAACGTAGAAGTATAATTTCCTTCAACGATCCATGACGGATTAGATACCATAAACGTTTGTTGTTCTTGCAAAAACCACTGTTTTGCCTGAATACTGTAATCTGTTGTATGCCATAAAAGGTCTAGCGGCAGTAGCGGAAAGCCCGTAATTTCTTTGATATTCCTTGCGAGGGTCGATTTTCCCGACCCACTTTGTCCAATCACGATGATCTTCATTTTCCTCCCTCACTTCTCTTTGGAATTTGGTTCGATCATACCATTTATAACGCCACAAAAAAACAAGAGTTGGCTCTACACGCCAACTCTTGCAAGAAGTAATTTTATTTTAAGGCTGAACCACAGTTTCTGGCTCAGTGATTTCTTTATTTTTGTCTCGACGAGCGATGGCCGGCAAGATCATGCCTAATAAGATCAAGACGATTGGTGTGATGATATTCGTGAATAGCTGGAACCACCATGCTTTAGGATCCGCAGTATAATCTACTTTTGGTACCATTCCTAAGATACAGGCGAACGCAGTGAAGGCAAAGCACCAAGCACCGAAGATAAACCCGATTTTTGGATTTTTGACAAATTTATATTCAGAATTGAATTTCTTATAAGCTTTATTCAACATCATATACGCCAAGAATACCCATAGGTAACGCATTGGCATAACAACTGAGTTCAAGTTCGTCAACCATTTAACTAATTCATTCATATCTTTGATACCGAAGATTGGCAGCAAAATAATGATTCCTACTAGGATACCTGTCAAAAGATAGCCGTTTACTAATGTACCTTTATGACTACGTTTACGTAGCCAGTTTGGTACGAATTCTGGATCTGCATCTGCTAACAAGATTTTTAACGGTGCATCGATTGAAAAGGCTAATGCGGAGATTTGCCCGATCATATTTGTCAATGCGTAAATAATCATCAATGAGTTACCGATACCATAGTAATTACCTAAAATTTGAAAAGCACTGTATGCCCCATTTGCCATCAAGTCTTTAGGGATATTATCGCTAGCAAACAGCATGCCCATTGCGACTGAACCTAATACAGCACAAATCCCTACCATTGCTGCTAAGAAAATCATCCCTTTAGGAAATTCTTTTGCAGGGTTTCTTGTAGAGTTGACATAAGGGGATATTTTTTCCGCTCCTCCAACTGCAAACACTAACATAGAGACGGTTGTGAAATAACTGAAGTCAAAGGTTGGAATATATGTTTTCACTTGATTCATATGCGGTGTGGCAAATTCCATCGTTGGGTTGATGAACGGTGCCGTTACTGCTAAAAGAATAAATAGGATCGACATAACGAACATCGCTGTTCCGGCTAATCCGCCGATCACTTTCAACGTAGAAAGTCCTTTTGTTGATAAATATAAAAAGGCAAGAAATATAATAAGTGAAATAACTGCTACCATTTGGACTGACATCGTATTTACGATATTTCCGTTTCCTTGGACCGCCCAACCCCCTGCAATCAGGATGGCTTGAGGTTTTTGTGCCAAATAAGGAATATGCACGACCCAGTAAGTCCAAGCAGCATAATATGCCAGCCGTTTATTGGATGTCGTATTTTCGACCCATGAACTGACGCCTCCTTTACTATCCTTGAAGGCTGATCCTAATTGTCCAACGATCAATGCGTATGGAATGAAATAAATGGCTAGAATCAATAGCCAAGAGGTGACAACTGATACTCCTTGCTGGGCATAGTTATTAACTACATTCCCCATGCCCCAAACCATGTTGAATGCAATTAACGCAACAGTGAACCAGCGTAATTGTTTATTGTTCATTCGTTCTCTCCTTTATAATAAAAATTTGTTAACCAAATGTAATCATATTCAATTTTTAACAAACTTACAAGACAGCGTTATTTTATGTGTGTATTCTTTTATTTAATACACATCATTTTTTCATATTTTTTCCATCAAAAAAAGGAGTTGTTTTCTTTGATTTCATTGATTTTATTGTATTTAAAGCAATTTTGAATTTTCTGCAAAATTAAAAACATCAGTTATTTTATAATCTTAGCCATTTTCTTTGTATTCTTTTATTAAGAAAAAGGTATAAAAAAAGAGGACGTTCATTCGTCCTCTCTACTGGTCAATATTTATTTTTTACATGTAAGCTTCGCATGGCATTCAAAACAGCTAGGACTGTTACCCCGACATCTGCAAATACTGCATCTCCCATTGTTGCAAAACCAAAAGCACCTAAGGCAAGTACCAATATTTTTATCCCAATAGCAAAAACAATGTTCTGCTTGACGATCTTCAATGTTTTCTTTGCTAACCGGATCGCATCTGCAATCTTCGATGGTTGATCGTTCATGATGACTACATCTGCTGCTTCAATTGCAGCATCGCTTCCTAATCCACCCATTGCGATCCCTACATCTGCTCTTGCTAGCACCGGTGCATCGTTGATTCCGTCTCCGACAAAGGCAGTCTTTTTATTGCTTCTTTGTAAGATTTCCTCTAACCGCTGTACTTTATCTTCTGGGAGTAGTTCACTGTATATCTTGTCCACGCCAACTTGCTTCCCGATATGATCAGCGATTTTTTTCGAGTCACCTGTCAACATGACTGTGTGCTTGACACCAGCCTGTTTTAGTTGAACCAATGCGTCTACAGCATCTTCTTTCAAGGTATCCGCAATGACAAGATAACCACTATAACTTTGGTTGATTGCTATATAAAGCAATGTACCGATTTCTTGACTTGAAGGAAAAGAGATTTCAAACCTTTCCATCAATTTGTGATTACCTACTAATATTTGTTTGCTGTCAACTTCAGCTAAGATCCCTTCACCTGCAAATTCTTGGATATTTGTTGCCGGTAAAAGCGGACCTTCGTAACCTTCTAAAACGGATTGCGCAATCGGATGTGTAGAAAACTGTTCTGCACTTGCAACATATTGCATAAATTTCTTTGGATCAATTCCTGTTGGATCGATCGTCTGGATCGAAAAGTCGCCCTTCGTTAATGTGCCAGTTTTATCGAATACCACTGTCTCAGTTTGTGCAAGCAATTCCAAATAATTTGAACCTTTTATTAATACACCAATTTTACTTGCTCCTCCGATCCCACCAAAGAAACTAAGTGGTACGGAAATCACTAATGCACATGGACATGAGATCACTAAAAATGTCAACGACCGATAGATCCATTCAGAAAACGCCGCTCCAGAAACTATTGGAGGTAAAACAGCCAATAAGACGGCCAGCCCTACAACGACTGGTGTATAATATCGCGCGAATTTGGTAATGAAATTTTCAGCTGGTGCTTTTTTGCTGCTGGCATTTTCTACTAATTCTAATAATTTACTGATGGTAGAATTTTCATAGGATTTTTCTACTTGAACTAAAAATGGTTTATTTTTATTGATAAATCCACTTAATACTGTTTCGCCAACATATACAGATTTAGGAACGGATTCACCTGTAAGTGCGGATGTATCAACTAATGATTCTCCTTCGATGATCGTTCCATCTAACGGTACACGTTCACCAGGCTTAACAAGTACATACTGACCAATCTGCACATCTTCAGGATTCACGGTCATCAATTCTTCTGCTGTCTGTATGTGCGCTGTTTCTGGACGGATAGCCATCAGTTCACGAATCGATTTTCTTGAATGATTGACTGCCAATCCTTGGAAATATTCGCCGATTTGATAAAATAGCATCACTGCTACGGCTTCTGGATATTCACCGATCAACATAGCGCCGATTGTAGCAACAGACATGAGGAAATTTTCATCAAAGATTTGTCCTTTGACGATATTCATCACCGCTTTTTTCACTACATCATATCCTATCAGCAGATAAATCAATAAATACCCTATCAAACGAACTGGTTCATTAAAATCAAATAATAGCAAGACAGCGATACCTGCAAGTGAAAATAAAATCCGGATCAGCGTGTTTCTCTCTTTTTCATTTCCATGTTCAGATACTTTTTCCTTGTCTATTTCTGTTACCTTGACATCTGGTTCTAATTCCCTCACTACTTTTTTTGTTTCCTGTTCAACCGCAGCTAATCGGTCTTCCTCTACGTCAATCGTTAGTTTTCCAGAAGTGAAATTTACCGTTGCTTCCTTGACTCCATCGATCTGCTGGACTCCTTTTTCGATTTTCATCGCACAGTTCGCACAGTCTAAACCTTCTAATCTGTAACTTTTCATTTTAATGACCTCCTCGCTTTAACATATGAATATCTCTTCATAACTGATTATAAATGAATGGTTATTCATATGTCAAGGTATCCGAAAGAAAAAATGAGTTTTCAAAACATAAAAAGAACCAGATCAAACACGTGATAGTTGTGTTTCATCCAGTTCTCTCGTTCATATAACATGTTTAGGACACTCTTTTAGAACATCCTGACTTATATAATCTCTGCACCAAATGGCATCAACGCCAATCGAGCAAGTTTGAAAGATTGCTTTGCAAATGGTATCCCTATAATCGTGATACATAGAAGGATGCCGCTGACGACATGTCCAAGAGCAATTGGGAGACCTGAAACGATCAGCCAGATGATGTTGACAATCAATGACATGCCGGACTGGTGGTAAATTACTTCTTTGCCAAAAGGCGCAAAAGAAAGGGAGGCGATTTTAAAACACTGCATACCGATAGGGATACCAATGATCGTGATACACCAAAGTACCCCTGCTGCTAACCAGCTAAGACCCCCAATTAGTCCGCCAAATATGAACCAGATGACATTTCCTAAACAACTCATTGTATTTCTCCTTTTATTACTGTTTTTAATTAGAACTAGAACTGGACAAAAAACGATTTGATTTTTCGTTTTTTAGCTTCCAGCATCAAGTATTCCGCAAATCTTTTTTGGATTTCTTCCGTTTTTTCTTTTGTTACTAATGTGTGTTGGATTAGTTTTCCTGCTGGTCGCTGATCCACCCGTTCTTCTGATTGCTGTTCATCTGCTTGCGCAAAACCGATGATCCGGTTTTCTTTTGTTACAGCAACGATCAATAGTTTATTCCTATCATGTAGTTCAGCTGCCGTTTTTACTTTTACGAATGATTCTGGATGATCAGTAATCAGCTGATTGATTTGAGGGAGATCTTCTTTTACTGCCCTTCGTATTTCCATCATTTCTCCCTTTTCTTTCGTTCATTTTTATTTCCACTAAAAAAATCAACTGCGGAAATCGCATCTATCCAACTTTGTGCAATAATCTCGTGTCCGCCAATCGTTGGATGCACGCCATCTTCTTTTGTATATTTCGAAAAACCATAAGCGATTCCTAAAGCATTGAATATCCCATCTAAAGGAATCAGCAATGTGCCATATTCTTTTGCGAGTTTACGAACGGTTTGGATCTTAGGGTCTAAGTCTTTGCGCCACCCATAACGATCATTTGTCACAGGAAGTACAAAAGGCTCCATTAAGACGATATTGCAGATTCCAGCTGCTTGAAGTTCATTTAGTAACTCTCGATAAACGGATTCAAATTGCTGCACAGATTTCTCAGTGCCGAATATAGCTTGATCTCCAGTATTATGCCACGTATCATTGATTCCAATCAAAATCGATACATAATCAGGTTGCAGAGCTAAACAATCTTTTTGCCAGCGTGCTTGCAGATCTGCAATTTTGTCTCCTCCTATCCCACGGTTTATACATTCAAATTCCATCGTTGGATATTGTGAGATTAGTTTCCCGGCAATCAAAAGCGGATACCCTTTACCTAGATCCGTTGCTTCTGAACGGTCTCTTCCTGCGTCTGTAATGCTGTCACCAATAAATAACACGCGTGTTTTCATTTGTCAAAAACTCCTTTTTGAATAAAACGACGATTTTCTTCTTTATATTATCCCATAAGCTCTACCAAGACGAAAGCGAAAATAGATGTATAAAAAAAGACACCCGCCTAGTTTCCTCAAACGATTGGATGAATACTCAGCAAGTGCCTAGTTTTTTATGCTTTTTTCTTAACGTGCCGGATTTTTCTTGATTCCTTCGTTGTTTGATTCAGTGAAATCGATCAGACCTAAGTTTCCGTCAATCAGCCCACTGTCGCCCGTCAAACTCAAAATATGACGAGAAGCATCAAAACGTATATTCATATGCTCATCTAAGTCTGCCAACGAATATCCCTTTACTAATATCTCTCCTAGATTGCTTGGGATAGATTGGTCATAACTTTCTGTCGACATATCTGATCCAATGATTCCAAGGGTGAATTGAACTTGCATGTGGATCATTGCATGCTGAGAATACGGACCTACTCCATCTTCGAATGTTAATATTAGTTTGTTTTCAGGTGCTAGATGCTGCTTTATTTCAGCAGCAGAAGCATCATCAAATCGGATCTCCATTTGAATCGCCTTCTTTGTATATGTTGGATTGATTGCGATTTCATTATAGAACCTTGTGAATCAAATAGCAATTTCTTTTGCTTTCTTCTCTTGTCTGCTGGAAACTTCCTTTATCCCGTATTTTAAAAAAGAACTGCGAGAGTTCGCAGTTCTTTTTTAGAATAAACGGTGTTCAAAAGCCAGTTTCTCGGTATTAAGCCAAATTTATGCAAAAATGTGGAAAGCCATTTTCACAAAATTTTTCTTAATACTCGAAACTAAACAGCTTTTTCATCACTTCTTATGGATAAATTCGGTTCAACAAACGTGGGAATGGAATAGCTTCACGCACATGGTCGATACCAGCAATCCAAGTGACTGTTCGTTCAAGACCTAGACCAAAACCAGAGTGCGGAACAGAACCGTATTTACGTAAATCAAGGTACCATGAATATTCTTTTTCATCCAAACCGTGATTACGGATTTGTTCTAACAAGAAATCATAGTCCGTTGCCCGTTCGCTTCCGCCAATGATTTCACCGTAGCCTTCTGGTGCGATCATATCTGCACAGATCACCACGTCTTCTCTTGTTGGATGTGGTTTCATGTAGAATGGCTTGATGGCTTTTGGATAGTTTAGGATAAAGACAGGTTGTTCGAATGAATTTGCAATGAACGTTTCATGAGGTGAACCAAAATCTTCGCCCCATTCGATGTCATCAAATCCATTTTTCTTCAGTAATTCGATTGCATCATCGTAAGTAATACGAGGGAATGGCAATTTTGTATAAGTTTTTAAGACTTCTTTGTCTCGTCCTAGTACATCCAATGCGTATTCGCAATGATCTAAAACATTTTGTACTAAGAAGGCTACATATTGCTCCTGTACTTCTAAACTTTCTTCTTGGTGAGTGAAGGCCATTTCTGGTTCGATCATCCAGAATTCAATCAAGTGACGGCGTGTCTTTGATTTTTCAGCACGGAAAGTCGGACCGAATGAAAAGACTTTTCCGAAAGCCATAGCAGCAGCTTCCATATATAATTGGCCACTTTGAGATAAATAGGCTTTTTGATCAAAGTAGTTTGTTTCGAATAGATCCGTTGTGCCTTCTGGTGCTGAACCAGTCAAGATTGGCGGATCGATTTTGACAAAATGATGTTGATTAAAGAATTCATACGTTGCACGAATGATTTCATTTCTGATTTGCATGATCGCATGTTGTCTTGAAGAACGTAGCCATAAATGACGATGATCCATCAAGAAATCTGTTCCGTGTTCTTTTGGTGTGATCGGATAATCGTGGCTCTCGCTTACTACTTCCACATTTGTAATCCCGATTTCATAACCGAATTTTGAACGGCTGTCTTCACGGATTTCTCCAGTTACTAGCACAGATGTTTCTTGGTGCAGATTTTTAGCTGTTTGGAAAACTTCTTCTGGCACTTCGCTTTTTACCACTACCCCTTGGAAGAAGGCTGTTCCGTCCCTTAATTGTAAAAATGCGATTTTTCCGCTTGATCGTTTATTTGCGACCCAAGCGCCGATTGTTACTGTTTCTCCCACATGGTTTTTCGAATCGATGATTTGAATTTGTTCCACGTATGACTCTCCTTTTATATTCCTTGAATTTCTTCAGGATTAATTTTGACTTTTACTCTCAATAAATTGCTTGATTCTGCGTACCGCTTCTTCTAACGTAGCACGATCAGTCGCATAACTCATGCGGACATTCTCTGGTGCCCCAAAGCCTTCGCCAGTCACAAGTGCTACCCCTGTTTCTTCTAAAAGATCTTCTACCCATTGTGTGACATTCTCATACTTACACATGCGTAGCGTTTCTTTTACATTAGGAAAAAGATAAAAAGCTCCTTGCGGCTTTTCAAGAGAAACACCTGGCAGTTCTGCCACAAGCGGATATAACGTATTCAGGCGTTCTTCAAAGGCGTTCCGCATTTCTTCCACTGTATCTTGCTCACCTTTCAATGCTTCAACAGCTGCATATTGACTGACTGCTGTCGGATTGCTAGTTGATTGGGAAGCAACAGCGATCATTCCATTGATAATTTCAGGATTCCCAACCGCATAACCGATGCGCCAGCCTGTCATCGCATAGGTCTTAGACACGCCATTGATGATGATGGTCTGATTTTTGATTGCTTCTGAAATCGTTGCAATTGGAGTAAACTCATTGCCATTATAAACTAAACGACCATAAATATCATCAGCAACTATCAAAATATCATTTTTTACTGCCCATTCACCAATTGCCTGCAGTTCATTCTTGCTATAAATCATTCCAGTCGGATTCGATGGCGAATTGATGATCACGGCTTTTGTTTTTCCTGAACGTGCTTGTTCTAACTGTTCAACAGTAACTTTCCAGTTATTAGATTCTTTCCCTTTCACAAAGACAGGCAGGCCTTCTGCCAGTTTCACTTGCTCGCCGTAACTGACCCAATAAGGCACAGGAATGATGACTTCATCTTGCGGGTCCAAGATTGTTTGAAAAAGTGTATACAAAGCAAATTTCGCGCCATCTGTTACGACCGTTTGTGAAGATTCATAGACAAGTCCATCATTTTTCTTCAGATAATCAACGATCGCCTGCCGAAGTTCTGGGATTCCTGCTGTTGGTGTATAATAGCTAGCTTTTCCGTTGCGGATTGCTTCGATCGCTGCTTCTTGGATGTTTTCTGGTGTCGCAAAATCCGGTTCTCCCACAGTCAAACTCAGCACATCTCTTCCTTTTGCTTTTAACGCCTTGGCTTTTGCCGCAGCTGCCAAAGTAACAGATGGTTCTAATCGTTTCGTTCTTTTTGATAACTCCATCCCATTCATTCCTTTATCTATTAAATTCCCTTGATTGTCTTGACTTCATCTCCTGATTCAAAACCAATCAGGTAATAATTCAATTTTCCATTTGTTTCTTTTCCTACTACTTCCCATACAGGCTGATCATCGTACATTCCTAAAGCTGCTTTTTCGATTTGGATTTCAGGATGAGCTGCAGCAATTGTTTGTTTCGCTTCGTTTTCAGTCAATCCCTTCGTTTGATCCAATACTTTTACTTTTTCACCAGATTTAGGAATGATAACGGCGATTTCTTTTCCTTTATCATTCGTACCCGTCAATGAAAAGTACGTTTTCTTTCGAGTAAACCAGTAAAAATGATCGGCTTCCTCGAGATTTGCATATTTCTTTGCGATTTCTACTGCTTCTTTTTTCGCCTGGACCGCCGGACGACTGGAACGCAAGTAAAAAATCGAGCTGATCACGATGACCGCTAATAAAAATACGATCAAGCCAAGCAATACGCGATTAATCGTTTTTTCCTTTGTCTGTTTTTTCTTCAAGGGTCGTCGCTCCTTTATCTTCATTCCTTTTCATTATAGCAGATTTTAATGATGAAAAAAGACGGCACCTTTAACTTCCTTCTTCATTTTTCTTTAAGAATTCATGGATATCCTGATAGATTTCATCCATAGCTAGCTCTTTTATCGGTACTTTTTTCGGTAATGCATGGATGATTCGTGCACCATATTTTGCAGTGACTAATCTCCGATCCAAAATAAGTAATACGCCACGATCTGTCTCCGTCCTTATCAAACGGCCTAATGCTTGGCGTAACTTCAAAGCTGCTTTAGGCACGGATTCCTGATAAAAAGGATTGATCCCCTCTGATTCCAGATAAGCATTCCTAGCTTTGACCATCGGACGTAACGGGTTGTCGAAGGGTAAACGTGTGACTACAACAATCTGCAAAGCATCTCCAGGTAAATCTACACCTTCCCAAAAGCTGTCAGCACCAAATAAGACGCTTTTTTCTGACAAAATGAAGCGTTTCAAAAGTTTTTCCCGACTTCCGCCAAATCCTTGAGCAAGAATTTCACGTCCTTTTTCTAGCATAGACAAATGCATTTTCTGATATATCTTTTGTAAAACATCATGAGAAGTGAATAAAACAAGGATCGGCCGATCTTCTTGTTCAATCAATCCTGTGAGTGCTGCTTCTAAATAATCGATATATGCTTGATTGCTGACTTGATGGACTGCAGGTGCTTCTTTCGGCACATAGATTCTTGCCTGTTTCTCGTAATCATAAGGAGAAGCAATCACTTTAAGAGGTGCTGCTTCAATGCCAAGTCGTTTAGAGAGATACTGTCGATTAGGTCCGATCTTCAGTGTTCCTCCAATATAAAGAATATGGTCATATCGAGGATACCACACAGTTGACGGCAACATAGCTGCTTGAAAATCATGGAGATGAAAAATCATCTGCTGTGCTGTATTCCCGGGAACGAACCAATGGATCAAATGATCTCGCCAGTCTTCTAGCCATTGGTCCATCAGCAAGTATTGCTTGTCTAATTGATCAAATAAGCTATATAAACTTGCTAAATCGATCCGCATCTGGTTGGTCCAACTTTCTTGGATAATCTCAAAAGTCAAGCGCATCTGTGATTGTAGTTGTTGGATCTCTTGATAAAAAAGTTGCAGATGATCCATTGCTGTTCCAGATTCCAGTGGCAGCTGATCCAACATTTCTTTTGTCATCATGACTTCTTCTGGATATTGTCCGTTAGGCTGCTTGCTGCTTACTAAGTTCATTAATCCCTCTGCCACACAAATCTGCGCTTCGCATAGTGCAGAGAGTTCTTCTCGATAAATCGACAACCAGCGCAAGGCTTCATGTTCCTTCGGCAAATAACTTTGTATGCGGTCAAATAACTGATTCGGCTCTTCCAGTTGCTGGATTTGTTTATGGAAGTAGTTAATACTTAGTCGTTTGTCATTTACTTTTTCAGCAATTTCCGGCAAATGATGCACTTCATCAATCAACAAATAAGGACTAGCTGGAAGCAATGGTTCTTTTCGCTGTGTTTCTTGTACTAAAAATGCATGGTTGACTATCAAAAAATTGCTTTGTTTGATTTTCTTTTGCAAGAAACGCACAAAGTCTTGTTTGTAAAACGACTGATTCCTTGCTAAAAACCCAGTGCCTCTGTGCGCGACATCTGCAAAGAATGCATGGTTCAGATTGGTTAAATGTAATTCATCCAAATCACCGGTCTTCGTTTGTGTTAGCCAAACTAAGACAGCCATTTGGTACAAAGCATATTGTTTTTGTCCCGGCGGTTCCACAAGTGTACCTTTAAAACGCTGTAAATCAATATAGTGGCGATAGCTTTTGATAATCACAGGTTGTATCGGCTGATCTAGCAATTGATTCAGTAATGGAATGTCTTTTTCCATGATCTGCTGCTGCAAAACAAGCGAAACGGTGCTGATGACAGCTGGTTTTTCAGGTGTAGCCAAATAACTCAAAGGCAACAGATAACCAATCGTTTTGCCCATTCCTGTAGCTGCTTCGATCATCAAATCTTTTGATTCATCTTTTGTGAAATGATCGTAGACAGCATTCATCAGCCTGTTCTGTTCTTTTCGATACATCAGTGTTTTACCAAACATTTTTTCTTTTTCTTGTTTTTTTCTTGGATATGTCCGCTCGCCATAATGGACGGATGTGAATAGCTCCACTTCTTTTTTCTGCAAAGCTAGCCCATCGATGATTTCTAATGAGAGATCAAGGGGCTCCGGGTTTTCTTTCATTTCTTCAAGCACGTGGTAAATGAAACGACTCGTATCCATTCCTGTATGGCTACTTAATCGTGCAATCTGCTCTAATGTGATGATCGGCAATTTCCTCATTCGTTCTTCGATCAGTAAAAGAAGCTGACCTGTCACTTCGGCATCACTATCCGCCTGATGAGGATTCTCATGAATAAAGCCAAGGCTTTCTGACAAATCAGCTAAGCGAAAACTTGGTTCCGTCGGCAAGAAAATTTGTGCAAGTTCTACGGTATCGATGCCCGGTATCTTCAAACTAGGAAGTCCGCATCGCATGAGTTCATGGTTCAAAAAATTATAATCAAAATAAATATTATGCGCGACAAATATGGTGTCTGCCAAAAGATTGTAAATCGTTTGGGCGACATCTTCAAAATAAGGCGCTTTTTGGACGCGTTGATTCGTGATCCCTGTTAAATGCTGGATTTGTTTTGAAATCTTCCGCCCTGGATGAATATCGATCGAAAAACGTGAAGTGATCCGACCAGCTTCAATCATGACGCAGCCAAATTGGATGATCCGATCTTCTTTTGGATTCGTCCCAGTCGTCTCGATATCAACGACTGCATAAGTTCTTGGTTTCAAAATATCTTCCTCTTCTCCTGCCTCTAATGTTCTTTTGAAATTATACTACAAAGTGCAGAAAAATACTCTCATCGCTTTTTAAGGAAAAAAAGACAAAAAAGCCCAGACACATAAATGTCTGGACTTTTATTTTTAATATAGGTAAATTAAGCTTTAGTAACGTTTGTTGCTTGAGGTCCGCGTTGACCTTCTTCAACATCGAAAGTTACTGCTTGGCCTTCTTCTAAAGTTTTGAATCCGTCGCCTTGGATAGCTGAGAAATGAACGAATACATCGTTTCCGTTTTCTGCAGTGATGAATCCAAATCCTTTTTCTGAGTTAAACCATTTTACTGTACCTGTTTCCATAATAAAAATCCTCCTTGTGTTTCAACACATATTTTGCAATTACTTGAATGGTGTATATCTGGAAGATGTTTATTTGAAACAAGCTACCACAGATTACCGAACAAAAACTACTTCTACAGTATATCATACCGTTTACAAAAACGCTAGAGTTTTTCGATATTTTTTTATAAAAAAATGTTTTCTCAGCGATTACATCAAGTGAAAAACCGAACTTTCTTAATGACAAATGTTTTATTGTTCAGATACCCCTCTTTCGATCCTTTGCACCTCTTTAAACTAAAAAAATTATTCTGTCTGACTATTTATTGTTTCTGTTTCAACGGTTGAGGATGGGGAAGACTCTTTAGTAGGTCTGATGTTCTCATGGTATTTCTGATAGCCTATGACAGTGACCAGAAGAACAAGACAAACCAATACGATCAACGAGATTAATTTTTCTTTTTTGTTCATACCTATACCTCATAAATGACAGGATGATGCCCATCATATTTCTGAGCATGGGTAACAGCAAAAGCTGCAGCTGTTGAATGGAAGAAATGCCAGCAGCTTTCGTAATCACATGACGGACAATACCAAAAATAACCAAATCTTGGCTGCAAAGCCCGTTCTTCTGTTTCAGGGAACGCAGAATCAAATGCTGATGTCTGCGCATAAATATTTTTGTACATACGTGCGCCTGTGCTTAGAGAACGCTGTGTTTCTTCTGCAAAAACTGGTTGACTTGTTAAACTTAGGGATAGAGACAGCAAACACCATAACAGTCTTTTTTTCATAAAGACCTCCTTATCGATAAGTTTTTCCCAATTAAAATCATATCTCAAGAACGACCGTTATTTGCATTTCATTCATAAATGGTGTTTTTTGTATCATAATCGTCAAAAAAGAGGTCGTGACGATGTCACGACCTCTCCTTTAAACGGTGTTCCGGAAGTAGCTTCTTCGGAAATAAGCCGAAATTTCACAAAAATTTGAGAAATAATTTTTGTAAATCTCTTCTTATTTCTTGATGCAGAACAGGCAGAACAGCTTTTCCTCTCTAATACTCAGGTCAAAACACTGATTTCACAACCTCTTTAATAACGAAGAATCGCTGTCAGACTCTTTTCATCTGGTGCATCTTTTTGATCCAAAATAAACACTTTCCCACCATTAATAATTACATCGTCTGCCAAAGCATTCAGCACTTGACGCCGATCATATTCTGTTTCAGGATCTTCTCCGAAACCATCAGCTAAGTTTGACGTAGCGATAAACAAATGGGATACTTTTCCTTCTTTCGCAGCTGGAACGATATCAACTAACTGATCGATGAATTTCTTATCTAAAAGTTTATTGTACTCTTTTGATTCTTGGGCTGCTAGTTCATTTGACAGCTTCTTCGCTCCTTCTTCGATATCTCTAAAGGATAGTTGTGCTGGAGAAGCAGAAATCGCAACGTCTGCACAATAGTAAGGATTTTTGGCGATTTTTTTGAACATCGTCTGATTTTCTGGTAGAGCGAATAAATAAATCGGCCATTGTTCAGGATTTTCGAAAGAATCCTTCAAGTACGTATCAACTGCTTGGTAATAGTTGACCCAATCGATCTCTACTTCTTCATCTTTTGGATTCACGCCATGGAAAGTAACGCCATCTCGGGCACCGCCCCCTCCATTAGAAGAGAAGTTCAAACCGCCACCTGTCAGTTCAGATCCCAATGCAGTAACAACATCGACCGGTGCCCCTTCAGGTAGAGACACTTCTTTTACTTGTTTGTTGCTGACTTCATACAATTTCATGGAGTCGCGGTTCAATCCCAACAGATAATAGGAATAGTTGAACTGTCCATTTTTGATAATGGCCAGTAAATAAGGAAGATCACTTACATAATATTGATCGTCTACCGGGATACTCAAACGATGGATATAGGTTTGATCAGCAGTTATAATGACCGCTACACTCGTAGTTGCACTACGCCAAAACGAAGGATCTCCTAACAAATTTTCAATTTTTTCTTGGAACGGGGACCAGTCATGCTCGGAATATTTTTTTTCAAAACGTTTCTTTGCTTCTTTTGCAAAATTTTTGAATTTGATTTGATCTTTTTCCACATCTTGATGTGCGACATGCGTATTCAGCATGATCGTGACGAACGGTCCTTTAGCGCCTTCTGAAGTCAATTGTGACAGTAGTTCTTTATCCTTTTTTGCCATAAACGTACCCCTCCTAAAAAAATCATTCCTTTGTGTCTATCTAAAGTCTACCACAACACTATTTTTCCATACAATAAAACGTATCTAAAAAAATAAAACGGTTTCTTTAGTTGGGTATTTAGCAATTTTTTTAAGTTATCTTCATAATTTCCTCAATTATTTGGGCATAGTCTTCAACTATTCTTCATGAAAGGCTGTTAGACTAAGAAAAAGAATAAAAGAGGTGGACCTTATGCATTTGATTATGATTTTTAGTTTATTAAGTATCATCAGCTTGTTTGCTTTCAGCGCTTCCCGCTTATTAGAGGCGGAAACACAGCCTGTTCCTATAAAAGTACGAAAAAATGACCGCTAACCTTTTCATAACGCGCGTTCTTATCCTAAAGTTTTTTTCAGAAACATTGAAACTCTCTTCCCTCTCTGATAAAATTTTAATTTGTAGCGAAACAAATTAAATACAAGGAGATCGGATATGTCCATAAAAAAAACACGTCTAGTCCTATTATTGGCTAGTCTCATTCTTTGCCTTGCTTCTTTTCTACCAGCTGTTGCTGTGCAAGCTGAAGATACTTTCAAAGTAAATGCAAAAGCAGCCTTTGCTGTAGATGCGCAAAGCGGTAAGATTCTTTATGATCAAGATGGAGAAAAAACCATGGGGATCGCTTCAATCACAAAAATCATCGGTCTTTACATCGTCCTTGATCAAGTAAAAGAAGGGAAACTATCATGGGATGATAAAGTTTCAATTTCAGATTATGCAGAAAATTTGAGTGTCACCCCAGATTTATCAAATGTTCCTTTGCATAAAGAAAACACCTACACCGTTAAAGAATTATTCGACTCTGCAATCATCCAGTCAGCCAACGCTTCAATGGTTGCCTTGGCAGAAAAAATCTCTGGCAGCGAAGCAAAATTCACTGAACGAATGAAAGAACAATTGAAAGATTGGGGTATCAAAGATGCAACGATCGTTAATGCATCAGGACTGAATAACTCTTATCTTGGCGAAAACCGACCAGAAGGTACTGGAGAAAACGACGAAAATCAAATGTCTGCTCAAGATGTGGCTATCGTTGCCCGTCATTTGATCTTGGATTTTCCAGAAATACTGGATGTATCTAGCACTACGACACAAATGTTTGGCGAAAACACGCAATCACCAGTAGAAATGGTCAACTGGAACTGGATGCTCCCAGGATTCGTGAATTATAAAGAAGGCGTGGACGGATTAAAAACTGGTACGACTGAACTTGCAGGAGCCTGTTTCGTCGGTACGATCACTAAAAACGATCAACGAATCATCACTGTCGTATTGAATGCAGACGGCCATGCGGAAAACCCAAGTGCCCGTTTCAATGAAACAGCTCGCTTAATGGATTATTGCTACGACAATTGGTCAGAAAAAGAGCTTGGAAAAGCCAATGCAAGTATCCCTAGTCTAAAAACCATTGATGTAAAAGACGGAAAAGAATCAACAGTGCCCGTTGTGCTTAAAAGTCCTGTAAAAGTATGGGTACGGAACGATATGGATACTGGAAAATTAACAATCACACCAACTCTTGACAAAAAACAAGTAACTGACAATGAGATCCAAGCACCTATGGATAAAGGAACAAAAATCGGTACCGCAACGATCACCTTGGCAGAAGATAAATTAGGTTATCTTGAAGACAACAACGCGCCATCCACAGAAATCATCACGGATAAAACCGTAGAAAAAGCAAATATTTTCGTTATTGGCTGGCGACGCGTCGCAGAATTTTTCGGTAACTTGTTTTAATTGAACAAAAAGAAAAAAGCATCTTTCCATGTGGAAGATGTTTTTTTGTTTTTTCTAGTTTAAATAACAGCTTTTTTCATCTATTTTCGTTATACTGTATAAGAAAAAGGAGTTGAATTTATGAATCTAACCAGAGATCTGATTTTTTTGGTTCTCTATCTTATTGGGGTATTCTCCATCGTTTATTGGCGAAAACAGAAAAAGGATCCTTCCTTGTTCTTTTACAGCAGTACATGGACGTTTGCGGTAATCTTGACTTATTTTGTCGTGTTGGAAATTTTTTATTCGACCTTTTATTTTTTGATTCCCTTAGTGTTTTTCAGTATCTTTGCCTTTTCCTATTTTTCAGAAAAGCGAAGGCTGTTGAATGGTCTTTTATTCAATATTTTCCTCATTAGTTTTGGTATCTACTTGTTTGTCTTGCTATACGAAACACAAAATATTTTTCTTGGCGGACTGATTGCCTTGATCACGATCCCGTTACTGCTTGTCTTTCTATTCGGCATTTATGGATTGATCGTTTTTCTTTTTTGGAACGGTGTCACAGTTTTACGTAGAGAATCGCATTCATTAGCTAATCTTTTAACGTTGATACTAGCCATTTTTCTTACATTGTTTCTTGTTTTTGACTTTTTCTTGTTAAAATATTTACCACAATGGATAAATGCTTTGTTTTTCTGCATCCCATTGATCTTGATCTATCTATTTATCGTATTCTACAACTTTTTGACTGTCTCATTCTTGTATCAGTTCAACCGCCCTCGATACAACCAAGACTTCATCGTTGTGTTAGGCGCCGGGTTGATCAATGGAGAAACAGTTTCTCCTCTTCTTGCCAAGCGAATCAATAAGGCGATTGCTTTTTATTGGGCACAAAGCCGTGCGACATTAAATCCGCCTATCCTATTAATGTCGGGTGGACAGGGAGCAGACGAAAAAGTACCAGAAGCAATGGCGATGAAACAATATGCCATGGAACAAGGAATTCCTGAAAGAGATATTCTTGTCGAAACCAATTCGACAACCACTTTGGAGAATATGCGCTATTCAAAGGAAATCATGGATCAGCAAATGAAAGGTCCCTATCGCGCGATCTTCAGTTCCAACAATTACCACATTTTCAGAGCTGGTCTCTATGCACGACAAGCGAAACTGAAGGCAAATGGCATTGGGGCAAAAACAGCTTTCTATTACTTGCCTAACGCGTTTTTAAGAGAATACATCGCCATCTTGATGATGAACAAAAAAAGACATATGATCATTTGCGGATTGCTTTTCGCAGGTTCCGCATTCTTATCACTGATCACTTTACTTTTCTAAAAAAACAAGGTGTGACAAAACATATGTCACACCTTGTTTTTTTCTTTTATTCTCTTGACGATTGGCAAGAATAGTATTCCTTTTTTGACGGCTACTTGCTGTGCAGAATAAATACCGCTGTTTCCTGAACACATAAAGCTGATCAAGCAGATCATAAAGAAGTAAGCAGCAGCTTGTGAACCAAATAATTCGATTCCCATCACAAAACAGGCAATCGGTGTATTTGTCGCACCAGAAAATACCCCGATAAAACCTAATCCAGCAAGAAAAGGAACAGAAACATGGAGCAAAGGCGCTAGTACTGCGCCAAGCGTTGCACCAATCTCAAATAGTGGTGTCACTTCTCCCCCTTGGTACCCCGCACCTAAAGACAAGACCGTGAAGAATAATTTCCCAATAAAATCATAAGCATGTGCCTGTCCATTAAATGATTCCTGCAGTAACGGAAGACTCAACCCAAGGTAACGTTGTGTTTGCAAAATCAACGCTGCGGCTACAACTACTGCTCCACCTATCGTATTTCGCCAAACAGGATGAGGAATCCATTGCGCATACCGCGCTTTTAAAAAGACGATCGAACGGCTGAATACCCAACCAATCAAACCAAAAGCAATCCCAGCAACAAAAACTTTGAAGAACAGCAACATACTCCATTCAGGAATCACACCCATTTGGTAATGTAGATGAGAAACACCATAGCTTTCTGTCATGAAATTTGCAAAAAGCGCAGCAAAGAAGCTAGGAAATATTGCTTCTGTTCGGACTTTACCGATTGCCAACACTTCTAATCCAAATAATGTTCCAGCTAAAGGTGTGCCAAATACAGAACTAAAACCCGCACTGATTCCACTGATAACCAAAATCTCCCGTTCTGCTTTATCCAATCGGAATAAATGCGCTATATTATCAGCTAATGCTCCCCCCATTTGAACTGCTGTTCCTTCACGACCAACAGATCCCCCAAATAAATGGGTAGTTATGGTTCCAAACAGTGTAAGTGGAATAAGTCGCAACGGGATTTTTTCTTCTCCACCATTTCCTTGATCGATCACTAAGTTGTTTCCACGACTAGAAAGTCCGCCGTGATACGCATAGAGATAAGCAAAAAGCGCACCACTAACTGGTAGTAGATAAAGGAGCCAAGGATGTGATAGTCGGATATCTGTCACAACTGTCAGGCTATTTAAGAAAAAAGCAGACAAGCTCCCCATGAATATACCGAGAATCGCTGTGATCACCAGCCACTTCAGCATGTACACTAAAATGCGCACTGGACTCGGTAATTGTTTTTCCATAAAAAATTCCTCCTCAATAAAAAAACGCCTACTAAAGAAAGGGGCTGTCCCCAGACTTTAGTAGGCGTCATTAGCTATCTTTCGTTAGCATTTAAAGGCGAACACCATCACCTATTCACTTCCATTAAAAGATAGCATATTTTTCTGTAAAAAACAATAAAATTATCGTTCTTTCTTTACACGTCCAGCAAATTCATAGAAAGGAGCCAATTTCGTTAACTGTTGATTACATTGGTCACTATCATGACAAATATAATTCCCCTTTTTCGTATACGTGCCATCAGAACCTGCCTTCGTTGTAGAAAGAAAAAGCGAAACATTCGATGTTTTCTGACAGATTGCACAGATTCCCTTATTTATCGTTGGTGATAAAGTACCGCTAATCCCTTTTAATTTTTCATCTTCGTAATAGACCATGAATTTTTTCTGCGTACCTGGATCATTCCAGCCGATGTACGTATGTTCTTGCAAGTCGATTTCATTCCAAGCTGGTTGTTTGAGTTTTTTCACTTTTCGGAATAATTTCTCGATTTGTAGTTTGCTAGGCTGCATAAACGGCTGAACGATTTGCTTCAGCTTCTCCAATGCTCTTTCTGCTTGCGCTTTTGTCAGTTTTACGTCTAAAACTGTCGTTAAAAATGTATCGATTTCTGGCAGTTCGTGATTTAATATGTCTCGAATCTTTTCAGCTGCTAGTGCCTGAACTGTTTGTACCGTTTTTGGATCATTGACAGATGAGTACGCATTTAATAACTGTTCTACTTCTCTTTTTATAAAAAAATATTGGTATGGTTTTATTGTTTGTTCCATGATTTTAAAGTCCTTTCTTCTAACCAAAGTGCATACTTTGTAGAAAAAAGTGATCTTCTGCAAAGTATGTGTTACCTGAAGATCCCGGACTCTTTTAAATAAGATACGTTTTGCATCTTATCATCACCCCCTTTAATGCTTATTCTTCTATGTACATGATTCATTCGATAAATAAAAGTAAACCGTATCTTGAACAGATAGTCAACTGCAAACAGAAAAAACCGAGAAAATCAGCCAAATTTTCTCGGAATATAGTCTATTATTATTGGTTTTACTTTTTAAATCGAGGATTCTTTCCCAAAGTAACGTTGCCATCTCTTACGCATACTTGCAGACATGGGCTGAGCCGCTTCTTTGACTGCGCAGTATTTGTCCACGAATGTCACAATATATCCTTCTTTATACTTAGGCGGTGCGATCGTTGCACCCCACATGTGCTTCAAAATGATATCTCGCTCAAGATCCGACAAATCGGTGATTTTTTCTGCATTCTTTACAGCAATTCTTGGATGGATATACGCATGTGTTCCCTCGTCAAATTTCGTCGTACGCCAATCATAGTAGAACAGATCATGCAAAAGTCCAGCACGCGCTGTTGCTTTAGCATTGCCACCCCATTTTTTTGCGAGCAGATAACTATAGTAAGAAACACTGATGGAATGCTCCAAACGAGTGGAATGAACATGCTGTGTGTAATTTGCTAATTTTTTCACTGCTTCTGTTTCTAAAAGATCTTGTACATAAGACATATATTCTTCGTCTTCACGCCATTTTTCTGTCATAATTATCGATCTGCCACCTTTTTGAATTTCATTTTCTTCTGAAATTGATCTAAGTATACCACCAGTGTTCGGATTATTCTAGTCGCTCTAGATAAAATAGCTAAAGCTTAATAGTTCCTTAATCATAAAGAAAAATGATAAAGAACGATCCCTGCTGCGACTCCGACATTCAATGATTCCGCATTTCCTTTCATTGGGATATATACGTTCTGATCAGTCAAAGACAAGATTTCCTGACTGACTCCCTGACCTTCATTTCCCATGATTATAGCGAAATCCTCTGTTTTTTCTACTTTGTCTAATGCATGTGCTTCTTCATTTAATTCTGTACCGTACACCGTAAACCCTTTGCCTTTCATTACAGGGATTACATCTGCCAAATCTTTTTGTAACACAGGCAAATGATAATTGCTTCCCTGCATGCTTCGCAGCACCTTTGTACTATAAATATCTGCCGTTCCTTTACCTAATAAAACACCAGCCATACCAAACGCATCTGCCGTACGGATCATCGTTCCCACATTTCCAGGATCCTGTACATTATCTAGTAAAAGCCAGCCTCCTGAAAAATCTGGCGTATCTTCAGATGTTAACGTCATCACTGCTAAGATCCCTTGCGGTGTAGGTAGATCTGACATAGCGGTCATGACCTCATCTGAAACTAGAAAAGTAGAAATCTCTTTGTTTACAGCCAGCCAGTCTCCCCATTCTTTCATACCTCTCTGTGTCACAAAAAGTTCTTTTATTTCTGCATCAGACGACGCAGCTTCTTCGATCAGATGGAACCCTTCCAAAAGATATTCTGCCTTTTCTTCTCTGTATTTCTTTTTATGTAGTTTTTTTAATTCTTTGATTCTTGGATTTTTTGCTGATTGGATCTCTTTCACATTCCTTCACCTCACCTGATTATATCATGGAATAGGTGCTTGAGCTTGTTTCATCCTAAAAAAATCGGTATCATTGATTTATAAAACAGGAAAGAAAGGTGACGAACATGCGCAAAGTTAAAATGAATGTCCAAGGACGTGTCCAGGGCGTAGGATTTCGCTATATGACCAAGATGGTTGCTGATCAGTTAGGCGTGACCGGAACGGTAAAAAACGAAGACGACGGCTCAGTCACAATCGAAGCAATCGGAAATGACGACATCATCCAAAAATTTATCGAAGAAGTCAAGAAGTCTCCGAGCCCAAGTGGACGAGTGCAGTATGTGGATGTCCAAGAAGACCCGATGATTGAGGAACGAAAGAAATTTGATGTGGTGGGATAAGGTTGTGAAAAAGCTGGTCTGCATCAAGCATTAAGGACAGGTTGTGAAAAATAGCTCTCCATATTTTTCAACAGGCTGGACTTAATGCCGTAGATGCAAGCTTTTGAACACCGTCGATAAGGTTGTTTTTGAGGCGCTTTGCCTCGAGTATTAAGGAGAAACATTTTCAAAATAGCTTCTCATATTTTGTTAATACCGAGAAACTGACTTTTGAACACCGTCGATAAGGTTGTTTTTGAGGCGCTTTGCCTCAAGTATTAAAGACAGGTAGTAAAAAAGCTGATCTATCACTTGCAGTGAGTTCATTTGACTCCTCTATTTCGGGCAGAATAAAAAAAGTTTTTAGTTTTTTAAATAAGAAAGAAACACTTGGAATCACCCTTTTCTTTCCAAGTATTTCTTTCTTGGTTTTTTGTCTTTTTTCAAAATTTTTCGCTACGAAAAAGAAAGAATATTTATATGAAATTTCTATGAAGTTGATTGAATTCCATGCGCTTTTTTAGTATAGTTAAGTTTGTGTAAAAATTATAGAAGAGGAAGTATTCTATGAATAAATGGAAAAACTGGTTATTGGGATCCGGACTTGTCAGTATCCTGCTCTTTTTATCTGGCTGTGTGCGGATGGATTCAAACGGAAACCCTGACACTTCAGGAATCGTTTATCGAGTACTCGTCCATCCTATGGGCCAAGCGATTACATATCTAGTTGAGAATTTCAATTGGTCTTACGGCTGGGCAGTTATTGCAATGACTGTGATCGTTCGTATCATCATCTTGCCACTAGGTATCAGTCAATCGAAAAAAACAATGATCCAATCTGAAAAAATGCAAGCGTTAAAACCACAAGTTGAAGCAGCCCAACAAAAATTGAAAGCTGCAACAACACGTGAAGAACAAATGGCGGCACAAGCAGAAATGCAGCAAGTATACCGCGAAAACGGATTGAGTATGACCGGCGGAATCGGCTGTCTGCCTCTATTGATCCAAATGCCGATCTTCTCTGCCTTGTACTTTACGGCACGTTATACAGAAGGTATTCGGGAATCATCTTTCTACGGCATCGATCTAGGCTCACCAAGTATGGTGCTTGTTGCCATTGCAGGGGTCGCTTATCTGCTTCAAGGATATATCTCAACGATCGGTATTCCTGAAGAACAGAAAAAGACGATGCGTACGATGCTGATCGTCTCTCCTGCTATGATCGTCTTCATGTCGATCAGTGCGCCAGCCGGTGTTACACTTTACTGGGTAGTCGGTGGTGTGTTCAGCTGTCTGCAAACATTCATCACAAACGTTATGATGAAACCACGTTTGAAAGCACAAGTGGCAGAAGAGTTGAAACAAAACCCACCAAAACAAGTCGTCACTCCAAGAAAAGATGTGACAGAATCAGCTAAACCAGCTGACAGCAAACAAGCAACCAAACAAATCAAGCAACCCAAAAACAGTACAAACAACAAAGGCCGCAACGCAGGAAAGCAGCAGAAGCGGAAGTAGGCGGGAAGCAAATGGAGAAAGAAACCTCGCACCACTATCAATTGATAGTGGTGCGAGGTTTCTTTCTCAGTCCCTACTAAATATGTCTCTCGTATAAACTTTTTCTTTTACTTCAGCTAAAGCTGGCTCCATACGATTTGATACAATCACATCTGACATATTCTTGAATTCTTCGAAATCTTTGATTACCCGTGAATGATAAAATGCTTCTTCATCTAGTGTTGGTTCATAAACTACGACTTCGATCCCTTTTGCTTTGATACGTTTCATTACGCCTTGGATAGATGAATACCGAAAGTTGTCAGAATTTGCCTTCATTGTTAACCGATAGATTCCTACAGTTTTAGGTTTTTTCGCTAAAATTTGTTCTGCAATAAAATCTTTTCTTGTCGTATTTGCGTCTACAATTGCACTAATGATATTGCTTGGAACATTTTCATAGTTTGCTCTTAGCTGCTTTGTATCTTTAGGTAAACAATATCCTCCGTAACCAAATGAGGGATTATTGTAGTGAGAGCCAATTCGAGGATCTAACCCTACACCCTCAATGATTTGTTTTGTGTTCAATCCTCGAGATTCGGCATAAGTATCTAACTCATTAAAATATGCTACGCGTAAAGCAAGATAAGTGTTTGAAAACAATTTGATTGCTTCAGCTTCAGTAGGATGTGTCAAAAGAACTGGCACATCTTTATCTAAAGCGTTCCGTTCAAACATATCCGCTATTTCTTGCCCTCTATCAGAACACTCTCCTACAACAATTCGAGAAGGATGCAAGTTATCATACAATGCCTTCCCTTCTCTTAAAAACTCTGGAGAAAAAATAATATTCTCTGTTTTAAATTTTGCTTTTAATTCTAATGTATATCCCACAGGAACAGTTGACTTAATAATAAAGGTTGCATCTGGTCGAATGATCAGGGCTTTTTCAATAACGTCTTCAACTGTGGAAGTATTAAAGTAATTTTTCTTTTCATCGTAATCTGTCGGTGTAGCGATGATCAAGTAATCACCAAAAAGTACAGCTTCCTCGAAATCTTTAGTAAATTCCACATTTAAATCATCCCGCTCGAGAAACTCGTGAACTTCTTTATCCTCTAAAGGTGATTGTCTGTTTCTTAGCATATCGATCTTTTCTTCAACGATATCATATGCTTTAACATTTTCATGCTGGCTAAGTAATAAAGCGTTGGCTAGGCCAACGTATCCTAAGCCGAAAACTGATATTTCCATAATCAAGTTCCTACCTTTTTTTTAAATTTATCACTGACTGCCATAAAGGGATTCCTTCATAAACTATCAAACTAAAACATAGTAAAACATTTAATACTATATTATTTATAAAAAAAATGAAAACTACTTGCAAAATCAACCCACTTATAGAAATACATAGGCGTTTAAGTTGAATATTTATTTTAAAAAATTTATTTATATCTCTAACTCGTAGTATCCAGATTAATAAAAAACTAATCAAAGTAGATAGTCCAGCACCAATTATTCCAAAATACCTAATTAGGATAAAGTTTAAAATTAAGCTGACCATACCACCAATTACAGAAGTATACATAACGCCTGTAGTTTTTTTTTCTGCAATATAAAAGGTTCCAAAAAAACTGGAAAAGCTCGAGAATATTAAACCAATTAACAAAAATGGAACTGGTTTCCATGACAATGAATAATTACCGGACATAGTAATATTAATTATTGGCTTCAAAAATAAAATTAATATTGAAGTACAGATAATCATAATTGTTGATAACCAATAAAAAATTGATGAATAGAATTCCCGCTTGTTATCAGAATCATATTCCTCAATAGCAGATAATTGCCAAGCCTGAAAAAAAACTGTTTGAACCATTGATAATATACTTGGTATTTTAGATGCTACTGCAAATAATCCATTTGCAGTAGCATCTAAGTAAAATAAAATAAAATATCTGCTAGATGCATTCATTAGCCACCACATAAATGCGTTGGGTATAAGTGGAACACTGTAAACTAACATTCTTTTAAACAATTCCCAATCTACTTTAGATTTTACAATCAAAATAAAATCAAACTTTAAAACTATTATCATAAAAAAAAGTGATACGAGATTAGACATAATGATAGACAATAAATACCCATCAACTCCAAAACTTAAAAACTTTAAAAAAATTATGTTTGAAATCGCAAGAACTAGTGACATTATTATTCCATTTATAGCATAGATTTTGATTTTATTAATTGCGCGAACATACTGGGCTAGTATATTTTGAAATCCCTGTAATACGATAATTATTATTATAAATTCAGAATACGGTATTTTTATTTTTAAATTAATTATGGTAATTGCTAAAATGAACACAATAGATGCTAAAAAAAGTAATAAAAAACTATTTTTTAAAGTTAAATATTGTCTATTTTCATCTTCACCTATTGTAAATCTTAAGGTTGCTTCATAAATACTTAAGGTCACAATAGGTAAAAGCATATTAATCGTCGTGGTAACTAAATCAGCAGTTCCATACTCACTTGTAGTAAGTTGGAATGTATAAAAAGGCACTAACAATAGCAATAAAATCTTACTACCAAAATTTCCCACTGCAAAGATTAGAGAATTCGATATTAGTCTTTTATATTTATTCATTATTTAGTTCCTCAGCGACTTTATTTAATAGGCGGAAATCAATTTGCGTTTTTTCTTCAATTATTTCCTGCGCAAATCCAAAATTACTTTTTTCAACTATTGCTAATTGCTTATTTAAAATTGCAATTATCTCGTCTGTCTTCTCTCCAAATGTTTTGATATCAAAAACTGAATTTTCATTATCAATTATTTTAAATATCTCTGAGACTTTAGGTTGCCAAGATATCCCTATAACTGGTATATCTTGAGATATAGCTACAATCATTGAATGCATTCTAGTTCCAATAATAATATCTAAATCTTTATAAAGATCTATTAATTGTTTCTTACTCCCTACAAACATATATTCTATATTAAGCTTACAATCAGACAAAATTTTTTTTAAAATAGGCACAGCATCGAAATCTCTAATTTCCGAATTAAAAACAATTATCTGGCTTTCAGGATGTGCTACTTTGATTTTTAGTATTAACTTTTTTGTGTCTTGTAGGTATTTGTAATAGTCACTTTTAGTTGCCTTATTCAAAGTGTAGTCTATTATGCAAATACCAATACATGGAATAAGATTTTTTTTATCATTACAGAACTGTTTCTTCAAAGAAAATACTGGGTCGATGCCAAGTTCTACATTTTTTAAATCACTAATTAAGTTATAGGAACCTTGATCTCGAACCGTTATATAATCTGCTAATTTCAAAACTTCTCGTGTTTTAATAACTTGTTTTTTAGTAGCAAATGGTCCAATACCTACATCCATAAATATTATTTTTTTATTATATTTTTTTGCAGCATTTATGATTACTTCAAACTTTCCAGCAGAATCACCAAATCTAGTCAAGTCAAAAATCACATTACCTCCTCCGAAAATAAGTATATCTGATTTTTTTAAATCCTCAATAAAAGAGCTATTTGCAATTCTTGATTCAAGCTGTTTTACGATCCGCTTGCTATTAATTTTATCAACAATAGAGAATTTTTGTAATTTATTTTTTAGATTACTTTTTAAAGAATTAAGCCAGCTTTTTTCAATATAACTTGTAAATTCAATAGGGGAAAAGTTTTTTCTAAAGTTGTAACTGTATGTTATAACTTTACCATATTTTTTTAATCTTTTTTCTAATTGTTCTACTATAAATTGATCGCCAAAATTAGTGCTATCAGTAAAGCTTAAAAGTATTATTTTCAAAATTAACTTTCTCCTCAACTTATTTTTTTGTTCTAAATGTGTAATTAATTAGACTACATACTCCCAAAATAAAAATAACATCTTGTAAAAAATATGTGCCCACTAAAGATCTTAAAAGAAAAGAAATTAATAAAGCTATTCCAAAATAAATTTGATAAGATTGAATATTTTTTAATAAATGAAATATAATCATAAACAGTAAAGCTATAATTAATATAGAACCTAGAATAGTCCCAAAAGTTAGTAACATCTCGAGAAAAAAATTATGGGAATGATAAAACATGTTATGCGTTAAAATCCTAGCAACACCGACGCCCTCTGGTAATCCGTTGGCCATTTTTAAATGTTCTATAATAACAGGATAGATTCCATCTCTACCGCTTAAATAGATATCTGTATTTTGTGCACTTAATTGTTGGATAAACAAAGATAGATTTCTGGAATTTATCCCAAATCTGATCATCAAGTTTTGAATTGAATATAGTATATCAATCAGATTAGCATATATATATATTCCCATTCCTGAGACAATAGAGATTATAAAATAAAACGAAAAATTTCTTTTTCTTTTAAAGAGTAAATATACGAAAAATGTTAAAATAACACTGGAAACAAAAACCGACCTAGATCCAAAAAAAAGACATATCAAGATATTAGCAATTAAACAGATAATATTAGTCTTTTTATTAGACTGAGATATAGAAAATGCCAAGGAAATTGTATTTATATGAGTTACTAATCCAACTTCATAATATCCTATTTTTTTTAAAAAATATAAATTTATGAAAATAGGAAGTAATAAAGTAAAAATAATACTAAATTTATGCCAATAAGCAAATATTTTTTTGTAATCCAGTTCAACATTGATCAAGTAAACTACAGGTATAAAAATGACAATAAAATTGAATAAAATCGCAAGTACATAAGTTGGATATTCAGAAAAAAGTGCATTAACAAGAAATAAAGTTATTGTTATCAATATTAAAAATATACTTTTAAACGTAAACTTTAACTTATTAAAACTCAATATCAGAATAAAAAATAAAATAAACAATATCTTTTCTGAATAGAAAAGATAGGACTTTGGTATAATTACAGCCGTCACATAAGATATCGGAAGTAAGTATAACAATATGACCACAGATAGTTCTTTATTAGAAAATATATTTTTTCTTATTTTCAGATTTGATTTCATTCTATCCCATTCCTATAGATTATTTTCGAATGATTTTTTGCCTTGTAACATCAATATAATTATTTTATATATAGATAATCCAGAAAATAATGATTTTCTTCTCAAGGCAAACTGTAATATAAGAAAAAAACAAAATTTTTTGCTGATAGCTCTAAATAGAGCTCCTCGGTGAATTAAGTAATTTTCATTATATCCATTAAACCAGCTTGAATCATCATTATATACATCTGCAATCACTTCTTTATTACTATAAACTTTTAATTTATTTTTTAAAACATCAGTTATAAAAAGGCTATCTTCTCCAGATTGAAATTCAGCTCCACCACCAAAAAGAAGTGAAAAATATATATTATTGTTTAATAAGATATCCCTTTTAAAAGTAAACGTCACTGTTCCGTATCTAAAAGAATTAAAAAACTTAACTCTTCCGTCTCTTTTTACTCTATGTTTTATTTCATCACCATTATGAACTCTCACATCGAAAACAATCATATCTGCCTCTGGATATTTCGAATAAGCATCATTAATGATTTTTTCATAACCATCTACAAAAACTTCATCTTCGTCAGCCATTATAACGATATCGTCAGAAGCCCTCAACAAAGCATTATTACGACTGCGTCCTACACCTTTTTCAGACATAGAATAGAATTTCCAAGTTTTGTCATCGAATATTTGTTGTTTATATGAAAAGTTTCCTGGTATATCTGGAGTTTGATTAATGATAATTGCATTTGTTTGAATATTCATTTTTTTGAATAAAGACATATCTTTATTCATACTTGACACTAGAACTTCCATATGATTAATCTACCTCGTACTTTCTGCTTTTTCCCAAAATGGTTTAGATTTTCCTGTACTCTCTCTGTAAGCACCAATTAGTTGAGCTAATATTGTCATTACATAGTAAGAAATAAATTTTAAATATTTATTATTTAAATTTCGAGCAACTAATGCTAGTAGATATATCATTAACTGTACAATAAACAAAAAAACATATATTGAGTTAGAATCGGTAAACACTAAAATCAAGTTTGTTATAAAGACAATTATATGCATTAGATATAGATTATTTCTAAGTGTTCTATGTGAGAAATAAAAAAGAGTAAATAACCCATGCTTAAAAAAATTATATTTACTAAAATCAACAAAATTAATCATTATTATTTTACGAGACATTCGAATTTTTCTCTTAAATTCATCATTATCCGTTTCTCCTGCTTTTTCAAATGCTATTGCTTTTTCATTGTAAATAGCTTTTTTCCCTAAATTAACAAATTTTGGTGGATATATACTGTCATGACTATAAATTGGATTAATTTTTATATAATCATTTTTCCTAACAGCATATATACTCCCATTACCAGCTGTTATAGAAGCTAAATCTGATTCTATTTTACGCATTCTAAGATCAATATCCCAATAGGTGGACTCTGACTCACTTGTCGAATTTATTTTGTTATTAGTATAAACTAATTTTCCTGCTACATAACCTATTTCTAAATTTGATAATGATAAAACAAGTTCTTTTACTGATTTTTTTTCTAACATAGAATTAGCATCGGTAAAAACTATGATTTCACCACAGGCTACTTCTACTGCTTCGTCCTGTGCATTTGTTTTTCCTTTTCGTTCTTTAACAACATGTAGTTTAACTATTTTCGGGAATTCAGCTACATATCGTTTGACTATTTCATTCGTTTCATCTGTGCTATTATCAGAAGCGATAATAATTTCTAATTTATTCTTCTCATAGTCTAAACTCATCAAATTCAATATTTTTTTTTCAATAATAGAATCTTCATTATGTGCTGGAACTATTACAGACACACTTGGACAGTAACTCTCATCAAATTTGATTTGCTTTTTATGAATAAGTTTATTCAAGAGTTCAAGTAATATAGGATAGCCCACCATTGTATAAATAATTAATATTAAAAATAGATAAAATAAAACTCTCATAGTTTCCTCACTTTATTCTTCATTACCAGTAAACTTTTCATTTGTTACACTGGAATTAGATGTTATTCCATCGTGCTTCAATACCTTTTTTATAGTATGCCAAATTATGTTGATGTCTTTTGTAAAAGAATAATCTTCTATATATAAATAATCGTATTCAAACTTTTCTTCCCAACTAATCGCATTTCTTCCATTGACCTGAGCGAGTCCAGTTAATCCTGGTCTTACGTTGTGTCTTTTCCGTTGCTTCTCACTATATAGTGGCAAATACTCCACTAATAACGGACGAGGTCCTACAATCGACATATCACCCTTCAAAATATTCCAAAGTTCTGGTAGCTCATCTAGACTTGTTGCTCTAAGCATTTTTCCAAATTTAGTTAGTCGAATTTCATCAGGTAAATATTCTCCATTGTGATCTCTTTCGTCAGTCATTGTGCGAAATTTATACATGGAAAAAATTTTTTCACTTTTTCCTGGTCGTTCTTGTTTGAAGATAATTGGAGAACCAAGTTTAATTCTTACTAAAATACCTACAATTAAGATTATCGGTGATAAAACAATGAGAGCGATGCCTGACAATAGGATATCTAAAATTCTTTTTCCAAAAAGCTGATAGAAAGTTTTTTTACGCATCATTGATCACTCTTTTAATCGTGGATACTACATATTTTAAATCTTCATCTGTCATCTTTGTATCTGATGGTAAACATACTCCTAAGTCAAATAAAGTTTCTGCTACATCATCGCCAATATAATCATAATTTTTGAAAACAGGTTGTAAATGCATTGGTTTCCATACTGGGCGGGCTTCTATATTATTTTTATCTAACTCATCAATAAGATGATTCATATTTATTCCCTTTATTGTTATGACACTTAACCAATAATTTGGTTCATTCCAATTATTTTCTGGCATGAATTGTATATTTGCCAATTTAGACAATTCTTTTTTATAAAAACTATGAATATATCGTTTTTTCTCAATTCTTTCATTTAAAACTTTCAATTGTCCTCGACCGATACCTGCAACGATATTGCTCATTCGATAATTATAGCCAATTTCATTGTGTTGATAATGGCGTGCCTTCTCACGAGATTGTGTAGCCCAAAATCTCACTTTTTCCACCTTTTCTTTGTCATTAGATACAAGCATTCCGCCACCTGAAGTTGTGATTATCTTATTTCCATTAAAAGAATAAATTCCATAGTCCCCAAATGTACCAGTATATTTTCCTTTATATGTTGTTCCTAATGATTCTGCAGCATCTTCAATTAGAGTAACATCGTATTCTTTGCATATTTTAGTAATTTCGTCTAAGTTAGCTGATAAACCGTACAAATGTACTACTAATACAGCCTTTGTGTTAGGATATTTTTCTAGCGCTGTTCGCAAATGTTCAGGTTTCATATTCCAAGTTTCGTAATCACTATCAACAAATACAGGTATAGCTCCTTGATAGAGAATTGGATTAGCAGTAGCTGAGAACGTCAAGGACTGACAAATCACTATGTCATCTTTACCGACCCCAGCCGCTTTCAAGGCTAAATGTATAGCTGCTGTTCCAGAAGATAATGCGGCAGCATGACTAGCTCCCACGTATTCTGCTAATTCTTTCTCAAATCCATTCACATTCGCACCTAAAGGAGCAACCCAATTTGTATCAAATGCTTCTTTTACATACTCTTGTTCATATCCTTCTTCACTCATATGAGGAGATGCTAATAATATTCGTTTATTTTCCAACTTAATCCCATCTTTCTATTACTTTGGTAGGTACGCCAACATTTTTAGTATTGTTATTAATATTTTTTATTACTACACTTCCTGCACCTATAATATTCGTATTTCCAATTCTTAGATTTTGTATTATTTTAGTACCTACTCCAATTTCATTTTTATCTCCTAATATAACATGTCCTGAAATATTTACACTTGGAAAAATTGAATTATAATTACCGATTTGAGCATCATGTCCGATAGTAGAGCCGATATTGATCATATTGAAATTTCCTAAAACTACATCAGCAGTGTAAGTCGTATAGGGCATCAAAATATTGCCAATCCCTAACTGAACATTTATGCCCACTAGTGCACTTGGTGCAACTAAATTAGGGAAAATCAGTTTATTATTTTTATTTATCTTTTGATATATTTTCTCCTTGATATCTGGCGAAGCAATTCCCAGAAAAATAGCAGTCTCTTCTTCTAATTCTATTAATGAGTCTATTGTTCCTAATACAGGTTTTCCCAATAATTCTTGATTTTGCATTTTTAACGAATCATCGACAAAACCAATTAATTTATATCTAGAGACACTTTGTAATAGAAAAGCAATCTCTTTGCCAAATCCACCAGCTCCTACAATAATTGCTTTCACTTTACTCCCCCTACTTATTTGAAGCATTTGCAAAAGTGACAATGTCTTTAGCCAATTGTTCGTCGTCTTGCGGCAGACTGTTGACAAATTCCATCACTGTTTGCATGGAGTAACCTTTGATGTTTCCCACAAAGATCTTCTCGTAAACTGCTTCATCGTTTCTTTCCTTATCCAACAATAGTTCTTCATATAGTTTTTCCCCTGGACGGATACCTGTTTCAATGATTTCGATTTCGTCTTCGCTATATCCGCTCAATCGGATCATATTTTTGGCTAGATCCACGATTTTCACTGGTTCGCTCATATCTAAAATAAAGATTTCGCCGCCTTTTGCTAACGCCCCAGATTGAATAACTAAACGACTCGCTTCAGGAATCGTCATGAAATATCGGGTCATACGAAAGTCTGTTACAGTGACTGGTCCGCCTTGAGCAATTTGTTCTCTGAATACTGGGATCACACTACCACGAGAACCAAGGACATTCCCAAATCTGACAGCTGAGAATTTCGTACAGCCTTCTTCATTCAACCCAGTCACGATCATTTCAGCGATTCGTTTTGTTGAACCCATGACGTTTGGCGGATTGTTGGCTTTATCTGTCGAGACCATGACGAAGTTTTTTACTTTCGCTGCTTTGGCTGCTTCTGCTACATTTTTTGTACCGAAAATATTGTTTTTGACTGCTTCTTTTGGGTTATATTCCATCAATGGTACATGCTTATGAGCGGCTGCATGGTAGACGATATCTGGGTGGTATTGTTCCATGATCTCATTGATTTTCTTGCGATCTTGGATATCCGCAATGAGCGGCACGATTTCTGTAGGACACTTTTGATGATGCGTGCGTAATTCACGGTCAATCAAGTAAATCGAGTTCTCCCCATGACCTAAAAGTAATAGTTTTGCAGGATTGAATTGAATGATTTGCCGACAGATTTCTGAACCGATCGATCCTCCTGCGCCGGTGACAAGAATGACTTTGTCTGTGATCTGATCTTTGATGGATTCAATATCCAGCTTTACCTCATCTCTTCCCAGTAAATCCACTACGTCAATTGTTTTTAATTTTGATACGCTAATTTTCCCTGAAGCAAGTTCTTCTATAGAAGGCATTGTGTTGACTTTCACACGAGCGGATTCGACTAACTCGAAGATTCGTCGTAATTTTTTTCTTGATAAGGAAGGGATAGCGATCGTTACCATTTGAATGTCATATTTTTCAATCAATTCCGGAATATCTTTTAATGCACCTAATACTTTTTTTCCTGAAAGATACGTATTTCTTTTATTCGGGTCATCATCTACAAACCCGACAACGTGGATATCTTGAGCCGTTTTGGATCCAAGAAAGCTGTTGTATAAAATACGCCCGCCTTCGCCAGCACCAACGATCAAGGTATTTTTAGCAGAATCTGCTGATACGTATCTCATATTTTTTGTTTCGATATAGATACGCCAGATCAATCGGCTACCGATGATCAATAAGAGCGAAAGCAGATAAGCAAAGATAACTAACCGTAAACTGTATCGCCGATTAATGAACAGCAGTATGAGGATACTTGAGGCAGCACTTGCAGATAGTGAACTAAAAATTGCAATGATCTCTCTTAAATTTGTATAGCGATTGATCCGAGTGAAAACTTTGAATAAACTACCATAAAATAAATAAAAACCAATCGACAAACCGATAGAGATTAAAATAAGGTCCATTGGTATAGCTACAAACGGCTTCATGAATTTAGCTGCTGCAATATTTGCAGCGATCAATAACAAACTGTCCACAACAACCAATGTGGCAATTTTTCTTCTTCTTGTTAAAACAAACACCCTACATTCCCCCCTAAAATAAACCAAACTTCTTCTTTTTTACCTCTTCATAGACTGGATAACTGATCTCATCCCCGTTGATCAGGTCCTTTGCGACTTGTTTCATCTGTGCTACTTTTTCCTTACCAAAGTCCTTGGCGATTTGCTCATAACATTCTTTTAAGTAAAAGGTGCGTTTAGAGACCCCATGGGCATCAGAGGCAGCCATTTGCACGAGGTTATGTTTGACCATCATTTTGGCTGTTTTCTGGATGTCTTTGCCAAATACACCGACATAACTTGGTGCGGTGAGTTGGGCCAAGCATCCCATATCTAGGAATGGCAGCAAATGATTCGTGTCTTTACGAAAATGCGCGTTGCGTTCTGGATGGACGATCACTGGTGTCTTTCCTAGTTGTAACAACTCAAAAAAGAGCCGTTCTGCATATAACGGCACTTCCAGTGTCGGAAATTCGATTAGAAGATATGTATCATCTAAATCTGTAAATAAAATTTCATCTCGGTGGATGTCTTCAATCAGTGTTCCGGTAATACGTACTTCTTGTCCTTCCAATAACGTCAAAGGCAATTGTCTTTTCTCTAATTCTGCTTGTAACGAAGCGACTAGAGAAATGACTTGTGATTTTTCATTGCTGTATTTTCCATTATTGTGATGGGGTGTGCATAAAATATGTGTGATCCCTTGTTGAATCGCTTTTTCAGCCATGGCGATACTGGCATCTATGTTTTCTGCTCCGTCATCGATTCCTGGCAGGATATGGCAATGTAGATCGATCATTTCTCTTGTCTCCTCTCTTTTTATTTCTTAATTCCCGTAGTAATAGCCAGCATCTCTGCTGTGTTCTGCTCCATTGTATACAACACCAAGGACTCGCGCTTGTACCATATCTAACAATTCTTTTGCTTTAGTCAATGATTCTTTTCGTGACGTATTTTCCCGTACGACCAATAAGGTGCCATCCGTTTTTGAAGACATGATCTGTGCATCTGTTACGGCAACGACTGGTGGCATGTCGAAAATCACTACATCAAATAGTTGTCTTGCTTCTGCTAAAATCTGATCCATTCTTGGCGAACTTAGTAGTTCTGATGGATTTGGTGGTTTAGGTCCACTTGGCAGAATCGACAAATTGTCGACTGGTGTTCGTTGGATCTCATCTGCTACACTTCCTGATGAACTAAGAACAGTACTTAATCCGCTTGCGTTGTTCAACTTGAACGTTTTATAGATGACGGGCTTACGTAAGTCTGCATCGACTAGCAGCACCCGTTGACCAGATTTGGCAAAAACAACGGCAATGTTTGCTGCAGTGGTCGATTTCCCTTCTCCAGGTCCTGATGAAGTCACAACAATCGTTTTGATTTGCTGACCAGCTGCGGAGGCAAACTGGATATTCGTCCGAATCGTACGATATTGTTCAGCGATTGGTGAAGAGGGATTTGTGAGTGTGACCAAACTGACTGCATGAGTTTGGGTTGCTTTTTGTTTCTGTGTTCGTGCCATTTTTCTTTCCTCCTAGACTCTTGAGCGGCTTCTGCGTGATGGCGCTGTTTTATCGTTTATAGCTTTTGGTTGTGTCGGAGCTGGTCCTTTTTTACGGATACCAGCATTCAATTCTTTCGCTGACATTTCTGGTACAGTTCCTAAGATTGGGAAGCCTAATGTATCCGTCACATATTTTTCATCTTTTACTGTCCGATCGAGTAATTCAAATAAGAAAGCTAGACCTACGCCTACCATCATTCCTAACACTAAGCCAATCACTAGATTCAATTTATTATTTGGCGAAACAGGTGTCGTATTGGCAACTGCACCTGAGATGATCGAGATTTTATCGACATTCATCACGTCTTTGGCGTTCTCTTGGAATACTTGTGACGTTGTATTAGCAATCTGTTGAGCCGTCACTGCATTCGTGCTTGTTGCTTGGATCGAGAACATTTGTGAATTTTGTGACTGATTGACGGAGATGGCATCTTTGATTTGTCCAGCAGTCATTTTTACATTGTCTTCTGTTTCTAAACGATCTTTGACTTCATTTAATACTAGATCACTGACAATCATATCTTTATACGTATTGATCATTTGTAGGTTCGTATTGACATCATTGACATTTGCAGTGTCTGATTGTGGCAGTGTCACGATCAATTGTGCTTGTGAACTGTATTTTGGTGTCAAGATGAAAAACGTCACGATTCCTGAGATGGCCAAGCCAGCAAACATTGAGATGATGATTGTTGCCAAGTGTTTGCGTAATGTTTCAAAAATTTCTTTCAAGCTGATTGTCTCTTCCATTTTTTCTCCACTTTCCTATTTATTCTCTAGATTCATTTGATCTTTTAATTCTTTTTTCACACGGTCAAGTTCTTGATCGCTGACTTTTTGGTATGAGATATTGTCTTGCATGAAGCCTTCTCCTTGCAGCTGATCTTGCTTGATCGTACTAAATGCCTCCCGATAATCTAAAGCGATTTTTTTCATTTCATCAAAGCTCATGTCTGTTTTCATATTCGACTCTAGAGCATTCAAAACGGATTGATAGTTGCTGACACCGTTTAGACTCAATACTTTTTTCGCTACACCTTCTACGATCTTTCTTTGACGCTCTTGTCTACCATAGTCACCGTTTGGATCTTCATAACGCATACGAGAATAAGATAATGCCTGATCCCCGTTCAATGTAATTTTACCGATCGTAAAATCATAGCCATCTTGTGAGAAAGTGAGGTCATTATTGACTTCGATACCACCAACTGCATCAACAAGTTCTTTTAGCCCTTTCATATTGATAGAGACATAGTGATCGATTGGGATGTCTACATATTTTTGTACGGTATCCATCGCCATGGCAGCTCCGCCGAATGCGTAAGCGTGGTTGATCTTGTCTTTTGTGTCACGACCTACGATGTCGACATACGTATCTCGAGGAATGCTGACGATCGTTGTCTGTTTGTCTTCAGGACTGACTGTGGCAACCATCATCGTATCTGATCTTCCTTGATCGACCCGACCTAAATCTCCAGTATCAATCCCCATCAATAGAACAGAGAAAGATTCTTGTTTGTCCAGATCAACTGGTTTCGTTCGTTCTCCTTGGGTTCGTTCCACTGATTCGTAAGTTTTCTCAATAGAATGTGAGAGATCCAGATATAATTTTGCTCCTACTCCTACAATTGCTAATACTAATACGATAAGAACTGCTAAAATAATCAAAAATATTTTTTTCCCTCTTGATTTTCTTCTTCGTCTTGCCATAGTTTCCTCCGTTTGCTAACCTTGCTTGAATCAACGTTTTAACTGTCAATAGCTTATATTGCTATAGCCCATTTGCTGAGCAACAGTTTGTGCTTTTGTTGCGTATGCGGCTCTTATTTTTTCATTCCGGATCTGCTCTATTTGACTGAGCGCCGTCAAATATTGATCGTAAGTAGCGGTAGCTGTTACTTGACCGTCTTTCAGCATCGTATCGAATAGCTGATCTAGTTGCGTGACTTGTGCAATTTGGGTATCAGCGAATCCTAGATATTGCATAACGACTGTTTTCCAAGCACTATCCTTAAAAAAGCTCATATTTTCACGTACATGGGCGACATCTGCACTTGCCAACTTTTCTTTGATGATGACATCATCCACAGCTTGCTGCCAGTTTGATACGTTTTTAGTAAATAATTTATTGACAGCCGTCTGGATCTTCAGTTTTGATTCTGCATCCTCTAACTGCGTTAAGACTGCTTTCTTTTCTTCTTGGATCGCAGCAGCTTCTTTAGGTAATTCTGATTCCTTGATGTCATAATCATCTGCCGAAAGTTTGATAGAAGATAGTTTATGTGACAAATTTGAAACTGTTTCTTCTGTTATTTCAGGATTTAGGAAAATTTTTTCTTTTGTACTGTACAGCTTATCTACTTCTTTTGATAAAGAGGTCACGGTGTCTTTTTGATTGGTGATGGCAGATTCTGCGTAATTGATCCGTTGATGATATTGCCGCTGATTATTGAGATGGTATCCAAACAAGCAAATCACAATAGCGCCTGTGCCTACCGCCACAGTAGCCAATAACTTGAGGAACGGCTTTTCCATAGATTCACTCCTAAATATTGATGATAGATAAATAAAGATGTGATTCATTCACATCAGAATGAGCGCTTTTTATTTTAAAAGCATAATTAAACTAATATATTCATAGAAATATTTATAAACAGGTTTTCCCTATATAATAATACCACAAACAGTTTTCTTGACTAGGGAAATTCCTAATTTAAAAGTAAATAAAACAGTAACAAGATTATAATTAATCGTTTTCATTTTTATTTCCTCACTTTTCATGAGCGTTTTGAAAATTCGAACAAAGAATAAAATAACAAAAATTATTAAAATAGAATTAATAACAGCTATTTATAACAAAAAAAACAGAGACACAGCACGTTTCGTGCATGCTCTCTGTTTTTCAAACAAAAGACTATTTTGTGATGATTTGATCCAAGCTTGCTAATGACAAAGCCATGGCAGCTATTTGACTTAGTTGTGTTAGTCGGTTCTTACGTACTGCTGGTTCATCAGCCATGACCATCGTTTGATCAAAATAATTTTCGATCAGTGGACGAAGAGCGACAAGCTGGTCGTAGTTTTCGTGGATCGTTTGGTCAGCAAAACTTGCTTTCATTGCTTCTACTGCTTTGTGTAATTCTTTCTCTGCGTCGTTTTCGAACAGCCCAGGGTCTACTTCTGATTGTTTTTCAAGTTGCGCTTTTTTCGCTAAGTTCACGACACGTGTCAAAGCTTCCATTGAAGGTTTGAAGTCTTCATCTGCAAGATGTTGTTTGAACAATTGTGCTGCTGCAAATACTTTTGTCAGATCTTTTTGTTCCGCATTCAAAACAGCATCGATGACATCATGACGAATATTCTTCGTTGTCAATAATTGGCGCAGACGGCCTTTGATAAAGTCGATCACTTGTTGTTGCCCTTCTGATAAACCAATGCCGAAACGATCCGTATCTTTACTGATAACATCGCTAATCGTTTCTTGCAGAACAGACAAAGGAAAGGCCCATTTTTTCGATTCGATGATCCGAACGACACCGTATGCTTGGCGACGTAAGGCATAAGGATCGTTTGACCCGCTTGGAATCATCCCAACTGCAAAGAAAGAAAAGATGCTATCTAATTTATCTGCAATCGCTAAAACAGAACCTACTGTAGACTGAGGTAGCTCTCCTTCACTGGATATAGGCATGTAATGCTCACGAATCGCTGTCGCTACAGCAGGTTTCTCGCCTTTCAGAAGAGCATATTTTTCGCCCATGATCCCTTGTAGTTCAGGAAATTCCCCTACCATGTTGGTTACTAGATCAAATTTATAGATTTCAGCAGCTCGTTGCAAATCCATCAATTCTTCCTCAGATAGTCCTACTTGTTCGCCAATGATACGGGCAATGACTTGTACCCGTTGCATTTTCTCATAGATACTACCGATTTTTTCATGGAAAGTAACAGTTTTTAGTTTTTCAACGTATTGGTCGATTGAAGCTTTCTTGTCTTCATTATAAAAGAATTCCGCATCTTCTAAACGAGCCGTCAATACTTTTTGATTGCCTCGAACCACATTTTCCAATTTTACCCGATCACCATTACGAGCAGAAATAAAATGAGGAAGCAGCATACCTTGATCATTCCGTACCTCGAAATAACGTTGATGTTCTTTCATAGAAGTGACTAGTACTTCTTCAGGAACAGAAAGATATTTTTCTTCGAAGTCGCCAGAAAAGACAGTTGGATATTCGACTAAATTGTTGACTTCTTCTAGTAAATCTTCGTCTAGATCAATAACCCAATGATTTTTTTCGGCTAATTCATTGGCTTGTGTAACGATCATTTCTTGTCTTTTTTGCGGAGACGCAATGACGAATTGTTCATTCAATTTTTCTTCATATTCTTTTGCATGCGCAAATGTCACATCTTCGCCTAAGAAACGATGACCTCGAGAGGCTCTGCCTGTTTTGACATCCAAGATTTCGAATGGGATTACTTCGTCATCTAACAATGCCACGATCCAGTGAATAGGGCGGATATATTCAAAATCGTATTCTGCCCAATGCATCGTTACAGGGAAAGTCAAACTTTTGATCACCCCTGCTAAGCCTGTCAATACTTCTTTTGCTTCCTTACCATGAGTGTATTTCGTTACATAGACATATTCCACACCTTTTAATTCTCTAAAAGTGATAGCGTCTGTCGTCAGACCTTGTCCGCGGACAAATCCTTCCGCTGCTTTCGTCCAGTTTCCATCTGCGTCCAAAGCAATTTTTTTGGCTGGTCCTTTGACTTCTTCTTCACTGTCCGCTTGTCGTTCTGGAATATTTGTTACTTTGATTGCTAAACGGCGCGGTGTGGAAAATGTTTCGATCGTATCATAAGTCAATTGGTTTTCATCTAAAAATTTTGCTGTTTTTTCTTCTAATTGTTTCATGCTTGGTGTGACAACATGGGCAGGCATTTCTTCCAGCCCGATTTCAAGTAATAAGTCTTTTGCCATCTTATTCAGCCTCCTTCACGGTTTCTGGATTTGCTGTGTTTTTATTCAACAAAGGGAATCCTAATTTTTCGCGTTCTGCCACAAAGATTTTGGCTACAGCACGAGCCATGTTGCGGATGCGAGAAAGATAACCTGCACGCTCTGTTACGGATACTGCACCGCGGGCATCTAATAAGTTGAATGTATGGCTGCATTTCAAGATATAATCATACGCCGGATGAACAAGATTTTCATCGATACAGCGTTTTGCTTCTTTTTCAAAACGATCAAAGTTGCTTAGTAGCAAGTCTTGGTCGCTTACTTCAAAAGAATATTTGGAATGTTCATATTCTGGTTGTTTGAAGATCTCGCCATATTTCACGCCATCAGCCCATTCTAAATCATAGACACTTTCAACTTCTTGGATATAAGAAGCAAGACGTTCTAATCCATAAGTGATCTCAGAAGTGACTGGTTTACAAGGCAGTCCACCAACTTGTTGGAAGTACGTGAACTGTGTGATTTCCATTCCGTCAAGCCATACTTCCCAACCCACACCGGCACAGCCCATGGATGGGTTCTCCCAGTTGTCTTCAACAAAACGGATGTCGTGTTCTAATGGATCGATTCCTAAAAGGCGCAAGCTTTCTAAATAAAGCTCTTGGATATTCTCAGGTGAAGGTTTCATCACGACTTGGAATTGATGATGCTGATACAAACGGTTTGGGTTTTCACCATAACGTCCATCAGCTGGTCGGCGAGATGGCTCTACGTAAGCAGCATTCCATGGTTCTGGTCCGATTGCCCGTAAAAAGGTATATGGGCTCATCGTACCTGCTCCTTTTTCTGTGTCATACGCTTGCATCAGCATGCAGCCGTTTGATGACCAAAATTTTTGTAATGTTAAAATCATATCTTGGACGGTCAATTTTTTACTCATCTGTTTTGCCCCTTTCAATTTTAAAGCGTTGCTGTCAAATAAGAATACAGGAAAGAAAACGACAAAAAATCCCTATGTCTGATTACAGACATAGGGACGAATAATTCGCGGTTCCACCCTACTTCCGAATAAAGATTCGGCAGCTTCATTTATCGTACTCGCAAGTGCCTCTTCAAAAATCGTTTGGGTCCGGCTCCCACTCTCCCGAACTCGCTAAACCACGTGTTTTTTACTGATCTTGGTCAATGTACGTATTCATTTTGCAGTTTTCTTGTTTCTATAATAGATCCTCTCAGTGAACGATCTATTTGATCTACGGTTAATAATAGACGGAACTCCCTGTGTTTGTCAAATGGTTTTGATTTTTTGTTGTATGTTTCATTTACTATTCTTCTTTTTTAGGTAGATCTTTTTCAGACATGTCTTTCTCTGGCGTCTTTAATACGTTTGCCCAAGACTTCATTTGATCAATGAACTTTTTGCTTTTCAAATGGATACCGACATATTCATCATACAGCTGGTCTATGAGTTCACGGATTGCTTGTTTGGTTTCTTCTTTCAGATGGATTCCACTGATTTTATCATAAGAAATAGCTGAAAACATCCGAACGAAATAAACAGCTCGAGGATCTGCATGATAACGGTGATCGTCCATCGACCAGTGTCTTTCGCATATCACACCACCATATTTGGAAGAATAGTCAAATTTTCCTTTTGTTTCCCCGCATACGACGCAGTGTGTCCAGATTGGTGCAATTCCGAAGCGTTGCAGTATTTGGACTTCAAAAATATTCGTGATGATTTCTGCATCATCTCCTTGGTCCATCCGTTGCAGTGCTTGTTGCGTAAACTGGAACAAATGCGGGTCGTACTGATGATCTTCGATTGCCGCATCTACTAGATTCAATAAATATGTGCCATAGCCGCTCAAAAAGATGTCTTCTTGGATGTGTCGAAACGCATGGACATCTTTGACACTGCTTAAAAATGACAGACCTTCACTTCGAAAATTCCCGATATAAACTGCTTCAGTAAAAGGGAGCAAAGCCGGAGATAAGGGCTGATTTTGCCGATGGATCCCTTTGATATAAAACATCATTTTGCCAGAAGATTCCGTAAAGATTTTGACCAATTTATCTTTTTCTTTGTAATTACGGCTAGATAAAATCAAGCCTTTTGATTCTGCAAGCTGGCTCATATTCTCCCTCCTAAAAAATAAATCTGGAAAAGCAGATTCTGCCGATCCAGATCATTTATGTTGCGATCTTCCGCAGCTTTTCTCAACACGCGGATTTTTATCCAGTTTATTTCTATACCTAATTTACAAGAAGCTCAGAATATCAGTATTCGTCTTTTCGGTAGCCGAAGTCTTGCAGATAGACTTTTTTGTCTCGCCAGTCTTTTTGAACTTTGACCCAAAGTTCTAGAAAGACTTTGTCTCCTAAAAGATTTTCGATATCCTTTCTTGCTTTCGTTCCTACTTGCTTCAGCATTTTTCCGCCTTTGCCGATAATGATCCCTTTTTGGCTATCTCTTTCGACGATGATCGTAGCCTGGATATGGATTTTATCATTCTCGTTTCGCTTCATCGAATCAACAACGACTGCGACAGAATGAGGCACTTCGTCTCGTGTTAAAAACAAGACTTTCTCACGGATCAATTCAGAAACGATGAAGTATTCAGGATGATCAGTCACTTGATCATCTGGAAAATATTGTGGGCCCTCTGGCATTTCACTGACTAATACATCCATCAAACGTTCGACGTTGTTTCCTTCTGTAGCAGAAATTGGAATCACTTGTGCAAACGGCATCTGCGTTGAATAATCTTCGATGATTCCCAACAACTCGTCTGGATGGATTTTATCGATTTTATTGATAATCAGATAAACAGGAGAATGCACGTTTTTTAGACGTTCAATAATAAAATCGTCTCCCCGACCGCGTTTTTGATCAGCACTGATCATAAATAAGACCGCGTCCACTTCTTTCAACGCACTGTAAGCTGCTTCTACCATAAAATCTCCTAAACGATGCTTTGGTTTATGGATTCCTGGTGTGTCAATAAAAATCAACTGAGCTTCTGGTGTAGTATATACTCCTTGGATTTTATTTCTAGTTGTCTGCGCCTTATCACTCATGATGGCAATTTTTTGACCCACGATTCGATTCAATAACGTGGATTTTCCTACATTCGGGCGGCCGACGATTGCGACAAACCCTGATTTATGTTCTGGCATATATGTTCTCCTTTTTAATTAAACAACAAATGATATATTTTAGGGACAAATAAAATCAACCCAACGATGACGGCAAAACAAGCGGTCACTAAAACTGCTCCAGCTGCCATATCTTTGATTTTTTTCCCAATCGGATGAAAATGAAAATCCGTAAACATGTCCACGACATTTTCAAAAACAGTATTGATGATCTCTACTATCCATACGAGAAAAACAGCTAAAAGCAGCCATAACCATTCTATCCGATCAAGTTGGAAAATCACGCCCATAAACAAAGCGAGGATTCCGAACGCAACATGTTTCCTCATGTTGCGTTCTTCCTCAAAAACGGTTTTGACTCCTTGGACGGCAAATTCCACGGACATCAGGAAATGTTTGTTTTTCTCTACGTTTTTATCTTTTAAGTCCATAGGCATCTAAGATCTCTTTCTGTAAACCAAACATTTCTTTCTCATCCTCTGGTGTCATATGGTCATACCCGTTGATATGCAAGAATCCATGAACCGCTAAAAAGCCAAGTTCCCGATCATACGAATGGCCGTAAGCTTCTGCTTGCTCTGCAGCACGTTCAGTAGAGATCATGATGTCTCCCAGTACACGAGGTAATGGATTCTCTCCATCTTCAAAAATCACTGGGATTTCGTCTTCGCCCTCTTCTTCCAAGGCAAAACTGATGACGTCTGTCGGTGCATCTTTTCCACGGTAATCACGATTGATTACTTGGATTGCTGCATTGTCCATGAAAGTAACAGACATTTCTGTTTCTTCTGGCAACTCTAAATATGATGCTGCAAATTGCAACAAGTCGTCGATTTCTTTCATTTTCTCTTCTGATACTTGGTTTGTTTCATCCATGAAAGTAATATCCATTATACATCACTTCTTTCTATTCTTCTTGCTATTCTTCTTGTTCTTCTTTTATCTTCTCAACTTCCGATTTCATTTTAGGATATTTGATCCGAGAATGGAAGGTACTGCTTAAACCGCTGATCAATGATTTTTCTACTTTACGGATTTCTTTTAACGTCAATCCACTGTCGTCCAATTGTCCATCGGAAATACGCTCTTCTATAAGATTATGGACAAAACTTTCGATTTTTTCGCTCGTTGGATGGTCCATTGCCCGTACTGCCGCTTCACAACTGTCAGCTATATTGACGATTCCTGCTTCACGGCTTTGAGGTTTTGGTCCAGGATAACGGAATTGCTCTTCCGTGACTTCCGGGTTGCGTTCCTTTGCCTTAACGTAGAAATAACGCATCAGCGTGGTTCCATGATGCTGTCTGCAAATATCGATCACCATTTGCGGCATATTATAATCTTCCAATATTTTGGCACCATCTGTCACATGTCCAAAGATAATATGTTTACTGTCTTCTGGCAATAAGAAATTGTGCGGATTTTCCGCTCCTGAAGGCAAGTTCTCAACGAAAAAGCTGGCGTGTTTGATCTTGCCGATATCATGATAATAGCAAGCTACTCGAGTTAGTAAAGAACGTCCACCGATTTCTGCTACAGCATTAGCACTTAGATTGGCTACCATCATGCTATGGTGATACGTGCCTGGTGCTTCTTCCAGCAACTGTTTCAATAAAGGATGATTAGGATTGCTGAGTTCATTTAATACGATCACACTATCATCATTGACCATCAATTCAATATAGGGGTGCAGACCTATCGTCAGCAAGAATGAGAACAGTGCACCTGTGAATCCGCAGACTAGCGTTAACCAAGTCGTTGCATCTCCAAAGCTCATTCCTTGGTAGATAATCAAAATGACATCCATCATCACAGGGAAAATAATGACCCACATAGCAGCGGATAACCCTTGTTCTGAGATCCGTTTGCGTCTGACGATCGTTGCCATAAGACCAGAAAATACATAGGACATCAAAATAACTGTCAGAAAGTTCGTGCCAATCGAATCATAAAAAATGAAAAGTGCGGATACTGCCTGGAAAATACCAGCCATGATCCCTGCTCTTCGATTCAAGAAAAAGCTTAAAACAAGTGGAGCAAAAGCCGCGGGGTAAAACAGCGGAATATAAGCAGCTTGTTCTGTTTGGAAGAGTTGGAAAAATTTCATTAGTACTACGCTGACTGACATTGCCGTCACGTAGAAAAGTACGTATTTTGTTCTTTCTCCTGCATTTTGGAATTGAAGTGAATTATAAATCAGTACACCGATTTGAAGCAAAACAGCTAAAACCATGGCAATGAGTGGGAAAATCGAAGTCGTTTGATTCGTCAATCCTAGTAATTCCAATTTTTTCATTGCTGAAGCATCAATTTGATTTCCTTCGCGAACAATGATTTCTCCTTGGAAGATCATCACTGGTTGTACAGCTTCTCGTGCAGATTGTTTTAATTCTTCTGTCTTTTTCTCATTCAATACATCATTGACTACAATTCCTTGATCTACTAAGTAGCGAATCATTTGTTGCTGCTCTGTTGTGACATTCAAATATTGAATCTGATCTTCTGCTTCTTGTTTAAAAGCTTCCAATTCGCTTTCACGAACTTGTTTACTCATCTGTTCGTCAATGAGCTTCAAACTTTCATCCCTAACTGTGTGAATTTCCGTTTCAGTCATTTCAAATATCGTCGAATAAAAATTGTTCGGCAGTTTTTGGTAAAACGCAACGTTTTCTGCATTCACGTTTTCAAAATTTTTCTTCAGTGTAGCAATCCGCTCTTCTGTAGTAGGTTTCGGGATATTTTCATCTTCCTTCGCCTTATCTACCTTGTCATTATAAGATTTGTTGATGGTATCATTCGTCTTATCGATCAATTCGAATAATTGCTTGATCCGATTGTTCTGGTCATCTGCCAGATCTTTTTGATAAGTATATTCTGGAGTCACTGCTTCTGCTGCCAGTTTTCTTCTTTGTTCGGTTTCTTCCGTGTTCTCGATCGTTTTATTCGCACGGATACTCTCTTCTGCTACTTGGCCTTCTCTAAAATCATTGGCCTTTTGTTTGACACTACTAAATGTAACGCCGCAGACAATGATAAAAAACAAGAACAGAAGGAAAGGCAATGCTGCCTTTCCGAGTTTTTCTTGTAGTTTCTGCAGTGTTTTATTCAACATGTGCTTATCCTCCTAAGCAAAGCTTATTTTTGATGAAGATCCGCCTTTTCATAAGCTTTGATGATTTCGGCAACTACAGGGTGCCGAACAACGTCACTTGCTTCAAAATTAACAAAATCGATTTTTTTGATTTGCTTTAGTGTTCGTTCTGCATGAACAAGACCACTTGTCGTCCCTCGAGGCAAGTCTATCTGACTTGTATCCCCATTGACAATCATTTTTGATTGATAACCGAGACGGGTCAAGAACATTTTCATCTGAGCGACTGTCGTGTTTTGTGCTTCGTCCAAGATAACGAATGCATCATCCAATGTCCGCCCCCGCATGTAAGCTAATGGTGCGATTTCGATTACGCCTCGTTCCATCAATCGGTTCGTATGATCCAATCCAAAAATTTGGTATAAAGCATCATAAACAGGCCGCAGATAAGGATCCACTTTTTCTTTCAGATCCCCTGGTAGAAAGCCTAGGTTTTCCCCTGCCTCTACAGCGGGCCGCGTCAAAATGATTTTTTGCACTTCGCCTTTTTTTAAGGCAGCAATTGCTAATACTACGGCAAGAAACGTTTTCCCTGTTCCGGCTGGCCCTACACCAAATACGATGTCATGTTTGGCTACCGATTCAACGTATTTCTTTTGACCGCTGTTTTTTACCCGTATAGGTTTTCCATTACGGTCTTTGACGATCTCTTCCTCATACATCTCAACAAAATAATCTAATGTACCTTTTTGCCCCATTTTCAATGCCGTCACGACATCTGGTGTACTTACGTGGATTCCTCGTTTGATCAATTCCTGTAATGTCCGAATGACTGAGGCAGCCAAGGAAATCTGGGATTGTTCACCAATGATCTGAATGATTTCTCCACGTGTATGGATGGTTGTTTCCGTTGTTTCCTCGATCAGTTTTATATGCTTGTCGTGTGCACCTAAAAGCATGCTGACATCATCAGCAGCTGTCAATCTAATCTCTAAAGAACTAGACTCTTCCGTCAAAAATAGACATCCCCTTTTTTTCGATTCATTCTTTCCTATTTTACCATACTCAGAAGAAACTATATAGCAAATAAGAAAAGGTTGTAAAAGAGCCGCTTAACCATACGTACCAAGAAACGTTAAAAAATAGCCGTTTCCATTCGCTAAAGGTCTCGTTTTGATAAAAAGAAGCTGAGAATGTAAGTTATATGAAAGTGGAGAACAAAATATTCCGTTTCATTCAGCAGGTATTCTCTAGGTATTTTTCTTGTTTCAAAAAAAGAAAACAAAATAGTTAAAATATTCTTGCATTTCAAAAAAAACAGGTGTATTATTACGTCAACAAATAAACATACAGCAAAGCGTCGAGGAAAACAGTAGGCTATTCAACGATTTATTCCCAGTGAGTCATGTAAGTGAGAAATGACAATAAATCGAATAGACGAACATCATTTCCGAGTCAATGTCGAAAACGTAGATCATTGTGGCTGCCTCCATTATCAGGCTAGCGGATAACTTTAGCAAAAAGCGTCCGTGAATGAAGAAGCTTTTTTAAGCGAAAAAAGGTGGTACCGTTCTAGAATCTAGAGCCCTTTTCCCAAGTGGAAAAGGGCTTTTTTTTATATTTTAAGGTGGTGGTTTTCATGGAATCTGATATTAGTGGCATTACTAATTGCTGCAACGTTTATATCGTCAATCAAAATGATAATTATTGGAGGAAAAATTTATGGAAGAAACAAAAACTTATTCATGGAAACAACTATTGATGGTCAGTTCACTTATCTTCGGGATGTTCTTCGGGTCAGGTAATCTAATCTTTCCTGTCCACTTAGGTCAAATGGCTGGCGCAAACTGGGTCAGTGCTGGCGTAGGTTTTGCCATCTCAGGCGCTCTTTTCCCATTACTAGCTATCTTAGCTGTAGTAGTGACAAAAAGTGATGGTCTGTATGACTTAGCTAAACCTGTTGGAAAATGGTATGCTGCCTTGTTCTTAATCCTTGTTCATTTGACGATCGGACCATTTTTCGGTACACCACGGACAGCTGCTACTGCTTTTGAAATGGCTGCTAAACCATTTTTGCCTGAAAAATATAATTCATTAGGTATGTTTTTATTCTCTGCTCTTTTCTTTTTACTTGCTTATTTCCTTACTGTCCATCCCACACGGTTGGTCAAATACGTCGGAAAGTATCTAAACTCCTTGTTTCTTGCATTATTAGCAATCATTTTTGTCGTTTCTTTATTCCACCCAATGGGAAATCTAAATCAATCTGCTGCAGATACTTACCAAACAAACGCTTTAACAAATGGTGTCCTAGAAGGTTATAACACGGTTGATGCAGTAGCCTTGCTTGCCTTAAGTGTCACTTTTGTCCATGCAGTCCGTGACCTTGGTTTCAAAGATAAAAAAGTCACAGAATTAACAGCAAAAGCTGGTAGCCTGAGCGTTGCGCTAGAAGTCATGATCTATTTTGGTCTTGTTCTTCTCGGTGCGATGAGTTTGAACAAGATGTCTTTATCAGAAAATGGCGGAACTGCACTTTCTCAGATCACTAATTTTTATTTAGGTAACTTCGGCGCTAGCTTCTTAGGAGTGATGGTCACATTAGGTGTCTTCACTACCGCTATGGGACTCGTTGTTTCTTTTGCACAAGATTTCCATAAACTGTTCCCTAAAGTCAGTTATATGACATGGCTGCGGTTAACGACTTTCGTCTCTTTTGTCGTTGCAAATGCTGGTTTGGACAATATCATCCAATGGTCTTTACCAGTATTGATGCTTTTGTATCCATTGTCGCTTGCGTTGATCTTGCTTTCCTTAACAGCAAAATTTTTCCAAAAGACACCATTTGTCTATCAAGTAACGATGTTGTTTGCTGCTGTTCCCGCCGTATTGGATATGCTGGCAAATTCGCCTGCTTTAGTGAGTCAACAAAGAGTTGTAGCAAGCATGCTCGAATTTTATCATCATCACGTTCCTTTTGCTGCATTAGGACTTGGTTGGATGGTCCCAACGTTACTTGGTTACGCTGGCAGCTTACTCTTCTATTACGCCTATCGCCTATCAGGGTACAAACAAGAAGCAAATGAACTACCAGAAGAATAACCAGATCAAACACAATTTAACATAAGAAATATTAAACAGGAAAAAACCAGCTAGATGAAAGAATCCTATTCTTTCGTCTAGCTATTTTTTAGATTTCTTTTTTACGAGCACAAAAAAACTGCGGACAATGATTGTCCGCAGTTTAAATGATAAAATTAAGATTGTAATAGTTCTTTCACAATGGCATTTACTTGGTTTCCATCTGCTTTTCCTTTGACTTTAGGTATGATCGCACCCATGACTTTGCCAAATTCTTTCATTGATGAAGCACCAGTTTGTGTGATTGCTTCTTGAACAAGTTGTCGAATTTCTTCGTCGGAAAGTTGTTCCGGCATGTATTTTTCGACTATCACAATTTCACTTTTTACTTTTTCAGCTAAATCGTCACGTCCTGCTTCTTCAAACTCATGCAAAGAATCACGTCGCTGTTTCATTTCGCGAGACAACACCGTTAATTCTTCTTCTTCTGTCAAGTCGTGACCTTCTTTAATCTGCTCGTTTTGTATAGATGACTTGATCATTCGGATGACTTGTAAAGATTCCTTATCTTTCGCTTTCATCGCTGTTTTCATGTCATCGTTTAATCTACTTAGTAGTGACACACTACCAACTCCAATTCATCACAGAACTAGAATTTTTTGCGTTTTCTAGCTGCTTCAGATTTTTTCTTGCGTCTTACACTTGGTTTTTCGTAGAATTCACGTTTACGAGATTCTTGTAAAGTACCCGCTTTTGACACGGAACGTTTGAAGCGACGAAGAGCATCGTCAAGTGATTCGTTTTTGCGAACGACTGTTTTTGACATGTTAATTCCCTCCCTCCGAGCTTAAAAAGTAACCGTAATTGTTATTGAAATATATCTCAAAAAACAAGACTGTCCTGTAAATATTATATCTAATGCTGTTTTGACCGTCAAGGAAATCTTGCTTTTTTTTAAAATTATCAAATGTTATTTTATTTAAATCCTTATTGACAATTTTCACATCTTCCGAAAATCTCGAATCTATGCCCTTCGATCGTACATCCACCGAGCTGTTCTTCGAAATAATTCATTGGACACATATGGATTTCTTTCGTTGTTCCGCACACCGTACAGATAAAGTGATGGTGATGGCCGATTTCCCCTTGACAGCAATGAAAACGAAACTTCATCTCTCCATTTAAATCGGTTTCTTCCAGTAAATCGATTTCTGCAAAATCATGGAGATTTCGATAAATCGTATCGTAACTTACTCCTTTGAATTCCTGATTCATATAGTCAAAAACTTCTTTAGCGGATACGTAGCGATTGCGCTTCACTAAATAAGTTAACAATGCTTCTCTTTTTTTAGTATATTTAAAACCGTTATTTTTCAATGTTTCTAGTGATTGTTCGATCAATGTCTGTTTTTTCATGACTTATCCCTCCAAATCAAAATGATTACGAAGTACACATTCTAGAGTATGGTATAATAAACATAAAAAAAATGCAAGTGAGGTTTTATCCATGTCTTCCGATTCTACAGAAATCGTTACTTTTTTTGTCATCTCCGACTCTGCTGGAGAAACTGCGACAAAATTAGCACAAGCCACTATGGCCCAATATCCTAGCGTTGAGTTCAATTTATTCCGCAGAACATTTGTGACAGATGAGAAAACATTGATGCAGGCACTGCAAGATGCACTAAAAGAAAAAGCCCTTGTCCTACACACATTGATCAATCAAGAATTGATCGAGATGACGCGTTCTTTTTGTGAAGAACATCAATTATTTAGTTTTGATGTGATGACTCCGCCGATATCAGAAATCGAGCGCTTAACTGGTATCAAGCCCATTCGGCAACCTGGCGCCCTTCATTTATTGAATGAGAACTATTTCAAACGGATCAAAGCAATGGAATTTGCTGTAAAATACGATGACGGGAAAGATCCGCGTGGGTTTCTAGAAGCAGATGTCGTTTTGCTAGGCGTATCCCGAACTTCCAAAACGCCTTTGAGCTTGTTTTTAGCTAACAAAAATTTAAAAGTTGCCAATCTTCCTTTAATCCCACAAGCACATATTCCCAAACAGCTTTGGGAGATCGATCCTAAAAAAATCGTGGGACTGACGAATAACCCAGATATTTTAAACAATATCCGTAAAGAACGGATGCGCTCTTACGGATTAAATCCTGATACTGCTTATTCCGATATCGAAAAAATACGAGCTGAACTCGATTTTGCAAATGATCTTTATGAAAAACTGGGCTGCGTAGTAATCAATGTCGCTTCTTTATCTATTGAAGAAACAGCTTCGCTTATTTTGAATGCTTTAGACCTAGAAGACCATAGTTATTATGGAACTGAAACCACCGAAGAAACAGACTAACAATTTTTCTTTAAAAAAACTGGACTGTGTCAGCGAAGAAGATTCGTTGACACAGTCCAGTTTGTCTCTATTTGCACCTATCGTTATTGATGTTCCACATGTTTGAGTGTCTGGTTCAAAATATCCAGTACGTGAGAATCATCAAGACTATACAAAATCGCTTTTCCCTCACGATGGGACTTGACGACATGGTTTTCTCTTAATAAACGCAGTTGATGCGATACAGCAGATTGTTCCATTTCCACTGCTTGGGTGATTGCTGTCACATTTTGTTCCCCGTCTTTCAGATACAGCAGAATTTTGAGACGAGTGGGGTCACTCAACATTTTGAATAGTTGGCTGACTTTCTCTACTTTTGTTTTTTGCGTGTCTGGCAATCCATTCACCTCCAACTTGAAAAAAGACTGACTTCTAAAGTTTACCACTTTTTCCATCAGTCTCAAGTTTTTTTATTCTTCTGTCATCTTTTGGATAATCGCTTCATAAGCGGCTACTTTTTCAGCTGCGTCTTCTGAAGAGTTTCCTTTTACACCGATATAAAACTTGATTTTCGGCTCAGTTCCTGAAGGACGGATAGCGATCCAGCCATTTTCTTCCAGCGTATACTTCAATACATCAGATGGCGGTGTCGTTAGTTTTTCTACATTTCCTTCACGGTTTGTTCTCGTCAACTCTTTGAAGTCTTCTGTTTGGATGACTTTTGCTCCGGCAAATTCTGTTGGTGCTTCTTCACGGAATTTTTCCATCAAAGCAGAGATTTTCGCAGAACCTTCTTGTCCGCTCATTGTCACAGAAATCGTTTTTTCTGCGTAGTAGCCATAGGTTTCAAAAATCGTTTGCAAGCCGTCATACAACGTTTTGCCTTGTTTTTTATAGTAAGCTGCTACTTCTGCTAATAAGAGCAATGCTTGGATCGCGTCTTTGTCGCGAACGAAAGGTTTAACTAAATAACCGTAACTTTCTTCGAATCCGAACATAAAAGTATGGGAATGATCTTCTTCGAATTGTTGAATTTTTTCAGCAATGAATTTGAATCCTGTCAATACATTGAACATGGTAGCCCCATAGTGTTCCGCAATTGCTGTAGGCAATTCGCTAGAAACGATCGATTTCAATACCGCTGCGTTTTCAGGTAAAGTGCCTCGCGATTGGTGTGCTTCCAAAATATATTGAGCAAACAGTGCTCCGATTTGGTTTCCGGTCAATACTTCATAGGAGCCATTTGGCAAACGAACGGCTGCACCTAAACGGTCTGCATCAGGATCTGTTGCAATCAGCAAATCAGCGCCTTCTTTCTCGCCAAGTCGTATCGCATACTCAAAAGCAGAGTGTTCTTCTGGATTTGGTGATTTGACTGTAGTGAAATCTGGGTCTGCGACAGCTTGTTCTGGAACTAGTACGAATTGTTCGAATCCAGCTTGTTTCAACGCACGTTCGCCTAACATTTTTCCTGTTCCGTGAAGTGGTGTGTACACAAGTTTCAAATCTTTCCCCATTGTTTCCACCAATTCATGATCAATCGTTACTGCTTTGATTTCTTCTAGATAAGCGGCATCCACTTCTTCTCCGATGATCGTGATCAATCCGCTATGTTCAGCTTCTTCGTCAGATAATACTTCAACTTTTAACGGATTGCTGACTTCACGGACATATTTCGTCAATGCATCTGCGTCTGCAGGAGGCATTTGTCCCCCATCTTCTCCATAGACTTTATATCCGTTGTAAGCTGCTGGATTGTGGGATGCAGTTACCATGATTCCCGCAAACGTCTTCAAATGACGGACTGCAAAAGAAAGCTCTGGTGTTGGACGTAGACTTTCGAATACATAAGATGGGATATTGTGATGTGCTAATGTTTTGGCTGCTTCCATGGCAAATTCTGGTGATTGATGGCGTGAGTCATAAGCGATAGCGACACCTCGGCGTTTTGTTTCTTCGCCTTGTGTATCCATGAAACGTGCAAGTCCTTCTGTTGCTTGTCTTACCGTATAGATGTTCATTCGATTGATCCCAGGTCCTAAGATTCCCCGCATGCCTGCAGTACCGAATTCCAACGGTGCATAAAAAGCATCTTCAAGTTTTTCAGGATCTTCACCCAGATCATTTAATTGTTTTTTTAAGTTTTCTTCTAAATTTTCTTCATGTACCCATTGTTCATACACTTGTTCCCAAGACATGAAAATAACACCTCTTTCTGAAATATGGTTCTTAATAAGTATAGCATTCACTTATTAGATATGAAAGTATGAGGACCAAAAAACGCTTAAATCAAGAAAAGATTCTTTTATCAAGCACGGTTACAAGTATTCGCATAAATCGGATTCAGTAGATTTCACGCGAAAAAAAAGAGTAAAAGAACAATTGAAACCGTTCTTCCACTCTTTTTAAACTTATGCAGTTGTTTCTTCTAAAGATTCCAAGTATTTATACACTTGTTGTCCAGCGATCCCACCATCACCAACAGCAGTAGTGATTTGTCGCAAATCTTTTTCACGAACATCTCCGATGGCAAAAACGCCTGGTATATTCGTCTTCATTTCGTTGTCTGTTGGAATCCAGCCGGCTTCGTTCGTCAACCCAGCTTCTCTAAATGGTGCAGTTAATGGATCCAGTCCAACATAGATGAATACTCCGTCTGCTGCCAAATCAAACTCATTGCCGGTTTTGACATTACGTGCTTTCACACCTGTCACTACCATTTCATTCCCAACGATTTCGTCAACGACTGTATCCCACATAAAGGAAATTTTTTCATTCGCAAATGCACGGTCTTGGATGATCTTTTGTGCACGTAATTCATCTCTACGGTGGACGATGACTACTTCAGAAGCAAATTGTGTCAAATAGATGGCTTCTTCTACTGCTGAGTCTCCTCCTCCGATCACTACTAGACGTTTGTTACGGAAAAACGCACCATCACAAACTGCACAGTAAGAAACGCCACGTCCAGCAAATTCTTCCTCGCCAGGTACGCCTAATTTACGGTGGATACAGCCTGTTGCGATAATGACTGTTTTTCCTTCGTAAGTTTTATCTTCACAAATAACTTCTTTGTGGCTGCCGTGATCCTTGATATCTTGCACGATTCCATAAGCATTTTCTGTCCCAAATCTTGAAACACCTTCATACATCTTATAAGCTAGATCAGGACCCATGATTGAATCGAAACCAGGATAGTTTTCGATTTCTGCCGTATTGTTCATTTGGCCGCCAGGGGCGCCTTGTTCGATCATCAATACGGATAAGTTTGAACGTGAAGCATATAAAGCAGCAGTCATCCCAGCAGGACCTGCGCCAATAACGATTACATCATACATATGTAGATTCTCCTTTACTTAATCAAGTAAGCATACTTTACAGCCAATGCGAAAAAAAGTCTATTGTTCTGCTTGCGTTTCTCGAATAGCTTTATTATACTCGAAAAATCCGCTGAAAAACAATAGACTTTTATAAATCATTGATCAATCATTCGAAAGATTTTCTCCATTTGAATCAATTACTTTTTTATACCAGTTGAATGATTTCTTCTTCGAACGGGCTAATGTGCCATTTCCTTCGTTGTCACGATCGACATAAATGAATCCGTACCTTTTCTTCATCTCACCTGTACCAGCTGATACTAAATCAATACATCCCCAAGTCGTATAGCCTAATAGATCGACTCCATCTAATTCTACTGCATCTTTCATTGCCTGGACATGTGCTGCCAGATAGTCGATTCGATAATCATCTTCCACATAACCATTCTCATCGGGCGTATCGACTGCACCTAAGCCGTTTTCTACAATAAATAGTGGTTTTTGATAACGATCATAAATATCATTCATCGTTATTCTCAAGCCTAATGGATCAATTTGCCAACCCCATTCACTTGCTTCCAGATATGGATTTTTGACAGAAGCAAAGATATTTCCTGCAGTCTGTTCCAAGAGTTCGTTGTCAGTAGTCGAAACTCGAGAAGAATAATAAGAAAAGGAGATAAAATCAACAGTATGTTCTTTCAGCAATGCGGCATCCCCAGGTTCCATTTTGATCTGAATGCCATTTCGTTCCATTTCTTTCAATGCATAAGCGGGATATTCTCCTCGTGACTGGACATCAATGAAGAAATAATTTTCTCGATCTGATTTTCTAGAAGCCCAAACATCTTCAGGATTGCAAGTGTATGGATAATATGCTCCTGCTGCCAGCATACAGCCTACTTTGTTCTCCGGATCTACTTCATGAGCAATCTTCGTTGCGATGGCACTTGCAACCAACTCATGATGTGCCGCTTGATATTTTATTTGTTCTTCATTTTCTCCTTCTTCAAAATACAGCCCTGCGCCCATGAATGGTGCATGAAGGATCATATTGATCTCATTGAATGTCAACCAATATTTGACAAGTCCTTTATAGCGATTGAAGATGACTCGGCACAGATTTTCATAAAAACCAACGAGTTCTCTGGAACGCCACGCACCATATTCTTTGATCAAATGCATCGGACAATCAAAATGTGTAATCGTCACAAGCGGCTCGATCCCGTACTTTTGACATTCTTTAAAGACATCCTCATAAAATTTCAAACCAGATTCATTTGGCTCTTTTTCATCGCCCATTGGAAAAATACGACTCCAAGCAATGGACATCCGATAAGTCTTGAACCCCATTTCTGCAAATAAAGCAATATCTTCCTTATAATGATGATACATATCGATCGCAATTTTTGCTGGATAAAAATGATTTTCATCAAATTCAAACATTTTCTTTTTTCCAGTAATGACAGGAAAACGGTCTTCTCCGATTGGCACAACATCTACGTTCGCTAACCCACGTCCGCCTTCATCATAACCGCCCTCGCATTGATTGGCTGCTGTAGCTCCGCCCCATAAAAAATTTTTTCTGAATCCCATCATACTTCCTCCATTACATGTGTATTGCTTGATAATTTTCTTGCCAGTTCATCTTGGACTTCGATTCCTTCTGCTTTTAACCGGCTGATTGTTTCCTTGAATTGCGGTAAATACTGCTGATGTGCAATAAACAACTCATCCATGATCCGTTTTGCTGTCTTTCCTGATCGTATAAGCGGATTGATCGTAAACGCTTGTAAAGCTGTTCCATAATCACCAGTCACGGCTGCTTCGATCGTCAGCAATTCCATATTCTTCATTACTTGCAACCAGCCTCTTTCAGCAGCAGGAAGGGAACCAAACGCTACATTTCGTGCGCCTTGTGCGCCAACATAGGCAGTGACTTCTACTACACAATCTGCCGGCAGATCAGGAACAGCTCCATCATTCTTTGTAGATACCACGATCTGTGTTTCTTTATTTCCATAGATCGAAGCAATCGTTTCACAGGCAGCATCTGAATAATAAGCACCACCTCGTTTTTGCAATTGTTCAGGTTTATGATCCAACTCTGGATCTTTGTATAATTCAAACAGCTCTGCTTCTGTTTCTTTCACTTGCTGCGCTCTTGTACCAATCGTTTGATATTCTTCTAAAGCATGTTCCAGCATTTCTTCTTCACGATAGTAATAGCGGTGGTAGCCACAAGGGATCATGTTCATTTGTTTTAATTGTTCTTTGAAAAACGGGATATCAAAGATATTTTTCGGCAATCCATTGTCTTCATCGTATAAACGATCAATCAATTCTGCCGTGCGGTCATTTCCTTTATTATCTGCTACTTTGTGCCAATGGAAGTGATTTAGACCGGCAAACTTGTAGATCAGCTCTTCTTTTTTCTTGCCAAGCATTGTTGGTTCTGTCATCATCGCCATTACTGGCACATTGCATAATCCGATCACTTTATCCCATTTGCCATATCTGATAACTGCTTCTGTCACCATCCCGCTTGGGTTCGCGAAATTGATCAGCCAAGCATTTGGACATAAACGCTTCATGTCTTCAACGATTGCCAAAACCACTGGAACAGTACGAAAAGCTTTGAATATCCCGCCAGCACCATTTGTTTCTTGCCCAATCATCCCATAATAACTAGGGATCCGCTCGTCTTTGATTCGTGCATCTAATTGACCGACACGAAACTGAGTCGTAACAAAATCCGCATCTTTCAATGCTTCTTCCCGATCCAGAGTTGCATAGATTTTGACTTCATACGGAGAAGCATCCCACATACGCTGAGACATCTGACTGACGATCTCAAGCTTTTCTTTTCCTTCTTCTACATCTACGAGCCAGATTTCTCGTATCGGTAATTCCTCATATCTTTTGATAAATCCTTCCATCAACTCGGGGGTGTAACTGCTGCCTCCACCAATCGTAGCGATTTTGATTCCTTTTGCCATGTTCTCACTCCTTTACTTTTTACACTTTTATTATCTTTTTTGTAAACAAAACAAACAATAGAAATTCGTTTCTTTCCAGTAACATTTACAAAAGTTAGTGTTTTCTTCTGGATTTTTGTAAATATCTTGTCAAAACATGTCTTTATTAAGCTATATAACATAAATCCGTTTACAAATCATTTTCAAAAAAGTTATAATTTACGTAAAAAAACAAGAAGAAGGTATCTACATGTTATTACGTGAAAAAATCAAAGAAATCTCCTTTTCTCCTTCAGAAAATGAAGTGATTCAGTTTCTCTTAAGCGATTCTCCAGCACTTGGCGAAATGACCATCCAAGAGATTGCTGAGCGATGTTATGTCCACCCGTCCACACTCATCCGTGTAGCAAAAAAAATGGGTTTTGATGGCTGGGTCAGTTTTCGTAATGCTTTTTTAGCTGAAACAGCCTATCTTGAAGGGAATTTTCAAGACGTAGATGCGAATCTTCCTTTTTCCACCACAGACGGTATTATGACGATCGCAAATAAAATGGCTTCTTTAGAACAGATGACGATTCAAGATACACTTTCTCTCATTCATCATGACCAACTGCAAAAAGCCAAACAACTAATGCTTCAAGCAAAAAAAATCGTGATTTTCGCCAGTAACTCGAATACTTTGATTTCTCAAGATTTCATGCTGAAAATGAAGCGCATCAAAATGGATGTCACGATTGTCACCACTTTTGGTGAATCGTTCTATGAAGCGTACAATTGCACGAGTGATATGTGCGGGATTCTGATTTCTTATACGGGTGAAAACAATGTGATCCTTCGTACCGCAGAAATATTGAAACAAAATCATGTGCCAATTTTAGCTTTGACCAGTATCGGTGATTCAACGCTATCTTCAATGAGTACAGCCGCTTTGCGACTTACGACACGCGAACGACTGTATTCGAAAATTGGTAATTTTACGATCAATACATCGATTTGTTATCTTCTAGACGTGTTATATAGTTGTGTTTTTGCAGAAAATTATCAACAGAATTTAGTCCATCTAATTTCTGTAGGACAAAAATTTGATAAACGCCCTATCAGCTCAGCCATCATGAAAGAGCCTTTCAATTTCGAAAATAAAGAAGTGGAATAAAAAGAATAGTTAAGCCTAGTCCATTCTTTCACCTAACCGTTCAGGTCAGTGCGGTGATAAGTGCATCGTCTGGCCCGACCGTCTCCCCTTGATTTTCCAAAATATCCAAATAATCCGTGTAATTGGTGACGATCACAGGTGTTTCTAAACTGTATCCTTCCTCTTCGATTTTCTTTTTGTCGAAGCGGAGCAACAGATCGCCTTGTTTCACTCTTTCTCCTTGCTGCACCAAGCTTTCAAAATATTTCCCTTCCAACTGAACAGTATCCAATCCGACATGAATCAGCAATTCCAGACCTGCTTCAGAAACCATTCCGATTGCATGTTTCGTCGGGAACAGGGTCATGACTGTTCCGTCAAAAGGGGCACGTACTTCTCCTTTTTCAGGGTAGATCAAGATTCCTCGACCTAGTGTTCCTTGTGCAAAAGCTGCATCCTTTGCTGCATTCAGTGGAGCGATTTGTCCTTGTATCGGTGTTTTTACAATTTCTTTACCTGATCTTTTCTGTCTATCATCTGTTTCACCTGCTTCCTCCTTCCAAAAGAAAAAAGTCAGCGCAAAGGATACCACCGTCGCAATGGCGATTCCAATCAATACATTAATCACATCCGTTAAATCACCATCTGGTCTAATATAGTTGGGAATTGTAAAGATGCCTAATCCACCTTGATTCCAAGAAGTTAAATTCATTAATCCACTATACGCACCCCCTAACGCACCACCGACACAGGTAAAAATAAATATTTTTTTACGTGGCAATGTAAACCCATAAATAGCTGGCTCTGTAATCCCCACAATACCAGAAACAATGGCTGGTATTGCGATTGCTTTGTCTTTTGGGTTTCTAAGCTTAAAGTAGAGTGCAGTAAGTGCTGCAGTTTGTCCAAAAGACACTACTGCAACAGGTGTCATGATATTTTGCCAGCCATTCACAGAAAATTGCATCAATCCCATTGGTACGATTGCCCAATGGAGACCAAACATCACTAGAATTTGCCAGAAGAAGCCTACGATTGCTCCATAAATAACTGGCGAAAGTGCTAAAAGTGTTTCAAATCCAGCCATTAAAATATCAGTTGCGAATGTGAATGCTGGTCCAACGAGTAAAAAACCTAAGGGCATTGTAATAAGAACGGTGAAGAATGGAACGAAGAAATTCGCGATCATCTCAGGTACTAACTTTTTAATTGGCTTCTGAATTTGGCTAGCTAACAACACAATAAAGATAATGGGAATGACAGAAGAAGTACAGAATCACCGATATTATCAAACATAACAAATGTGCCAGAACCGCGGTCAAATGCGCCTAAGAAGACAAGTAATGCTGTCAGTCCACGAATCATCCCACCAGCAGCTAGAATAGCAAGGAATGGCTGGAAACAGCCCGATATTCCATCAATAAGCATATCAAACGGTCTCATTTTTTCTGTTGAAACAGCCTCATCAAAAGTAAGGTTTCCTGCTTTTATAACCTCTTCAAACACGACTGGCACATGATTCCCGATAACAACTTGGTACTGTCCTCCCGCTCGCATTACCGTCACAACACCGTCCATATTTTTCAAGATCTCATCATTTGCTTTTTCTTCGTTTTTTAATTTGAAACGAAGCCTTGTGATACAATGTGTCAAACCATTGATATTTTCCTTTCCGCCGACATTTTCTACAATTTTGCTCGCTAATTCTTGATATTTTCCCATTTCTATTCCCTCCAATTTATTAGTGGAAGGTTTAGCCAACTGAATGTCACTACCCTTATTTCATACGTTCTTGTTAATTTATCCTCCTTTTTTTATTTATTTACAACGATTCTCATGCACTAAACGCGCAGTATGAATCGTTAAATACATTTTTTCGTCCGTGGACATCTGGTAGTTGAATGCCTCGGCTAAAAAGTCTGCTATTTTCTCAACGCAACCAAACGTGTCCTTATATTTTTTTGAATAACCTGGAACAATTCCTCAGAAACTTCTCCCACTTCTGTTTTTTCTCCATCTAGGACGCGTGTCAGAAAAAAACGTAGGTGTGTGACGAATCGAAAAAAATGGACTGAATCTTCATCAAATGTAATCTTATAGTAATAGCGGACGATATTTAGAATATCCTGTATTGTTGTAGTAAACAGGTAGGTATTGTCTTGTTGGCTTTGAATGCCTTGTGCATTGACTAAATGCAATGCGATAAATCCGGCTTCATCTTCTGATAACTTGATGTGGTATTTATCCGAGATTTTCTTCACTGTTTTTTTTCCCGATGGCATACTCTTTAGGAAATAGTTGTTTGATATCATACAGCAATACATTTGGTACAAATATTCCCATTTTGTGACGTTCGATAGCCGTATACAAATGATCCGTCAATGCAATATACACCGAATCATTCAACTGGACTTGTAGAGCCTCTTTTGTATATTCAATGATTTCACAAGAAATTTCTAAGTACTCAAGAGGAATCGCTTGTGCCAATTCTTGGAACTGTTGTGAAAGTCCGTCATTTGTCAACTGAAATTTTTTGTCGATGCATGAGTCAAAAATCGGGTCACCCACTTTCTTTTTGAATGCCAAACCTTTTCCCATCACGATCATTTCCTGATTTCTTTCATCCCTGGTTATTACGACGTTGTTATTCAGTACTTTCTCAATCAGCATGTTTTGCTCCTTTCCATGATATATAGGGCTGTATCCAAAACAAAAAGAAAAACCCAAAAAGCCGTCCATGGAACCATGGGAGACTCATCAGGTTTAGCTTGCATCAGGCAATCACTATCCAAGTTGTATCGTTTTCTTTATATTATCGAAAGTAAATGTTTTTGTCAACGCTTTCTTAGCGGCTATTAGGCACTTCTGACTAGCTGTCGTGATCTTTTTTTAAATCTGGTGACTACGACACTACCGCTCACAGATGAAGAATCTGGGAAGCTCTGTTTTATTTTCACTCTAGCGCTTAGGTCAAAATGCTACTATGCTACTGTCACAACTTCTAATATACGATGTTCCAGTACCAGCTTATCGGTGATAAGCCAAATTTATGCAAAAATCTGGAAAGCCTTTTTTACAATTTTTTTCTTATCACCTAAAGCTGAACGGAGCCCTGTCACAACCACTTTTTACACACCACTGCTTTGCAGTTTGTACATATCTGCATACAAACCATTTTGCGCTAGAAGTGTTTCATGATTCCCGCGTTCTACTATATGACCTTTGTCTAAAACTAAAATCAATTCTGCATCCCGAATCGTGGACAGCCGATGGGCAATCGCAATCGTTGTCCGTCCTTGTCGCATTTTTGTCAATCCTTCTTGGATCAATTCTTCTGTTTCAGTATCGATATTTGCTGTCGCTTCATCCAATACTAGTATTTTAGGATCTGTCACGATTGTTCGCGCAAAAGTGATCAGCTGTCGTTGTCCGCTAGAATAGCTGGCACCGTGTTCGATCACTTTTGAGTGATATCCTTTTGGTAATTCATCGATGAACTTGTTTGCTTGAACAAACTCAGCTGCATGGCGAATCTGTTCGTCTGTGATAGCTGGATTCATCATCCGGATATTTCCTGCGATATCTCCATAAAACAAGAAGGCATCTTGCAAGACCAATCCCATTTTCTTACGTAACTCTTCCATTGGATATTCTCGAATGTCATGATCATCAATCAAGATCTGGCCTTCATAAAATTCGTAAAACCGCATCAATACGTTGATGATCGAGCTTTTTCCGCTTCCGGTGTGCCCCACTAATGCAACGGTCTCTCCCGGATTAGCGACAAAAGAGATATTGTTCAATACATTGTGCTCTCCATCATAAGAAAAGCTTACATTGCGAAACTCGATCTTACCTGAAGTAATCGCTTGATCTGCTCCAGGATTTTGTTGCGGTGCATATTCTTCTGTATCCATGATTTTCAAAATGCGACTACCGGCAACCATTCCATCTGTAAAGGTGCTCAAAAAGTCCATCATTTGAGACATTGGATTAAAAAATCCCTGGACATAGGTCGTAAATGCATAGATCAGTCCAACTTCTACGGGAGAATGCAACGCATCGATCCCAAACAAAGTCAACGCCAACGCAATCGCCAATGCATATAGAAAATTGATGATCGGACTTAACAGAATCGAATTCGTTTTGATCATCGCATAGCGCGTGTCTAAATACTCGTTGTTCACTTGTTCAAATTCTTTAGCTAAACGAGCTTCTTGGCGAAACTGCTGGATAATACGCATGCCGGAAATCGATTCATTCAATTTCGTGTTCAGCTGACTTAATTTTTCCCGCATATTCCGGTAAATACGAGAACTAAATTTCTGGTAATACCAGATGACGATTCCTAAAATCGGCAAGAACACCAAAGTCCACAAGGCAATTTCTCCATTGATTTGAAACATGGCAATGAAGGAAGAAACGACTGCAAAGATCCCAGTCAATACCATCAAAAAGACATACCAAAATTCAAATAGCGTTTCTGTGTCATTTGTCACTCGAGAAACAGTCGATCCTGCCGGTGTCTGATCAAAATAACGCATACCTAGTGTATGCAGCTTTTCAAATAATCTTACCCGAACATACTGATAGGTCTTCAATGAAGCCATGGAATACAAATACCATTGGAAAAACCAAATGATACTTTTGACTATGACTCCAAACAAGTACATACCAGCAAAAAACAAAATAACTTGTGTCGTAGCCGACTGTTTAGCCAGATGATCATCCATAAAAGTTTGGATGATCCTTGGCAATAGGACATTGATCACAGACAGGGCAAACGCAAATAAGATAGCAACGATGAACGTTCTTCTAAAAGGTTTGGCGAACTTCATCAGTCGTTTGATGATCTTCTTCTGTTCTTTAAGTGGAATCGATTTTGTCCATTCCGATTGATAATTTTCATCCATCAGGCCTCGCCTCCTTCTATCTTCGCTTCTAATTGCTGTTTCTCCCACATTCGTTCATACCAGCCGCCTAATGCAAGCAGCTCATGATGGGTTCCTCGTTCAATGATTTTCCCTTGATCGACAACAATGATTTCTTTTGCATGCATCACGCTGCTTAAACGGTGAGCTGCAATGATGGTTGTTTTCTCTTTTCTTATTTCTTTTAAATTATGCAAGATAGCTTCTTCTGTTTTGGCATCTACTGCAGAAAGTGCATCATCTAAGATCAGCAATTCAGGATTTTTGATCAATGCTCGAGCAATCGAAATCCTTTGTTTCTGTCCGCCAGATAAAGAGACTCCACGTTCTCCAACTAAGGTATCATAACCTTTTGGCAATTCCTTGATTTCATTGTTGATAAATGCTAAAGAAGCCGCATGCTCTACTTCTTCTTCTGAAAGTTTTGGATTAGAAAAACGGATATTATCTCGAATGGTCATCGAAAACAAGAAGTGATCTTGAGGCACATAGCCGATTGATCCTAATAAAGCATTCAATGAATATTCTTTGATCGAACGTCCGCCAAATTGGATTTTTCCTTGATAATCATCGTATTCACGCATCAGTAATTTGATGATTGTCGTTTTTCCCGCACCAGTTTTCCCAACAATACCTAATGTTTCTCCTTCTTGGATCACAAATTTGATTTGTTCTAATGCTGGTGATTCTTCTTTCGGATAGTTAAAAGAGGAAATAGCTACATTCAGCTCGCCTTTTGCCGGGGTCTGCACTGCACCCAGTTGTTCCACGATATGCGTCTTTTCATGCAAAAGTTCATTGACGCGATCATAAGAAGCATTTCCTCTTTCCAATACGTTGAACAATCGACCAATCGCAAACATCGGCCAAACAAGCATACCGATATAGCTAATAAATGAGACCATCTGCCCGATCGAGATCGTGCCTTCCAAGACATACTTTCCACCTAAAATAATTGTTGCAACATAAGACAGACCGATAATCAAGGTAATGAATGGATCGAATAAGGAGTCTAAAAAATTGACTCGTTTGTTTTTAATAATTGCATCTTCAATCTTTTCTTCAAAATCCGCGAGATCTTCTTTTTCTTGTCCAAATGTTTTAATGACTTTGATCCCAGTGATACTTTCTTGTGTCTTATCATTGATACTAGAAAAAGCTTCTTGCGAATCACGAAAAGCATCGTGGAGTTTTGACCCCAGCACTCGTGAAGTAACGGCTAGCAAAGGCAGAGGAATCAGCGCAATCAGTGTTAAGCGCCAATCAATAAACAAAATCATCGCAATGATCGTTGTTCCGCCCGTGATCACTGAATCTGCAAAGGTCAAGATACCAGCTCCTGCTACATTCTGGATTGCATTCAAATCATTCGTTGCATGAGCCATCAAATCTCCAGTCCGATATTTTTGGTAAAAGAGATTGTCCATTTCTGTAAAATGTTTGAATAGCTGCTGCCGAAGTTCTTTCTCCAACCGAGCTGCACTTCCCCAAATATTCGTCCGCCAGATATAACGAAAAAGATATTGTAAGAGAGCTGCAAGGATCAATAATAAGATCCACCAGGAAATGATCTTTATTGATAAATTTTTATCGGCAATCTCATCAATGATGATCCCAATCACCTTTGGAGGAACTAACTGTACCAAGGCCACTGCGAATAGGGAGAAAATCCCAATTAAATAATGTTTCTTTTCCTGTCGAAAAAACCAACCTAATTTTCTAAAAATCGACATTTTACTCCTCCTTTGTCTTTATCAAGAGCATAGGATTGTCTGTGCTTGTCTTTTTTGCTGAATAGTCTGAATAGTCTAACAAATTACGAAATAAAAAACGGACTGAAAAAATCAGCCCGCAAAAAGTCTTTGGGTCAGAACCTATTTTTTCCCTTGGTTCTTCATTTGCTGCATCATCTGGCGAATTTTCTTCTCAGATGGTTTTTGCCCCATTGACATCATCATTGATCGCAACATGTCCTCATTAACGGGAGGATTTTTTTCTAAATAGTCTTTCATATATTTACGCGCTAGGAAAAAGCCACCTACTGCGCCGATTAGCAAAGCAATAATAGCAATAAGTACGACAATACCTGTTGATACCATATAAATCTCTCCTTTCTATTTCCGAATTGCTCTCAATGATTTATTTTACTAAAGTTTATTGAAAAAAGAAAGGCGTATTCTTTAGTTTCATGCAAAAAATAGTGGTTTTTTTAGAGAAGAACAAAATTTCTTTCATTAACCAGCAAGACACGCCACGAAAAAAAATTAGGCATACCGAATCTTTTTCTTTAATTTTTTCTTTCTGAGGTGTAGAATGTAATCGTAGATAAATAGGAAAGGTGGTTTTTTCTTGAATAATCAATCCAACAAACAATTTCATAAGCATCGACTTATTGAACATACAAATGGTTTATCTTTAGCTGAAGTAAATGGAACAGTGGATGTACCCAAGGGAAAAAGTTTTTTTAAAACACTTCTTGCTTACTCTGGACCAGGTGCATTAGTAGCAGTGGGTTATATGGATCCAGGTAACTGGTCCACTTCGATCACTGGTGGACAAAATTTCCAATATTTATTGATGTCAGTTATTTTGATGTCTAGTCTGATTGCTATGCTTTTACAATATATGGCAGCAAAATTAGGAATCGTGACCCAAATGGATTTGGCCCAAGCAATCCGAGCACGGACAAGTAAGACATTGGGTGTCATTTTATGGATCTTGACTGAATTAGCCATTATGGCAACAGACATCGCAGAAGTCATTGGTGCAGCAATCGCCCTCTACCTGCTTTTTGATATTCCATTGGTAATTGCCGTATTTATCACTGTGTTAGATGTTTTCGTCCTTTTATTGCTGACAAAAGTCGGATTTCGTAAAATCGAAGCTTTGGTTGTCTGCTTGATTTTCGTCATTTTATTCGTTTTCGTCTATCAAGTTGGCTTGTCTAACCCTGATTGGCACAGTTTGTTTGCCGGCTTTATCCCTAACAGTCATACATTCTCAGACTCACCTGTCATCGGCGGTGAAACTCCGCTGACTGGAGCTTTAGGGATTATTGGTGCAACAGTCATGCCGCATAACTTATATCTTCATTCAGCAGTTTCTCAAACTCGGAAGATCGATCACCAAGACGAAGAAGATGTAGCACAAGCGGTACGCTTTTCTACTTGGGATTCTAATATCCAGTTGTCAATGGCTTTTCTAGTCAATGCACTGCTATTGATCATGGGTGTTGCTGTATTCAAAACCGGTTCTGTCCAAGATCCTTCCTTTTTTGGTCTGTATGAAGCTTTATCTGATCCATCAGCTATGAGCAATGGTATCTTGATTGCTGTGGCAAAATCTGGTATCTTGTCCACTTTATTTGCTGTAGCACTTCTTGCTTCTGGCCAGAACTCTACTATTACTGGTACGTTGACCGGTCAAGTCATCATGGAAGGCTTCATCCATATGCGTATCCCAATTTGGCTAAGAAGACTAGTCACACGATTGCTTTCTGTGATTCCTGTATTGATTTGTGTTTTGTTTACAAGTACAAAAGGAACGATTGAAGAACATACCGCTTTGAATAACTTGATGAATGAATCCCAAGTTTTTCTGGCTTTTGCATTGCCATTCTCGATGATTCCTTTACTGATGATGACCAATAGCCAAGCGGAGATGGGGAGCCGATTCAAAAATTCATTTGTTGTAAAACTACTTGGCTGGTTCTCTGTGATTAGTCTGACTTACTTGAACTTACGAGGATTACCAGGTCAAATCGAAAGTTTCTTCGGCGAGCAAGCCACCTCAGCTCAACTAGCATTGGCTGATCAAATCGCTTATGTAATCATTGTTCTTGTCCTTCTCCTGTTGGCATGGACGATTGGTGATTTATATAAAGGAAACAAAAAATATGAACAGCGTTTGCAAGAAACGATAGAAGAAATCGAATAGAAACTGATTCTTTTACACAAACATACTAAGAGTAGAGGGGAACATCATTCGTCAATGATGTTCCCCTCTACTTTTAGTATGTTTTTATTTAGAAGATAAAGCTTTTTTCAGATTCAATTTACTGAAAACTAGCATGCTTGTTACTACGATGAATTGCGTTAATGGCACACCTGCGCCAGTGTAGACACTTAAAAAATAATCCTTTTTTTCTGGCGCATAAGAACAAAACCACGAGACGCCGAAAAGAAAAACCAATTGTGTCAGTATTAATCCGATGACTACAATCAAAGAGGAACTATAATAGGCACGATCAGCTTTTGCAAATACGGTTCCTAGTACCATAAGTAATATCCCTGCTATTGAAGCAATCAGCACGGGAATGGCCAAAACTTGGTAAATTTTTATCATGACATTCGCGACTTTTGCTGTTTTTGTCAACTGGAAATCAGGTGTTCTCGGATCACTGCTATCGATCCAATTATCCATTAGTGGAAGATTCAATAGTTCTTGTGCCTGTTCGACTTGTTCTTGCGTCCCGAAACTATAATCCCCCCCTTGATGGAAATCTTTGTATCGCCATGCATAGGCATATCCTGATTTCAGAAAAGCAAATACGATTGGCAGATCATTCATCGTCTTTCCATCCCCTGATCCCATCAGATAGAATTCTTTTTTCTTTTTGATAGTTCCCTTTTGATAGGCTTCTTCTAATTCTTGATTGACTTTTTTCCAAAAATCATTGGTTTCTTTTGCATTGTTTTGGTAATAACCAGATTCGCTTACCACATCTCGCAATGCCCAAAAAATGATATCTCCTGGTAATTCTTTTACTTTTCCACCTTGGGTCCACGCATGAGTCGTATACAATTCGTCAATACGAGTAGAAACAGTATGAAATGTAGGAGATGCGTCTAATGCTTTATTTAACGCAGCATGCGAGACCCATATCTCACTGTTTTCTTTATTTAAGTTCGTTTCGTCATCTATTCGGATCAGCTGTTTCATCAAACGTCCAAATTCGCCACTCGAACGGTCATTGATGGTGGCAATACCATATGTTGTCTCGTTTTTATATTCGATCCACTGATAGACGATGGAGAAACCGACTAGAGGGAGTAAAAACAATGAAAGTTTCAGCCATTCTTGTTTCGAAAGGAGAAATGGTCGTTCTTTTAACTTCTTTGCTTCTTTGAAAGAAAAGTCTTGTCCTAGCAAGATCTGAACGAAACTGATGCCTAACGCGACTACAGTAAAAGGAAGAAGCCAGATGGAATCTTCGCGAATGAACCAAAAGAAAGGAAAAGAAACAGCCAGCCCTAAAAACCACGGCAGCAATTTTCTGCGGGAACTATATTTACGGTAATAAATAGCTAGTAAACAAGCGATAATGATCTCAACAGCCGGGATCACGAGAGCATTACGATACGTTCGAGTAGAATACTCATGTGTAAAACTAATCGGAGAAAACAAAAAATAAAAATAGATACTTAAAAGAAGATACTTGTTCTTCACGATCGGTTTAAACGCTAGTGCAACCAATATGCTGGCAAGAATACTGAACATGCCGAACAAAACTGCATAAGAAAGATGCAGTTTATGTGCAAGTACTAAAAACAAGCTGTAGGAGATCCCTTTTGAAAGTGTCGTAGTCGTGTACTCCCCTAGCCATTTACCATCCAAAATATTTTGAGCATAGTGAATCAGCAGCTGATCATCATAGGTTGCCGACATATCTGTTCCATAGATTGCTTTACTATATAAATACAACCGAATAATTGTAAATAATACGGCTATGCCAAGAATAAAGTATGTATGTTTCTTTTTTAGTTGGTCGATCAAGGGGTTTAAAGTGTTCAGCATCTTTTCGTCCTTTCAATCACGTTTTGCTACTTGCTTGTGAATCTTTTCGTTTTTTACTTTTCTATCAGTATACCCTGTTTGTCTGAATTTAAAAAGAGGGGGCGAAAGGAGCATGGCGAAAACGACTGCAAAAAGCACTCCTTTGTTTCTTAAACAAAAAAGGACAAGGCAGACTGCCCAATCCTTTTTTGTTGCTGTCAGATAGAAAACTTAAAGTGTGACTTCTTCTGCTAATAACTCAGGGAACACTTCGGGATCGAATGCTTGCGCTTTGAACATGGCAATTTCTTTTCCATATGGTGCGTAAGCTTTCTTTTTATCTTTACCGACATATGGAGTTTCTAAGATTTTCGAAATGTTGTCAAACATTGGATCATGGACGATTTTGTTCAATGTGTCAAATCCAATTGTTCCAAAACCGATATTGGCATGCCGATCTTTATGAGAACCTTGTGGATTTTTAGAATCGTTGATATGGAGTACTTTAAGCCGATCTAATCCGATGACCTTATCAAACTCTTCCATCACACCTGAAAAATCTTCTTTTATATTATATCCGGCATCATTCGTATGACATGTATCAAAAGTAACGGATAATTTTTCATTCAATTTTACTCCATCGATGATTTGCGCTAATTCCTCAAATGTTCGACCGATTTCCGTACCTTTCCCTGCCATCGTCTCCAAAGCGATCTGTGCCGTCTGTTCTTTTGTCAAAACTTCATTCAAACCCTCAATAATTCTAGCAATCCCAGCTTCTGCCCCTGCTCCTACATGAGCGCCTGGGTGAAGGGTGATTTGAGTAGCACCTAAAGCTTCCGCACGAACAATCTCTTCTCTCAGAAATTGTACAGCAAATGGAAACATTTCTGGTTTGATCGTATTTCCCAAATTAATGATATAGGGCGCATGAACGACGATATTTGTTAGTCCGTTTTCTGCCATAAATGCTTTTCCGGCATCAATATTCATCTCTTCGATAGCTTTTCTTCTAGTATTTTGAGGAGCGCCTGTATAGATCATAAAGGTCGAAGATCCGTAACTGGCTGCTTCTTCTGCCGCGCCTAACAGCATTTTCTTTCCGCTCATGCTGACGTGTGAGCCTAATAACATGGATGGATTCCTCCTTGAAAGGCAATTGTTTCGAACAATTCCTATATATTGATAAGATGATGTACAAAGAAAATGGTTTGTTTTTCTTTGCCCTGTTCTCCATAGTAACTGAAACTTTCTCTAAAGAAAAGCTTAAGAACTCTTTCATAAAAAAGATCATTTCCTCACGTTTTATCTCATTCGAAAAAGAAATTCCTGTCAAAAACAGCCTTGTCTGTTTTTTTGTCCTATTATTTGCTATAATTAGCGAAATAAAACCATTAGTTGAGGTGACCCTTTTGCCACGCAAAAATACTCGAAAAAAACAGAATAGAAGAAAAAAAGAAAAATGGTTTGTTCCTAAGATTATTTTTAGAGTGTTTCAATCATTGACTGTTTTTATTACTGTTCTTCTTTTGTTGTTCGCAGCTCTAGGTATCGGAATAGGTGCTGGCTACTTTGCCTATCTTGTCGAAGACACACAATTGCCGACTAAAAAAGAACTGCAGACAGAACTAGGAAACATTACGGAAACGTCAAAGATTGTTTATGCAGATAATACAGAGATATCAAAAATCCAGACAGATCTGATGCGGACGACTATTTCATCTGATAAGATTTCGCCTTTATTGAAAACCGCGATTATCAGTACAGAAGATGAATACTTCGATAAACACCAAGGTTATGTCCCTAAAGCTGTTTTACGAGCATTAGTTTCAGAAGCTACTGGCATCGGCTCGTCTGGAGGATCCACTTTGACACAGCAATTAGTCAAACAACAGATCCTAACCGATGAAACAACATTCAAACGTAAAGCAAACGAGATCGTTCTTTCTGCACAAGTAGAAAAACACTTTTCAAAAGATGAGATCATTGCTACGTATTTGAATGTCTCGCCATTTGGTCGGAATAATAAGGGGCAAAATATTGCTGGAGTCCAGGAAGCTGCTAGAGGAATCTTTGGTGTAGATGCAAAAGATGTGACTTTGCCACAAGCTGCTTATATCGCTGGTTTGCCTCAAAGCCCTATCACGTATAGTCCCTACACGAATACAGGCGCGCTAAAAGAAGATCTTTCTGCCGGTCTTGCCAGAAAAGATTTTGTTTTATTCAGTATGTACCGTGAAGGACAAATTACGAAAGAACAATACGAAGAAGCGAAAGCCTATGATCTTACAAAAGACTTTCTCCCACAACAAATCGCGGAACAGACTGACAGAGAATTCTTGTATTATACCGTGATGAACGAAGCAACAAGGATTATTGCACAACAATTGGCAGAAAAAGATAATGCTGATATTTCAGATTCATCGGTCAGTGAAGCTTATTATCAAAAAGCACAGCAAACGATCCAAAACAAAGGATATACGATCCATTCGACGATCGATAAAGATATCTATGCTGCATTGCAAACCGGCGTAGAAAATTACGGCTATATGTTAGATGATGGTGCTGGTAGCCAAGTGGAGACTGGAAATGTATTGATGGATAACAGAACCGGACGTATCTATGGATTCGTGGGTGGCCGGAATTACAGCCAGAATCAAAATAACCACGCCTTTGATACAGAACGTCAAGCTGGTTCATCCATCAAACCGGTTCTTGTTTACGGTCCTGCAATCGATATGGGACTTGTCGGATCAGAATCCCGTGTATCAGATTATGCAACGACTTGGCAAGAAGGAGAAAATGCTGGCGAGAAAATCGTCAATGCGACCAATGAAGGGTCGAACACCTTCCAAACCGTCCGTGAGTCACTGGAATGGTCCAACAATATCCCAGCTTATCACTTATACCAAGACGTATTGAATTCCGGTGGATCGAAACAATATGCTTACGAGCACTACTTGGCGAAGATGAACTACCCAGCAAATGATAATTGGGGCGTTGAATCGGCTCCTTTAGGGACAGTAGATGTAACGACGCTTCAACAGACAAATGGATTCCAGGCCTTAGCAAATGGTGGCGTCTACGAAGAAGGCTATATCATTGATTCCATCACAGATAATGCAGGTAATGTGATTTATAAACATGAAAGTAATTCTGTCCGTATTTATTCCGAAGCAACGGCATCGATCATGAATGACATGATGCGCAGTGTGATCAATGAAAAAATCACTACACCATTCAAAGATGTCATCTCAAGCTTAAACGGAAATCTAGGAAAAGCAGATTGGGTCGGAAAAACTGGTTCTACCAATGAATACCGAGATTCATGGCTGATCGTCTCAACTCCATCTATCACTATCAGTAGTTGGGCAGGACACGATGACAATACTGGAATGGACAGCCAAGCAAGGATACGTTCGGCTAATTATCTTGCCAATCTAATCAATCAAGCTTACCAAGCAAACCCTGAGATTTTCGGCACTGATGAGAAATTTGACTTATCATCCGATGTGATGAAGAAAAAAGTATCTGGGTTCACAGGACAAACAGCTGGAAAAGTTACTGTCAATAAAAAATCCATCCAAACGCCAGGAAAAACAGTGGAATCACTTTGGGCAAAAAATGGTCCGAAGAAAAGCGCCTTTAAATTCGGCGTGGGCGGTACTGATGAAAACTATACAGATTACTGGAACACCGCTTCAGCTTATGCTAGAGCGAATCCAGAGACCAAAGAATCAGACGATAAAGATGATTGATCTAATAGATTAATCAGAATTAAAGGGAGCTGCGACAAAAATCTTGTCACAGCTCCCTTTTTCCGAATAAATGGTGTTCAAAAGCTTGCATCTACGATATTAAGACAAATTTATGTAAAAATGTGAAAAGCCATTTTCACAAAATTTTTCTATATAACTTTACTAACGAAACTGTTTTAATTTCTTTTCTTGTCTTTGGAATAATTCGGTTAGTTTTTCTGCAAATTGACCTTTTACTGATTCTTTCAAGTGTACATGTCGGTTAGAAAATTCTTGAGCAGCTTCTTCTGCAGTCATTTGGTGGTTTTGATCTGTCAATCGTTTTTCTGCCCAAATTTGCTGAGATATCCCCATACCAACTGAACGTACATTTGATCGATGTAGATTTTTCTCTAATTCTTTTAGTAATTGCATTAAAAATTCATTCATAAGATGATTTCTCCATAGTTATTTGTCTGATTTTTTGACGATAGGAACGTTCTAGTTCGTCTTGCTGCTGATAGAGTTTTCGTCGTTCTACTTTCTTTCCAAAAACTATAAGAAAAATAAATCGATTGATCTTGTTTATTAGTCATTAGAATAACTATCCGGTATGAACCCGTCATTTCATTTCGAGCAGATTTTTCAATCTTCACTTCCTTGATATCCGCAAAGGTATTTTTCAGAACTTTGACGGACTGTTTTTCTACTGCGAGTAAATCTTTCTGTCTTTGTGCTTCTCTTTTGTCCATGTAGACTTTCCCTCCGATTCCTAATATGACGATTAACAAAATGGCTAAGCTGCGTTTTCTTATTTTCCGTGACAAGAACGTGCCTCCTTTCTTTTTATGTATGTAAGTATTGACACCTTCATTATTTAAGTACGCGAAAGTTTGCAGGAATTTTTTTATTTTTGAAATTTTTTCTCCAATTTGCTATGGACGATTGGCGCTGCAGCCATCGCCTGCATGCCATCCAATGAGTCTTTGATTTTTAGGATTTGGAATTTTGTTTCTCCAAAGTTTTTAATGGCGCCTTCTTTGTAACTTTTACTATATTGAGGATGTTTTGGATCTAGCCAATAAACATGTTCACTTATATATCTATACTCTTCGTCTTTTACTGTCACACTTCCTCCGCCTCTCCATTAGAATAAATAACTCTTATTTTAGGAGTAGTAACCCCTTCGTTTTGTATTTCTTCATTTTCTACGCCATAACTGCTAATTTCATTCATTTGTTTTGAAAAAAAATAATCAAAATAAACAGATTTCCCTTCATTATTTGTCATTGTCACAAGTGCACCATAACTTCCGGTGACAGGGTTTTTTTTAAATTCTTCTACCTTCACTTCCTTGATATCCGCAAAGGTATTTTTCAAAACTTTGACTGACTGTTTTTCTACTGCGAGTAAATCTCGCTGTTTTTGCGCTTCTCTTTTGTCCATGTAAAATTTTCCTCCGATTCCTATAGTAAGAATGGTCAAAATGATGACTATGGTCTTTCGTCTTTTCTTAGGCAAATAGAAGTCTCCTTTCGGGTTATGTATGATGGATTGTTTCTCCTTTAAGATAAGTACGCAATCGGGCTTGGATTTTTTTGAATTTTTTTAGAGTTACTTATCTACTTTTCTACTTTCTTTTTTATCACGTTTTCATTTTAAAGTAATTTTGATAGTAGTGAACAAAATGTAGCATCTACGCACAGATTGTGTCGTATACGATGGACGTAAGGTTTGTTTCCGCCATTCTCTCTTTTTTTAAAGTCACAAAAAAAAGGGGTTATGACAAAATTTTGTCATAACCCCTTTTCTCGAATAAACGTTGTTCCAGAAGTTGACAACTTTTGGAACAACCTTTAAATGATTGATCTTTTATTATTTAGTTGATCCTTTTTCTTCGATTCCATAAGGCAAGATAATCGTTTTTTCTTCGACTTCTTCTTTATTCATCATTTTCGTCAATAGGCGCATGGATACCGCTCCTAAATCGTATAATGGTTGTGTGATACTTGTCAAACGAGGACGAGCTACTTCTGTCAGTAAAGAATTGTTGCTTGTGATGATTTCGAATTCTTCTGGTACTTTTACGCCGCGGTCTAATAAACCATCCAAGATACCAATGGCTAATTCATCGTCTGAAACATAGACAGCTGTTGCACCGCTATTATGGATCCGGTCAACTAGAGACAGACCATCTTTAAAGTTGTATTGTGCCTCAAAGATTAATCCTTCGCTATATGGTAGATTGTTTTCGCTTAATGCTTCTTTATAGCCTTTTAAACGGTTTTGACCATTGATAGGATCAATCAGCGCACCGCTGACAAAAGCGATTTTTTTATTGCCGCTTTTTGCTAATTTATTTACTGCATCTTTTGTTGCTGATACATAATCAATGTTTACGCTACCTACTTGTTCATCTGGATCAATGGAACCAGCTAGTACAACAGGCGTTTTTGAACGTGAAAATTCTCCACGGATTTCGTCTGTGATATGGTGACCCATAAAGATCACGCCGTCCACTTGCTTAGCCAATAAATTATTCAATACATTGACTTCTTTTTGATCGTTGCCATCTGAGTTTGCTAAGATGATATTGTATTTGTACATTGTTGCCACATCGTCGATACCACGTGCTAAAGAGGCAAAGAACATATTGCTGACATCAGGAATGATTACCCCAACTGTTGTTGTTTTCTTACTTGCCAAGCCACGTGCGACTGCATTTGGACGATAATCCAAGCGATCAATAACTTCCAAGACTTTTTTTCTTGTTGCTGGTTTGACGTTTGGATTGCCATTTACGACACGTGAAACAGTAGCCATCGAAACATTTGCCTCTCTCGCTACATCATAGATAGTGATTGTTTGCTTTTCCATTTGTGTTCTCCTATTCATATTTTATATGTTTTCTGAAAATACGTCTTACATTTCTAAAATAGGATATCAAATAATCTCAACAATTGCAACCGTTTTATCTCTGTTTTCATGAAAATTTTTACTTTTTTCAGTTTTAAGAACGTTGGTCTTTTAATCAATCAGTGGTACAATTATTGAATACAAAATTAATTTAGAAAGTAGGTTGCCAAATGAATAACGTAAAAATCAATGAACTACGTCAATGGATGGCACAACACCAAGTAGAATTGGCTTATATCAGCGACCCTGGCCACATCGCTTACTTTTCCGGATATGAAAGTGATCCTCACGAGCGTGTACTCGCTCTTTTTATCCCTCTTGAACAAGATCCTTTCCTTTTCACTCCTGCTCTGGAAGTTGAAGATGCTCAAAACAGCAGCTGGACGTACGATGTACGTGGCTACTTAGACAGCGAAAACCCTTGGGAGATCATCGGAAAAGAGCTTCGCGCACGCTATGGGCAACCTGGTAATGTAGGGATTGAAAAGAATGCTCTGACTGTCGATCGCTTCGATGCTATCTCTGATATCTTGACAGGTACAGATTCTTACACTGATCTAACTTCTATTATCCAGCGTCTGCAACTGATCAAAACGGTAGAAGAAAAAGACAAACTGATCGAAGCTGGTAAATGGGCCGATGTTGCCTTTGAAATTGGCTTCAAAACAGTAAAAGAAGGCATAACTGAACAAGCAATTATCGCAGAAATCGAATACCAATTAAAAAAACAAGGTGTTTCGCAAATGTCTTTTGACACCTTAGTCCTTGCAGGAGCAAATGCTGCAAGCCCTCATGGTACACCAGGAAGCACGAAGGTTTCACCAAATGAACTAGTGTTATTCGATCTTGGCGTTGTTTGGAATGGCTATTGCAGTGATGCTACTCGTACAGTTGCTTATCAAAAACCAACAGAATTCCAAGAAAAAATCTACAACATCACTCTTGAAGCACAGCTTGCCGCACAAGAGGCAGTTCGCCCAGGTGTGACAGCAGGTGAACTTGATCAAATTGCACGAAACGTGATCAACAGCTATGGCTACGGCGAATATTTCAATCACCGTTTAGGTCACGGAATTGGGACAACCGTCCACGAATTTCCTTCTCTTGTAGAAGGAAACGACTTAGTGATCGAAGAAGGGATGTGCTTCTCTCTTGAACCAGGAATCTATATTCCTGAAAAAGTAGGGGTACGTATCGAAGATTGTGTGTATGTGACAAGTGATGGTTGTGTGCCATTCACGACTACACCAAAAGAATTACTTGTTTTAGAGTAATGAAAATAAAAAGGTGAGAGCTGGTCCGCTCTCACCTTTTTATTCTAGAAATGAGTAATCTTAGTGATTGGTAGTCGAATCTGTCATTGTATCTTTCATTTCTTTTTTAGCTTCTTTTGCATCTTCTTTTGCCATTTTCAACATTTCTTTTGTGTCATCTGCAACTGGTTTTGCTTCTGACATTCCTTCATTGACCGTCTCTCCTGCTTTATCTGCAGCATCTTTTACATCGATCATGATATCTTCTGAAGTATCTTTAGCAATACTACCTAATTCGTCTGCTGGTTTTTTCAGATCTTCTGCTGTTTTTTTGAAACGATTAGATAAATCAGCTGATTGTTCTTTGAGGTTTAACAAGATATCATCTGATTCACTTCCTGCTTCCTCTGCTGATTCACTTACCTTTTGCTTAACATTACCTGCTAGATCCCCTGCTTGTTGAGAAAGATCTTGCGCTTTTTCTTTTGCAATGCCTGTTAACTCAGCTGATTTTTCTTTTGCCATATCTGTGTAATCTGAAGCCATGTCCATCAAATTATCTGCTTGAGCAGCCAATTCATCCCGAAGTTCTTTACCAGATTTGGGTGCTAACAATAATGCGGCGATTGCTGCGGCTGTACCTCCAACTACTGCACCTAATAAAAATCCACCTTTTTTAGCCATTCTTATTTTCCTCCTATCGTTTCAGTATGTTTTTTGTTTTTAAAAAATTTCATCGCTGTTCCACCGACTTTTCCGGCAACAGTCGCTTTAGCTGTCGTTTTTCCGATTCCGCCGACTTTCGTCACGATGTTTTTACTAGAATGATTAAGTTCCGATACACTTTCACTTAAATCAGCAACTGCTGTGAACAATGGATCGATCGTTGCGACTTTTCCATTGATATCCAAGAGCAGCTCATTACTTTTGACCAGCAAGCCTTCTACTTGTCTAGATAAAAGATCTACGTCTTTTGTGACGATCTCAATTGTCGTATTTGCTTCTGCGACAGTCTGGTCTACTTTTTCTAAAGTTTTGGAAACTTGCAACAATACGCGAACGATGAAAACGACAAGTATCGCAAAGGCGATTGCTGCGATCAATCCTGCAATTTCTCCTCCTGACATGATCAAACTCCCTTCTTGTCTCTCTTTTCTATAAGGATAGCATTTTCGTGTTTTTTAAACAAATAAAAACGAGCTTCAACTACTTTTTATTCAATTAGCAGCTGAAGCTCGTTAGAAAAAAATGATTATTTTTTCTTTTCTTCTTTGATTTCTGTTATTCCTTTTGGATTATGATCGATCTTGCTTCCTTCTGCTTCTAATGTTTTACCTAAAGACATGATGTATTCACGCAAAGGTGCCCCTACTTCTGGATGTGTCAGACCATATTCAATACTTGTTTTCATAAAACCAAATTTGTCACCAACGTCATAACGTTTACCTGTGAATTTACGGGCAAATACGCGTTGTGTTTTATTCAACGTATCGATTGCGTCAGTTAGTTGGATCTCATTTCCAGCACCTGGTTGTTGTTCTGATAATACATCAAAGATTTCTGGAGTCAATAAGTAACGCCCAATAATAGCTAAATCACTTGGTGCTTTGCTTGGATCTGGTTTTTCAACAAAGTTTTTGACATTGTATAACCCATCTTCCAGTACTTCCCCTGGGTTGATGATTCCGTATTTTGAAGTTTCATCGTGAGGAACTTGCATAACGGCAATCGTAGAAGCGTGTGTACGTTCATAGTCATCGATCAATTGCTGTGTCAATGGTACTTCGTCTTCCATGATATCATCGCCTAGCATAACGACAAACGGTTCATTTCCAATAAAGGCTCTTGCTTGAAGAACGGCGTGTCCTAACCCCTTTGGATGAGATTGACGGATGAAATGCAAGTTGACATCTGTCGTTTCTTCTACTAATTTCAATAATTCGGTTTTTCCTTTTTCACTTAGGTTTGTTTCTAATTCGATATTTGAATCAAAGTGATCTTCGATTGGTCGTTTAGCTTTTCCTGTAACGATCAAGATGTCTTCGATTCCTGATTTCAACGCTTCTTCAACGATGAATTGGATCGTTGGTTTGTCCACGATTGGCAACATTTCCTTTGCCATCGCCTTTGTTGCTGGTAAAAATCTTGTTCCTAATCCTGCTGCTGGAATAACTGCTTTTTTTACTTTCATATACATTCGCTCCTTCAAAAAATTGTTAATGAGAATTCATTTTCTTTTTTCCCATCACGTAACATGATTTCTTTTGCGGCTGTTTTGATTTCTTTTTGTTCATACAGCACTTCATAGATTGTTTGAGTGATGGGCATTTCGATTTCCATCATTTGGGCTAGTTCCATCGCTGCTTGAGTAGTATTCACACCTTCAACGACCATTCCCATATTGGCTAGCACCTCTTCTAGAGGCTGTCCTTGTCCTAACAAGTTGCCTGCGCGCCAGTTTCTGGAATGAACACTTGTGCAAGTAACGACTAGATCGCCTACTCCGCTTAAGCCAATAAAGGTCAGCGGGTTGGCACCCATTGCTACACCTAAACGGCTGATCTCAGCTAATCCGCGCGTCATGATTGCCGCTTTTGCATTATCGCCAAACCCTAAGCCGTGAATAGCACCAGCTCCAATGGCAATAATATTTTTCAAAGCTGCCCCCATCTCTACACCAATCACATCAGGGTTGGTATAGATTCGAAAATAATGGTTCATGAACAGCTCTTGTACATATTTTGCTGCTTTTGCATCTGTGCTTGCCGCTGTGATCGTCGTAATGTCATGCTTTGCTACTTCTTCCGCATGGCTTGGCCCAGAAAGAACAGCAACAGCTTTTCTTTTTTCTGTCGGGATTTCCTCTAACAAGATTTCAGAGATTCTTTTATGCGTTCCCTGTTCTAATCCCTTACTTGCATGGATGATCACTGGCTTCGTATTCAATTTGGCAACTAGTTCTTTTGCAACAGAACGTATCGCTTTCGTCGGGATAACGAATAGTACCGCATCTGCATCTTTTACTGCATCTTCCATATCGGTGAATGCTCGGATGGAATCGGGTAGATGATGATCTGGTAAATAACGTTGATTGGTGTGTTGGGTGTTGATTTCTTCTACTTGTGAAGCACGATGTCCCCAAATCCGAACGTCATGTCCGTTTTCAGCGAGGACTTGTGCTAAAGCAGTCCCCCAAGAGCCTGGTCCTAAAACCGCTACTCTATAATTCATTTTACCACTCCTGAAATTTTTTTCATTTTTAACGCTCTGAAAATCAAATAATTTGTTGATTTTTTCCTAATGAGCGGTCATAATCCGGTAAATTTCCTTTTTTTCTACGCCAAATAAACAGAATCAATGTGCCGACAAATAAAACAGCAGACAATAATTGAGAAATGCGGATCACACCTAAAAAGTAAAGGCTGTCTGTGCGTAATCCTTCGATAAAGAAACGTCCGAAACTATACCACATTAGATAACATAAAAGGACTTCTCCTTTTTTCAAAAGATGCGGTTTCTTCCGCAAAACCAAAAGCAGAATAAATCCAAACAAACTCCAAAGTGATTCATAAAGAAAGGTTGGTTGTCGATAGATCCCTTCGATATACATGTTATCAATGATGAATTGCGGTAAATGCAGACTTTCTAAGAAACTTCGTGTCGTGTCTGGACCATACGCTTCGTGGTTCATGAAATTTCCCCATCGTCCGATTGCCTGCGCCAGTAATACACTTGGTGCAGCGATATCTAAAAAGGTCCACAAAGAAATAAAATGATATTTGGTAAAAAAGTACAGTGTGATTGCACCTGCAATCAATCCCCCGTAAATCGCTAATCCTCCTGAACGGATATTGAATATTTGGATTGGATCAGCTATATATTGGGGAAGATCGAATAAAACATAATACAAGCGGGCACCAATAATGGAAATCGGCAATCCCCACAACATAAAATCTGTCACGTCATCTGCTTTTAATCCTACCCGAACAGCTTCTCTGCTGCTGAGCCACATGGCAATAATGATTCCTGATACGATAATCAATGCATACCAGTAGATAGGAATTCCTACAAGCTCAAAAGCAACTCGATTGATTTGTGCTAACATATTGTCACTCCTTGCTAGTCATTGCCTGAGTTTTCTTCAATCAAGCGACTTAATCTTTCTTCAAATGTTTTCGTTGCGTCAAAGCCCATTGTACGCGCGCGGAAATTCATCGCGGCTACTTCAATGATGATTGCAACGTTTCGTCCTGTTTTGACAGGGATTTTTATTTGTGGAATGCCCACTTCCGCGATTTCAACGGTCGTGTCTTCAGAACCCAAACGGTCGTATTTCTTATCTTTCGCCCATGCTTCTAGATAAACAGCTAACTGGACTTGCATAGAGCCTCGTACCGCACTCGCACCGAAAAGATTCATTACATCTATGATCCCGATCCCTCGAATCTCAATCAGATGTTCCAGGATTTTAGGAGGTTCTCCGATTACCGTCAGTTCATCTTGCTGATAGACATCTACTCGATCGTCTGCGATCAATCGATGTCCGCGCTTAATCAGTTCCAACGCCGTTTCACTTTTCCCTATCCCACTGTCCCCTTGAATTAGTACACCTAATCCGTAGACATCGACTAACACACCGTGGACACTTGTTCGAGGGGCTAAGCGCCCATCTAAATAACTAGATAATTCACCTAGCAGCCGAGACGTTGAGATAGGCGAACGCAGCACAGCTATCCCATTTTCATTGGCTGCTTGGATCATTTCTTCCGGAGCCGGCAATCCTCTTGAAATAATAAATGCGGGCATATCTTCACTACATAATCTTCTCATGATGATCAAACGCTCTTCTGGGATCATCCGTTCCGCAAAACTGATTTCTTTACTGCCAAATAGCTGTAAACGATTATGGGAATAATAATTAAAATAACCGGTCAACTCTAGTCCTGGGCGTGAGATGTCCCCAGTCACGATGACGCGGTCTAAACTTTTCTCGTCGCCTGTGACGATTTCCAAAGATAATTTTTTTACTAATTGGCTAACTTTTACAACTTCTGACATTCATGCTACCTCATTTCTATTAGAGTGTTCTCTATCATTTTATCATTGTCTAGCCAAAAGTACTACCAATTAAAAAAAACGTTTTTATTTAATTACCAATGTAATAGAAAACGCATTCTTGGTTCTAAACAAAAAAAGCTGTGCCGAGATCTCGGCACAGCTTTTTTTATTTTCTGCTGTTATGTTCACTAACGATTACATTGACAAGTGACATCAAGATAGCTACGAATAACGCTGCACCAAATGAAGAAAAACTAAAATGTTCTGCTCCTACAAAAAAGGAAGTCATTTTAAGAATCGCTGCATTGATAACAAACGTAAACAATCCCAATGTGACTAATGTAAAGGGCAGGGACAGGATCGTCAAAATCGGTTTGACAAACATGTTCAACACAGATAATACGAAGCTGGCAAGGACGGCTGTCCAAATACTGCTCACATGGACCATCGCAGGAAAAAGAACAGCCAACGATATGAATGTTAACGTATTAACCAAAATACGCTGAAAGTACGACATTAAAAGTCACTCCATTCGTCATCATCGATTTTTTCCGCTTCTTTGCGTTTTTTTGTTTGTTCACGATAATTGTTTTTTTCATAATATGCATTGTTATGTCCATAGTTTGTTCGTGCAGAACGCGCAGATGGGATAATCAAAGCTAATAAAATGTATAAAATGATTGGACTTCCAAAAGCAACTAAGCTTAGGAATACATAAAGCACACGGATAACAGTGGGATCAATCCCGATATATTCCCCAATCCCTGCTAAAGTACCTGTCAAAACAACATTTTTATTGGATTTTGTCAACTTTTTTTTCATCATGTCTCACCTCTGTTCTACTATTTTAAATGAAGAAAATCGTTGTGACAACCTTCTTCTTAATCGGTGTTCAAGAGATAGCCTATCGGCAATAAGGCACAATTTTGTAAAATAGGGGAAGCTATTTTACAAAATCGCTTCTTATTGCTCAAGGCTGAACATCTCTTTCACAACCTCTTTATTTATCTGTATCTTTTAAATAGATACTTCCTGTTGTCGTTGAAAGTTGCACTTGCGCGATCTCATCATCTGAAACACGGCGGAATTGCAACATTTGGTTTGTCCGTTCTTTTTTCTCACGAACTACTTCGTAATTGGACAGACGGCTGTTGATGCTTCCAAGACTTGTTTTAGCGTGTCCTTCCAAACCGATGGTATCTGGTAAAGCAACTTTGACATTCCCGTTCACTGAACTTGCTTCTACTTTTTTCAAATTATCTTCTTTAATCGTAAGACGTACATCACCATTTACTAAAGACACAGAAAGGTTTTCTGGTGTGGCACCAAATGTCACTGTGCCGTTTACTGTTTCGATAATAGAATCTAAGATGTTCCCGTTTCGAATATCGATATTGCCGTTTACACCTTCTACTTCCAACATCGTTGCAGTTAATTGGTTCACGATGATGTTCCCATTCGTAGATTTTGTATAAATATCTTTAGCTTCCAATGTCTCAATCATGATGTTGCCATTTAGAAGTTTGATAGCTGCATGGTCGTATACTCGTTTAGGCAAGTAGAAAACAAGGTCTGCACGCACACGCTTATTTGGAATTTGGAAGGAGATATGATCTTCATTGACCTCGATCTGGCTCCGTTCAGAGAATGCTTCAAATGGTTCAGCACCCATTTTTCCGTAAAGTTTGATCTTAGCTTCCACTTTCACATCATCACTGTCCCACGTTTTTAACGTCACGTTTCCGTTTGCTGCCTTGATATCAAGGATACTTGCTGCAGGAGCTTCATAGTAAAATTCGTGTTCAAATTTCGTTGTCGCAATTCCAGGGACACGTAAGCTGACATCTTTCCATTCCATGTTGTCATTTACTGTTTCTGAAACAGTTTGGAATGTTTTCTTCAAGAATTTGCCTAACTGTGATCCAGCTTCTGACATTTTTTCGCCTACTTGATTCAGCGTATCTGTCGCTTGATCTTTCCAATCATCTGGCAATTCAAACTTATCCGTAAACGTTTCTTTTTTCTCAGACCATTGGTTCTTGCGGATATCTTTTAATTCTGCTTCCAGCTTCAATTGTTCTTCTAATAGTGTATCGCCGGTTGCTTCTAACTCTTTGATTTCTGCTTCTAACGTTTGACGCTGTGCTAATTCTTCTTCTGTCAATTCGCCTAATTCTTCTTTTGTATTCAGCTGCATCAATGCTTCCTGTTTCTCATTACGTGCTGCCTTATTGTCAGCAAATTGAGCATTTACTTCGTCTAGACGCGCCGAAGTTTTATTCGCTTCAGTTGCTAGTTCATCTAAGATCTTTTCTAAGTTTTCTTGATCTTGTCTTTCTTTTTCTTTTGGATCAACTGGCTCAGAAATTCTTTCTTCACCGTTTTCAAGTTCATCGATCAATTGACTTGCCTGATCTTTTTCTTTATGACTAGCAGTTACCTTGTCTGCTTCTTTTTTGATTTGTTTTTCGTCTTTTTCAGTTGCCATGCTTTCTAATAAATCTAAGCCTTCTTCAGTCGAAAGGATTCCTTTTTTCACTAAATCTAAAATACGTTCTCTTTCTTTCATGGAAATTGCCTCCTTAAGCAAAATTGTTTGCAAGCTTTTCCTTACATCCATATTATGCACTGATTCAGTAAAAATGTCATAGGACTTAAGTTGTAACTTTTACTCCATCTTGAGATGTTCTTTCTTTTTTGTAAAGAGATATGCTGTAGTCACGCAAGTTAAGGGCAGGACAAGTAGTGCGGCCAATGTGGTAAGGATAGCCATCGTATATTCCAAGACAAATGATTTTTCATTGATTATTTGCTGAAAAGGAATGTCTAAATCAATGAACCAAAGAATCAACGCTAAAGAACTCCCCATAAACGCAAAAAGAAGAGTCATCACTGTTGACGCCAATATTTTTTTAGCAATGGCAAAACTAGCATGGCGCAATTGGTTAAAAGACAAATGCGGATTTGCCTGATATACTTCGAATGTTCCACTAGAAATCGCTACACTCGCATCTAAAACAGCACCGCTAAGACTGATCAGAAGCAACGACCTCGCAAGTAGTCTAAAATCAATTGCTAACGTCTTATCTAAGCCAGATAGTTCTTCTAGTTCTATCGAAGTAAACCCTTGGATCGCTAAAAAATCAGTGATAGGAATCAATAGTAGGAAACAAAACAAAAAGATCAGTATACTGGCAAAAGCGGCTCGCATTTTCAGATTATAACCGTTGATAAAAAATAAGATAACCACAGCGATCAATAGGAATCCTATAATCGACAATACCAATATCGGCCACTTCTGATGATAGCCGAATAATAATAGGAAAAAGATTCCTAAATTAATGAATAATCCTAAAAGAATATACATACCTTGCGTACCACCGACAAATAGCACACTAATTGCAAAAATCCCAACAAGTATAATAAGTACATTCATTTTTTTAACCTCCTTACAGCGAGAAAAAAGAGGACCGCGATGGGGATTGATAATACTATTCCTAAGCTGCCAGCAATGACGCGTAAAAATTCTAATGATAAATGTTGTTCTACCGTTTCTTTGAAAGACCATTGATTTCCTAAATATAACAGAAGCGATGGAATCGCTCCGCTGATATAGACGAATAAAAGGATATTAGCCATCGAACCAATCACATCTCGGCCCACTTGCCTTCCTGAAAGCCATAACTGTTTCGCTGATATTTTCGGTTGTTGCTTGGTCAATTCTTCTAATGTCGCAATGACTGTGATCACGGTATCCAGTGTCCCTCCAGCTGTCCCAATCAGCACGCTGGAAAGAAAAACAGAACGATACGGTCGTGTCAGATAATTCAGTTCTTCATAGCGCAGTCCTTGATCTTTCCAATGATTCATTGTCAAAAGACAAATAAAAAATGCTAAAAAAACACTTGTAACTGCAGCCGAAATTTTGATTATACTGCTTCTATTCCATCCGTCTAACGCCAATATACTAACGATTATCCCTATAACGACAAATAAGATTGCTATATTTAAGAGAGAAATACCTTCTGTTTTGGTAAAGAGGAGCAACAAAAGTAAAAGTAAAACGATGTTGACGATGAGACTTCCCAAAGCAAATACACCCTGTTTTCCACCAATAAGCAACATGGTGCCAATGAAGATACTTGTAAAGAAAAAAAGCCAGCCATCATTTTTTTTTGCTACTAGTTGCCATTCATCTCCATGCATTTGGACAAGATAGATTTGTCTTGTTGTTATATTTGCTGTTTCGATTTGATTTTTTTGATAAGGAGCCGATAAAGAAATCACTTCTCCTTTTTGGTCCGTGTTCATCAATCTTCCTGTAATCAATTGCTGATCCTCTTCTATTCTCACTCTTTCGATCTCGATAACAGGTACGTCATATAGAGCAGCTTGACGCTGAATAAACCATGAAGCAAGTATACAAATAAAAAATAGAGTGATGATGATGCTAATCTTTTTTTGCATTCTTTATCCTTTCTATTGGAATAATGAAAAGGGTTTGTGACATGTTTTGTCACAAACCCTATTCCCGAATAAACAGCAGAATCACAACTTCAGTTTAGAAAATCTCATTGTGGTTCGTATTTAACTCAGTGATTTTCCCTGTAGCCAAGTAGACGATCCATTCACAGATGTTTGTCACATAGTCTCCGATTCGTTCTAGATAACTGGCAACATTCAAATAGTCTGTTCCACTGATGACTGTTTCAGGATTTTCTTGCATGTTTTTGATGGTTGCATTATAGATTCGATTGAAATAGTCATTGACTCTTTGATCCATATTGGCGATCGTACGCGCGTCTTTTTCGTCTGTTTTGACATATGCAACTAGGACGTTGTCCACCATTTTTTTCACGTAATCGGACATATCGGAGATCTCTTTTTCGATTTCCGGTATTCTCGTCTGTCCTTTTACGCGGATTGTAGATTTAGCAACGGACACCGCATGATCGGCCATACGTTCTAAATCAGAGCTAGCTTTCATGACCGTGATAATCATACGCAAGTCAGTTGTAACTGGCTGTTGCAATGCAATCATTTCAAAACTTTTTTTCTCCAAACGCGTTTCCATATTATTGATATTTATATCGTTTTCGATAACTTCTTGAGCTAAGATTTTATCGTGTTTGATGTATGCACGAACTGACTTGTGCACAGCGCTGCTCACCATCATCCCCATTTCGTAGAACTGATTATGGAGATTCAGCAATTCTTCTTCAAATTGTGTACGTAGCATTCCGTTTCCTCCTTATCCAAATCGACCTGAAATATAATCTTCTGTCTCTTGTTTTTCTGGATTCATGAATATCTTCTTCGTATCGTTGTATTCGATCAAGTGACCATCTAAAAAGAATGCCGTCTTATCTGAAATACGTGAAGCTTGAGACATATTATGGGTCACGATGATCATCGTATACCGCTCTCTTAATTCTAACAGCATACTTTCGATTTTCCCAGTAGAAACAGGGTCAAGTGCACTAGTTGGTTCATCCAATAAGATGATTTCGGGATTCACTGCCAAAACACGTGCGATACATACACGCTGCTGCTGCCCACCGGATAAAGACAAGGCACTTTTATGCAGTTTATCCTTCACATCCTCCCAAACAGACGCTGCCTTCAGACTTTCTTCCACTACTTGATCAAGGACTTTTTTATCTTTTTCTCCTTTTAACTTCAATCCATAGATGACATTTTCATAAATAGAAAAAGGAAATGGATTTGGCTGCTGGAACACCATGCCGATTTCTTTTCTTAGTTCAACAACATCTGTTTTCGGACCATAGATGTCTTTGTCTTTATATAAAACACTTCCGGTGATCGTTACATTTGGAATCAGATCGTTCATTCGATTCAACGAACGTAGATAGGTAGATTTCCCGCAACCAGAAGGACCGATCATCGCTGTGATTTCACCTTGATTGAAACTTAGATCGATTCCCTTTAGTGCTTCTTTCTTTCCATAATACAGATGAAGATCTTTGGATGAGATAATTTCTTTTGTCATGTTGAGGCCTCCGTCTTAACCAAAATGACCGGACACATAATCTTCGGTTGCCTGAATTTTTGGTCTGGTAAATATCTTGTTTGTTTTGTCATATTCCATTACTTTTCCTAGATAGAAAAAGGCAGTGTAGTCGCTGATACGAGCTGCTTGTTGCATATTATGCGTCACGATGATGATCGTGTAGTCTTCTTTCAAGTTTACAAGTGTTTCTTCAACCGTTCCTGTCGAAATAGGATCCAAGGCACTTGCCGGCTCGTCTAACAGCAAGATATCGGGTTTCATCGCAATTGCACGAGCGATACACAAACGTTGCTGTTGTCCGCCAGATAAAGCCAAAGCACTTTTATCCAAGCTATCTTTTACTTGATCCCACAAAGCTGCTTGTTTCAAGCTTGTTTCAACGATTTCATCTAATTTCTTCTTGTTTTTTTCACCATGTTGTTTCAAAGCAAAAGTTATATTGTCATAAATCGATTTGCTAAAAGGGTTGGGGCGTTGGAACACCATGCCGATCCGTTTGCGCATTTCATAAACATCCACTTGAGGCGCATTGATATCCACGTCTTTATACATGATCTTTCCAGTGATTTTCGTATTAGCGATCCCATCATTCATACGATTCAAAGAACGAAGATACGTGGATTTTCCGCAGCCAGAGGGGCCAATCAATGCAGTGATCTTATTTTTTTCGAACTCTAGATCCACTCCCTTGATTGCTTCATTGTCGCCATACCAAACATGAAGATCATTCGTATATAATGCTACTTCCTTCTCTTTTGGCATGGTAATGACATTTGTTTCATTCCAATTATATTTTTTCATCTTACTTCTTCTCCTTAGGCTGAAGTCATTTTTCGGTATAATCGTTTGCCAATCGCACGAGCGCCGAAGTTGAACAGTAAAACAGCAATGATCAACACGGCAGAAGCACCAGCCGAAACAGAAACACCATCAGGCATCGTACCTTCTGTGTTGATCTTCCAAATATGGACAGCCAGTGTTTCAGCTTGGCGGAAAATGCTAATCGGACTAGAAACACTTAATGGATTCCAGTTCGTAAAATCTAATGCTGGCGCGCTTTGACCAGCTGTATAAATCAATGCGGCAGCTTCACCAAAAATTCTTCCTGAACTTAGGATCACACCAGTCAAAATTCCTGGTGTTGCTTCTGGAACAACCACTTTTATCACTGTTTCCCAGCGTGACAAACCTAACGCCAATCCAGCTTCTCGTTGTGTGTAATGGACCGCTTGTAAAGATTCCTCGACCGTTCGAGTCAAAAGAGGCAGGTTGAATACGGTCAAAGCCAATGCACCAGAAATGATTGAGAAACCATACTGGAATTGAATAACGAAAACCAAGAAACCGAATAAACCGACAACAACAGAAGGCAAAGAACTCAAGATCTCGATAGACGTACGGATCACGTCTGTCAGCCAGTTTTTTCCGGCATATTCTGAAAGATAGATACCCGCACCTAAAGAAATAGGAAAACTGATGATCATGGTAATCAAAAGCAAATAAATCGAGTTAAACAGTTGAATCCCGATACCACCGCCTTCTTGGTAGGCTTTGGAAGGTTCAGTCAAGAAAGACCATGAAATGTGCGGTATTCCTCGAACTAAGATATAAAGTAATAAAGCTGCTAAGATCAATACGATGATCCCTGAAACCACATATAGAACACCTGTAGCAATTTTATCTGAGCGTTTTGCGTTCATTATTTCAGCTCTCCTTTCTTCCCAATCATACGGATCACGATATTAAAGAATAATGACATCAATAGCAAGATCAGCGCTAATGACCATAACACATTATTTTCAACTGTTCCCATGATTGTATTTCCGATTCCCATTGTCAAGATGGACGTCAATGTAGAAGCAGGAGTAGTAAGTCCTGTTGGCATTAATGCCGCATTACCAATAACCATTTGGATAGCTAAGGCTTCGCCAAACGCACGAGCCATACCAAAAACGACTGCTGTTAAAATCCCGGGCACTGCTGCTCGCAGCACCACTTTGTAGATTGTTTGCCATCTTGTGGCACCTAGCGCTAATGAAGCTTCCCGATAGTGCCGTGGCACTGCCTTTAATGCATCCACAGTCATCGTTGTGACAGTCGGTAAGATCATAACGAATAACACAAATGTACCAGCTAAGATACCGAACCCTGTCCCGCCAAAGATACTTCTAACAAAAGGAACGATAACAGATAGACCGATAAATCCGTAAACGACAGATGGAATACCTACAAGTAGTTCGATGACCGGTTGCAAGATCTTCGTTCCGTTTTTAGGAGAAATCTCCGTCATGAATACTGCTGCTCCGATAGCAAATGGTGTGGCAACGATAGCTGATAAAAAAGTCACAATAAATGAACCTGTGATCATAGGCAATGCCCCTACCATTGGTTTCCCATTTGCTCCGATTTGGCTCGGATTCCAATCTGTACCAAACAGAAAATCAAATACATTGATCTTATCAGTAAAAAAGGTGGCCAAACCTTTACTAGCGACAAAATAAAAAATAGATAATACAACCAACACGATCAGCGCGATACATAAAAAACTAATAAATTTTCCGCGCTGTTCCATTTTTGAACGTTTTGATTTTGTTAATAATACTTTTTTCACATCTTCCACAGATGACTCCCCCTTAATCAGGTTTAACATACTCACTCAGTGTACAAATTGAACATCAATTTGGTTTTAATAACATGTAAAAGTTTAGCTAAGTTTGTAAATTTTGTGTAAAGATTACTCTTTAACAATGTTTCCTTGCCAATCACGTTCAACTTTCATATGTGAAACAGGGATATAGCCTAGCTCTCCGACAATATTATCTTGTACTTCATCAGATAAGATATAGTCTAAAAATTCTTTTGTCAGTTTTTTTGGATGGTCTCTTGTGTACATATGCTCATATGCCCAAATCGTCCATTTGTTCGTTGTCACATTTTCATCTGTTGGTTCCACACCGTTAACGTTCAACGTATCCACATCATCGGAAACGTAAGAAAAAGCAACATAGCTAATTGCTCCGGGTGTGTCCGCAACGATTTGGCGCACCATTCCGCTTGAATCTTGTTCCTGTGCCTGAACAGCTGTTTCTCCGTCCAATACCCATTTTTCAAACGTACTACGGGTCCCGCTTCCTGATGCACGGTTCAATATAACTACTGGCTGATCTTTCCCACCGACTTCACTCCAGTTTTTGATCTCGCCCGTAAATAATTTTTTCAGGTTTTCCATACTGATATCTTTTACGCCAATATCCTTGTTCACAATAGGAGTAATTCCAACAACTGCTACTCGATGATCGACTAATGCCGAAGCATCAATCCCTGATTTTTCTTCCGCGAATAAATCAGAATTTCCGATATCGACTGCTCCTGACTGTACTTGAGACAACCCAGTTCCGCTTCCGCCCCCTTGTACATTGATGAATTTTCCAGGATTTTCTGTCTGGTAGGTTTCAGCAACCGTTTCTACTAAAGGCTGTAAGGCAGAAGAGCCAACTGCAGTAATGGATTCTCCTCGATCAATCCACTTTGAACAGCCTGATAAAAGAATAGCTAATCCTATTATTGGTAAGAACAATTTTAGTTTTTTCATTAGAAATCTCCTTTAATCCTAAAGTATGTTTATTCTATCATTTTCATTACTTGATGAAAACGAATCAAAATCATTAAATAACAAAATAAATTCTCATAATTGCAAAAAAAGCTATCTCATTAAAAGTTTCTATGCTATACTGGCTTTGAAATGTGTCTCTTTTAATAGCATATATTAGCTTATTTCTTGCTTTCCCCAAAAAACAAGAGATACCCCAAAGTTAATTTCGCTCATGCGAGACGCTTTCTCCATTTCTGACGTACTCTCAGAAATGGCCCCGAGAGAAAAGGACACGAGATCTCCATCTATTGATGGCTCTCCTGTCCTTTTTGTATTTTAAAGGAGCGGCGAAATCAGTCTTGCTAATCCTTCTTTCATCTTAATCATCATCCCTCGGTTTTCATACACTTCTTTTGTGAGATGCGTCGAAATCTTTGAATCTTCAAAGAATGCTTTTCTTACGCGAGAAGCCATTCGTTCATCATAGATCAGTGTATTGACCTCAAAATCCAATCTAAATGAGCGAACGTCGATATTAGCTGAACCAACGGAAACGATGCCGCCATCGATAATCATCGTCTTTGCATGGATAAATCCATTTTCATATGCTTCGATTCTTGCCCCATACTCGATCAGCTCTGCAGCGAAAGAATACGTTGCCCAGTAAACGAGAAGATGATCTGGTTTGTTAGGTATTTGGATATGGACTTTTACGCCTGAGAGAAGAGCCAACTTCAATGCCTCATGAATCGATCCATCCGGTATGTAATACGGCGTTTGGATCAATATCTCCCGTTTGGCTAACGAAATCATTTTCAAATATGTCATTTTGATTTGCTCATGTTCAGTATCTGGTCCGCTTGTCACGATTTGAACAGCCATATCACCTGTAGAATGAATGGACGGGAAAAATTTCGGTGAATAGCCTACTTCTTTTGTATGCTGAGAATTCCAGTCCATCAAAAAACGGTTTTGCAAGGTGTAAACCGCTTCTCCATAGATACGCAGATGATTGTCTCGCCAATAACCAAATTTCTTTACCAATCCTAGATATTCGTTTCCAACATTGAACCCACCTGTATATCCGATTTTCCCATCAATCACTACGATTTTACGATGATTGCGATAATTGATTCGAGGATTGATATACGGAACGAATAGAGGAAAGAAAAATGCGACTTCTCCGCCAGCTTTTTTTAAATTCTGAAAAAAACTAGAAGAAACTTGTGTGGAACCCCATGCATCAAGAAGGACTCTGACTTTTACTCCGCGTCTTGCTGCCTCTGTCAATGCCTCTCGAACTTCTTCACCTAATGCATCACTGCGGTAAATATAATATTGGAAATGGATATGGTCTTCTGCCTGTTTGATATCCTCGATCAGCGCATCGAATTTTTCACGACCATCTGTAAATAAAGTGATTTCATTTTTAGTCGTATAAAGCGTACTTTCAAATACAGTAAGCATATAGATCAATTGTTTCACATCTACTTGTCCAGTAGGCGGATGAGGGTAAAGTCCTCGCATCAATGCCTGTTTGTCTTCTTCGATTTCTAGATTCTTACCGATTTTCCCTTGGATCTTCAAATCAAAGATTTTCTCTTTGGAAATCCCTCTTCCTAAAAAAATATATAAAATAAATCCTACAACTGGAATGAACATCAAAACGAGCAGCCATGCCCATGTTTGCGCGGTTTCCTTTCTTTCTCGAAAAACGATAATAAAGGAAAGCAAAATATTCATAATCAAAAGGATCGTAAAAAAATTGTCAACGATAATTTTCACGGCTTCACCTCTTTTTCTACCAACTTAAGAATACCCAAGTTGTTTTTTAAAGTAAAGGGAAAAAAGCCGCCCCATTTACTCCACTTAGCCAATAAAAAAAGAAAGCTGGAACGAAATCGTCCAACTTTCTGATTATATTTATCTTGTGACACTAGAATTTCAAGAAACGTCTCATAGAGATGATCGAGCCGAGTGAACCAATGATCACACCAATACCGACCATCAAAAGATTGATTTTCCAAACGATATTTTCTGGATGGATCAATGAATAATGAGATCGTAATAATGACGGATTGATCAATTGGTAAAACCATGCGTAACCAAATGTAATGATCAGTATCGGAAGAATGGCACCGATTAAGCCGATCCAACCACCTTCAAGGAAAAACGGCCAGCGGATATATCCATTTTTTGCCCCTACTAAACGCATGATCTGAATTTCACGCTGTCTAGATAAAATCGTGATCCGAATCGTGTTAGAAATGAGAAACATTGCTACAAACAACAGCAATGCCGCCGCAACTAATCCCCATGTTCGAACTGCACCAGCAATTTGGAAAATCCGATCTGAGGAAGCCCCACCGTAATCAGAACGGGAAACATTCTTCAAATCTGCCGCTTTTTCTGCTACTTGTTTTGTATAAGAAGGATCGGTAGCACTTACTACGTATACATCATATAACGGGTTATTATCTCCTTCAAACAATTTCCAAGAATCACCCATTTCGTTTTGGATTTTCTTCAATTCCTGTTCTTTGCTTGAAAATTCGACTTTTTTGACATGATCTAAGTCATTTAATTCTTTTTCTAGTTTTTTCATCTCTTCGTCTTTTGTACCAATGTCTACAAACACAGATACATCCACGTTTCCTTCTATATCTTGTGCTAGTTTGGTTGCGTTCATGATGACCGCCATGAACACGCCAACTAAAGTCAACGTGATCGTTACCGCACTGACCGAAGCTACTGTCATCCAGCCGTTACGTTTCAAACTCTTGATACTTTCTAATAAATGGCGGAAAAAGGTTCTAATCATCGTATCCATATTCCCCTTCCGCTTGGTCTCGAATAATGCGGCCGTTTTCGATAGCAATTACTCGGTGTCGAATCGTATTTACGATCGTACTGTTATGTGTAGCCATCACGACAGTTGTTCCTTGTGCATTGATCCGATCTAATAGTTTCATGATTTCCCATGAGTTTTCCGGATCCAGATTCCCTGTCGGTTCATCCGCGATAAGTACTTTAGGCGTATTTACGATTGCTCGGGCAATAGAAACACGTTGTTGTTCCCCACCAGATAATTCGCTAGGAAAGACTCGGACTTTGTGTTTCAAACCAACAAGATCCAGCACTTCCATTACTCGTTTTTTGATATCCCGAGGTTTTCTGCCGATAACTTGCATGGCGTACGCAACATTTTCATATACTGTTTTTCTTGGCAATAATTTATAGTCTTGGAACACCACGCCGATTTCTCTGCGTAGATAAGGAACTTCGCGGTTTTTGATGGCTATTAGATCATGACCTGCGACGTTCAAAGTTCCTTTTGAAGCTTTTTCTTCTCGATACATCAATTTGATGAATGTAGATTTACCAGCTCCAGACGGACCAACAACATAAACAAACTCTCCTTGTTCGATGACAATCGAGAGATTGCGGATAGCAGTGGTACCGTTTGAGTACTTCTTCATTACATCCTTCATTTCAATCATGGCGTTCTCTCCATATCTTTTTCAGTCTTTAGCTATTATAGCATGGCAATGTTTCAACTTGCTTGCAAAATCTTACAATTTTATTTCAATTTAACAAAGGGCTCTTATTGCAGATGCATTTTCAAATAGCCGTCAATAAATAAATCAAGGTCTCCGTCCATAACAGCTTGGACATTTCCTGTCTCTACGTTTGTCCGATGGTCTTTTACCATAGAATATGGATGGAAAACATAAGACCGGATCTGTGATCCCCAGCCGATTTCTTTTTGTTCTCCTCGCAGTGCAGCTGCTTCTTGTTCTTTCTTTTCCACTTCTAATTGGTAAAGCTTAGCTTTCAGCATCCCCATCGCTTGTTCCCGGTTTTTCAATTGTGAACGTTGTGCCTGACTCGCTACTACTGTCCCTGTAGGCAAGTGAGTGATTCGTACAGCGGACTCTGTCTTATTGATGTGCTGACCACCTGCGCCACTTGCCCGATATGTGTCGATCTTCAAATCATCTGGATTGATTTCTATATCGATCGTTTCATCAAGCTCTGGCATCACATCTACCGAACAAAAAGAAGTATGACGTCGTTTCGCTGAGTCAAAAGGCGAGATACGTACAAGGCGATGAACACCTTTTTCTGATTTCAGATAACCAAATGCGTTGTGTCCTTTGATCAGTAGGGTCACACTCTTGATTCCTGCTTCATCACCTGCTTGATAATCTAGTGTCTCTACTTGATACCCATGCTGCTCTGCCCAGCGTGTATACATGCGTAAAAGCATGCTGCCCCAGTCTTGGGACTCCGTTCCGCCAGCCCCTGGATGCAATTCGACGATGGCGTTGTTTCGATCATAAGGACCATCTAACAACATAGATAATTCATACGTCTTCATTTTTTCATCTAGCGCATTGATACGTGTTTCTGCTTCTTCTTGCATGGCTGCATCAGGTTCTTCCTGCAACATCTCCACCATCAATTCGATTTCTTCCAGTTCTTCAGCAAGAGAATGGAATTGATCATAAGTTTCTTTATTTGCATTGTTTTCACTAATCACTTTTTGAGCAGCTTCGCTATCATCCCAAAAACCAGGTTCAGCCATTTTTGCTTCTGCTTCCGCAATGTCTTCTTCCAGCTGGTCTAAGTCAAAGAGACCTCCTGAAGCTTGTGACCTTTTCCTGCATTTCTGTCAGGAGATTTCGAATTTCGGATATTTCCATGTTTTTTTCCTTCTTTCACTATACTTTTTTCATTATATCTAGTCTAACAGAATCAGCAAATAACAGAAAGAAGGTGAGACGAATTCTTTAAAAAAGAATTTGTCTCACCAATCCTGCTGTCAGAAATTAGTTTGCATCTTTTCCGTGACAGTTCTTATATTTTTTCCCGCTTCCACAAGGACAAGGATCATTTCTACCGACCTTGTTCACATGGATTGGTTGTTTTTTCGCGCTAGTATTACTATTTTCTTTGGCATCTCCATCTTCTGAGTGAGAAGCTGTTCCTTGAGAAACTTGCTCACGCTGTACGTTTTGACGGATCTCAGCTTTCATGAAGATACGAGTGACTTCATATTCAATGGCACCTACCATATCTTCGAACATCTTGTAGCCTTCTGTTTGGTATTCAACTAATGGATTGTTTTGACCATAGGCACGCAAGCCGATTGACTGACGTAATTGGTCCATTGCATCGATATGATCTGTCCATTTAGAATCCACGACACGTAAGATCACGACTTTTTCGAATTCCAGCAGTTGCTCTGGTCCGTTCAATTGAGCTGCTTTGGTATTGAATACTTCTTGTGCTCGTTCGTTTAGATATTCTTTGATTTCTTGAGGTTTTTTTCCTTCGATATCTGTAAGGGAAATACTGTCTTCATGGACAAGTGTGCTGCCAGCAAAATCGACGATACTTTCCAAATTCCAATTTTCTTTTTCTAATTGCGTATGCGCATCTACCACACGACTGATTGTCCGTTTGACCATATTCATCAGTGGTTTAGATAAGCTTTTTTCTTCCATGATTACTTCTTGGCGCTGTTTATAGATTACTTCACGTTGCTCACGCATCACGTCATCGTATTGCAAGACGTTCTTACGTGTGTCGTAGTTGTTTCCTTCTACGCGTTTTTGTGCAGATTCTACTTGTTTCGTCAGCATCTTGCTTTGGATCACAGCATCTTCGTCACCGATCTTCATTCGATCTAAGAAAGCTTTGATTCGTTCTGAACCGAATCGTTTCATCAAATCATCTTCTAAAGACAAGTAGAATTGTGACATACCAGGGTCTCCTTGACGTCCTGCACGCCCTCGAAGCTGGTTATCGATACGACGAGATTCATGTCGTTCTGTCCCGATAACTGCTAGGCCACCAAGTTCTCTTACGCCAAGCCCCAGCTTGATATCCGTTCCCCGACCAGCCATGTTGGTAGCAATCGTCACTGCGCCTTTTTGCCCCGCATTCATGATAATCTCTGCTTCTTTAAAGTGATTTTTCGCATTCAGCACTTCATGAGGAATACGTTCTTGATTCAGCATATCTGATAATAACTCAGATGTTTCAACCGCAACAGTTCCGACTAAGACAGGCTGTCCTTTGCGGTAGCGATCTTTGATATCTTGTACGACAGCATGGAACTTGCTTTGTAATGTTGGGTAAAGCAAATCTGGACGATCGTCGCGGATGACCGGACGGTTTGTGGGAATCTGGTATACTTGAATATTATAAATCTCTCTGAACTCTTCCTCTTCTGTCTTAGCTGTACCAGTCATCCCCGCAAGTTTCTTGTACATACGGAAATAGTTCTGGAAAGTGATCGTCGCCATCGTTTTCGTTTCGTCTTCGATCTCTACGCCTTCTTTAGCTTCGATCGCTTGATGAAGACCATCTGAATAACGGCGTCCATCCATGATCCGGCCCGTAAATTGGTCAACAATCAATACTTTTCCATCTTGAACAACATAATCGATGTCTAAAAGCATGATATAGTTGGCTCTCAATGCTTGATCCAAGTGATGGGTCAATGCAGTATTTTCAATGTCATATAAGTTGTCCAAACCGAATGTTTCTTCAGCTTTTTCGATCCCTGCTTCAGTTAAACTGATTGTTTTTGATTGTATATCGATTTTGTAATCTTCTTCTTCTTTCAAACGTTTCACGAAGTTGTCTGCTCTTGTATATAAAGCTGTTGATTTTTCTGCTTGCCCTGAAATGATCAGCGGCGTTCTCGCTTCATCAATCAAGATCGAGTCAACTTCATCGACAATGGCATAATTCAGCGGACGTTGTACCATTTGATGACGGTAAACGACCATGTTGTCTCTCAAATAGTCAAATCCTAATTCATTATTCGTGCTATAAGTGATATCGCAATTATAAGCCTCGCGTTTTTCATCCGAAGATTTTGAGTTGATATTCAACCCAACTGTCAATCCTAAGAAATTATAAAGCTCGCCCATTTCCGTCGAGTCACGGGTTGCTAAGTATTCATTGACGGTAACTACGTGGACCCCTTCGCCAGTCAACGCATTCAGATACACCGGCATCGTTGCGGTCAAGGTTTTACCTTCACCAGTACGCATCTCAGGGATATTCCCATCGTGAAGCACGATCCCACCCATCAATTGTACGTGGTATGGATATAACCCCAATACACGTTTTGCTGCTTCCCGAACGACTGCAAAAGCTTCCGGAAGTAATTGATCTAATGTTTCTCCTTTTTGGTATCTGCTCTTGAATTCAGCAGTTTTTGCTTGTAATTGTTCATCAGTTAATGCTGCCATTTGGTCAGCATATGATTCAACTTTTTTTGCAATGCTATCTAAACGTTTTAGTTCTTTCTTATCGTTTTCGATAAGTGAACGAATCAAATTGGCCATGCGTTGTGTAATCTCCTTTTCCTTCTGTGTATTATCCAGACTATGTAGACTCTACTTTTCATTTTATCATTAGTTATAGATAATTGAAATATCTTAATCGTATTAAAGTAAGAACTTCATAATTTATTCATATTTCAACTAAAAAAGAGACGAATTCAAAAAAACTTGCGGCAGTTATTGACAGCTGCTGCAAGTTTTTGATGTTATTTAAGTATGGCTGATCAGTCTGTTTCGATCAATCCGTATTTTCCATCTTTTCGGCGGTAAACGATACTTGTACCATTTGTTTCTGCATCTTCAAAAATAAAGAAGTTATGTCCCAGCATGTTCATTTGTAAGACTGCTTCTTCACTGTCCATTGGTTTCAATGAAAGGCGTTTTGTACGTACGATATCTAATTCAGAATCGTTTTCGTTTTCTTCCTCTCCATTGAATAAAACAGCAGCATCTGCAGTATTCATGCCCGTTTCACGGGATTTACGATTGATTTTTGTTTTGAATTTGCGGATTTGGCGTTCCAATTTGTCAACAACCAAATCGATACTTGCGTATAGATCTGGAGAAGTTTCTTCGGCACGTAATACAAGATAAGGTAATGGGATCGTTACTTCCACTTTTGCTGTTTTTTCTGTATAAACTTTTAAGTTCACATGCGCCGTAGCATCGGGTGCGTCACTGAAATAGCGTTCTAGTTTGCCTACTTTTTTCTCAACGTAGTCGCGAATCGCTTCAGTTACTTCGATATTTTCGCCGCGTACATTATATCTAAACATAAAAATTACCCCTTTCGTCTACCACAATCAAGAAGGAGAAGGACCACTCTTTCCCTCTTCTTAATTCTATTATATCGAACTCTAGGTTATTTGCAAATTAAATCGCTATCAAATTTCCACATCTGATTCATCTTGCCAAAGAAATGGTTCGGATGATTTTCGGCTGTGCGTTCTGCAAGCAATCTGCTGCATGAAAAAGCGTCTGTCCTGTTGTATAGACATCATCAATAATCAATATTTTTTTATGTTGTATCTTAGAAAGAGGTACGGCAAGCTCAAAAGGCTGAGGCATCTCCAATCTTTCCTTTCGCGTGTTTTTTTCTTGAGCAAGCAGATGTTGCTCTCTTTTGAGCAGCATCTGAAAAGGAATTTTTGCTGCTTTCAACATCTCGCTTACTTGATTGAATCCTCTTTCTAGCCACCTTTTTTCAGATAAAGGTATTGGACAATAAATATATGCCGGGTAATCTTTTTTTATCTGAGTCCATTTATATGCAAAAGTCCCTGCTAATCGGATGTCTCCCATAAACTTGTACCGATTGATCCAAGCCTGCATCTTTTCATCGTACGTAAAAAAGGCGCGGTGTTGAAAATCATATGCAGGATATTTCTTCTTCCATTCTTGACAGTCGTTGCAGTAAACGAAACTAGTCCTTGCTTTCTTTTTCGTCTCCTCGTATTTCAAATTGATTGGTTTTTGACAACCTGCACAACCTTTTGCTTCCAATAAATGGAATTGTGCGCGGCAAACTGAACATGTCTGAGGAAGTCTATATTTCGACACACCGATGATCTCGCTGAATGTTAAATTTTGGATGATGTCTTTACTGCAACAACAACATCTCACAGCATCTTCTTCCCTTCTTCGTTCATTTCTTTGATTTCCTGACAGGCTTTTCGAATAGCTGAAGTTTTTTCTTCATAGAAAAAATAGACCCGACTGTTCGTATAAGGACCTTTACGATCAGCTCTTCCTGCGATTTGCACCAAAGAGGATTTAGTAAAAACTGGATGATCTGCTCCTAAAACGATGACAGAGATTCTTTCAAATGTGACTCCTCTTTCTAGGATCATCGTGGTTAACAGTATCTCGTATGTTGCTTCTCGCATTTCCTGAACTTTCTTTGCCCGTTGATCGTCTTGTGAAGAAACATCTGTTATCTCATATTCTGGAAAAGCTTCTTGCAGTGTGATTTTTAAACGATGCATCATCGTAATACTTGGACAAAATAAAAGGATACGGTTTTCTTTGATTAGTTGCTGAATGATCCGCACCAAAGAGTTGATTTTCTTTTTGTTTCCACATTTTTGTCGCCAATTATTCATGAAAACAAGCACGGGTTCAGGAAGCAAGCGCCGATGAAAGCGCAAGGCAAGTTTGTGGAGCTCAAATGTCTGCTTGATTTCCTTTAGTAACTTCTCATCAGGCGTGGCACTTAAGTAGATGAATCGACCGTCTGGTTTGATTGCTGTTTGCACAGCGTGAGCTAGCCCAGCGTCCCCGCTATAAGGAAAAGCATCAATCTCATCAATGACTAATAAGTCGAAGGATCGATAAAAACGGTATAGTTGATGAATCGTACAGATAACAAAAGAACTAAAGGTATACGCTGTTGCTGTATTCCCATGGAGCAACATGATTGTTTCTTCTGGAAAAACAGGTCGATAGCGTAAAAATAATTCATTACAAACGTCGATTCGCGGTGTACAAATGGCTACTCTTCCTCCAGCTTTTAATGTTTTCACTAAAATCGGATAAAGCATTTCTGTTTTTCCTGCACCTGTTACCGCCCAAATAAGATGGTGTCTTTTTTCTGAATGATAAAGTATCCTCTCTGCGATTTCCGTTTGTTTTTCAGTAAGCTTTCCTGTCCAAGAAAAGACGACTTCTCGAGATTCTGCTTTTGGCTGATCAAATAAATATAACTCTTGTTGACTGTCGCATCGCCCTAAAGACAGGCAATGTATGCAAAAATAGCCATAGTCTGCAAGCTGTCCCTCAAAGACAGGCGTTTTCACTCCACAACGATGACAAAGAATCCTGTTACCTAAACGTTCTACTGCTGCGATCTTCTTATAATTTGGTAAGTTTCCCTCCTCACAATCCATTGCTTCAATCTCTCTCGTAAGAAGCCTTCTGCCCCAAAAATGATTCATATCATTCGCCCTAAAAAAATATACGAAAAAACAAGCAATCTTTTTTTGGACTGCTTGTTCGATAGTTCTATATAATCTATTTATTCACCAATCAATGTAATTGCTTGGTCTAATACTTTTTCGCCATTCATCATTCCATAATCAGCCATATTGATGACGTCTAAAGGAATGCCTTTTGGTTCCAGACGTTTTTCAAAATCAGCTTTCATAAAGCGAACTTGAGGTCCTAATAACAGTACATCTACATCTTTATTTGCAAGATTATTATCTGCATCAGAAGCTGACACAGCGAAAATATCAGAATCGATTCCTTTTGCTTCCGCAGCTTTTTGCATTTTTGTTACTAGCAAACTTGTGCTCATACCAGCCGAACATACAAGCATGATTGTTTTTTAGCCATACTTTTCTCTCCTTTTTAAAACAGACTACGCAAACGTTTTCTTAGCGTTTGTTACTCTATTATATAAAAAGAAAGAAATTTGTCAACGTTTTCTAAACACGGTTTATTTAATCAAATAGCCAGCTAGATTTCACTAATTTATTGAATACGACATATTCTTTATCCAAATTGATGACCACTACTTCATAGCCTGCATTTAACCAGCCGTAGGCACCCTTTTCTGGATGTCTATAGTCATTTGCCCACCAATCTGTGCTTTCCCTGGCTGTTTTGGGAAGTCCGTTACTGGGAAACAACAGTTCATCAAATTGAGTAAAGGTTAATGTTACTTGGGAGCCGCCGTTGTTCTTCAAATAATGCGTAATTGCATCATACTTTTTCATTCGTTCCTTCATCCCCGGATCCACCTGCCTTTGTCTTTATTATCGCATACTACAGTAATTGCGCAACCGTTATAGTGTTGAAACAACCTAGAACTTTCTTTATACTGAATAAAGCAACCGAAAAAAAAGAGGTGACAAGATGATCGAACGTTATCGTACAATCAAAGAAAATGGACAAAGTGAGATTGAAATCAAGAAATCACGCTTTATCTGTTCTCTTAAACGAATAGAATCAGAAGAAGAAGCGAAAAACTTCATCCAAGAAATCAAAAAAGAACATTGGAAAGCAAACCATAACTGCAGCGCCTTCGTCATTGGCGAAAAAAATGAGATCCAACGTAGCAGCGATGATGGCGAACCAAGTGGAACGGCGGGCGTACCGATGTTGGAAGTCCTCAAAAAAAATCAACTGATCAATGTAGCTGCAGTAGTCACTCGATATTTTGGAGGAACGAAACTCGGCACGGGCGGATTGATACGTGCATACACTCATGCGGTCTCTCAAGCATTGTCCGACATTGGAATCGTAGAAGGTACCTTGCAACAGGAGATCTCCGTAGTGATCACGTATCCGCAACTAGGAAAATTACAAAATTATCTTGAACTACAGCATTTTTTCATAAAAGAAATCCAATACACTGATCAAGTCATCGTCATCTGTGCAGTGGATGAAAAAAATGCTGACAGCTTTAAAGAATCCATCATTGAGCTGCTGAACGGACAAGTCCAATTTGAAGAAGGTCCTGTTTCTTATCACGAGCAACTGATAACTGATCATAGATAAAAACAGGTGATTCTGATTCTCTTTTTTTCGAATAAGGAATCAGGGATCACCTGTTTTTTATTTTTCCAAATAAAACTCAAAACGATTTCCTACATATTGCGTACGCACATACTCAAATGGCGTACCATCATCAAAATAGGAAATCTGACGCAAACGAAGAACTGCATCTCCTCGTTTCACCTCTAAATAGTCTGCGATTTTCTCAGAAGCCAATACAGCAGTAATCGTTTGATTCGCTGGACCGATTTTTTTCCCGCCTTTTTCTTCTAATGTGCGATACAGCGATTCAGTAATCTCTGCTTTGCTGTAGCCATCGATCAGCTTTTGCGGAACACTGGCTACTTCAAAACAAATAGGGACATCATCTGCAAAACGAATACGCTCCATTCGCAAGATCGTGTCATCTTTACTCAAGTTTAGTTTTTCCATTTCACTTGAGCTTGGCGAAGTCAAAAAGTAAGAGATTGTTCGACTAGAAGGTACTCTATTTTGCGATTCCATGATTTCTGTAAAACTTGTCGCGCCAGACATCTTTTCTTGTACTTTTTCTCGCGCAACATATGTACCCGAACCGATCTTTCTTTCTAAGATTCCTTCATCTGCCAAGTTTTGAATTGCTTGTCTCAACGTCATACGGCTGACATTGAATTTCACTGCTAATTCTCTTTCTGAAGGAAGACGGTCTCCGACTTTCCATATACCTTGTTCGATTTCATTTTTTAATTGGTCATGAATCTGTATATATACAGGTAATTGATTCGACATAACGTACACCCGTCCTTTCGTTTCTTCTATTATAACTGGTATATACCTGATTCACAACTGAAAAAGATAAAGGATTCTATCCATAAACAGATGATGTAGGTACAAATCCTTCTTCCCATTCCTATTAATAGAATTCATTTTCTAGATATGTCCTATTGAGAAAATAACAAAAGACCCTATAATCGCTGAAAATGCCGATTTATGGACCTTTTGTTATTATTAGCGGTTTTTAGCCATCCATTTTTTGGTATGATTCGTTGGGCGTTTTGGTTTTACATGGACTGCTTTTTCACCTTTTTTAGGAATGTTCACTTCGATATCGTATTTTTCTGATTTGACCAAGTCATATAACTTTTCAGCTGCTTCGTCTACTTTTTCTTTCCACTTCATTTTGACCCCTCCAATTTTTTTTGTTAACTTAACTCTATCTTAATTTGACAGAATCTTCAAGGAACAAGGTAGCAAAGCAAAAAAAGAGCTCTCGAACTTACGAGAGCCTACGGTTGTGCTATACTGGGGTAGCTGGATTCGAACCAACGCATGAGGGAGTCAAAGTCCCTTGCCTTACCGCTTGGCTATACCCCAATGAAATGGAGGAGAGTGGATTCGAACCACTGAACCCTAAGGAACGGATTTACAGTCCGTCGCGTTTAGCCACTTCGCTACTCCTCCGAAAGGTTTATATCAACCTGACTTAGTTATAATACCTAATTTTCCAGATTTTTGCAACCCTTTATTGAAAGTTTTTTTGATATTTTTTTATTCGTGCAGATTCCAGTGACGAATCACTGTTTCTATCGCGTTTTCAAGACTTTTTTCTTTTCCAAAATCTTCTTCACCAAAGAAAATTTCATATTCTTTTGGTCCATAGGCTAAAATTTCACCAATCATTTTTTTTCCTATAAATAACTGAGTGACTTCATAATTCTTACCTTTGATATCTTTTTTTACTTCTTCGATACGTACTTCAATATCTTTATTTTTTTTTGACATCATTTTCACCTCTCAGACATTTTATCATATTGCAGCCAATAAAACATTCCTTAGGCAAAAATCTCTTGTCCATTTCATCTTCTTTTATGCAAGAAGTGACTTCTCTAAAGCTTTTAATTCTCCCCTTGACCTATAGCGATATAGTTGGCCGCTGCGCCTACAAGGTTAGCATCGTTTCTGTATTCACACAATAGGATCTGTGGCTCGAAATCATGCAGGTCGAATTGATCTGTCAACTTCTTCATTCTACTTTGGATCTCATCGATGAGCCCATCCTTTGCAGAAACGCCACCGCCTAATACGATAACTTCCGGATCGAATGAAAATTGGATACTGAATAAACCTTTTGCAAGGTACGTATAAAAACTCTCAACTTCTTCTTTTGCTATTTCATCCCCAGTTTCTGCTAATTCAAAGACGTCTTTTCCGGTATAAGTATTCTTATCGACTCCTTTGCGTTCACAATACCGCCAAGCCATCTGTACGGCTGTACCAAGTTTACTAAATGTCTGATCGCCCTCTAAGAACATCAAACCGAACTCTCCACCATAAAGATGTGCACCTTTATTGATTTGGCCTTTCGTGAACATCGCCCCACCAATCCCAGTTCCTACCACGACAAAAGCAACATCTTGATAATCACGAGCAGCTCCTTCATAAAACTCAGCCATTCCGGCACAGTTGGCGTCATTTTCAATCGTTACCGGAAGTTGAAACAAAGTTTCCAAATCTCTAAAAATATTAAAGCCATGAATATAAGGGATCGCACTGATTCCCTCAATTACCTGTTTCTCATTATTCACTACTCCAGGTGAGCTGATCCCAATTCCTTCAATCTCAAAAGAAAGACACATGTCTTTATAGACTTGTAATAATTGCGCTTTCATTTCTTCCCAAGATTCGGGCGTTGCAAATTGGCCCTTGCCTTTGACATCTTTACTATCCCAACAACCATATTTGACAGCCGACCCGCCAAAATCAAAAACTAATATCCCCATAAACATATTCTCCTTTTTGCTTGCTAAAGCTATTGTAATGTATATGTTTAGTATTTGAAAGCATTTTCTCGGATCACAAGTCTATTCGTTAAAGCTGGTTTTGTGTAAGTGAATTGCTAAAATCACTTGATCTCGCAATTGTTCTCCGTTCTCAAAAATCGGTTTAGAATAATGATGGATAAAATAGTCTTTGACTCGACCAATCTCCACATAGCCCATTTTTTGATAGAGATGTAACGCAGCACTGCTAGTACTGCCGGTTCGTATGATGATCTGAGTTTGACTGGAAGCGAGCTGTGAAAGCTCCTGAAAAGCTGTCTCAAGGAGTTTCCCACCAATCCCTTTTCCTTGATGCGAAGGTTCTACAGCTACGTTAACGATTTCGAATTCTTTTTCCCTTACTATATAGATCAGTATACCTATTGTTTTTTCTTTTTCTTTCCATATCCAGCCGTTCCCCTTTGAAACATATACCTGAACTTTTTCTTTATCAGGATCTGCATCTAATAACAAGGACCATGGTAAATCTATCTTATTGAGTTCTTCGATCATTTTTGACCTCCATATATGTAGTCATGAAGTCGTTGCTTTGATAGTCACTCTCTCTTTTCTTTATTGCCCAGTACTACCCGTATTTTTCACAACCTTTTCATAATCTGGTTCTTTTTTATCTTTCTTATTTCTCGTTAATTGAAAGGTCAAAGGTACATAGTCAATACCGCCTTTGACAAAGGGATGACAGCGTAAGATCCGAGCCGTTCCCATTACCGTCCCTTTTAGCGCACCATGAGTTTGAATTGCTTTTATCATATAATTAGAACAGGTTGGATAATAGCGGCAACTAGGAGGAAATGCAGGCGAAATAAAGCGCTGATATCCTCTAACTAAATAAATCAATATCTTCTTCATCAACTAGATTCCTTCTTTTCTTTTACTAAAAAAAGGGATCGCGACTAAAGTCAACGTTCCCTTCTGTTTTCTTTTATCCTATGCTGCTTCATAGCTCATTTCCTATCGACTAGAACCACCGTAATTAATTATCAATGAAAAAAGTCTCGAATATGAATCCACAAGCTTGGTTGAAATACTTTAAATGGATTGCCACCACCGATGACGCCATATCCAATCATCGTTCCGGCTACAAAAAGAAGGATAAGTAATAAGATCACCACTAAAATCTTTATCAGAGTTAATAAGATATATCGTTGGTTACTCATTCAGCCACTTCCTTATGCAATCGTTTGTGCTGTTTTTTCAGCAGGAGTTTGATCCATGTCTACACGTTCAACATCTGCACCTAATTTTTGTAGTTTGATATGGAAGTTATAATAGCCACGATCTAGATAATTCAAGTTACGGACACGTGTGATTCCATTTGCTTTCAAGCCAGCTAAAACTAATGCTGCTGCTGCACGCAAGTCTGTTGCATACACTTCCGCACCTTGCAATTCATGGTTTCCATCCATGATTGCTACATTTCCATCGATTTTGACGTGGGCGTTCATACGGCGCATTTCTTCTAAATGTTGGAACCGATTTTCAAAAACTGTTTCAGTTACTACGCTTGTACCTTCTGCCACTAATTGGATGGCTGTCATTTGAGCTTGCATATCTGTAGGGAAACCAGGATGAGGCATCGTTTTTACATCTGTAGGTAAGATATGTTTTGGTCCGATGACACGGATTCCGCCTTCTTCTTCAATGATTTCTGCACCCATTTCGATCAATTTAGAAATCAATGGGCGGTTATGTTCAGAGATAGCATCAGCAATCAGTACATTGCCTTCTGTCATTGCAGCAGCGACCATAAAGGTACCAGCTTCGATACGATCTTGTACGATTGAATGGTTGACTGCATGTAAATGATCAACGCCTTCGATACGCATTGTTTCAGTACCCGCTCCATAGATATGAGCACCCATTTTATTTAAAATATTTGCTAAATCAACGATTTCTGGTTCGCGAGCTACGTTTTCAATGATGGTTGTTCCTTTTGCTTTTACGGCAGCCATCATGATATTTTGAGTAGCACCTACACTAGGAAAATCTAAATAAATCGTGTTACCGATCAATTCATCTGCAATTGCTTCAATATAGCCGTTTTTTTGAATAATTTTTGCTCCTAAAGCTTGAAATCCTTTTAAATGTAAATCGATTGGGCGTTTACCAATCGCACATCCACCAGGCATAGCCACTTTTGCATGTCCATTTCTAGCAAGTAGCGGTCCCATCACAACGATTGAAGCACGCATTTGACTAACATATTCATAAGGCGCTTCGATCTCTAATTGTCTTGAAGCGTCGATGGTTACTTGATTCTTTTGTTCATCAAAATCTACATCTACATTTAAGTGACGAATCACTTGATTCATAGTGAAGACATCAGAAAGAATCGGAACGTTGTCTAATGTCGTAATACCTTCTTCTGCTAACAAACTGGCAGCTAAAATAGGCAATACAGCATTTTTAGCTCCTTCAATTCTTACTGTTCCATTTAATTGATTGCCACCTCTTACGATGATCTCTTCCATGTTGTTGTTCCCTCCAAAAAATTCCAATGAGCATACACTTACTCAAAATCTTTTCTATTATAACACCCTTGCTTTTAAAATAGTACCTTTTTTTAAAATTTACAGGCTAACGAAAAGATTTCGGCATAAAGCGATAACTTCTAAGAAAAAATTACTTGCAGTGTACCCTAAAAAGATTGAAAAAAGTACGATTGCCATTCTAATTTGCGTATTATGCATTGGTCTAAAAAAAGTCTCAATGCGTAACGAACGTAAAGACCAGAAGGCTAAGTAGATAAACGCCAAATGACTCACGATTCGAAGTATCGCATCAATTCCGTATACTTGCATAATGACGTCCTTTCTAACAGTTGTTTTTATAATAACTAATAAAATGATAATACCATAAAATGTATAAAAGGAAAAACAAGTATACTTAAAAATAGAGGAATACCCTTACATTTTTAGGAAATAAGGGAAAAAATATGCAAAAAAAGAGACTGAGACAAAAGTCTTGTCTCAGTCCTTTATTCTAAATAAACGGTGTTCTCCTGCCAACTCCTCGGTCACAAGCCACAATATTCATCAAACATGAGAACCTGTTTTTTTTAATTTGTTCCTTGTGACCTCGGAGCTGAATGGCAGGCTCACGACCTCTGATACACGGATAAACATCTGCTTCTCATTTTATGAGTGCTTAGATACTTTAATACGATTGATTGCTCGATGCAACGCAACAGTTGCCCGCTTCAATTCGTTCGTATCTTGTTTTGCTTTTGCTTCTTCGATCTGGCGTTCTGCACGTTGTTTTGCACGTTCCGCACGAGATACATCGATATCCCGTTCACGTTCCGCACTATCAGCAACGATTGAAACAACATTATCACGCACTTCCATGATTCCGCCATTCACAGCAATCCAATCGACATGGGTATCTGAATCTGTCCGTTTTACACGAACTTCATCAATCGTCAAAGGAACGATGATCGGTGCATGTTTAGGCAAAATCCCAAGCTCACCAGCTGTCGTACGTGCGACGACGATAGCTGCATGGTGATCATAGACCAAACCGGCAGGAGTTACCACATTTACTGTTAAATATTGATCCATGGGGCACCCCTTTCTAGTAGCCTAGTGTTTTCGCTTTTTCTACGACGTCTTCGATTCGGCCAACACTTCGGAAAGCTTCTTCAGGAAGATCATCGTATTTGCCTTCCAAGATTTCGCGGAATCCTTTCACTGTTTCTTCTACAGGAACATAAGAACCTGGAAGACCAGTAAATTGTTCAGCCACGTTAAAGTTTTGTGACAAGAAGAATTGGACTCTGCGGGCACGAGAAACTAACACTTTTTCCTGATCGGATAATTCATCCATACCTAAGATAGCAATAATATCTTGTAATTCGCGATATCGTTGCAATACGTGTTGGACTTCTGTTGCTACTTTATAGTGTTCTTCTCCCACGATTTCAGGTGCTAAAGCACTTGAAGAAGAAGCCAATGGATCTACCGCTGGATAAATCCCTTGTTCTGTTAATTTACGTTCCAAGTTGGTTGTCGCATCCAAATGGGCGAATGCTGTTGCCGGCGCCGGGTCAGTGTAGTCATCGGCTGGCACATAGATGGCTTGGATCGATGTAATCGAACCTTTTTTCGTAGATGTGATACGTTCTTGCAATTGACCCATTTCTGTTGCCAATGTTGGTTGATAACCAACCGCAGAAGGCATCCGTCCTAACAAGGCTGATACTTCAGATCCAGCTTGAGTGAAACGGAAAATATTGTCGATGAACAACAGTACATCTTGGCCTTCTACATCACGGAAATATTCCGCAATCGTCAAACCAGTTAACGCAACACGCATACGTGCACCTGGTGGTTCGTTCATTTGACCGAACACCATGGCTGTCTTTTCGATAACTCCTGAATCTTTCATTTCATAATACAAGTCATTACCTTCACGAGTACGTTCACCAACACCGGTAAATACAGAAATACCACCGTGTTCTTGGGCGATATTATGGATTAGTTCTTGGATCAGTACGGTTTTACCAACACCGGCACCACCAAATAGTCCAACTTTCCCACCTTTTAAATATGGGGCAAGCAAGTCGATAACTTTGATCCCTGTTTCCAAAATTTCTGTACTTGTACTTAATTCGTCAAAGGCTGGTGCTTTTTTATGAATTTCGCTTCTTTCCGCATCTTCTGGGAAAGGTGTTTCTAAATCGATCGTATCTCCTAGTACGTTGAATACGCGACCTAATGTTTCTTTACCTACAGGAACAGAGATTGCTTTGCCTGTATCAATGACTTCCATTCCTCTTTGTAAACCATCTGTTGATTCCATTGCAATGGTTCGGATCACTCCGTCCCCTAATTCTAATGCTGCTTCAAGAACAACTTTTGATTTATTTTCGTCATTTTTATAAACAACTAATGCGTTGTTGATATCTGGTAAGGATTGGTCTAAAGAAAATTCCACGTCGACAACGGGACCGATTACTTGAACAATCTTGCCTGAACTCATCTTTTTTCCTCCAATCTCAATACTATTCTAGTGCCGAAGCTCCGGCAACAATTTCGGTAATTTCTTGGGTAATAGCCCCTTGTCTTGCACGGTTGTAAGAAACCGTCAGCTCATCAATGATATTAGCAGCATTATCAGTTGCTGTTTTCATTGCTGTCATACCAGCAGCATGTTCTGCTGTTTTGGCGTCAACGATCGCACCGTAGATCAAACTTTCAGCATACTGAGGCAATAACTGAGACAAGATTTCTTCTTTTGAAGGTTCAAAAATATATTCTTGTTCGAAAGTCGTTGCTTCTTCTGGATCTAAGTCTGAGATTGGCAGCATTTTTTCTACACGAAACTGACTAGTTAGCGAATTGATATGATGGTTATAACATACGTATAATTCATCGAATACTTCGTTTTGGTACATAGTTGTTGCCATATTTACGATTTTGCGGACTTCATCAAAGCTTGGCTGATCAGATAAATTGCGCAGCTCATATGCTAGGTTGATACCGCGTGCTTTAAAGAAGTCTGCACCAGTTCCGCCAATTGCGATCATCACGTAATCATCGGGTGATTGGTGGTCTTCTTCTAAAATAGACATCGTTTGTTTCAATATCGAACTGTTATATCCACCGACCAGACCGCCATCTGCAGTGATGACGATATAACCGGTTTTCTTCACAGGACGGCTGAGCAGCATGCTGTTGTAATTGATATCCCCTCTAGGATTTTCTGAGGCAATATCATTTAACTGAGTAGCAGTCAAATGCGTAACGATTTCCCTTACTTTTGTTGCATAAACCTGAAACTTCTGTGAAGAAGCTTCAGATTTTGTCAACTTAGAAGCAGACACCATCTGCATTGCCCGCGTGATTTGGCTCGTTTTTTTCGTTGAAGCGATACGTGTCTTGATTTCATTTAATGAAGCACCCATTCATCTCACCTCACTATGCATTTTGAATGGATTTCAATTTATCTTCTGTAGAGGAATTATTTCCTTTTGTAGCTAAGAACATGTCTTTATATTCCTGAATCGCACTGTTCAACGTTTCTTCTTCTGGAAGATCTTTTGTTGTACGGATTGTTTCAAAAATATCTGAATGATTGGTATCCAGATATTCGAATAATTCATGTTCGAAGTCTAAAATACTGTCTACAGGGATACTGTCCAAGAATCCATGCGTCAAGGCATACAAAATCACTACTTGTTTTTCAACAGCTAGCGGTGCATGCAGTTTTTGTTTCAAGATTTCTACTGTACGGCGTCCACGATTTAGTTTTGCTTGTGTTGCCGCATCCAAATCAGAACCGAATTGTGTAAATGCTTCTAATTCACGATAACTTGCTAAGTCTAGACGTAAAGTCCCAGCAACTTTTTTCATTGCTTTGATTTGCGCAGAACCCCCTACACGAGAGACAGATAGTCCGGCATCAACCGCTGGACGAGTACCTGCGTAGAACAAGTCGCTTTCTAAGAAGATTTGTCCGTCAGTGATTGAAATAACGTTTGTTGGGATATAAGCAGAGATATCTCCAGCTTGCGTTTCAACAAATGGTAAAGCAGTCATTGAACCGCCGCCTAAATCATCACTTAATTTTGCTGCACGTTCTAATAAACGTGAGTGCAAGTAGAAAACATCCCCAGGATAAGCTTCACGACCTGGTGGACGGCGAAGTAGCAAGGAAAGTTCACGATAAGCAACAGCTTGTTTTGAAAGATCATCAAAAATGATCAATACATGTTTACCATTGTACATGAATTCTTCACCCATTGCAGTACCAGCATATGGTGCGATATAAAGCAATGGTGCTGGTTGAGACGCACCGGCATTCACAACGATTGTGTAATCCATTGCGCCATATTTTTTCAATGTTTCAACTTGTGTACGAACTGTAGAATCTTTTTGTCCGATTGCTACATAGATACAGATCATATCTTGGCCTTTTTGGTTGATGATCGTATCGATCGCAATAGAAGTTTTCCCTGTTTTACGGTCACCGATGACTAATTCACGTTGTCCGCGTCCGATTGGCACAAGGGCGTCGATCGCTTTTAGCCCTGTTTGCATTGGTTCGTTAACAGATTTACGTTGCATAACGCCTGGTGCCATCGCTTCTACTGGACGAGCTTTGTCAGTAACGATTTCACCTAGTCCGTCGATTGGTTGACCTAGCGGATTGACTACCCGACCAATCAAGGCCTCTCCAACTGGAACTTCCATGATTTTACCTGTTCGTTTTACTTTATCTCCTTCACGAATGGACTCGAAATCGCCAAGGATAATGATACCTACATCATTTGACTCTAAGTTTTGCGCCATTCCGTATGAGCCGTTTGAAAATTCAAGCAACTCACCACTCATCGCGTTTTCTAAACCATGTGCACGAGCGATCCCGTCACCTACATAAGTTACGGTACCGATTTCTTCGACTGAAAGCACGTTTTGATAATTTTCAATTTGTTCTTTAATCAAGGCACTAATTTCTTCTGCTTTGATGGCCATTCGATTCACCTACCTCTTTGTACTATCTATTTAATTGATTACGCATTTTTTCTAATTGCGTGCGAATGCTTCCGTCGATTACTCGATGGTTGGCTTCAACAATCGCGCCACCAATAATAGAAGAATCAACGATTTGTTTTAATTCAACTGATTGATAGTCCATTGTTTTTGCAACATTCTTTTCTAATTGTATTCGTTGTTCGTCTGAAAGTGGGACTGCTGTTGTGACACTTCCCAATAGTAACCCTTGATGTTCATCATATCGACGTTCATATTCTTCGATCATGAACAAAAGGTCATCCATTCGGTTATACTCATAAACAACTTCTAAAAAGTTTTTAACGATCCCATCATAACCGCTGACAAGCTTGTCCATGATTTCTCGTTTTTCATGAGGTTCTAGACGAACATCACTTAACATATTCCCTAATCCAGGTACTTGTTCATAGATTTGACGTAAACTTACGAGATCTTGATAGATTTCTTCTGCTTGATTTGAATCGATCGCCAGTTCAAATAAAGCTTTCCCGTAACGTCTTCCTACTGTATATTTATCTAGTTTCATTTGAAGAACCTAGACCTTCAATGTATTGATTGATTAATGATTCATGCATTTCTGGAGATAATTCTTTGTTCAAGATTTTTTCCGCGATTTGAAGAGAGAGTTCTGCAACGTCGTCTTTTACAGAGTTCAGCGCTGAATCACGTTCTACAGTGATATCAGCTTGGGCTTTGCTTTTTAGACGAGCTGCTTCTTCTTGAGCATCCTTCAAAATATTTTGGCGGCTTAATTCTCCACTTTCTTTCGCATTTTTGATGATATCAGCTGCATCAGAACGAGAGGCTAACAATTGTTGTTCGCGTTCTTGTTCCATTTTCGCTGAGTTGATGCGAGATTGTTCTGCAGAATCTAAATCATTGGCGATCTTGTCTTCACGTTTTTTCAAAATATCGCTGATTGGTCCCCAAGCAAAGTGCTTCAAGAGAGCCAGTAGTATCAAAAATGAGCCGCTGACAACGATGATGTTACCTAACATCGCATTGCCAACTTCTGCAATTGCCAATTGATTCAGCATAGGCGAGCCTTCCTTTCTTTGGAGTATTTCTAGTTTCCATGTAAAAAAGCAGTAACAAACGATGTTGTTTCTGCCTTAATACTGATTCAATTAAACGGCAAAAACTAGAATCAAGGCGATAACTACCCCTAAGATAGGAACAGCTTCAACTAGAGCTACCCCGATAAACATTGTTGTACGGAATTGACCAGACATTTCAGGTTGGCGAGCCATTGATTCGATTGTTTTAGAGATAACTTGACCGTTACCATAACCGGCTCCGATTGCTGCTCCCATGATTGCGATTGCTGCTGCGATATAATTCATAATTGTTTTCCTCCTAAAATAGATAAATAGTAGTTTGTTTTTTAACCGAGTATTATTCTTCTACTTCAATCTTATGGCTCATATAAACCATTGACAAAGTAACAAAGACAAATGCTTGGATGCTCCCAATAAACAAGGAGAACGCGATCCATACCATCTCTAATGGAATTGCTAATGGTAATGAGAACCAGCCTAAGCTTGTCATCATTTTTGCAATCAAGGTTAGCAAAACTTCCCCCGCATAAATATTCCCATAAAGACGTAAAGCAAGTGTTAATAAGTTTGTAAATTCTTCAATCAGTTTCATCGGAAACATAAAACTATAGGGTTTCAAGAACGAATTTACGAAATATCCTTTGAAGCCTAACTTTTTCACCCCGAATAAGTGAGTAAGTAAGATCATTATAAATGCCAAAGTTAAAGTAACAAACGGGTCTGCTGTCGGGCTTTTCCAAAGCGTTGTTTCGTTAGGTAAGACGATTTTTGTTACTAAACCGATGTTGTTTGCAACAAAAACAAATAAAAACAATGTAAATGCCAACAAATGGAAATTGCTCAATTCTTTTCTAGGCAGATTATCTGTTACGATTCCTCGACTAAAATCAATGACCCATTCTATCGCATTTTGTTTGCCTGTTGGTTTCAACTTAAGATTTCTTGTAAAAAAGTAAGCTAAGAAGAAAACAATCAAACAGGTCAGTAACACCATTATACAAACTGTACCATCAAACCAAATTGGTCCAATGTGGAACGTTAGCGAGCGTTCATCCAATCCATTTCACCTCTTTTCCCCGAAATTCACATAAAATCAATTCATGTGCGTATCTGGTTTTTTCCAATCGGTTTCTAACCACACGGTATCATACCACCATGAAACAGAAAATTCAAAACATTTTCATGAAAATTAGACACTTTTTTATTTCAGTCAAAAACGAAGCGAATTTTTCCCCATGCACGGTGCTCCTGATCTAAGAAAAAACCTGTGATAATCATGTTTTATCAGATTAAATGCTAACAAATTTTATCATTAAGTAAAAGCAAAAGCACCGAATATGCGAAAAAGGATAATGAAATTATCTAGAGAAATTTTTTAATGTTCGATCAATTTGTCGATCGATATCTTTTCGTTTCAAATCTTCCCGTTTATCATACGATTTTTTTCCTTTTGCCAGACCAATCAATACCTTGGCATAGCCGTTACGAATATAGACTTTTAAAGGAACAACAGTGATTCCCGTGTTTTTCAATTCGTTTTCAAGACGAACGATTTGTTTCTTGTGCAATAATAGTTTTCTCGTGCGCAACGGATCATGATTAAAAATATTTCCTTGTTCATAAGGACTGATATGAACATTATGCAAGAAAGCTTCCCCGTTGCGGACACGAATAAATCCATCTTTCAGATTGATCCGGCTGTTTCGTATCGACTTGATCTCCGTTCCTTGCAAGACCATCCCTGCTTCCATCGTGTCGATGATCGAATAATCATGGCGAGCTTTCTTGTTTTGTGCAATTAATTTTCCCTCGCCTTTTGGCATAGCTGTTTCCTCCAACTCATTTTATTTTTTCTTTTTCTTCTTTTTGACACCTTTGTAAAATGGCTTTTTCCCTTTTTTCTTACCGAACGTTTGCTTACTATCACTATATCGTTTGTTCTTCTTGCCATTTTTTTCTGAGCGTTTGCCTGCTTGTTTTCCTTCTCGTTTTCCAGATTTTCCATTGCGTGATTTTGGACGTTCCAACGCAGTGACCTCTTCTGCGGAAACGAGTTCAAAATCCACTGCTCGTTCATCTGGATCAGCTTTGACTACTTTTACGCGCACTTTTTGTCCGATTTTAAAAGTCAGACCGGTTCTTTCACCAACAAGTGCTAAATGATTTTCAATAAAATGGAAGTAGTCTTGTTTCAATTCATTGATATGGATCAATCCTTCTACTGTATTCGGCAGTTCGATAAACAGTCCGAATTTCACAACAGAGCTGATGATCCCGTCGAATTCTTCTCCCACTTTGTCCATCATGAATTCTGCTTTCTTCATCGCATCTACTTCACGTTCTGTTTCTACTGCGCGACGCTCCATCTTAGAACTATGATCTGCGATTTCAGGAAGTTCCTCAGCCCATAAACTTTGAATGCTTTCACTTTTATCTTGGCTATAGGAACGGATCAGCCGATGGACGATCAGATCGGGATATCGTCGAATAGGAGATGTAAAATGTGTGTAGTAATCTGCTGCTAAGCCATAATGTCCAAAATTATCTTCTGAATAGCGTGCTTGTTGCATACTTCTTAGCAACATAGTATTGATAACTGCTGCTTCTGGTTTATCTTCTACTCCTTCGATCACATGCTGTAAATCTTTTGGTGTAATCGTTCCTTTCGTTCCTCGTACCAGAATGCCCAAAGCTGAAGCAAAATCAAAGAAGCGCTGCATTTTTTCTTCTTTTGGCTGTTCATGGATTCGATAAATAAACGGAAGATTTAATTTATTATAATGTTCAGCTACCGTTTCGTTGGCGGCAAGCATAAAGGATTCGATCAAGCGTTCACCTATCCCTCTGCTTCTTAGCTGGATGTCATTTGGATGTCCTTCAGCATCAACAAGGATCTTCGCTTCACGATCCTCAAAAGAAATCGCTCCACGTTTAATTCGCATCGTTTCGAGGATTCGATGCAATTCACCCATTTCTTGGAACATAGGCACGAGCTGAGCATAGCGTTGCATCGTTTCTTCATCTTGATCTTCTAAGATTTGATTGACAGCTGTGTAGGTCATCCGTTCTGTTGTTTGGATCACACTTGGAAAAATCTCATGTGAGACAACTTGTCCATTTGGATCGATCTCCATTTCACAACTCATGGTGAGTCGTGGAACATGGGGATTCAATGAACAGATACCATTGGATAAACGTTGTGGGATCATCGGAATCACTCGATCGGTCAAATAGACACTTGTTCCTCTTTCGTATGCTTCTCTGTCCAGTTGACTGCCTTGCGTCACATAGTAAGATACATCTGCAATGTGTACTCCAAGAAAATAATTACCATTTTCTAATTTTTTTACCGTTACTGCATCATCTAGATCTTTTGCATCTTCTCCATCAATTGTAACAATGAGCTGATTTCTTAAATCTCTGCGTCCAACAATATCCGTTTCGCTGATCTGGTCTGGAACTTCATCTGCCTCAGACAATACATCATCAGGAAATTTTGTAGGAATACCGTTAGCCACGACAATCGAGAGGATATCCATGCCAGGGTCATTCTTATGACCAATCACTTGCTTGATTATCCCTTCTAAACTAGTCGCATACCCTTTTTCAGGGTAATGGGTCAGTTCGATCAGTACAATACTTCCGTCAACTGGACGAACTCCCTCTGCCGCTGCATACACTTTGAATTGGTTAAGCTTTCTATCTTTCGGGATGACCACACCATAAAGATCCGTTTCCTGTATCTCTTCGTCTGAATAAGCAACAAATTCTCCGGCTAACTGAGTAGTCGCTCGGTCTCGAATCTCCACTACTTTTCCCTCTGCTCCGCGATCCATATCTGTATTTGCTCGCTTCATGATATCAATTGCTACGGTATCCCCATCCATTGCAAAGCCAGTCGCTTCTTTCGGGATATAGATATCATCTTCTTCGGGATCAATCGTTACAAATCCAAATCCTCGTTCATTTGACCGAAATGTCCCTTCGACCAAGATTGGCTTTAAAGGAAGTTTCACTTTTCCTTTTTTATTGAAAACGATACTCTGTTCTCTTTCCATTTGAGCAATCGTTTGTACTAGTAATTTAAAATCATCGCTTTTTTGAAAGCCTAGACCTTCAGCGATTTCTTCCATAGAAAAACTACGTTTGCGACTGCTTTCCATGAAAAAGAGAATTTTCTCTTTTATTGTTTCTTTTGTCATATTTATTCCTCATTCCAAGGTAATTTTTCTAAAAATTCCAACACGTCTTTTTCTAATTCGCGTCTTGCTGTGCCAACTGTAATCACATGACCGCTTTCAGGATACCATTGAAGTGTCACCCGTTGGCGGCTCAATTTGCGTGCCGTTTCAAATACACCATTTGGGTCGATCATTTCATCTTTCCCAGCTTGAGCTAAAAATATCGGCTGTTGGATATCTGATAGTCTACTTTCTGCGATTGCTGCTTGGTCTTGTATATCCATTAATTGATGTTCAGCTAACGAGCGATAAGACACTGCTTTTTCATTGATTTCTTTTTCAGATTTGCCTGCTATCTTCAGCACTTGACGTACATATTTTTCAAAATTTTCAGGCACGTTTGTTTTTACAGGAGACAGGGGCGAACAGAAAAAACCGCCGCCAATTACTGATTCTTCTTCTAGTGCCCGTACAGCAAAGATGCCACCCATCGATAGTCCCAATACGGCAATATCAGAAAACTGTTCAGACTGTAAAAAATGGATGGCTTTTTTAGTATCTGCCCACCAGATTTCTGCTTTTTCTTGCAAGATATCATATGGCTCCATCGTTCCATGTCCTTTAAATAGCGGCGCATAGACTGTATAATCTGCTTTTTCTAAAAACCGTGCGAGCATCCGGACATCATTTGGACTTCCTGAGTACGCATGAAGCAGCAAAACTGCTCGTTTTCCATGTTTTGCATAAAGGGGTTTTGGTAATTGTTTCACTCGTTTCACCTCTTTCGCCTCATTTTACCATAGTTTCTTTCATAACTTCTTCTTAAGCGTTCTCTTTGCAATAAAAAAAGCCGCCCGCCGTTGTGCGAGAGGCTTATTCGACTACTTCGAAGATAAAAATGCTAGGACAAATAATAAGATCATCCAGACAGCTCCCATGACTGCAGTTGATCGCTGCATGACAGCTTCAAAGCCGCGAGCTTTTTGTTTGCCGAATAGTTGATCCGCACCGCCGGTAAATGCACTCGCTGCACTATTTTGCTTGCTTGGCTGCATCATAATCGCAATGACCATAACAATTGATAAAACGATCACGATTCCCAAAATTAAATTATACATATAGCAGCCTCCTTCCCAAAAGATATCGTCTCTTTAACTTTATCATAGATAAAACTCCGTGACAACTCTATATAAATGGAAAAACAGCTGAAAGTGCAAAACTTTCAGCTGTTATTATTATGATTGGCGTAAGACGTCATGATATTCTGGTTTCTTCTCAAACTCTTTTTTTGCGTAAGGGCATAAAGGGATGATCTTTTTCCCTTCACGTCTTGCTAGTTCTACTCCAGTATACACTAGCTTTTCAGCTAATTTTTGACCACGATATGCTGGATCGACAAATGTATGGTCAATGATCATGATGTCTGGCCCCGCATCCGACCATGTCATTTCTCCGATTTCTTGTTGCTCATCATTGAATAAAGCAAGACGATTTTTTTCCTCTTTGATTTCCATATGCCGCACTCCTCAAATAACTGATATTTTTTTATTCCTACCTTATTTTAACAGTCTCCTGGTCTATAAACAATTATTTATCCTCGGATTGCTTACAAAAAGGAAGAGGAAATCAATCCATCGTTATTCTTTGTTCAATAAATGAAAAAATCACTGTCCAATAGGTCTTCGGATCTTTCATCGATGCTTCCAAATGTTCTGCTTCTGGAACAAGCAGTAATGCTTTATCCCCTGCCGTAGCGTTTTGAATCGTGTATGCTGCTTCTGTAGGAACAAAATGATCTCTTTCACTATGGATGACTAACAAAGGCAAATGGTTACTACCAAGCTGTCTTGTAGCTGATGCTTGCTTTAAAGAATAACCTGCGTATTTCTGAGCATAGTGATTCGCATATCTCATAATCATTTTTTTAGGAAAGACCGTGATTTTACTTAACATGTACCGAAATTCCGCATAAACAGAAACATATCCGCTGTCTAAGATAAATCCTTTGACTGCAGATGGAAGCTTTTCACCACTTGCCATCATAATTGTAGAAGCGCCCATTGAACCCCCGTGCAAAATAATGGATGCATCTGGTTGTTCATCTAAGATGAGTTGGATCCATGCAATTAAATCTAGCCGGTCTAGCCATCCCATTCCGATGATTTCTCCTTCACTTTCTCCATGCGCACGTAAATCGGGTATAAGAACGTTGAATCCTTTCTCTGCATATCTTTTACCTATATGAGACATATCTCTTTTCCCTGTACTTCGATAATCATGTACACAAATGACCCATTTATTCTGCTGAGTTGGTTGGATGAACATCTGTCCAGCTAGTTTCAACCCGTCATAACTTTTGATCGTTTTCGGTATTCCTTGTTCCCAGAAGCTTTCACACTCTTCTTCTAATTTTTGTCGCTTTTTTTCTACTGACGTGACTGCAGCAGGATCCATCAAGCGGTGCCCAGTGTCTTCATACCAGTCATAGCCTCTCTGAACTCCCGCTCTTACTAATTTCTTTGCATAAAAATAAGAAAGAAAATGGTAACTGATTCCTATAATTATCAGAATAAGAATGAAATAAAAAATAACCATCGTACACCCGCCGCTTTCTGCCAAACTATAATCTATTTATTATACAATATACCGATCAATAGGATTCTTTTTCTTCGGCACACGTAAATTCCATTTCCTTTTCATTGTATCATTTACTTAAAGTTCTTCTCAATAGATTTACTTGTAAGAGAGCATTTACATTCACAATAAAAGCCAGTATACTAATTTCGTGCATTATAAACAAGACGCTCGTCTTGGACTGGTTCGGAAACTTCCCAGAATAAAAAACTAAGTATCTCTAAAGAAAGGAGATTGGAAATAATGCGAAAAGTAATTATTGATTGCGATCCAGGGATCGACGACACTTTAGCTTTATCACTAGCTGTCAAATCCCCTGATATCGAAGTAGTTGCTATTACCGTCGTTTGCGGGAATGTCCCTGTAGATATCGGTACGCAGAATGTGCTGAAATGTTTGGAACGCTGTGATCGTTTAGATATTCCTGTTTATCAAGGAATGGAAAAACCTTTGAAGCAACCTTTCATTAGTGCGCAAGACACTCATGGGTTGGATGGATTAGGGGACACAAATTTCCCGATGGTCTTAGCAAAACAGGCAGAATCGCTCCATGCAGTTGATTTTCTGGCTGATTATTTCAAAGAAAAAACAGATACATCAGTCATTGCTTTGGGTCCTTTGACCAATATCGCTTCTGCTTTGAAAAACAATCCATCTGTTGGAAAACATATGGATCGTTTTGTCTCAATGGGCGGAACTTACAAAAGCCATGGTAACTGTTCACCAGTTGCTGAATACAATTACTGGTGTGATCCTGAAGCAGCTTCTTATGTATTCGAGAAGCTCAAACAACCGATAGAAATGGTTGGGTTAGATGTGACAAGAGAAATCGTCTTGACACCGACTATCCTTGAATATTGCTGCCAAATGAATCCTGAAGAGGGAGAGTATCTAAAAGCGATCACTCGTTTTTATTTTGACTTTCACTGGAAACAAGAAAGAATCTTGGGGTGTGTCATCAATGATCCATTAGCTGTTGCTTATTTTATCGATGAGTCCATCTGTGAAGGCTTTAAAAGCTTCACTGCTGTAGAAACTCAAGGACTAAGTCGTGGACAAACATTGGTTGACCGTTATGAATTTTGGCAGAAACCTGCTAACAGTAAAATTATGACAAAAGTAGATACTCGTCTTTTTTTCCAAAAGTTTTTAACCGTTCTTTTAAATGCACAAGAAGAAACGATTATGAAAGATTTGGAAAGGTTAAAGATGGGCTGACAAAATGAATAAAAACAAGATGGCAACTCGCGTACTTACAATGATGGCTTTGTGTATTGGGATCAATTATGTTGGAGGAACGATTGCTTTATGGCTTCGTTTGCCAATCTATCTAGACTCTATTGGAACGATTTTTGCTGGCGCGTTACTTGGTCCCATACCAGGAATGTTGACAGGACTATCCAGTGGGGTATTAAGCGGGGTGACTACAGATATTTTTTCACTGTATTATTCACCGATCCAAATCCTCACAGGTTTGTTGGCTGGATTGATTTTACCAAGGTATCTCGACAAAGATAAAAAACGTTTGAAACTTTTATTACTCGCTTTGATTTTGTCTGTACCTGGAACGATCGTTTCTTCGATCATTACCGTTCAGTTATTTGGCGGAATCACTTCCTCAGGATCTAGCATGATCGTCCAATTGTTACATGGGTTAGGTTTCGATCAAACCATCAGTGTGATCTTGGTACAGGCGGGCACAGACTACCTTGACCGTCTGCTATCTATCGTCGTTGTTACATTAGTCATCACTATGTTGCCGCAGCGCTTGATATATTCCAAGAGAAAAATAGGATGAACAAACAGAGCCAAATGAGCAAAAAGTTGCTCATCTGGCTCTATTTTTCATCGATTAAAAAAACTTACGCTAAGTAAGATAAAATAATGGCTTGATATTTTTCGATCATATCTAAATAATTATCGAGCTCGACATACTCATCTACTTGATGAGGCAAAGTAACGACACCAGGCCCAAAGACGACAAAATCGAAGGAGTGGTCAGCTTTTGTAAATTCGGCTGCATCTGTGGTTGCTGCCGCTCCAACTAAAGGTAATGGCTGACTGAATTGTTGCTGAATGCAATGAATCAAAGGAGAATCTGGATCAGCTTTGACAGGTATTTTGTTGTAATCGATCGTCAATTCCAAATGGTAGTCTGTCTCTTCATTCAATTCCTTGACGATTGATTGCAGTAATGTAATGATTTTATCATTTGGATATTCAGGAATCGATCGTATATTCCCTTGAAGCTGCGCGTGGCTCGGAATGCTGTTTACTTGATTGCCGCCGCTGATCAACGTGACATTATGGATTGTTTTTCCTAAGACGGGATTCTCGATTGTTTCAGCGAGGTAATTCATTTCAGCATTTGCTTTCGTAATGAATTCATTTAGATGATTGATCGCATTATAGCCTTGGTCTGGCATAGAGCTATGCGCTTCTTTTCCGTGCGAGATGACCGTATAGTTGATTGATCCCATGTGTGTGTACATCAAACTGTAATTAGTTGGCTCTCCGATGATCAAGGCATCTAAGTCATCCACATAGCCTGCTTTCGTGAGCTGTTCCCCACCTAATTCACCCACTTCTTCTCCGACAGTGGCTAATAATTTGACTGTTCCGTTAAATGCTTTTCCTGACTCTTTGAGCTCGATCATGGCAATCACCATCGCCGCCAAGCCACTCTTCATATCTGTAGCACCACGTCCATACAAACGATTCCCATGGATTTCTGCTGCAAAGGGCGCATAGGTCCAAGACGATTCATCCCCCGCCGCCACGACATCCATATGACCAGATAGGCCTAACACTTTTCCTGATTGCCCTTTTTGGAATTGAGCAATCAGATTATCTCTACCATTACTGTAAGAAACGATTTCACCTATTATGCCATGTTTTTCCAAAATCTTATTCAAATAAGCTGCTACTTCGCCTTCGTTCCCATTCACTGATTTTATTCGGATGATCTCTTGTAAAATCGCAATTTTTTCTTCTTTTTTCATCTAATCTTCTCCTTTGCTGTTTCTTTTATTGTATTGGAGTGCACCTAGATTTACAAATAAGAGAGGCCACAGAAAAAAAGGGCGTGACAAAAGCAGCGTCACATTCCCCTTTTCCAAGTAAATGGCTTTCCAATTCTTGCCTCTACGCTAGTAAATCCAACCAAGTAAAAAAACAAGAGAAGCTACTTCGTTGAACTGTTCTTCTATAGTCAAATCATTTTATTCCTCATCATTGAAAATAAGAGTATCACATGATCTATAGCTACTCCTACTTACGTAATAACCACGTAGCCAATTATTTTCTTCAAGAGAGTAGTCATATTCATACACATACACACTATTCCTTACCATGAAAAAAATACTGACACCGCCTCTACCACTTTTCGTATCTTTCACCACTCTTGAAATAAAAATATCATAATCGGTTAATTGGTATTCCTCCTCTAATAATTGATACAGTGCTCGTGTAGCTATATGTTTCTTGATTGGAAATTGATAGAGCCATGTACCCCCTAACAGTAAACCTATCGAAATAAAAATCTTAGAACAGTAATTTCTTTTTTTAGAAATCCTCCTTCTCATCATCAATTCTCCCATGTTAAGATATGGATCGCTCTTTCATCAAAATAATCAGGAAGATCGTATGGCAAAGCAATAAGCGGCTGATACATCCCTCCTACTTGCACGGCAGCCGAAGCATACCAATAAGCTTGCCAGACGATTTTAGAACAGTAAGTCGGATCCATCCCAAAAATATTTGTAGTTATCCCATATTTATAATTTTTATCATTGTAATTATCTAATGCCCATCGAGCAGCTAATCTTGGTTGATATTGTTCTGCGACCCGATAGATTTTCGTCCAAGTACCTTTTTTTCCATAAGCTGATTCCCATTCTAGAACGCTCATTGTTTTTGGTGGTTTTCCTGATCCTTCAATTGAAAGGATCTGATTTTTCCCCACACTTCCTAAATAAATCCCAGCATGTCCAGTGACTCCCCAAAAACTAGTGTCGTTCGTAATCAAAATATCTCCATAATACATTTTTGTCCTTGCATTTCTAAATTCTGGAGCGACTGGATCCGTTGGAGGTTCTGAGGTGGCTAACTGCGTAAAAAGCTCAAAGGTCACATCTTCTTCTAAGACCCCTAACGCTTTATATTCCTCATACTTCGTTCTTAACTCGATTTCGTCCATACAGTTTTTAGAGAGGCGTTTCAATTTGGCTTGCTGTTGCTCGTTTTCTTCAAATCTATCAAGTTCTTCTCCAAGTAAGGCATTTCTCGTCAAATATTCTTCTACTTCATCTGCGTGCGCTTTGGGTGTTACTACGATAACAAGTCCTATTAACCCGATAAGACCCAGTATCTTCAAAAATTTTTTCATTTTTCTGTCTCCCTGTTCAAATGATTTTTATCGAAAGAGGAAGATTGCCATCCCCTTTTTGAAGAGAATCATCCTATCCGAGCGTAAAAGGATATGAATGAAACGAAGACTGCTTCCTCCTCTCTTATTGTTCTATCCTTAAAAGGTCCTATACGATGTTATCTCTTGATCACTGACTTTTTTCGATACGATTGTCTCGTATCGATATTTGTAAATACTATATACAAAAGCCAGTTACAAAAATAAAATTATGAGTTATTTTTAATAAATACGGATATTTATATAATAGGGTTTATATGATATATATAAATAAACGGTTGTTATTATAATAATTTATGTACTCTCCCGATTTTTCTGTTCTTAAAAAAGAGATTTATTCATCAAATGATTTTCACAACAAAAAAACTCTCTACTTGCTGAAATCAGCAGGTAGAGAGTCTGATTACTTAACTAAGTGATCATGCTCGTCTATCTTTCAATCGGTCGATCATGTATCTTCATTAGAAAAGAATTATTTGTTTTTCAAGTTGTAGAAAGATTTCAAACCTTTGTATTCTGCAACTTCACCAAGTTGGTCTTCGATACGTAGTAATTGATTGTATTTAGCAATACGGTCAGTACGTGATAGAGAACCTGTTTTGATTTGACCAGCGTTTGTTGCAACAGCGATATCAGAGATTGTTGAATCTTCTGTTTCACCAGAACGGTGAGATACAACTGCTGTGTAGCCAGCTTCTTTAGCCATTTCGATTGCTTCGAAAGTTTCTGTTAATGTACCGATTTGGTTCACTTTGATAAGGATTGAGTTAGCAATTCCTTTTTCGATACCTTCAGATAATTTTTGAGTGTTTGTTACGAATAAGTCGTCACCAACTAATTGAACTTTGTCGCCTAATACGTCAGTTAATTTCTTGAATCCGTCCCAGTCGTTTTCGTCTAATCCGTCTTCGATTGAGATGATTGGATATTTAGAAACTAATTCTTCGTAGAATTTGATCATTTCGTCAGTTGTTTTTTCGCCTTCGCCTGAGTCAGCTAGTACGTAAACGCCTTTTTCTTTGTCGTAGAATTCTGAAGAAGCAGCATCCATAGCAAGAACAACGTCTTTACCAGGTACATAGCCAGCTTTTTCGATTGCTTCGATGATTACTTCGAAACCTTCTTCGTTTGAACCAAGGTTTGGAGCAAATCCACCTTCGTCACCAACAGAAGTTGCTAATCCGCGAGCTTTCAAGATTGAAGCTAATGCGTGGAATACTTCAGCACCCATACGTAGAGCTTCTTTGAATGTTGGAGCGCCAACAGGCATGATCATGAATTCTTGGAAGTCGATTGAGTTATCAGCATGTGATCCGCCGTTGATGATGTTCATCATTGGTGTTGGCAATACTTTCGTGTTGAATCCGCCTAGGTAGTGGTATAAAGGTACTTCTAGGTAGTCAGCAGCTGCACGTGCAACAGCGATAGAAACACCTAAAATAGCGTTCGCACCTAATTTACCTTTGTTAGGAGTTCCGTCTAAAGCGATCATAGCTTTGTCGATAGCCATTTGGTCACGAACATCGTAGCCAATGATTGCTTCAGCAATGATGTTGTTTACGTTGTCGACAGCTTTAGTTACACCTTTACCGCCATAACGAGCTTTGTCTCCGTCACGTAATTCAACTGCTTCGTATTCACCAGTTGAAGCACCTGAAGGAACCATTCCGCGGCCAAAAGCTCCGCTTTCTGTGTATACTTCTACTTCGATTGTTGGGTTACCACGTGAGTCTAAGATCTCGCGAGCGTAAACATCAGTAATAATTGACATGTTTTGTCTCTCCTTTGAGTTTGTTTTTTCCTAAGGGATTTCCCTCATATACGATTTTAGTTAATTTTGCTCATTAGTGCAAACATTTCTTGCATTTTTCGCAAATTTTCACCAATTATTTTACAGCGTCTAACAATGACAAGAATGAATCTGCTTGCAAGCTTGCGCCGCCGACTAAAGCACCGTCAACATTTTCTTTTGCCATGTATTCAGCAATATTTTCTGGTTTTACAGAACCGCCGTATTGGATACGAACAGCTTCTGATACTTCTTTTCCATAAAGTTTTTCAACTGTTTGACGTACAACACCACAAATTTCGTCAGCGATTTGTGCGTCAGCTGATTTACCAGTACCGATTGCCCAGATTGGTTCATAAGCAATCACCATGTTTGACACTTGCTCAGCTGAAAGATCAGCTAAACCAGCTGTAATTTGTCCTTCGATCCATTCAGCAGTTTTGCCTACTTCATATGTTTCTAAAGATTCGCCACAGCATAAGATTGGTGTCATACCGTTTGCAAAGATAGCTTTTGCTTTTTTATTGATGTCTTCGTCTGTTTCATGGAAATATTCACGACGTTCTGAATGTCCGATGATCACATAGTGAACACCTAGATCAGCAAGAGCTGCTGGTGAAGTTTCACCAGTGAACGCACCTGAGTTTTCCCAGTAGCAGTTTTGTGCTGAGATTTTTAGTTCTGTACCTTCAGCTGATGTCATTAATTCTTGTAAGAATAATGCAGGAGATCCGATGACTGAATCAACCTTGTCATTTGAAGGGATTTTGTTTTTTACTGCTTCAGCAAATTCTTTTGCTTCGGATGCAGTTTTGTTCATTTTCCAGTTACCTGCGATAATAGGTTTACGCATTGAGGAACACACTCCTTAATTTATTGAAAAATGGCTAGGGAGTCATGAAAACTCCCTTCACCTTTTGATCGATTACTCGTCAGAATAGAGCAAAATTGGCTGTTTATTTATCGTTGATTGCTGCTAGTCCTGGTAATTCTTTACCTTCAAGCAATTCCAAGCTTGCGCCGCCACCTGTTGAGATGTGTGTGAATTTGTCAGCAAAACCTAATTGTTCTGCTGCTGCAGCTGAGTCTCCTCCGCCGATGATTGTTGTTGCGCCTTCTAAGTTAGCGATTGCTTCACAAACACCGATTGTACCTTTAGCAAAGTTACTCATTTCAAATACACCCATAGGTCCGTTCCAAACAACTGTTTTTGCACCTTGTAATGTATCAGCAAATAATTTTACTGATGCTGGGCCGATGTCTAAAGCCATCAAACCGTCAGGAATGTCTCCTTCGATTACTTGTGTTTCTACATCATTTGAAAATTCTGGTGCACAGACATTGTCGATTGGCAAGACAAGTTTGTCGCCTGCTTTTTCGATCAATTCTTTTGCTAGTTCTACTTTGTCAGCTTCTACTAGAGAGTTACCGATCTTGATTCCTTTTGCTTCGTAGAATGTGTAAGTCATTCCGCCACCAATCAAGATTTTGTCTGCTTTAGGAATCAAGTTTTCGATTACGCCGATTTTATCAGAAACTTTTGCGCCACCAAGGATTGCGATCATTGGGCGTTTTGGTTCTTCTACTGCTTCACCGATGAACTTGATTTCTTTTTCCATCAAGAATCCAGCAACTGTTGGGATACCAGTTGAAGCGATACCTACGTTAGAAGCATGCGCACGGTGAGCTGTACCGAAAGCATCGTTAACAAATACATCACCTAATGAAGCCCAGTATTTTCCTAGCTCTGTATCGTTTTTGCTTTCTTTTTTACCGTCAACATCTTCAAAACGTGTGTTTTCAAATACGACAACGTCGCCATCTTTCATGTTGCGGATTGCTTCTTCTAATTGTTCTCCGCGAGTTTCAGGTACGAATGTTACTTCTTTACCTAATAATTCGCCTAGACGTTTTGCAACTGGAGCTAAAGATTTTCCTTCTTTATCTTCTTCTGTTTTTACACGTCCAAGGTGAGAGAAAAGGATTGCTTTTCCGCCTTGTTCTAAAACGTAGTTGATTGTTGGCAATGCTGCTTTGATACGAGTGTCGTCAGTGATCACGCCGTCTTTCAAAGGAACATTGAAGTCAACACGGACAAGAACTTTTTTGTCTTTTAAATCGATATCTTTCACTGTTTTCTTAGCCATTTTATTTCCTCCTGAATAAACTTATTATCAAAAAAAGCGGAAGAAGCGCGATTGCTTCCCCGCTTTTAAATGTACATGTCTATCATTTACACTTGTACGTTTGTCTATCTTATAAGTTAGCGAAGTATTCTAAAGTACGTACTAATTGTGCAGTGTATGACATTTCGTTGTCGTACCAAGCAACAGTTTTAACTAATTGTTTGTCGCCAACTGTCATTACTTTAGTTTGTGTAGCATCAAATAATGAACCGTAAGTCATACCAACGATATCTGAAGAAACGATTTCGTCTGTGTTGTATCCGTAAGATTCGTTTGAAGCTTCTTTCATTGCTGCGTTGATTTCGTCAACAGTTACTTCTTTTTCAAGAACTGTTACTAATTCTGTTAATGAACCTGTTGGTACAGGAACACGTTGAGCAGCTCCGTCTAATTTACCGTTCAATTCAGGGATTACTAAACCGATAGCTTTAGCAGCACCTGTTGAGTTAGGAACGATGTTTGCAGCAGCAGCGCGTGCACGGCGGAAGTCACCTTTAGGATGAGGTCCGTCTAGAGTCATTTGGTCACCTGTGTAAGCGTGGATAGTTGTCATTAATCCTTCAACAACACCAAATTTGTCGTTCAATGTTTTAGCCATAGGAGCTAAACAGTTAGTTGTACATGAAGCACCTGAGATAACTGTTTCTTTACCAGTTAATGTTTCGTGGTTTGTGTTATAAACGATTGTTGGAACATCGTTTCCGCCAGGAGCAGAGATAACAACGCGTTTAGCACCAGCTGTCAAATGTTTTTCAGCTGCTGATTTAGAAGTGAAGAAACCAGTACATTCTAGAACGATATCTACGCCTAGTTCGCCCCATGGTAATTCTTCTGGGTTGCGGTTAGCTAATACTTTAACTTCTTTTCCGTTTACGTTGAATGAACCTTCATGAACTTCAACTGTTCCGTTGAAACGTCCTTGAGTTGTGTCGTATTTTAACAAGTGTGCCAACATTTTAGCATCTGTCAAGTCGTTGATTGCTACTACTTCGATTCCATCTACATCTTGGATACGACGGAATGCTAGACGTCCAATACGTCCAAAACCATTAATACCTACTTTAACTGTCATTTAAGATTTCCTCCTTATGAAAATCAAAAAAATATTTATTTTAAAGGGTTACCCCTTTTAAAATCTCGTTTGCAGCAGCTTCATCAGTGATGAGCCACGTTTGTTTTGGTGCATTTTTCATATAAGCTCGAATTGCTTTGGCTTTTGATTTTCCGCCCGCTATCGCCATGATGATTGGGACTTTCGCCAAATCTTGCAATTCTATGCCGATCCTAGGGACCTTATAAACAACTTCGCCTTTTTCATTGAAAAAGTAGCCAAAGGATTCCGCTACAGCATTTGCTTGTTTCAGCATGACTAATTCTTTTTCAGTCATCTTTCGACGTGCTGCCATGTGTAATGCACGCCCAATACTATGAATAACACAATTCGCCTCACTAATCAAGTTTAAGACTTCTTGGATAGATGGCTCATTGAGTAAAGAATTGTAAGTTGCCAGACTTAATTGCTCCGGAACATAAAGTGCACGGTGGTTTCCGTTTGCTTTGGCAGCCATTCTTGCACTGACAGAATTTGCCTGTACAGTTATCGCTTCACCGATCCCGCCTCTTGCAGGGACAAATAGGTTATGCCGTTTTTTATTTTCCAGATTAGACAACTGTTCTGCTACAACTGCCATGGTGGTTCCTCCCATCACAGCGATGATATTCTCGCCTTCCGGAAGCAGTCGGTCTAAGGCTTCACTCAGCGCTTCGCCGAATGCATCAGCCACTTTGGTTTGCTCTTCGCTGTTTCCTGAAACAACGATACAGCGCTGATTACCAAAATATTCTGCCAACTGTTGTTCGGTTTGATGCGTACCTAAAAGCTGATCCATGAAGTTTTCAAGACTTTGATAAACTTCTTCACCCTTAGTTGTCAGCGTCATACCGCTTTTTGAGGTATCGATCAAATTCAGATTTTTCAAAAGGTCTGTTTCTGTTCGCAATACTCGTTCTGTTATCCCCATACTTTCTGATAAACTTCGACGTCCAATCGGCTGCATCCAATAGATATTTCGTAAAATTTTATAGCGTTCTTGCAACACTTCGATAATATCTGGTGCAACAGATTCAATCATTTTTATTTCATCTAGCATAGCGATCTCCTTAGTTGGACACTTTGCGTCCAATGTAGACTTAAAACGACCCATATACGATAAAAAAAAGAAATTAACTTTTCGAATTTCACATCAATAAAGGGAAATCTCAACCTCACGACTGTTAGTCTAACAGTTTTGCTTTCGTTTTTCAACTAAAAAGATCAGAAAAATTAAAATACTTTTTCTGATCTTTTGGATGATTAATTATCATAACGTTTTCTTTTTGATGAACTCGGGATTCCTAATAAATCACGGTATTTTGCTACTGTCCGTCTTGAGATCGCTATCTCATCTTTTTTCAGCAATTCAACCAATTTCTGGTCCGACAACGGCTTGCTTTTGTCTTCTTGATCAACTAATTTCTGCAACTTTTTCTTCGCAGTATCTGCCGAAAGATCTTCTGTCTGTTCTGCACCGTTAGTAGGGATTCTTGCAGTGAAAAATTTCTTTAACTCAAATACACCGAAATCTGTTTCCAAATATTTCCCGTTGACTGCTCGACTGACCGTAGATTCATGCACATTTATCTCGGTCGCAACTTCCTTTAACGTAAGAGGTTTGATGGGCCGCTCCTTGTCGATAAAGAAAGCTTTTTGCCGAGAAACAATGACTTGAGCAACCCGCAAAATTGTATCCCCGCGTTGGAGGATCGTTTTCTTCAACCATTCGAATTCCTGTTTCCGTTCTTTTAAATAATTTTCAGTTTCTTTATCTGCTTGTTGTGACATTTGCTTGAAGTAGGTCTCTTGAAATCGGATATTCGGTTGTTTTTTTCGGTTTGAGATGACTTGTACATTTCCATCGTCCACTAATACCCGGACATCAGGAATAATGTACAATTCGCTACTACGATCGAAAATTCGTCCTGGACTTGGGCTCAATGTTTGCAAATAGTCGAATATTTGCTGAACAGCGTGTAAATCAACAGAAAAACGCTGCGCAATCTCTTTCCATTTTCGCTCCACCAATTGCTCAAAACATTCTTCTAGCACGATGTAGGCTAGTTCCGGCGCATAATCATCCCGTTCCGTTTGAAGCATGAGGCATTCTTGCAAACTACGTGCACCTACTCCAGCTGGTTCTAATTGCTGGATTAGTGTCAACGCATCGAGCATTTGGATAGGCGTCGCTCCGATCTCTTTTCCAGCTTCCTCTAAACTAATCGTCAAAAATCCGTTCAAATCGATGTATTCTACAAGATAAAGAACGATTTTCCTTAAAAAAGTATCTCGGTAATTCAAGTGGACTTGTTCGATCAATGAATCAAATAAAGACCCTTTTGTATCAGGAATCTGATTTAGGTAATTTGTCTCTTCTCCTTCATAAGAAGATGAAGAAGCTTTTATGTAATCTGGCTGCCATTCCGGCTCAACAACTTCCACCAATGGGTTTTCCATTGCTTGGTTCTCAACGAATGCCAACAGCTCTTCACTGTTATATTGTAAAACTTGGATGGACTGCTGCAACTGTTGCGTCATGGCTAGTTTCTGTGTCTGCTGCTGTTTTTGTGAAAAATTTTGCTCAAATTTCATTTTTTTGTCCAATCCCCTTGTAATTTTTTATCTGTTTAGTTACAATTATCCCAGTGCTTGCGTCCTTAGTGTAGTGGATATCACGTAAGATTCCGGTTCTTGAGACGGGGGTTCGATTCCCTCAGGACGCGTTCTATTTTTTTATAGTAGGATTCACGACACTTTCTACCAGAGACGGAAAGTGTCTTTTTTTTGCTTTTCCTAAAATTTGCCTACCCATTAATTCCTACCCTCAACGTTACGCAAGTCACTTTTATTTTTGAAATGCTGATGTTTGAATGTCTTCCATAGCAACATGCTAAAGTAGATACGCACTTATTATACCTGTTCATCTAACCACTTATCAATCACATTTCGACTAAATCACCAGAATCTATTCACTCCAACATAAAATGTACATATAATTGACTTTTATCCCTTTTGTTTATGGACATATTCTAACACTTCTAATTTTTTGTTGATTCATCTCTTTTGTATGAATAACTTTATTTTCAAGTTAAATCATCTTGTTTATACACTAAAGTTTGAATAAGGTTAAATATTACAGCTACTTGGTTAATTGTATCATTTAGATTGTTGAACGTATTTTTGTTTTATTATTAATTTATCGAATTTGATGATAAAACATTGATTCGACGATCTTAATGCTTGGCAATTTCGAGTCTACAGTATAACTGACATACGTTTAACTTTAAACATGATTAGGGATGATCCTTTTTTGTTTGATAACAAGACTTGCCATTCGAAATTAATCCTTGCTCTAGGAATGGGTGCAGATATATTCATTCTTTTAGTGTGGTTAATACCAACAATCAACTACTTTAGGACGTGATTTTACTATGAACAATCATTTAAGTATCCATTCTCTTTCAAAAAAATATAAGAATAGTAGTAATTTTGCCAATAAAAATATAACTATCGTTTTTTCCCCTGGAGAAATTGTTGCTGTAACTGGACACAACGGTGCAGGAAAAACAACTTTCTTAAATCAAATCATAGGCGGAACAAAACCTACTTCCGGTAGTATTACTTTTCAAGGCCACTCTTTAGATAAAAACTGGAAAATGGCTAGGCAATTTGCAGCAATGATGCCCCAATTTCATGCACCATTAGATGGGGTTACCATGCAACAGTCTATTGAAGCTATTTTAAGGATACGAGGATTTAATAAATCTGATACCCAGACTCACGTTATAGAGATTATGCAAGAACTTAAAATTTCGAAATGGGCACATGTACAAGGGCAGAAACTATCAGGCGGATTGCAAAGGCTTACTTCATTTGCCATGTCTATTGTTGCCCCTCCACCAATCTTACTGCTTGATGAACCTACAAATAATGTTGATCCGATAAGAAGAAAAATCATTTGGAATTCCTTAAGAAAATTAGCTCAAAAAGGACACATTGTAATTGTGGTAACTCACAATTTACTCGAAGTAGATCAATATGCAGATAGATATCTACTCTTTGATAAGGGAACTTTAATTAAAGATGCGTATGTTCGCGAATCGTTAGAAAAAACGTTGATCCAAATGCACCTTGTACTATTCTCTGATAAGGAATTTGAAATGCAAGAATTACCTAGAAATATTGGCTGTATCTTACAAAAGGGTGAGTTACGTTACGATGTCACTTTGTCACAAGAACAAGTAGTTGATGCAATGATATGGATTAATGAAAAGATTTCATCAAGAGAAGTAACGAACTATAGCTTATCACCTCAAACATTAGAAAACACATACGGAGGATTAACGAATGAAAAATAAGCAAAGCTACGATTCCTATTCACGCCCTTCCGATAGTCGATTATTTCAATTATACGCTTTACTTAGATGGAGTCTAGTAAGATACAAGGTACTTTTGCCAGTCTTTACAGTGGCCCAACTGCTACTATCATTAGCAATTGTTTACGGACTCACTTTTTTAATTCCTACAATGGATGATACAACCGCTGTCTATTTATCCTCTGGTGCAATAGTACTTGGGATTATTGCTGTTGGGGGCGTCTTATCGGCACAGATAGTAAGCACTGCTAAGCAAAATGGGATCGTTTCTTATCAAAGAACACTGCCCGTTTCCCGATTCAATCTCCTATTGGCTGATTTTATTATCTGGGGATTCGCTTCTTTACCAGGAATCCTGATGTCTTTTCTTGCTTCATCCCTAAAATTTGGTCTAGCGATTCATTTTTCTGTCCTGTCTGTCGCTTTATTGATTTTAGCTCAAATGTCGATGATTTCTATCGGATTTTGTATTGCTTACTGGCTGCCCGCTAACGGAGTGTCTTTAATGACACAAATCATCATGATTGGCGGGTTACTTTTTTCACCGATTACTTATCCGGCCGATAGACTGCCTGAATGGACAAAAATAATATATGATTTCTTACCTTTTGTCCCAACAGCCAATTTGATTCGTACTTCTTTTTTTGGCTCTGGATTTATTCAACTAAAAAATATCCTAACAGTTAGTATTTGGTTAATCATCACCGGCGCATTGTCATTAAGAGCACTATCACGGAGGAATTGAAGATTTTGAGAAGAATTGAAATAGCTGAATTATATAAAACCACCTCTATCACTGCTGTTATAAACATTATAGGTGTTTCAAATATTGTCGTTTTAGGTGTATTGAATTACACAATATTAACATTTATACTGTCAGTTTTTATCGCTCTGATTATTGGAATGACACTAATCACCTTTACACAACGCATAGAAAAAACAGAAATACTTTAAATTCCAATAATGGAAAACCAGACAGACTAACTTTTAAATTCTGTAGTCTCTATTCATAAACATCAAACAATACGATGCTTGCAAAGTATCTATCAGCTTCAGTCCAAGTATGATAGATTCCACCATTTTTCTCGACTAAAGATCTTATACTTTTTGTACCTATACCAGCACTCTGTCTTTCCTTTCTTGTATATCTCTCATTGACTAAATAAGCATTATTTATCTCTATGAAAAGATCACTTTTAAACTGCTTAATAATCACGGTGATATCTTTGCCTTTTCCGTTATTTCGAGTGCATGCTTCGATTGCATTATCCATTAGATTTCCCACAATGATTGCTATAATATCATAATCAATTTTTACATTTTCTGATATAAAAATCGATGTATTGACCTGAATTTCCGATTGTTCTGCTATAGTCAGTTTTTCATTTAAAATATAATTCAAGATAGGATCCGAAGTATAAAAGTCAGTAATCGTTTCTTGTTGTTTCATCGTCTTCCTCAGATATTTCTTAGCTGAAGAAATATCTTCATTTTCTAACAGCCCCGATAGAACTAAAAAATGATTTCGCAAATCGTGTCTAATTTGTTTCAGATTCTCTTGGCTCTTTTTAATTTCCTCCACATATTTTATTTCTGATTCAAGCGCCTTCTTCTCTAGAGAGATTTGATTGATATGTGCTTGATGAAAAGAAATACTGTGATAAAGGCATAAAACACAAATATTCATGATTACAATTCCCATCGTTATAAAAATATCTATTATCGTTCTATTGATGGCCATGTTTACTTCTGACATAAGAAACCCGAAAGGTATGATACTTGAAATAATCGGAATTGAACTCATTGTTAAGAGAGATATAGTATTAATTTGATTATGTAGCGTTTCTTTTCGTGAAAGGAATAGTCGCATGCCAAAGAAAAATAAAATTTCGATAAGTAACGTGAGACTAGTGCTAAATAGGATCGAATAATGAGTAATTGTATTTTCTACCTGATTCAAAATTATTAACTGAATCAACTTGACGGAAACCGATTCGCAGATGAAATTAACTGCTAGTAGAAACAACATCCAAAAGAAAATCTCACTATCTGATAAAAAATATTTCTTCGCAATACTCGCAATTACAAAAAGACTCAAGAAAATATTAATATAAGGTAAATATTCAAACGGTAAAAAAAGATTCGAAAGGAAATTGAATAAAATAATCGTACAAATAATTAAATTTATCAAGAAAGTCTTACTTTTTTTACTGCCACTCCAGAGAAAAAATAATCGAGCAAAAAAACGTACATTATTAGACTAATATTTCGAAGTAACTCATCTTCCATTAGAATAAATCTCTCTTTCGCATAAGTATCTTTGTTAGAGCGTCTGTTTTAAACTTTCTGCTTATAGGCAATTCAATGATATTTTCGCAATTGCTTAATCGAACATAGTTTTTTCCTATTTCTCTTATATGCTCCATATTTATAATAAATGAAGTATGTGTTTGAACAAATGTTGATGTCATCTTAGCAATGATCTCCGAAGTTGACATATTTGCTACATATTTGTTTTGAGATGTCATATTGATGAATACTTGACGTCTATTTTTTTCAAAAAACAAAATGTCATTTAACGCGATTCGATAATCCGTTTTTCTATAGGAAAACTCAATTTATTATTTAAAACTCCTAAATATTTGATAGCCCTTTCAATCACTTGAAAAAAATAGTTCTGTTCCAACGGTTTCAGAATATAATCAAACGTATGTAATTTAAAGACTTTTTCCATATATTCTCGATAACTCGTTAAAAAAATAATCGGAACATTGAAATCATTTTGCCGAATAAAATCTGCTACCTCCATTCTTTCCTGGAAATTCAATATCTAAAATATACATATCAAAATTTAATTGATCCATTTGTTTGATCAACTTTGACGGATCATAATATACATAAGGTTCAAATAAATCTGGATCATAATTTTGCAACAAATTACCTACATAGTTAGTAATGCCAAGTTCATCATCGCAGATAGCAACCTTCAACATAATATCACTCCTATTGTATGCTGACATACCTTGAATGTGTACAACTATTAGGGTTCGATTCCCTCAGGACGCGTTCTATTGCCATTTTAGCATAACTTCCGAATGTTTGCTTCTTTACTTTTCAAGTGAAAACTGTCCACCAAAAAAATTAGCGGACAGTTTTTTTATTATAGTATACTTGTTTTCACTTACTGGACTGGCCGATGATCGTTTCTGCCATAATAATTCTCGACAGTCGTTGGATGTCCTAATAAATCCCCCACTGTCGTAATGCGGTACCCTTGCTCTTGCAGATAATCGATCACTTGAGGGACGGCACGAATCGTTTCAGGATAAATATCATAGAATAAAATAATTGCACCATCGTATACTGTTGCTTGGATCTTCTGCAAAATCAAATCAGGATTTCTTGTCTTCCAATCTTCTGAATCGACCGACCATTCGATGATTGGCCGCCGGATAACACTTGCTCCTACACTTGTGATCGAACCATAGGGCGGACGAACGAAAGTGGGGGTTTTACCAGTGGCTTTTTTTATCCCAGTGTCTGTTTTTGCCACTTCTTCTGTGATCGACTGGGCAGAAAGCACCGCCAGATCCTGATGATCATACGTGTGATTGCCGATCTCGTGTCCTGCTTCAGCTGTCTGCTTCACAATTTCAGGATGTTGCGCCGTATTTTCTCCTAAAACAAAAAAAGTGGCGTGTACGTTTTTTTCTTTAAGTATTTGCAACAGCTGTGGTGTCGTGGTCGCTCCTGGTCCATCATCAAAACTGATGGCAATACTTTTGACAGTTGGATCTTGGACAGCTTCTGTACTTTCTTGTGTTGGTTCTGGTTCAGTTGATTGACTTTGTGTTGATTTCACTGATTCTTGAGTGGATTCATTGACGCTAGCTGTTTCAGTCGACTTGTTTTTATTCGTTGATTGTTCTGATTGTTTGAAAGATTGTGATGAGCGTTCCGATGAAGTTACTTTTCCTTTCTCTTCGCTGATCAATGATGCGACCGAAGTGACTTCGAAAAATAAAAGCACGGATAAAGCAATGATACTGATAACTAAGTAATTTCTTTTCACTACCTCTCTTCTTTCTCTTCTTAATTACTTACTTGAAAATAACTGTAAAAATTTGAAACTGCTAGTCGCAACTACTTCTCGCCTAATGATCCAAATAATTTTCCGATGCCAAAATCGTTTTTGTCACGGACTTGGGAATGACGAATTCTGGTGTTCCCATATAACCAGGAGCAATTTCATATTGAGAAAAAGTCAGAACTAATTGATGCTCTTTATTCAAATAAAAACTTCGTGTTGGTGTAACAAGTGTTGGTTTTTCTATCGTTCCTTCTTGAATATCTTGTTCAGTCCAATAGTACTTAGACGGATCTTCCTTGACTTGTTCGGCCATTTGCCGCTTGACTTCTTTTGTCAAAACAGATAGATAGGTGTCATCTTTGAATAACAGCGGAAGTGAGAGCTGGACACTGTTTTTCTTGTCGATCGTGTCGTATCTTTTTTCAACGTGGCTATCCGCTGCTGTTTGGGTAATCTGTCTTTCGATCACAAGAAACCGGTCATCGTCTACGATTTTCTGATAATCACCCAGAACTTGGTAATGATCCGTTTCAAGATTTCCATATTCTTTTTCAGCTTTTTTAAAATCTGCTTGTCCTTCGTGAAAGTATTTTTGGTTTAATCCATGAATCGTTTTGTTTTCTTTCTCATTTTGAGTATGGATCTTCGGTACTTGAATATCTATTTTTTCAGATTGATCAGTAAAACGTTCACCTAAGATCAATTCAATGACTGATCCTAAAATTGGCAAGTCTTCTGCAAAGCTTCGAACTTGACTATTAAAAAGGAGACTACTTGTTGTAATCATCACGATAGCCAAAGATACTACGAACCCTTGGAGGCGTCTTTTTCTCCGTCTTGCTTTTATGAATGATTGCTCTTCGATAAGAAAACGCTGGCGGATCTCCTCTTGAAGCCCTCTTGGAATTTCTTGTTCTTTATAAGTTTTCTTTAGTTTTTTTAACTTTTCTTTTTGAGAATACATAGCGGTCTTCTCTCCTTCATTCTAGGATTTGACGTAAAACATTCAGTGAACGATACATTTTTGTTTTAACTGTGTTTTCGTTCATATCTAAGATAGTCGCAATTTCTTTCAAACGAAATCCTTCAAAAAAGTAAAGGATCAGAATCTCTTTTTCCGGACTGTCTATTTTATCTAAAATCATATGAAGTTCTGCAACGGAAGTTTCTAAAGGTAATTGCTGCGGGATATCTTGAATTTCAAATAAGTCAACAGGTGTCCTTTTTTGTCTGCGCCAACTATCTAATGCCGTGCGGATCAATATCCGGTAAAACCATGCACTAAAATGCTCGATTTCTTTTTCTTTTTCAAAATACTTCAGTGCTTTATGGAAACTATCTTGCATCACATCTAAGGCCTCTTCTTTATCATGTACGTAATTCATCGTGATACGGAACATTTTTTGATAATCAGTTTCGATGAGTCCATTCAGCAGGTGACGGTATTTTTCAATCTGCCGTTTTTTCTTATATCCAGTAAAAATCATTCTCCACTCCTTTCCGCCTCACTTAATATGACGTACAAGGTACGCTAAAAGTTTCAATTATTTTATTTTTTATGTATTTACTTTGAATTTTTATATACAAAAAAGAAGGTGTGACAAAAATCATGTCACACCTCCTTATTCCGATAGGTTCAACGTCTCTATTGCAACCTCTGATACACGGTGTTCTAGAAGTAGCTTCTTCGGAAATAAGTGGAAATTTCTTGAAGTTGACCACTTCCGTCACAGCCTCTACAGTAAATGATGTTTATTCTTTTTCAGAGTCAGAAAATTCTTCCTCTTCATAGTCTTCATCATCATCGTCTTCGTCTATGATACTTAAATCTTCTTCGATATTCCCAGGCAAGTCTTCTTCATCATCTGTTGGGTCATCTGCTCCAATTTCTTGCAAGTCAGAATTATAAGCAGCGATTTCTTCATCTTCATCATCATCGTCATCAAACAGATCATCGTCGTCTTCTTCTGTCAGATCTGTATCTTCTGGGTCATCGTCATTGTAATCGATCGCGTCTTCATCATCATTGATAAAGGCGTTGACTTTCTTGCGTTTACGGCGACGCGGAGTATCTTCATCCTCTTCGTCCATTCCATGGTTTACTTCTTCATCGATCGAATCGATAGCATACCATGAACGCAAGCCCCAACGATTATCCCCTAATGAGATAAAGCTGCCGTCAATATTCAAGTCAGTATAAAATTGTGCGAGTGAATCACGAATTTCACTGTCTGATTTACCAAGATAGTTTTGGATTTGGTTGGCTAAATCAGAAAAATCCATGACATCGCCACGTTGTTCTAAGATCGCGTGTGCTACTTCGATCATTGATAATTCGCTTTTGTTTGCACCTTCAAATACACTAATTTCCAATCAGGACACGTCCTTTCACAGTCTACTCCTTATCATACAAAATCAGACACAAAAAATCAAACTTTTCTTTTATATTTACGCTGTAAAATCCAATGTCAAATAATATTCGCCGATTTTTTCTAGTCCCATGAACAAATCATAATCGATCCGAACCTTTCCTGCTGTGGGACGGTCTTTCAAACTTACATGCAGTTCTTTCGTAAAGGTAGCAATCTGAATCATACCGTATGGTGTTCGGTAGGCTGTTTCTAACCGTTCTTTATAACCAAATTTCAAACGCATTCGCATTTCTCCTGCACGAATCAGCTGTACATGACCATCTGGAACTAATTTGATCGTTACAGGGATTTCATCGCCTGTTTCCTCTTGCATCTCTTTATACCGTATGTACAGCGTATCGCCAATCGTCACCATTTGCCCTTTCAAATCAAAATAAAAATCTTGCACTTCCCCTTGTTGTTTCACTTTTGTACGCAATTTGATCGAAATCGGTGTTCCTTGTGATAATTCCATTCTTCATTCTCCTTTACTTCTCATAGCTACATTGTTCCTAGTTTCTTTTGTTTTGTCAACCAACTTGTCCATTTTTACAGAAAACCTTTTTTCCAAAACAACTCCTTGAATTTAGAGTATAATATTGTAGAAAATATGAATTTATAAAAAGGAGCCGGTTGAATGAACCCTGCGATTCGACTAGATCAGCACATTTATCAAAAAAACGACTTTTCCCCTTTCGCATTAACAGATATATTAACGGAATATTCCAAAGAACACCAGCAGATCTTTTTGCATTTCTGGCAATATGACTGCACCGTCATCTTAGGTATGAAAGATGTTCGGACACCTTTTCTTAGAGACGGGATCCAAACACTGAAAGATGCAGGTTATGCTCCGGTAATCAGAAACTCAGGTGGATTAGGAATCGTATCAGACGAAGGGATTTTGAATATTTCTTTGATTTTCCCCCAGAATGACCAAAAAAAAATAACCATCGATGGAGCTTACGAGCAAATGCTCCGATTGACTAAATACGCCTTTCCGAAGGCACCGATTCAAGCATTCGAAATCACCCATTCTTATTGTCCTGGAACTTATGATTTAAGCATCCATGGCAAAAAATTTGCCGGCATCGCTCAGCGTCGCATCAAAAATGGGATTTCTGTTATGATGTACTTAAGTGTCAACGGTAATCAGGAAAAGCGTGGGCAAGTCATGAAACGATTTTATCAATCTGCTTTAAAAGAAAGCTTTGGTACAAATGGCTATCCTGCAGTCGATCCTGCCACAATGGCAACACTTGAAGAACTGCTTGACTATCCCCTTCTCGTAGAAGAAGTCAAAGAAGCATTTGCAAAAGCTTTTGAAAAGCTGTATTCTGCAAGTGATTTACTGGATTCTACCGACTGGCTAAAAAAAGAAATCCAGCTGGAGCAATGGAACAACCAAATCCAGAGAATGGAACAACGCAATAACATAAAGGAGCTACAATATGACAACCCCTTATAAATATCAAATGCTGCCTATGGAGAAAGTTTTTCGTGACCCAGTCCATAACTATATCCATGTCCAGCATCAAGTAATCTTAGATTTGATCAACTCGAAAGAAGTCCAACGTCTGCGACGAATCAAACAATTAGGCACTGCTTCTTTCACTTTTCACGGAGCAGAACATAGCCGTTTTACCCATTCATTAGGTGTTTATGAGATTTCAAGACGAATTTGCGATATCTTTTCTCGAAATTTTCCAAAAGAAAAGATAGGCAACGGAGGCTGGGATGATCAGGAACGGCTGGTAACTTTATGTGCGGCACTATTGCATGATGTCGGTCACGGTCCTTACTCTCATACATTCGAGCACATCTTCCATACGAATCACGAGGCTATCACTGTAGAGATTATCACTTCTCCAGAAACAGAGGTGTATCAGATCCTTAACCGAGTAGAAGAAGGTTTTCCTGAAAAAGTAGCGAGCGTGATCCAAAAAACCTACTCTAATCCGCAAGTTGTCCAAATGATTTCCAGCCAGATCGATGCAGATCGAATGGACTATTTGCTTCGGGATGCTTATTTCACCGGAACGGAGTATGGAACATTTGACCTTACCCGAATATTACGTGTGATTCGTCCATATGAAGGCGGGATCGCCTTTTCCATGAGCGGCATGCATGCAGTGGAAGATTATATCGTTAGCCGATATCAAATGTATGTGCAAGTGTACTTCCATCCTGTTTCCCGTGGTATGGAAGTGATCTTGGAGCATCTGCTTCATCGCGCGCACGAGTTGTATCAAGAAGATGCCAGCAGTTTTGAACTACACTCTCAACTACTCTTGCCATTTCTTGACGGAAGCTTTACTTTAGAAGAATACCTCAAACTTGATGATGGGGTCTTGGGTACTTACTTTACTCAATGGTCTGAATCTGCTGATCCTATTTTAAATGATTTAGCTAAACGTTTTTTGAATCGTAAACCACTGAAATCCGCCACTTTTTCTGGCAACCGAGATTCAAATTTGATTCAAAAACTCACTTTGTTAGTAGAAAAGGTCGGCTATAACCCTGTTTATTACACTGCTGTCAACTCTAGCTACGATCTGCCTTATGATTTTTATCGCCCAGAACAAGGCAGACATCGTACGCAAATCGAGATTTTGCGAAATGACGGAACTTTGATAGAATTATCACAGGTGAGTCAGCTTGTTGCCGCTTTAGCGGGACAAGAACAAGGAGATGAGCGATTTTTCTTTCCAAAAGAAATGGTTGACCCATCCTTGCGTGATCATTATGATTTATTTGATGAAACTTATCAAGAATTTGCCAGCCATATCCGTAATGGCGCATTGATTGAAATAAACTAAAATATATTGGAGGAAATTATGGCTATCAAACTAGTCGCTATCGACATCGATGGTACTTTATTAAATGAGAAAAGAGAAGTAACAAAAGAAGTAAAAGAAGCGATTGCCGCTGCTGTTGCAAAAGGGGTCTCAATCGTTTTATGTACTGGTCGCCCCTTACCAGGTGTCCAAGAACAGTTAAACGAGCTGGACCTTTTTCAAGATAATGATTACGTTATTACTTATAATGGGGCACTCGTACAACAAACAAAATCAGGTAAAATCATCGCCCGTCACGGTCTGACTCATGAAGATTTTCTAGAAATCGAAGTGATGGCACGCCGTGTTGGCAGTCATCTCCATTCGATTGATGACAAAGCAATCTACACACCTAATCGAGATATCAGCGCTTATACGATACACGAAGCAAGCTTAGTCAAGATGCCGCTAAAATATCGAACACCTGAAGAAATGACACCAGACATGAACATCGTCAAAATGATGATGATCGACGAACCAGAAATTTTAGACGCAGCAATTGCACGTTTACCGCAAACTTTCCGTGATAAATACACAACGGTCAAAAGTGCACCCTATTACTTCGAAGTACTAAATAAAGAAGCAAGTAAAGGTGCGGCAGTTGCGAATCTTGGACAACATCTTGGTATTGACCAAGATGAAATCATGGCTATAGGGGATAACGAGAACGACTTATCCATGATTGAATATGCTGGTCTAGGAGTAGCTATGGGAAATGCCGTTTCTCTTGTCAAAGAAGCAGCAAATGTCATCACTTCATCGAACGACGAACACGGTGTAGCTGAAGCAATCAAAAAATACGTTCTGTAATAAATAAAAAACTGAGAGAAAGCTGGTCTACTCGCTTTCTTTCAGTTTTTATTTATTATTTTTTTCGATCCATCTCTCGACTGCCCATCGATGGCTGCCACGTTTCAATTTATCAAGTGCTTCTCGAGGACTGACCCACCAGATTTTATTGGTCTTTTCTGTGGGTTCTCCTATACGCTTCCAAGAATCAGCAGCAAAGAAATATCCTGGATTATAGTAATAAGTTGCACGATAATTCGAGTAAAAGTACTCCTCTGCTTCTCCCAGATAGAAAGCAATTTCTGCCGCAATCCCCATTTCTTCTATTAGCTCACGAACGATTGCTTCTTCTTTCGTCTCATCTCCTTCAATTTCCCCGCCAGGAAGAAAAAAAGCACCATTTGGAGCCTCGATTACTGCAATCTGCTGATCTTTTTCTATGACGATATATGCTGCATAACGGGTTTGATAATCAGCAAATTGCTTTTTTTCACCAAAAATTGGTTTATCCATGAATAGTTTCCACCTTAACAGTTTTATTTTCTATCCATTTTACATGAGAAATTTCTCATGAACAAGCATAAATCAACTATTTCCTTACTTCTTTTTGTTATGATTAAATAAAAGGAAAGGGAGAGATGAATCTATGAAAATGGCTCACACATGTGTTCGAGTGAAAGATCTTGAAGCATCAATCGAATTTTATCAAAAGGCATTTGGTTTTGAAGAAAGCCGCCGCCGTGATTTTCCAGAAAACAAATTTACACTTGTTTATTTGACACTTCCTGGGGATGACTATGAATTAGAGTTGACTTATAACTACAATCATGGTGCCTATGATTTAGGAAATGGTTATGGTCATATAGCTATTGCAGCTGATGATTTAGAAAAATTACATGAACAGCATAAAGCTGCAGGTCTTGAAATTACTGACTTAAAAGGATTACCTGGCACTGCGCCTTCTTACTACTTTGTCATTGACCCTGATGGTTATAAAATCGAAGTCATCCGAGGCTAATAAAAAGAAACTGTGACAAAAATCTTGTCACAGTTTCTTTTTTTCGAATAAACGATGTTCCAGAAGTAGCTTCTTCGGAAATAAGCCGAAATTTCACAAAAATTTGAGAAGTAATTTCCGTAAATTCCTTCTTATTTCTTGAAGCTGCCTCCTTCTGTCACAACCTCTATTTATGTTATCCGCATACTTTATCCAATCATGACACTTTCTTCTGGATATTTGTATTTTGATTGAGTTCTTTGTGCTTTTGTCATCAGAGAGAAGACCACAGTCAATACCCCAACTCGTCCAATGTACATAAGCGCTATAATGATCAATTTCCCTATTGCAGTCAAGTCTGGCGTCAATCCCATCGTAAGTCCTACTGTTCCAAATGCAGAAAAGACCTCAAAAGCAATATATTCGATGCCAGAAGTTTTAGGTATCGTTTCAGTCACTGATAAAATCATGATGGCGACTACACACAGTGTCAACGTGATAAAAAACAACGTGAGTGCTCGCAACACTGCGCCTTGACGGATTGTACGGCCAAATGCTTCCGCTCTCGTACGTCCTTTAAGCATCGAACGCATCTGGATCAGCAACACACCTAACGTAGTTGTTTTCAATCCGCCGGCAGTCGACCCAGATGTTCCGCCAATGTACATCAAAAACATCGTTAAGATCAGACCGGCATGACTCATATGGAGGTAATCAACTGAATAATATCCAGCCGTTCTAGGTGTTACACTCATAAAAAAAGTATTTGCCAATCGTTGAAACATATTCCCTTCCACTAACGTTGCCCCATTGTGTTCTGTGAAAAAGAACACAACGAAACCGCCTAATAAAAGGGTACCTGTAACGGTTAATGCGATTTTTGAATGAATCGTCATCTTCTTTTTCTGATGATATTCCAATAAGTCACGCCAAACGATAAAGCCTAATCCGCCAGAAATAATCAAAGCAGATACCACCATGATCAAATAAACATTTTGCTGGTGATTGGCTAAACTGTCTCCTAACAAATCAAACCCTGCATTACAAAAACTAGAGATTGCGTGAAACAAACTGTACCAGATCCCTTTCAGCCAGCCAAATTCAGGCACAAATACAAAAGATAAAGCAACCGTACCAATCAATTGAATCACAAAGGCCAATTTCAGGATGTAAAGCATGAGCTTCATCACACCTGATACTTCTTCTAGATTTAGCGCTTCTTTTAATATAATACGTGTGCTGAGACTGACTTTTTTCTTTATCAATGCAAAGCATAGAATCGGAACCATCATAAAACCAAGACCGCCGATCTCAATCAAAAGCATGATCAAAAACTGACCAGCACTGTTCCAATGTTCTGCTGTATTCAATGTCGTCAATCCCGTCACGCAGACGGCAGAAGTTGCAGTGAAAAGCGCATCGATAAAATTTGTCCCATGCCCACTATTACTAAAAAATGGCAGGGTAAGTAGGCCGCCGCCAACTAAAATCAGGAGAAAAAATCCTAATGCGAGAAGCTGAACGGCCGGCAAGCGTTTCTTTAATTGTTTGTTTTGTTTAATCATCGTTTTCCTCTTTTAAAAAAGGATACCACTTAGTCAGTGGTACCCATATTTTTTACTTTGATCAACCTTGTTACTTCTGCGCGCTCGTTTTCTTCTAGCTTCATACGAATATAATAGATCGTTTCTTCTAATTGAGGAATCGTCATATATTCTAATGCATTGACTCGTCGACGTGTCTTTTCGATTTCACTCGCCATCAGCTGACAAGTTTTTTCGATTTCTGTCAGTTCCAAAAGTTTTGGAAGCAAGGTAGTAAAGCGATCGATTGACCGATCCAGTTCGGCACTGGAATTCAAATACCCGTATTCCAAAGGGGAGTCTGTCAGCTGTTCATCATATTCAAAATTCATCACAGGTACTTTTACACTCATGATATTTTTGTCTACAATAGATAAATCAACGTTTTCCGCCGGCAAAGCAAACAATTCTTCGATGAAAGGTTCCGTGATCGAAGCATTTGCCAATACAAAATCAGACATTGCTTCTGTCATAGACTCTTCCATTTCTTGACGCAGTTGGTTGTTCTTTCGAATCAACAGGATGAATTGACGCATCAGTTCATCTTGCTTATCTTTTAATAATTTATGCCCTCTTGTGGCAGTTGTCAACTGTTTTTTCAATCGGGTCAATTCCATGCGAGTCGGATTCACATTCAATCGTGCCATCAGAACTCACTTCCCTTCTGGCAGATATTTGTCCAGCATGTCGTCTTTGATTCGTTTTAATTCGGTTCTTGGCAACATCGATAGCAGTTCCCACCCTAGATCAAGTGTTTCAGTAATCGAACGGTTCGTGTGGAATCCTTGATTGACATATTCTTTTTCAAACCGCTCAGCAAACTTCGCATAGATCTTATCTACATCAGATAAAGCAGATTCTCCTAAAACTACGGCTAATTCTTTTGCCTGTTTTCCTTGTGCATAGGCTGCAAAAAGCTGATTCATCGTAGCCGCATGGTCTTCTCTTGTCTTTCCGGGTCCAGTTCCTTTATCTTTTAACCGCGAAAGAGACGGAAGTACATCAATTGGTGGTTGAATCCCACTCTTGTAAAGCTCTCTAGTCAAGATGATCTGACCTTCTGTAATATAACCGGTCAAGTCAGGGATCGGATGGGTCTTATCGTCTTCTGGCATTGTTAAAATCGGAATTTGAGTAACTGATCCTTTTAGTCCGCGGATCCTTCCTGCTCGTTCGAACAAAGTAGCTAAGTTCGTGTAAAGATACCCAGGATAGCCTCTTCTTCCTGGAACTTCTCGCCGTGCTGCAGAAATCTCTCGCAATGCCTCTGCATAGTTGGTCATGTCTGTCATGATAACCAATACATGCATTCCTTTTTCATAAGCAAGATATTCTGCAGCAGTCAAAGCCATACGAGGAGTAGCAATACGTTCGATTGCAGGGTCGTTTGCTAAATTCATGAACATGACAGAACGGTCGATTGCACCAGTTTGTCGAAAATCTTCCATGAAAAATTCTGCTTCTTCAAAAGTGATTCCAATAGCAGCAAAGACTACGGCGAAATCATCTGATGAATCAAGTACCGTTGCTTGTCGCGCAATCTGAGCAGCTAATTCTTTGTGAGGAAGACCAGAACCAGAAAATACTGGTAATTTTTGTCCACGAACTAATGTGTTCAAATGATCGATTGCAGAAATCCCTGTTTGGATAAACTCATCTGGGTAATCCCGAGCTACTGGATTGATTACTTCTCCGTTAATATCCAAATACTTTTCGGGCAGGATTTCTGGTCCATTATCTTTTGGACGTCCCAAGCCATCGAATACTCGACCGATCATGTCTTCCGATACACCTAGTTCTAAAGGATGTCCTAAAAATCGTACAGAAGAGTCACGTAAATTGATACCACTTGTTCCTTCAAATATTTGGACCATTGCTTTATCTTCTTGGACTTCCAATACTTGTCCACGACGAATCTCGCCATTTTGCATACGGACTTCGATTAATTCTTCATATTTGACACCAGCAACTTTTTCAACCGCCATCAATGGACCGACGACTTCACCGATCGTACGATATTCTTTAATCATTGCTCATGCCTCCTTCTGAAACGATTGTTTGCATCGTTTGTTTGATTTCACCGATAATTTGATCTAGTTTTTCTAATTCTGTTTCCGGGATATATTTGCTTCGTCCGATCCTTTCACGAATCGACATGGTACCGTCCATGATCTCACTTAAATAAGCACCTAACGACAACGCACGGCGTCCTTCTTCACCAAAGGTCAAGATCATCTTCAACATTTTGAATTGTTTCTCTCTTGAAGTGAATGTATCGACATCATCAAAAGCATTTTGCTGCAAATAATCTTCACGAATGGATTTTGCCACTTCTAATGTCAGACGGTCATTATCTGAAAGGGAATCAATCCCTACCAAACGCACGATTTCATTCAGCTGCTGTTCTTCCTGCAAAATACGCATGCCCTCAGTGACCATGGATGCCCAGTCAGCTTGAAGGATATGATCCATGTACTTCCCTACTTCTGTTGAATAAAGAGAATAACTTTGGATCCAATCGATTGAAGGAAAATGTCTTTTTTGGGCTAAAGTCGAATCAAGTCCCCAGAATACTTTTACGACCCGCAATGTATTTTGTGTGACTGGTTCCGAAATATCCCCTCCAGAAGGCGATACAGCACTGATTGCGGTTATACTTCCTTCGCGACCTTCTGATCCTAAAGCAATGACTCTTCCAGATCGTTCATAGTATTCCGCAAGACGGGAACCAAGATAAGCTGGATAACCTTCATCACCAGGCATTTCTTCCAAACGTCCGCTCATCTCACGAAGTGCTTCTGCCCATCGTGAAGTGGAGTCAGCCATGATAGCAACGTCATAACCCATGTCACGGAAATATTCCGCAATCGTGATTCCCGTATAGATAGAAGCTTCTCGAGCCGCTACTGGCATGTTAGATGTATTGGCAATCAATACCGTACGTTCCATCAACGATTCTCCTGTATTAGGGTCAATCAATTCAGGGAATTCATTTAAAACATCCGTCATCTCATTTCCGCGTTCACCGCATCCCACATAAACGACCATGTCCACATCGGCCCATTTTGCGATTTGATGCTGAACGACTGTTTTTCCTGCACCAAATGGACCAGGAACAGCTGCTGCTCCCCCCTTTGTCACTGGGAAGAACGTATCGATCACTCGCTGTCCGGTGATCATCGGTGCATCAGGGTTTAATTTTTCTTTGATTGGTCGACTACGTCTTACTGGCCATTTTTGGAGCATCGTCAAGTTTTTGTCACCATTTTCAGTTTCAACGACACATACGGTTTCATCAATAGTGAACGACCCTTTTTCGATTGTTTTGATCGTACCTTTTATCCCATTTGGCACCATGATTTTGTGTTTGATAACTTTTGTTTCTTCTACGATTCCAATCACATCGCCAGCACTAACCGTTTCTCCGGCTTCTAATGTGGGTTCGAACCACCATTTTTTCTCATGATCCAATGCAGGCAATTGGACTCCCCGTCCTAAGAAATTACTTTGTGTGATTTCCATAAAGGTATCTAATGGCCGTTGGATTCCGTCAAACATTTGTGAAATGATCCCTGGTCCTAATTCAACAGATAAAGCTTCACCAGTAGAGCGAACCGGTTCGCCTGGACCAATTCCAGAAGTCTCTTCATATACTTGAATAGACGCCACATCGCCACGCATCTCGATAATTTCTCCGATAACTCCTAGATCTCCCACTAAACACATGTCCTGGATACTGGCATCAGACATGTTTTCAGCCATTACAAGAGGTCCGGAGACTTTTATGATTTTTCCAATTTGCAAAATTTCTATCTCCTTTTCATACTATAAGATATTTTGACCTACTGCTTTTTCTACGTTCTTTTGAATTTCTTCCAGCCCAATCCCTAATGATCCTTGATGGTTGGGAATCAATACGATAGCAGGTATCATTTGTTCCTTGTAACGTTCGATCGTTTCTGGGCTCAATGCTGCACATTGCTCTGTGACATAAATCACGCCATATTCATTCTTTGCCATTTCTTCAATTGCCTGGCGAACGGTCTGCTTGGTTGTACCGTAACGAACATCGAAGCCAAACAATTTGAATGGCAAAACAGAATCTTTGTCGCCAACTACACCGATCTTATGCGTCATAGACTTGTCTCACCCGCTTTCTGATTGTTTCTGGTTCGAAATGGCTTCTTTTGCCGATAACCAGTAAACGAAGGTTTTTGCTTTCTACCTCTTTTGCGTTCAAAAAGGCTAGTAGTGGCAGTGGTCCGAAAGCCTGGGTTTGTGCTTCTTGATACAATGAACTTAGATAATCATCTTTCAACTGTTCAAGCTTTACGAGATCAAGATTTCCCTCACGGATGACAGGACGCAGAAACTCAGCATAATCTGTCTCTAATAGAAAGTTCGTGTAAGCTTCCATGTCTTTATCTACAAAGTTCAAAAATACTTCTTTTTCGATACTTCCCGAACTGGAAAGCACCGTCGTCATGAACCCATATGTTCTTTTCTGCAATATTCCTCGAGCCATCGTTGTGATATTGGTCAAGTCAATAAAAGTAATGACTTCTGTCAGTAATTCTTGATATCCTAGCTTATCGGCGAGCCGTCGCTGTTCAGTCATAAACTGCCGATCATAGATCACATCGATTCCCTGAAGAATGGTAGACTCTTCAAAATAATCGCGGACTTCTCGTATACTATCCATAATACTTTCAGGGAGTTCATTTGAAACTTGCGTATGAATGGCATCCTTCAAGGTTTCTAATGAATAAAACCCATCGTCGATATACAAATGGTCCAGATTTTGATTTGTCATCTCAGCCTTTGTTAAAGCTTTCAGATTATGGAAAGTATAACGCATCGTATAGATCCAAACGATTTCAGGCTCCGGTGCTGATTCCTTTAACCAGCGAAATAGACGGCTCTGCTCCTTTAAAAGATTCTGTTCAAAGTCATATTCATATCCGTCATAGATATATGGACTGTAAATCGTGGATTTCAATATCTCACCAAGTGCTTCGACAGAATTGGTTTGAATCATCCGTTCAAATGTCTCATTGGACAAAAGTTCAAGCTCTCTTCCGCGAATCAAGGGATTTAGTTCGTGGTATTCCATACACTGATCCCTCCTTATTCGAATAATTGATTGGCAATCTCAAAACTCATCGTTCCTTGGATATCTTGTACAAGGCTGCTGAAAAGAAAATTATACTGAACTCCTTGATCGTTTATCAGAAACCCAGCTTGACCAGCAACAGATTCATCGCTTAAAACCATCGTAAAGGGAAGTTCATTGTTCCATTCATCCAACAATGTCTGAGAAAGATAAGCTGCTGATTTTTCTCCAGCAATGAATGTTACTTTGCCTGTCAAAGGTAATGAATACAATGAATTTTTGATAAACTGGATTTGTTCAGATTCATCCCAATTCTCCATTTCAGCTATTGCATCTGCAAACAATCGACGTAAAAATTCCTGCTTCGCGTTCAAATTTTCTTGTCGCACTTCTACTTGTTGGCGATTCCTAAGCTGACGGTATTTTTTTTCAAGTAATTCGATTTGTTTTTCTTTTTGTTTTTGATGTTCTGTTTCGATTTGCGTACGTTTTTGTTCAAAGTTTTGATCGATCTTCATTCGCTCTTCTTGCTCTAACGCCGCTCTTTCTTGCTCTGCTGCTTCATTCATCTGAGAGATGATTTTTTCAATGGCGTTCATCTGTTTTTCCTCCTTTATGCTTAGGCATTCAATACTAATAGGAAGGAAATAACGAAACCTAAAATCGCATATGTTTCAACCATCGCAGCAAAAATGATTCCTTTTGTAGCATGTTCAGGTTTTTTCGCTAAAATTTGGATACCTGCTGCTGCAACTTTCCCTTGGGCGATACCTGAAAACAAGCCTGTAAAAGCAATCGGCAGAGAAGCGCCTAAAAAGTTCAAACCTTGTACAACTGACATATCATTTCCTAAGTTGATAAAAATCAAAAAGGCGATAACGAATCCATACAACCCTTGCGTACCCGGAAGCAATTGCAGAATCAGAGCCTGTCCGAATTTTTCGGGTTGACTTGTTGTTAACGCTGCTGCTGCCTCACCTGTCATTCCAACACCTTTAGCTGAACCGATCCCTGAAAAAATCGTCGCTGTTGCCATCGCTAATACTGCAAATACCATTCCACCATTTTGACTAATTAAGTAATCCATCATTGTATAAAAATCCTCCAATTATTTATTGTTTTTTTTCTTATGATTGATGTTGACGTATTTTTCCGCCGTTTTCAGCGGGTCAAAGGCACGTCCGCCTCCTGTATAAAATTTCCCAAAAAATTCGACATACTGCAATCGTGCGCCATGGACATAGGCACTCAACAGTGTCAAAAACATATTCAGTGCGTGTAAAGCGATGATCAAAAGGATCCCTACACTGAATCGAGCGGCTGGCGGCATGAAAGCAACCAGCATATTGAATGCCGCGCCAATACTTCCGCCTGAAATACCTAATGCCATCAAACGTGTATAACTGACTAAATCACCGATATAACCCGTCAATCCGTAAAGATTATACGCTCCTTTGGCAGCACCCTTGACTTTAGACGGCGATTGGATAATCGGCACGATTAAGATACATAAAGCAGCAATGATCGATAGCCCCGCGCCAAGATAAACAAATGCTGTATTTTTTATCAACATGGCACCAATCAATGCAATAACGATCCCAATCAGGATCCCTTGCCAGGCAAATCCATCACTGACAGCACTCAAGTAATCTTTTCTCCTGATATTTTCCTTTGCTGCCACAAATAATCCAACCAAGATCTGTATCAGACCGAAAATCACGGATAAAATCAAAATCGTATTGACGTCATCCGTTGTAGATAGGATTGGGAAAGGCAAGCGGATGCCAAATAGTTCTTTTGGTAATGCCTGTCCGAAAAATGAACTGTAGATCAATCCCCAGATGATCGATGGTACCGAGAGAATCTCAAAGAATTTTACGAAACGTTTCATCCCACGTGGTAAAACAAGTAGTTTTTGAGCTAGTATTGTCCCAATGAGCATCAGCAATCCGTAACCAACATCTGCGACCATCATCCCGAAGAAGACAAGATAAAATGGTGTCATCCAAGGCGTTGGATCTACTTCTTCATATTTTGGCAGACTGTACATTTCAGTCAGCAATTCAAAAGGTTCGATAAGCGGATGGTTTTTCAATTTAGTAGGGACTTCCTGCTGAATCTCTTCTGAGTTTGGTGTTTCGAAACTAATATATATATCTTCTTCTGATACAGTTTCGGTTAACACATGCATCAAATTCTGTTTTTCTTCTGCATCTACCCAACCTTGCAAAACGATCAGATAAGTCGCATGGATAAACCGTTCTTTTACTTTTTCCCGTTCTGCAACGGCAAGTGTGACTTCTTCTACCCATTCAAATTCTTGGATATAGCCGCTGCACTGACCTAACGCTGTCGTTATCTTCTTTTGGTGCTCGTGAACAACGGACAATTGCTGTTTGGTTTCTTGCAGTTTTTCTTTAGGATTTTGTTCATAAGGATACGTTTCTTTATTGAACCCGTATTTCCCAGCAATTTCTTCTATAGCAGCAGCTGATTTTTTTAAAGCAACATACGAAAGATAAACTTGTTTTGGCGTATAATCTATTTCTTCCATATAAACGTCATCAAGCTTAATTAGTTCTTCCTTGAAACTTTCAAAATTTGCTGCACTCACAGTCCCCATCTCAAAAATGGTCGTCTTACTTGCATACATACTTGGAGCAATATCCAGCTGTTGCCAATGAAGAAGCCATTCTTCCTCTTCTTCTAAACGATCACGTTTTTCAGTTAGCTGTTCCCACTTTTCTTTTAAATCAAGGACTTCTTCTAATTTATTCATGAAATTTTCTTCGGAATAATTTGCTTCCAAGTCTTGTAAGGAAAGTTCTTGACGTTTCAAATGGAGTTTCTTTTGACGGCTATCGCCGTGGTGTTGTATGAATTGGATAGCTTCTTGGATGTCTTTCAGCCGATTGCCTAAAGCGCCTAATTTTGCTTCTTTATCAATAATCGTGGTATCTGGAAAATATTTTTCTACCCACTGGTTGTTTGTTCTATTTTGATACAGATCCCGGATTTCAACATTTTGGATTCCTTGTACTGCTTGTAAAATCCTCTCCTGATTTCTTTTATCTGAAATGAGGGTCACTTTTTCCATCTTAGTGACGGCCATAAGTTTCTTTCACCCTTTCAATGATTGCACCGATTGCTTGACTCTGATGCTTTTGATATTGGTCTTTCAAAGTTGCTTGCACCTTGTCTGCTTCTGCTTTCAATTTCATTTTTTCTTTTTCTAATTCTTGCTTTTCGAATTGTTCTTTTTCTTCTACCAACTGTTTCAGCTGTTGCCGACTGTTCGTTTGGATTATCTCCAATTCTTGCTCTTTTTCTTCTGCATAGGTCTTCAACTGCTGCCGTAGGGTTCGAGCACGCTTCTCATTTTCTTCTTCTGCTTTTCGGATTTGTTCCAAAGCTTCTAACACTTGCTTCACTTCCTTTCGATTTAAAAAAGAGGTACATGCTTTCTTTTTTCATTGAAAGTATGTACCTCTAAAGATAACTTAGTATAGGCAGGCCCCTTCAATAAAATGTCCTTCTCACCCCTTGAAGAACTAGATCCTTGAAGCTTACGCCCAACCTTTTTATTTCTGCTTACTTTTTATTATAACAAATTAAGCAATATTTTCAACTATCGTCATGAATTTCACACGAAAATTCTCTTTACAGATAGTAACACAGCAAGAACAGATAAGTATAGGGGCAAGTCTTACATAGTTTAAATTTTTTTAAATCCTTGTTACAATTAGTCTACTTTAGGGGGAATAAAAATGAAACCAATCATCGGCATTGCCGGGAATCAACTGATTCGAGCGACAGATACTTTCCAAGGAAATCAAGTAAGCTATACACCGCAGGGATTTGTGGATGCAGTTTTAGATGCTCAAGGATTGCCTCTTATTCTGCCAGTCATGTCTCCAGATTCAGCGCCTCAACTAATTGAGAAAATCGACAAACTCATTCTTGCAGGCGGTCAGGATGTTAGTCCGCAACTTTACATGGAAGACCCTCATCCAAAACTGACGGAAACAAATATTCAACGAGACCAATTCGAACAGGCATTGATCTTGGAAGCATTGAAACAAAGAAAACCGATTTTTGCAGTCTGCCGAGGACTTCAACTATTGAATGTCGTGTTGGAGGGAACACTTTATCAAGATCTTTCATTATATCCAAAATGGTCCGTAAAACACGAACAACAGCCCACTGCCCCGCAGTTTGCGACTCACGAAGTCAAAATCGTTTCGGACAGTTTATTAAGTGACCTTCTCCCTGATTCATACTTTGTGAATTCCTATCATCATCAGGCAGTCAAAGATCTTTCTCCTTTGTTAAAAGCCATCGCCTTTTCCAACGATGGACTCATTGAAGCAGTCCAAAGTAAAGATAATATGCACAAAATCCTTGGTGTCCAATGGCATCCGGAACTTTCTCATCGTGTAGATTCATCTGAACAGCGTTTATTCGATTTCTTTGTGAATGAATTTTAATCGTTTTTCTGATTAGGTCGTGAGCCTGCCGTTTAACTCTGAGTCACAAGGAGCAATTTCAAAAAACAGCTTCTCATGTTTGTTGGATATTGTGACTTGTGACCGAGGAGTTGGCAGGAGAACACCGTTTAAGGAAAGAGGTTGTGAAAAAGCTGTCCTGCATCAAGTAATAAGAACAGTCAAACAAAAATAGCTTCTCATATTTTTCGTTTGGCTGGGCTTATTACCGCAGATGCAAGCTTTTGAACACCGTGAATCAGAGGTTGTGAAAAAGCTGTTTAGTTTCGAGTATTAAGAAAAATTTTGTGAAAATGGCTTTCCACATTTTTAAATAAATTTGGCTTAATACCGAGAAACTGGCTTTTGAACACCGTTTACCAAGAGGTCGTGAAATCAGCGCCCTGACCTGAGTATTAGAGAAATAAACGGAAAAATAGCTCCTCATATTTTTCCGTTTTTTGAGCTAATTCCGAAGGAGACTGCGACACGCCTTTTGTTGCAGTCGCTTTTTTGTCTATTGAGCAATGTTGGCTAGCATTTTTCTCAATCGTCCTTTCGATAGTCCAACAGCCTTTGGAGCTGAGTAATCTGTTGCTGTAATTCCATTCCTTTTGTCGTATCCCGATTAAGTTTGCGTGGGAGCTGCTGCTCGATTACTTTTTTTACATTCGTTTGATCAGATTTTTTTGCAAATTGCTGTTCAATAGGCAAGAACGGATAATGTGTCACGATTTGGAAACCGTAAGAATTGCATAATAGTGAGTAGCCAGCAATCCCGGTTGTTTTTTGATAAGCTTTGGATAGACCTCCGTCAATAACAAATGCTTTTCCGTTTGCTTTGATCGGTGACTCTCCTTTTTTTACTTTTACTGGCGTGTGCCCATTGATGATTGCTGAACCTTCTTCTTTTGCATCGAATTCTGCCAAAATTTTTTCACTGAACCACTCTTCATCTCGCAAGTGATAATAGGGATTGCTTTTTTCGACGTGCGTATGAGGCTCTGTGAGAAAATAGCGCTCAAAAGTGGCCATTTTACTCTTGCCGAATAAAGGCGAAAATGGCCCGCTCCACGCATACCAAACCAAATCGGTCGCCAAATCTTCTTTTGCAGTCAAATCTTTTGCGCTTTCAGTTATCTGTTTTTCAAAAAATCCCAGTAATTCTTTTCCGCGATAAGATTGGTCTAATTCAAATGCTAAGAGCTGCCCCTTTTCATCTACAGGTATACAGCCATGAAACAGTACATGCTGATTATTCGTGAGATACATTCCCCCTTTTTCGATCAAAAACGTCATGTGTTTTTGCATTCTTAACGAGTGCTGGAATGAATACATCAAACTATCGATCACTTTTTGTTCCTCTTCCAAGAACTTTTTAGGATCATCTGGCTGGATCGTTTGAAAACAAGTCCCTTTCAACTCATAGAGCTGACCTTCTAAATCGATTGTTGATTCTTCATAGTTGATTTTTTCCAACAATTTACGATCGTCCATTTTAAATTCAGGTCGTCGATCCAACAACTGATGTTCTGATTTGAATTGGAGGATAGAAAGTGCTTGATGGATCTTTTCTAATTCTTCTTGTTCTCTTTCAGATAGATCTTTCCTGTTTTTAGGGGTAAATACAGGATTCTTCTGGTAGGTTTGATGGGCAAAAGAAAATAATGGACGTAAATTTAATCCATATTCTTTCTCTAATTCAAATAAATAGTTGTAGCGTGCGGCAATCCGTAAAAGCGTCAATAAACATGCCTCAGAGCCGCAATACGCACCAATCCACAAAATATCATGATTCCCCCACTGGATATCTACAGAGGAAAAATCCATGATTCGATCCATTACTTTGGCTGCTTGAGTTCCCCGATCAAAAATATCACCCACGATATGCAAATGATCGATGACAGATTTTTGGATCGTCTGCGCAAGTTTTGTTAAAAATTTTTCTTCTTCCTTCATCAAGACAAGTTGTTCAATGATTTTTTTTACATAGTCTTTTTTCCCGTTGATACGATCATCGATATACAAGAGTTCCTCAATGATATAGCTATATTCTTTCGGCAATCCTTTTCGAACTTTTGATCGAGTGTATTTGACTGTCGTAAACCGTAAAAGATCGATCAAACGATGGATCAGCTGGGATTTATCTTGTTTTTTGTACCAATCAGTCGTCAATACATATTCTGGATAAGCCGTAAAAATAGTGAATTGGCTGATCTCCGTTTCCGTCATTTGTTCAGAGAAAAGGTCTTTGATCTTTTCTTTAAGATTTCCTGAACCGATACGCAGAATATGATCAAAAGCAGGAAATTCGCCATGTATATCGCTCAAAAATAACTCTGTTCCTTTTGGAAGCTGCAAAATTGCTTCGAGATTGATGATTTCCGTGATGACATCTTCCGTTGTAGGGAACTTCTCTGAAAGTAAATCTAAATAGCGGTCCATTAAAACGCCTCCAAAAATTGGTATACTCAACATTATAAAGTTGTTATACGCTATTTTCAATGAATATATATCCAATATAATAAAAAAATAGAAATAGGTCTATACAAAAAAGAAGCTGGGAACAATAAATGTCCAGCTTCCTTCTATATTTTTTCTATATTTTATGCTTTTTTTCGTTCATTTCTCATAATTGAAATCGATTGTTTAAATGAACTCCATAATCCGCCTTCGCTATACACGAGTACATTCGATTTGTACATGTTTGCAGACAAGATCATCAATAAGAATGTCACGGCTACAAGTACCAACAAGGAAATCAATGCTCCACCCATACCGACTGTCTCATTTGCCAAGCGAACCGGCATAATATAAGAAGATAAAAATGGAATATACGAAGTGATCCGAATAACGATATTATTTGGATCTGACGCACCTAATATCAACCCAAGCATGTATCCGCCTAAAGATAAATAAGTCACTGGCAGGATTGCTTTTGCTGTATCTTCTGCTTTGTTGACCAAAGAGCCACATAAAGCTGCCAAAACAGAAAAAATCAAAATGCCAAAGATCATAAATAGAAGAGAATACCACAAGAATGGTCCAATCAAATTATCTAATGAGATACCGTCCAATATATTCTTGACCATTTCCATATCTTTGAATTGATTGTATCCTACACCAAAAATAATGCCGTATAATGCCATTTGCGTTAATGCAACAAGCAAAACACCAGTTAGTTTCCCGTAAAAATGCTTTTGTGCAGTCGTACTGGACAGGATCACTTCCATGATCCGCGTGCCTTTTTCAGAAGCAATCTCTTGTGCAATGATTTGTGCATAAGTCAGAATGATAATGAACAAGACAATCGTCGCCACATAGCTGACAACATATTGGACTGTCGAATTATCTTCTCCTACCGACATTTTTCCTTTTGAATCAAAGTTGACTTTTTGCCGAGTCAAACTTGCCTGTTGGCTCAAACTTGCCACTTCTTCTGGAGAAATACCTAATTCGCTTGCTCGAAGCATCGATTGCAAGCCAGTCAATTGTTGTTGTATCAGCAGTTGTGTACTTTGTCCCAATGAATTTTCGCTATAAAGCGTCCCATTTACTTTATCTTTATCAGTTGAGACTACTAAATAAGCATCAATTTTTTCTTTCGAAAGGTCTTTTTGTGCGTTTTCTTCAGAATCCACTGCTTTGAACTCAAAATCATCTGTTTTGACTTGGCTCAATTGCTGACTGATTTGCTCATTATCAGCCAATACGCCGATTTTATTGACATCACTATTTTGCTGGGCAAAGTTTCCTGCTACATAAATAATACCTAGCATGATGAAAGGGACTAATATCATAATCAAGAAAGAAATCGACTTGACATTTTTTAAATAGACATCTTTGGTAATAATCCAAAACTTACGCATCGATTTCACCTGCTTTCAATTTGAAAATCTCTTCCAAAGTTGGCGGCTGCTGGTTGAACATAGGGATATAGCCGAATTGTGTCGCACGAGTAAAGATTTCTTTCCCAGCTTCAGGATCTTCTAATGTGATCTCTAACGTATTATCCTCACGAAGGATCACTTTTTTCACGCCTTCGATTTCTTCTACTTCCTGTTGACTTAACCCAGATTCCAAGAATAACTTCGTACGGCCAAATGATTCACGGATCTCATGGACTTTTCCATTCAAAACCATTTTTCCGTTTCGCAGCATGATCAAATGATCACAGATTTTTTCTACATTATCCATATTATGGCTAGAAAAAATGACACACGAACCGTGTTTTTTCAATTCCAATATTCCATCTTTCAGTAATTCCGCGTTTACCGGATCTAACCCGCTAAATGGTTCATCCAAAATGATCAATTTAGGTTCATGGATCAATGTGGCGATAAGCTGGACTTTTTGCTGATTCCCTTTAGACAAAGATTTTACTTTATCCGTCTTTTTCCCTTTTACCTGAAATTTTTCCATCCAAAAATCGATTTTTGGTTCAATTTCTTTTCTTGATTTCCCTCTAAGTTCTGCAAAATAAAGCAGTTGGTCTTGAATCGTTACTTTTGGATAAAGTCCTCGTTCTTCTGGAAGATAGCCGATGATATCATAATCTTTCTCCCCAAGATGATGACCATTCCATAACACTTCTCCCTGGTCTTGTGTCAAAAAATCCAAGATCAAACGAAAAGTCGTTGTCTTCCCAGCACCGTTTTGACCAATCAGCCCCATGATTTTTCCGTCTGGGATTTGGAAAGAGACATGATCGACAGCTGTGTAGTTCCCAAAAGTTTTAACAAGATTCTTGACTTCTAACATTTCTTCACTCCTTCTTCAATAAATCCATATATCCTAAGACACCAGATGTAAGCGATTTATTATTTACCAACAAAACGTATACTCTCTTGTTGTTGTAATTAAAATGATAGGACACTTTACTTTCTTTGTAAAGTGCCCTTTTCTCATTCCTGATGTAATTTATCAAATACGTTTTGTGCGACATTTTTCGGTAGTCCGATTTCTTGTAATTCTTCTATCGTAGCTGCTGTGATATTTTTCAATGATTTGAACTCTTTAAGCAACATTTTTTTTCGTTTCGGTCCTAGCCCTTCAATTTCGTCTAATCGGGAAGCAAAACTGTTTTTACTACGCAGCTGCCGATGGAAAGTGATTGCGAATCGATGGACTTCATCTTGGACCCGCTGGAGCAGGAAAAACTCAGGTGAATTTCGTTCAAGTGGTACTACAGCCAAATCTGTACCGAATAGCAACTCATTTGTTTTATGTTTATCGTTTTTTGCCATACCAGCAATAGGAATATCGATTCCTAATTGATTTTCTAAGACATCTTTTGCTACATCGACTTGTCCTTTTCCTCCATCAATCAAGATCAAATCAGGTAAAGGCAACCCTTCACGAATCACTCGTGAATATCTGCGATAGATGACTTCTCTCATCGATGCATAATCATCCGGTCCGTTGACTGTTTTTATTTTATATTTCCGATATTCTTTTTTTGCTGGTTTTCCATCAATGAATACGACCATCGCAGCCACAGGATTCGTCCCCATGATATTAGAGTTATCAAATGATTCAATGCGTATTGGGGTCGGGATATTCATTGCGTTTCCTAAACGTTCCACTGCTCCGATCGTCCGTTCCTGCTTTCTAGCAATCAGATCAAATCGTTCATTCAAAGCAACTGAGGCATTCTTATTCGCCAATTCCACTAATTTTTTCTTTTCGCCTCGTTTCGGTTGTAGAACTTTCGTATCCAACAAAGCTTCTACACTTGGCTTGTCGATCGTATCAGGAATCAAGACTTCTTTAGGAATGAAATGTTCATTTTCCTGATAAAACTGACCAATATAAGTCAAAAAATCTTCTTCTGCTTCGTTATAGAAAGGAAACATTGAAACATCTCGTTCAATTAACTTTCCTTGTCTTACAAAAAACACTTGGACACACATCCAGCCTTTATCAATCGCATAACCAAATACATCTCGATCCAGTAAATCAGTATTTGTCATTTTTTGGCGAGTCATGATTGTTTCGATAGCACGGATCTGGTCTCGGTATTCTGCAGCTTTTTCAAATTCCATGTTTTCAGCAGCTTTTTCCATTTTCTGATGGATCTCTGACTCGATTTTTTCGTGTCCTCCGTTTAAAAAGTTTTTCACTTCATCAACGATTTTCGTATAGACTTTCGGATCTACGTCGAAATAATAAGGACACAGACATTGCCCCAAATGATAGTAAAGACAAGGCTCCTTCGTCTGACTAGGTTTGCATTTTCTCAGAGGAAATAATCGGTCGAGAATCTTCTTTGTCTCATTCGCCGCACCGACATCTGGATATGGTCCAAAATACAGTGCTTTGTCTTTTAGTACTTTGCGAGTAATCACCAAACGGGGATATTTTTCATTCGTTATCTTAAGGAAAGGATAGGTTTTATCATCCTTTAACATAATATTGTATTTAGGATCATTTTTCTTTATCAGATTGATTTCTAAGAGCAAAGCTTCTATATTCGATTCTGTAACGATGTATTCAAAGTCTTCAATTTCACTAACAAGCCGTTCCGTTTTCGTATTATGGCTGCCAGTAAAATATGAGCGGACGCGATTTTTCAATATTTTGGCTTTTCCGACATAAATGATCGTTCCATTTTTATCTTTCATCAAGTAACAGCCGGGCTGATCAGGAAGTAAAGCTAGTTTGTTTTTGATTCGTTCGTTCATCTGGTACTCCCCTTCATATTCAATTAAAGTTATTATAGCATGTCTGTCAAAAAAACAATCCAGCCTGACAACGTAATTATACTCAAAAAATGTTAATTTGAATAACCTTAACTCAACCGAAAAAAAACCGAGGACGGAACTGAATTCAGTCCCATCCTCAGCTTATTTTTGCTTTAAGCTTTTATAAATATTGATCGATCATTTGACGTAGTTGTTCTTTTGAATGAACACCAACAGCTTTTTCTACTACTTGACCATCTTTTTTCAACATTAATGTTGGAATACTCATGATTCCGAATTGTTGAGGAGTTTCTGGATTTTCATCCACATCCATTTTAGCAATTCTGAATTCTTCTTCATCATATTCTTGTTCCAATTGATCCAAAATCGGTGCCTGCATACGACATGGGCCACACCAAGTTGCCCAAAAATCAATTAATACAAGTCCTTTGTCTGTTTCTTCATTAAATGTCTTATCTGTAATTACTTGTGACATATCAAAGACCTCCATTTTTAAAATCTATGACCAGTATAGCATTTCTATCCTTGGATAGCGAACCATCTGCTTACCTTTAGTAAGTTTTACTTAAATTTAACAATTGTTGCACCATTTCCGCCTTGATTTGCCGGTGCAAACTCAAAGCTTTTGACGCTCCGATGGTTTTTAAGATAATCAGTAATTCCCTTGCGAAGTGCGCCTGTCCCCTTTCCGTGGACAATAGTCACTTGAGGATAACCTGCTAGGATGGCAGAATCCAAATACTGATCTACTTCACTTAGCGCTTCCTCATATCGTTTTCCTCGAAGGTCCAATTGATTCGGCACATGACTGCTAGATTCAGAGCGTACAGCATGGACAACTCGTTGTGTCGGCTCTTTTTGAGGAGCAACAGGCGTCAGTTCGTCTTCGGACACATTCATTTTTAGTATACCGATTTCTACTTGCCACTGATTCCCGTTTTTACGTAAAAGCGTCCCTCTTTGGCCGTAAGTCGTAACCAACACTTCGTCTCCCGGTTTTAATGTTTTTTGTTCTTTCGCCTTCTTCAATACTTTATTTTTCTTCAATGTTTCTTCTTGATGTAGATTTGCTAATTGGGTCTTTGCATCGATCAACTGATGCTCTTTCACATTTCCTTGCCCGATCTGCTGTTGCATTTTACGAATATCAGCAATGATTTTTTCTGCTTTTTTTTCCGCCTCTGACACGACTTCATTTGCTTTTTTCTTTGCTTTCTCTATTTCTTTTTCACGTTCTTCAAAGAAATAGCTGTAAGCTTCTTTCAAATCATGATGAAGTTCTTGTGCCTCAGAAACAAAATGACGCATTTCCAGATATTCGGTCTCTGCCATTTTCCGGCGATTCTCTAAATCTGTGATCATTTCATTTAAATCTTGGCTCTCATCATTCATCAACTGCTTTGCTTCATTAATAACATCTGTATCAAGACCTAATCGGCTGGAGATTTCAAACGCATTGCTCCGACCAGGCACACCGATCAGTAAACGATACGTTGGACTTAGTGTATCCACATCGAACTCCATACTAGCATTAATCGTATTTGCCCGATTGTATCCATAAACTTTCAATTCAGGATAGTGTGTTGTTGCCATCACATAAGCAGACTTTTTACCAAGATCATCTAAGATCGCGATTGCTAGAGCAGCACCTTCTTGCGGATCTGTTCCTGCACCAAGCTCGTCAAATAGTACCAGACTTTTTTCATTGACTTTTGATAAAATATCTACAGTGTTCGTCATATGAGAAGAAAAGGTCGATAGACTTTGCTCAATCGACTGTTCGTCTCCTATATCCGCAAATACTTCTTCAAAAATACCGATTTGGCTTTCTTCTCCTGCAGGAATCGGCAACCCTGCTTGCCCCATCAGCTGTAACAGACCTAAAGTCTTCAACGTGATCGTTTTCCCACCTGTATTAGGTCCTGTAATGACGATGGCTTGATAGTCTTTTCCAATTGCGATGTCATTAGGAACTACTTTTTCCTGATCGATCAGCGGATGTCTTGCTTGTTTCAAGACGACATGATTGTCTTCACTGATTCCCGGCACGATGGCTTTTAGTTCTTTACCAAATCGTGCTTTTGCATTCATCAGATCCATTTTACCAATCACATAAGCATTGTGGATGATTTCTTGACGATGTGGAACAAGTTCTGCAGAAAGTTCACTTAAAATACGTTGAATCTCATTTCGTTCAGCGATTTGATATTGACGCAAACGATTATTCAAATCCACCACTTGTTTTGGTTCAATAAATAAAGTCTGTCCTGAAGCACTTTGATCGTGGACTACACCGCCAAATACACCGCGGTATTCTTGTTTGACTGGGATAACGTAGCGGTCATTTCGCATGGTGATGATTGCATCGCTCAAATATTTTGCGTTCTTCCCGCGGACGATTCCGTCTAACTGTTCACGAACAGCTTGTTCACTGCGACGAATGTTCTGTCTTATGATTTTTAGCTCAGGAGAAGCATCGTCGGTCACGCGTCCGTCTTCATCGATTGCTTCCTTTAAACGGCGACTTAAAACAGGAATCGTGACTAGCTGATCTGCCCACATATACAAACGCGCAAATTCAATTTCACTGTCAGAAAGATCATCAATGAACCGATGCAATTCACTTGTCGTAGATAACACTCTGGAAACTTGTGCAAGCTCCACTCCATTCAAATCTGCCCCGATTTCGATCCGTTTCATATGAGGGCGGATATTTTCAAGTTTTGGTATAGGAATCCCGCCTCGCAGACGTTGTACTTTCAACCCATCCTCAGTTTCTTGAAGCCATTCTGTGATCGTTTGTTTCTCGCTCACTGGTACCAATTCTGCCAGTTCTTCTTTTCCTTGTGCAGTCACTACAAATTGTTTGACCATCTGTTTGACTTTTTCAAATTCCAATGTTTCAAGGATTCGGTTATTCATTTTATCACCTTATCTTTCACTATGAAAAAAGGGCTGTGCCGGACATACGTTGCGCAGCCTTCTTAAATAAACTACTGTGTACAAAAAACAAAACATTCTTGTAAAAGTTTTTCTAAAAAAATATTTTTTAGCCCTATTTTCCTTAATTCAAAATATTCGTTACCCAAAGCTCATACATCTTGTTGGTAAGAAAGGGCGTTCTCTCAACGATAAAACGAGCGAAACTATGCTCGCCGAATTGATTTTGGACCACATCTAATGGAACAAAGGCAAGTAACTGCAAAATCAAAAATATAGTAACGTAAGCCATGATTAGTGACAGGATACCTCCTGCAATCCAGTCTACCTGTCTCAAGATCGGCACATATGTCAATCCATGGACAAAGACCCCCACAAATCGGGTGATCAGCCAGCCAATCAGCAAAATGATCAGAAAAGCCGTTCCTGCATAAAAAGCTTCATCTAGGTGAAAGGCAAATACTTGATCAAAAAATGCTAACTTTGATGTCGGGGTGACAGCTGGGTATGGAATGTATAATTCCAAATGACTTGCTAATGGTTTGTAAAAATGCTGGGCAGCAATAAATGACAACACATATCCGATTGCGAATATGAATTGTAAAGCAAACCCGCGACGTGCTCCAGAAAAAAACGCAATTAGCAATAAAAATAAAATCAGCAAACTCAGCATGCTACGTTCCTTTCTCTTCTAACTTTTTTAAATTTTTCTTATTTTGATAAAAGGATCTTAATTAGAAGATTTTTGTTTGATTTGTCCTTTTCGTTTTTCATTTAAAATCTGCTGTGCTTCCACATGATTTTTAATAGTATAATCTGCTTGACCATTTTCTTTCAGTACTTCTCGAGCTTCATTCTCGATTGCTTCCATGCGTTTTACGCGATTTTCAAGCTCTGTAAATTTGATCATTTTTTTCTTTAATTCTGCTGTTTCTTCTTCTAGCTCCAAGATTCTTTCTTGTTTCTTCAATTGATCCGAAAGCGCATTGACAGCCATCAAGATCGCTGCTTGTTCATTATCCATTTGTGGTGATAATTGTTTCAATTCTGCTAACTGCTCATTGATCAGCTTCGTTACGATATCCATATGATGCTTGGTTTCCCGTCCGATAATAGTATATGTTTGGTTGGCAATCACTGCTTTGTAGCGTGTTTTTTCGTGCGCCATACGAATCATTTCCTCCTATTTGATGAAAGTTTTATTTAGTGTACCATGAAGTTGGTTCTTTCACCGTTCTCCACAAATATTTTTCACATACTTAACTATTATATGATAAACTTTAAAAAAATGCTATGTCTCGCAACCTCTTAGAAAACGAAAAGTCAGGAGTTGCGGTATAGATTTATGTATAAAAACGAGGAGAATTTTATGAGCAACGTCATTATCAAAGCAACGAACGACCAACTTAGTCAAATGAAAGCACACTATCGCTCTTATTTGTTAAATAAACAGATTCCTTATACTATCTTTGCTGCTAAAAAAGACGGGACGACCATCACTGCTTACACATCAGGAAAAGTGATGTTCCAAGGGGCAAACGCAGAAACGGAAGCTCAGCGCTGGGGACAGGCACAGGATAAGCAGGCCAAACCAGCAAGAACGGTCTCTTCTTTGCCAAAAAATATCAGTCAATTATCCGTTTTAGGTAGCGATGAAGTCGGAAATGGCAGCTATTTCGGTCCACTAACAGTATGTGCTGCTTATGTGAAACGTGATCAGCTTGCAGAATTACGTAAACTTGGTGTTCGAGATTCAAAAGAGTTAAAAGATAGCCAAATCATCCAACTTGCTGATGTCTTAAAAGAAACTATCCCTTACAAACTACTTGTCTTGCCCCCAGAAAAATACAATGAGATCCAGCCAAAATACAATGCTGTTCGGATGAAAGTCGCTTTGCATAATCAAGCAATCCATTTGCTGCTAAAAAAGATCGCACCAGAAAAACCAGAAGCGATTTTGATTGATCAGTTTACGCCAGAAGCAAATTTTAAAAAATATGCGCGTTTAGAAAAAAATCACTTGCAAGAAAAACTGTACTTCGTTACTAAAGGAGAACAATATCATTTAGCTGTTGCTGCTGCTTCTATCATCAGTCGTGCCAGCTTTTTAGAAGAGTTAGACAAAGCATCAGCTGAAGCTGGAATCACCCTTCCCTCAGGAGCTGGAACGAAATCTGATCAAATAGCGGCAAAACTATTAGAAAAAGGCGGCATGCCTATGCTTGAAAAATATGCCAAACTTCACTTTGCCAATACAGAAAAAGCGTTGAAGCTAATAAAAAAATAAAAAAACTGTGACATAAGTCGTGTCACAGTCCCTTATTCCGAATAAACGGTGTTCAATTAGCTGACCCTCGATATTAGCTCAACAAACGGCAAAATATGAGGAGCTATTTTTCCGTTTGTTTCTCTAATACTCAGATCAGAACGCTGATTTCACAACCTCTTCCTTAAACGGTGTTCAAAAGCTTGTATCTGCGATAATAAGTCCAACCAAACGAAAAATAGGAGAAGCTATTTTTGTTTGGCTGTTCTTATTACTTGATGCAGGACAGCTTTTTCACAACCTCTTTCCTTAAACGGTGTTCTCCTGCCAACTCCTCGGTCACAAGTCACAATATTCATCAAACATGAGAAGCTGTTTTTTGAAATTGCTCCTTGTGACTCGGAGCTGAACGGCAGGCTCACGACCTCTTTCTTAAACGGTGTTCCAGAAGTAGCTTCTTCGAAAAATAAGCCGAAATTTCACAAAAATTTGAGAAGCAATTTTCGTAAATTCCTTCTTATTTCTTGAAGCTGACCACTTCTGTCACAACCTCTTTCCTTATTTATTGCTGAAAATAGGTGGTCAATGCTTGTGTCAAACTTGCAGCGATCTGCTGCTGATAACTGTCTGTTACTAATTCCTCTAAATCACCATCATTATTCATATAACCCATCTCGATTAAAATAGAAGGTTGAAGATTTTCTCGAAGAACTTGATAGTTCCCAGTGGAGATTCCTCTTGAATCCAGAGGCAGATCAGTGAAGGAATCAGCGATTGTTTGTGCTAATGTTTCCTCTTGTCCATAGTAATAATATGTCGTGATCCCAGTTGCTTCATTCGCATATTCCGTAGAGTCTGCATGTAAGCTGATAAAGACATCTGCCTTTTTTTCTTCACTGTAGTCGCATATATCTCCAAGCTGTACTAATTCATCTGTAGTGTGGGTCAAATAAACCGTTGCTCCAGCATCCTCTAGCGCCTTTTTTACTTTTATGGCTGTACTTAATGTTATATCCTTTTCTTCTGTTTGTTCATCATTGCTTAATGCCCCAGTATCATTTCCGCCATGCCCAGGATCTAATACAATCACTGCATCAGATAACTCTTTCGGTTTTGTTTGTATATTCTTTGTGACTTTGGTTCCATCTTCGAGGGCTAAATATCCAGTATAGCCATCATTTGTCTTGATCTGATAAGCATTTTTTGTTTCGGAAAGAAACTCCGTCAGTTCTCCGCCGTTTATAGTTGCTAATGGGGTCGTTAGCGAGTCATCTGTATATAGTGTACGGTCATTTTTTCCGATTTTGACTAATGTCTCTTGTTTTGTGTCATCAGATGATTCCTTTGTCTTTGTAACCGTACTGTTCGTACTGCTGACTGTTTGCCCAACTATCTTTTTTTGACCAAAAACATCTATTTGAAAACAGATAATAATGATAATGATTGCACATACAAAAGCTCCAATTATTTTTTTCATGCTTGACTCTCACCTCGTAGATCCAGACTAAGGGTCAAAACTTAAAATCAGCTTAAGTACGCAAAAAAGGAGCTGCGACAAACGTTTTGTCACAGCCCCGTGTTTTCAAATAAACAGCAAATTTAACCAATCAGTTCCCATGCGCCCCACTCATTAGAACCTGGTTCTTCCCCTTGATTCCACCACTTTGCCTGATAAACTTTCCCTTTATAAGTGACGATGTCTCCCTTGACATAAGCTTTTTCTGGGTTCCATTCTTCGTATCCTGGAGCAGGGTCTTCGCTTTTCGTTGTGATCGTTATCGGCAAGCTTTTCTCAGATACATTTCCAGAAGCGTCAAATGCACTGACTGTATAAGTGTACGGTGTATTTGTCTCCAAACCTGTATCTGTATATCGAGTATGAGCTGTTTGTGCTACACGCTGACCATCACGATAGATGTAATAACCTGCCACCTGATTATTGTCTGTTGATTCTTCCCAACTCAAAGTAACTTGTGTTCCTTGAATATCTGAAACAGCTAGATTTTCGGGTACAGATGGGGGTTGCGTATCGGATGGATCCGGTATCAGTTCTTTTCCATAGATGACTTGCCGATTGATTTCCGCTCCTTCATCTCCGATTCTTTGGACTAACGCAATATGGCCAATTCGATCGACTGTTGGATTTTCATCACTTGATCTTAATCTAAATTCATAAGAAGCATCTGGCTCGATATGTTTACCGTCATATACAGAAGCTAAATCAATCACGACATACCCATTTTCTATCGTTACTGTTCCAGCTTTGTAATCTCCGGCACTTAGGCTTTCAGCTGAATGGATTGGAATATATAGTTTAGGGAATTTGATTGTTTCTTGGGCTAATTCCACTGCACTCAATACACTAGAAGTTTCGTTAAGCTGCTCGTTGTTCTTGATAGTGATGTTATAACCATTCGCACCATATTCACTATAAGTAGAAATATCCACATCAATCGCTAACGGGGAGGAAATTATTTCTTGTTCTGACAGTTTTTCGTCACCGAATAATCCTTGTTTGATCGCATTAGTCAGCTCGTCTCTCTTACTACTGTTGGTTTCCTTATCTTGTGATTGCATCCAGGAGATTACTCCACCTAATTCATTTTCTTTTACATATTCTGCTTTGTAGCTGACAGATTTGACATTGTCATAAGTAAAGAATTCTCCTGTTATTTTACTGTACATATAAGGTGCTTTCGCTACATCATCCCAATATTCTTTTAAGTCTGCTGTTTGATCAATCAAATCAGCGATATTCCGATAAGGCCAGACGCCGCCAGCTCTACCACCATTTCCTGAAACGAGATCGTTTTTGTTTTTGGCACCGTAAGAAGGTGTTTGATCGGCATCTTGGTTGCTTGCTTTTGCTGATTGGAACAAACCAGGTAGCTCTTTGTTATCCCCGCTTTCTACCTCATGCCAGCCGCGTGTATAAAAAGCTGCACCAATCACGATTTTGTCGGAAGGAGCTCCTTCTTTTTGTAAAAATTTGACTGTCTGATCGACAGAAAGACCTTCTTCATAATTAGGATCAGCTGGATTGCCATATAGTGCCGTATGGTGAGCACTGTTGGGACTCCATGCCCCATTCAAATCATAGGTCATGATATTGGCAAAATCGACCACAGAGAATAATTTAGGAATGTCAATCCCATCATTTAATTTTTCTCTGGAAGAAGGAAGCGCTACAGATAATTCATATGTTTTCCCTAACTTTTCTCCTTGTTGATCAATTGACTCGCGAATCTCTTTTAAAAGCGTGATGTAATTCTCTTTGTCTTCCGGTTTGGCATGTGGTGTTCCTTCATCGTTTACATTATCTACTAGATCTGGCTGACGGACATCAGCTGGATATTCCCAATCGACATCGACAAAATCCATATTGGTATACTTAATAAATTTCGTGATATTTTCTACTAGATTTTTACGTTTTACTGGATCAGCTGCCACTTCTGAAAAGTCTCCTGATTTTGACCATCCGCCTAAAGATACGCCTATTTTTAGATTTTTATTTTTGCCGCGTAAATCTTGGATTGCATTCAAAATCCCAGAACTTGGTGTGTTCCATCCTACGCCAGGTTGTTCTAAAGATGCACCTACAGCAGCATCTGCATCTGTAAATGTCAGATTCCCCTCGCTATCAAAATCTAAAAAGGCAAAGTTCAAATGTGTTAGCTGATCCGCTGGAATATCTTGAGGAAGAAATTTCCCTTCACCATCCCAGATGGACCAATCTCCATAATACATGACATTCCGGTATTCTTTTGCTGGAACAACTTGAGCTGTTTCTTCGGCATAGACAGAGTCTTTTTGTCCTAATAACGGAGATGTGACAGACATCACCGAAGAAAATAACATTACGGCTAAACTGATTTTTTTCATTTTTGACATATTTTGAAACCTCCTTTTGTCTATTCGTTATGATTCATCCACCAAATAAATAGTTTCTTTCATTCTACAAATAATTAATTATTTGTGTTATTAAATAAAAACACCTCCTAGATCGCCGACAGAACAAACGCACCAGAAACATTGACTTTATAATTACAACTAAATAGTAACATTCTGTAATTCTGTTTGCAAACGTTTTCTTTTATATTGTTTACGTTATTTATAAGTAAACAAAAACTACTTTTTGGTTAAATCCCTTTTGATAACGATTCAATTAGAATGAAATAATAAATAAAATATCCCATGATAATTATGAGAGAATAACAAAATTTTATGCATGAAAAACTAGCCGTATAAAAAAGAAACAAGATACAACGATTTTCGTCATATCTTGTTTCTTTACCTAACTGTTTTTCTCCACATATAACAGCTTTACGTTTGTCCTAATACACCATTCAAATATAAATCGATCAATTGTGCCACATTTAGCGGTTCTTCTACAGGTCTTTTTGATCGAGTGATGTACGGTGCCAACACTAAGAAAAAATGCCTTGCTGCGATTTCTTTGGTAATCCCGTTTCTTAACACGGATTGGTTTGTTGAAAAAATTTCTTCAAATGGTTCACGATAATTTTTCTTCCATAGAAAGAAAAGATGATCTCTCGTTTCATTGGAAAGATTGCTTTCAAGGTCGTGAAGCATCAGAAATAAATCAACAAGATGCGTCTCAATCAAAAATTGAGCCATTTTTGTCAACGTCACTTGAAATCTCGTTTCGCTTGTTTGGACGATTTCTCTCAACGCTTTCCCAACATCTTCTAAGTGCTTTTCTAATACTGCTGTATATAACTTTTCTTTATCACTAAAATAGTGATAAAGATTGGGCTGGGTGATCCCAACTTTTTGTGCGATCTCTCTTGTTGAAGTACCAAGATAGCCCTTGGACATGAACAAGTCAGCCGCTTCTTTTAAAATTTTTTGTTGCGTGTCTTTATTGTATCGATGGACCATTTTTCCACCTACTTTTTGGTTATTCTTTTTCTTTCAATACACCATCTTCCATCATAAATATTCTATCGCATTTGTCAATCAACCGTGTGTCGTGCGTCACCATGATCGTTGCTTTATTTTTTTCTTTTGATTCTTTTGCCAAAATATCGACTACTTCTCTTGCCTTTTCTGAATCCAAACTGGCAGTTGGTTCATCTGCTAGAATAATAGACGGATCATTGTACAATGCACGAGCAATTGCCACCCTTTGTCTTTCACCACCAGATAGTTCTTCTGGATACTTGTTGATCAGCTTATCCACGCCAAGCTGCTCAAATAATTCTTTTGCTTCTTTTTGCCGATGTTCATGTTTGATTTTATCTACTAATAACAACTGCTTTTTTACTGTCAGAAAAGGAACCAGATTTGATGCTTGCAAAATAAAACCAATTTCCTTGAAACGGAGTTTAACGCGTTCGCTTTCTTTTTGATTACTGAATTCCTGATCATTGATAAATACAGAGCCGCTGCTAGGTGTCTGCAATCCGCCTGCTAAAGTCAAAAAGGTACTTTTTCCTGATCCCGAAGGACCGATGATCGCAACAAATTCCCCTTTATCGATACTCATTGTTGTTTCTTTCAATGCTTTTACTACTTGGTCGCCATCTTGGAAACTTTTTTCTACTTCTTTAAATTCTATTGCTTTCATGTTCTTCCTCCTTCTTATCCAATGGCCTTCAGCGGATCGATTTTCACGATCGTCCGAACAGAAAATAGTGCGCCTAACACAGCCACTACCAACATCAACAAGCTAATGACGCCAAAAAATAGCCAATTGCTTTGGAATGGAACCGCATCAGGTAGAACAAGAGATGTTCCCACTGTTCCCACTAGACCAAGAAGAATACCAACAAAGGATAAAATGAATGTTTGTGCCACTACAGAGCGTGCAATAAATCCTCCCGTGATTCCTTGGGCTTTCATTACACCAAAGATATTGATTTTTTGCATCGTCAGTACATAAATAAAAATCCCGATCACGATAGCCGCAATAACAATCAAAAAGCCAATCATAAACCCAAAAGTCAATACTTGTGCATTGTATCCAGGTAATTCATTGATGAATTTAGAAATTTTGATCTGTTCCAAGTCTTCAGGTAAATCGTTGATTTTTCCTCTGACAACTATTGCATTGATCCGTGCATTCTCACTTGTGTCTTCTTTTTCGAAACGGATTTGTTGGTAAGCATTGATGGTCGTATAAAGAACCGGTGAAACATTAAACTTGGCATGATCCGTAAAACCAGTTAGTTTAAACGTCTTATCACTACCAGATAACTTGACCGTATCTCCTACGGCTAGACCATATTCTTCCTTCAGGCTACTATCGCCTATTGCCTCATCATCGTTATTAAAAGCTTTTCCTTCAACAAGATTCGGCATGATGAACTGATCTTTATCGATACCAAAGAAGCTAACATTGATTTTTCCTTCATCTGTACTGTCTTTACTAGTCACGACTCCTGGAGTTTGGGCAAGATAGGCCACTTTTCCACCTTCGACTTCTTCTGCGGTCTTCTTAGTAATCATGGACATCCCTAGATTTGAATTTGCATCTTTCGAAAGAACGATCGAATCTGCCTCCCACTTGTCAACCGCCGTTCGATTGTCTTGAGCTAAGCCATAAGCTAACCCGGTCAAAAAAAATACCAAGTAGGCGATTAAAAACATCACCCCTGCAACTAATGCGTAACGTAACTTTGAATGCATAATTTCATTTAATGCTAAAAACATTTAATTCCTCCTCTTGAAATAATTATTTTATACAATAATTTTATCACTTGATAAATTTTTGGCGAATATTATGCTCAAAATACATTTTCGCTTTTTTATTATCTCTTCTTATGATGTCTAAACGCTTTTTAGTTAGTAGTTTTCAGTTTTTTTATTATAAAAATAGCATTTCACATAATAAAAGACCGTGATGTTTCTCACGGTCTTTTTTCTACTCTATTGCGATTTGCTCTCTTAGCTAGTACTTTAAAAGCTAACTCATTGAGATAGTGAAAACGTGGGGTATATTCAGCCAAAAATCCAAAGTTTTCAACTGCTAACTGTGGAATCGTGGTTTTTTGTTTCACGATATCAGCAAGCAAGTTCAAATCTGATAATAAAAATTCTTGGCTTATCAGCTGTCCGCCAATGATTTCTAATGTATCTGGATGATAGATCAGCTTTGCATTTACTGTTTTATTTTCTTCATAGTATTGTGGAAATAGGTCGAACTCTCCTGAACAAGAACAGGCACTTTGTTCCAAAAATGGTGCTTCGTCTTCTGTCAACCCAACAGTTCCTAAAAAGTGGTCGGTAATGACCGTTGCTGTTATCTTTTGTTTGAGATCATAAGCAGTCGGCTGCTCGCACAAAGTCAACGCTACCGCTCTCGCCATATGTACAGCTCGAGTAACTAAGGGCAAAAAGAGATGCCGTTCTTTTTTGTCAAAACTGACTGGAACGATATCGCCAATCGCATAGATATCCGAATCACTTGTCTGCAGGTATTCATTGACCATCACAGTGTCGTCCTCATACAATGCCACTTTGTCTTTTAACAATGACGTATTTGGACAAGTTTGAGCAGAAAAAATGACGATATCTGCCTTCAGTGTTTGAGACAAAAGTTGTACGGATACTACTTCTTCTCCTGATTTTTTCCAATCAATCAAAAATTCATTTGGATGAAAGTTGATTTGCTTGTTTTTCAGCTGATTTTGAAAACTGCCAATCATATCTTTATCGAAATATCTTGATAAAACATTCGGCATGTAATCAACTAAATGAATCATATGTCCCTTATTTCTCAAAGCATCTGCTAATTCTAACCCAATATAACCAGCACCAAAAATCACTACTTCTTTTGCTTCTTTCAAAGCGGCAAGTACTTGTTTAGATTGCACTAGATTTTTATAGGTGTAGACATTTTCAGCTTCAATTTGTTTATATAAAGTAGCAGGAGATGAACCTGTTGCCACGATTAGTTTATCATAGGTTAGGGTTTCTTTTTTTCCTTCCTCAGAAGTGAGGATGAGCTGATGCTTGTCTGGATCAAGTTCAGTTACTCTCCATTCGGTGATCAGTTTTGCACCACTTGCTTGAAGAGTCCGCTCGTTGTTTGCAGCTTCAGCTAAACTATGTATCTTTCCTTTTAAATAAAGATTGATCCCATTTGAAACATAGCCTAATCCATCTTTGTGATTTTCATCGATCAACAGAACTTCTGCCTCCGGTTGAAGTTTGCATAGATTTAGGGCAGCGGTGATGCCTGCATGGGAAGCACCAATGATCACGATTTTCATGTTTTATTCATCCTTAAATTCAATTTTTCTAAATAGCATTCTTTTAAAAATTGGTTCAAATAGGGAAAATCATAGTTAAATTCATTACTCGTAAATACAAAAACTTTAGCGGACTTCTGTGACGGGTATTCTTTCAATTGGCTAGTCAAAATAACATCATATTGCTTGTCTTTCTCGTATTCCACTAAATCATATTTGATCGTATTCAACAACTGTTCTTGAATGATTTCTTTCACGATATCCGCCATTAGCCTTTCGTACGGAAGATCATAAGCAATTTGCAAACGCAATTCCAATTGCTTGATTAGCGTTCGTAAAATAGATGCATAGCGAGCAAATAATTCAAAACGGGCATTTTCCTCGTCTGCTTCAGTAAAATCCACAATAGCAAATGTTTGTCTGACCAGCCTTTCACATAAAACAAGGAATTGTTTATCTTCTACTTCAGTTAACCGTTGTTTCAATCCTTCTTGACCAAAAATATTCATCCATCCTCTAAAATAAGCAAAATGAGCGTGATTTTGCATCACTGTTAACGCAATCTTTTGCGAAATCTCTTCTGGAAAAGCATAGAAAGAAAAATATTCTTCTATCGATTGTTTAAACGTTCGATTCAATTGAGCCACTACGTCATCTTAGTATTTTTCGCTTATCAAAAATTCCTGAACATGTGAATTATGTGTATCTAATGTAAAGTTACTGATCATGAAAAGATAAAAAACCAACGTTTCGTTTTGATCCCAAGGAAAGGCATATTGAAAGAAATAACGGGTCAAAAATGTATGAAGCTCCAATAAAAATTGTGTCGTTTGAAACAATCCAACAGGAAGATTACTATAATCTGGTTTGGCTTTTTTCGTACAGCGCATCCGTTTCTTCATAATGGAAAGCCATATTTCAAATTTCAGTCGCCCTTCTTCTGTAATGGCAAAACTGAACTCTTTTTGTAGCAGATCTAAAAAAGTGTTTCCTGATAAATCGCTGTATTCTTTTTTATTTTCAAGGTAGGGGCGACCAAACCAAAATAATTGAAAATAGAAATAGCGGATTTGATTTTCTGGGCCAGTCAAACGCCCGCTTTTTATTTTCAAATGAAACTCTTTTAAAGAATCATTTAATTCCTTCACTCTACGCGACAAAGTAGCCGAACTGATATTAAGTTCCATAACAAGTTTCTGCCGATCAAATGAGCCATATTCTAACAGATAAAGAAGGATTTGATATTTTGTAGAATAGCGCAAATAGCAATGATAATAAACATCGATAGCTGCTATATTGCCATGTCTGATCAATAAAATGTATCCTTCTTGGATAACGATTTCCAGTTGTTCGATGTTTTCCAAACTAGCTTGTAAATAAAATAAATCTTCTTTCAAGGTAGACCGATCGATTGATAAGCGGGCTAGTACGTTATTAACAGAGATCTCTCCTTTTTCCTCTAATAAAAGTTGAAAAAGTTTGATTTGCCGTTGTTCATTTTTTTCAAGCAAACTGAAAAGTTCCAAGTCCACTCCTCCAAGCATTTCTGATTTTAACAGCAGAAGTTTCCTTCTCATCCTTGAAAAAGAGGATCTGCGACAGTTGTCACAGATCCATACAAATTCTGATCACTTAGCTGATTGGCCCAGCTGACAGTTCCCATGTGATCGTGCCTTGATACCTTACGCCAGGTTGAGCGTTCGTACTGCTATTTACCTCTAAGAGTAAACCATCGGTATCGGGAAAGTCAACGAGAACCTCTCCTTTAGCTGTGCCATCACTTTGATAAATCATCGTGTTTTGTCCTTATTGGATCAATTGCTTTGATCCAGCATGATTAAAGTACAATTTTGTTCCGCTTAATTCTTGACCTTGATCATTCTTAAATGAAGAAGTCAATGTACCTGTCAGTTGCCAAGGAGACGTGCTTGGAAGCCGAGTATCCCGTACATCAAAAGAAAAATCGCCTTTTGCTTCATAATAACTTGTCTTCAACGGTTTGGGGAGATCGTTGCCAAATGTAAAATCATCTGGTACATCAACTAATGTCAATTCTTGTTTGGGGACAAGAATTGTTTTGGAAGATGTTTGGACAACTGGATTAGGAAGCTTAACACCATCTGCTAATGTAATATTGCTAGAAAGTACAGCTGCCTTTGTCGGTATGCTGACAGATTGCACAGAAGTATCTACAGTATTTAATTGATAGTTGTAAGTAAGATGAATAGTATCGCCGACTTTGCTCAATAAATCTGCTGGGACAGATACTCCTTGTTGAACGCCGGTATCTGCGACAGTTGTACCATTTAATTTTAAGGTACCATTGATATAAGTAGTATTTTCTGGAAGTGAGATCGTGATTTTTTTGTCGGTGATCGCATCCCCAGATTTTGTCAACGTGAATGTCACATTTTCTTGTATCGTATCCCCTGATAGTGCAGATAATGGGGTTCCTTCATCCGGTTGTCTGCTAAGATTTTTTAGCTGGCTGTCTGCACTCACTGATGGAAAATTAGCCACTGTTATTTGGGGAAGAGTGGTGATTCCCGCTTGTTCAGACTGCCATTTGTACGCAAAAGAAGGATACAGGTTAGTAAGTACATCGTCCACCAAGCGATAATCAAAATAATATTGCCCTGAAGCCAATGCAGGTAGTGTAGAAGTAGCTGTAGTTGTGCCGCCATTATTTGATGAGATCGTTTGGAAAAGTTGATCTGTCCATCCTGCCGCTAATTTTTGGGTTCCTTTCGAATAAAGCCTGTAATGGATCGACCCCGTTTTTAATTCAGTTGCTGACCAATTGGCCATGACTTGGTACGGCGCAGGAGAAAGGAGCTTTCCCCACTGACTATCAGCTGTTAAATTTGTTGGTAAAACCGTACCGTCTAGCTTATACTGCTCCAATACCTTTAAAGCAACGGGAGAAAGCAATCCACCTTGCGCATCTTTCCCGCTATATACAATATTGGTTGACTGATTCAATCCACTTGTGCTTGCTGGAGTATGAGTCAGCGCTGCTCCTTGTGTGACGTTTTTTCCTGTAAAATAATTGACTACACGATCAAAGCGAGTAGACGGTAATTGATCAAAACGTCCTTCAGTCAACCCCATCGTTAGTGTTCGATTATTGGTTGAGCCTGGAAGGTTCTGGTTATTCCCATCCACGTATTCTGTAGTATCAGCAAATGTATTATATTTTCCTGTTGAATCACTTGGTGAAATGTAACTATTCCACGTATTTATCTCTGCACTTGCAGAAAATGCATACGCTCCTGGATTCAATTTTCCACCAGTTAATTTAGGATAAAATCTACCTGCAGCTGGAGCTAAGATCGAATTGAACATACGATCTTGGATAATATTATTCGAGTCATAAAAATCAACAGAAAAAATAGCTTTTTTAGATATAGAAGGTTGTAATTTACCTTTGGTCAAAATTTTGTTTGGACTCGTATCATATTTATCTCCGTTTTCTGTCATCTTCGCGACATTAGCTGTAATATCAAATTGAAGCGGGACATCGTCAACATTGAACTCGCCTCGCGTAATAATAGCGATGATATCTGGCAGGAGAGTATTTGTATCCCACGAACCCATCCCAAAACGTAAAGTATGGCTTCCTGCTGATAATAAACTTCCGCTAGTAACCTTGATGGGGGCACCGGCAATATACAAGTAGGCGTTGTTCCAGTCAATTGCTTTTAATACATCACTGCTTGATACATGTTCCGGTAAATTAATGATTGCAACGAAGGCAAAACCTTGTGCAGTGATATTCACCAAATCAAGTACATTTGTTAGTTTCACATGACTTTCCCAATGAAAACGGACCGTGCCACCTTTCCAAGGATCATTTGAACCATCGTTTAAATAAGTAGCAGTCAATTTAGGCAACTGGTTAGCCCCAGTTAGTTGGACAAGCTTCCCGCCATTCACTGCACTACGTCCACCATTTGGAGGTACGATATTTTCGTATGTGTACGGATCATAAGAAATGGTAGGAGGCGTTGCTCCAACAGCTTCTGCCGAAGGTGAAAAGATAAATATACTTAAAACAAAAAGCGAAGTAAAAAAGAAGGAGCGAAAAAATGTAAATTTATTTTGTAGCAACATGTTCATCCTCCTTTTCCTTTCTTCTCCATAACAACAACCACACAAGAAGCCATAATTCTATACCAATGATCAAATAAAGAAAACGGATCCTTTGTTCATTCGTCTCCGGAAATACGCCATGTTGATTAGCCTCTTTATAAATCGATGGCTGTGTCTGCTGTTTTGATGTGCCATTGACTGAACCACTTGGATGCGGAACTGGACTTAGATCATAAAATGTAATCGTGCCTGAACTTTTGGTATCTGCTTGGACTGGCTCTTGCCAGCTGAAGAACAGCAAACTTGCAATAATCCCTCCTAATAAGATTGATGCTTTCAACGAAATCACCTCATCGTGTTGTTTCTCCTTTTTTCTTTTTCTTGTGGATCCACAAAAACAGCAAAATCAACAGTAATACAAGAACTGCAGCAACCAATCCTGCATAAAGCCATGGGAAAGATTGTTCTTGTACTGCAAAAACGGAATTTTCATTTACTTTCTGTGCTTTTTCTTTTTTGATCGTAAAGTTTTGTGTAAATCGCCATTCATTACTGTCACCTGATTTTGCTATGATTTCTGCGCGGTAATCGCCGGCTTTTGCTTTATCACCAGCTAAATCAAGATTCAAGTGAAAATTCGAATTTGGTGCAACTAAAAATGCATTAGACGTATTTTCAATATAAAGCTGATTTTCATAATAGATCTTGCTCGTAAATATCAAATTGCTGATAATCGTAGGCTGAGGATTTTGGAAACGAAGCTGGACAGTGGGCTTTGCATTGACCTCGTTCAAATCTCCTGATAAAAGTTTCAGATCCGGTTCTATCGTCTCTTGACTTTCTTGTAAAACGACTGCGAGATTATAAGCAATACGATTTTTTATTTGTGCACCTTCTGTAGCATTTTCTGTTTCAGCTTCTTCTTTAGGTGAAACATGAATACCCGCTAATACACGTCCCTTAAAGCTTTTAGCTGGGATTTTTACTTCTACAGGTACAGTTGTTTCAGCATGCGCTGGTACATTGACTTCCTTTATGGCAACGGTCAAAACGTCACGGACATCAAACGGCAAGGTCCCATCTAGCGTTGGATTTTTTTGACTATAATCGATTGTTCCACCATCACTCGTTACCGCCGGATTAACAGAGACCTCAAATGTTCGTTCTTGATCTAAAGAATTGCTGATAATTACTTCCAGTGTCTGATTTTGTTCCGGTGCCACTAATAAATCAAAATAACCGATTGCTTTATCTATTTGATTCTCTGGAAATACCGGTTTGATCCCAAAGTCTCCTGCTGAATCCTCTGCTTGACTGATTGACGGAAAAATGAAAAATAGACTTAAAATAGAAAAAAACGAAACAAACAGTCGTTTACTTTGATTCATTGTCCACCACATCCTTTCAACAACAACTGCGGTAAAAAGATTCTTCACCCATAGTATTTTCACCGCAGTTTGTTGAATTCATTTCATATTCTATGCTACTGGGCCAGCCACGAGGTTCCAAGTCAAATCAGCCGTGAATGTTCCAGCTGCTGCTTTAGGTACTTTCAGCGTGATATTTGCTGGATCATAAACAGAAAGCCATGTTCCTAGACCTTGGTCTTTTGCTGCTGTAAATATTGGTGTCGCTGCACTTGCTTTACTTAATCCAGTCACAGCTTGACTAGTTGGTGCAGTGGCTTCGTTATCTGAGGTATTTTTGACAGTGGATGTCCCAAAATCCAATTCAGCCCCTTGCAAAACTTGTGAACCGTTTACAAAATCTGAAACCGAAACTGTCACGTTCCATCCTTGCGCTTGCCCGACTGCACCTACACCTCGACGATCTGATACTTGAAGATAAGGTGTATCATTTTTTGAAGCGTCTATTTGATATGTTTTTGTTCCGCTTTCAATCTCGTGTGTACCAAACGGCAATTCGGGAACTACATCCAGCGTTAAAGGACCTGTCTGGCCAGTTCCTGGATTTTCCGGATCTGCCGGCTCTACTGGTTTAGAAGGATCAGTAGGATCAAGGGGTACGACAGTATTTGTTGGCTCAGTAAAGGTAATATCTCCTTTTGAAGTTGCTTGACCTTCAGCAAAAGCTGGGGTTGCCAAGCCGCCTAGAAGAAGTGTTGAAAGTAATAATGTCCCAATCATGTTCTTTTTCATAATAAATCACTCCTTTTTCTTAGTGACCTAAGTATAGTAGAGACAGCATGCAAAAAATCCTCATGAATTCATCCGCTTACTTGAAATTCTGTCCCTTTTTGTATAAAAAGAGAAAAAAGCAATAAAATCGTTTACATGAATATTCTTATTTTTTTATTAAGTATGAAAAAACATTTCAATTTTCTTTTTTTCATTTCAACTTATTCTATTAATGCTTCTCTGACCCATACAAATAGGAGTACGGCATCAACTGCCGCACTCCTATTGTTTTCGTCATTTGTATCTTAAATAAAACGATTCTCACGCAATTTTATTTTTTTGATATCTTCTACTGTTTGTGTTCCAGCTAATTGCATGACCATTTCCAATTCTGTTTTAAAGAAATCAAACACTTGACGGACTCCTGTGCTTCCTCCTAAAGACAATCCATAAATAACGGGTCTGCCAATAGCAACAAGATCTGCACCTGATGCGATTGCTTTGAAAACATGCTGTCCGCGTCGTACACCGCTGTCAAACACGATTGGTACACGTTTATCTACTGCTTCTGCCACATATTGCAACGAATCAAACGCTGCTGAACCACCATCTAGTTGACGGCCGCCATGATTAGATACCCAGATTCCGCCAGCACCAGATTCTAATGAACGATAGACATCTTCTTCTGACTGGACACCTTTCACATAGACTGGCAAATCAGAATGAGCAGCAATAAATTCTATATCTTTTGGACTAAGCTTCTGTTTGGAAGATTTGTACACAGCATCCATCGTTTGGCCTACTCCTGATTGATAAGCCTGAACGATCGGCATTGGCAGTGGGAAGGTAAACCCATTTCTGCGGTCTGTTTCACGGTTTCCGCCAACTGTTGCATCCGCTGTCAATACGATTGCTTTTGCTCCATTACGCTTGGCCACTTCAAGAATATCCAAATTGATCCCATCATCTTTGCTCATATAAAATTGAAACCATTGCGGTGCTTTCTCCCCGCCTGCTTCTCTTATCTCTTCTAATGTACAAGAAGCGTAAGAACTTGCTGTATAGATCGTCCCAAAATCTGCTACACCTTTTGCAGAAGCTTTCTCCGCCTTCACATGAGCTAAGCCATGAGCAGCAACTGGTGCCATGATGATTGGTGCAGTCAGCGTTTCTTCGTCAAAATGTGTAGTTGTATCGGGTAATTCTACATCTCTTAATACATGAGGAATAATCAGCTGATGATTGAATGCCCGTTCATTTTCTTGATAAGTAAATAAGTCGCCAGCACCACTGCTGATGTAACCATAACCACCAGCTGGAATCACTTGTGAAGCGGCTATTTCTAAATCTTCCATATTGATAAAATCCACTATTCCTTCATTTGTACCTGCTTGATACGTTTTTTCCATTTCAATGCCTTCCCTCTATAAAAAATTGAATGAATAATATGATAGCGTTTACACATTTTATATTACTCTTCCGTATTGATACAGGCAAATAATCTGTTTACATTTCAGTCATTCCAGTTGTTACTACTCTGAAAGAAATGTTTAGAACACAAATAGATAAAAAACGATGGGACTTTGACAAAAGTCGTGTCAAAGTCCCTTTTACGAAATACTGTGGATGCCTATTGAAATAAGTGCGGGTTGTTTCTTTGTGTTTCAATCGTTTCTTGCCATTCTTCGTTTAATTTTGGATTACCGTTTTCTTCCTTGAACGCATAAGGTCCCAATCCAAAAAGCTCAGTTAGTATTTGATTCACGATTCCATATAGCTCGGTGTGATCGGACACATGATTATTGAAGATCATCTCATTATCACCACGTTTGAATCTCACATTCGGGCTCTCATGATGAACCTCTATGCAGTTTTCCCCTTTTTTTAACTGACGGATTTCTGAAAACATCTCATAAATATCTTCTCCAATAAAACCTTCAGCAAGCGCCAGACTGTCCACAAGACCGCCTACTGTCAACTCAGAGATTATCGCTTTGTTGGCACCAAGCTTTAATGTATAGCTTGTTGCTTCTACTACGCCGCACGCATTGCAACCACCTTCTGATAGTTCGCTTTTTCTGATCAATTGAACTTCTTTCATTTTCTGATCCTCCTCTTAGTTTTCTACTTATGTATTTTTTATCACCTGACGTAAGTGAACTTTATCGTCACGATCACGTGATTTATTCTTCAGAGATTCTATTTATTAACATATCTTTTATTCTTCTACTTTTCTTTCTTTAGCATATAAGAGATACGCATAGTAATCAAGCAAGGATTGTTGATATAAAAAGAACAAATACCGCTATTTTGATTTCTTTTGACTCTATTACTCATATAAATAAAATTTATTATACCTGCTCTTTTTGACTATATCCTCATCTGACTCCTATACTTCGTTTGTATTAAAACTTAGGAGGAATCATTCATGCTTACAGGGCTAAACTTATTAAATAATCCTTTTCTAAATAAAGGAACAGCTTTTACAAAAGAAGAACGGGCAAAATACGGAATCACTGGTATGCTTCCAAGTACTGTCCAAACATTGGAACAACAATCTGTCCAAGCTTACGGTCAATACTTAAGCAAACAGACCGATTTGGAAAAACGTATCTTCTTAATGAATCTATTCAATACGAACCGGACATTGTTTTATAAATTGATGGGCGAACATTTAGTTGAATTCATGCCTGTCGTTTATGATCCTGTCGTTGCGGATTCAATCGAACAATACAACGAAATTTTCTTGAAACCACAAGATGCTGCATTTCTTTCAATCGACGAACCAGAAAATATCAAAGCAAGTTTGAAAAACGCAGCAGGTGGACGCGACATTCGTTTGATCGTTGTGACAGATGCAGAAGGAATCTTAGGTATGGGTGACTGGGGTGTGAACGGTGTTGACATCGCTATCGGTAAATTGATGGTCTACACTGCTGCGGCTGGTATCAATCCTGCACAAGTCTTGCCTGTATCAATCGACGCTGGTACTAATAACGAAGAATTATTGAATAATCCATTATACTTAGGGAATCGTCATGCTCGTGTAGAAGGCGAAACTTACTACGAATTCATTGATCAATTCGTTCAATCAGCTACTGAATTATTCCCAGAATTGTTATTACATTGGGAAGATTTTGGACGAGGAAATGCTGCAACGATCTTAGAAAAATACGAAGATAAAATCACTACTTTCAATGATGATATCCAAGGCACAGGAATCGTTGTACTAGCTGGTGTATTAGGTGGATTGAATATATCAGGTGAGCAATTGAAAGATCAAACGATCTTGACATTTGGTGCTGGTACTGCTGGTGTAGGTATCGCAAACATCCTTTTAGATGAAATGATCCGTCAAGGTGTACCTGAAGAAGAAGCACGCCAACATTTCTATCAAGTAGATAAACAGGGTTTATTGTTTGAAGATACAAAAGGATTGACTCCTGGTCAAATCCCATTCGCTCGTAAACGCTCAGAATTCACTAATGCTGATGAATTGACAAACTTAGAAGCAGTTGTAAAAGCAATCCATCCAACGATCATGATCGGTACTTCTACCCAACCTGGAGCATTCACTGAAGAAATCGTGAAAGAAATGGCGGCTCATACCCCACGTCCAATCATCATGCCTTTGTCTAATCCAACAAAATTGGCAGAAGCAAAAGCAAAAGATTTGATTGAATGGACGGACGGAAAAGCTTTAGTTGGAACAGGTATCCCTGCTGCTGATGTGGAATATAACGGTGTAACTTACCAAATCGGTCAAGCAAATAATGCGTTGATGTACCCAGGTTTAGGGCTTGGTTTGATTGCTTCAACAGCTACACGAGTAAATGCTGAAATCATTTCTCAAGCTAGTCGAGCATTAGGCGGAATCGTTGATGTAACAAAACCAGGAGCAGCTATATTGCCTCCAGTAGCAAAAATCACTGAATTCTCTCAAACGATTGCTGAAACTGTCGCAAAATCAGTTGTTGCACAAAAATTGAATCGTGAAGAAATCACGGATATCAAAGAAGCTGTTGAATCTGCTAAATGGGTTCCTGAATATAAATCTTTAGAAGATTAAGATTGTTATAGTAAAAGAACATACAGAAACTTTGTATGACGTCTAAAAAGAAAAAAGCGACTGCGGCAAAACAGCAGCCAGCCAACTACTGCTCTTTTGCCGCTTCTCTTTGGCTTTTTTCATACGATACAGAATAAGAAAGGATCTGTAAAAATGGCACAAAAAACAACAACTGCAACTGCAGTTGAGGAAAAGAAAAAAGAAGGGTTTTGGTCAACAAAAATTACCGGCGTAAGTTTGCCCCTTTATTTGATCATGGTCCTTGTCCTGATCATTGCAATGGCTTTAGGAAAATTACCGACGAATATGATTGGCCCAATCGCTGTTTTGGTCATTTTCGGTAATTTATTTCATTTTATCGGAACAAAAATCCCTATCGTCAAAAGTTATTTAGGTGGTGGCTCCGTTTTTGCGATCTTTGCCTCTGCCGCGATTGCTACATTTGGGATCTTACCTGAGTATGTAGTAAAATCCACAGAAAACTTTGTCAGCAATATGGGCTTTTTAGACTTTTATATTGCTGCCTTGATTACTGGTAGCATCCTTGGTATGAACCGTAATCTATTGATGAAAGCTTCTGTTCGTTTTATTCCCGTTGCACTTATTTCAATGGTCGTCTCCTTTTTTGCCGTAGGACTCGTAGGTATGCTTATCGGAAATGGTTTTGCAAATTCCGTTTTATATATCTCATTGCCCGCAATGGCTGGTGGTGTTGGAGCCGGAGCTGTACCTTTATCAACGATTTATGCAAATGTTTTAGGTACGGACGCTTCTTCTATCATTTCCCGCCTGATTCCTGCGACAGCAATGACAAATGTCCTAGCTATCATTGGTGCAGCGTTAGTTGCTCGTGCGGGACAATCAATGCCAAAATTCAACGGTAATGGTAAATTAATGGAAAAAGGCGACCTTGGCGATGGAAAACCTAGAAATGTAAAACCTTCCATTCCACAATTAGGTGTCGGTTTGATGGTATCATTGACTTTCTTCATCTTAGGACAAATCGGTAACTATTTTGTTCCTAAAGTCCATGCTTACGCATTCATGATCATTATCGTTGTTATCTGTAAAATCGCAAACCTATTACCAGAATATTACGAAGATGCAGCTATCATGTTCAACAACTTGATTGTCAAAAACTTGACAGCAGCTGTTCTTGCCGGTATCGGTATTGCGTTATTGAATCTAAATGTATTGGCTTCTGCTTTGACATGGCAATTTGTTGTCTTATGTTTGACAAGTGTTATCGCGATTTCAGTAGTTTCAGGATTTGTCGGTCGTTTGTTTGGTTTATATCCAATCGAATCAACTATTACTGCTGGCTTATGCAACAACTCGATGGGTGGTACAGGAAATGTAGCTGTCTTATCTGCAGCTAATCGGATGGAACTTATTGCTTTTGCTCAAATGGGCAATCGGCTTGGTGGTGCCATCGTTTTGATCATCTCAGGTTTCTTGATGCAATTACTTTCTTAGTCAAAAAAAATACCTGATCATCAAGTATCGGCTTGATGACCAGGTATTTTTTGATAAAAATTTACAGGATTTTCAAAAATCTTTTTTGCATTTTATCGGAATGATAACCGATGCGTTCATAAAATCGGTGTGCTTCTACTCTGTATTCTGCAGAATTAAGTCTTATTGCTGATATTCCTCGTCTTTTCGCTTCTTCTTCTACGCCAGTCATCAAGGCCTTTCCGATTCCTCTTTTTTCAGCATGTTTAGACACAGCAAGTGCCATAATATTGAACATCGGATCGCTGAAAATCGATTCATAGGACTCCGATTGTACATAGCCAGCTGCTTTTTTAGAAGTAGGATCTTCATAGACCAAGAAAAAATTTTTTTCTGGCTCCTTCAACAGTTTCTTCATTTGTCTCACCGTAACGGTTAATGGTACATCATATCCTAATTGTTCCGCATTGATTTCTCGTAGTGCTTCTGCATCTCCTAAACGCATTTCCCGCAACATCCAAATCACCAGCCAATTTTTATTTTTTTAAATGAATTTTTTTATCACAGTATACTCCTTTTTTCACTTAAAAAAAGACTTTTCAGTGATTTTGACTTGCGTTAATCTAGATTCTCCTAATGTTTGTAAGATGACAAAGGCATTGTAACAATTGACCAAAAGAACCACGAGGACAATTACTTGAAAAATAAAGGTCACTTTTTTTGGAGACAAAATCCTGCTAAATTTTGCTCCCCACAAACCTCCAATAACAGCAGCGGGGATAATATAAAACAACATAGATAAATCAAAGCGCATAAAGCCACTTGTTAAGCAATCGTTACTAATTTAGCCAGTTGAGAAAAGAAAATCGTAGATAGAGAATACAGCGTTGCTTCTTTTATTGGCAAGGCAAACATCAGCATCAGTAATGAAACATTGATGGGTCCACCACCGATACCTAAAAAGCTAGCTAAAAAGCCCAAGATCCCCCCACATATAAGATACCAAATCCATGACGTTAGATGAAATTTTGGCTGATGATGCTTGGTGTAGAAGAACGCAAAAACCAAGGTCAATACCGTCAAGAAAATTTGGATCAGCTGCACATGCTTTTCATTTTCAAACAACCGTAAAAAAATTTCGAATACAATGTTACCGGCTATTCCTCCAACTACAGCTCCACCAGATACCCAACCGACAATCTGCCAATTCAGCGATTTCCCACTTGATACTTGTCGCACTGTCGAAACAATAGACATCGTGAATACCGCAACCGTTGAGTAAAAAGAAATACCTGCAACAGAATGGGCACCGATAAGATCAAGAATCGGTTTGATCAACACGCCTCCGCCCATGCCAGAAATAGCGCCAACTGTATTTGCCAGAACGATCACCACAAAATAAATCAGACCAATCATATCATCTTGTATATCCTTTCTCTTATTTATATCTTTTAGCGATTTTTACTCTTTGCTTATATTATACAGTAAAAGAAACGAACGAGGCTTCGAAAGCTTTTCTACTTTTTAAAGAAATGTAGTGCTAAACAAAAAAACCGGGCTCTCCTTTTCAGAGAGTCCAGCTTTCTTGCACCATATCAATTCTTTTATTCTATTCTTCTTCTTCAGCCATGAAGTTAAGTTCATTGACAATAGTTGAAGATAGTTGGTATTTCAACAATTTTTGAATAGAGCTAATCGCTTTATTGATTCCAATTCATCTTGATTGGTATTCTAATCGGCTTCAAAAACGTATTCAAGTTGCGTGGCGTGCTTTTAATGAGGAAAAAATATCACCTAGCAACCCATTTCAAGGGTATTTTTACGGAAACATAATCAAAAATTAGTCCTTGTTCAGTAATACTTTTATTTAATCGAACTTGTCAAATATTATTGTAAATTATAGTAAATATTTTAGAGTTAATCCAATACCTGTAAAAATTTATCGAGTTCTATATATATATATAGAATTTCTTTTGCGTATTGCTCATTATTAGACGGATTATACGTATTGGCTATTTCTTTTACCCAACATTCTTCATATTCGTAGCTTTCTATTTCGATAAACATATTTTTAAGAATATCTATTCCTTTAGCAATGCTTTCTTTATCATCTAAAGAATATTTCGATTGTACTTGCATTATTCCCGTAGAATATCTTCCCGAAGAAAATTTTGATACTACAAACTCTACTAGCCTATAGAATTTAGGGCGACTAAAATTTTCATATATGATAAAAGAATAAACCAAGAGAATAAATTTTCTCGTTATTTCCTTATCTATTTTGAATTCCTCATCAATGTTGCTTAATATATAAGAATTGTACTTATCAAAAAAATAAGAATAACTATTTCTTATGTATTTTTCTCTTCGTGAAGTAACATCTCTATCTTTAAAAACTGTAACTAAACTATTTTTGAAAATGTCGTACAAAAAAAGAATTAGCAAAAGCACTATTTCATTTTTAAAATCATCAATAGGGATTATTATTGAAATACCAGACCGAATAAATTTATCAAAGACTATATAAGTTCCTAATAAAGTTAAGGTCACTAAGGTAAATTCATATCTAAAGTTCAAAAGTGATTTTCTTTGTAAAATAAAAAAAATCACAAAATATCTGATTAATAGATATCCGATTACAACAAAATACAAATTATTTACATAGGGTTTGGCAATATTCATTTCATTTAACAAAAGAATATATATATTGGAAATAAAAATATTATAGATAATATTTATTCCTGAAGTTGTTTTGTCCTCGCTAAAAGAAAAAGTATCATATTTTTGCTTTAACAGCGCTAAATTAGAAATAGGAACTCCGAGTATTTGCATAATAACAAAGAGCACCAGACTATTCATTATGATAAAAACCATTTTCATCCACCCTTAAAAGTACATAAATTTTGAATCGCATATTATATGGTATGTAACATGAAAGTATACTCTATTGTTACATACCTTATTTCTTATTATATCAGTATTTCTCTGTGACACATAAGGGTGTAACATAATTATTTTAAACGAAATGACTACAAGTAGTCATTGAAGCAAATCTCCATAAGACATTTGTAAAATCTTTTAAAAAGAAGCGTCGAAAGAAGGAACTTTTCTTCAACGCTTCTTTTATTGACTCAATTTTCAATATTACTTGAACGAATAATCTGATTTCTAAACTCTCGAAAAACTTCTTGTGGTTGATAATAGTCTGGATCTATTTCAAATGTTTCTGAGAATAATTCATTGAATTTTTCTACTGAAATAATGATTTTACCATTCTTCTCTCGACTGTTTTCTATTATTTCTGCTTCTAATTCAAATAAATCTAGTGACGAACTAAAATCATAAATCCTGTCATATTGAATAAAAAAATCAAGAAAAAGTTGCTCAAACTCTTCCTTATTTATCACTAATGTTTCAAACGGAACAACTTTATTTTCCTCAGCCATTCTCCCAGTTCCCCCACTTCCATTTTCAAAAATCACAAAACTGATATTACCTTAAAAGCTACTGACAAAATAAAACTTATAAAGTAAATGGCAACCCAACTAGGTAACCATTTGCTCTACGTAATACGATTTGGTAATCCTGCATTTCATTCGGTAATTCATAATAGTAATTTATTGTTTCTGCTTTGTCACTTTCAATATACTCTGGATTATCTAATATCATAGCATACTCATAAAGCTCTTCACCATCCTTATTTTCAATCGACCATTGTTGTGGACGTATTGGTTTTTCTGTATCATTTTTAAGTGTATAGGTCACTTGTAATACACGATCATGTTGTGCAAATTCATTTCTTTTTTCGGTCACTTCAATATTTTTAAATGTTAGTTCAACCCCATCTGCCTGATAAGTTTCACCTATTTTTAAATCTATTGTTACAATTTTTATTGGCTTTTCTTCTGGAAAATGTCTGGCTTTAATTGTTAGATAACTTCCAAAAAGAATCAATCCTAGTAGCACTAAAAGAATTCCTTTAACGAGCCACTGAAACGGGAAGTAAACTTTAAACATCTTTTTTCTCCTCCGTTTTGTATTTGTTTTTTAGAGAATACGATAACTTTTGATCAATGTCATCAAGCTTTTCAATTACTTCATTACTTATCATTGATTCTAGTTCTGAAATTTTTTGTTCAAATTTAATGCTTTCAGAATCATTAAATTTATTATTTGATGGACTAGCTAACACTGGTAAATTTGAAACCATAACACGAAACATATTTGCCTTGGAACCAAAAACTCCTTTGTTTTGGTTGTAAAAATTGTTGAATATTTCTTTAGTTTCTTCTGAAGCCGAGACTTTAAAATATGGATAGTTCATTTTTTCTCTCTCCCTGTTTACTCAAAAATCCATATCATATTGATTTTGTCGTTTTTGATAATCAATTTCTCTTGCTGTTTCTTCATACTCTCTCCGAGCTTTTTCAATCGTACCATCATCAATTGCACGATTAAATAAATAAAGAACACGTTTTGTTTCTTGAATATAACGCTTCTTAAAATTACGTTCTAAAGCGGGTTTAGTATCATGAACGTTAAATTGGTCATAATCAGTTGATAAACTCTCTGAGATATCATAAACAACTTTTTTATACACCAAATCTACACATTTCTTCTTATACTTTAAAGGCTCCTCTTCCACTGCAAATCCAAAGAATTGGTCTTTATTCTCACCAAAAACATCTAATACAATTTCTATTCTGTCCTCTATTTCAAATTTATATTTGTCATAAAATTCTTCATAATCTTTTGATGATCTAAGAAATGGTATATTCTCATTATCTAATTCAAAGCGTTGCGCTCGTTCTTGCCAATTAATTCTACTATCCGCTCTACCATTTAACGATTTACCAAGATGTCGAATAGCAATTTCAGTGAGTACCTCTTCAGATTGAATTTGCTCCGCTTTTTTATTTTCTGTGAACAAATCATCAAGATAATTCATATCATAGTTTTGCCCTAAACGCTTTCCGCCAATCTTTAAGATTAACCCACCTTCAGAATCTAAGAGTTTGTACCCAATACGCTGATTTTTGGCAAATCGATAGGTCTCAACAGAATGTTTTTTCTTCAATTCCGCATGAAAGTCATCATAATTTTTCGCATACTGAGCAACTTCAGAAACAGCTAGTTTTATTTTTTCTCGATTTGAAATCTTATTTTCAGTTCTAAATTCACGTTCTTTCCAATTTTCACGATCTGCAACTAAATGATTATACTTATACATATCAAGTGGGCTAATTCCATTATCAATAAGTATATTATCATTCCAAGCCTGCAAAACTCGAATATCATTCTTTCGAATATCCATTTTCTTTCCTGTTCGCTGATCGTTTGGTGAAATACCAAAGTGATTGTGAACATGCCCTTTGTCTGTGTGTGTGACGACCAAAATTTACTGGTTAGGAAACATTTTTTCTGCCCACTTAACACCCAACTCATGTGCTTTTTCAGCGGAAATATCTTCTAGTGGATCAAAGCTTTGTGTAAAATGCCAAAGCTTTATTTTCCCTTTATCACCAAAAATTTCATTGGTTTGTTTAAAATCCTCAATAGCATTTAAATCATTCGATACGCCAATTCCTGTCACGAGTTCAGAATCTTCTTGTTTATTTAACATATATGAAATTGTATTATGAATACTCCTACTTTTTGAAGCAATTTTTATAATCGAGCCCATAACTTATTCAACTCTTTTTCCAAGCGATTCAATGGATCACTTATTGATTTTATTTGTATCATTAAGTCATTTTTTTTAGCATATAGCCGCTTTAAGCGCTCTTGCTTAGTTGTAAAAGATAAGTAAACACTCTGATGTTCTTCTTTTTGTATCTCGGTATCTTTTTTATTTAACTGAACACGCAAATAATTTGCTGTTTTCACTAATTGATTCAAATTTCTTCCTATTGCTAGTAAATGAAAATTAATTTCTTTATATTGTCGATCGGTATATTTTAGACTTTTCCCTGCGTTGTCTACTGCGATTTTCTTCACGTACATTGGAACAGATAAACCAAAAATGTCTGCTGTTTTTTCTAGCTCTTGGTACTGATAATCGTCTACTCGAAACTTTATCGGCCTATTTTGTCGTCGACTATCTTCATTACGTTTATATCGCTTTCGCCTTTCTTCTAATGGTAGTTTACTGACATCAATTGCCATGCGCACTTCTCCTTTCCAATATTATTTTTAAGTTCAAAAGAAGCAAGCGAGGGGAAAGGGAACCCTTCCCCGCTTGTCGAGGGAGTAAACTCCCTACGAGCACCCTCATGCTCCGCATTTTATCGAGATTAGATAGTCGATAAATCAGCTACCTAACACTTTCTTCTTGCGTCTCTTCTCGATAGAAAATTCGATACGCTGTCTCTCCTTTTCTTCTCAAAAATTGTTGGAACTTCGTTTCCAACAATTGATCGCTTGCAAGAAATTCATGCACTAGGGTAAATTCGCTATTCGCGAAATTTACCGCCTTTTGCCATTTTTCTCGAGTACCTTTTTGATTAATCTCAAAAGTTTCTTCAAACTCTTTTACTGATGAAATTCCTGTTTTTTCATAGGCAAACTTTCCCAGTTCGGGATAAAGCTTTCTCTCCAACTCGGCGAGTTCTTTTTTCAAATCTGCAATTGATTTTTGTTTTTTCCTTGCCATTTTTCATGCTCCTTTTTGTATGTGACTAAGTTCATTCATAAGCTCATTTTTCATCTTTAATTCTTCTTGAATCATCAGTTCAATATAATTAGTGACCGTGATTTTTTCATTTGTTGCTTTCTTTACTGATTCACATAATTCGTCAAGTTCTAAGAAATCATGTGTACTAATCTGTAGAATTAATTGCATGAAAATCACCTCTTTATTTTTTAAGTAAACTATCGAAAAGTGGATTAGGATCATTAAGTGTATCTCTGAATAACTCGTTGTCTTCATAGGTGAATCTTCGTCTTGGTTTTGATCCCTTATCATTTTCACGGATTTCACTATCAATAATCACTGTTTCATGATTTGAATCAAATTTTTTCGCTGACTTTCTGTCTTCAACGATATTGATTTTTTGTGTTTTTTCTTTCATTTCTCCACTATCTTTTTGAGCGTTCTCCCGAACATCTACTGTTTTGAACCCTTGACTACTTGTAGAACTTTGTACATTTTCTCGGACATCTACTGTTTTTGGTTGACTTGCACTGCTACTTTGCACGTTCTCTCGGACATCCACTGATTTAAAGCCTTGACTACTTGTAGATTTTTGTACATTTTCTCGAACATCAATTGTCTTAGTACCTTGACCATTTGAAGAACTTTGTAAATTCTCTCTTACATCAACATTCCGTCCGACATGACCATTCAATGAACCTTGAATATTTTCTCGGACATCTACTGATCGGCCACCTTGACTACTTGTAGAATTTTGTACATTTTCTTTGACCAATTTTTCTAATCCGGTATTTGAATTTTTAGCTTCTTGGATTCTTTCTTTGGTCAACGCTTCTTTTTCGTCCATATTAGCGCCTGTACGCCCTTCTACACGTTTCCTTAACATTTCCTCACGATTCATTGCTTCAGGCCTGTATTTCTCTCCCTGTCGCTTCTGATTAATTAATTCTTCAGCAGACTTAGCTTGACCGTGCATAGCATTTTTACGTTCTTCAATATCTTGTTGGACTTTTTGCTGAATCGCACTTACAGGATTATTATTCGATTCAGCATTATTTTTCATTGCTTCACGCATATGTTCAGAACTAGACATAATTCTATCGGCATTTTCAACCTTAGCACCATCTTTTCTATCCGAAAGACGTGTTGGCATGGAATCAGCATATTTTCCAGTTTCATTTTCTTTATTTTTAGCCAACATAGGTTTGCTATTTTTATTAATAGCGGACACTGTACCATCATCTAAACCTTCTTTGAACTTATTCTTAGTATCATTAGCCATATCACGCATACTCTTAAATGGTTTTGTTGCTCTTTCACTAGCCATTGTAGCTCCATCTGAAGCTAAACCTGATAATCCACGTTCATGGGCATATCCCAAAGCTCTTCCAGTTTTGCCAGCTTTTTTTGATAGAGTTTCACCGAAATTCTTTTCTGGTTTTCGATCTTCTCCTTCTCCGCTGTCTGATCCATTTCCGTTTCCGCTTCCTTTGGCACGATTAAATCCATTTGATCCTTTTCTAAACAGCATTGCACCCATTCCAAAAGCAGAAGCAAGTTGCCCATAGCCTTCTTTGAGTCCAATATCCACGCCAAAGTAACGCATGACTGTTCCACTACCCTTTATTAGAACGAACACGGCACAGATATAAGCAATTGTTTTTATAAAAATATTTGTTGAGATACCTTCGCCAGAGTTTAAATAATTTATGAACATTGCAAACATAGACAATCCGAATCCCTGAAAACCGACAGTCAAATAACACTGTAGAATATCTGACAAAACTTGTTTTGATCGTTGTCCTGTTTCTAAGTCAGTAGCAAATACTAAAACTCCGAGTACACGTTTAAATGCTAACTCGAGTATTGCTGTAATAATGACAAACGCGCTAAACACGTATGCGATTGCCAACGCTGTCAACCCAATCGAAATTCCCCAAAGATTTGCTTGATAGCGATAATAGCCTGATTTCAAGCTATCAGAAAATGTTGATAAAAAGTTATCAGAAAACTTTGTGGCAACAAATTCATTATTAGAATTTTCAACTAATTCATAGCGAAGATTATCCGCAGCTGGATTTTCTTTTTCCATTTTATCAATTACATTATCTGTCAATACTTGCGTAAGATCCGTTTTCCAGAAATTTTCTTTTGTTAGATTATTTCGGTCATTTGTTTTATCAATTGTCGAATATTGATCTGTCTTATTAATATAAGCTAAATCTGTCACTCCCTGCTCAATCAATGACCATGCTACACCGCCATCTTGATTATTGATACTAGTTGCGTCATTATAAAGAGTCTTTGCAAACATTATTCCTGAAAGCTTTTCTGTTGATCCAATCAAAGTCGGCATTAAAAGAATTAATACTATCGACATTACAACATTCATTCCAACAGATTTTAGATCAACCGTTCCTTTACTTGTAATCATTTTATAACCAATAATCACTAGTGAAAGTATCATTAAGCCAACAACAATGGTACTTAAAACTGATTGATAGACTTTGTTCAATCCGGTACTTTCTACAAAGCTAAACAAATCTAAAACCTCGGGAATCATATTTTGAATGCCCTCGACAACAGCGAACATTGATTTTATAACAGACCATCCTATCCACATACCGAACTGGCTGTAAAAATTTCCGTTATATTTTTTAAGATAATTCTGATAAAGTGGATTAGTTAAAAACTCAGTTTGGCTTTTTGTATCATCAAACCAGTTGAAAATGCTAGCTTCAACAATATTACTTGTAAAAACAACGCTAATCATTAAAACAAGTACACTGAGTGCTAACCAGTTTATTTTTCTACTAACGATTTTTTCTTTAATTGCTTTCATAGTTTTCTCCTTCAGCCCATTTTCTTAGGCTCTCAGAGAGCTGCTGAGCCATTTTTTGATTAATTATGATATGAGTTACACAATTGTCATTTTCAGCTCTTAAATCGAGAACTACTGTGTTGAAGCAGATACTCTCAATTATTTCGAGAGTATCAGTGTTTTGATCAAGACACCATATCTGATCTATTATACGATTTTTAATCATGTTTCTTCTCCTTCTAACCAGTTATGCATAGGTACTTTAGGTAACTCTTTAATTCTGAAAGCTTTGTTGAATTGATCTGTAGTCTCTATATTTTCTAAAAGCTGATTTTTATATCTTATTTCGAGACCTCTGAGAAAATATTTTGCGTAATCGAATAATCCTTCATCTGTTTTTGCTTGAAAAACGCATGCTTTATGTTGTGTTATAATGCATTGAGCGTTAAGGTACTGAGTATTTTCATATACAAATTCAATGATTTTTCTGATATCTTTTATATCTACATTAGCGTTTTTCAAATATTGATACACTTGTAATAATTTTCGACCAGCGCCATTATTTTCTTCATAAAGAACACTAATCTTAGTATAAATTTCCTTTATATTAATATCCTCTTCTTCTTTATTTAAATTAGTATTAGTTACATTAGTATTAGTATTCGCGGATTTTCCAGTGTCTGGTAACCCGGAGACTGGAAAATCCGGTTTCGATGGAGAGAAATTATTCTCTACAGAATAAATTGGTTGATCAGAAGCATACCAGACAAAATTTACAAACTTTCCATTTTCTCGTATCTTCTCTCCTTTAACATATCCGGCCATCTTTAATTCTTTCCAGCCACTCTCAAAACTATCTTTACCATCTTTTGAATGTGTCATAATCTCACTTTTATATATTTCCCAGTCATTCGGCAAACTAGCCAGATAGGTTAAAATCCCTTTTGCTTTCCATGAAAGATTTCTTTCGTTCAATGGCTCATTTCGAATTTGTGTGAAATTACCATTCGCAAAATTCTTGTAAATTCTTTGATTATCGCTCATTTCTTCATCTTCTTTCTAAAAAATGTTAAAATGTAGTCAAATAAAGTTTGTTTAGAACTTTATTCTTGAGTGTCCCCCTGGTCGTCAAACTTAGCGGGGCACTCTTTTTTATTTTTCTCAACGCATTTCTAATTTCCTTTGCGGCATATTCTTGCTGCAACAAATCGAATGATAAATAATATTCAATCTCTTTCATAATCAAATTCACTTCTTCATCTTCAGTCATTTACCCACCTCATTTTTCCTCTTGAAAGCACGCCACGCACTTATTTTAAACTTCATACTCTTTAATAAATCTTGCTAACTCTTCTTTTCTGATAAATTGACAGTCTCCGATGACACTCACCTTTAAACCACGCTGATTAATGAATTTTTTTAGTGTACTTCTACTACAACTCAAATATTCACATGCTTCTCCGAGCCGGAAAATTTCTTTGCTTAAAGATGTCTCCATACGAACTTGATCAACAGCTTCCTTAGCGACTTGATAAAAATATTTGCGCAATGATTGATCCATTTCGTCTGGAAGTATCACTTGAATTTGTTGAAACCCCATAATCCCCCTCCTTGAGTTGTATTTTTTTATAACTTAATCAACAAAAAAAATTTCATCAATGGTTATATCATTTTTTACTTCTTTAAAAAGTTTTTTGAGTTTAACTTTTTCATTGTCGCTAAATTTAATTCTACCTCGTTCCTTTAAACTATAACTCTGCTTACTAATTCCTATCAGTTTAGAAATCTGTTCTTGAGTCAAACCCAGCATTGTTCTATAGCCGCGAACTCTCATTGCAATTACCTCCGTCTTTTTAAGTTATGAAATATTACAACTTAAATATTACCATAATTTATCCTAATGTCAATCTCTGGTAATAAAATTGTGTAACTTCTTTATCAATCATGTTAAACTTAAATAGGAGGTGACAAGTAATGCCTGATGACAATAAAAATATTAAAATGATTGGAAAACGCATAAGGGAAATAAGAAAAAAAGAGAATATGACATTAGAAGAATTCGGCAAACTATTCTCTCCTATGGCTGATAAAGCTGTTGTAAGTAACTGGGAAAATGGTAAAAACCTTCCAAACTCAGAAAGAATTAAAAAGATTGCAGAAATTGGCGGGGTTTCTGAACTTTATCTTATGACTGGCGTCGATTCAAGCGTCACAGAATCAATGTATTTTCTATCCGAAGTAGCACTAGACTCTTTGGAACACCTCTCTAGCGAAGAAGTAAATAGAATAATTAAAAGCTTCGCTACTTATCTTAACGCAATTTCAAAAATTGATAATCCAGATGTAAAAGAAATATCGCTCAATCTTATCGGTTTGATTCAATTTTTATTAACTGGGGAAAAAGGAAACCGTGAATTATCCCCCACAGAGCTTTTCGAACTAAAATCTGTAATTGACCATTCGTTAAATGAAATTGTAAAAAAACATTTATCATAAATATTTTTCCTATCAAAAGCACGCCACGCAACTGATAGGAGGAAAAATAATGGCAACAATTAAACAATATGAAAAGAAAGACGGAACCAAAGCATGGTTGTTTCAAACTTACCTTGGAATCAATCCATTAACTGGTAAAGAAGTCCGTACTACACGTAGGAATTTTAAAACAAAAAAAGAAGCACAAATCGAACTTAATAGACTACTTGTAGACTTTGAAGAGAACGGGCTTAAACAGGATACAAACGAGACTTTTCAAGAAATCTATCAACTTTGGTATGAAAGCTATAAAACCACTGTAAAGGAAGTCACTAAATTAAAAATTGAGATCAAGTTCAATAAATGGATTCTTCCAAAATACGGTAAATTCAGGATCAAAGAAATCACTGTAAAACACGTTCAGAAAATATTGAATCAATGGGCAAAAATGACGAATCAATATAAAGTCCTACATTCTACTGTAAGCCGTATTTTTAAATACGCAATGACTTTGGGGCTAATTACTAAAAACCCCTGTGAACTTGTAATCATGCCCAATAAAAATATTGAACAAAAGAAAGATGCTGTCAAAATTTATTCACGAGATCAACTAGAAGTCCTCTTCCAATACTTGGAATCAAAAGGAAGTACCTATAGAACAGATTACGATAAAACGCTACTTCGCTTTCTATTTTTTAGTGGTTGTCGAATTAGTGAGGCTTTAGCTTTGAACTGGTCAGATATTGACTTTGATTCAAAAACCGTCACTATAAACAAAACCTTAAGCCAAACAAAATATGGGTACAAAATTTCAAGTCCAAAAACGAGAAATAGCTATGGTTCTCTATCTTTAGACAATAAAACAATTAATTGGCTAAAGAAATGGCAAATCAATCAAAAAAGATATATGTTAACCCTTGGTATTACTGATCCAACAATGATTTTTTGTGGAATCTACAAGGAAATCATTACTAAACATGCTATTTATTCTCGTATGATCACAATCTGCAAGAATTCTGGTATTCCATTTCTAGGTAATCATGTAACCAGACATACTCATGCTAGTATGCTGTTAGAGTCAGGAGTCTCGATGAAGGAAGTTCAAGAACGGCTTAGACACTCATCAATCAAATTAACAATGGATACTTATGCTCATCTAACTAAAGAAACCAAAGAAAAAACCGTTGAAAAGCTTGCAGAGCACCTAAATTTCTAGCGGAACGTATTCAATCTCGTATTCAATTCAACATACAAAAAAGCTGAACCCTTAACTACCAAGGGTTCAGCTATCATTTAAAGCTTATTCTTCTTCTTCAGCCATGAATGTATTGAATACTTCTTCAATCATGTCCCATTCTGCGTCTGTTTCGATTTGTTCTAACTCGCCTTCTGTTCCATCTTCGTTTTCGATGTATGCATAAGCTTGTAATTCTACATCTTCATCTTCTGAAACACCAGCAGGATATAAAAGAACATAGTTACGTCCAAATTCTTCTTGTCCGTCAACTGTTAGTAGGATTTCATATAATGTTTCATTTCCTTGGTCATCCACCAATGTGATGTGTTCGTGTCCTTCATGGTCGTGGGAATGGTTATGTTCTGTCATAAGATTACCTCTTTTCTTTTATTATTAAAATAATTGCTTACCTGAGCCGTCTAAATAATTTTGTAAGATCATCACAGCTGCTAATTTATCGATGACTTTTTTTCGTTTCGCTCTTGAAGTATTTGCCTGCTCTACTAGCATACGTTCTGCCTGAACAGTGGTTAGTCGTTCATCTTGATAATCAACCGGCAAGGAGAATAGTTCTTTGATCTTCTCTCCATATGACATGGAAGCTTCTGCCCTTGGTCCGATGGAATTGTTCATATTCTTAGGTAATCCAACTACAAAACGGTCTACTTCGTACTGCGCCACTAATTCCTTCAACCGATCAAAACCAAACTCTTCTTCTGCCTCATTGATTCGAATGATTTCTACTCCTTGAGCTGTCCAGCCAAAGGGATCGCTCACAGCAACGCCTACTGTCTTAGAACCGACATCCAAGCCCATTACTCTCATAAATTCACTCCATGATTTGAGAGGTAGTCTTTGACAATTACTTCCATGATTTCATCGCGTTCGTGACGGCGAATCAAATTTCGTGCATCACGATAACGAGGAATGTAGGCCGGGTCTCCAGAAAGCAAGTAGCCGACAATCTGATTGATTGGATTGTAGCCTTTTTCTTCCAAAGCCCGATAAACAATCGCTAATGTTTCGCTCACTTCTTTTTTGCGACTATCGTCAAAACCAAAACGTACGGTTTCATCTGTAAAACCCATGATTCTACACCTCTTTCCCGCAAGGTAATTCCAGCTTACCTTCTACACCCTTATTTTACTCGAAGAAAGGGAAAACTACAAACAAATATTCCAAACTTCTGAATAAATTAAGAAACACGATTTGTCTGATTTTTCCTTTTTTCTGTGGCTTTTTCAAAAGCCCTCTTTCCATAAAGTATACGCTATATTTCTTTGAAAGTATGTTTTTACACAATTTTTTCATAAAGTTCATAAAAAATTCGAATTGCTGCTACTAATTTTTCGTTTTCGTTGCTTGCCCTGTCTCATAATTGATGGTGTAGCCATCTTGAACATTGTAGATAAAGACATTGAATTCAATTTTTTTGTCTTCAATGCTTTCTGCTTCCAACTGCACACCTCTTGCTACCAGTTCATTTCCCTCGAAATGAGGAGTGACACGATAGCGTACATGATGATTTGTTTCCTTGATATATGCCGCAATATCATTTTCGTGGGCAAGCATGTACGGAGCATTCAACGAACGTGTCCCTGTCATTAAGTTTTTAATGTTATTATTTTGACCAGTCAACTGGAAACCAATCAAATGGCTGCGGTTGTATAACCATTGTCCGTCACTTAATTTCTTTTGTTTCCAACCTGTCGGATCAATATACAAAGGTTCTCTCTTTTCAGTAGGAAACAAGTCTTTTCCCAACATCGCATTGGCTTGTCCTACTCTGTTCAATTTGTCTATATTTGAATAGCTTTCCCATGTCCCTTTGGAAAGACTAAGATCCTCTTTTGTAAACTCCGGCTGATTCCCATTGATTTCTATTTCTTGATGTTTTCCATCATATTCTGGCACATCCGCTACTTGAGAAGCTTGCGGTGTGGAATCAAAAATGGTTGTAATTTGTTGGAAGATATCTGAATCTTTTTGTGTGGTGGAAATACCGAGTGCCCCTGCAATCACAGCAGCGACGATCCCCACGATCGCCTTGGTTGTTTTTTTGCTCATTTCTTTACTCCTTTACTAACAGCCCCCCTAAATCTTAACATATGTTCCCCTATAAATAAATACTGGAAAGAAATAGAAACAGTAAAAAAATAAAACCAGTTTTTAGACGGCTTAAGAATACAAAAAAAGAGACGGATTCATCGTCTCTACTCAATCACAAAACACTATTTACAAGGTATTTATTATCATTCAAAAAATTTTTCTTAATACTCAAAACTAAACGGCTTCTGTACGACCTCTTGGTAAACAGTGTTCAAAAGCTTGCATCTGCGGTAATAAGTCCAACCAAGTCAAAAACATAAGAAGCTTTTTTGCTTGACTATTCATATTACTTGATGCAGGACAGCTTTTTCACAGCCTCTTTTAAGCGGGTGACGGGAATCGAACCCGCGACATCAGCTTGGGAAGCTGGGATTTTACCACTAAACTACACCCGCGATACAAAAACAGTATACGCCTCTTTCACTCCTTCCTCAAGTTTTTTTATTCTTTACGCTTCCGATATGTTTTGTAGTAAAATAAAACTAATCAATCAATTATTGGAGAAGATGCTATGACGGGAAAAGAATTAGATCTGCTGCTAGACACTTGTCTACTCGCTGGGAAAATCATGATGGAAAGCAATGCAGAGATGTATCGGGTAGAAGATACGATGAGTCGAATTGCTTTAGCTTCTGGAAATTTCCGTTTGGTCAGCTATGTCACGCAGACTGGTCTCTTTATTGGTCTTGATCGTACCTCGACCATTCGAATGGAACAAATCACCAACCGTTCGATCAATTTAGAAAAAGTAGTAAAAGTGAATGATCTTTCACGTAAGTATGTTGCTTCAGAACTAACATTAGAAGAACTTTACAGTGAATTGCAGGCAATCGACCGAGACCGTTCGTTCTTTCCTGTCTGGTTGCAGATCGTTAGTGCGGCAGTTATCAGTGGAACGATCATGGTGTTATTCGGCGGAAAGATGACCGATTTGCCTGTGACTTTAATTATTGGTGGATGGGGATACGCAGTTTATCTGTATAGTTTGAAATTTTTTAGAATCAAATTTTTATCGGAATTTTTATCTTCTTTATTGATTGGCATAGCTGCTATCTACAGTGTTCGTTTTGGCTTAGGAAGCAATCAGGATTTAATTATTATCGGATGTGTGATGCCTTTGGTTCCTGGGGTTCAAATTACGAATGCTATCCGTGATTTGCTAGCTGGTCATTATGTGTCAGGGGTTTCTCGCGGAACAGAAGCGATGATGACTGCTACGATGATTGGTTTTGCGATTGCTTTTATTTTCCAGCTTTTTTATTAAGAAAGGAGCACGAGTATGGGCACGATATTTATTCAATTTTCTTTTAGTTTTTTAGCGACTGCGGCATTTGCCATTGTTACAAATGTCCCTAGGCGTTCATTGATTTGTTGTGGTCTTTCTGGTGCTTTCGGCTGGATGATCTACTGGATCTGTGTTCAAATGGGCGGATCTGCTGCTTTCGGGTCATTGCTTGGCTCTTTAGGAGTCGCATTCATCAGTGATCTTTTCTCTAAGCGTTTGAGAATGCCTGTAACGATTTTCAATATTCCTGGGATGGTTCCTTTAGTTCCGGGTGGTTTGGCTTATCAAGCGGTTCGGAATCTCGTTACTGAATCCTATCAAGAAGCAGCTCACTATGCGGTCCAAGCAATCATGATAGCTGGAGCAATTGCTTTAGGTCTCGTATTATCGGAAGTCTTTAACCATAACATCCGCAACTTCAAAGTAAAGCGTGATGCCATCATGTTGAAACGAAAAAAACGGCTTTTTAAATAAACGAAGTGTAACAAAGAAAAGGTTGTGACAGAAGTGATTAGCTTCACGAAATAAGACAGGATTCACGAAAATGGTTTCTTAAATTTTTGTGAATCCTATCTTATTTTTCGAAGAAACTACTTCTGGAACACTGTTTAGTAGAAGGGGTGAGATCAGCATCTTGGTCCGAGTATTAGAGAAACAAAATGGAAGAAGGAACTTGCATGATTAACTTAAGTCTGTTTACTAAAAAGTGAGATATGATCCTTTATTTTTAATTTTTTAAAATGATTCATTCCTTATCTTTTCTTGAATAAATTTCTTTAGTTTATCAATACTTCTCTTACCCATCTCTAGTTGTTCTCCATTCGTAAACGTTACTACTTCATTTACTCGGCTAATAGATGTAATGTTTTCAGTATTAATGATGTAGACTTTTAAATCTTTACATAAATACTCATATTCCAGTGTTTTTTTATATTTTTTTATTGTGCCGTTTATGAGTGTCTCTTCGTCTTTCAATACCAAACCTATCTTATTTTTATAGCCTGGCATGCTCATTAGATAAAGAATCTCATCGTAATGGATATAATGATCGCTATTGCCATAACGAACAGACGTCCACTTTTTTTTGTTCGCTTGTTGAACAGGCTCGTTCTCTTTTTCTTTCAATAAGTAACTTTGGATGTTTTTTTTATTTTTTTCATAAGTGAATTCTTTTATCAAATACCCGCTAGGCGTAATATTTCGGTTAATAACAGCTATTGCTTTATTCGGATGAGAGGTCAAATAAACAATTTTACACTTCGCGTTCTTTTCTCTAAGCATTTCTCCTAGTTCAATCCCGCTGTAATAAGCGTTCAAATCGATATCAAGAAAAAAATATCCGATGAACGAATATCATTGTTTTTGACAAATTCAACAAACTGCATGACGTTCAATCCCTTGATTATCTCGAAATTCCAAGGAATCAGTAAATTTCTGGATTCTTCCAAAATATCTTCTATCATTTTTTCAAAAACCAAACTGTCATCCAAAATAAATATACGTGTTATCATACAAAGTACCTCCACTCGATATTTTACTATCAAAATCATTTCATACAACTTTTCAACATACATGTTAGGAATAAATTGTAATTCTCTTCACAATCTTTTCCAACACCTTTGAAACCGCTATTAACTACATTCAGCATGCAACTTCTAAAATAAATATCATTTTACAAAACATATCAAATAGCCAAATATCTCATACAAAAAAAGCCAGACAACCGACGTCCTTACACGTCAACTGTCTGAGCTATGTTCATTTATTTTTTTCTTTTAAAAAGAACGATACACATACTGATTTTTCGGAGCAGCGACTTTCTCTGCGTTTGTCACAACTACAGATGGAATTTCACGCTTGAATGGTTGATAATAGTCCGATTGGATGGTTCCTTCTATTTTATACCACTCATCATTTTTAACCGTTACTCCTTCAGGCATATGTGTTAACAAGCCAAAGACTCCTGAATCTGCCACACAATGGATAATACCGAAGCGGAACAAGAAGACATCTGCATTGCTATCGTTCGGTGTTTGGTAAACAAATCCTTCATAGCTGATTTTTTTGCCAATGAATTCGCTAGGGTAATTATAGATCAGCTCCATGACTTCTAAATAATTTTCATCTGTGATCTCGATAGTCTGCTTATCCCCATACTTCTCTTTCAGTTCACTCATTTGGTCTAAGTAGTCTGACTTGTTGAAATAAATACTTGTATCTGGCTTTAGGTATTGTGTCTGCATTTCCGGATCACCTACCGATTCTTTGCTTACCGGAAAATTAAATCCTTTGGCTTCTACGATTGTAGTGTCCAGACTAACTGTTGGAAACAACGTACCAACGATCACTGGCAAAGCAAGCAGTACATAGGCGATTCCACGTTGATAAGGTTTCGATAACCCATGGTCGTGATCATGATCATGCTCGTGCGTCTCTTCCTCTGCTTTTCCGTTTTTGACCCACAAATACAGCTGAACTAAAGCCAAAAGAGCGGATAAAATCATCGAAAGAATAGCTAAATAACGATAGTGGACATTGATATATTGATCAAGTTTGCCAGAGACTTGCAAATACATCATCAATTCGAAATAGCCAGATAAAATCAAAAACCGCAGCATATTTTTCCTCCTAAATAAATAATGTGAATCCAACAACGCTAAGGGCAATCAGTCCGATCAGCGATAGAATAAAACGTCCTGTAAAATATCGTTTCATCATCAATAGATTTTTGATATCGACCATTGGACCAAAGACCAAAAAGGCAGCTACAGGTGCTGTGCCGAACAGACTTAACAATGAAGACCCGATAAACGCATCTGCTTCTGAACAAAGAGACATCGTAAAAGCTAATAACAGCATGATAATGATGGCTAAAATCTTTGTTGAGCCGAGCGTTAGCATCATTCTAGTTGGTAAATAAGTCTGCATCGCAGCTGCGATTAACCCACCAATAATCAAATAACGACCTGTATCAAAAAATTCATCGATTGAATGTGTCAACACATGCCCCGTTTGATGGAACAGCCGATTTTTTGGCTCATTCTTATCACTGTGTTCTTCTTCATGGGCATGATGATGGTGATCTTCGGCTACTTTAGAGGAGATTTTTTCTTTCAATACAGCGTCTTTTTGAAAATAGGCAAGCCAGACACCAATCACAAGTGCAACAAAAAAGCTGCCTATCACTCGCCAGCTTGCCATCTGCCAAGAATTGCCAAATGCGATAAACGTGGAAAAAATCACGATGGGATTAATGATTGGCGCTGTCAGCATAAAAGCAAATGCTGTGTGAACCGGCACGCCTTTTTTTACAAACTGATGAACGATAGGTACGATGCCGCATTCACATGAAGGAAAGAAAAATCCTAAGATCGAACCAGTAAAAATAGAGAATATACGATTTTCAGGAAGCCATCGCTTCACACGTTCTGGGGTCAAAAATACTTGTAAGGCGCCTGAGATAAGACAACCTAATAGTACAAAGGGCAATGCTTCGATAACGATCGATAAGAAAATCGTACTCATCTGCAAAACCGAATTGGGAATAAAAGAAAACATGAGTTTCCTCCTTTTCATTTCTAGTTCATTCGCTTTGCAAATATACGCTTTTATTCAAAAAAAAACAAGTTGCTCTGTCAATTTTTACACAACTCTTATTTTTTATCGAAGCACTTCAATTGACTTTTTCTATTATTCCCATTAAATTAAGGTCTCGTACATATCACTTCTATCACAAAAGGGAGAATGAAAATGAAACAAACCACTAATTTGTCTGAAGTTCAAGACATACTGCAACAATCATCCGTTGCCATCGTTTATCTTTCGATGCCTAATTGCAGTGTTTGTCACGCTGTTCGTCCACGATTGGAGGAGCTGCTCACCCATTATGATATTCCGGCACTTCATTTGGATGCATTCGAAACGCCAGAAGTAGCTAGCAGATTTGAAGTATTGACTGCGCCAGTTGTTCTGGTTTTTCATCATGGAAAAGAGATCTCTCGGCAAGCGCGGTTCATCGACTTTAAAAAAATCCGGCATTTACTAGATGAACTGACAGCAGAAGATGATTCTCTTTCTTATGAAGAACTCTTTCGAACAGAATAAACATTATCCAAACAGAAAAAAGCGATTGAACAAGTGAAAGTTTTGCCTTCATTTGTTCAATCGCTTTTTATTTTTATTCTGCTGTATTTTCGGAATGCGCATTTGCGTCAGAATGCAAGAAATAGATCAAGGTTTGCAATTCATTCGTCAAATCAACATTTTGGATCAATACATCTGACGGAGCATTCAATCGAGCAGCGGTAAAGTTCAAGATTCCTTTGATTCCTGCTTCCGTTAACTGATTGACTACTTCTTGTGCTCTTTCAGCGGGAATCGTTAAAATCGCTACTTCGATTTGCTGGATCTTGATTTGTTCCGACATATCTTCCATTGGATAAACGGGGATACCGTCTACGATGCGTCCAACGATTTCTTCATTCACATCAAAAGCACAACTGATACGTATGCTATTACTTTGATGGAATTTATATTTTAGTAAAGCACTTCCCAAGTTCCCTACACCAATCAGCGCAACATTTGTCAATTGATCTTCATTTAATGTCTTCGCAAAAAAGTGCATAAGATCTTCTACATCATACCCATACCCACGTTTTCCTAATTCGCCAAAATAAGAAAAATCTCGACGGATCGTTGCACTATCTACTTGAACGGCTTCACTTAATTCAGTTGAAGACACTTTTTTCTTTCCAGCATTATTTAAAATCCTTAAATAACGATAATACAAAGGCAGTCTTTTAGCTGTCGCCTTTGGAATAATATGATCTTTCACGAAATGACCTCCACGTATTGTCTAATTACATCTTTGATTTCTCCATCATAGCAGTATTTATAGGAAAAAATCAATTCCATTGCTCAGATATTGTGAAATTTTATTCTTTATCCATTTATTTATCATTTCTGCAAATCTCGCAGTATGATGGAATTTATGGTAGACTACTAATTGAAAAATAGTTTTTTATTTGAGGAGAATTCACAAAGTAGAAAAGAGGATTCCATGATATTATTACAAGCCAATCAGATTGCTCGCCATTTTGGTGCAGAAGTCTTATTTGAAAACATACATTTAGAAATCAGTACAGGCGCTCGTGTCGCTTTAGTTGGCAGAAATGGCGCTGGAAAATCGACTTTATTGAAGATCATTGCTGGAATTGAAGCACCAGATGATGGAAAGATTGCTAAAAATAAAACAGCGACTCTCGGATACCTCGCTCAGGACACAGGACTTGATTCCAATGAAACAGTGTGGAACGAGATGCTGAAAGCTTTTGAACAAGTTAGACAAATGGAACAGCGGATGCGTGAACTAGAGATTTTCATTAGCGAAGGTACGCCAGATACACCCGCTTATACTTCTTATTTAAAAGAATATGATCGGCTGCAACACGATTTTTCGGATCGAAACGGCTATGGTTATGAAAATGAAATTCGTTCCGTATTGCATGGTTTTAAATTCGATTCTTCCTTTTATGACCAGAAAATCGATACTTTATCAGGTGGACAGCGTACACGTTTAGCTTTAGCTCGCATGCTTTTGCAACACCCTGACATTTTGATTCTAGACGAACCCACGAACCATTTAGATATCGAGACGCTTTCCTGGCTTGAAAATTATCTGCAAAGCTATACCGGTGCATTACTGATTGTTTCACATGACCGTTATTTCTTAGACAAAGTAGTCAATGAAGTTTATGAACTAAGCAGAAGAAAAATGCGCCATTACAAAGGCAACTACTCGAAGTATCTAGACTTGAAAGCAGAACAGCTGACAAGTGAATGGAAGGCTTATGAAAAGCAGCAGACAGAGATCCACAAATTAGAAGACTTCGTTGCTCGGAATCTTGTTCGTGCCTCTACCACTAAACGGGCGCAAAGTCGCAGAAAGACATTAGAAAAAATGGAACGTCTGGATCGTCCTCAAGGGGATGAGAAACAAGCAAACTTTCTTTTCAGTATAGAAAAACCTTCTGGAAATGTTGTCTTGCAAATCGAAGATGCCGCTATCGGATATGATGATGTCACCTTATCTGAACCAATCAATTTGGATATCCGCCGACAAGAAGCGATTGCTCTAGTAGGTCCGAATGGTATCGGAAAATCGACGTTGCTGAAATCGATCATCCACCAGATCCCTTTTATCCGTGGCAAAGAAACGCTAGGGACAAATGTCACCATCGGCTATTATGATCAAGGGCAAGCTGATCTGCATACAGACAAGACGATTCTAGCAGAATTGTGGGATGAGCATCCTACCACTCCTGAAAAAGACATTCGAAGTGCTTTAGGTGCTTTCTTATTTTCTGGCGAAGATGTAGAAAAACCAATCCCTCTGTTAAGCGGCGGTGAAAAAGCACGGGTTGCTTTAGCCAAGCTAGCGATGAACAAAGAAAATTTTTTGATCTTGGACGAACCAACAAACCATTTAGATATTGACAACAAAGAAGTATTAGAAAATGCATTGATCGATTACGATGGCACACTGCTTTTTGTTTCCCATGACCGATATTTCATCAATCGGATCGCGACAAAAGTCGTCGAACTCTCTGAAAATGGCAGTAAAGTCTATCTTGGAGACTATGATTATTATTTAGAGAAAAAACAAGAAGAAGAAGAAATCGCCGAATTATTGGCACAAGATGAGCCAGAATCCGCTCCTGCTCCTACGAATAAATCCGATTATTACCAGAGCAAAGAACAGCAAAAGCTTATCCGTAGCCTTCAACGAAAAATCACTCAGGTTGAAGAAGAAATGACGCGGATCGATGAATGGATCGATCGGTTGGAACAAGAAATGGTCGCACCAGAAAATCTGGAAGATCACGTAAAACTCAATGAGCTGAACCAAGCTTTAGAATCAGCTAGACAAGATCAAGAAACAAAATTGTCGGAATGGGAAGAACTAAGCTTGGAATTAGAAGAATACGAGAATTAAAAGCCAATGGAAAGAGGTTGTGACAGCCCTGTTGTCATAGCCTCTTTCTTTTTTATGCAGAAACATAGCGAAACCGTTCTCTTTTTTCTTACTATTTTTCTCTACTGACAAAATAAACAATAATTTTCCGGCACAATTATTTGCTGTTTTTTGCCATAACATAGTACGATCAACATAGAAAAGGAGATGTTTTTATGAAAGTTGTTGTCATTGGCGGTGTAGCTGGCGGTCCTTCATTTGCCACTCGTTTCCGTCGATTGAATGAAGCACATGAAATCATTATCTATGAACGCGGAGAGAATATTTCTTACGCAAGTTGTGCTTTGCCTTATTATTTAGGTGGTGTAATCACGGACCGTGACTCGCTGATCGAACGTACACCAGAAATATTGAAAACAAAAAACAACATCGATGTCTTTACTAAACACGAAGTAACAGCAATCGATCCTTCTACTAAGCAATTAACAGTTAAAGACCTATCCACAAATGAAGAAACAAAAACAGATTACGATAAGTTGATCATCTCTTCTGGTGCTAGACCAGATTATCCGGATATTCCCGGAGTTTTTGAAGCAGAAAACGGCTTTGTCCTCCGTAGTGTGACGGATGCGGATCGAATCAAATCGTTCCTTGAAGAAAAAAATCCACAACATGTCGTCATTCTTGGTGCAGGTGTTATGGGTCTGGAATTAGCTGAGAATTTCAAGCATCGCGGCTTAGACGTGACTTTAATCGATCAATTGCCACAAGTCGCTTTCCCTTATGATCCAGAAATTGCTGATTTAGTTTATGACAAATTGCTGAAAGAAGGATTAGCCGTTCATTTAGAAACAAGAGTTACTGAGATCCGTGATAAAGGTCGAGAAATAGTATTATCAGATGGCTCCGTCCTTTCTGCTGATATGCTAATCTTTGCTGTTGGTGTTTCTCCGAATAATGAAGTGGTGAAAGCAGCCGGCATACAATTATCAGATACAGGCCAGATCATTGTTGATGACCAGTTACAAACTAATCTGCCGGACATCTATGCGATTGGCGATATTATCGAAACGACTAGTGTAGTGACTGGTCAGCCGATCCAAAGTATGCTTTCCAGTGCGGCCAATCGTCAAGGACATATGTTGGCAGATATTTTAAATGGTACGCCTATGCGCTATCGCGGATATATTGGTGCAGGTGTCGCAAAAATCTTTGATCATACAGCAAGTTATACGGGAATGACAGAACATGCATTAAAAGCATCAGGCATAACAAATTATAAAACTGTTTTTATCACTCCTTTTGACCATGCCTATTTCTATCCAGAAGCTACAAGATTAAATCTAAAGCTGATTTTTGATGCAGATAGCGGTCGTATTTTAGGTGGACAAGCATTTGGAGAAAAAGGTGTCGATAAACGGATGGGAGAACTTTCTATAGCGATCACCGGAAACTTGACAGTCTTTGATTTGCCTGATTTGGAGTTGCCTTACTCTCCACCGTATTCTACTACCCGTGACCCGTTGAATATAGCTGGTTATGTCGCAATCAATCAAATGACGAATATCGTAGAAACGATCAAAGCAAGTGATATACCCGAAAACGATTTGAAAGAAGCGTTCTTTTTAGATATACGTGAACCTAATAAAGCACCTTCTGGCAGTATCTCGGCAACAAAAAATATTCCAATGAATGAGTTACGAGATCGAATCAATGAAATCCCAAAAGATAAAAAAGTTTACATTACTTTCAGAAGAGGATTGAATACTTATACTTCTGCCCGAATCTTGGCAGGTTTGGGTATCAAAGCGATTTTGATTGAAGAATAAAAAAACGACCGCGGTGGGTATCCGCGGTCTAGGAGTTATTTTTACTTGAGGAGTAAAAATGAAAAAGTATATAGGGTTGTTGGTTGGTATGTACATAGAATAGAAGATAAATGTGAAGAAATTGTGCATTATTTCTTCACATTTATTAGGTTATAGTTTAAGAAAGTTTAAACATTGCGCAATTTAATTATTTTAGCTGTTTCTTTTCATAAAAAAACATGTTGTGACTCTGAGACAAATCATAGTCCATAGTGATGTCTCTAGAGTAACTACGCCTAATATTACGAGGCATCATATTAATTCATCAGCACTAGTACCTAAACTAGCATCCCTTTCGAATATTTTTTCTTATATAATAAAGTTTGCTTTCACTCCTCTAATCTCACCAAATCGACTGGCTTGCGTTGTGTGATACTAGGAACTGATTTGTTTAGAACGACTTTTCTATTGTAATCATATTTTTCGCCATCCTCGTTGTCTTCTGATCCTTCAATGAATGATCCCTAATGTGTGTATTAAGTAATTTAATTTTTTTGTTCCTATTTATTTAACAAATAAATAATATGATTTGTCAAATTAAGCTAGAATAAAATGCTTCTTGTACATAGCTCAAAAATATTTCGATTGGTGTTCTGTAATTCAATGATTTTCTTGGAATATGATTACGTTGATTGCTGACACTGGAAATAAATGTCTGATTCACTTCTCTAAAATCCATTGATTTCGGCAGTCCATTACGACGCAGAATCCCGTTAGAATTCTCGTTTAATGGGCGTTGAGAAGGTGTTCCAGGGTCCGCAAAATATATATCAATATCATGTTGGTTACTAATGGCTTTCCAGTTAGAAAATTCTTTTCCACAGTCAAACGTAATAGATTTAAAGAAGTTTTTAGGGAAGCGAGAAAACCATTGATTAAGGGCAGTTTCAATATCTAATGCCTTACGGCCGTTGGGTTTAATCGTGATAATGACTTTAGATAATCTTTCAACTAAAGTAATGACGGCACTTTTATGATGAATGCCAACGATCGTATCACCTTCAAGGTGACCAAACTCAGAATTGAAATCAGGATAATTATCAGGTCGATCATGGATTGAGCGCTGATACTGTTGTTTTCCCCGTTTTTCCTGATGGCCATTGGGTTTTCTTTTACCTTTCATCGGTAGTGTGTCAATATCAAATATTCTTTTAGAAAATAAACGATAAAGTGTTCTCATACCGCATGAAACAGGCCTTTCTTTTCGCCCGATAATGACGTCAGGCATCCAACCAAGAGTGACTTTCTCTTTAATGTAATCTACTTCATGAGCAGGTAATTGAATGACTTTTCTACCACATTTTTTCTTATTTTCTTTATACTGGTGCCAATAATCAAGAGCAGTCTTGCCTTGCTTGAACTTATTGACTACATTATAAATAGTTTGTATAGCACGTCCCATTCGGTTAGCGATTTCAACCGGCTTATTATGTTGAAGATAATATGATTCTATCATTGTCAGTTCGTCTATGGTAAGATGTTTGTAGGTCATTTATGGTTACACTCCTTTGTTTTCTTTCGTCGGAAATACAATTTGAGTGTACCATAAATGCCTTTTTATTTTTCTAACTTAATTTTACAATTCGCGTAATATAAAAGGTAAATAAAAAAGAGTGGATTTCTCCACTCCATGAAAAGCCGACTTTTTGGGACGCTTTTTTTTGCCAAGCCTCACATTTTTATAGCCAAACTTCTTTTGCGACTTGCTGCAATAATTGGATTTTCTTCCATTGTTCTTCTTCTGTTAAATGGTTTCCTTCTTCTGTTGAAGCAAACCCACATTGAGGACTGATACTTAGATTTTCCAATGGTACAAATTGTTGTACTTCTTTTATTCGTTCTTTTATTTTCTCCGTATCTTCCAAATCTGGAAACTTAGAAGTAACTAATCCTAAAACAACTTTACTTTCTTTGTTACTCCAATGTCTTAAAGGAGTAAAATCTCCTGCTCGGTCAGAATCGTATTCCAAAAAGAAACCATCATAATTTGTTGAAAACAACTCTTCTGCAATGGGTTCATATCCACCGGAAAACAGCCAAGAAGAAGCGTGATTCCCGCGGCAGATATGTGTTGTGATCGTCAAATCTTCTGGTTTGTCTTCCAGTGCGTTATTGATAATCTCTCTACAAATATGGGCCATTTCTTTCGGATCAATTCCTTTTTGAAGAAGTGCTTCTCTTTTAGTTTGATCAGCTAGAAACGCCCAATTTGTATCATCGAATTGCAGGTAACGGCAACCTTTTTCATAAAAAGCATGAATCGCTGCTTTGTAAGTAGAGGACAAGTCCTCATAAAAATCAGATAGATCAGGATAAATCTCCTTGATTTTTGAAGAACCATCATTAGATAGGATCTCTTGTCGTAAAATCATCGTGGGACTAGGGATCGTTGCTTTTGCAACAAAAGTATCATCTGTTTCCACTACTTCTTTCAGAAAAGCAAAATCTTTTAAAAATGGGTGATTTGGATTGAAAGATAATTTATCTACTACCCAAATATTATAAGCTGGTGCTGCTTTTCCGTGGAATGTTTGATTATATCCAGTTTCTGGAACATAGCCTTCGATACCATTTAGTTCTTCTAAAAAATCAAGATGCCAAAATCCACGCCGAAATTCACCATCTGTAATTCCTTTGATGCCGACTGCTTTTTGGTCTTCCACTAATTTTTTTATTTCCTGGTCTTCGATTGCACGAAGTTCTTCTTTTGAAAGTAAGCCTTCTTGAACTTTTTTTCTTGCTTCTTTGATCGATTGCGGGCGTAAGAAACTTCCGACATGATCTACTGTAAATGGTCTATTTTTGCTCATTTCACTCACTCTTTTCTTTGTTTTTTGTAAAAAAAAATCCTTTTACTAGCAAATACTAGTAAAAGGACGATTATACTCGTGGTACCACCTTTTTTCAGAAAAAACATTCTTTCTCTCAGCCTGACAATAAAATCAGTGGTCTTGGTAACGAAAGACTGTTCGTTTTTGCCTACCTTTCGACAAAAAATCCTCTAAGGCCATTTTCGACAGTCAACTTCTAGCTTTTTACACCAACCAAAGCCTCTCTTGAACCATTTTCTGTCTACTTTCCTTCTCATCGGATACTATTAGAATAAAATTAGAATAGCATGTTTGAAAGAAAAGTCAATAGGGAATAAGAACAAACAAAAACTAATTTGTTATTCTTAGTAATTTGTTTGTGGAATACAATAAAGCTTTTCTAATATGATAATTATTCAGTCGTCCTTTCATCTTAGATCACTTCCTTAAAATGATCATACCCGTTTCAACCACATAAAAAAGGACTTAATTTTGAAAAATTCCACATCAAAACTAAGTCCTTTTTATTATAGTTATGCAAATTTGCTTATTTTCTCGCTATTTCCGATACATCTTGAATTCTAAGAATAGGTCATTATAGATGCCTAGGTATTTCGATCCTAGATCTTCGTAGACTTCAAGATGGGAGATCGTGTCATCAGATGGATAGAATTGTTCGTCCGACGAAATGTCTTTTGGCAATAACGCTTTTGCTTTTTCATTTGGTGTAGAATAACCAATATACTCTGCATTTTGTGCCGCATTTTCCGGTTCTAGCATAAAGTTGATGAAATCATAGGCACCTTCTTTATTTTTCACGGTTTTTGGCATAACGATATTATCAAACCAAAGATTGGAACCTTCTGGTGGGATCACATAATGTAAATGTTCATTTTCCCACATCATATCGGCAGCTTCGCCAGAAAATGTCACTGCCACGGAGGCTTCTTCATTGATCATATACATTTTGATCTCATCTGCCACGATTGCTTTGACATTTGGCGTTAAATGATTCAATTTATTTGCTGCTTCTGTCAGCTGTGCCATATTCTTACTATTCAAAGAATAGCCTAAACTATTCAAAGAAAGCCCCATAACTTCTCGTGCACCGTCAATCAGCATCAAACTGTCTTTTAATTCCGGCTTCCACAAATCATCCCAATGCTTAATTTGATCTGCATCAAAGAATTTATCGTTATATACGATCCCTAAAGTTCCCCAAAAATATGGAATCGAATACTGATTATCTGGATCAAAATCCAAGTCTAAAAATCGTGGATCAATATTATTTAATCCTTTGATCTTCGAATGATCTAATGGAAGTACTAGTTTTTCTTTGATCATTTTTTGGATCATATATTCACTTGGTATAGCGATGTCGTAGTTTGTCCCACCTTGCTGGATTTTTGTGAACATCGCTTCATTAGAATCAAATGTTTCATAATTCACTTTGTATCCATATTCTTTTTCAAATTTCGTGATCAAACTAGGATCGATATAATCTCCCCAGTTATAGATGGTAAGTACCTTTGCTCCACTCATGCCACTTGTTTTTTCAAGTTGACGAACACCAAGCAGCAGCACCGCAATAATGATGAGAATACCTAAAAACAGAGATTGTAATTTTTTCATCGCAGCCGTGCCACCCCCTCGCGTACTCTTCTGTTTTTCTTCAGCCGTTTTGGACGGTTTTCTTTACTAATGAAGTAGTATCCAATGACCAATATCATGGAGAACAAGAAAACTAACGCACTTAGCGCATTGATTTCTAAACTGATTCCTTGTCTTGCACGAGAATAAATCTCTACTGAGAGCGTCGTAAAGCCATTTCCTGTGACGAAAAACGTAACCGCAAAATCATCAAGAGAATAGGTAAATGCCATAAAATATCCAGCTATGATTCCTGGAGAAAGATAAGGCAAAATGATATTTTTGACTACTTGGAAATTATTAGCACCAAGGTCTCTAGCCGCATCGACCATTGAATCGTTCATTTCCTGCAATTTTGGCAAGACCATCAAGACGACGATTGGAATGCTGAAAGCAATATGGGAAAGCAATACACTCTGAAAACCTAATCCGAATCCTAGTAGTGTAAAGAAAATCAAGAAACTAGCACCGATAATAACATCAGGAGAGACTAATAAGATGTTATTCATGCTCAACAACGCTGTCCGTGCACGTCGTTTTTTCGTATAATAGATCCCCATAGCCCCAAATGTCCCGATGATCGTGGCGATCAATGCAGATAAGAAAGCCAGCATGAACGTATTCAATACGATAATGATCAAACGTGTATCTTCAAAAACAGCTTCATAATTTTCCCAAGTAAATCCTGTAAAGCTGTTCATCGTTCCTCCTTCATTGAAGGAATAAAAAATCAGATAGAAGATCGGTGCATATAAGAATAAAAAAACGATCCCTAAATAAAGATACGACCATTTAAATTTTTTCATTTATGAGCGACCTCCTTTTTTCTTCTCGCCTGTCAGGAGCATCACGATAAACATAGCAATGATTAAAATCACACCGATTGTAGAACCCATCCCCCAGTTTTGTGTAACCAAGAAATGCTGTTCGATAGCCGTTCCTAAAGTGATCACCCGATTTCCGCCAATCAGACGAGTCAGCATGAATAAAGAAAGAGAAGGAATAAATACTGCTTGAACACCACTTTTCACACCATTTAATGATAACGGAAAAATCACTCGTCGGAAGGTCTCAAAGCTATTCGCGCCTAAATCTCTGCTAGCACTGATCAAAGAAGGATTCATCTCTTCCAATGCATTGAAAATTGGCATAATCATGAATGGAATCTCGATATACGTTGCCACGAACAGAAAACTGAAGTCTGTGAATAATATCTGTTTCGGCCCGATCCCGATAAAATCAAAGAAATGATTCACGCTGCCGTGCACACTGAAAATCCCAATAAATGCGTAAGCTTTAAGCAGCAGATTCACCCATGTAGGCAAAATAATCAGCATCAGCCATAATTGCTTGTGCTTCAGTTTTGTTAAAAAATAAGCAGTCGGGTAACTGATGATCAGCGTGAAAAACGTGATCAAAAATGCATACCATACAGAATTGATCGTCATAGAGAGCGATGTCCCCGACGTAAAATAAGATAGATAATTATTCAGCGTGAATTGCCCATTCATATCAAAAAAAGATTGATAAATGATCATTAATACAGGCGCGATCACGAATAAACCGAGCCACAAAATATAAGGGACGGAATAGATCCTGCGCATTGTTTTCATTCTTGTCCCCCCTATTCTTCGTAGCTGTCAAGACGTGCATCGAATTCTTCTTCAGACTCGTTGAAACGCATGACATGGATATCTTCTGGCTCAAAGGCCAACCCTACTTTGCTTCCTTCTTTAGCTTTTTTCGTTGAATGGACCATCCATTCATTTTGCTGTTCATCATAACAGATGATTTCATAATGGACACCACGAAACAGCTGAGTATCGACCGTTACGACTAGTTTTCCTTTATCTGGTGTCGTGATCGTCAAATCCTCTGGGCGTAAAACAACTTCAACTGGTTCATTTAGACGCATCCCGCCATCGACACATTCAAATTGCTTACCAACAAACTCAACTAGATTATCTTCGATCATTACACCGTCCACGATATTGCTCTCCCCAACAAAATCAGCAACGAAATGATTGATTGGCTCATCATAAATATCTACGGGTGTACCACTTTGGACGATTTTCCCTTTATTCATGACAAAAATCTCATCACTCATTGCCAACGCTTCTTCTTGGTCATGAGTAACAAAAATAAACGTGATTCCTAATCGTTGTTGCAGATCCCGCAGTTCATACTGCATATCTGTACGTAGTTTCAAATCAAGCGCCGATAACGGTTCATCTAGTAGCAATACTTTCGGTTCATTTACAATTGCTCGTGCAATCGCTACACGCTGTCTTTGACCACCAGACATTTCACTGATCTCCCGTTTTTCGTATCCAGGAAGCTGGACCATACGCAAAGCATCTTTTACCTTCTTTTCGATATCTGATTTGGACATTTTCTTGATCTTCAATCCAAAAGCAACGTTATCAAAAACATTCATATGAGGAAAAAGTGCATAATCTTGGAAGACTGTATTTACTTGTCGCTTATTAGCTGGCAAATCATTCAACCGTTTCCCTTCAAAATAGATGTCCCCTTCTGTAGCTTCGGTGAATCCAGCTATAATACGTAGGATCGTTGTTTTGCCACAGCCGGAAGGACCAAGCAGTGTATAAAATTTTCCTTGTTCGATCTCAAAACTTACTTTTTTTAATACTGTTTCATCATCATAGCGTTTCACTACTTGATCAAATGAAATGATTGGTTTCCCCACGTTTTTACCCCCTATATTACAAATATGATTGCGTTGCAACAATCAATACTTTTGTTCGTTTTTTGAGATGATTCCTTAATTGATGTTGTTTTGTCGCTTGATAATAGATCGACTGTCCTGCTTTTGCCACATAGACCGTCTCTCCTAAGCTTAACTCTAATTCCCCTTCTAATACAAAAATAAACGTTTCAGATAATGAAGGTTCAAACGTCTTATATTCTCCTGCACCTTCAAAAGTCAGCAAGACAGGCTCCATTTCTTTTTCATTCGAATCAGCCACGAGCCATTCCAATTCATACCCGTTTTCTTCATCGAAATAAACCGTATGATCTTCTTTTGAATAAACCACTTGCAGATTCGCTGCTTCTTGATGAAAAAATTCTTCTGGAGTCACACCTAAGACTTCAAGAATAGAAAAGAATGTTTCCATTGATGGTGAACTTAAATCTCGTTCCAACTGGGAAATATACCCTTTTGACAAATCTGTGCGTTCGCCTAGTTCTTCTTGTGTCAAATTCTTTTGGATGCGCAAATTTCTTAACTTCTCACCAATTTCCATAATTTCCTCCGAATCGAAGTTTTCTAATAGTAAACTTACTGTTTACTACCACTCGTATTAGTATACGAAATTTATTGAAAAAGGCAACCCTTTGTAAAATTTTTTTTGCTGAATATTTCTTTATCTTTTGGAATAAATTCTAGTTGTTTGATTCTTTATTTTTCACCTAATTTTTGTCTAAATTTACGGAAGAACAAGAATAAAAGAGTAGGCTTTATGGTATGATAAAAGAAAATTTTAAAAGGAGTGTCTCACGAATGAACGCTTTTCGATCTTTTCAGGTAATAAAGGAACCTGTTTTCCATACAGCAATCAGTGATCTGACATTTACTGAGTTGGCTGAAAATGAAGTCTTGGTAAAAATTGCCTATTCTGATGTCAATTACAAAGATGCATTGGCAATGAGCGAGTCTGGTCAGGTGATACGAACCTATCCGATGACTCCAGGGATTGATTTATCCGGAATTGTCGTCCAAAGTAACAATCCACGTTTTTCAAAAGAAGATCTTGTACTTGCTACTGGTTTTGGGCTTGGCGTCACCCATCCAGGCGGTTATAGCCAATATCAAAAAGTACCAGGAGACTGGTTAGTTCCTCTACCAAAAAATATGACGCTGCGTCAAGCGATGATCCTTGGTACAGCAGGCTTTACTGCTATGTTATGTGTGAACGCTTTAATCCGTCAAGGTATGACCTCCGATAAAAAAGTTGTCGTTACTGGTGCTTCTGGCGGTGTAGGCAGTACAGCGATAGCTCTGTTACATACACTAGGATTCCAGTCAATCATTGCCTTTTCCAGAAAAGAAGAGTCTGTCACATGGCTAAAAAGTCTAGGTGCTTCTCAAGTCGTACGACCTGATGAATTTCTGCCAGAGACAACAAAAGCTTTAGGAAAACAGCAAATCGACTATGTCATCGACACAGTAGGTGGCGAGCAGCTAAGTAGTCTTCTTCCATTGATCTCTTATAACGGTGCAGTAGCTTTATGTGGCAATGCTGGGGGAATCAAACTAAACGCGACTGTCTTGCCTTTTATTCTGCGAAACATCCAGTTGATTGGAATTGATTCTGTCAATGTACCAATAGATCAACGTCTTTCTTTATGGCAACAGATGGCGGATTTGCAGATTGCAGATGAACTGGTCGTCCAAGAGATTACTCTGGATCAATTGCCTGAAACAGCATCTAAACTACTTGCTGGAACACACCAAGGAAGAACACTAGTAAATGTAGGTGACCATAAATGAAGATTCTAATCACAGCTGGAGGAACGACTGAAAAAATCGATCAAGTACGTGCTATTACAAATCATTCGACAGGACGATTAGGGCAAGCATTAGCTGATTATTTAGCTGCCAATCCGGATACCACAATCGATTACGTGACTACGAAACAAGCACTGAAACCGAAAAGACACTCCAATATAACGATTTATACGATCGAATCTGCACTGGACTTATTTTTACAATTAGAAGCACTAACGAAAAAAGAACACTACGATGCGATTATCCACAGTATGGCAGTCAGTGATTTTACTCCTGCTTTTAGTTTTTCAGAAGAACAGCTGGCAAAAAACCTACCCACTTCTTCAACGCAAGAAGAACTGGACAATTGGTTTGCGGAAAATGAACAGACAGATACCACTGTTTCAAAGATCTCTTCTGACACCGAGCATCTTGTGCTCGTTTTGAAGAAAACACCAAAAATCATTTCTTATCTACGTGAATGGCAGCCAAAAGCAAAAATCATTGGTTTCAAACTATTAGTAGATGTACCAAAGGAATCTCTTCTGGCAGTCGCAAAAAATAGTCTGATAAATAACAAAACTGATTTTATTTTCGCAAATGATTTGACGGAAATCCATGGCGAGACACACCACGGCTATCTCTTATCTAAAGATGGAACAGTGGAAGAAGCTCAAAGTAAATCTGAGATTGCTGCATTGATTACTGAGAAAATTAGATTGGAGGAATCAAAATGAAAAAGATCTTACTAGGCGTTACTGGAAGTATTTCTGCTTACAAAAGCGCTGATCTTACAAGTCAATTCGTCAAATTAGGTGCCCAGGTAGATGTGATTATGTCTAAAAGCAGCACACATTTTATCACGCCATTAACCTTGCAATCTCTGTCGAAGCGCGCAGTCCATACAGACGTCATGCAAGAATCAAATCCGCAGGTAATCAATCATATCGAACTAGCAAAACAAGCTGACTTGTTTCTCATCGCGCCTGCTACAGCAAACATTATCGGCAAGCTAGCAAATGGCATTGCAGACGATCTTCTTTCAACAGTCGCAATGGCGCTTCCAGTGGGAACACCAAAATTGATTGCCCCTGCCATGAACACAAATATGTATCAAAACCCGATCACTCAGCGTAATCTGGAAACATTGAGATCTGTCGGCTATCAGGAAATTGAACCAAGAGAATCTCTTTTAGCTTGTGGAGATTTTGGAAAAGGTGCCTTAGCTGATATTCAGACGATCATCGAACAGGTCATGCTGACTCTTAATGAAAGAAATGCTTAGAAAAAAGGAGTACTTATGAAAAATACAAAAAACTTTACATTAACTGCGATGTTTTTAGCTATTTTGATTTTATTAGCTGTTACGCCTTTAGGTTTTATCCCTATCGGTCCAATCAATGCAACAACCATGCATATTCCTGTAATCATTGCTTCGATCGTTTTAGGACCAAGACTAGGTGCTTTTCTTGGCGGTACATTTGGACTGATCAGCATGATCCGTAGCACAGTTATCCAAACACCTTTGTCTTTTGTCTTTTCTCCGTTTATCCCAGTCATCGGAACAGAACATGGAAGCTGGAAAGCCTTGCTGATCGCGTTTATTCCTCGCATCTTGATTGGGGTGGTTCCTTATTTCGTTTATAAAGGTCTGCGCAAACTAATGAAACAAAAAGCAGATTCCGTTTCTTTATTCTTAGCTGGACTTTCCGGTTCACTGACCAATACGATTTTAGTGATGAATATGATCTACTTTTTATTCCAGCAAGATTATGCCAAAGTCATCGGAACAAATTTAAATGCTGTTTATTCAGCTATTCTAGCGGTTATTTTTACAAGTGGTATACCTGAAGGAATCGTCGCAGGTCTTGCGACTGCAGCAGTATGCAATGTCTTGTTAAGATACTTCAAGCACCCTTCTCTTACTAACTGATAGTCATCGTAGCCGATCTCTGATTTTTTTCTCTTTTGGTGTTACTATTGAATGGAAAGATTTGACGTCGAAAGGATGATCCAAATGAAAATTTTTGTTGTAGGTGCAAACGGACAAATTGGCCGATACCTGATAAAAGATTTAGCTCCAAGTTCCCATGAAATTTTTGCAGGGGTAAGAGATGTCGCTTCCCAAACATTAGTAAAAAAAGAGAATGTTTCGTATGTCTCTTTTGATTTAACTTGGTCCGTGGAAAAAATGACCGAAGCATTCAAAGGCATCGATGTATTGATTTTTGCTGCCGGCTCTCAAGGAAAGAATCTTCTGCAAGTAGACTTGGATGGCGCAATCAAAACAGTGATCGCAGCTGAAAATGCGCATGTCTCTCGCTATCTGATGGTCAGTGCTGTTTATGCAGATGAACCAGCAAAATGGCCTGAGTCCATGACAGATTATTATATTACTAAACATTATGCAGATGAATGGCTGAAACGAACTAACTTAGATTTTGTCATTCTTCAACCAGTCACATTGACTAACGATGAAGAAGTTACTTCCATTCAATTAACTAAGCCTAATGAGAAGGCATCAAAAACGATCACTCGCTCTACAGTTGCTGCTGTACTTGCCGCTCTAGTGGAAGAAACGGATATTTCCCGTACGACTCTTGTACTTTCCGAAGGCAGCAAAGAATTGGATGCAGCATTCCAAGAATGGGCAAAGGAGGAATAGATCCATGCGTGCCATTTCAATCAAGCATCCTGGTTCTGTAGATGTATTAGAACAAATTGAAGTGCCTGTTCCTAAACCAAAACAAGGCGAATTACTGATCAAAGTCCATACAGCAGCTGTCAATCGAACAGATATTATGAAAAGAGAATCAGTCTCTTTGAAACCTCCCTACCCTATTTTGGGAGTCGAAGTAGCTGGAGAGGTAGTTGAGAATAAAAGTGATATCTCCATTTTTACTCCTGGGACAAAAGTATACGGATTAGTCAATCTAGGTGGTTATGCCGAATATGCTGTGATGCCTGCCGATCGTGCAATCCTTCTCCCTGATACGCTAGACTATGTTTCTGCTGCTGGAATCTCAGAAGTTTTTTTGACTGCTTATCAAACACTTTACTGGCTTGGAAAATTACAAGAAGGCGAAACTGTCTTGATCCATGCAGGAGCAAGTGGTGTGGGAACAGCAGCGATCCAATTAGCTAGACAGCTTTCTCACGCGAAAATCATCGTTACTGCAGGATCAGAAGAAAAACTCGCCTTTTGTAAAGAACTTGGTGCAGATGAATTGATCAACTATAAAAAACAAGACTTTCAAGAAGAGGCACGAAAAATCACTGAAGGTCGGGGAGTCGATGTTATTTTGGATTTCATCGGCGCTTCTTACTGGGAAAAGAATTTAGCTTCTATAGCCGTTGATGGACGTTGGGTCTTGATTGGTATGCTAGGTGGGACCATAGTGCCTGAGATAGACCTTGGTGTATTGATTGGGAAACGTGTCCAACTGCTTGGTACATTATTGACACCTAGAAGTGATCAGTATAAAGCAGAGCTCGCACAAACTTTTATGCAAAAAGCTGGGCCTTTTCTAGAAAATGGCAAAATTCGGCCAATCATTGACCGTACATTCCAATTCAGCGCAGTCAAACAAGCGCATGAATATATGGAAGCAAACAAAAACATCGGAAAAATCATTTTGAAGATAACTGAATAAAATCATGCTGATCAAAAAAGAGGCTGGGACAGAAGCGTTTAACTCCAAGAAATAAGAAGAAATTCACGAAAATTGCTTTTCAAATTTTTGTGAATTTCAGCTAATTTCCAAAGGAGTTGCTTCTGCTTCCGCCGTTTATACGTGTTTAGAGCGTGAGACAAAAGTGTTCTTTACTTTTGTCCCACGCTCTTTTTCCGAATAAACGGTGTTCAAAAGCTTGCATCTGCGGTAATAAGTCCAACCAAGTTAAAAACATAAGAAGCTGTTTTTACTTGGCTGTTCTTATTACTTGATGCAGGGCAGCTTTTTCACAACCTCTTCACTAAACGGTATTCAATCAGCTGACCCTCGGTATTAGCTTAAAAAACGGCAAAATATGAGGAACTATTTTGCCGTTTGTTTCTCTAATACTCAGGTCAAAACGCTGATTTCACAACCTCTTTTTATTTACGTTCTATTTCATTCATTTTCCGAAGCAAATCGAGCTGCTTGTATGCCCGCTTGTCGCCCAAAAATAATGATCTCTGCAACTGAATTTCCACCGATCCGGTTGTTTCCATGTAAGCCACCTGTGACTTCACCAGCAGCATATAACCCCCTAATTGGCTGGTTTTCTTTATCTAATACTTCAGTGTTCGTATTGATTTTCACACCGCCCATCGTGTAATGGATTCCTGGTGCGATTTTGATCGCATAATAATTCGGAGACGATAAGTCATGTTCCATGGCTGTGGCACGGTTGAATTGAGCATCTTTTTTCTCCGCAACATCCGTATTCCATCCATCAACTGTTTTTGCTAGTGTTTCTTTTGGTAAATCGATTTTTTCTGCTAATTCTTCCATTGTCTTTCCAGTTGTGACATATCCTTTTTGGTCATAAAATTCAATAGCTGCGGCACGATCACGCACGCCTTGGTCAAAAATCAAATAAGCTGATTTTTCAGGCAATGCTGTAATTGCTGCAGATACTTTATCCCTTGTATCCATTTCATTGACAAATCTTTTCCCCTCTTGATCGACCAAGATTGCTCCTTCTCCGCGAACAACCTCACCAATCAAGACCCCCTCATCCTGCTGCACAGTTGGATGAATTTGTATTTTATCCATATCAACGGTTTGTCCACCTAATTTTTCAATCATGGTGATACCATCTCCAGTTGATCCTTCTTGATTTGTCGTAATATAATCAGCTAAATCGGGACGATATTTTTCAATAAATTCTTTGCTGGCACCAAAACCGCCTGTGGTAACTACGATTGCTTTTCCGGTGACCTCTTTTGGTTCTTCTCCTTGAACATGTACAGTCACTTCATTGACCGTTTCCCCATTTTTCTTAATGTCTGTCACATCTGCGTTGACAAAAATAGGGATTTCCCGCTCATGGACGTTATTCAATAACCCCTCCACTAAGTATCCACCAATAGCCGAGCCATCAGACGGACGATGTGTCCTCTTTTCACTCATCCCTCCAGTGATCGTTAAGTTGTCCAGTTTGATACCGTTTTGATCTAGCCAATCGACCGCATCAGCAGAGTGATCGACAAAGTATCGAAGTATTTCTTTATCATTCGTTCCTCCACCACCTTTTAGCGTTTCTTCATAGAAGGCATCATTCGAGTCTTTGATTCCTTCTTCTTTTTGAAATTTTGTTTCTGAAGCATTCATACCGCTTGATGATTTAGATGTGTTTCCTCCGGCAACAGGCATCTTTTCCAAAATTACTGTATTCAACCCAGTATCTTTTACTTCGATAGCTGCTGCCATCCCTGCACCACCAGCTCCAATAATCACGACATCATAAGATTCTTTCATTTCTTTTGGATCTGTATATACTTGTTCAGAAGCGCCTGATGATACTTCGGCAGATTCCTTCGTACTAGAACTTGTCTGCGCTGTATTTTTCTGATCTGCGCCGCATGCGCTCATAGCAAGAAGTGCAACGGCTGTTAATAAACCAGCAACTAATTTTTTCATTTGTATCCCCCTTTTCTCCTTATACTATATTAAGTGATTTTTTTCACAATATCAACTCTGTTTTTCTTTAAGTCATATAGCTTTGGTAAACACACGCTTCTTAGTATAATTAAGGATATACATGAAGGAGTTATTTTATGAATCATTTGAAAACCTTTTTTACGAACAGTACAAAAACTGCAGGTAGAATCACAAACGGAATCTATATTTTATTACGTATCATCGTCGTTATTATGCTAGTGGATCAGGTCTGGAACCAACACTGGGGAAATACAATGCTTTTATTACTGACACTAATTTTATTTGAAATCCCTTATTTTCTGGAAAAGATATTAAAGATACAGATTCCAAATATGCTAGAAATCATTTTGTTATCTTTTATTTTTAGTTCAACAGTTTTAGGTGAGTTAAGTGATTTTTATGGCTATTTTTCAATGTGGGATACTTTTCTACATGCATTCAGCGGATTTTTAGCTGGGGGTGTCGGCTTTTCCCTTGTTTATTTGCTCAATAAAAATACAAAAACCATGAACTTGACTCCTTTATTACTAGCAGTTGTTTCCTTCTGTTTTTCGATGACAGTTGGTGTTATGTGGGAGTTTGTGGAATTTTCAGCAGATAAATTACTGCAATTCGATATGCAAAAAGATACGATCATCCAGCAAATCAATAGTGTGGAGTTAAGTAAAGACGGAAACACTGTCTATCATGTTCCAGATATCACTCGGACAATCATTGAAAGTCAAAATGCAGATGGTAAAACAGATAAAACAATCATCCAAAATGGTTACTTAGACGTGGGAATCATGGATACTATGAAGGATTTATTTGTTAATTTTATTGGAGCAGTTGTTTTCAGTGTATTTGGTTACCTCTATAGTCGAAATGATTACCAAAAATTTACGTTCATCAAGAATTTTATTCCTAAAAAAATCAAACGATAAAACATGCTAAAAAACAAGAGAAGGGGCAGTGACAATACTTTTGTCACTGCCCCTTCTTTTTTGAATGTATGGCATGCCATTAGTTATCCGATAGTATTAACTCAAAAAAGTAAGATATGAGGAATGACTATTTCGTTTTTTATCCCAATACTGAGGACTTATTTCACCATTTCGTTATTTATCTAATTTACTTAAAACCTGCATAACTTTTTCATAATCTGGATTAGGTGTGCCGTCTAGATTTTCAGCAATAAAAGTAAAACCCATTTTTTTATAAAGAGCAATCGCCTGATGGCTCCATGTCTGTGTGTGAAGATAGATTGGTCCGTCCGTATGGAGGGTAGGAAATTCTTGCAAGACTCTGGCAGTCAATGCTTTTGCGAGCCCTTTTCCTTGGTAATCTGGTTTCACTGCTAACCAATGAAAAACCGGATACACTTGCTCTCTTGATTTTTTTCGCCAAGCGGTACAGGTTGCTACTTTTTCTCCTTTTTTTGTCTCTACAAAAAACATCCTTCTTTCAAGTTCTTCAGGATAAGGAGCAAAGTTTTGTTGAAAATACTCAAGTGCTTCATCTGTCGTTTGAAATTCCCCAACGGAAGTCTCAATCTCCGCCCAAGCAGATTCATCTTCTTTTTGATAAAATCGAAATTCAAAACCTTCCGCTAAAGGCGTGATTGGAACATTTTGTTGAAGTGGTCTTGTCATCCAGATTTCTGCGTAAGGTAACGTTTTATCTAACATTTTTCTATCCCTCCTCGTCTCCATTATGCCAAATAACATATGACTCAGCTACTTATTTGACTATAACAGATAGAGATATAAATCAGAACCAGTCATCTGCGTCAAATTCATTTCGATTAGCGTATACCCATGTTCCTGCGATACCTCGCATGAAATCTCCTAAAGCAGAAGAAGAAGGAATACCTCCACCAGGTGCGGGTGTTCCCGGACTAGGAAGTGGTACTTGCGGCTGCAGATGCTCATCGGTGGAATCAATAGTTGACAAGCGTTTTTTCTTCGTTTCCTTGTGGTCATCTGATTCATTCTGATCTTCCGACTGTTTAGCAACAAATTCTTTTTCTGATTGTTGTTTTATTTTAGGCTCTAAAATTTCATTTTCCAATCCAGAAACTTGTGAGGCCAAATGAGCTTCTTGCCTTATCGTTTTATTAGATTCTGAGATTTTTCTAGATATTCTTGCTAACTCTAGGCTTCTTGTTTGTTTTACTTTCCCTGTTGGAGAAACTGCATGAGCCATTTGTTGTTTTTTTTTCTGACAAGCTTTCTTCTTGTTTTTTTTGTTCTTTTTGTCTTATCTGTTTTTTTAATGGTAAAACGTGTAAAAGCGACTGAGTGTTGCGTTCTTGGAGTGAATACGGGTCATGATAACTATACATAATCGTAAAATCACCTGTCTGTTTGGTCAAATAACCATCCTCCAATGGTTCTCCGTTGATTGTAACCGATACATCCTTTAACGGTACGGGTTTACCTAAGGAATTTGTTGCTGATTGGATCAACTCTTCTTTGTTTATTTTTTCGTTTGGATGAACAATAAGATCATGACCTTCTAATGAACGATTGTCTGGTATATAAACATAAGTAAAGGTAATTTCCCCTCCTGATTGCTTCCTATTATTCATCAGTTCTGAGTGAAGTACTTCAAGGATCTCCGACCAGTGACTTTTTCTGTCTAATCCGTTTGCTTGCATCCAATCAGAAATAGAAGTGACTTTCCCATTTTGTTCATAAGTCGATAAATCTATATTTGGCACTCGATCAGAAAATTCAGCAGGTAGGCGCAAATCAGGAATACGATTTACACTACTCATATGTGTTTCTGCTCGAAGTTCTTTATTTGTTTGACTATCTATAAAATGAGTGATGACAGTCGATGAAGCAGCAGATGCTTCTACATAAACTACAGCTGTTGTTTCTGCCACATTTGATGTTTTCGAGTCTATATAAGTTAATACAACGGGATATTCTCCCGGAGTTGTAGTATCTACTGTCCCGTTCATTTTGATTTCTTCTTTATTTCCTGAAGTTCCATCGCTTTTTGTTACATATTCAACAAGATCTTTAGGGGCGTAACTCTCTCCTGTTCTTAAGTGAAGATCTTTTCCTTTGATAGCTGTTTGATCAGCACGAACATGGATCACAGCAGATGCAGTCATTGTTTTTAAAGCAATTGGATCAAAATAGGACAAGGAAATAGTAGATGTTCCTGTATTAGTCGTATCCACGATATTCCCATTGTTTGAAATTACTTTGGACATATCTCCTTGTGTTCCATCTGCGTTCTTCAGCCTTTTTACCAGATCAGATATCGAAACTTTTGTCCCTGCCAGAACATCGATTTTCTTTCCTTCAAACTGTGAATAATCTTTTTCATATACATAAGAAACTTGTGCGCTTCCACCGTCCTTTATATCTGTCAAAGCATGATTCAAAATATCAGTGATCTGTTTTAACTGATCACCTTTTGTAGGATCAGTCATATCGGAAAAGATAGAAAGCGGCACACTGCTTCCGGTTTCCGATGTCCATAATGTTTTGTTAGGAATTAACCAGTAGTGGTTTATCGTTGGAGGATAACTGACTTTATTATAGGAAGTCAATGCAGGAAGTAGCTGTTTTCCATTTGCATCAGTGAAAGTATGAGTAATAGTGATAGGGGAATCAGTGGTCTCAGAAACAGAGGTACGTACGACCTTGATGGTTTGTGTCGTTGCCTGAACGGGTACATGCATATAGACACCTACAGATAAACTGATCAGCATCGTGCGCATCATAAACTTAACGTAGTGTTTTTCAGAACACGACCGTTCCTTATCTAAACGACAAGCGTGTTTATTTAGTTGTTTTGAACGTCTTTTTGAACACATTTATTCTTAGTCCTCCCTACTCTTGTCTAAACATGAAGTAGTAATTTTCATAAGATGATTTCATTATATAAATAAAATCAAAAGAAGATGGACTATTAGGAGAGTATTTTTTTTGATTTTTTATTGTTTCAAGAAAATCGGAATAATAACTTATGTACTTTTTAATTTTGTTAAGTAATATATCTAGTTATATCTAGTTATATCTAGTTACCTTTTCTTTGAAAAAAACATAAATCAGCTAATAAATATGTGAGACAAAGCTGCCATCCATAAATACTAGCTGATTTTTTCAGTTAAATGTCTATTTTTTTCTCTGATGATGGTATTTCCAAAATATTCTCAGTCATCTGGAGTCGGTGGATTTTTCCAAATTATCTGTTCTTTATTAAATTTTTCAAGTAAACAATCAGATAAATAAATATTCGTACGAGAAGTGATTCGACTCTCAATCACAATATTGTAATTTTTAAATCCTTTCACTTGAGAAATAATGTAATCGGTATAAGCAGATCCTTGCGAAAAATCAATACAGACATGAATCGGTGCTTCAAAATATGATACCGGACAAATACCGACCAATAAAAAGAGATAATCATAAAATAAGCGAATCATGAAACGTTCATCTTTTCCCAAGAAATAGCGTTTATTCTCTTGTATGACCTTTTGGATTGCTGTACTGAATATTGGATACGTCTCGAAGAAAAACTGTAGCTGCTTTTTAGACGTAAAGCTAGTCATCTCAAAGTCGAATATCCAATTTTTTCGATTGACATGCATCATACCCATACGAAGTTCTTTTCGTATATATAGTCTTTCTTCTTCAGAGATTTCAATCGAAAATGGTAATTGATCAATCAATTCCACTGACATTTTTTGACTAATCATGTGGATATCATGAAAATGAGCTTCCGCAAGTCCAAATGCGCCATCTAATTCAAATTCTTCTTCCGTGATCAAAAACAACATGATATAAGAAATCTCATCAATGATCTGCTCTTTAGGGATATGAAGAAAAGAAATATGTGATAAATCCTTGATGATCTTCATTCCTTCTGAGCTCTTAAAGTATTCATCTGAAAAGAAACGTTTTCCGATTGGTTGATTCCCATAGGCCCTCAACAAACTAATAGTGGTTAGCAAATTGAATTTGATTCGTTTTGTTGCAGACAGTTTTAAATTGAACAGATATTCAAAATATTGCACGATACTCTTTGCTTCATTCATGACGCTTTCTCTAAATGGCATAGAAAAACCATTAAAGACCCCGAAATATACCCCAAATAATACGTTCCGTATGTTTATTTCTTCCCCAACTAATATGTTTTTCTTTAACTTTATTTGATGCTGTTCAAGAAAAGAGACTAATTCTCTTCTTTTTACATAGGCTCTTGATATGCTTAAAAAATGATTCTCTGCAAATTTTTCGATCGTTACTTTTGAATCCACGATCTCCGTTAACAGTCGAGCAATTTTTGATCGTTGAAAGTAGATTCTTCTTAAATTTTTGATATCCGTCAAATTCAGACGTTCGACATGGATCTCTGCTTCTTCTGAAATTTGGATCTCTGGCTTTGTTTTGAATTCAGTAAATTCTTTATTTAATTCTATGATATAATTTCTTGTTTTAAATTTAGACAAACCTAATGTTTCATATAACTTAGGCAGCACTACATAATTCTTTTTCTCAAATTCTAAATATCTAGCTAGCAGCAGTTTTTCTCTATCTTCCTCTTCTATAAGGTAATCCAACTTCATATCCTACACCTCAAAAAATGCCTCATACCAATTACTTGATATGCAGATGAAAGTTCATCTTTTCACCTATACTGATTTTATGATGGATTATGCTTGTTTTTTCATCAGTTATTCTCATTTTTTATCTTTTTTTGAGAATATTGCAAAAAATGGAAAAATTTATGAGGAAATATTCTATATTTTTTGTTTTATTGTGTTAAACTGTACAAGATTTGCGCCATTTGCGTAAACAACCACAAAAAAGAGCAGGGCGGCCACCGTCCTGCTCTTTTACTTATTTTAAGTTCCATTACTTATTAATTGGCTAAACTTCTGCTTGTTTCTGATATTGCTTGTTTTTCTCCAATGATCCGCACTTCTGTTTCTAAAGACACATCAAATTTTTCTTTGATTACTTCTTGGATGTGCGCAATCAATTCAATATAATCTGTCGCTGTCGCATGATCGATATTGACGATGAATCCAGCATGTTTTTCAGAGACTTGTGCACCGCCCCATTTCAGGCCTTGCAATCCTGCTTGTTGGATCAGCTGACCTGTATAGTGTCCTACTGGGCGCTTAAAGACACTTCCGCATGAAGGGTATTCTAATGGCTGTTTTGATTGACGCAATTCGGTCAACTCATCCATTCTTGCTTTGATTGCTTCATAATCCCCTGTTTGCAAACTGAATCGAGCTTCCAATACGATAGCACGTAATTCTTGGACTTTACTGTGACGATAAGAAAATACCATTTCGTCTTTTGTCAAAGTTTTCAATGTTCCATCTTCAAGCAAAAGATCCACTTCAGCAAAAACATCTTTGATCTCTCCGCCATACGCACCTGCATTCATATAAACCGCTCCACCGACACTTCCCGGGATGCCGCAAGCAAATTCAAATCCAGTCAATGATTCTGCCAAAGCTGCATAAGTCGTATCAATCAGTGAGGCACCTGCTTCCGCAATGACCATCGTTCCTTTGACATGAATCTGTTTCATTTCAGTCAGCATGATGACTACACCGCGAATCCCGCCATCTTGAACGATCAGATTGCTTGCATTTCCTAATACCATCCAAGGTATATCATGGATTCGGCAATAATCGATGATTTGCTTTACTTCTTCTTGCTTTTTCGGGAATGCAAGGACATCAGCTGGTCCGCCTGTTTTCGTAAACGTATAGTTCATCAATGGTTCATCAAACAATAAAGTAATCGTGGCTAAGCTTTCAACTATTTCTTCTTTATTCACTGAGGATTTTCCTTTCTTTTCTCAAACGTCCTCATTATTCTATCACGCTTAATACAATCTTGCCAGTCTTGTTCAAAGTTGATGACGGTAGTGATCTTTAAGCACTTCCTCACATAATTCATGACTTCTTACAACTTCTTTTTGTTTAAGCATTTCTGTTTCCGATTTACCTAAACGGATCTGAGAAAAGAAGGCCTCTACCATTGGCTCAAACCCGCGTTTGACTAGCGTGTTTGTCCAGTCGCCAAATTCTTTCACTTTTTTTCCATCAGCATCTTGAATGACAAGCTGGGTCAGATCGTTTACTTCATAAGTACCATTTTTACTTGTTACTTGATATTTTTCTATATTAGCGCCACTTGCTAAATCCATCGTTAAAATAGCCGTTTGATTTTGTGTTTCTAATTGTAAAATGGCATATTCCAAAAATTCCTTTGTTTCTCTTATCTGGTATTTTGTTCTCAAAATGGGTTCATCTAATAAATACACAGCTGTATCAATAAGATGTAAAAACAAATCATAAAAGACGAACTCTGTCGTTCCTTTTGCCGCTATTCGATTTTTTTGCAGGTGGATCAACCGCTTATCTGGGATACGTTTCAATTCTTCTACCATAGGAGCAAAGCGCCGGTTGAAACCGATCATCAAAATTTTTTGGTTCTTATCAGCTAATTCTTGCAATTCACGAACTTCATTTAGATGGACACTCAGTGGTTTGTCAATATAAACATGGATACCATTTTCTAGACATTTTTTGGCTAATTCATAATGTACTTTTGTTGCTGCGTGGATCATACATGCTTCGATTTTTTCTTCTAAAAGCTCATCGATCGTTTCATATAGATGTTGGAACCCGTACTCTTTTTGAATTCTTTCTTTTGTTTCTTTATTTCTTGTTGCAAAATAAAAATCAAGTGTTCCTTGTTTTTTCGCATAAGTTGGTAAATATGCTTTTTCTGCGATATTCCCTACACCGATTACACCAATCTTCATCGACTTTCCTCCTGGATCATTTAGTTACTTTCATCTTACACCATTTTTTACTAAAATGAGGTACAATAGTATCGCAAAGGTAAGGAAATTAATTCGAAGGAGTGTGCTTTTATTGAAATTTATCTCTTGGAACGTAAACGGGCTTCGTGCCATCGTAAATAAAAATTTTTTAGAAGTTTTTCATGAGTTAGATGCCGATTTTTTCTGTCTGCAGGAAACGAAACTCCAAGCAGGACAAATTGATTTAGATCTTCCAGGTTATTATCAATATTGGAATTACGCGGAACGAAAAGGCTATTCCGGCACAGCGATTTTTGCTAAAAAACCAGCATTGAATGCCACTTACGGAATGGGTATCGATATCCATGATACAGAAGGCCGTCTGATTACTTTGGAATATTCCGATTTCTTTCTTGTAACCTGTTACACGCCAAATTCTCAAAGCGAATTAAAACGTTTAGATTACCGATTAGAATGGGAAGAAGCCTTTTATAATTATTTGGAAAATCTAAAAAAACAAAAACCAGTCATCGTGTGTGGGGATCTAAATGTCGCTCATCAAAAGATTGATTTGAAAAACTGGAAAACGAATCAAAAAAATGCTGGATTCACTCCAGAAGAAAGAGCGGCTCTTTCTCGACTGTTGGATAACGGGTTTATCGATACATTCCGTTATTTTTATCCAACCCAGGAAGGTGTCTACTCTTGGTGGAACTACCGATTCAATTCAAGAAAAAACAATGCTGGTTGGCGGATCGATTACTTTTTGACGAGCAAAGATTTAGAGACAAGACTAGCTGATGCAAAGATCCATACGGACATTATGGGCAGTGATCATTGTCCAGTAGAATTAGATTTGAAATAAAGAGGTTGTGAAAAAGTCGTTTAGTTTCGAGTATTAAGAAAAATTTTGTGAAAATGGCTTTCCACATTTTTGCATAAATTTGGCTTAATATCGAGAAACTGGCTTTTGAACACCTTTTATTAAGAGGTTGTGAAATCAGCGTTCTGACCTGAGTATTAGAGAAACAAATGGAAAAATAGTTCCTCATATTTTGCCATTTTTTGAGCTAATACCGAGGGCCAGCTGATTGAACACCGTTTAGTGGAGAGGTTGTAAAATCAGCGTTCTGACCTGAGTATTAGAGAAACAAATGGAGAAATAGTTCCTCATATTTTGCCATTTTTTGAGCTAATACCTAGAGTCAGCTGATTGAACACCGTTTAGTGGAGAGGTTGTGAAAAAGTCGTTTAGTCTCGAGTATTAAAAAAAACTTTGTGAAAATGGCTTTCCACATTTTTGCATAAATTTGACTTAATACCGAGAAGTCATGATCCCTATCTAACTCCAAATCACAAGGAATAAGTTCAAAAACTAGCTTTTTTCAACAAATATTACATAAAAAATTCTATGTTTTTTGTTAAATTTATTTGCTTTTTTCAAAAGTATGTTACAGTAATTTCCCAAGGAGGTTTTACAGAAATGAATTTTGTTGCCATGGATTTTGAAACTGCCAATCATCAGCCTTATAGTGCTTGTTCTCTTGCGCTAGTCATGGTAAAAAACAGCCAGATCGTTGATGAATTCTATACATTGATACAGCCTGAGACTCCTTTTTTCTGGCGAAATGTCCAAATTCACGGAATCCATCAAGAAGACGTACGCAATGCGCCGAAATTCCCAGAAGTCTGGCAAACTATCCAACCATATTTTCAAAAAAATCGTTTAGTCGTTGCACATAATGCTGCTTTTGATACAAAGGTCTTAGCGGGATGCTTAGATTATTATCATCTTGAACAGCCTAATTATCTTTCTTTATGTACAGTGAAAAGTTGCCGTCGCTTGTTTCCTGAATTTCCAAATCATCGATTGAACACTGTGTGCGAAAATTTGAACATCCAATTAGATCATCACCATGATGCATTGGAAGATAGTCGTGCATGTGCGGAAATCCTGCTTTATCAAGAAAAAAAATTCGGGACAGATCCATTGAAAAAACTTGTGACTATAAAGTAAAAGAATACTTATGAAACACATAAAGAGGTCGTGAGTCTGCAGTTTCACTCCGAGTCACAAGGAGCAATTTCAAAAAATAGCTCCTCATGTTTATTAAATATTGTGACTGGTGACCGAGGAGCTGGCAGGAGAACACCGTATAAGGAAGAGGTTGTGAAAAAGCTGTTCTGCATCAAGTAATAAGAACAGCCAAACAAAAATAGCTTCTGATATTTTTCATTTGGTTGGACTTATTACCGCAGATGCAAGCTTTTGAACACCGTTTACCAAGAGGTTGTGAAATCAGCGTTTTGATCTGAGTATTAGAGAAACAAACGGCAAAATAGTTCCTCATATTTTGCTGTTTTTTGAGCTAATACCGAAGGTTAGCTGATTGAACACCGTTTATTCAGAAAAAGGGACTGTGACACGACTTTTGTCACAGTCCCTTCGTGTGTTTTTCTGCCTTCTCAAAAGGATGACAGTTTCTCACTCTTTTCCTATTTCTTCTATTCAATCAAATAACTCATTTTATATACATCTAAAAATTCACCTAGATCTGTTCTTGCCCCTCTAGGCATGACCGCTTCGATTTGGAAGCCCATTTTTCGGTAAAGGTGTACGGCTCTTTCATTACGAACTTGAACGTCAAGCTCCAATCGAAAAAGTACACCCATTTCCTTCGCCCAACTGATGATTTCTTCTAGCATAAGAGTGCCTAGTCCCATTCCCCAATATTCCTGCAGAATACTGATACCGACTTCTCCCACGTGAGACAAACGAAATTGACTGTCTGCCTTGACAGATGCTGTTCCAATAATCGTCCCTTCATAGATTGCAAGCAGCAATAAATTATTATTGCTTTCGTATATATAATCCAACTCTTCTTCTAAGGTTTCTGGTGGTAACAGGAGTTCTGCTTCATCCAAAACTAAAAATTCTGTCTCCTTATTGACTTGTCCCATCATCAAAAGAATGTCTTTTGCATCTCCTGGCACTGCTTCCCGCAAGATGATCCCAACTTCTTCACTCATGATTTTCAGCCCATTTTTCTAGAATTCGCTGTTTGAAGGTTTCACTTTGCTCCCCGTATGAGATTAGTTTCACATACCGCTTTTCTAAATCTGTATCACTTTTTTCTAAAATCAGTTCCAAATAATCCTCCGGCAGTGCTTCTTCTAATAGATTTCCCCATTCGACAACGGAAAGCCCATCACCTTCAAAATATTCATCTAACCCTAAATCTGCTCCGCTAGCTGCTACCCGATAAATATCCATATGATACAACGGAATCCGACCTTGACTATATTCTCTAATAATCGTGTATGTCGGACTTTTGATCATTTGCGTTATCCCTAATCCTTGGGCAATTCCTTTCGTCAACGTTGTTTTACCCGCACCTAGATCACCAGTCAATATCAGATTGTCACCTGGCATTGCGGAATGACCAATTGCCTCTGCGAATTGTTCTGTCATTGTTAATCCTGATAGTTCGATCATTTTTCATCTTCTCCCGCTCTTCTTTCTTTTTGCCAGTATATCGCGTAATGAAGTTTTTTTAAAGAAAAAATGAACTAGTCAAGAACAGCAGCTGCTGTTTTTGGCTAGTTCATGTGTATTTGTTAATCAATCAATGTTTGTGCTGCTGTGATAATCGATAATTTATATACATCTTCTTCATTTGCTCCACGAGACAAATCAGAAACCGGTTTGTTCAAGCCTTGTAGAATTGGTCCGATTGCTTCAAAGTTACCGAAACGCTGAGCAATTTTATAGCCGATATTTCCTGACTGCAATTCTGGAAATACAAAGACTGTTGCTTGACCAGCTACTTCTGAATCTGGCGCTTTCAGTTGTGCAACTGAAGGAACATAAGAAGCATCAAATTGCAATTCGCCGTCGATCATGTATTGTGGCGCTAGTTTTTTAGCGATTTTAGTTGCTTCAACTACTTTGTCTACTTCTGGCGATTTCGCTGAGCCTTTTGTCGAGAAGCTCATCATTGCTACTTTTGGTTCGATATCGAACAATTCTGCTGTTTTTGCAGAATCTACGGCGATTTCAGCCAATTCTTGCGCAGTTGGATTCACGTTGATCGCACAATCCGAAAAGACATATTTTTCTTGATCTCTTCCACGTACCATGATCATCGCTCCGCTTGTCCGACTGATGCCAGGCTTTGTTTTGATGATCTGAAGTGCTGGGCGAACAGTGTCGCCAGTCGAATGGATCGCTCCAGAGACCATTCCGTCTGCAATCCCCATATACGTAAGCATCGTACCAAAGTAATTCACATCTTTTAAAATCTTTTCTGCTTGTTCTTTGGATACCTTTCCATTTCTGCGTTCAACAAAAGCATCCACCATTTCATCCCACTTATCGTAATTATCAGGGCTGATGATCGTAAAGCTAGATGTTTTGATTCCTCTGGCATGCGCTGCATTTCTTATTTCTTCTTCGTTCCCTACTAAAATGGGTTCCACAAGTTCTTCTGCTTTCAACCGGGCAGCTGCGCCTAAAATACGAGCATCAGTAGCTTCCGGGAAAACGATTTTGATCCCACGGCGAACAATCTTAAATCTTAAACTATCAAACAATTCCACAAGATGACCTCCAGACGTTTTTATATGTATTATCATACACTATTCCAGAAAAAAAGAACAGTTTATTTTATCTGTATCAGTCAAAAATGCTGGAAAAATTAAGTTTTTCACATACATAGAGAACTGCGCTATAACAGGAAAGCGCTGTTTTATTACACTGTTTCAGGTGGTTGCCAATCAATCGGTTCTTCTCCTAACGCAAGGAGCGCATCATTCGTTTTCGAGAAGGGTTTGGAACCAAAAAAGCCACGACTTGCAGATAACGGACTGGGATGTGGAGATGTTATGATGATATGGCGACTCTTATCGATCATTTTGATTTTTTCTTGTGCCGGTTTTCCCCACAAGATAAACACGATTGGTTTTTCCCGTTCATTTAATTTTTCAATGATCGTGTCTGTTAATCTTTCCCAACCTTTCCCGCGATGAGAATACGCTTGCCCTTCCCGAACGGTAAGAACGGTGTTGAGTAAAAGGACTCCCTGTTTAGCCCATGACACTAGATTTCCATGTTGAACAGGTGCGATTCCAAGATCATCATTAAGCTCTTTATAGATATTTCTTAACGATGGCGGGATCTTTACGCCGGGTTGCACAGAAAAAGATAAGCCATGAGCTTGATTTTCTCCATGATAAGGATCTTGTCCTAAAATCACCACTTTAACTTCTTCATAAGGAGTCAATTCCAATGCTTCATAGATATGATACATATCTGGATGGATCTTTTGGGACGCATATTCTTTTTTTAAAAATTCTCTTAGATGCAGATAATAATCTTTTGAAAATTCTGGGGACAAAACTTCTTGCCAACTGTTATGAATGATTTCTTTCAAAACCTCCACCTCCTAATAAAAAGAATAACTCACATTTTCTTCAATCACAAGGGACAATCTTCACCCTCAGCACTTGATTAATATGGTAAACTAGGAACAAGAAGCAGAAAGGAACGATAATCATTATGATCAAATTAATTGCATCAGATATGGACGGCACATTATTAGATGCCCATATGAGTGTTTCTCCTGAAAATGCCGAGGCGATACGTTTTGCAAATGATGCCGGTGTTGAGTTCATGGTCGCTACTGGTCGAAACTATCAAGAAGCTCGCGCAGCTTTAGATGAGGTAGGAATCGATTGTGCGATGATCACTTTGAACGGGGCACAGGTATTTGATAAAGAAGGAAATTCACTGTTTACCGTATCGATTCCAAATAATCAAGCAATCTCTGTTTTAGATATTCTAGATGCTAACGGTATTTACTATGAAGTAGCAACCAACGATGGTCTTTATTCTGAAAATCAAGCGAAACGAATCGAAAGTTTTGCTTCCATGGTGGCTACCCATTTACCTCACCTTACGTATAAAATGGCGATTGCTATGGCCTCAGCTAAGCTGGAATTATTGCACATCACATACGTGGACAGTATTCGTGCTATCTTGGAAGAAAAGAATCTGGAAGTTTTAAAAATTATTTGTTTTCATACAGAAGGGCCAGCTGTATTAGGTCCAGTTGGAAAGCAGATTTCTCTTTTAGGCGATCTGGCCGTTACTTCCTCTGGTCAAAACAATATCGAAGTGAACCATAAAAACGCTCAAAAAGGAATTGCTGTTGCCCATGTCGCTCACGAGCGTGGGATTTCTTTAGAAGAAGTCATGACGATTGGCGATAACTTCAATGATGTCAGCATGCTGCAAGTAGCAGGAGTCAGTTTCGCAATGGGAAATGCAGAAATCGAAGTAAAAGATTATGCCAAATATACAACGGACACAAACCTTGAATCTGGCGTAGGAAAAGCCATATTGCGCGCGATTGCAGAAGACTTGTAGTTTTATCTAGAAAAGAGGGATATAGATGTCAGAATTTTTCATTCAGGAAAAACAGCTTGGACGTGCAACTCGGACAATTGTCAAAAACGAAAAAGGACATTCCCTGTTTTTGATGGTTGGTCGCTGGGGAACAAAGGGCGATGCATTGTCTCTTTATGCCATGAATGGCGATCTCGTTGCTCACATCAAGCAGATAAGCCTGACATTCGGTACGCGTTTTGAGCTGTATAAAGAGTTCGAAAAGGTGGGAACCATGCAGAAAATATTCAATTGGCCCGGTGATTTTTATTATATTCGTAGACTTCACTGGACAGTCCAAGGTGATATCTATAATCATCAATATCAAATCCATCATTTCAATCAGCAAATCATGAAAATGGATAAAGCAACACTTTTTTCAGGAGATTACTATGTATTGGATGTCTCAAATGATGAAGATGCTCCAGTTTGTATTTGTATTGCTGCGGTTTTAGATTACTGGCTCTACCGTAAAGACAAAAGCAAAGAAAAGCCTTTATCCTATCGATTTGATGTGAACTAGAAAAAATGAAAGCAAGCTAACAATAAACAATCTCAAACTCTAAGTCAAAATTAAGAATCTACGATATTGGGAGTCGTTACTTGATCGAGTAACGACTCCCAATATTTCTTATCAAAAATAGGAAATACCAAAATTCCCTTCGAGACGGAGGTATTCAAACACTCTTGATGATGAACTAAAAAAGTGCTGTTTTATCCTTCTATATTCTCATAACACATATTAAGACTTTAATCGTCCGATAGGACATCCTCCATTCGATCTGACTGTTCCTCTATATATCCCTACATACCAAAATCTTCCTGTAGTAAAATCTTTGTCGTAAGACCAAGTTTGTAAATATAATTGCCCACAATAAATACCATCATTATACCCGTGGTGCTAGTTAATTTTTTCCTAGAGGAAAATGTCTAAACATGTTGGTAAATCAACAAAAAAACGCATAGAGTAGTCTCAAAACTCCCAAGAAATGAGGACTACATATGCGTTCATCAAAATATACTGAACATTATACAGATACTTTTATAACATTCAAGGAAATTATGAGAACTGTTTCTAACATATACCACAATTGTGTACCAGATAAGATTAAAAACCGAAGAAATACTGATCAACTGAAGCAACGCGATACAGTGATTATTGCTTGTGTTATATGGGGCATAATAATTAATGGCTATACTAGCCAAAGAGCCACGTATAGAGCGGTTTGTTCCGTCTTATTTCCTAATGGTGACTTTCCTAGTAGGAGTCGATTCACTCGCTTAAGTTCAAACTTAGCTTACACTATCAAGATTATTCGATACTTTTTCATCAAGAAGCTCACCAAAGGTGAACTAGTCGGAATTATAGATAGTTTTCCTAGTCCATTATGTAAACTAGTTAGAAATAGACAAGCAAAACTATTGAATCAAATAGCCAAAGTTGGCTATAACTCAACAAAAAAATCTTATTTTTATGGTCTTAAAATTCATATGATCGTTACTAAGACTGGCTTTCCGATTACTTACTCAATCACGAATCCAGGTGTCCATGACGTGAAAGTGTTAGAGACTTTATCGGAAGAAGCGAATCTTCCCAATATCCTAGGGGACAAAGGATATATTAGCCATAAAATCCATGAAAAGCTTGCCCTTATGGGCATTACTATATCCGTTCCGCCACGTAAAAACATGGATAAATCAGAAAAACTAGACCACAGCTTACTTGGAAAACAAAGAAAAATAGTTGAGACTGTTTTTTCTTCCTTAGAAAAATTAGGTTGTCAAAATTTCAACTCACGTTCTGTTAAAGTGCTAGAGAGTAGATTTGAAAGCATATTACTGGCTTACAGTGTTCTATTAAGTCGAGCACAACGACGTTTTGAAGGAACTTTGAGATATTCTTTAGGATATTAAAATTAACTAGCACCACGGGTCATCATTATATATAATTGTATTTGTTAGACCGCTTAAAGTAGCCGATCGTCTTGTGTGGTAGATAACTTTACTACCTCTGCTATTGATAGTACTCATTACTTGCTAAGCACTTAAATCATTTGTATCAGCATGGATTTTTTGTGAAAAAGCGGTTAATCCCCATATAGCTATTATTAAAATAAATAAGTTCTTAAATTTTTTCACTTATATTATCTCCTTCCTGATATTTATTTTTGAAGGAATCGGTAAAGGTAAGGAATGGTGATAAAAATATCCCTCATAATAACCTCGAGTTCCATTTGAAAGGGGCATTTCCCTATATTTTCCAAGCCAACCTCGATAGGCTCCAGATTGGAAGAATGCAACAGCTGGGGCAGGATTTCCAGTCGTTGTCCATCCGCTTGTCCAATAACGAGTCAATATAGCTTGTGGGGAAATAGTGATAAACTTCATTTGATCAAAATCAAAAATAGTAGTTTCTACAATGTGAGAAGGAGCATCCTCACCATAGCTAAAATCTTTTGCTTCAGCATGGACACAGTTATTACTTAATAAAACAGCAACGGACAGCAAAAAACAGCTAGATAAAAAACATTTTTAATCATAAAAAACCTCCATTTATATTTTTATATCCTGATTATATATTGAATTTTTATGCACACCAAACAAAACTTTAATTATATTACTATTTTTTCGCAAATATGGTAAAATATCAGAAAAAAGAAGGTAAAGGAGAGGGACATATGAAAAAAAAGTTATTAAAAAGAACTATTTATACATCGCATTTGTTATTATTATTCATAATCAGCGGTTGCAATTCGAATTACAATAAAATAACTCACGTCACAATAGAACAAATTACAGCTAATGGAACCTTACAAACTAGAGGAACTTATATTTTAGATAATGGGTATTTAGAAATCAGTAAAGAATTTAAACAAAATATAAATTTAAATACCTCTCCAACAAAATTGTTAAGCGAAACCGATCGACTGTTACTGGCTGAAATGATTAAAGAAGACTTTCCTTCCGAAACTATTTCTACTGAAAATCCAGAGTTACTGCAAAGTTTCAACAGGAAAGTCAAAAATGGAAGAGTGGAAATCGATTCTGATAATAAAAAAACTTATCTAATCGGAAAAGATTACAAAAAGGAATTTACATGGGTAGCTGATAACCAAACAAGATTGAAAGATTCATTCGGAGTCGAATACAGTTTTACAACGGATAGCAAATAGGACTGTGACAAAAATCGTGTCACAGTCCTTTATTTCGAATAAACGGTGTTCAAAAGCTTGCATCTGCGGTAATAAGCCCAACCAAACGAAAAATATGAGCAGCTATTTTTATTTGGCTGTTCTTATTACTTGATGCAGGGCAGCTTTTTCACAACCTCTGATACACGGTGTTCCAGAAGTAGCTTCTTCGAAAAATAAGCCGAAATTTTACAAAAATTTGAGAAGCAATTTTCGTAAATTCCTTCTTATTTCTTGAAGCTGACCACTTCTGTCACAACCTTATTAAAACCTATTCAATTTTTAGTAACGTTCATTCTTCTTTACACCATTATTATTTTTCACTATTTGACAATTTAAATCAATTTAATTTCTTTTGCATATGATCATAAAGATGACCACTGATCATCCGCTGACCGACAACTTTGAAGTCATGGCGTTCGTATAATTTTTTAGCCTTTGGATTTTTTTCATCCACACTTAGACCGATGACGGAGCGATTAGCTTTCTTCGCCAATTTAGGTAATGCTTCTAATAACCGTGAACCGATGCCTTGTCCTCTAAAATCTTCTGATACGCTGATAGAGTCCAAATACCATTCATCGGGAAACGTTTCTTTATCAATAAACAAACGTGTAGACGCATCTAGCTGATATTTCTCTAAGATAGGTACCAGTGGCTGATCGATGATTGATTCTTCTTCATCTGTATAACCGTAAGCAACTCCTGCAACTTTACCGTCTATTTCTTCTACGATACCTCGTGAATAACTGTAACGATAATTTGGATCAGTGATTGCTTCTTCTAAAATCTCTAAAGCCTTTTGTTCCCCTGTCTGCTTCAAAAATGGCAATTCCATGTCTTTTAGAATCACTAAGATCAATGGGGCGATTTCTGGAGCATCTTCTTTTCTCGCAAAACGAATCATAGTTTCCTCTCCTTTTCTCCATTCTAACATGCAAAAAAAGAAATCGCAAAATCGTTATTTTAAAAAATCTTCAATCTTTTCAGTAATGAAATAACCATGAGTAACGATTCTTGCCGCTTCAGTTCGGCAATAAGGGCAGACGACTGGCATTTCTTTATCATTATGTTCGACTACATTATTGACTTCTTCGTATGCAAATTTTTTTCCGCAATTAGGGCATTTCATTTTTTCCATGTTATCTCAACTTCCTTTCATCTTTACTCTCTTAGCTTACTCTTATATTGTAAAAAAGAGAAGCAATATCCTTCTTCTATGCAGATATCCATACCTGACGGTCCTGTTCTCCATCTATTAATCGGACTTTATAATAAGGACGTTCATCTTTGACTAGAAGTGTCCACTCTTTCACTTTTGCTTTTTTCCCGTAGTAGCTGACTGCTTCCTTCATCGCTGCTTGCGGTTGTTTGAACTCTTCCGCTTTTTCTATATCAAAAAGATGTTCTGCGGCCTTTTTCGTGTCATTTCGTACGGTTGTTTTCCCAGTGGATGGATTGACTGCTATGACTTGTCCTTCACAAAAAAACTGGTATTCATATGTTGCATTCGTAGGATTATCCAAGTCTTTTTCAACTGCAAAATGAATAGCAGATATGTTATGTTCTTTTGTTTCGTTTTTTACAATTGCTGCTGCTTTTTTCAATGAGATCCGATATTCCTGGTCACTAATATCATCCATGTGAAAAGCGGCATTGAGCAGTCCCGTCATACCGGTAATCCCTATTACGATGAGGGCAGCAACACCAAACATCATTTTTTTCATTCTTCATTCTCCTGTTTCTTTTTTTTAAAGAATATCAAGAAATGAACGAATGAAAAATCGAATGAAACGAAAAAAAAGTGACAATTTTGTTATCTTTATTCGTGCAGTTCTAATGGCAATCTGTCTGGATCAAAGAAAAACGTCATTTTTTTTCCTGTAAAGGTATCTTCTCTAATCGGTTCTGATTCGATCCCTAAGGACTGCAATTCTGCAATTGTTTCTTCAATATCGTCTACTTTGAAAGCAAGATGACGCAAGCCACAAGCTTCTGGATAGTTTGGTCGTTGTGGCGCATTAGCAATTCCAAAAATCTCCAATTCAGCACTTCCTAGTTTCAGATCTAATTTATAGTCATCTCGTTCTTTGCGGTAATTTTCTCTGATTACTTCAAATCCTAATTTATTAACATAAAAATCACGTGATTTCTGATAATCTGAAACAATGATGGCTATATGATGGATCGTTGTAAGGTTCATATGAGCACTCCTATTCTTCGTTTAAGCTCGGATCTATATTAATCTCCAGTTCCATTGTAAATGTATCAGATTGAAAAAAATAGCTGTTTTTCCTTTTTATAAGAAAAAAGGCAAAAAAAAAAACAGAAAGTAGGTCCTCCAAGACACTCTTCCTGTTCCCAATATAATAAATGAAAGTAAGAAATTATATTTTCAAGAAAACAAACAGAAAATTATCATAACACAAATTATTTATAATTGAAAGACTAGTTTTTTTTCAAGAAAAGCATACAATAGATTGTGTTAGTAAATACAGAACACACTACATTTAGTGTCTTAAGGAGTCCTCATACATGAAGTCATATTTTCAGTTTTTAGCTCATCAGCTAAAAGGCTGGCCGCAACAAAATTATTATCTTTTCTTTTTCAGTCTTGGCTGCCAGGTCATGACTCTTGTCAATAGTCCCATCACTTGGCTGTCCGTTATTACATTTATCGGTACCACCCTTGGTGTATTGTGTATTTTATCCATCAATGCGGCAAAATCAGTCAACGGTATTTTAGGTATTTTGTCTGCGATTTGTTTTATTATCGTTGGATTCTCAGCAAAGAACTATTTAAGTATCGGTGAACAGATTGCTTATATGATCACATTGGATATCCCCGTATTGTTAAGTAAAGAATGGAATCATAATATGGCTTCAAAAATCCGAAAATTCACTGGAAAAAGCTGGTTTATCGCAATCATCAGTACTTTCCTTGTCTATCTTGTTTCAGGATTCCTGATTGGTCGTTATACAGATGATCCTCGGCCGTGGGTAGATGCCATTGCTTTTTCTATTAGCTTGACTGCTGGTATCATCAGTTTCTTGCGTTACAACAACCAATATTACTGGTGGTTAGCTTCAGGGCTTGCTCAAATGGTCCTTTGGTATATTTCATTTACGCATGGATCTGCAAGTTTGGCGATGTTCGTGAACAGCTCTGTTTACTTGCTGAATGATGTCCTTGCATTTACCGTTTCACCTTGGTATAACCAAAAAGAACGTGAACGTATGCAAAAAATGGAAGAAGAATACTACAACGCACAACAACACGCATAAAAAAACTGAGCGTGGGACAAAAGTAAAGAACACTTTTGTCTCACGCTCTAAACACGTATAAACGGCTGAAGCAGAAGCAACTCCTTCGGAAATAAGCTGAAATTCACAAAAATTCGAAAAGCAATTTTCGTGAATTCCTTCTTATTTCTTGGAGTTAAACGCTTCTGTCCCAGCCTCTATTTTTTATAGTAATTCCTTTAGATACTTTCTTGCCTCATCATTGAAACGCAGTGATTCTTCTAACTTCTGATAATATTCCAACGCTTGTTTCTGAGCTTCAGTAAAACGATAATGTTTTCCTTTCCATTTGTCGATTGTCTCTTGCACATTTCCAGATTGGATATCTTTCACTACTAGTTGCCATTTTTCTTTTGAGACTGTACGGTCTTTCTTATCAGCAGATTGTATAGCTTCTCGTTCTTTACGCAATACTTTTAAAAAACCATTTCTGACTATCCGAGGAATGCTGTCGAAGAACCCTTCTGTAAAACCATAGCGACAATATTGCTTCCAAATAAATAGATAGATTTTTGGTTGGATGAATCGTTGGTTTTTCGCAAAATATTCCATCTGAGCAGTGACTTCTGGTGTTCGTTGACGTTTTGTCTTTCTCAACACGGAAATAAATGTTTCAAAATAAGCATTAGGATGTACTGGCACTTCTTCATATACGATGGATTGCCAATCTTTACGTAAAAATGCGCGATAGTTGATCAAGAATTCTTCTACATCCTTTACTAATTCTTCTGCAAAGTCGTCAAATAGTTCTTTTTTTATCTGTCGCTTTTTTGGCTGCCCATTGATGTGTTCACTTATTTTCTTGATTTCATTTTCCAATGCTTGATAATCCGCTATGTAAATCGGCATTTCTACTTGGCGAAATTCTGCGAGCCGCTGAGCTAATTTTATATCCGGTAAATATGGCTGTTTCATCCGACGATTTTGGTACAAGACAAAACAGTATTTTTGCCATAGTCCTTCAGGAAAATCGATATTCTTCTGCTTAAGGCATAATAATTCGTCTAAGGCCAGATCAACTTTTGTCATTCCCTGATGGATCGAAGCTGCCACTGTCGGAGAGACATGCAGGTGATCGGCAAAGTGGTTGATGCCTAGTTTTAGGATCTTTCCGGTTTTTGGCGATTTAACGATGTATTGCACTTTTAATTCTCTACCACACTCACAATACAATTTTTGCTGGCTTCGTTTTGTTCGAAAAAACGGATTGATCTTGAAGTCAGAAAACACCCAATCTGTTGCAGCTAAATAATGTTCTTCCATAAAACGAGAGCTGATTAGATATCGGCGGTGCTTATCGACTAGTTCCCGCTGTTTTTTCGTTAATTTTGCATAAATCTCCCAACGTTGACTGCTTGTGTATTGTTTAGAAATTTTGATGGGATAGCTTTTGCTGATTTCTTTTGGAAACCATTCTTCAAAGACGGATTGCCATTCTTCCACGGCTGTTTCTTTCCTTTCTAATTACAAAAAGCTGGCTACTAACATAACGTTAGCAACCAGCCAGTGTTTCTTGCTAAATTAGTGAGTTGTTCCGGCATTTCCGGAAATATCTTCTTTATTTTCTACTGCTGCTTCAACTGCATAAGTCAAAGAAGAAGCAATGTCTTCTAAAGACATAGAAGGCGTACCCACTGGACGATCGATCACTTGATCGGGTGAGAATGGCACGTGGATGAACCCACCTCGAATTGCCGGGAATTGTGTTTCGATCAAATGAAGCAAACGATACATGATATCGTTGCAGACAAATGTTCCTGCTGTATAAGAGATGTACGCTGGTAGACCATGATCTTGTACATTTTTTGTCATTGCTTTGATTGGCAATGAGGTAAAGTAAGCGGCTGGACCGTTTTCTTCTAAAGCCGTATCGAATGGCTGATTTCCTTCATTATCAGGGATTCTTGCTTCTGCTAGATTGATTGCGACACGTTCGAACGAGACTGCTGACCGTCCACCTGCTTGTCCGACACAGATCACGACATCTGGTTGGTGCTGTTGGATGGCTTCTTTGACTACTTGACTGCTTTTTTCGAATACGGTCGGTACTTCCACTTTGATGATTTCAGCACCGCTGATTTCATCTGGCATTTTTTTTACTGCTTCATAGGCTGGATTCACTTTGTCCCCACCAAATGGATCAAAACCTGTTACTAGTACTTTCATCTGTTGTTCCTCCGTCCGATTGATTTAACATATGGTTATCTTTTATCATACCATTTTCCTTGCACAGCGTAAATAAAGGAAACAATAGTTTAAATAACATAACAGATCAAACTTAATATATTCTTATAAAAAAATAGTGTTCCACTACAATGTTAGAAGAGGTTGCGACAATTATTCTGTCACAACCCCTCTCTTCTATTATTTAAATAGAATCATATAAGCAATTTGGAAAACTAGCATAAATAACGCAATAAACAACTGGTTTTTGATCACTCCGTATTTGTCTTTCATCTCCAGCATCGCTACAGGCACGATATTGAAGTTAGCAGCCATCGGTGTCAGCAGGGTCCCACAAAAACCGCAAGTCAATGCAACCATTCCTATTAACGCTGGATTCGCTCCATGACTAAATACGAATGGTGCACCGATCCCAACCGTCATCACGGTGATGGCCGCAAATGCATTCCCCATGATTACCGTAAATATCACCATGCCAAGAGCGTAAATGATGATGCCGATGTTCACATTTCCTTCTGGAACGATCGTACCTACTGCATTGGAAATCACTGTCCCAACTCCAGCGCTTGTAAATACCGCACCTAGAGAAGCTAAAAGCATTGGCAACATGCTTAACGGCCCTACTGTGCCCAGCATATCTGCTGCATCATCTAAAAATGTACTTGGTCGATTATCTCGAGAAAAGAACATCAAGATTAGCATGGCTGCAAAAACACCGACGCCCACGCCGACTAAAGCACCTAAATTGGTAACTAGAGCAAACAAGATCGCAAAGACACCGATACTCAAAGCTGGAATAAAGATTTTCATTCCTAGTTTGTCTGACATTTTTTCCATATATTCTTTTGATGGAAGCCGGCTTTCTCCTTTGCTGACTTTCTTAGCAATTGCTGGTATGGTCATCGCAAAGATCAAGCCACCGTTCACGATTGCCGGAAGCCATCTTCCTCCTGCAATAACTACCCCTAAGACCGTCCAGAAAAAGGCTGACCCATAACGATGAGGATTGGTTTTATCTGTTAAATTTCTTACTCCAGTGTAAATCAATACGAGTCCCATCACGATATAAAGAATCTCCAGTAATTTATCGCCTAATAAAATATCAGGATTTGTAAAAAAGTCCATCTTATTGCCCCTTTCCTGGATAATATTTCTTCGCTAATTTCTTTTCTTTAAGATAGAAGTAGACACTTGCCACAACTAAAGCCGTGATAGCCACTGGAACTTCCACTAAAGCAAGCTGTCCCAATGTTACGTCATATCCTAGATCTTTCAGTGTTGATTGGACTAGCAACGCCCCTGCGCCTCCGATGAATAGTACTTGGCCAAAGAACCAGCAGACATTTTCCATAGCCGAAGCCATACCTTTTAGTTCTTCTTCATGCTTAGGATGGACTTTTAATCCTTTTGATTCGATGGTTCCCAATGCCATAGGTAGAATGATCGGACGAACAAATCCAGCAACTCCACCAAAACTCACGTTAAAAGCTGCAAAGATCATTCGAAAGATTCCATAAATATCTACGATCATGCCAGCAGATACTTTCTTGAACCGCTTGATCAAGGAAGCCGCTGATTCTTTCAGACCATTTCTTTCAAGTGTTCCTGTCGCCAACATAATGATGATGAAAATCGCCATCCCACGATTGTTCACAAAACTTGTGCCTAAAAGTTCTAACATTCCTTGAATGCCAAGACCGCCAGTCAAAGCTGTCACAACTAAAGCAACCATTACGATCAATATCGAGTCTAATTTAAATGCAAACCCGAGAATAACAATCAAGACGCCTAAAAGGCTAAGATAATTTTCCATATATTTTCCTCCATAAAATGACAATATTTTTTTAATTATAAAGCAAAACACATAAAAAATATAGTTGTTTTCTCACGAAATAGACACTATTTTTAAATATTTTTCGTTATTTTTTTATCACAAAACTTATCTTACTTATTATAAGGTAAAGTTTTTTAGTTTATTGCCCGATAATATATAGAAATAAGGTCTAGTTACTGTTTTTTTTAAATGATTAATAAATAACAACTCCTTTCTATGAAATTGCAAAGCATTCATCTTCTTTTCTGCTAACGATATATCCGTCAATGCTTGGTACACTTTACTAAAAAGTATGAGATTGCCGATATCTGGATAGGTGTGCTATACTACAGAAAAAGATATACGATCTGCCACCGGGTAGTAAAAAAGAGGATGATCATTCCATTAGGTCTTTGAAGGGATGGTTCTCCTCTTTTTGTGTATTTTTTATATTGAAGGAGGAACGTATGTATGGCATGGATGGAATTAATCATAGCAGGAATTTTGGAAGTATTCTGGTCAACGATGATGAAATGGAGTGATGGTTTTTCTAAAATCAATTATTCTTTTTTACACAGTGATTGGAATGATTGCTAGTTTTTACTTTTTATCAAAGGCAATCAAAAGTTTGCCGATGAGTCTCTCTTATCCTATCTGGACAGGGATTGGCGCAGTTGGTTCGGTCATAATTGGTGTGGTCTTGTTTCATGATAAGCTGAATCTTTCCACTTGGTTCTTTGTGGGGATGCTACTCATCAGTATCATTGGCATCAAGATTACTAGCGGCCACTAGACACTTGGAATAAGTACTGATCAGAAAAAATAAGCCTTTTTATTTAATATTCAATTTTTTTATGAAAAAATAAGAAATAAGTCCAATGACCTAGCGACTTCTCCACTCATCTGGTGTATGCTTTTACTATCTATAGAAAAGGAGTGAATATTTTTGAAAAGTCTTTCGGTCCAAGAATTATCCAAGAACTTTGGTCACAAACAAGCCCTCAGTGATGTCAGTTTTAGCTTATCCCCTGGCAAAATCGTTGGATTAGTAGGTCCTAATGGCGCTGGAAAAACAACGATCATGAAAGCTATTTTAGGACTGATCCATTACTCAGATGGAACAATCCGTATTGGTGAAAATGAGATTTCTCCCTCTAGTCATAAAGGGTTAGAACAAGTAGGAGCATTGATCGAATATCCGGGTATCTACCCATTCTTAACAGGCTATGATCATCTGAAGTTATTCTCTGAAACAAACGATGTATCTGCTATCGATACTATCGTGAATCAGCTCAAGATGGAAAAGTACATTCACAAAAAAGCGAAATCTTACTCGTTGGGAATGAAACAAAAGCTAGGGATTGCTCTTGCCTTACTGAACCATCCTTCTATCGTTATTTTAGATGAACCGATGAACGGGTTGGATCCACAAGCAACAAGAGATGTGCGAAAAATCATTACCGACTTGGCTACTCAAGGCACCTCTTTCTTGATCTCCAGTCACTTACTCAGTGAGCTTGAAAAAATGGTGGATGAGCTGATCCTGATCAATCAAGGAAAGATCATCAAGCAATGTACAATGGCTGAATTGAACCAAGCAGCGCAAGATTTCATCATTATCTCTACAACGAATGATCTAGCTGCTCGAACGATCTTGACAGAAGCTGGATATACTTTGGAAGATTCTGATAAAATCAAGCTTTTAAAAGAAAACGAAGAATTATTAGGAACCGTGATCCAGTTATTGTCTGCACAAAATATCCATGTGACAGACGTCCAGCATCTGACGAATGATTTGGAATCTTCTCTATTGGAAATTCTGGATTCAGTAAAGGGGGAAGAAGAAAAATGACATTGCTTGTAAAACAAGAATTATTTAAATTGATCAAGAAAAAGTCAACTGCTGTTTTATCTGTTCTATTAGTTATTTTGCTCATAGGAACAGCACTTCTAGCCAAAAAATATACGACGATCATTGATCCAGTTGAAATGACTGCTCAGCTTTTTAGTGCCACATCTTGGATTGTCTTTATCATGATTGCAGCTGCAAGCACGATCATTTCGATGGAAGCACAATATGGTACATTGAAAAATCTCCTTTATCGAAAGTATTCTCGAGGAGAAATATTAGTAAGCAAATGGATCACATTAGTTATTTATTCTGTTTATTTATACCTTTTAGCTATTATTGTCACTGTGTTGATGAAACTGATTCTTTTCCCTTCGATTTCCTTCACGGAGAAGGTTTCTACTGGTCAAACACTGATCCAAAGCTTGTTCACTTATACTTTGGGTAGTTATATCGGTTTATGGCTGATTTTAAGTTTAGTGTTGATGATTGCTTGCTTTATCAATAGTTCCGGTGCATCCATCTCAGCAGGAATCGTCTTTTATTTTGCTTCGTCAATCATATCTGGTATCCTTATCGCACTCATCCAAAAATGGGAGTGGATCAAATGGAATCCGATCAGTATGTTGAATCTGCAAAACCAAATTGGAAACGAAGAGATCATGAAGCAATTGACTCATCTTTCTACTAATCAAATGCTGTTGGGTAATTTAGCTTACATCGTTTTGTTCTTAGCATTAGGATATCTCGTATTTAAGCGAAAAAATGTATGATGACTCATCAAAAAAGAGGTTGTGAAAGAGCCGTTCAGCCTTATTGCCGATTGGCTGTCTCTTAAACACCGTTTATTCTGAAAAAGGAGCTGTGACAACATTTTTGTCACAGCTCCTTTCCTAGTATGTTTTTGAATAAACGACAGGCTCACAACCTCTCTTTATACTTCTTTTATACTTCTATACGTGAAGCATCCCAGTGGCAAATAAAACCATTGCAATCACTCCGACCATCGTCACACCTATAAGTAAAATCTTATCTAAGTGGATATGTTGTACAGGCTCGTTTTGCTCCTTACGTGCTTTGAGATAAAAATAAATGCCTGGCAAGAAAAGAACAAGAACAAGCATTACTTCATTAAAGGCTACGACTAGCATAGCCCATACTTGAAAGGCACTTGCTAAAAGCCCTACTAAAAATTGGACCCATTCTTTCCGCTGATAAGAAAGTTTCATTTGGTACAATCCTAAGAAAAGCCACGTGAAGAAAATAGCTGCTGTACCAAGTGTGTAAGCAAAGTTATAAGCACTGTCAGTGAATAATAATGAAAGTAAAAAGACATTCGTACATAACGTCGTCAATACGATAGCATAAGTTGGTGCCCCATTTTTGTTGAGTTTTCCCCATGCTTTAGGCAAAAGTCCGTCTTCAGCCATGTTTCCCATTGTTTCAATCGGTAAGATCGTCCATGAGAGCCAAACACCAACTAAAGAAATGATCAAACCGCCGTTGATCACGACTGCTCCCCATTTACCAACCATCATTTCAAACACATAGCCCATAGCAGGCTGCGCCTTGATCGTTTGCAGCTGATTCATCGTCATTGTCCCATATGGAAGCATGGAAACCAAGACGTAAATAATAATCAAGCCGAATATCCCTAGAATCGTTGCTTTCCCAACATCTGATTGTTTTTTTGCTCGTGAACCTACGACAGAGGCTCCTTCAATACCAACAAATACCCAAAGCATCACCATGATGCAACTCAATACTTGACTGGAAAACGGGATCGGCTGTCCATTCGCATTCAATATAATGTCGCTAGAAAAGTTATCAATGAATTGTTGGATCGAAAACGTGCTGATAGCTACTACAATAAATAAAAATAATGGCACTAATTTACAGAATGTGACGATAGCATTGACGAAACTAGCATTTTCGACTCCCCGATTCACTAGCCATGCATATCCCCATAAAAAGACTGTACTCATCACGATCGATGCCAGATTTTGCCCACCTTCAAATACTGGGAAGAAATATCCTAATGCGCTCATCAACAATGTTGCAAAAGCTACGTTGCCTAACCAGCATGTGAGCCAGTAACCCCAACCGCTGATAAAACCAGCGAAACGGCCAAAACCTTCTTCTGCGTAACTAAAGATCCCGCCTTTTAAATCTGGACGTTTTTTATTGATATTATTGATCGATAAGGAGAGCATCAACATTGCTGTTCCTACGAGTACCCAACTGAAAATAGCTGGGCCGCCAGCCGATCCGGAGATGTCCGTCATAATACCAAATACGCCACCTCCAATCGCTGAACCAATTACTAAGGCAGCAAGTGGAATTAAACCAATTCCTTTTTTCTGTTGCTCTGTATCCATGTAAGCATCCTCCAAAATAAAACCGCTTTTATCAAAAAGTATAACAAACCTTTTTTATTTTTACTTAATTAATAAAAACTTTAATAGAAATATAATTCTACCGGCTTTTTTCTCATTATACAAGCAAAGCGCCTAGTCCCTTTCCAAATTACACCACCAAAAAACTTAAAAAAGATGCTATACTAAAAGGAAAGAATTGGGGGATGAACCATGAACATTTTATATATATCGATTTCAGGAAATACGCGTGCCTTTGCCAAACATCTAGCAGAATATGCTGAAAAAATGCATGCAGAAGATCCTGTGAATCCTGAAGTTACTTTAAAAGAAATCCATGAAAATAGTGATTTTACGAAAGAAACAGAACCATTTTTTACTTTCGTTCCTACTTATTTAGACGGCGGAAATGGTTTAGATAACGGTGATACAGAAATCTTGACCGAAACGATGCGTGAATATCTGGAACATGAAGACAATCATAAACTTTGTCTTGGTGTAGTCGGTAGCGGAAATAAAAACTTCAATAATCAGTATTGTTTAACAGCCAAACAATATGCACAAACATTTGGCTTTCCTTTCTTGGCAGATTATGAATTACGGGGAACACCATCTGATGTGACACGAATTTATCAGATTTTAGCAGAAAACAATAAATAATAAAAAAGAAGAAGCTGAAAAATAGATTTCAGCTTCTTCTTTCGTTTCTATTGTTTCTATCATATTAAGCTTTGACATCCATCACATGTGCTTTTGCTTTTGCTTTACCTGTTTTTTCCAAGACAAAGTTTTTTACACGATCCATATTGGTTACCAAGACGATCATGGATGTTTCTTTGCCTGCTGCTTTGATCGCTTCTAAGTCAGCTTCTGCTACAAGCGTATCAGGTGTCACTTGCTGCCCTTCTGTTACTTTCACATCAAATGGCGTACCGCCTAAGTCAACTGTGTTGATTCCCATATGAAGCAAGATTTCTAAACCATTTGGCGTTGTGATCCCAATAGCGTGTTTCGTTGGGAAGACAGAACTGACTACCCCAGTAACTGGAGAATAGATATGTCCGTTTTCTGGTTCTACAAAGTAGCCTTCACCCATCATCTTTTGTGCAAAAACTGGATCACTTGCTTTATCTAAAGAAACAACTGTTCCGTCAGCAACTGATGAGAGGATAGTCACACTTTCAGCTGAAGTTTGAGGTACTGCTTTTTCAGGCACTTCATTTACTGTGGCTGTTTCAGTCGCTAATTCTTCTTTTTCTAAACGGTCTTTAGGAATACCGAAGAAGAATGTAGCAACGAAGCCACCAGCATAAGCTGCCAATAATCCAAGGATGTAGCCTAACCATTTACCGTCAGAGATCAATGGGATCAAAGCGGCTCCTGAAGGTCCAATAGCGATAGCCCCGACATTTCCGATCATTCCGATCACTGCCCCGCCGATACCTCCACCGATACAAGCAGTAATAAATGGGCGTCCTAGAGGTAATGTTACTCCGTAAATCAATGGTTCGCCGATTCCTAGGATCCCGACTGGTAAAGCTCCTTTGATCATTTCTGTTAATTCTTTATCTTTTTTGCAGCGAATCCATAATGCCAATGCTGCACCCACTTGTCCTGCACCAGCCATCGCAAGAATTGGAAGCAATAGCGTACGACCAGTTTCATCAATCATTTGCACATGGATTGGAGTCAAAATTTGATGCAGTCCGAACATAACCATCGGCAAGAATAATGTGCCTAGAACGAAGCCGGCAAATGCTCCACCAACGCCAAGTACCCAGTTGATCCCACCGACCATGCCATCAGAAATGAAACCTGCTAAAGGCATGATGAAGAAAATTTCAATCAGACCGATGGCAATCAATGAAAGAGTTGGTGTAACGATGATATCTACCGCATCAGGTACTACTTTATGCAGTTTTTTCTCAACGATTGACAATAGCCAAACAGCGAAGATGACACCTAAGATCCCACCTTGTCCAGCTGCAAGAGCTTCACCAGTAAATAAGTTTTTCAGTGGTGCTTCCGGATTCATCCCTGTCAGCATCACAACGGCCCCGATAACTCCACCAAGAGTTGGTGTTGCACCAAAAACTTGTGCAGCATTGATACCTGTATAGATAACTAGGTAGCTAAACATCCCGTTTTTCAAGATGTTCATCACATCGATATATTGTTGCCATGTTGCTGCATCAAGTGTTCCGGCTGTGACTAAGTTTGCTAAAACTGCGGCAATCCCTGCCACGATCCCAGTACCGACAAATGCAGGAATCATTGGCACAAAGATATTAGAAATGTCTTTTAATACCGATTTGATTTTAGATGGTTTTTGTTTCGATTTTTGTGCCGTTTTCATTTCTTGTGCCCGTTCGTTTACACGGTCTTTTCCAGATGCTGATGAATTTGCTGTAGCTGCACTTACAGAAGGAAGTTTTTCTCCTAATTTCACGCCTGCCAAATCAACCATTTGCTGTGCTACTTTGTTCACTTTCCCAGGTCCGATGATGACTTGAAGCTGTTCATCTTCTACTACACCAAGCACTCCTGGAATCGCTTTTAATTCAGAGACATTTACAAGATCATCATTGATGATCTTCATACGCACACGAGTCATGCAGTGGACAATGCTTTCTACATTGCCCATGCCGCCTGCCCCTTTATAAATTTGTTTTGCCAGTTCTTCCAAAGTCAGTTCGTTTTTTGCCATGGTCTTTTCCCCCTCATAAGGTCCCTTTTACAAATCCGTTTGCTTCAGCTAATTTTGCTTGAGCTTCCTCTTTATCACTATTTGTCAAAATCATGACGATAGCCAGCTTAACATTTTGATCTGCTTCTTCAAAGTACTTTTCAGCTGTTTCGTAATCAGCTTCTGTCGCTTGCATGATGATTCGTTTTGAGCGTTCGATTAGTTTTTCATTTGTTGGTTTGACATCGACCATCAAATTATTGAATACTTTACCTATACCAATCATACTGATAGTAGAAATCATATTCAAGATCAGTTTTTGTGCTGTTCCTGACTTCAATCGAGTAGAGCCTGTCAAAAATTCTGGACCTGCATCGACTTCGATTGGGAAATCCGCGTGTTTACTGATTTCGGCTTGTTTATTGCAAGAAATCGTTCCTGTGACAGCACCGATCGATTTTGCGTAATCTAATCCACCGATCACATATGGTGTACGACCGCTAGCTGCGATACCAATAACTATATCATTTTTTGTCAAATTCAGCTTGATTAGATCTTCTTGCCCTAGCTCATAAGAATCCTCGGCCCCTTCGACAGCTACAGTCATTGCTTCTTCTCCACCAGCAATTAGACCTATGACCATTTCCGGTTCTACACCGAATGTCGGTACGCATTCAGCAGCATCTAACACACCTAGTCTTCCACTTGTTCCGGCTCCCATATAAATCAGACGTCCACCTTTTTTAAAGGATTCAATCGTGTTAGCAATCACTGGTTCGATACTTGTCAGTTCTTTTTCAACAGCAGCGGCCACTTTCTGATCTTCTTTGTTCATTAGTTGAACGGCTTGTGAAATACTCATCTCATCTAATCCAAAAGTTTCTTGGTTTCTGCGTTCCGTTGTTAGGTTCTCTAAATTGATTTTGCTCATTTTTATCTTCCTTCTTTTCTTATAAATTGATAGTTCATACCAGCTTTGATTTGGTTGATCAATGGTAGCTCTTCTTTGATAACTTTGGCTACTACATTCACTTTTTCATCCGCTGGCAAATCATATTTAGTTAATTGGATCTCACCCATATAGCGCAAATACTTTTCGTTATCTAAAGTAATAGACCCTTTCATACGCGTAGCTGTATTTCTTGCTGGGATAGGCGGAATCTCTCGAAAACGTGCATCTGCGCTTCGTATGACATCTCTTGCATCGTCTTGCCGATTCGTATGCTTCCCTAATATATATTCGTAAAATTCTTCATCTACAGGTTCCGTATGGAGCAAGACTGTCTGTTCTTTTTGGAAAGAAGCAAATTGCTCCTGAACGTTTTCTGACAGACCTGCATCTCCGATGTAAACAATATCCGTGTTACTTGCTAATAGATCTAGAGCGCCTGCAAGAGGATGGACCCCGCGATGTTCTTCCAAAGTCGGCAATCCTTGATATAGTGGGCCTCTCAACTCTGTATCTCCTGGTACAAAACCTTGGACAAGGAGACCTTGAATTTTGAGCCATTGATTTTTTTTCTGATACCATTCTTTGTCCAGCCCTGTTTCGGGACGTGGATAATAATTATGCCAAGCTTCAATCTGTGAGAAATCAGCTTCTGCTTCTTTCAATTCATCGATATCTTTAGGCGTGATCGTGCTAGCATTCAAACTGATTTTCAATTGATGTGACCAGTCGGCAATCTGCTGATTGGAAATATGATAATCCATTCTTAAACCTGTTACACCAATTGCTTTCAAAGGCGTGAGATCTTCTAATGAAAAACCAGCTCGTTCCAATGCCTCTCCTGAAATATCGACCATCAATTCTAGTTTATTCTTTTTCGCTTCGCTTCCTAGTTCGATCAATCGCTTTTGATATGCCGAAACATCATCTTCTGGTATATGCATGGAAGTGAAAATACCGACAAAGCCATTGGATGCCATTTGGCGGATATACTGTTTCTTCTCTTCTGACAAAGAATCGTTCATAAATATTGAAAAGCCAAACATATTATCCCTCTTTTTCTGTATCCGTCTTCATTTCTATGACTAGAGTATATATCTAAAGAAATAAAATTTCAACACTTTTATTAAAATAATTAAATTTCATTTCTAAAGGTTGAGTTTATATTACCAAAAGAATTGTCATAACCTAAAAAAAGGCACTGCTAAGCAAAAGCAGTGCCTTGAAATATTTTATTTAAATAACACAAACACATAATTACTCATAAGAAACCAATTCTGTATTATCTACCATGAATCTAAAGAACCCCTCATTAGGCATCGGATGAAAATAAGCATTGATCACTCTTATCAAGGCATTATGGCAAACTAACAGATAGACATTTTCTTCGTCTTCAATGCATTCTTTCAATAAAGGAACGATCCGTGCATACACATCTAAGACTGACTCCCCATTTGGGAATCTTACAGCGAATGCTAAACGTGCTTTTTGAAAGTTCTCATCTTTGCTTGGCAGTCCATCATAATCCCCAAAATCCATTTCTACCAATCGTTCATCAACGGTCAGCGGCAAGCTGAGACGATCAGCAACTGCTTGTGCTGTATCTCTTGCTCGTTGAAGAGGGGAATGGATGATTTTCGTGATTGGAACAGGCAAATCTACTACCTTTTCTGCTAGTTTCTGTGCCTGCATCTGTCCTTTTTCAGTCAGCGGCACATCTGCCCGTCCGCAAACTAATCCTTGTGCGTTCCAAGTTGTTTCTCCGTGTCTCGTTACATAAAGCATGTGATTCTCTCCTTCGTTGGCAAAGTTCCCCTTAACCATACCTTGTTGTTCTTGAGATTACAAGGGTTAGATTTTCTCAAGAGAAATAATCTCAGTAGATACTTTATCCAGGAAGGTTTGATCATGTTCCACCAGTAACATGGCAGGTTTCACGTTCAAGATCAGTTGTTCTAATTGTTCTTGATTGAAGACATCCAAATAATTCAATGGTTCATCCCATATATATAGTTCAGCTGGCTGTGATAAAGATTTAGCCAATTCCACTTTTTTCCGTTGGCCCATACTCATCTGCTCAATCTTGTTATGAAAAACATCTCTTTCCATCCCAAGCTTTCGGAGGTTGTTCAAAAATGCTTGGTAGTCTACTTGGTTTTTCTCTGCAAATTCCGCCAACGTTCCTCGATTGTCTTCATAATTTTGGCGTACATAACTAATGCTCAGATGTTTTGGCTGGGATTTTTCTCCTATAACCTTGCCGTTGAATGCCCCCAGAAGATAATGGATAATGGATGACTTTCCTGCACCGTTAGGACCTGAAATCGCCACCCGCTGATGAGGCTCGATTGTAAAATGAATTGGCTCGAATAACAGATTTTCATACCCTAATTGAAGATCTTCTACGCTTAAAAGTCGCTTATGGTGAGACGCTTGGCTATTCATCGTCAAAGAATCGATATATTCGATATCTTTTAATAGTTTTTCTTTCTCGCTGATCTGGGTCTCCATCCGATTCACGATTGCTTTGGATCGTTTCATCGTCCGTGCAGCATCAGCACCCACTGCTCCTTTATTCACTCGTCTAGATTCAGTATCGATGAATCCGACTTGTTTCTTTGTTTTATCTCCTTCTCTGGAACGAGACCATTCGGCTTTTTCAGCTGCTGTTTTCTTTAGCCTACTGACTTCTTTTTTCAATTTTTCATTTTGAGCCATTTCAAATTCATCACGAAGTTTTTTCTGTTCTTCATAGATAGAGAAATTCCCTTGATAAAGTTCCAGTTGACTTTTTTCGATTGCTAAAACATGGTCCACTACTTCATCGATAAATCCCCGGTCATGGCTGACCACGATGAAGCCTTGTTTTTTCTTTTTCAAATAAGCCGCTACTTGTTTTCTACCAGAGATATCCAAATGATTCGTTGGTTCATCGATTAACGGGAAATGAGTGTCATCCACAAATAAAAGTGCCAGTAGGACTTTTGTCTTCTCTCCCCCCGATAGTGTGCTGAATTCTCTCCATAAGATTTCAGGATCTGTTTGTATCAATTGGAGCTCTCTTTCGATTTCCCATATCTCAAAATCCGTAATATCATTTAACACGTAATAGGTTAAACGTTCTTTATCTTTTGTCTGTTGCGGGAAATAGACAAATTCTTGCTGATGGATTACTTGCCCTTGATAAGGTAGTTTGTTTTGTAGAATATTCAGTAAAGTTGTCTTTCCTCGACCGTTTCGTCCGATAAGTCCTAGTTTCCATTGTGTGTCAAAATTTAGATTTGCTTGTTCAAATAATAATGTGCCTTGGCTGTCGTAGCCGAATGTCAGATTTTTTATTTCGATTTTAGACATTTTCCATCACCTCGTAAAAAAAGACCAGTCCTATTTTCAGAACTGGCTAAAGAGGATGCAAGGGTTGGGTACACACAAAAAGACCCATACATCGAAAAAACCAAGCCAATCCCGAAAATCTGCACACTGCTCCCTTGTCTCCACAAGGTACAGTCTGAATGCAGCTTTCATCAATCGACTTAATTTTTCAATGCACGGATCCCTCACTTTGTCCTATATTTGAAATTACGATAGCATAAAGAAAATGATTTTGTCAACTACTTCGGGAGGATGGTGAAAAATCTGCTAAGTGTCTGTCCTAAGATTTTTGTTTTTTCTAATGTTTGCCTGTGTTCCATTGCTTCTTCTAAACCTATTGGACCCAAATGAATACTTAAGACAATTGGGAGAAAATCAGAGAGTCCTTCTAGCTCTTGGTCTCTACTTCCGCAAATAGCGATGATTGGTTTTCGATATTTTTTTGCAAGCACTGCTACACCGTATGGAACTTTTCCGTGGATCGTTTGCTGATCGATCCGCCCTTCTCCTGTAATGATGACATCTGCTTGTTCGATCTTTTTTTCCAATCCAGTGATTTGGCTGACTAAATCGAAACCAGAAACCATCTTCGCTCCCAACAAAAAAAGGGCTCCACCAATACCGCCTGCTGCTCCACTTCCTGGAATATCATCTAAATCCACCTCCCAGAAATCTTTTATTTGCTGAGCAATCTTTCCTGCTTGTTTATCTAAGAAAGCTAGCGTCGTATCTATTCCTCCTTTTTGTCTTCCAAATTGCCAAGCAGCTCCTTGTTGACCTGTATATGGATTGGTAACATCTGCAGCGATAATCAATTTTACTTTAGAAACAAGAACGTTTCTTCGATCAAAATGAAGTTTTTTAGTAGATAATAAAGGATTTCCTTCTGTGTACCCTTCTAAAGAAGCACCCAAGGATTGGAGTAATCCTAGACCACCATCGCTACACCCGCTTCCTCCTAAAGTGACAATAATTTGTTCTACTTCTTGAAGCAGTGCATCTTTGATAAGTTCTCCTAAGGCATAACTGGAAGCAAGTCGGATAGTTTGATCCGTTGGTTTATCAAGTAGATCTAACCCCAATGCTTGTGCAGATTCGATGACTGCGGTATTTTTTCCTTGCCAAGTTGTCAATAAATAGCTGATTTTTCGCTGACGGAATAAGAGATCCATCCCATCAATGGTACGCCATGTTCCCCCGAGCGCGTAATAGATTGCTTCTGCAGTATTTTCTCCGCCATCTGCAATCGGCACATTGATTTTTCTTCCTTTACGATCTTCCCAGCCATTTAGAACTGCCTGATTTAGTTCAAATGAAGAAGCACTTCCTTTAAATGAATCAATTGCCGCCAAAATATCCATCTGTATCCCTCACTTTCTTCTTAAGTAAGACACTTTTTTTCATTTTTTTCAAACAAAACAATGCTATTTTCTTCCATTTTTCTATATACTAAAAGGGAACTCATTGATAAAGGAGAGAAAAAACATGAAAATCGCAATAGCTGGAGCCGGAGCAATGGGCAGCCGAATCGGATTGATGCTACATCAAAGCGGAAATGAGGTCCTCTTGATCGATCGTTGGCCTGCTCACATTGAAGCCATTCGTACAAATGGGTTGATTGCTGACTTTAACGGTAAAGAAGTGGTCGCAAAACTGCCAATCTATTCACCAGAAGAAATCATCGAAAGCAACGAACACGTGGACTTGATCGTAGCATTAACAAAGGCGAATCAATTAGATGATATGTTTCGTTCGATCCAATCCATTATTACTGACAATACTTATGTTTTGTGTTTACTAAATGGATTAGGTCATGAAGATGTACTGGAAAAATATGTGCCAAAGAAAAATATCATATTTGGGATCACGATGTGGACAGCTGGTCTAGCTGGTCCCGGAAAAGTCACATTGTTAGGTGATGGAGAAATCGAACTAGAGAACTTGGAACCAGAAGGCGAAGCATTTACAAAAAAAGTTGTAGAAGTCTTTCAAGAAGCAAAATTAAATCCGATCTATAGCCATAATGTTCGTTATTCCATTTGGCGAAAAGCTTGTGTAAATGGAACATTGAATGGTTTATGCACGATTTTGGATTGTAATATTGCTGAACTAGGCGCGCAAAAAGCGACAGAGAGCATGGTTCGAACAATCGTATCTGAATTTGCTTCTATCGCAGCAAAAGAAGGAATCATACTAGATCAAGAAGAAGTGTACCAACATATTGCTTCTACTTATGATCCTGACAACATCGGGTTGCATTACCCATCTATGTACCAAGACCTGATCAAAAACCATCGTTTGACTGAAATCGACTACATCAATGGTGCCGTTTGGCGAAAAGGACAAAAATATGATATTGCTACACCATATTGTGCCTTTTTGACCCAATTAGTCCATGCAAAAGAAGGAATCCTTGGCGCAGAGTAAAAGGCTCTCTGATGAGAATCAGCTGAATCAGCAGCTGGTTCTCTTTTTTTAAGCCCAATGAAAGATCAAAAAGAAAACACAACTCTCATGATGCCATAAGAATTGTGCTTGTTTGTTTCGGTACATAATCTCTTCAAAATGTAGGTTTTTTATTTATTTTCAACAGAGGAGAGGTCATATTCGTATTGCTCATAAATAGTGGAATCGTTAGTGATAAATCGTTTTGCCCAATTTTCTGCATCATAAAATTCCAATAGCTCTGATGGGATTGGCTTAAAAGGTGTATGCAGAAATTCCGGTAATTCATCTAAATCACGTTCTCGAAGCAAAAAAATATTTTCAGGACGATAAAAATGATAATGAGCAATCGCTTGATTATCCGTCACTAGTTTCTTTTGAAAATACATAGATTCAAATGTCCGCAAAGTCACTCCTTGCTGACCCTCCCGCAACAGTTCCAGAATCCCGCGCGATTCCCCTGTTTTTTTCAGGTACTCTTCATAAGTAAGATATCCAGGTTGTTCATTCCCTCGATGTGGAAGAATGAAATAGTTGGTCGTAACATCTCTTTTTATAAATTCCTGCTTATAGCTTTCTGCTCGTTCTTTTCTCCCATTATTCGTTGCACCAAAAAATAGATCCGTCTTTGGTTCGCTAGAAGAAAAATTCATATGTTTCGAATAAAATGAACTATTATGTTTCAGCCCAAGTTCTTTTGCTTCCAAAAAATCAAAATGATAAATCTCATCGATTGCCGGTTCATCTTGTGCCTGCTTCAGCATCGCTTCGTGTTCTGCTTTGAAGTGATTCCAAAAAAATAACACAATTTTTGCATTGGTAAATGGGCGCACGCGTCGAGCCATCTCCATATCAAATCCATAATCTAAAAAAACGATCAGCTGATAATTTGCCAACTGTTGTCTAGCTGATTTAATGAATTCCGACTGTAGTAAATCTTTTCCGGACCAAACATCTAAAGAGCGGATGGAAGGCAAAAAATAAAGTGATTTATTTTTTGCAACTAGCAGTACGTCATTTTTGTTCATCTTTTCCGCCTCACTTTCTCTGTCACTTTTTCCTATGATAGCCTGTTTAAATAGTAAAAAGCCAGTAAAACGCTTCCTATATTTATATGAAAATTTAACATTTGTATGAAAATATGATGAAATAAATCATTCTTCTATTAAAATTCGCCTAAAAGTTTTCTGAATAGTTGTAATTGTCTGAAAATTTGTTATCATTAGTCATTGTTAAATATTGCTATTTATTCTTAATATAAATTTTGATTGTGAATTTAAAAGAAAGAGGTCATTTATGGAAGATAAAAAATTGAAAAAACAACTTAGCTCCAGACATATCACCATGTTAGCTTTAGGTGGAGCAATCGGTGCAGGTCTATTTAAAGGAAGTGGCGAAGCGATTGGGATCGCCGGCCCTTCTGTATTGATTGCTTTTTTGATTGGTGGACTGATTTTATATATCGTGATGAAAGGTCTGGGAAAAATCGTTTTAAGCGGTGGCGACACGCATCACGGATTATCTGGTTTGATACGCCCTTATCTAGGTGCTCATTCTGCTGATTTTACTGATTGGGTCTACTGGTCTATGTGGATTATCAATATCATCGCTGAAGCTGTTGCAGCTGCTTCCTTTTTGCAGTTGTGGTTCCCGCACATTCCAGCCTGGGTATTTGTTTTTATGTTGGCTGTTTTGACTACGATCATCAATCTTTATTCGGTACGGTTATTCGCAGAAACAGAATATTGGCTGGCTTTTGCTAAAATCAGTGTCATTATCTTACTGATCATTTTTGCTACTTATCTTGTCGGTCAGCAAATGTTGGGCACAGGCGTTTTCCCTACCCTTCAGCAATTGACTGACCATGGTGGGTTTACTCCTCATGGTATGAAGGGAATCATCAGTTCTTTGCTTGTAGTTATCTATTCTTACGGCGGTTCTGAACTGATTGCTATCACGGTAAGCGAAGCAGATGATCCTAAACGTGCGATTCCTAAAGCCATCAAAGGTGTCATGGGAAGAATCATTTCCTTTTACATCATTCCTTTGTTTTTGCTTTTGATTCTTTTTCCTTGGAATACTTTAGCAGGTACGAATGTCAGTCCTTTTGTGATGGTATTTGAAAAAATGAATATCCCATTTGCAGCGGATATCGTCAATTTTGTGATTGTCCTTGCTTTGTTCTCATCTATCAATTCGGGTGTGTATGCATCTTCGAGAATTTTGTTCTTTCGTTTGAAGGATCGAAAAGGTTCTTCTAGAAAACTAGCTGTTTTAAACAAGCATCAAGTACCGCAACGTGCTGTTTTATTTTGTACCAGTGTTCTTTATCTTGGCGTAGCTCTTTCTTATTTTGTCGGTGACAAATTATTTGGCTATCTGGCAGGTTCCCTTTCGTATACAGTATTATTGATCTGGATCATTATCAGCGCGGCATCCTTTGTACTGGCACTAAGAAAAGGAACATTATGGGATAAAGGAATCAGCTTTTTTGCATTAGCTGTCTTAGGATTGATTTTCCTTGGTATCCTGTTCACGAACTCCATTGGGGTAACTGTATTGACTGGCCTGCTTTACCTGTTCATTTATTTCAGTTATCAAAAAAAGAATGATGTGTTCGTATTGACGAATGAATGAAATCGATAGAAAATTTTATTTTATTTATATTGAATAGCTGGAGCTATTGAAAAAAAGGAGCTGCGACAAAAATTGTTGCAGTTCCTTTTTCCAAATAAACGGTGTTCAAAAACTTACATCTGCGGTAATAAGTCCAGCCAAGTTAAAAACATAAGAAGCTGTTTTTACTTGGCTGTTCTTATTACTTGATGCAGAACAGCTTTTTCACAACCTCTCCACTAAACGGTGTTCTCCTGCCAACTCCTCGGTCACAAGTCACAATATTCAACAAACATGAGAAGCTGTTTTTTGAAATTGTTCCTTGTGACTCAGCGTTAAACGGCAGGCTCACGACCTCTTGATAAACGGTGTTCAAAAACCATCTGTGCAGATTAATTGATTGTTCTCCACGCTCATGACATGATAGAAGAAAGGAATGAAAAAAAGGAGTTTGTTTTAAATGAAAAAGTATTGGAAGTTTTTGTTGATGATCGGTGTTTCAACGGTAGTTATGTTTGGTATGATGTACTTGAATGTCTATGCGCTCGATCATATCTTCTTCAGTCGTACACGAGTATTCATGGCGTTGATGATGGGTGCAGTCATGGCAGTCATCATGCTGTTGTTCATGTGGAAAATGTATGAAAACAAAAAGATAAATGTTATGATCTTAGCCGCTAGTCTTCTTGTTTTTGCCGGTTCCTTGTTTATGGTACGAAGCCAAACTACTGTCAACGACACAGCTTGGATGAAGGCCATGATTCCTCATCATTCTATCGCTATCCTGACAAGTAAACGAGCTGATTTAAAAGATCCTGAAGTAAAAAAATTAGCGGAAGAAATCATTCAGGCACAAGAAGAAGAGATCGACAAAATGAAAAAAATGATCAAAGAAATGGAATGACCATTATCCGTCCAAATAAAAAAAGAGGATGTTCCAGAAGTGATCAGCTTCAAGAAATAAGAAGAAGCTACTTCTGGAACACCGTGAATAAGGGGTTGTGAAAAAGCTGCCCTGCATCAAGTAATAAGAACAGCCAAACGAAAAATAGCTTCTCCTATTTTTCGTTTGGTTAGGCTTATTACCGCAGATGCAAGCTTTTGAACACCGTTTATCGAGAGGTTGTGAAAAAGTCGCTTAGTTTCGCGTATTAAGAAAAATTTTGTGAAAATGACTTTCCACATTTTTGCATAAATTTGGCTTAATACCGAGAAACTGGCTTTTGAATACCGTTTATTCGTAAAAAGGGATTGTGACAAAAGTCTTTTCACAATCCCTTTTTATGTTTTTATTGTTCTAATTGCGCTGTCTTGCTTACTGCTTCTTGCGGTTTCACAAATTTTTTTGAGATTCCCCAACCTGTGAAGGCACTGACCATCGAAAACACAGGAGAAAGCAAACTGAAAAATACGAATGGCAAGTAAGTGAGTGTAGGAATACCAAATGTACTTGCTACGAAACTTCCGGCAATTCCCCAAGGCACTAAGTAGTTGATTACTGTTCCACCATCTTCTAGCGTTCTACCTAATACAGTTGGATCAAATCCTGCTTTTTCATAAGTTTCTTTAAATGCATTACCAGGCAGAATAACAGATAGGAATTGTTCACCAATAAAAATATTTACTCCGATACTTGTCATCAATGTTGTAAAAATCAATTTTGGTGTGTTCGTCATCTTTCTTGATACTCGTTCCATCACGGTTGAGATCAAGCCAAATTCGATCAACAATCCACCTAATGACAAAGTTAGAATAATCAATGACACAGTAGGCATCATACTTTCGATTCCTCCGCGGCTAAGCAGTGAATCGATTTGTTGGTTTCCAGTATTTGAAACAAACCCTGATTCGATGACCCCAGCCAACTTCGTTAAGGAAGTTTGTGGGTTTTGAATAAAAATCATTCCTACTGCTACAGCGATATTCAACAAAATCGTCAAAATTGCCGGCACCTTTTTCCATGCACACAGTAACATTAAAAATAAAGGAATCAGTGACCAGATTGAAATAGTAAAGTTTGCTTCTAGAACATCAGTCACTTCACGAATAGATGAAAGACTTGCGGCTTTACTTGTGTGTCCTAAAATCATGAATAAAAAGAAAGAAACAACAAATGCCGGAACAGTTGACCACATCATATGCTTGATGTGTTTGAACAAATCGGCATCAACAATAGCTGCTGCTAGATTTGTTGATTCGGATAATGGAGACATCTTATCTCCAAAAACGGCACCTGAAACAATAGCTCCAACAACCAGCGCTGGATTTAGGCCTAGTGTTGTCCCAATACCGAAAAATGCAATCCCAATCGTTGACATAACAGTAAAGGCACTCCCTACAGCGCTACCTACGATTGCACACACAACAAATACAGAAGGGACAAACCACTGGACACTGATCAATTTGAACCCAATGACCATTAGAGTTGGAATGATCCCTGCTTGTATCCATACAGCAATCAATGAACCGACTAAAATAAAAATAAAGATTGGGATGATTCCTGGTTTGATGCCATTGATGATTCCTTCGTGCAGCCAATCTGTCGGGTATCTTTTTATCACTGCATACAACATGACCATTCCGATCGCTGCTAAGATAGTGATATTAGGTGAGACCTTTAATCCGACAACGCCAATCGCAATGCCTAAAACAATAACCATTAATACAAGTGTTGCTTCTAAAAAACTTGGTGTTCCTTTTTTTCCCATGATAATCTCTCCTTTTTTAGTTGTTCTTATGTTCTAAAAAAGTTAAGATATCGGATTACTCCGCCGCAATTCATCCGCGATTCCTCCTTTATAAAAATAAAAAGACCTGTTTTAAACTAAGGACGAATGACTCCGCGGTACCACCTTAATTAAAAACAGATCTGTTTTTCACTTTCAAACTTTTATTCAAATGTATGGACTTTCCATGTAATTCGTCAATTAGGCTTGATCGGTTCACAGCGACCACCGACTTTCTGAACAAAACACCTAACCGCTACTGCGTGAAAAGTTGACTTGTATGAAGTTTACCTTCCATAAGATCATTTGTCAATGAAAAAGAAAATATTTTTTCATTTTTCTGAAAATTATTTTTATAACTTTCACACACAAGTTTATTTTTTACTAGAAAGTAGCACCCTCTTGTTTTTTTCTTGCTACTATTTCTTGATGTTCTTGCTTGATTCTTTCTAATAGCTTTGGCTCTTTCAACAGATCAAGAGTTGTATTGGCGAGTAGTTCTGCTGCAATCGCAATAGAAGCAAGGCCTTTGTCACTTTTAGCAGCAGCTTTGAATTCTTCTGTGTGTCCGGCAATATATGTCTCAGAGATTGCTACCGTAGGCTGGATTGTTGGTATGACTTGGCTGACATTTCCTACATCAGAAGAACCGAGACTTGTTCTTTGTTCCGTTTCTATTTCTTCATCTGGAACACCTGCTTCTTTTGCATGCTGGAAGAATAAGTCATCAAAAGAAGGAGTAACGATGACATCATCAACTGCATTTTGGAACAATCCAAACTCAAAAGTCGTGCCCGTACTTATCGCAGCACCTCGTACGATATTTTCCACTTTTTCATATACTTTATCTAATGTTTGCCGATTTCCTGCACGTAAATAGAAACGTCCAGCAGCGTAATCTGGAATGACGTTGGCAGCTACTCCTCCGTCTGTAATGATCCCATGGATATTGACATCTTTTGGCAATTGCAAGCGTAGAGAGTTGATTCCATTAAACACTTGGATCAATGCTTCCAAAGCATTTACTCCTTTTTCAGGTGCTGCTGCTGCATGGGAAGCGACACCGTAAAATTTGATGTCGACTGGATCATTCGCTAAAGATTCTGTCGTTTTCCCATAACGAAAAGCTGGATGGACGCATAATGCTACATCGACATCCTCAAAAAAACCTTCTCGAACAAAGCTGCCTTTAGCTGATCCGTTCTCGCCCCCTTCTTCCCCTGGGGTGCCATATACACGGATTTCTCCACCAGTTTCATCAATAAATTGCTTCACTATGCTGGCGGCTAATACGGAGTAAGTACCAAACAAATTATGCCCGCATGCATGACCAATACCTGGTAAAGCATCGAATTCTGCCAAAAAGGCAATTGTGGGACCGGGTTTATTGGAAATATAACGTGCATCAAAGGCTGTTCGGTGTCCAGCTACTTCTTTTTCTACCCAAAACCCTTCTTTTTCTAATTGTTTAATCAACGCTGCTGAGGAATAAAACTCATAGTTACTTACTTCAGGATGTTCGTGGATATCTAGAGCAAGTGCTTGATATTCTGGTAAACGATATTGGATTAGATCCTTCAATTGGTTTGTTGAGATTGTTGTTGTCATAAAAAATTCCTCCTATGCTAGTCATTTTTCTTATTTTCTCCCGAATGTTTCCCATGCAGGCACGCTTGATCCTTTTGATGTTTTCTCGATTACTTTGACTGTGTCTTCTGTTTGATAAGCGTCTACTATTTTTTGATACGTTTTATTGTTTTCATCTTCTTTTCTTGCAACGATGATATTCACATAAGGACGTGCATGGTCATCCACTGGTTCTAAGAAGATGGCATCAGAAGCAGGATTAAATCCAGCATCTACAGCTACACCGCTATTGATCACTGAAATGTCTACATCTGACAAAGCACGTGCTGTTTGGGAAGCATCTAATTCAGAAATGTCTAGATTTTTTCTATTCTCGGTAATATCAGAAACAGTGGGCGCTTGTCCTTTTGCCTTATCCACTTTGATCAATCCAGCAGTTTGCAATAACAGAAGAGCTCTGCCGCCATTTGTAACATCATTAGGGATTGCTACTTTTGCTCCGTCTTTGATATCAGCTACATCCTTCAAAGTGTTAGAATAAATTCCCAGCGGTGCATTGACAGTATTTCCGATCGATACTAAATCAGTTCCGTGTTCTTTATTGTAATTGTCTAAAAAGAATTGATGTTGGAAAGAATTCAAATCAATCGATCCATCTGCTAAAGCCGCATTTGGTTGATTGTAATCTGTAAATTTCACGTATTCCAAATTAATGTTCTCCTTTTTCAAACGGTCTTTCACGTTGTCCCATACATCTGTATCTTCTCCAATAATCCCTAGTTTTACGGTAGTTTCTTTTTTGTCAGTTGTATCTGCTTTTCCTTGGCTACACCCTGCCAACCAAATAATTGCTACAAATGCAATGACTACAAAACGAATAATTTTTTTCATTTTTTCTCCTCCACTTTCAATGTGTAATTTTTTTAATCAGTTGATTACTGATAAATTGACTTAAAAAAACTAAGATTAGAATCAATAATGTAGCCACAATCGTTACATCTGTTTGGAATCGATTATACCCTCTCGATATAGCAAGATTCCCTAATCCGCCTGCACCTACTGCTCCAGCCATGGTAGTCAGTCCGATCACGTTGATGATAGTCAACGCCGAGACCCGAATGATACCAGGCAAACCTTCTACCAAATACACACGTAAAATAATACCGATTGGACTGGTTCCCATCGCTTCTGCCGCTTCGATCACCCCAGGATCAACTTCTAGCAGTGCGTTCTCGATTTGACGAGCAAAAAACGGAACAACTCCAAAAATCAATGGCACTAAAGCTGCTTTCGCACCAATCGTCGTTCCAACTAAGAAACGAGTAGTCAATGCTAAAAGAGAAAGCAAGATAATGAAAGGGATGGAACGAATGATATTGATCAGCTTATCAAGTATTTCAAATAGCAGACGGTTAGCTAGTAATCCATTAGGGCGTGTCACTACTAACGTCACACCTAAGATGATTCCGATCATCCCGCCAATGAATGCTGTCCAAAAAGACATATATAGTGTTTGCTTCGTCGCTTCGACAAATTCATCCGGAATCAAATAAACATTGGGCAAATATGTTTTAAAGAAATCAGTCATTTTATCTTCCTCCTTCGATCACTTTGATACGACTATCTAATTCGTTTTTTTGTAAAATATTTATTTTTACACCAGATTTGATCAAATAATCCAATGCTTTTTGCCGCTGTTTGGTTTCTCCAGCTAAAGTAACGATCAAACTCCCTAACGGCGTTTCTTGTAATAACTCTACATTGCCATATAAAATATTCGCTGTTACTTGATATTTGCTGTACAGATGAGCGATTAGAGGTTCGTTCGTCTGATTTCCAATATAACTTAATTCCACCAGCCATTTATTGGCGATCTGATCGGCAAAAGCAGAATGGGCAATGATCGTTTCTAATGCTTGGTCAAGATGAGTAGCTGTTCGAATAAAATCTTTGGTCAATTCTTCTTCAGGATTGCTGAAGATCTGGATGCTGCTACCTTTTTCAATGATTCTTCCATCTTCCATAACCGCTACCTTGTTGCAGATTTCTTTGACAACTTGCATCTCATGAGTGATCAGGACGATTGTTAAACCTAACTGGCGATTCAATTTTTTTAACAATGCAAGGATCTGAAGGGTCGTTTTCGGATCAAGTGCACTGGTTGCTTCATCACATAATAATACCTTAGGTTCATTCGCCAAAGCTCGTGCGATTGCTACTCGTTGTTTTTGTCCCCCCGACAGTTGTTTAGGATAAGCAGATGCTTTTTCTTCCAAACCGACAAGTTCCAGTAGTTCATTCACTTTTTGACGACGTTCCTGTTTCGATTTTCCAGAATACTTTAAAGAAAAATCAACGTTGTCAAAAATAGTTCGGCTTTCCATTAGATTGAAATGCTGAAAGATCATACCGATGGCCTTTCTTTCTTTTCGCAATTCTTTGGGAGAGAGCTGACTCAAATTCGTCTGATTGACAATGACTTCTCCTGCTGTTGGTTTCTGCAGCAAATTCATCACACGAACTAACGTACTTTTCCCTGCACCTGAGTAACCGACGATTCCATAAACATCGCCTTTTTCAATCGTTAAATCTACAGAATCTACTGCCTGTATCTCTTTTTCTTTTTGTTTGAAACATACAGAAACATCTCGCAATTCAATCATTAAAATTCCTCCTTATCTAAAAAAAGCGTCCTCAAGAAAATGAAAATGTCATTTTCTTGAGGACGCTTTTTTGCGTGTTACCACCTCATGTTCAAGCTGTGTTCACACACAACTCCTCTTCAAGTACGATCATACTCTAGCAAGATATCGGTCGCAGCCGTCATCGCCTTACATCTATGCTCGGGATGAATTGCTCGATGGCCATTTTCCAATAGTCGTTCCTTGCTTCTTCTCAGCTACCGAAGCTCTCTGTCAAAGGTTCTTCTATCGTACTTACCATTTCAATGCAAATAATATTCAAAAAAAAAATCCTTTTACTAACATAAACTATGTCAGTAAAAGGACGACGTATCGCGGTACCACCTTTTTTCGGAAGTTTCCTTCCCTCAAGCCCAACATCTCAAAAAGAGAGATTGGCGTTCGTTTTAACGGTCGAACAGTTCCGAATTTGCCTACTTATCGACAAATTATTCTCCAAGGCCATTTTCAGCTTTTCTTACTTGACTCTTCTCACCAGCCAGAGCCTCTCTGCAAAGTTTCCAAACTTACTTTCCTTTTCAACGAAATCGATATTTTGTTGTTGGGATTAATCTACATGAGGAAAACTAAAAAGTCAAGCACGAAATTCAAATTATTTTTTCTATATTTATTTTTCTGTTTTTTTATCTAACATTTCAATAACAGTTCGAAGATCTTTTCCTTCCGCAAGAAGTTTCAATTTTTCCTTTTCTTCGACGGTATAATTTCGAACAAAACTGGAATCAGGTATCAAAACAACGCCTAATCCTGCTCGTGAAGCAGCTGTTGCTCCTACTAAAGAATCTTCCACTGCAAAGGCTGAACTAGCTTCTAATCCTGTTCGTTCCAAAGCTGTCAGATAAGGAATCGGTGAAGGCTTGTTCTCCGACACTTCGTCTCCGAATGTAAACGTGTCAAAGTAATCAGCTAATTTAAAGTGATCCAAGATATCTGTTGCTCTTTTCGTAACAGTGGTCGTAGCAATGCCTAGTTTCATATGACGTTCTTTTAAGTCTGCCAATATTTCTTTTGCATATGGTTTTAAGTGGATGGCTCCGCTTGTCAGCTGTTGATAAAAATATTCTTCACGCTTCGCACGGACTTCCTGTACTTTTTCAGGGCTACCTGCTGCTTTCACTAAAATATCAAAACTTTGTTTCCAGTTTTTTCCGCCCCAAGCGTCAACGATTTCTTTTGGGATATGGATATCAAATTGCTGAAATCCCCAAAGCCAGCCATCACGATACGTTTTTTCTGTGTCAACTAACAAACCATCTAAATCAAATATTGCACCTTTCATCTATACATTAATCCTTTCCAAAACAATACACATAGTTTAGCACGACTGGTCCAAAAAGAACAGAAGCAAAGAACCAGCCTTCTCGTTTATAAGAGTTCTTGGAATCGACGGATATAGATTTTCTTCACAGCTGTCACAAGCGCCAGATAAGCGATGACTGTAGCAAATAACCATAACCAGTAATTGCCAGGAAGTGGCATCAAGCCTAATTCAGCACCAAAACTTGTAAAAGGAAGGACAGAACCGACAATAATTCCTAATGTAGTGATAACAAACATGGCAAATGTTGCGTTGCTTTGGATAAATGGTACTTTCGGTGTACGCAGTGCATGGAGCACTAAGGTTTGTGTCCATAGTGATTCGACAAACCATCCTGCATGGAATAATGCGATGAAAATCACTTGCTGTGAACTATCCAATGTATGGAAACTTCCGCCCACTACAGCAGGACAAATAACAAAATACATCAACAAGTAAGTAGTAATATCAAATATCGAACTTGTTGGGCCAAAGTAAACCATGAATTTCCCAATACTAGATGCATTCCATTTTTTTGGCTCGTCCAAATATTCTTTATCCATCCGATCCCATGGCAAGGAAATGCAGGAAACATCATAGATCAGATTCAAAAACAAAAGTTGTAAAGGCAGCATTGGTAAAAATGGCAGGAACGTACTTGCAATCAGCACGGAAAACATATTGCCAAAATTAGAACTTGCTGTAGCCTTGATATATTTCATGATATTCCCAAAAGTTTCTCGTCCAGAAAGAAGGCCTCTTTCCAAAATCGTCAAATCTTTTTCTAAAAGGATCACGTCTGCAGATTCTTTCGCAATATCCACAGCTGTATCTACAGAAATACCGATATCAGCCACTTTCATTGCAGGAGCGTCATTGATACCATCTCCTAAAAATCCGACAGTATGACCATTTTTACGTAAAGCTGTCGTCAAACGTGCTTTTTGCTGAGGATTCAATTTTACGAATACTTCATGGTCTTCAGCTACTTGTGCTAATTCATGATCACTCATTTCCGAGATTTTCTCACCGGTAACCAATTCATTGATCTCTAGACCTACTTGACGGCACACTGAACGTGTAACTAATTCGTTGTCCCCAGTCAGAACTTTTACAGCTACACCATGTTCTTTCAGAGCTTTCAACGCTTGTTTCGTTGTTTCTTTTGGTGGATCAAGGAAAGCAAGATAACCAATCAAAACCATGTCTGACTCATCTTTGACTGAAAATTCTCCAACGACGCTTGGATTGGTCTTTTGTGCGACACCAATCACTCGTAAGCCATCTTCATTAAGTGACTGTACTTTTGCAAGTACGGCTTCTTTTCGTTCTTTTGTTAATGGTGTGACAGTACCGCCAAGATCAATAAATTTAGAAATGTTCAGCATTTCTTCAATCGCGCCTTTTGTGATCATTTGTGTTTTACCAGCTGGATCAGCAACCACAACACTCATACGACGACGTTCAAAATCAAAAGGAATTTCATCCACTTTTTGATAATTGATCTTATCTGTATCTAAAGTTTCTGTTGCTTCATCAATGATAGCCACATCTAACAAATTTTTCAGCCCTGTTTGATAGTAGCTATTTAGATACGCATGGCGCAAAACACGATCATCTTCATTTCCTTCACAATCCATATGATATTCAAGAATGATTTTATCTTGTGTCAATGTCCCCGTTTTATCCGTGCATAACACATCGATTGCACCAAAGTTTTGGATGGCATTCAAATTTTTGATCACTGTTCCTTTTTTGGCCATCACACTTGCTCCTTTGACCAAATTCGTCGTAACGATCATTGGAAGCATTTCAGGTGTTAGACCAACTGCTACAGATAGTCCAAAAAGAAAAGCTTCTAGCCAATCCCCTTTTGTAAGCCCATTGATGACGATAACTGCTGGAGCCATCAATGACATAAATTTGATTAGTAGCATGGATGTTTTATGGATGCCTAATTCAAAGCTTGATTGAATTGGTTTTTCAGATAGCGTTTCTGCTACATGACCAAATAGTGTTTCATTTCCAACAGAAACAATGATTCCTTCCGCACTTCCACTGATGACATTACTTCCCATAAAGACAAGATTTTCGTAACTTGTTTCGCTTTGCTGATCGTCTTCACATACTTTCGCATGCTTTTCTACTGGATAGCTTTCCCCTGTCAATGCTGCTTGGGAAATGAATAAATCCTTTGCGGACAATAAACGCATATCCGCTGGTATCATATCCCCTGCTGAAAGCCGAACAAGATCTCCACAGACGATTTCTTCCATAGGAATCTCTGTGTACTTTCCATTACGTTTTACAGCTGCCGTTACTTTCACAAGTGATTTCAGTTTTTCAGCCGCTTGATTGGAACGTACGGACTGAATCAACGTCATTGTCCCGCTGACGATAACCATAGTGAAGATAATGGCTACACCGAAAAGATCTTTATCTCCAGGAGCTGCTAATACATATTCCGTGATGAATGAAATAATTCCTAATGCGATCAACACTAATGTAAATGGCGTGATGTATGCTTTCAATATTTCTACGATGAATGGTGTTTTTTTGCCATATGAAATCGCATTTTCACCGTAATTTTCTCTTGAACGTTCGATTTGTTCTTCTGTCAATCCATTTGCTGATGCATGGAATAGTTCAAATAATTCTTGTTTCGTTTTTCCAGAAAAAGCTGCATAGATTTTTTGTGTATCTTTCTTTTTTTCCATCTCAATCTCTCCTTTGTGTCCAAAAGACAGCTGTTCTCGCTGCTTTTGGTCTTTAGCTATTCATCGGATCGATAGAGAAAAAACTGAAAGGGGCTGAGAACAGATAGATAATAGCCCTGGCCTTTCCTCTAGATCCTTGTTTTTCGAATGACTGTCATCCATTTGTTCTCATCTCCTTTACTAAGTAATTTTAATTCATGACTTCCAATCATTTTTCGAATAGTTATTTTCCCAATTAGACCACCTCCTTTTTATTTTTCACCGATGGGGATTTGCGGCAACAAAAAAACCTCTCGCCAAATACTCAGCGAAAGGTTTGAAAAAGCATATTAAAAAAAGCTTCTCAGATCTCATCGTTGAGTTTTGACACTGTACAACGTAAAAAGCAGATACCTGCTTTTAGCTACCTTATGAAAAGCCTTATCTCGACAATTCCTGTTCTACCCATTGGCGTCTCTCGACGTTTTTGGGCAGTAGCCTATGTTTGTATAGGAGCCTCACCTAACAAATCTTATTCGGTTTTCCTTCGTTAATATAACAACTAAAAAAGAGGATGTCAAATCAATTTTCCATGTTTTTCATACTTTTTTTAAAATACACGCGTTATATTCCTGTCTCACGCGGTTTTATTTGTCTCATTTTCCACCTCCCGCTATAATAGAAATATAGTAGGAGACGAGGTGCTGTTATGGAAAGAACACTTGTTATTATCAAGCCAGACGGCGTGAGACGCCATTTAGTCGGAAGCATCATCCAACGTTTTGAAGCAAAGGGACTGGCCATTGCTGAAATGAAGTTTGAAACTATGACTCCTGAATTAGCAAAAGAACATTATCAGCACTTGACTGAGCGCAGTTTTTTTGATGAACTGATCGATTACATGACTTCCGGTCCTGTCGTTTATCTTGTCCTGGTCGGCGAGGAAGTGATCGATATCGTCCGTAAGATGGTTGGAGCAACAAAAGCTGCCGATGCTGTTCCAGGTACGATCCGAGGAGACTACGCGCTGCCGGGGACTGAAAACATTATTCACGCTTCTGATTCCCGTGATGCTGCGGTAAAAGAGATCGCCCGCTTTTTCCCGCCATTCGATATAAACAAACCGTCTGAAAAAGCGGCGAAGTGATACAAATTCTAAACTGCTGGTCTAGTTGCTGGGTTCAGCAATGGCCAGCAGTTTTTTCTCTAAGGACCTCCGTTGATTCTTTCCTAACATATATTCGAGCACTGTGAAGAATTCTTGGTAGTCTTTCGTCTTTTCTTCCCCTAAAGCAGCAGAAATCAATCTTTGATAATAATCTGCCATCAATGTTTCATAGATCACTGTACTTCTTTCTTTATGTGCTAAGCTCCGTTTCATATCTTCCTTCACACTACGTGCCTTTTTCAACCGACCATTTTCTATATAAAACGAAGTCAGGTTCATTAAAAAAGTAAAGAGATACTGCTCATGATTGTTCAACTGTGCTAATCGTCGCATTCTTTTTTTGATTTTCAAATAATTGTTCTCAATGAACCGATCACTGAATATCCAAGGAAAATCAGCTAGAATAGATAGTTCAAATTGACCATAGTCTGGTATCTGCATCAAGTATTCTTCAATGATTCGGCATTCATAACGTAAAAATTCAAATTCTGTCTCAGATACTTCTGTTTTTTCGACCATGTGAAGATTCAAAACCAAATAATACAGATCTTCTGTTTTCTTAAAATGCCTACGGTTATTGCTGATCTCTTTATAAGGATCAAAGCTGTCTTCTTGTACCCGATCTAGCATTCGTCTTTTTTTCTTTAACTTTATTGGTTCATCCAGCTGGTTTCGCATCCATTCATATTCTGCAAGTGTCATGTTCATTCGCTCTAAAAATGATCTCAATGTTACAAATGACATTTTTTTCACTGAATTTGTCTCAATCCCGACTAGAGAAGTCTTAGAACAGATTCCTTCCGCTAATTGGGACTGTGTCAACTTCTTGTTGACTCGAAGTTTCTTGATCAATTCACCATCATACATAATAGTTCTCCTTTTTAATTTAAATTTTTCCGCATTCAATAAATAGATACGTTAAAAAGGAAAAATACACGAAAAAAATAAAAAAATGTTTTTTTCATAAAAAATACCAACCTTCAAGCATTAGAATGTTGTCTAACTACTGAAGGTTGGTTTGATTGTTTATTGATTATCTTTTTGCTGTTCAACGTCTGTTCTTGTTACTGGATATAAGTTGGTTGTTGTTTTATTGCCATTTTTTGAAAAGACACTTGTCGAATGTTCGCCTTTTTGCTTTTCGATTGCTTCATTACGTTCCGCTTCATTTTTATAGTCATATTTTTTCGGATCAATCGTCTCAAATCCGTTTGGCACATAAAACCGCAAGAGATTTTCCTGATTCAGCTTATCTGAAAGACTTAACGCAGTCTTGACTTTTTCCTGATCTTTGGAGATTTCCTCATCGATTCCTGCTGCTTTCGTATCGATGATTTCTCCTGTCTGATTATTGTAAGCTTTTCCTCCTAGGACGGTGTATTTGGGTGTCACAAAGTTCCCATTTCGAAAAGCAACTACTTGATCATGCTGAGAAGATAATAAGTCTGTACCAAAATGAAGATAATCTTTATCATCGATTCCCAAGAGATGAAGTAATGTCGGCAAAACATCGATTTCTCCACCGTATTCGTGATTGACTGACCCTTTAGTATAACCAGGCATATGAATCATTAATGGCACACGCTGCATTTGTGCGTTGTCAAATTCATTCCATGTATCTGGGTCTTTTCCAAGAGCACTTGCTAAGTCTTTATTATCTGTATTTGAGATGCCAAAATGATCCCCATAAATCACAAAGATCGAATTTTGGTAAATACCGGATTTTTTCAAATACGTAAAAAATTGTTCCAATGATTGATCCAGATAATGTGCCGTTCGAACATAATTATCTACTGTGCTATTGCCAGTATTCAAAGATGGAAAGTCGAAATTCTTGTCATCCGTATAATAAGGCGTGTGGTTGGTTACGGAAAGAAATTTCGTGTAAAACGGCTGTTGTAGATGCTCAAGATATTGGGCAGATTCTCTGAATAAATCTTTATCTAATATCCCATAACCTAACGTTTCGTCGGATTCATCAAAATAAGATCGATCAAAGAAATTGTCATAACCTAAGTTTTTATATACATGATCTCTATTCCAAAAACTAGCTACATTCCCATGGAAAACAGCGCTTGTATAGCCTTGCTTTTGTCCAAGGATCGCTGGTGCGGCTTGAAAGACATTGTCTGACCCAAGCTCTGTGAATAATGAGCCTTGAGGTAAACCAAATGTGCCAGTTTCCAACATATTTTCAGCATCACTTGTCTTTCCCTGTCCTACTTCGTGAAAGAAATTGTCAAAGCTGATCGTTGCTTGATTCTGGAAAATACTATTTAAAAACGGTGTGACTTCTTGTCCGTCTACCTTCATATTAATCAAAAACTGCTGGAAACTTTCTAAATGGAGAACGATCACATTTTTCCCTTTAGCGATCCCAAATGTTTCGGGATTTGGCTCTGCATAATGTTTCTTTGTATAATCTAAAACTTCATCAATCCCATTACTGCTTGCATGCGCGCGAACACTGCTAGTCATTCCTGTTTTGATTCCGTCATAAATAGTATACGCATCGATTCCTAGATATTTGACAATATATGAACGGTCAAATGTTCGCTGCAGCAATTGTGGACGGTTGGCTTCGCTCAGCGCTAGATTTCCTGAAAAAATAAGCCCTGAAAGACAGGTAACAGCGATAGCCATCGGTTTGCCGACAGGTTGACTTTTGATAGGTATTTTCTTGACCTTCAACCAAACCAGTAGCCCAATGAACACAGCGATATCCAGCCAGTAGATGACATCATGGGGCTTCATCAAAGAAAAGGAGCTTCCTGACAATCCTTGCGACACTTTCGAAAAGCCTAATACAGATTTGACTGTAATGAAATCTGTGAATTCCCGATAAAAAATAATATTCAAGTACAACAAAAGCGTATTTAAAATATCAATGATCAAAAGAATAGCTAACGCTGGCTTTGGCTTTTTAATATACAAAGAAAGGCCAAAAAACAATAAGGTAGTCGCAATTGGGTTGATCCACAAGATAAAGTACTGGATCGTACCTTCCACACCTAATGAAAAATCTGCATAGTAGGCAATGATCGTCTTCAGCCAGAAAAAGAAAACAGCTGTCAAAACGATTGCTAAACGATTTTGGCACAATTTTTTAAGTTGTGTCACGTATATCACTTCTCTCTATTCACATTTTTTCTTATTTTGCTCCTGAAAAATGAAAATTTCCTAAAAAAGTTGTTATCTTAAGATTTTTTTATTCTTTCTAAAGATTATTCCGTCAACTTTTCACAGCATAAAACCGCTGCGATGTAAGCGATTAAACTAATGAAGAGATAAAAGTCTTGTGGTGACCGCTTCACTCCACGGTATTCAAAAGCCAGTTTCTCGGTATTCGTACAAAAAAAGAGGCTGTGACAAAATTCTTGTCGCAGCTCCTTATTTCTTGATGCAGGACAGCTTTTTCACAACTTCTTCTTTAAACGGTGTTCTCCTGCCAACTCCTCGGCCACAAGTCACAATATTTATAAAACATGAGAAGCTGTTTTTTGAAATTGTTCCTTGTGGCTCAGAGTTAAACGGCAGGCTCAAGACCTCTTGGTAAACGGTGTTCAAAAGCTTGCATCTGCGGTAATAAGCCCAACCAAACGAAAAATATAAGGAGCTATTTTTTGAAATTGCTCCTTGTGACTCAGACTGAAACGGCAGGTTCACAACCTCTTTCTTAAACGGTGTTCAATCAGCTGACCTTCGGTATTAGCTCAAAAAACGGCAAAATATGAGGAACTATTTTGCCGTTTGTTTCTCTAATACTCAGGTCAAAACGCTGATTTCACAACCTCTGTTTTTCATTGCCCATAAGTTTGATATTGTCCTTCTGATGACTCATTCGTAATGATTGAGGCTTGATTTTCTTCATTTCCCGTTATCGTTTGCCCACTGCCAGAATCTGAAGGGCTTGTTCCTGTCGATTCGTTTTTTTGAGAAGAGATAGTTGTTTTCTTGACTTGTTCATTTGTCTTTTTCCATTCCGCTAAACGATCGGCGACCACTTTTTTGTCTACTTTTTCAGAATAAGCGGTGATCACTTTTCCATTTTTCAAACGGGCTACTTTGTCGCCATCATGAGTCAAAAGCAAAACGGTCAAATGTTTGTCTTTGAATTGATATTGTCTGAGAGAAATCGCACTAAGTACGTCATCGATATTAATAAATTGATTTTCTTCTTTTCCTTTTGGCAAATAAATGTCCAATTCGCCTTTTTCGTAATTGGCAGTTATTTTATACTCCGCCCACCAATAAGTTGAGAATTCTTTTTTGAAATTATCTACTGATTCTTTGCTTGCTACGATTTTTTCTGTTTCTTTCTGAGCAAGATCTGCTGTCATTTTTCCTGAAAATGCTGCGGATAAAATAAGCAGTAAGAAAAAACCGAATAACCAAAAGAGAAGAAACGGTCTTTTTTTCCTCATGCTTTCCTCCACTCCTATTTAATTTTGACTATTCTATTATATACAAAAAATGAAATAGAAAGACAAAAAAGTTGAAAAAGATCGTAAATAATTGAACTTCTTTTTCACAAAATGGTAAGAATGGAGAATTTCACGCATTTGCTCTCAACTATTCTTTCTTAAGCCTCAAATCCGTTTTTATCTGATACGTCTTTGAACCAATGACCCGATTTTTTGATTGTTCTTTTTCCATCTTGTGCTAAGTCTACTGAAATAAAGCCATATCGATTCTTATATGCATTGGTCCACGACCAGTTATCCATACATGTCCACATATGATAGCCTAAACAATTGGCACCTTCTTGAATGGCTTGATGGACATATTTCAGATGAGATTGGACAAATTCGATCCGATAATCATCGTGGATCATGCCATCTTCTTTGATAAATCGTGCTTCGTTTTCTACACCCATACCGTTTTCAGAAATAAAGCAGTCGATATTTCCATAATGATCTCGTACATTGATCAAAATATCATAGATTCCTTGTTCATAGATCTCCCATCCGCGATAAGGATTCATTTTACGACCAGGCATTTCATAATTGTCGAAATAATCCTCAGGCATTGGACCGTTTTTAGTATCGATTGGTGTTTCTTTTGCTTTTACCCGGCGTGGCTGGTAATAATTGATACCTAAAAGATCTACTGTACTTTCTTTGATAACCGTCAAATCCTCTGCATGGATCACAGGCATGAGATCAAGTTCTTTTACTATCTCAATCAATTCACTTGGAAACTCGCCTTTTACAGCTGGATCAAGGAATGAACGATTGAAGAACGCATCTGCTATTTGCGCTGCTTTAACATCTTCAGGGTTTGATTCGTCTCTTGGATAGCTTGGTGTCAGATTCAAGATGATACCAATAACACCACCTTGCTCCATTTCATGGTAAGATTTGATGGCTAACGCTGAAGCCAACGCTTCATGATAGCCAACTTGGATCGCTTTTTTCATATCTGACTCTTCTGGATAATGCCATCGATATAAATAACCTGCTTCGACTGGAACGATTGGTTCATTATGAGTAAACCATTTTTTTACTTTCGAACCAAACAATTCAAAACAACTTTTGGCATATTTTTCATAGGCTTCAACCGTTTCTCGGTTCAACCATCCGCCTTTTTCTTGCAGATACACCGGCATATCGAAATGATACAGATTCACAAAGGGTTCGATACCGTTTTCAATCAACTCATCAAAATAACGATGATAGAAACGAACGGCTTCTTCGTTGATTGTTCCAGATTCATCAGGTATCAAACGGCTCCATTGGATAGATGTTCGAAATGAATTATGCCCAGTCTGTTTCATCAACTGTACATCCTCTTGATACTTCGTATAAACTTGTGAAGTTTTTTCAGGTCCTACTTGGTCAAAGAACTTTTGCGGTTCTTTTTTGTACCAATAATCAAAAATGTTCTCTCCTTTTCCATCACCTGAAATCCTTCCTTCTGTTTGTGGGCCACTTGCTGCAGAACCCCACCAAAAATTTGCTGGAAATTGATATTTTTTCATCAAAGCACCTCTTTTTCTTTTTTAGTTCGTTTTAGTTGATTCCATGTATGATATTTTCCATCACAATCACTTTTTCATTTTCTTCCTCTTCTTTTTTGATTCGTTTCAACAGCTGTTCTGCGGCTTGTTCCCCAATTTTATCTGTTGGTGGTGTAATCGTGATTTTCGGAAGGATGCTCAATTCGTTTTTATCCAAATAATCATAATGACTAAACGCAATGTCCTTCCCGATTCTGATACCTTCTTGATTGAAACATTCGATAGCACCGATCGACATATTATAATTGCTGACAAAAATCGCTGTTACTCCTTTTTCTAATAATTCTTTTGCCCCATAATAGCCACTTTTTCTAGAATAGTCTCCTGTAAAGACCTCTAATTGGATCGATGGATCATTTTGTACCGCTTCTTTGGCTCCTGCTAAACGTTCTCTTGCTACGTAGTCTGTTTGAGTGGCAGCAATAAATCCGATTTTTTTATGTCCTTGTTCACCATGATGAGCGATCACTTTTGCTACACTTTCTCGATCATTCACTAATATTGTATCAATACCTGCTGGCCCTTCTGGACAATTCAATGCGATAACTGGAATACTCATTTTTGTGAGCATTTCAAATCCAGACCACTCTTCTTCGGATAAGAAGACAATCAGCCCATCGATCACATGCTTCATCAGGTATTCAATTTTTTGTTCAATTTTTTCTGGCTGATCGGCAAAACCGCTTAATAATAAGCTATACCCATTTTCTTCAGCTACTCTTTCGATCCCTGAGACAACTTCCGACCCAAAACGGCTGGAAATCCCGTTTATCAAAAGTCCAATAGAGAAGCTTCGATTATTCTTCAACCCTTTAGCAATGATGTTTTCTTTATAGTCCAACGCTGAAATCGCTTCTGCTATTTTTTTCATGTTCTTTTCCTTCAGTTGCTGACCATTCAAGTAACGGGAAACTGTTCCCACTGAAACACCAGCCATCTTAGCCACGTCACGGATCGATGCCATACATTCTCACTCCTGCCAGTTACATTTGATTTCTCTTTCTTGTTGTTCGATTATGATGACCGCTTTCTTTGCATAGTGTTGCTTGTCATCAATATCCATATAACTAAAGTCTTCAGTAGAGCAACTTCCTCTCACTATTAATTATACTTAAACAAGTATTTGAACCGGTTCATTTTTAATATAGCATTTTTTTAAAAGATTGCAACACTTTTTTAAAACGCTTTCTGAAAGTGGCGGATTTTTTGCCTTTTTAAAATTTTATTCTAAAATTTACTCTATTTGTGGGTGTTTTGTGCGTTTTTCTCTTCCATCCGTTTGAAGTTTTACTTTCCAATGGTATAATTTCTTTATCCTATCAAATGGGGGAAGTATTTTGAAGAAATTAATCGTACTATTTATTTTGTCTGCGGGACTTTTGACATTGACTGGCTGTAATTTGTTTGGCGGCTCTGACCAATCCTCGGATGAAACAACCGATTCTTCTGTCTTAAAAGCGGAAAAAGCAGATATCACTAACAGTGTATATACGCTAAAAGTACGTAAAGATATGGATTTATCCGCGGGACAGTTGACATTTACAGATAAAAAAATGGAATGGACACGCACGTATCAGACACAAGGAACTGATTCTTATGAATCATCTGAAGAAAAAACAGTGCTGACAGATATCAAGATCACTACCAAAGATGACGAATATATTATTTCAGGAAAAGAAAATAAAAAAGAAACAACAGTCATATTTACAAAAATCGGTAATTACCGTTTGAAGGATGAGGATGGCAACATCTACAGTCTATAGTGCCGTCTGTTGGATCTTCTTTTGTTTCTCCCCTTCTTTTCTGCTATAGTAAAGAAGCAAGATGATTGTAAAGGAGACGAAATGGATGATCGATAGTCCTGATTATTGTACATGTAATAACAACAAAAATATCCATACAGAATTTAATGACCAAGGAAGCTTGAGCATATGCGACAACTGTCACAAACTAGTCAAAGATTCATTTAAAACATTTGAATCTTATCCTGTTCAAAATTATGTAAAAAGTAGAAGAAGATAAACAAAATCAAGCAAAACTCACTATGGCTGATTTTTATGAACTTCAAACTCAGCTTCTTCCTTTGATCAAGCTTCATCAGTAAAACAAACAGTGGATCATTTCAGTTTACAAATCAAAGAGTAAAGATTTATTTATTTCAAATATTTGAATATAAAATAACCAAACGACAGAAAGGCTTATTCTACATCACGTAGTAATTTTTCTTTCCCGTCGTTTGGTTTTTTATTTTTAGCCTAATTCTTGACCTTTTGCATGCTGGTTATCCGTAAAATATTTTCCAGCAGGCTTTCCTTCCAATTCAGCTAATTTTTCTTGGATCTGACGGATCACCTTTTTTGCATCTTCTGGATTTTCTACAAAATCGAATGTATCCCCATCCACTTGTATTTTAGGACATACATCAAAATCTTCATACCATTGATTATAGCGGGTGTTCAACGTTTCGTAATAGGTATATAACGTTTCATCGCTTTCTAGCTGTTCATAATCACGCCCACGTTTTTTGATACGTTCTAGCATCGTGTCCAAAGAAACTTTGATATGGACCATCAAATCAGGCCGTTTTTTTGGAGCAACATCATCTAACTCGTTTAGCATCGTATCTAATAAGCTATCGTACTGCTGTACTTCGATATCCGTTACCCGACCTAAATCAGCGTTTAGATGGAACAACAGGCTATCTTCATAGATGGATCGGTCTAGCACATTGTCATCGTTCACTAAAGCATTTTTCATTGCTAAAAATCGCTTGTTCAAAAAGAAGATTTGCAATAAAAATGCGTACTGCTCAGGATTTGAATAAAAGAGCGGCAATACTTCGTTATCTTCGACATTTTCATAAAATGGTTTAGAATCAATCTCTTTTGCAAGCATATCCGTCAAACTGCTCTTACCTGCACCAATCGTTCCTGAAATCAAAATCACTGACATACAACCCTTCCTCTTCTATAAGTACTCGCCTACGTAAGTTTCAACAGGCAATGTTTCAAAATCATATTCACGTACAGCTTGGTCTGATTTTAAATACGTATGGAGACTTTGTGTAATCATCAAGTTTGTAGGTACCGTCTCTTCTTGTACAATGATCATCGGTTTTTTCAACATAGTTGCCACACCTAATTCGTAAGCCGTTCCTGGATCGATTGTTTGATGCTCAAAGTCAAGGATAGCAACAACAAATTCTGCATTTGTCAGTTCTTCCATATCTTTTTCGTATACTTCCTGCGCCCATCCAGCGCTGAATAGTTCATAATTGCTTTCTTGGTGATGACGTGGAGAGTAGAAACTTGTGACTGTTTTGTTTTCCTCCAACGCTTTTTCGATACGACTTACTCGATCGATTTGCTCCTCTGAAAAAAATGGTCCTGCTAAATATATTTGACTCATTATTTTGCCTCCTTCAATAATAACTGATTTTTAATAGATACTGCTCGTAATTCATTGACCAGTTCCAATGGATTGTTGGAAAAGATTACTTGATCCAACCATTTTTTATCCATAAAATCCTCTTTTGCAAAAGTTTCTAATAATTGTTGCAAGCCGCTGTAATAACCGCCAATATTCAATATTCCGATTGGCTTGTCAGGCGTCAGACCGATTGCTATCCAAGAAAGAAGTTGTGAGAATTCCTCCAATGTACCTAGACCTCCAGGGAAAACGAGGACAGCATCTCCCTTTTCAAATAATAATACCTTTCTTTCATCGATCGTTTCTGTAGGAATAAATGTAGTAACATCTTTTCCAGGCAATTCAGTTTCAAAAAGCCCATTCGGATAGATACCTGTGACTTTTCCGTTATTTTCCAGTACTGTTTTACTAATCACTCCCATAATCCCGGAGTATGAACCACCGTAAACCAGTTCGATTTCTTCTTGTGCCATGTATTTTCCTAACGTTTGCGCAATAAATTTGTAACTTTCTTTATTACCAAAACGGGAACCGCAAAAAACAGTAAGTTTCATAAAAAAACACTCCCTAACTCAAAAGTCTATCTTCATTCTACACGTGTTTTTTTAAAATAAAAGACTAGATTTTGTAGTTTTTTAGTGGTATATAGGATAGACACCACTATATATAGTATTTAGGAAAAAATCATTTTTCAGCTATTTTATAGATAAAACAAAAATAAATAACGTGTTTTCATCGATATGAAATGACTTACTTATAGAAGATACTGGGATTTCGTCCTATATGCCAATAACGTGTATTATTTTAAACAACAAATATTTGTTTCTTTTATTAACGAAAAAATCATTTTGTTCTCGTGTTATGTTTCACTGATAAATGATGTTTCTCTAAATAAAAAAGCCGACGAACTAAACGATCAAAATTTGATCATTTTTGTTCATCAGCTTCTCCTAAAAATCTTTTTGTTAACGATAAATAGCTGGATTTGTAAAAATATCACTTGAATCGTCACTGCTGGAAGAAAATTCAGTGATAACCGCACCTGTTGCGCCTGCCTGGAACTAGTGTTTGATATTGGGCTCGATCGTGTACTGATCTCTAGCATGAAGAATAATTTCTTTTTTTACTGTATAATAACTTTCTTTCCTTTTTGGAATAGTACAGGAAAGTTTTTTTGTTTCCTTTCCTTCGACATAAGGTATACCAGACCTTTTCGACAACGAAAGGTTCTCATTTTTCCTTCATCGTCATTTCAAGGAGGGTGCCGATGCTCTGGACAGTTTCGATCGCTCCTAAACCAAAATCTGTATATTCGATTCTTTCTAACTCTGATTCTTTCATACCATTCCTGCCTCAAGGTACATCTATTGTACTTTTTTCTTGTAATCCATTCTGCCTCTCCTAACTAATTGTCAAATCATCCCAAGATATGTCTTCTTCCTCTTTTTCTTCTTGGATGATTTCTGCATTCGGATCTACTGGTTTTTTCAATAATAAAATGGTTATTCCTGTGACAAAAGAACCAGCTAACAATGCACCAATGAATGCCCATGGTCTGGTCATCGTAGCGACTGCAAACATTCCCGATGCCGGAATACGGCTATCTGCGCCCCAAAGCATGCTTAATCCGCCACCTACTGCCCCACCGACTCCCGTTGCTATGACATTGCGTGCCAAGTCGTTCAATACGATAGGGAAACATCCCTCTGTGATCTGACAGATCCCCATAGGAAAAGCGGTCTTCAATGTATCGATTTCTTGACGATTGAATATATTTTTACGAATGATTTTCCCTAAGAAATAAGCGATCGACAAGCCGAAAGGGGTTACCATCGAAGCTAAAATCAATACAGTGATTGGTTCATAGATTCCTTCTGAAAACAAAGCAAACACAAAAGCAAATACTACTTTGTTGATTGCTCCACCGTAATCGATTGATGATAATACTCCAATTACTGCACCATATAAAAATAACGAAGAAGTATCTAAATTACTTAGATAACCTGTAACCATCTCTGTAATCCAATTAATAGGTGTCCCTATCACGTAATACATGACCAATCCTCCAATGAAAGAACTGAGAAATGGTAAAACCAGAGTCGGCATTAGACCATCCATCCATTTAGGTACTTTGATTCCTGCCGTTAGTCCAATAACAACTAATCCAGATAAATATCCGCCAACCATTCCACCTAAAAATCCCGCTCCAATCCCACTAGCGGTCATCCCAGTAATCAAACCAGGGGCAATACCAGGCTTATCTGCTATTGAATAAGAAATGGCACAGGAAACAATCATTGGTAATAAACCTAAACCATATCCTCCCATCGTTGTCATCGTATCTGCAAAAGAAAACCCATCTGTGAATGATTCAATAGTGACTCCATCCATCATATTCCCAATAGCTAGCAAGAATCCGGAAGCGACGACGATAGGTAAAAAGAAAGAGATCGCCGTCATTAAATGTTTTTTGAAGCCTATTGATTTCAGTATCTCCATCTTATTCCCCTTCCATTCTTTCATTCAGCATCTCTTCTAATTTTTCGATCAGCTTTCTCGGAGATTTGACAACTAAACTAGTTGGTACTTCGACTACTTTTTTTCCACGAAAACGCTCTTTTCCGTTTACCTTGATATCTGCTGCAATAAGCACGACATCTGCAGCAGCAATGCACTTTTGCTCTAGTGGCTCTTGTGTTCCAGCAAGACCTTGTGTCTCAATCCAGATTTCATGTCCAAGGCTCTCTGCTGCTTGAAGCAGTTTTTCCTTTGCGATATACGTGTGTGCAATCCCCGCGGTACAAGCTGCGATTCCTACGATCTTCATTTTGTTGCCCCCTCACATATAGTATTTTGCTTTGCCATCTGATTGGAATAAATAAATTTTATCTAAAGCAACCTGTTTTGCAGCTTCCATACAAGGTGGAAACAGTATATTCGGTTCACGTATCTCTAAATCTCCTGAGTTCAAGATATCTCGGAGTTTTTCTGCGAATGCCATTTTGATATCACTGGAAATATTGATTTTATTTATTCCTAATTCTACTGCCTGACGAATCTCCTCATCTGGGTTGCTTGATCCTCCATGAAGGACTAAAGGAATAGTAGTCAATGATCGAATCGATTCTAAAATATCGAAGCGAAGCTTGGGTTTGAGTTCTTTAGGATAGATCCCGTGGGCTGTTCCAATAGCGATCGCTAAACTGTCGATTCCGGTCTCCTCAATGAATGCTTGTGCTGTTAACGGATCCGTATAAATAATCTCGCTGACACCGCCTTCTACAGTATTACCTGTGTCTCCGATCGTCCCCAGTTCGGCCTCTACAGAAATACCAACAGCGTGAGCTGCTTCTACTATTTTTTTAGATAACATGACATTTGTTTCATACGATTGATGGGATGCATCGATCATAACAGAAGTAAAACCTAAGCGGATGGCATGAATAATTTGTTTGAATTCATCACCATGGTCTAAATGGATACATACGGGAATATCTGTCTGCTCAGCTGCATATTTCACTTGAGCGATGAAACTGTCTGCCAAAAATTTCAGTTCTTCTGGATGGATTGCAATCATAACAGGAGATTCTGCTTCTTCACAAGCTTCTATCACTGCGTTCAATAATTGCCCAGAACCTGCATTAAAGGCAGGAACGGCAAAGCTTCTCTCTTTCGCTACGGCTAGTATTTCTTTTCCTGTTACTAACATAAGTCATTATTCCTCCTAGTCATTTTGTGTCAATAATATATATAATTCCTCGATTGAAGCAGCTTTTTTCAGTTCTTTGATAAACCTCTCTCTTGCCAAAAGTACGGCAATCTTTTGCAAAAGCTGAAGATGCCCTTTATTTTTGTCACCTTCTTGTACAGCAAATAAAATCACGATTTCTACAGGACGATCATCTAATGTTTCCCATGGAATCGGATCAGCTAAAGTAGCAGCTGCGATCACTGTCTGCCGGACACTTGGTGATTTACCATGAGGGATAGCAATTCCTTGTCCGATTCCTGTTGCTCCTTCTGCTTCTCTTTGATAGACATCATCCAAGAAACTTTCTGTATCAGTTATTACGCCTTTATCTGTCATGAGTTTTGTTAATTCTTTTAAGATTTGGCGTTTCGTTTGTGCTTTTGACTGAATGATCAGCAACTCTTCATAAATGACTTGAGTCAATTCCAGCGGTATTTCCTCCCTTCAAAAAAACAGGCTTGACGCATTCCGCTGAAGCGAAATGGGTCAAGCCTGTTGAACAGTGACTCCCCGATTTTTAAATTTTTTGATAGACACTTTCCACATCTCTTTCATTGATTGGATCCCCGATCTTGCGTCCAAAGCCTATTCCTTTTTTGATCAACACCCACTCCCCTTCCTCTGATTTCGCAATGATAGCATTGTGATTCAAAATAGCGATCACTTGCATCGGTTGCTCCTCTCCTTTCAGCGATAGAAAACAGCCAAATAAAATCTGCTTCCATAATAAGATACGCAAAGGCTAGTTCCTTTGACGAAAAAACATCTTTTTACACTGACCGATTCTGCTGGCTATAGCTCTATTAAAAGCACAAGAGATCTTCGAACAGAGCAGTTTTATCTTCAGGTGTATGTTCAGACAAAAAAGGTATTGAACACAAACGTCCAATACCTTTTGCTCAGCAAATAAAACGCATACATTTTGTTGAAATTTCTCCTCTAAAGGGTAGATTTCTCCTTTTAGATTCGATACAATAAACAAGGTTGATGTATTTACATTGACTATGGCAAACTTGGACGGTCACGTGTGATGACTTTTCAAGGTCTCTGCTTCTAGCTGCCACTAGAAGCAGAGGTGCCTTTTTTTATTTGGCTGTGTCTATCTGCCATTTATGATACTGATAGCGCCATCAGTAGTCAAGAAAAAACGAAAAAATACGAAAATGTGTACTGTTTTTCGGTCAGGTTTTTGTAAAAACAATATTTCTTATTCTTTTACGATCCATTCACGAAATACAGTTGTTTCTAGTGCCCCTTCTTTTTTTTTCTTTCTTCTAACAGTCTCAAGATGAGAGGTACGGCATTTCATTCATCCAAAACTTCTGGTGATCATACTTTTTTAGCCAATCCTTTTCCTGATTCTTGGCTACACCTTAAGTCAAAGCGCTACTGATAAGGACCTGCTTTTTTTGCTACATAACAATTTTTCTCCTCTTATGCAAATCTTATGCAAACACCGTAAACAAGGAAAAGTGTCGTGTGTTTAGCCATTTTGTTAGCTCCCCTCACAGTTTATAAAAAATTTATTCGCAAGAAACTTCAAGAGATACGTCTTAAGCTCCCTAAAGCTACTATTGTTAATGAAATTATAGAATTAGTGATTTATAGCTAGTCAGTACTCAACTCAGTATGTTGAAAAAGTATACTGGTATACGAACAACTTGATTATTTCCAAGAGTGGTCTATGATTAGGTTAAATGAACAGATAATGATCTTCTCTGCTAACTGAAGATAACTATCAAGTTCAAGAGTATTAAAGTATATACTACATTACTTATATTATATAGACACAATAAAAGTATTAAGGAGTGAAAGGTATGAAAAAGCTGGTATGGATTTATTCGGTAAACACAAGAGGGGGAATTCTTAAGAGTAGCGGAGCCGGTATGATCTGGAGTAGATCAAAGAAGCTTCAGGAACAATTACGTATAAAAGTTGAACCCGAATGGGACCTTTCAATCATTAGCTACGATATTACTACTGATATTCCCCAAGCTGATTTGATTATGTACAATGAAATGGATCAAGCTTATATGAATGATGAGATCAAAAAAAATGGGCTTTCCATCCTTTATCAGGATTTAGCAACAGCTGACGTAGATAGCATTTTCGATAAGATAGAAGCCTTTTCGAAATATAATCATTACAAATTGAATGATCCTGTGTTATAGATCTTTGAGTTTATTACCACCATAGCAAACAGCTATTAATTTTTAGGGAATATTTGCTACGTTACTAAAAAACGATTATTACCAAACTACTATTTAACAATCCTTATGTAAGTTATATTGACCAGATCCATATACTTATTTGAAAAGGAATATTGTTAGATACGGATTTTCTTTTTGAAAAATATAAAGAAAAAATACACTGCGTGAAAAAAAGAAAAAAACCATTAACTACATTAAAAGAAATGGTAGATGTAAATGAGGTCCCTATTTCCAAAATCTATAAAGATCATCTTGAAATGTTAAAAACCAATGTTGTTAACTCGATTTATGTTCGAAAAGAAAAAACAATAGAATTTCACCTATTTTATGTAGATGGAATGGCAACAGTTTTTTTGACAAATTTTATAAGGTGCAGAACTTCTTTCCGTATGCTATTCCGATTGTCCTTGACAATGAGCCTCCTCGGATGTGACGATCTTCGGCAGGAGCTAACAGTTAAAGTTAGACTGCCTCGCTAGCGTTAGCACATCCGAGCTCATTATCAAGGATTCGCTGCGCCAATCTCTGGTTACGGTAACCAACCGGTGTCTCGTAGCCAAGTGTACCGTGCAACCGAAGGTGGTTCCACCAATTGACATAGTCAAATAACTCCAAATCCAATTGTTGTAAGGTTTCAAATGTGTATTGATAGACAAATTCTACTTTCAACGACTTATAAGTTGATTCAGCTACGGCATTATCAAAAGGACAGCCTTTATGACTCAATGATCGATTGATGTCAAAAGTTGTTAATAATTCATCAATAGCTTGGTTATCAAACTCTTTTCCACGATCAGTATGAAAAATCTCAACCTCTGTCAGAGGTTGTTTGATACGGCTAAATGCTTTTTTTACTAGAACGGCATCTTTATGTTCTCCACAAGAATAGCCGAGAATTTCTCGATTGAACAGATCCAAAATGAAACAGACATAATTCCATTTTTTCCCGACTCGTACATAAGTCAAGTCTGTTACGATCGCTTCTAATGGGTTGTCTCTTAAGAATTTACGATTCAATACGTTTGTCGTTTTGGCTTCATTGCAAGTAGAATGATGTACTTTAAAATAAGCAACAGTATAGCTCGATTTTAATCCTCTATTTTTCATGATTCTACTAATTTTTCGTCGGCTGATCTGAATGCCTCGTTTTGATAAGGCTTTTTTTATTTTTCTTGAGCCGTAGGCCTTTCGGCTGCGGATAAATTCTTCAGCGACTACTTCTTCAAGTTCTGATTCGTCTTTCTTTGGTTTTGATTGATAATAATAGGACTGACGTGATAGACCTAATATTCTGCACATCGCTGATATAGGGTAAAGATGCTTATTCGCATCGATTACTTGTCTCTTCGTCCGAATATCAGCGCTGCTTGCTTTAAAATATCATTTTCCATTTCTAATTGCTGGTTTCTTTTACGTAGTTCTAACAATTCTTTTTGTTCAGGCGTAAGATTATCTTTTTCTTTGAATGAACCACTCGTTTTAGATTGCTTTACCCATTTGTCAAATGCTGAAGCCGTTAGTTCATATTCTCGAATGATTTCTACACGTGGCTTTCCAGCTAAGTAAAGATTGACGATTTGTTGCTTGAATTCTTGTGAAAAAGTTCTTCGTGTTCTCTTAGACATAAAAATTCCTCCTGGTATGTTTTCTTCTAGTCTACACACCTTAATTTTTCTGTCTAGTTAATTGTAGCCTATCCAAGAAGACAACTCAAAAAGTAAAATATATTGTCAGTCATATGCAAAAAATCCAATCACACTCCCTAGGTTAAAGAAAGGAACAATTTATATTATATTCGAAGCGTCACTGGGGATCATGGAAACAAATTGCAGTTTATTAGCTATTGACTTTAGAATCCAACAAGGAATCGAACAGGAACATTTAGATAATAGAGATATTTATTTTTTAGATTATGTTTCAAACTTTGAAAATCGACATCTCTTTGAATCATACAGAAGACCGTAGTTCTGCTTGCAGTGTTCTCCTTTCATAATGGATGGAGGTTGTGACAGAAGTGGGTAGCTTCAAGAAATAAGAAGGAATTTACGAAAATTGCTTTTCAAATTTTTGTGAAATTTCGGCTTATTTTTCGAAGAAGTTACTTCTGGAACACCGTGTATCAGAGGTTGTGAAAAAGCTGCCCTGCATCAAGTAATAAGAACAGCCAAACAAGAATAGTTCCTCATATTTTACGTTTGGTTGAGCTTATTACCGCAGATGCAAGCTTTTGAACTCCGTTTATTCGGAAAAAGGAACTGCGACAAGACTTTTGTCACAGTTCCCTCTTAGCGTCATACTTTACGTTTATCTTTAAATTGATTTCTTTAGATTACATACGCTATATATCTACATGGTTGAGTTTTGTATGCTCTTATTAATAAATGATTTACAATTTTTGGAGACTTAAAAGCTTACTTTATATAAAGTAAGGCAATATAGTTGCTACTAGCAAAATAATATAGAGAAACAGTCCAAACAGATTTCTAGGATTGATAGTATACCCAAATCCCAGGCCCTTTTCAACGAATACCTCATGTTTTTTCGTAGGTTCTACGTTTATGAAACTAACAATAAGAATCCCTAATACAACAATAAATGAAATCAGCGGAAGAAAATCAAATTGGCTGTTTTTGAATATTGTATGTCTTAGAACTAGCATAATGAATACAATAACAACCAAAATACCTACTAAAAGATCATTTGCTTTCATTCCTTTGAGTTTCTTTTTTTTATTTTTCATTTTTTCTCCTCTTTTAATTAAGAATTTTATATCTTACATGGATTGTTTCAAATGGTTTTCTATTCAAAAAGGGAATTTTAACACTTTCAATGATTTCATCATAGTTCTCTGTGTTTATTTGATGGCAGACTTAAATCTCCCCGTAAGATATGTGTGTTGATAAGTATATTCTAAGCTTACGATACTTTAAATCATTCCATTTATCCACCTCGATAATTTTTATAGTCCTCATTGTAACTATCAAACATTAATTACCCATGAATTTTGTTTAAGTTTACAAATAAGTTGGTTTGTTATCTGTATCGGTGTATATCAAAAATCTAACAGGGGGAAATTTGACTTTTTCCTATTTTAGTAAGATAGTATCAAACCTTCTCGAGTGTTTTCTTAGAATCTTCCAGCATACCTAGTGTAAAATTTTATGGTTACGGACCTCATGTGTCATGTCTCTTTTTCTGTACTCTTCGTTATATGATTTTTTATTTGCAAAGACTCAAATAAAAGAAAAAACCCATGACCAAAATTCGTCATGAGCTTTTTTGATACTCGATGTAAGATAGTTTTTCACCTTGTCTGATTGGTATACTTAACGGATCAAGTCTGTTTCAGGATCATTCAGCAGACGCTCGACTTGTACTCTTGTCGTTAACGGAACATCTCCTTGGATCGAATGAGCTAATCGAGCATTTCCTAAGGCAAAATAAACGGTCTTCTGTAAGGACCACTTCTCAGAGAAACCGAGTAAGATTCCAGCAGCAAATGCATCTCCTGCCCCGATTCGATCAAGTACATCCAAGGGATAAACTGTTGTTTTCTCTGCTTCTTGTTGTGTGATCAAGTAACCACTTAACTGTTTTCTTCCATCCACACTTTCTCGCCTCGTCCCAGCAAACCACTGGATATCGTAGTGATTCATAAAGGACTGGATATAAGAAATAGGATCATGTTCGTTTTCTACATTGTCTGTTTCCTCCCACTGCACCAGTTCTGTCAGATCTCTAACTGAGCCAAACAAGATGTCGCAATAAGGTAACATTGAATGATAACGCTTCTTCATCTGTTCTTTTTTTCCATCTTCTTGATTCAAACTAGGACGATAATTGAAATCAAAACAAACTTTTTTCCCTGCTTTATGTGCTTGTTCTGCTAACTGGATAGCTGTTTCAGCCGTCTCATCAGATAAGCTTAAACTGATCCCGCAGATATGGATCAAATCGATCTCATCAATAAATGCTGCACAGTCATAATCCTCTATTACAGATAAACCAAATGAGCTATGTTTTCGGTTTTGATAAGTGACTTCTGTCGGACGGACACCATACCCCATTTCTGCAAAATAAGTCCCGATGTGTTGATATTGATGGATCACATACTTCGTTTGGATACCTAGTCCGTTCAAATTAGTGAGTGCTGCTTTTCCTAGACGATTGTCTGGCAGAGCCGTCAGTAAATAACTTTCAACACCAAAATGGGCAAGGTTCCCTACTAGATTTACGCCAGTCCCTGTGTAAGCCATGCGTAAGGTATGGGTTTGTTCCAGCATCAAATGTTCTGGAGGCGTGAGTCGCAGCATGACTTCCCCAAATGCACCAATTTTCATTCTTCTCACCTTATTCCACGATTTTTTTCATCAATTGCAACAGTTGGCGTACCTCTTCTGGGCGTGTATTACCTGTATCCTTGTCGATAATTGCACTATATACATGAGGGATGACCTTTTTCACTCCTGCGTCTATTGCGATCCGTACGATTTCTTCCACATTATCAAGGTCGATCCCACCAGTTGGCTCTAAATAAAAATCATTGGCAGCACAAGCTTCTGCTAAGGCTTTATATTCTTTGATATGAACAAGTCCCTTCATAGGAAAATATTTGATTGAGCTGCCGCCCATATCTTTCAACAATCGAATAGCTGTTTCAAGTGTCACGACTCCTGCAGGTCCTTGTGAACTTAAAGGACCAGTTGCGATGTTGACATATCCTTCTTTTCCCGTGGGAGAAACCAAACCGTTGATGACTGTTTCTGTCTGTTTCAATACAGCTCGGGAAGCTCCTACTCCTGTAAAGACTTGATTGACATGCTGAGGCTGCAATACTTCGGCTAAACGAGTGACCATCTGGCTCTGGTTTGGGTCTCCCGCGCCTAGACCGATAGATAAGGCATTATTTGTTGCTTGCTGGTATTTTTTCATTTCTGCAATAGCTGTTTCGTCGTCAGAAAAGTTCTTTGAAAGAACCCCTAAAACAATATGGCCTTCCGCGGCCTCATAGCATTCTTTTGCGTTTTCTACAGAATTTGCTAACACATTTAGACATATCTTATCTTTTAAATAATTGGGACTTAATCTCATTCCTTTTTCTCTCCTAGTTCTTCAAGATTTCTTTTAAGCGATCGATGATTTTCTCCATCTCCTGTTGATTGACGGAACGGATATCAAATTCAATGATGCCGTTGTTTGCCTGGTATTCTCTTGTATAGATGGCAGGATTTTTTTCTTTCAATGCTTTAATCACTTGTTTAGCTGATTGATCTCCTGAAACTTTCACACTTGCTCGATAGATTTCTCGACCTGCGCTATCTTGAACGATTTTAGCTTCCAAACGATCGATCTGATTGAGTTGTTCGATGAACGGTTGTAGTCTTTCTTTCATTGCAAGGCCAGACTCACTGCCTTTATTCAAATAGTCTTCCACTGCTTGGACAAAACCGAGGATACTTTCCTTTCCGATTTTCATAGAACGTCCGATTCCTTTTGATTGCATCCGAACCCATGAAACATAAGTTTTTTTTCCAATCACCATTCCGGCGCTTGGTCCTTCGATCGCTTTTGCCCCTGAATAAATAACTAGATCAGCGCCCAACTGCACATATTTTTTCAGATCTTCTTCTGCCGCAGCATCAACGATTAACGGAAGCTGGTGCTTTTTGGCAATCTGTGCTGCCTCTGACACGTCAAGCATACTTTTTTGTACCGTGTGATGGCTTTTTATATAGAGAATCCCTGCTGTTTCTTCTGTGATCATCATTTCGATCTGTTCCGGCGTACACATATTAGCGTAACCTGCTTCGACTACCTGACCGCCTCCTTGCTGTACCATGATTTCCACAGCCGTGCCGTAATCTACATTGTGTCCTTTTGGCAAAATGATTTGTCGTTTTTTGATGGATTCTGCATAAGGATGATAAAGGGGATACAGTTCTCCTTTACCTATAACAGCAGCTACCGATTGAGCGATTCCTGCAGATGCGGATGAAACGATCTGGACATCTTCTACTTCTAACAAATCGGCTAAATATTTTCCTGTTTGAATGCTTAATTCTTCCATCTCAAAAAAATGCTGGCCACCAAAACGTTGCGCGTCAAGAACTGTCTCTGAGAGGGTCGAGACTCCTAGAATCGTCATTCTTCCTGAAGCATTGATTACTTTTTTCAGCTGAAATTTCTCATGATTCGCATGCATAACTTTTTCCTCCGATAATCGTTTGTACTGGTTTAATTTGCTGATTTGACTGTCTTTTCTCTCCATTGGAATCGATTAGTTCCTTAGGTTGATTGATCAATTCAAAAACAGTAAAATCAGCGTCAAAGCCTTCTTTGATTTGTCCCTTCGTCTTCAAGTGAAAATTCTGTGCTGGAACTTCCGTCACCTTTTCGATGATTTCTTCCCACGTATATCCGACAAGCCGCAATTTTTCCATTGTTGTGGCCAAATCGTAGACTGGACCGTTTTTACGATTACGAATATAGATGTCTGTGCTGATCGTATCTGCTTTTATCCCTTGGTGATAGGCGGTTTCTGCAACTTGGAAATTAAAACTATCCGTCCCGTGTCCAATATCGAAGATGATTCCTCGATTTTTTGCTTCTACAGCTATTTGTTTGATTTTTTTCGTTTTCTGTTCCAAGATCCCGTTTGTTTTTCCATTGAAACAATGAGTCATAATATCTCCTGATTCCAGTAAAGCTAAAATATCCAACAAATTTGGCGGAGCAGAACCGATATGAACCATCAAAGGAAGCTGATGGTTTTCTTTTTGTATCCTTTTTGCTAGCTGTAGCGGAGTGATGCCGTTTTGACCCACTACGCTCTTGCTCATCCGTGCTTTGAGACCAATAATGAAATCCGGCAGTTCCTCGATTTTTTGCTTTACCATATCAGCTTGGATCTTGTTTAGGTCTGCTAGTTCATCTTGTGCAATGATTCCCCATTTTGAGATATTCAAAAGCGCATAGACATTTGTTTTTGCCTGTTTAGCATGTTCATAAAAATCAGCAATGTTTTCTGCCCCAGTCGTCCCCGCATCGATGACTGTTGTCACACCTTTATTCACGCCGATTTGATCTGGATAATCATAATACAGGGTCATTTCTTCAAAACAATGAACATGATCGTCGATCCAACCAGCCGACAAATATTGCTGAGGGGTCAAGCTGATTTTCTGACGAGCTTTTTTTGTGATGAGAGGTGCAATTTCGCAGATCTTTCCTTTGGTTATCCCGATATCGAAGGTCATCCCGTTAAACTTTCTTGCATTTTTAATGACTAAATCATACATAATCATTCCTACTTTTCTATAAATTTGAATTTAGACCATGGATGAATGAATGGCAGCAAGATCAATTCTTCTTGAATAATATGCCCTACTTTATTCTTTCGCGGATCACTGTGGGGCTCTAAAACGATTTGCAGCTCGTTTTTATATTTGCCAAAACGGTCATTTCCAACGACAACATCTCCTACGACAAATTCAAACTCGGTATCATGTGCTTTGTTTTCATATTTTTGATATTTTTTTCGAACTTCCGTTGATCGTATCACTTGATCTGTGATGTCCCCTCGACGAACATGCTGCTCTTCCAATACGATTTGCCGTTCCACCTCATTTATATTTGCAACAAACTCGACCCTAAAAACAGTCTGGTAACGATCCAAATGCCCTAATGACTTCAATTCTTCTTCACTTGCGTATGCGTTTCCAATAATTATATCATCAATTAGATTTGTGGCAAACAAATGCTTAGCTGCTGTTTCTACAGAGAAATGGCGATGCATTTCTAAAGTAGGCAGTCCATCATTGATATCCCATGGTCCGATTCTACCTGATTGTGAGGTAATGAAGGCTGCCGTTCGAATACCGTTTTTTTTTGAATCGTTCACTACTAGATTGGAAAAAATGATACGGTAAACCGGTTCCTTCTTGCGGATAAAAATTGTGACAGCCATATAGAAAAGATGTATTCGCCTGATGTGTCAAGATATTTTCTAGATAAGCGACATCGTTACTCATATTCAACTCGATGGCCAATTGATAAGGATTAAAAGTCAAAAGTGCTTCTTTTTTTCCATCAAATCCTAAGTCTAAACGAATACCATCTGCTCCTAATTTATGGAAGAATCCTAAATCGTCATAAGAAATATTCAGTTGTTCAAAAATAGCGGGCGAAACATCTAATATCGTTTCAAATCCTCTCTCTTTTGCAAAAAAGATCAATTGCTGGAATTTTTTCTGAACAACTTCCGGATCTTCCGAGATTTCAAGCATACTCATAAAAATCCTGCTGAATCCGTATTGATGGGCTGTTTCGATATACTCACGATCTTTTTGAGGATCACTGTGGTCTGGGTAAAGGGAAATGCCTAATGAACGTTTCATGATTTGTTCTCTTCTTTCTTTTCAATTATAGTCGTTCTTCGGTGACGCCATCTGTCAGAGTGAGATCTGCTTGCTCTTTCGCTTGCTCCTCTGCTTCTCTGGCTAATTGCTGTTTTTCAAACACTTTGAAGAATGGATAATAAATAGCCAAAGTAATCAAGAAATTACCAATAACCAATAATCCTGCTGCAATACTCCAGTTCGTGCTCATCCAAGCAGCAATCGGCGCAGGCATCGCAAATGGCAGACGCGCAACCATCATTGGCACGACACCACTGACAGTGAGAATATAAGACAGAGTCGTCGTCACAAGAGGTGCAAGAATAAATGGAATTCCTAAAACTGGGTTCATCACTACTGGTGCACCAAAAATCATTGGTTCATTAATATTGAACAATCCCGGCAGAATGGACAAACGTCCTAAGCTTTTTAAATACTTGGATTTAGAAAACATGAATAAGACGACTAACGCAAGAGTGGTTCCTGCTCCGCCAATCCAAACGAACCATTGTAGAAATTGTTCAGTGAAAATATTCGGCATGGCGTTAGCACTTGTCCCTGCATTAAACGCATCAATATTTTCAGCAATCGAAATATCCCAAAACGGACGAATAACCGGACCCATGATCGCTGGGCCATGGATTCCTAATACCCAGAAGAAACAAATCAGGAAGACAGTCAAAAGACCGCCAAACAAGCTGTTACCCGCTAATACACCTTTTAAAGGCATAAGTAGTTGACTCAAGAATCCATTTAAATCGAACCCAAGCATATGGCGGATGATCCAAAAGAAAATCAAGATAACTGCTCCTGGTATCAATGCCACAAAAGAATTTGTTACTTCCGGCGGTACACCATCTGGCATTCTGATGGTTATTTTTTTCTCAATAAAAAACCGGTAAATTTCTACTGAAATAATTGCTGTCACGATAGCTCCAAATAATGAGCCCGATCCTAGATTAGCAATGTTAATGTAACGTCCGGCTGTGACTTCCCCCATATCTTCTAAAATACGTGTAGGAGGAGCTGCTACGATCAGAAAAGACATTAATGCCAAGATACCTGCTGTTAGGGAATCGAGTCGATAGCTTTTCGCCAAAGAAGAAGCTATCCCAAATGTCGCATAAAGAGCAAGGATACCAACAGTATAGCGAAAAGGAATATCTAATATCTCACGGTATGGCTCAATGACTGCTGCAACTGATTCAATTGGGATGTTCAGTAAAATTGTAAAAAATGATCCTACGATTGTCAGTGGCATAGTGGCAATGATTCCTTTTCTAATGGCAGTCATATGTCGCTGAGTACCAATACGATTGGCTACGGGCATGATTTTTTGTTCGATAATTCCTATAAATTTATCCATCTTCTTTCTCCTTTTATAACATTATAATGTTTACAAGTGAATAGTAACACACTTCTCTGTTAATTGTAAACGCTTTTCTAACAATCTCTCCTTCTTTTGCTGTTTTCTTTTTAGAAAGAAAAGGAGATATGACAAAAGTCGTGCCACACTCCCTTATCCAGAATAAGTGGTAATCCAGAAACAGCCGTGTATCTGCGGTAATAAGTCCAACCAATTCAAAAACATGAATAGCTGTTTTTTGAAATTGTTCCTTGTGACTCGGAGCTGAAGGGCAAGCTCACGACCTCTTGGTAAACGGTGTTCAAAAGCCAGTTTCTCGGTATTAAGCCAAATTTATGCAAAAATGTAGAAAGCCATTTTCACAAAATTTTTCTTAATACTCGAAACTAAGCGACTTTTTCACAACCTCTTCCTTAAACGGTGTTCAAAAGCTTACATCTGCGGTAATAAGCCTAACCAAACGAAAAATATGAGAAGCTATTTTTGTTTGGCTGTTCTTAGTACTTGATGCAGGGCAGCTTTTTCACAACCTCTTTTTTTATTTATGTTTCATAATCAATATGGTAAGGATGCAGATCCGTATGGTAGACCGCCTCCGAATATTCAATCATTTCCCCAATTTGCGTAGACGATTTCCGTATCCGTTTGATGCCGATCTGTGCGTTTGTTTTCAGAATTCCTTGTTCTTCTTCTGTTAAAAATACTGCAGAGAAATCATCAGAAAATGAGTCAATAGTATATCCTTTTTTCGTCAGCAAACGATACAAAGATTCTTTGCCAAATTCTTCTCTGCTGAATTGCATCATTTCTTGTGGAAGATAATGGACAAAATAAATATAAGGCTGATTGTTCAAATAATATAAGCGCTTAAAACAAACAGCTTGCTCACCGAAAAAGGAAAACAAAGGATCTTCCTTCTTTATATTGACCAATTGCAAATCCAGCGTTTCTTTCCGGACTTCATATCGGGAGTTCTCCAAGATTTGCGTAAAGCTTGCCGCTTTGGATAATCGATTGTAAGGACGATTGCTTAGAACCGTCGTCCCACGACCACTTTTCTTTTCGACATATTCATCTGATGCCAGCAGTTCGATTGCCTTTCGGACAGTGATTTTGCTGACTTGAAACAGTTCTTCTAATTCACTTTCTGTCGGCAACATCGAACCGACTGGATATTTTCCTGAGAAAATATCTTCTTTAATTTTATCTGCGACTTCCAAGTATAGTACACGTGTCCTTTTCATAACGTCACCCTTTGCTTTACTATTACTAAAAGAATAGCACATAAAAAATAAAAAAAGAACACAAATCACATGTGAGAAGTGTGTTCTTTTTCATTCAGCTGCTTTAATTACAAGTTTACGCCATTTGAGGCAATTACTTCTTTATACCAATCAAAAGATTTTTTCTTTGATCGATTCAGTGTCCCATTTCCTTCATCGTCTAGATCCACATAGATAAAGCCGTAACGTTTACTCATTTCTCCTGTTGATGCACTGACAAGATCGATACATCCCCAAGGCGTATAGCCCATCAAATCTACACCGTCTGCTACTGCATTAGCCATCGCTTCGATATGACGACGTAAATAATCGATCCGATAATCATCAATAATCGTGCCATCCTCTTCCATATGATCAATGGCTCCAAGACCGTTTTCAACAATGAATAATGGTTTCTGGTAACGATTGTATAATTCATTCAATGCGATTCTCAGCCCTTCTGGATCGATCTGCCAGCCCCATTCACTTGCCTCAAGAAACGGATTTTTTACTCCTCCCAGCAAGTTCCCTTCTGAAGTTGCTGCTTGAGGATCAGTCTCATTGATTGCCGTAGACATATAATAACTAAATCCGATGTAGTCCACTGGATATTCTTTTAGCAACTGGAAGTCTTCTTCCGTTTGCTCTAATTTTTCCGGATCGACTCCATATTTTTTATGGGTACGCGCTGTGTATGCAGGGTATTCTCCACGTACTTGGACATCCGTGCAGAAAAAATTGAATTCTTGGTTTTGGATCATTGTTGCTGCCTGATTGACTGGATTGGCATCGATGCTGTAAGTTGTTGCATAGATAATCATGCAGCCGATTTGGATATCCGAACGCAATTCGTGGCCGATTTTTACGGCTTTGCTACTTGCAACGAATTGATTATGCCATGCTTGGAAAATATTTTGGTACTCTCCTGCTCCATTGCTTTTTACTAATCCTTGACTTAAAGCTGGAAAGTGAAAGGCCGAATTGATTTCATTGAAAGTCATCCAATATTTGACTTTACTGCTGTATCTCTCTAATACTGTCTGAGCAAATCGTTCATAGAAGTCGATCAGTTTTCGATTTTTCCAGCCACCGTATTCTTTTGCCAAATGAAGAGGCATTTCGTAATGAGAAATCGTGATCACAGGTTCAATATCATATTTTAAGCACTCATCAATCAGCTGATCATAAAATTCTAATCCCGCTTCGTTAGGAGTACCTTCGTCTCCATTTGGAAAAATCCGTGTCCAGGCAATCGAAAAACGATAACATTTGAATCCCATTTCCGCAAACAAGGCAAGATCTTCTTTGAAACGATCGTAATGATCGATTCCGCGATGATTCGGGTAAATATATTTTTCTTGATCAATCGTCCAGTCAAATTCTTCACTGCCGATAATCGCAAAGCGCTGCTTACCTCCAGGCATAGCATCTGCAACGGATAACCCTTTTCCGTCTCGATCATAAGCTCCTTCTAATTGATTGGCAGCGGTTGCGCCACCCCATAAAAATTTTTCTGAAAAGCGTGATTGCATCCTGATTTCCTCCTTATTTTACAATTGCTAGAACATCTTCGTTTGCAATAATCTCTTTTTGGTCTAATTCAAGTATATCGGCAAATGCATCAGTATTCGTAATGACAACTGGAGTGATTACGCTATAGCCAGCTGCTCTAATTGCTTCGATGTCAAAACGAATCAATAAATCTCCTGCTTTGACGAGATCCCCTTGTTTGACTAAGATCTCAAAGCCATTCCCATTTAATTCTACTGTATCCATCCCGATATGAATCAAAATCTCCGCTCCGTCAGTCGTTGTGATCCCTACAGCATGTCCAGTTGGGAAAATAGTCGTTATCTCTCCGTCTGCAGGTGCAACTAGTTCTCCTAATTCTGGATCAATAGCGATACCTTTTCCCATCACGCCAGAAGAAAAAACTTGGTCTGGTACTTCACTCAATGGCAGTACTTTACCCGTTAAAGGACTTTTTAAGGTATGCCGTGCTGAAGTAATCGTTTCTCCTGCATTCGCATGTTTGTTTTCTAATTGATTGTCTTGTGTTTGTTCGTCAAATCCTAAAATCAATGTACCTACGAATGCAAGAACAAAAGCAATTCCTGTAGCTATTACTGCTACTGTCACATTTGACTCTACACCATCCACCGTACTAATGAAAGTCGGAATTGTCAATAAGCTGACCAAACTGCTGGAGAAAGCTTTTACTCCGGAAAATCCGATAATAGCTCCACCAATACCTCCAGAAATACAAGCGGCAATGAATGGTTTCTTCAAAGGTAATGTCACACCATACACAGTTGGTTCAGTGATTCCAAATAACGAAGTCACTGTAGAAGAAATCCCTAATGCTCGAAGTTTCGTATCTTTTGTTCGCAATGCTACAGCTAAAGCAGCCCCACCTTGTGCCAAGATGGCTGGAAGAAGCATTGGCATCAATACATCAAACCCATATTGTTCGATATTCAAGAACATGATTGGTACGAATCCCCAATGCATGCCGAACATCACGAATACTTGCCATAAACTTCCCATGATTAGACCTGCTACGATTGGACTAAATCCATAAATCGAGTTGAAGAGACCGCCTAAAGCATTACCGGCAACCGTCCCGATTGGTCCTAAAGCAAGAAATGTTAATGGAACCATCACTACTAAAACGACAAGCGGAACTAAAATCATTTGCAGAAATTGCGGAATCACTTTTTTTACGAATGGCTCTAATTTACTTTGAACCCATACCGCTAGAATGATTGGTATGACAGAAGAAGTATAACCAGATGGTGAAAGAATCACTGGGATCCCAAAGAAACTGATAGCTTCTCCCGCACCAGCAACTGCTGTGATAGCTGGGTACACAAGTGCCATAGCAATTGCTACTGCTAAAAACTGGTTGGCTTTGAACTTTTTAGCTGCTGTAAAAGCAAGCATGACAGGTAAGAAGGTAAAGACACCATCTGCTGCAGCAAACAATATTTGATAAGTACCGCTATCAGCTGTCAGCCAGCCCATCACCGTTGCCAATGACAAGAATCCTTTCAATACCCCGGCGGCTGCCATCGCCCCTAGAAAAGGTGTAAATATACTAGAAATGATATCAATTAGACGATTCAAAATATTTTTGGACTCTTCTTTTCCATCCTCCGAAACTGCAAGACCTTCCTCATCCACGATCGATTGATAAACATCTGCTACATTACTGCCAATCACTACTTGATACTGACCGCCACTTTGGACGACTTGGATCACGTCCGGGTCTTCTTTTAACTTTTGCGTATCTGCTAAAGATTCATCTTTTAATCTGAATCGCAACCGCGTAGCACAATGTACTAAACTTTTGACATTCTTTTGTCCTCCTACCGCTTCCCATACACGACGACCAACTGCTTGATTATCCATTGTTTTTTCCTTCTTTCTTTTTTATTTAAAAAATAAAAACCCAGATTGAAAAAAACAGTCACAAACATTCGTGAACCTATTTTTTCAATCCAGGTTTTGCCTGCCATACAGTAACAATCCTTATGATTGGATGCTTTTTTTCTCACTTACTACTCTTTGAATATGAATCGTTAAATAAATCTGCTCTGCGATCCCCATTTCCTGTTTTTGCGTTTGTCGAAGATACTCATTGATCCGTTCGACACAATGAAACGCTTTTGGATACTTTCCTTGAACTAATGCGTAGAGAAATTCATCTTGTTCGTCAGATCCTTCCCCTTTGAGATAACGCTGGGCAAAAAACTGCAGATGAGTAATGATACGCTGATAATTCAAAGATTCTTCATCGAACACGATGCCGAAGAATTTACTGATGATACTCAGTATATCTCTTACCATTGTGGTAGCGGTCATCGTCACTTGCATGTCTTCGTTTCCTTGTTGGCTATTCACAAAATGAAAGGCAATAAAACCGGCTTCATCCTCAGAAAGTTCCACACCCGTCTTTTGTTTCACGAACAAAAGAGCCTCTTTCGCTGCTTGATATTCTTTCGGATAAAATTTTTTTGTTTCAAATAATAATGGATTAGGCAGTTGAATATTTTCTTTTGCTCGTGTGATCGCATAATGAAGATGATCGGTCAATGTCAGATAAATATTAGGCGAAAATTCAACTTTTAGTTTATCTTCAGCCAGTTCGACTACTTGCTTGACCCATTCGATCTCCTCTGCCGGAATATCAGCCATCAGCTGCTGGAATTGGTTTTTAGCAAAAGAATCTCTTAAAACAAATTCTTTTTGGACAGCTTCTGGCGAAATCTCGTCCCCAATCTTTTTTTGAAAGGCTAGTCCTTTTCCCATACAAACGACTTCTTCCCCGAATCCATTTTTCGAAATGACGACGTTGTTATTCAAAATTTTATCAATTTTCATTTTGCTTCGCCCTCTCAAGAAAAATAAAAAAACCTAGAATTCGCCTACTGTTTCTTAGCTGAATTCTGGTTTTGCCTGCCGTACAGTAACAATCCATTTCTTATTCAAAATCATCATACCATCGAATTTTTATTTATGCAAGCCTTTTCATATAAAAAATAAAAAAACTGGAACACAAGTCTATCTAGAGAACAACCAAATCAGAGATGCACCTCTTTGCGTTCCTCTTTTTTTCAGCAAATTGGTTTTTCCTTATCGATTCATATCCTTTGGCTGTTTTTAATCTGTAACGACTTATGTCCCAGTATCCTAAAATGTTTTTGTCTCTAGATTGAAAGCAGATCTCATATCATCTGTCGCATCTTTTATCGGTGTAACACTTTCCAGTTCTCCTTGTACAACTAGTCGCGTGACGGCATCCATGTCGCCACAAGTAATTAGTGTGACAATTTCTTTTTCCTCGACTTCATTCAGTAATTGGGTATCTGTAGGAGCAACTTTTTCTTTAAAAAATGTTTTGTATGTATACACATTTTCTAAATCTGTCAAATAGATCTTGGCACCCATCTCTAAATTTTCCAGCGGTGTAAACAACAATTCAGGGTTCGTTGCACGATGGCTTGCTAAGGCATAATTTCCTTTTCCCATTTCTTGATCTGGAGATAATGTTCCTGCTCCGTAAAGTAGTGACGTATTATCCAAGCCTTTGAAAATCGGTAAATTGATTGAAACTGAAGGGACTGCGATACTAGCAATCACTGGTAGATCTGTTCCTCTCATCTGCGACCTCATGACCCCTTCTGTCGTCATTGGTTCTACCGCATCAAAGTCAAAACTGACATCTTTATCGTTATTCTTTTTCAGATCTTCTTTTGTTACATTCGCTATAGCATATTTATCTCCTGTCTCTCTGACAAGATAATCCTTGATCTGTTCATTGAAAATCAAAGCTAGTCCTACTAATAACAAGAGGAACAAGAGGATATTGACTAGCCATCTTTTTGCTTTTCCTTTTTTTTTCATTTTCTCTCCCTCCAGACTCATTTTACTGTTTTTCTTTTGCTCTTTCCAACAGCCGAATGACACATTTCTACAACTCTGTGTATTTTTTTCGTACACCTGCGCTTTTTTCTACAGGATATTTCAAATTATTTTTGATCAATTTTTCTTCAATGATCTCATCTAGATCCAGCTGAAGGTTGTCTGCCATCATGTATGAATAGATCAATACATCTGCCAGTTCTTCTTTGATTCGTTCTAATTGTGTTTCTTTTACTTCTTCCGGCGTTTTCCATTGAAAAAGTTCTAACAATTCAGATGCTTCCAATGAAATAGAGATAGCCAAATCTTTTTCGTTATGAAATTGTCGCCAATTACGTTCATCTCTAAACTGGTTGACTTTTTCCATGCTATTCATTTGCTTGCCTTCTTCCAATCATTTCTTACTTGATTAATCATACCATTTTTTTACATAAAAAATAGATGATGCTTTTAAAAAAACTCCTGTTTTCTTTTATTTAAAATAAATGTCATAGAAAATCAGTAATTTAGGTAGCCACCATGTGTATGCAGTAATGTGACTTCTTCCCCTGAGGCTTTTTGTTTTTCGATACGTTCTTCTCCCCAAACAGACATCGCTACTAGAATCTCTCTTAATGATTTTCCTTCTTCGGTGAGCGAGTACTCTACTTTAGGCGGGACTTGGTTATAGACTTTTCGATGGACAATGCCATCTTGTTCTAACTCTCTTAACTGCTGGGTCAGCATTTTTTGTGTGATCGTAGGGATTTTCTTGCTTCTCCACGCCTAAAATAAGCGATATTGCTCTTCCCTTTATCTGGTGTAAGCAAAGCAGTTAGCATTTTGACGATCGTGGGTTCCGCTTTTCACTTCTTATCTACTTAGTATCATGAAGTATACTTTCGTACTAATACTAAGTAGCGAAAGTGTCAACTACTTTGTTTAACTACATAGCAAAAGAAACAGAAGGGTGACAACGGTCATCACGCTTCTGTTTCTTTTGAATATGCTGTGTTGTTGTCTCTATCTCCGTGTAGACTTTCCTCAAGCTTATCCTTTGACAGTAAGTCAGTAGGCTGATTTGCTCTTTCTAGATGCCAGATACATTTCTACAAAGAAACAGTGATTCTGCTTTGAAAAATCGATTTTTAGTTCTGCATTTTCGTAAACATCCAGCATTTTTTTCGCACTGTATAGACCTAACCCGCCATTTTTTTTAGAGGTTTTTCCTCTTTTGACCATCTCCGATAGCGTCAAATTCGTTGGATTTGCCTTGTTCGCTATACTAAAACGTAATCCCTCTTTTTCTTCCAGCAGATTGATCGTAATCGGACTCTGATCGGCTACACGATGATCGAATGCGTTAGAAATAAAAATAGATAAACAGCGAATAAAAACAACCAGATCAATCGGGATTGTTTTCACTTCGACAGGAATAACTACTTGGATCGGGATTTTCTCCGATTCTGCTTTTTCTAGAAATTTTAAAAAGACACCCCTGACAGCTGGGGATACAATATTTGTTAGCTGTTGTATTTGCGGTTTTTCAAAAATAGCTGCAGAATGATCTTCTAAGATTTCTAAAAATTCCAACGTTTCTTTTTTATTTTCCTGAAGAATAATTTTTAATGAAAACAGTAGACTTTTATAATCATGTTTGAATTCCTCTAGATGATGGTAATATTCTTCATTTATTTGATACAGTTGAAGCGATTCCTGATGTTGTCTTTCTTTTACTTGGAAACTGATCAACATAATGGAAAAAAACAAAGAAAAAAAACTGATGACTATCGACAAAAGAGATAGAAGCAGATAATTAGATGAGCGGAAGTGAACACTTCCCAATACCAAGTAAATCACGCCCCAGCTTAATAAAATACAAATACCTCCAAAATAGTGTTCAGTTGGATAAGTAAAAAGCAAGTTGAGAAATCTCGTCTGTTTGTCTATACTTTTTACTAATAGATAGAAAATAAATGCGATAAGTAGTGCAAAAAAACTTGCTGTTCCAAGATGTCTCTTTCCTAAATAATCCATCAGATCAAAAACCAGAAAAAAGCTGAGTCCAGTGATAGCAAAAAAAGATTACTGATCAAACAGCTGATAAACAGGTTTTTCGTAGTAAAATAAAAAAGAAACATCAATAATAAGCCAACTAGGTAAGGAAAGCTCACTTTAGGGATAGGAAGTAAAAGTGTCACCACCATCAAAGCTATACAACCAAAGCTGTTTTTTACTAGCAGTTGTTTCGAAAAGAATAAATAGATACCTAAATCTAAAATCAAAGTAAAGGTCAAATAAAGTGTCACTGTTGCGACCATCTTATTCCTCCATTGTTTTGTTTCAAAATGTACACATATTTTTTTAATAGGAGCCTGCATATGAAAAAGTATTTTATCATAGAAGATAACCAGTTTCACAGCGAATGGATCATCAAAGAATTGGTCAATCATCATATCGAGAATATCGTGCAGCTCACTTCTGTCTCTCAAATCAATCAGTTGATCCAGTTGGGCACTATTGATAATCACGATGTTTTCTTTATCGATATCGACTTGAAGCAATCACTCACAGGTATTGATGTCGCCGAACAAATACGTAAAAAAAATGCACATAGTAATATTGTTTTTTTCACCGCTTATACGAATTTTGCAGTAGAGATCATCAATCGGAAAATCCTTCCGATTGGATATATCAGAAAAGACAGGAATTTATCTGAACAAATTCGTCAAGTGCTAGAACAGATCAATTGGAAAGAACAGCAGATCGTAAATGTCGATAAAATCTTTATTGATCAAAAAGGTGGAAGTCTCGTCCTGTATCCTCGGGAAATTTTATATATTGAAAGTATCAAAGGTTTGAAAAACCAAGTTATGGTCAAAACAACTACAGAAGATAAATTAGTGAATACTTCTTTAAAACAATTGAAGACAGAGTTAGAAAAGTATGCTTACTTTTTACTATTAAAATCTTACTGTATCAACTTATCGCAATTGCAGAAAATTGATTCTGCTCATTATGTGTTAGAATTTTTCAATGGTGACTCCTTACTCGTTGGTCGAAAGATCTTTGAAAAGACAAAGGAACGTTTCCATGACTTCCAAAAAACTGCTTCGAGTTGATGAATAAGAGCTGAGACGTAAGCATAGCAGACTTCAGGGAGTAGGCCTTGAATCGGCTCCACTCCCTGAAGTCATTGATTTGATTTTACGCTTTCCCTTCTGTAGGAGCATCTGTTAACGACCATGTGAATGTTGAAACGTAGTTGTCTACGGCATAATTGGATACAGGAACAAATAATTCCACTGATTGTCTCCCTTGTTCCACATTCTCTCCTAATGAATAAATCCATGTGCCAATCCCTTCATTTGCTCCTGCAGTTACTAGATCTACTGCCTGATCTGCTGGGATCTCAATTCCTTCAGCGCCAGTACCAGAAATAGTAGATGGCGTTCCACTGCTATTAGTTGCGCTATTTCGAATCACGGCGTTTTTGAATTTCACCTTTGAACCAGTTAGTTTATTCGTATCAGATGTTGTACCAATAAATTCTGTTCGTTTGACTGATAGTTTCCAACCGGCATAATTTCCGCTTTTATCCGTTACTTGTACGAAATTCTGTACTTGTGTTGCTGTCCCTGTACTGTCCGTTCCGTTTTGTAATGCAGCATATACTGTTTTTGCTGTACCTAACTTGATTGTTCCAAAATCAAGATCTGGAGCTTGGTCAATCGTCAGTAATCCGGATGTTCCCTGATTTGGTTCGTCAGGTGTAAACGGCGTATCGGGATCATTTGGATCAACAGGAGGAACTGGAACAACGTCTTCAGGATTTGCGGCATCTGGTTTTGTTACAGAAATCGTTCCTTCTGTAGTGGCTGAGCTCTTATTCTCAGCAAAAACACTTTGTGTACATAATAATAGACTTCCAGCTAGAACGGTACTTAATGCAATTGTTTTTTTCATTTCTTTTTCCTTCTTTCTTTTAAAATAAATAATCCAGCAAATAAGCCAATAAGAATGACTCCAACAAATATCAGCCATCGCCAGTCAAATGTTTCTGGCTGATTTTTTAAATCAATATCCTTTTCATTCAATTGGTCCGCTGCATCATCAGTTATTTCAAAATCGGTATGGAGATTCCAGCGTTTTTCTTTCCAAGCACCCTTCACAACCGCTTGATAATGTCCCGGAGCTAATTTTTTTCCTTCTAATGGGACAAGTAAATCAAAATTTGTATTGGGTGCTACATCTATTTTTTCTTTTTTTATTGAAAGGTAAGGCTCTTTTGTTTCTTTTTTGTAGATTTCAACCGATGTAGTCAAGCCGAACATATAAGAAGCATTTGGATTTTGAAGATTCGCCTTAATCACATTTCTTCCATCGCTTTGATCCGCATAAGCTTTTTTTAATTTCAAATCTGGGGAAGACTCTTTTTCGCTATTTCGAATCAAGATTGCTTTCACTTGAGAAAACTGATTGACGACACCAACTGTACTTTTGTTAGAAACGTTCTCTTTTTTTTCTTGAAACGTGATCCCTCCTGCGACCACACCAGCCAGCTCTTTTTCTGGCGCTTTCAGTGAAAGTGTCTCAGTGACCGCACTTTGAGGAGGAACAGTTATTTCTCCCACTGTTTTTGCTAAGTTTTTCATATCATAACTTAATGTTTCATCAAATTTACTTTTTGATTCTCCATATTCGATCACACCGTTTGAATTCGTCGTAGCGGAGTGGATCAATGTCTCAACTGTTACTGATTTATCTGTTCGGTTAAAGACCGTGTAGGGGATTTCCTGTGTTTTCCCAGGCTCCATCCTTACATTTATATATGTTTTGTTCTTATCAATCTGATTAGCCGGTAATTCAAAATCTACCGCAAAATTGAATTCGGAGGCATGGACAGGTGTCTGCCAAAGGATGAATCCAAGGAGAAGGATCAGAAGTAAAGAGCAGTTGTTTCGATGACTTTTATTCCATATTCGATTCATCAATCATCCTCCTTGATCTTTATTCTGTCGGCGCATCTGCTAATGTCCATGTTATCTCTGCTGAGTAATTACCAGCTATCTGATTTTCTTTGGTTAAGACAAGTTTAAACGCCCGACCGTTATTTAAATATTCTGAATAATCTGCTTGCACATTCGTTGAATTTTGTCCTCTGACAATTTCCAGTTCTTCTTCATTCACTAATTGATACTCCTCAGCTTTCTTGAAATATAGGACATCCTGCATAGAAAATCCTGCATCATTTGTGAAAGGCTGAGATAATTTTATCGTTAAGATCCATGGACTTTTTGTTTCTCGCTGATCATAAATCCATAATTTTTCCTGCCCATCCATTTGGCCAAATGCTTCTTGTATCAAACCAGTTGCTTTGATCTGACCAAAATCGAGTTTGGAAGGGGCAAGAAATGAGAGACCACCTTCTACTACGATCTTCGTAGCAGGTGCAAAAGGCGGGGCATCATGATAAACAACTGGCGTATCACTTGGATTGTGATTCCCAATTTCATCGTTGGTACTTGGCTTGTTCTGCACACCCTTAGCAGCAGCTTCTCCTGCTTGGTCGTTTAATACAATTTCTAATACATCTCCTGCAAAAAGTTGATTTTCTGGGATAGAAAGAACAAATTTCCCTGTATCATCAATAGTTGTTTCGGACAAAACAGCTTGATTTTTTTTCAATGAAACCAAAGCTCCTGCTTCACCTGTACCTGTGATCGTGCGAGAAGCTGCATTGATCAATGTGGTACTTAAATTAGCAGGTTCAGGGGGAATCACATCGACTGTCGTTTTGGAAGAGTCCAGTTCTGTCACTTCTTGGCCGCCTCTTACTTTTTTAGCAGCAACTACTTGCACTTGATCCCCCGTTGTTAGTCTTTCTTCGTTGGGTACTTGAACTTCAAACAAACCGCCTTGTTCGCCTTCTCCCCACGGATTATATCCTGCCCCTTCATTTTCATCTGTTTGTCCTTGTGTGAGAGCAGTAATTTCTACAGGTGATTTCGTCGTATCTGCATAAGTAATACGTAAAGTCACTTCTACTTCGCCTGTCCCAGCATCTCTTGGCTTTGCCTCGACACCTTCGGGAACAACGACATGCCCATAGATTTTTTCATCTGCATTCGTTGGTACTCTTAAGGATTCAATCATCGGAAGCTGGTTATTGGCACTGATTCGATTATAATTTTTCATTCCGGCACCTGTCTGAGCAAATTCATTTGTTAAACCTGCACTAGGGCTTGATACAAAATTACCTAAGTCGGTTCCATTGATCGATAAGTCTGTCATATCAGAAAAATAATCCGGATCTTTTTCAAAGTTATCGAACGTTGCTCCTGCCTTTCGCCATAAAGCAATTTCTGAATGAGCGATCTTCAATGAAGAATCGCCATTTCCTTGAAATACCCAGCCACCTATGCCATTAGTCTCGCTTCCGATCCGTTTGTTTTGGAAATCGAAATAGGTAGGAGATTCTAAGTGTACATTCAACACATCCCCACTGATGATGCCAGTCTTATCTTCCCCAGTTTTCCCGACCATGACTAAATAAGTTTTTTCGCCAGCCATAAAGTTCAAATCAATATCTCCAGTTGTATCTACGGTAGCTCCGGAATCTGCGCGTATATCGATATTTGATTTTTCTCCAGTAACCGTAAAATCAGCTGACCCTGGACTTTCTAGAAAACCAGAAGCGTCATAAAATTGGATCGCTTGGTTTCCTTGATTGAGTCTGTTCACATAAGATTTGCCATCCCCTGCATTTCTTACCTTCAGTGAGCCTCCATTAGTTACTGTTAGTTTTTGCGTACCGTTCTCAAAACGAACTGCGCTAGAACGACCACTTTGCTTATCAATATCGATGACTGATCCGGCTCCTTCTACGATCAAAGAAAGTCCTTTCCCTACAAAACGCATCCCATTGTTTCCAGGTTGGTCGCCATCTCCAGCCATTTTAACCGAGATTTGTCCACCACTTGATACATGGATTTGACTAGAATCTCCTTGCAGGCGAAATCCGCCAGTAGTCGCTGTATTGATTGTGATTTTCCCATCATTCGACACAGCGACTCTTGATCCTGAGCCTCTCATTTGGATAATTCCGCGATTGTTGTCGTTGGTAATATTGATCTTTGTATTTACCGAAAATTCACTTCCTGAGCCACTGACTTCAAATGTGACATTCCCGGGTAGCGTATCGACAGCCTCTCCTTCATCGCTGACGCCATCTGCCCGATCATAGTCAAGAGAGACCTTTGAACCACTCAAGATATGGAGTCCTGGTGCTGTTTTTCCACTGCCCGTCTCATCACCTGAATCTAGAAAACCATAGAATTTTCCTAGATATGGTCCATAAAGCTGACTACCATTGATTACATTTAGCTGATAGCTTCTACAAAAATAAGCTTTACCCGGAGCGGCATTCATCCCTTCTTTCACTGGTTGGACATCCAATACACCGGAAACACCATCTAATGTGACAGTTGCACGAGGGGCGTAAATCAGGCCTAATTTAGAACCATCATATAAGTCAAGTTTCCCGGTAAATTTTATTTCTCCCGTAAAATGATATCTGTTTCCCCAAAAATCGGACATATAAGCAATGATAATGGCATTTCCATCGATATTTGGTATCAACCCACCTGGATGAGCTGCCGTTCCTTTAAAATTCTGAAACTCGATCGACTGAGGTGTCTCATTGATATAGATGTGATGTGTGCCGAAATTATGAGCAAGTCCGCCAAAATCGATAACGATATCTCGCTTGATCTCCAATTCCCTGTCTAAAGTCAAAGGCTGAGTTAAACGAATCTTAGCTACTGATTCGTCTGCGAGAAGCTGGTCAGTTCTTCTGTTGTGGCAGCTTCGCTGTACCCATCCGCTGAAACAACTCTAACCTGTACCTCTTCACTGCTATCAGACGTTTGTTCAGCTACTTCTGAGGTCTCACTTGTCTTATTTTCTTCTTGCCTTGTATTAGAAGTAGGCGCCTCACTTTGGGATTCTGTAGTTTCAGAAGTAATTAATTCTTCTGAAAAAGTAGTCTTGTCAAAACTTTGATTCTCTGATTGCGTTGATTCGCTTGTTTTCTCTACATCGGCAAAAACGGATGTCACCATCAAGAGAGGGAAGACAAACAAAATCGACGCAATCAGCTTTTTTACATATTGATTCATTCTCCACCATCCTCTCTGACGTTTTGACAATTTTATTTTAACGTTTTAATTTATTTGTAATTGTACTTTCATATTTAAAATATGTATTTTTATGGCAAATTTTTCTGTTAGGTGAAAATTTCTTTTTTGTACAAAAACATACTAAGATTAGAGGGGAACATCATTGACGAATGATGTTCTCCTCTATTTTCTATTTTTAGATTATAGTGAAGAGTGAAAGAAAGTTCGAACAAAGCCTTGAGGACTACGAGTCCCTATCAAAAACCGAACTTCTTTACTGTCATTTTAGAATCAGGTTTACGTATGTTGGGGCCATGAGCCCGTGTATAGGAAATTGGAATCGAAATGAAGCAGTAAAGTTCTTTCAAAACTTAAAAAGGAGGAATACAAATGCCTTACATTCTTGCATTAGATGTTTCAATGGGACACAGCTACAGTGTCCTATACAAAGACGACACCTGCTTATTTGAAGACGAGATCGAACACACTCAAAGAGGATTTCATGCATTACTCGAAGAGATCCAGCACTTGCCTGAACGTCCATTGATTGTTTTTGAAGCAACGGGGATTTATTCCAGACCAGTCGAAAAGTTCTTTCAAGATCATCACTTTTCTTACTGTTTGTTAAACCCGTTAGAAGCGAAAAAACAGATGGAAGAAAGCACCTTACGCAGTTGGAAAACAGATAAATCGGATGCCCACCGGCTCGCACAGACTCATCTTAAAAATCAACGTCAGCCAAAAGAAGTACAAAGCAATTTTTACTTAGAGATGCGCGATTTAGCCCGTTTTTATCAAGAGATTGAGAAGAAAATCACTCGTCTGCGCATGGATTTACACAACTGCCTTCAGTTGACTTTTCCAGAGCTTGAACAGTTCTTTTCAAACAGGCTGACCCCTTACGCATTGACATTGATCCGTCTTTTTCCCCATCCAGATTTTGTATTGGCATCTACTCGGACAAAAATAAAAAATAAACTAATCAACGAAACACGGAAAAAAATCTCCGCGAATCGTGCCGAGCAAAAGGCAGATCAAATCATCCACTATGCACAGTGTGCCTACCCAGCTGTTCAAAAAGACAGTATCCACTGTCAAAAAACGATTTATTACGCCGAACTTCTCCAAGATTTACTCGAACAAAAAGAAGCACTGGCGACACAAATGATCAAAAAAGCCGAAGGCTCTCCTTGCTTTTTGTTGTACCAAACGTTCCCTGGGATCGGCGCACTCACAGCCGCTTTATTGCTCGGTGAATTAGGAGATATCACACGATTTAAAACCCATAAACAATTGAATGCCTTTGTCGGAATTGACATCCGACGGTATCAATCAGGTAAGTATACTGGCCAAGACCGCATCAATAAGCGTGGTAATCCCAAAGCACGGAAAATTATTTTCTTCACCATTCGAAATATGATTCGCCAGCAACGCGCAGCTCCTAATCATATTGTCGATTATTACTACAAATTAAAAAAGCAACCTATCCCTAAGAAAGATAAGGTTGCCACAGTTGCTTGTATGAACAAGCTTCTGAAATGTATGCACGCTATGGTTAGGGCACATACAGAGTACGACTATGCGTACGCGGTCTCAGTGGACCATTAACTAAACCACTTACAGTATACCACTTCTTTGCCCAGATCGAAAATTTTTTACGAACGAGGCTTTATTTGGTGTGCCTTGATTTTGTCGCTTTCGTTTATGAGCTATTTTTCTTACACCTTTTACTTGACTAATCGTAGGAAAAAGGCTGTGACAAAAGTCTTGTCACAGTCCCTTATTCCGAACAACCGATGTCCTCCTGACAACTCTTCGGTCACAACCTCCATTTTAACAATAAACCTGTAAATGTGAGGGTAACACTTTGATTGTCACAGGTAATTTATCCCCTTCATCTCCATCAACATTCGTCGTCAATTCTTCCTCATCAGCTAATGACACAACTAATTGCTCACAAGTAAGATAGGCTAGATTTTTCGTAGATTCATCTACTCCTTTTAATAGGTCTGGCAATGTTTTAAGCGTATCGATCAAAGAAGAATCTTTTAAATAAACCAAATGGAGCTTACCATCATCCACTTTTGCATTTGGAAGTAATGTTTCAAAACCGCCGACTGAGTTAGTTAGTCCTATCAGCAAGGTACTGCTCTCAATTTCTTCCTTCTTTCCATCAACTTCTACGTGAAACGAGTAGGATTGTGTGGAAGCTAACTGTTTGATTCCTGACATGAAATAAGCTAGTTTTCCAAATTTCGTCTTCTTCTCCGCATCTACATCATTGATTGCTTCAGGGATAGAGCCAATTGCGACGACATTCATAAAATAGTCGTCATTTATTTTTCCAATATCCAATGGCTTGACTGATTCAATCGAAAAATGATTGATCGCTTCCTCAGGTTCTAGCGGTATCCCTAATGCTCGAGCCAAGTCATTCACCGTACCCAATGGGAAAAATCCGAAATTTGGCCGATGTTCTTGTTCAGCGATTCCACTGATTCCTTCGTTGACTGTTCCATCTCCGCCCATGACAAACACACTATGATACCCTTCCGTAGCCGCTTCGCGAGTAAAGTTTTTTGCATCCCCTGCTTTTTTTGTATGCAAGACGACCACTTCATCAAACACCGATTCCAATTTTGCTATCGCTAATTGCTCAAATTCCTTTGCTTGTTCACCGCCTGAACTGGGGTTTACCACTAATAAAACTTTTTTCATCACTTTCTTTCCCTTCTGATTGATTTCTTTAATATAACGATAGCATAAAGAAAAAAATTAGGCTGTGATGAAGTACTGTTCATGAAACATTCATTTATTTTTTGACAAGATAAAACACCCATACTATGAAACTGAGGAAAATTAAAACAATGATATAGGAAATAAAAGAAAATGATAGGCATTGTATACCTAATAAAGTAAAAATTTTAGGTGGCAGATAAAAACACAAAAATAGCAAGAAAATGTAATAGCGTTTCTTCCACTTTTTGTTATCAGACCTTATAGCGATCAGAGGAATACCAAATGCATAACTGAAAAACTCTTGATGTACTGTTAATATGTCACGACCTTGAATAATAAATGCGACAATCCCCGCTATAATTAGTGTGCCTAACACCAAAACGGAAAATTGATGAATATATTTTATATACAAATGATCCATTGTACTTCCTGCCTTTTTATTTGTGAGAAAAACAAATCCGTATACGTGAATAACTTCTAGAAATAAAAGAAATTTGCAAAACCACTCCATTTATCTACTTCTACGTGCATTTTTTGATATTGTTTTCTTTATTTAAGATTATACAGAAAAATATCTAGGGTCGCTGGATTCTAAGTAAAAAAAATTTTTTAAATAAAAAGAACTAAATCAAGTAGTAATTAAACTACTGTTGATTTAGTTCTAATAAAAAGATTTAGATGAACAGTTTTATTGATTTAAATAGTTCATATTTTTTATTTATACCGCTTATTTACTACTTGCTGTACTAGAATCTGAAGTGAATGTACTCAAAACATTTTCAAAGTCTTTGTCTTTGATTTTTACATTAGCGTCTTTCAATACTTCGCCAATTACTTTATTCTGGAAGGTACTGTCACTTAATTTTGTGTCTGTTGCAATTTCTTTCAATTCTTTTTTGTATTTATCCATGTCGTTGCCTTTGTTTTGGTTTTTCATCATTTTAACCACATAATATTCCGTAGTATAAGTTGAAGCATTGGTAGAAGTGATCACATCAGAAACTTGACCATCTTTCAACTTAAAGGCTGCTTCTTTGACTTCTGCCGGAACCGTTGTAGTAGTGGAATCAAATTTCACTTTTCCGCCATCTTCTTTTGTCGTAGTATCAGTTGACTTGTCTTTGGCTAATTTAGAGAAATCGTCTCCCTTATCAACAGCTTTCTTCACATCTTTTGCATCATCTTCACTTGCTACTTGGATAATTTGAGCTTCCACTTCTGGATGGAAAGATTCCCAAGCCGTTTTTAAATCTTCATCGGTCAATTTGATATGTTTCTTTAGACCTTCTTGAAAGGCTAGACTTTGTTTGATACTGTCTTTGAATGTTTGTTCTGTGTAACCTGCAGATTTCAATTGTGAATCAAATGAATCACCCAATTGTTTCTTTGTTTGATCATATTGGGAATCGATTTCTTTGGTTGATACGTCATCTCCATATTTATCTTCAAATACTTGATAAACGATCAACTGTTGCACAGCGGAATCTGCTCCTTGCATTTTTTTCAAGCTATCCATTACTTCTTGTTCGCTGATTGTACCGCCTTTATAACTAACGGCTGTTTTTTCACCGGCATTCGTACAGCCTGACAATAAGCCAGTGCCTAGTACGATGGCAAGTGCTAAAAATCTTTTTTTCATTTATCAATTCTCCTACTTTTCGTTTTTTGCGAATTGCTAAAAACAAAGGTGTTCAAGATGAAAATCATCAAGAACACCTTTACTAATCTGCTCGATACATCCTGAATAGATATAAGGCTACACAATCCAGAAAGTTCGCTCAGCAGAATAAATGTCAAGTAGCACATCACACCTTAATATACTACTTCTTTTGTTACCGTTTTTCAAGTCTATCTTGCGTTCCGTATTTAACGTAACTAATTCTTAGAACAAATGTTATCTATTTTGTTTTTCTTCTTCCGCTGTTGGGATATTCAAATCGGACACTTTTATGTTCGATTTTCCAGACATTTTTTTGTTGTTTTTATTAGAAAAAGTTTGTTTTTTCATTTGTTTTCTAAAGCATGATCTTCTTGTTTCCTATTTTGGTCAGATATGGATCATGCGTGACCACGATAACTAACGTACCTTGGGAAGCCTGTTGCGATAAAATTTCAACTACTTTATCCTTATTTCGTTTATCCAATGACCCAGTTGGTTCATCGGCTAAAATGATTTTGCTATTCTTCAATAAAACTCTCGCACAGGCGATTCTTTGCTTCTCACCACCAGATAATGTGTAGATAGGCGTACTTAGCTTCTTGTTTATATTTACTTTTTTCAATGCCTCATACTTTGCTGTTCGCTTATCTGAAACATTTAAATTCGAAAACTTCAATCCAATATCTAAATTAAAATCGATTGTTTCATATTCAATCAACCCAAAATCTTGAAAAAGAAAAGATATGGTATTTCTTTTTATCAAGCGCTTCTCTCTTCCAGTTAATTGTTTCGTCTCTTGATCGAACAAATAGAATTGTCCTGAACTGAACTGATCATTCAATCCTAATATATTCAATAACGTACTTTTACCTGCTCCACTTTCTCCAACAACAGTCACAAGATCCCTAGCATCCGCAGTGAAACGATCCAAATGAAGAATCGTTTTGTTTCGAATGATTTTTTTCGCACCTTTTATCACTATCAACGGCTCCAATTGTTAACCTCCATTCATCAGCAATAACTGACTTTTCTTTTCTGTAGACAAAATAAAAACAACTGAAAGAATAAAATCAATGAAGCTAAAGAAAAAAATATTAAAAAGATATTTAGGCTCTCTTTCTATAAGAAAAAGGAAGATTACACTTGTCGTTCCCCATTTGATGAGGTTCATCATGAAGAAATCTTTATACGTTTCAAAGAGCGAATAACCACTTGAACGAAAGATAGCGATTTTCCGACAATTGTAGACAAAATATATGCATAACATGACATAGCTCAACAAGAAGAAAGAAAAGAAAGTGAGAAAACATATCTGTATCAAGTAATGAAATGATCTGCTTAACACTTTGACAGCTATCTCTTCAGTCTGAGTATACGGAAATGATAACTGCAAGTTATCACGTAACTGACTTTCTTCAATCAGCTCAAATAACCTTTCTTTCGACAAAGAGCCTATTTTGATCTTTAACGGTGGATAGATTTCTCCGCTGAGAATATTCCTTTCCCAATACGTACTGTTTTTCAATGTCAGTATTTCAACAACCGGATAATGTTCGATCCAGGGGATAGAAGGAATAAATGTATAAATGGGTTGATTGTTTTTTATAAATAGAAATTCCGGTTCTTTTTCACTGATTTCTTGATAATATTCTGTTATTTGCGCCAGGTCATTTTTTAAATCTGTATGTCTATATCGTTCAGGGATCAATATAACAGGGTGCGTTTCTTCTTCGGTTATTTGGATCAACCTTCCAGAGACATCAATCAAAGGAAATTTCTTAAGATAATTCAGATTTATTTTTATCCCTCTGCCAAACTGTTCGTTTTCTTCATTCAAGTAATCTGATACATTGACTAATATACTTCCATTTTTATTCAAAGTTTCATATAATTCCTGATCTGCTGCTGATGCAAAACGATTGGAATAAATAAAATCCACGTGGTTTTTCCCGATGGTTACTGGATAAAACACATAATAGTCTTCATCAGCGATTTCTTTTGGAGGTTCATGGGAAACAGCTAACTGTGAAGAAGAAAAAACGATAGTTGCTAATTCGACATTGGCAACGGTCAAAAGAAGAGAAAACAACAATCCAAATATAAAAAGAATGTATTGGATATAGTTGAACGCTTCTCTTAACGAAGCGATTTTTTCAACTAATAAAAGAGAAATCAAAGAGATACCATATATTCCGCTGAACAAGAAAACGTACATCTGGAACAAATAAAGAAATTGCTCCTTATAATACATAAAAATAAAACCACCAATGATTCCTGCAATTATGAATGTAATAATGATTTTCTTTTTCCCCAATAAACACCACAATACTTGATGTAATGAAAAGCCATTATTCAACAATAAACTGATTTCTTTATTCATCAATAAGAAAAAGGACGGTAACAAAAGGAATAAAAGAATCAACCCAATAGTTAAATACACTCGATAATTATATACGTCTGTACTTGAAATAACCGAATACGAATAGCTATTTTCAAAGTCTTCAAAAATATTAGTGGCATAATCAGTGTGAAATGCTTGATTGAATCGATCAGTGAATAGTGAAATGAACCGTTCATAGGCTTCTTTTTCTCTCGTCATCAAGAAAAATTCACCTTCAAAATCTTTTATTTTGATCGATTCTTCAATGGACGTTACGCGAAAGGAGGTATTAGAATAGGGTACCTTCTCGTGAGAAGCTTTGACATCCCCTTGATAATACAATGTCATTTCAAGCTTTGGCTGTATCTTGAAGTTCAAAGATGTATCTACTTCATTGGATTCATTTACTGTTTTTTTCATATAAGAAAGCTCAGTTTCTGATGAGACATTTTCAAATACCATGATTAGCTGCTCATATTCTTCTTGCCCAATAAAATGTTGTGGCAATCGAATCGGAGTATAAGTATCTGTTTGATGGAAAAATTCATTTGTCCGATAGAGTACCTGTTTATTTACACTAACCAAGGCAAAACCACTCATGATACCGATTACTATGATTGTGAGTAAAACTGTGAACTTTTTTTTGATTATCACCACTCTCCCTTACTTAAATGATTCTTCGATAAAATCATACCGTTTTTCATCAAAAAAACGTATCTATCAAGTGTATAGGTCATGTAGAATAAATCTATATACTGTAGAATCGAAAGGAGAAGAAGATGAACATCGGAGAAAAAATACGAACTTACCGCAGAAATTGTAAGCTTACGCAAAAAGAATTAGGCGAAAAAATCGGTGTTTCCGATAAAACGATTTCTAGTTGGGAAAATTCTCGTACAATGCCAGACCTTGAAATGCTGTCACTTTTACATCAGACTTTAGGTCTGCCGATTGATTTTCCTTCTATTGAATCAGCTACCGAATCAATAGAACCAACATTGCCGGATGAACCTCTTGTTATCAAGAAATCTTATTCATCAAAACAACCCTTCTCACTCAAAAAGACACTATCTTTCTTTCTGCTCGTCTTTTGTTTGGTCTATCTTTTTCTTATCAATTATCAATACAAAAATGAAACGATTGATCGATTCAATCCTTTTTTGAAACCACAAATCGGCTATACCACACTCCCTGTAGGATACGTGGACAATTCCATCGAACATTGGGTATGTAATGATATCTTTGGCCATGGTACATGGCTGTCTTTTCACGCTGGAGAGGTAGAAAAAGGTAAGAATCATGCTGTAATCAAACACAAAGGAAAACACGTCATGAACGTTCGCCTGCTCTCTTGGGAAGCCATTCCCTCAGATTACCAAGAAATCCTCATCCAAGACTATGACGACGCCTTAAAAAGAACCCCTCAGGAGCCAGATAGGCATTAAGTAGGAGATGAACGTAGAGATAGAACAATGCACATGATCTTATCAAAAAAAACAAGGGTACAAATTAATTGAAAAAGCTTTGAGATGAAAGTTCCTAAATAAAAAAGTTCAGAATGATAGGTAAAAAAAAATGACTAACTATTCTAGTATTAGGCTATTTGTATTATTCTTCTGTTATTTTTCTATCAAAAAATCCAGAAATAACTAAATATAGGTATTTCTGGCTTATAGTATAATATTTACGCCACAGCCTCCCAATGATTCTTTTTGGAATCATAATCAAGGACGAACATACACAAAAATATTTTGCCCATTCGATCCGAATAGATTAACGACTAATCTAGTAAGTAATATAGATTGGTACGTGGTCAAACCAGCAAATGGAAAAGTTATTTAAGCAATTAATTTTTTCTGTTTAAACTATGAAGTTAAGTTCATTGATTAATTTTCTGAAGATATTAGCTTAATAAAAAGTTGTCTATTCTACCCCAAGGGCTTTAAAGACAGCATCTTCCGGCGTTTGATAAAAAATCAAATTAAAGGTACCCATTAATTCTGGGGGTACAGTTCCAAATCCAAATAGTGATACCTGACGCAATGGCGTGAAGAAATAGCAGCAACCAAGGCTAGAAAACTTTGGAAAAATACGGAAAAATTAACCAAAAAATTATAAAGAGGATATGTTGAAAAATTCTTTATCTCCAAATAAGCAGAAAAAAGCCAACTGAAATTGGCTGACAGATAATTTTGAGTTTAGAATTCCCGCAGAGAAAATTCATTTATTACTACTTGTTGATTATCGCGATATTGCTATCATTAGTTAGTCCATTAAATTCAAGCTTAATGCAGGATCAGTAAATAATATGTTAAGTGCTAGACTCGCTACCCGCCAAGTCAAAGTGAATCCAATCGTTCATTCTAATCGTGATACTCATTACCGACGGCCCAATTAGTTCGAACAAATGGAAGAAGTGAATTTATCTCGCTCCATTTCTAAAAAGGTTACTCACCAGCAAGCTCAGCCTTCGCAAGTTTGTTTGGCATCATATCAACGAATAGGATTATATTGTGTGCTCAGTCCTCTCTAATAACGGAAAAGAATGTATTTAGTAAAAAGGGAAGAGAATTATTCCCATCCCCTTTCATACATTTTATTATTGTCGTTCGCACTCAAAGTAGTGATTAAAAAATGTTGCTTGAGCTACTACTAGAATTTGAACAATCTAGTAGTAAACATTCAAGTCTTTAGATTCATCAGACAAATAGATACTATTAGCTGTTCAGTTCATTATTTCTAGACGATCGTTGTTTTAAGTTAATATACTGATGAATAAAAAAATGCTCGAAACGCTTTAATATCAACGTTTCGAGCAATGAAATAGTTGTTAACCCACACTACCTTCCATCTCATAACTGATCAATCGGTTGAGTTCGACTGCATATTCCATTGGAAGTTCTTTGGTGAATGGTTCAACAAAGCCCATGACGATCATTTCAGTTGCTTCAGATTCGGTCAGGCCTCGGCTCATCAGATAGTAGAGTTGTTCTTCTGAGATTTTTGAGACTTTGGCTTCGTGTTCTAAAGAGACTTGGCTGTTGTGGATCTCATTGAATGGGATCGTATCGGATTTCGACCATTCGTCCATGATGATCGTGTCACATTCGATATGAGAGATCGAACCCGCACTGTTTTTGGCAAAGGTTACTTGTCCTCGATAGTTTACTTCTCCGCCGTCTTTTGAAATTGATTTAGAGACGATAGAGCTAGATGTATTTGGTGCATTATGGATCATTTTTGCACCCGTATCTTGGATTTGGTTTGCTCCTGCAAAGGCGATGGAGAGCATGGTGCCTCGTGCACCTTTTCCATCTAAGTAAACACTTGGGTATTTCATCGTTGTTTTTGCACCTAAGTTTCCGTCGATCCATTCAACGGTTGCGCCTTCGTATGCTTTTGCTCGTTTGGTTACTAAGTTGTACACATTGTCTGACCAGTTTTGGATCGTGGTGTAACGGCAATACGCATCTTTTCTTGTAAAGATTTCTACGATGGCAGCATGCAGACTATTACTTGAATAAGTAGGTGCCGTACAACCTTCGACATAGTGGATGCTTGCTCCTTCGTCAACAATGATCAGCGTACGTTCGAATTGCCCCGTGTTTTCCGCATTGATCCGGAAGTACGTTTGTAATGGAACATCGACTTTGACGCCTTTTGGCACGTAAATAAAGGTGCCACCTGACCATACGGCTGAATTCAGCGCTGCTAATTTGTTGTCGGTTGGCGGTACAAGTTTTGAAAAGTACTCTTTGAATAATTCAGGGTATTCTTTCAAAGCAGAGTCAGTGTCAGTAAAGACGATTCCTAACTTTTCGAATTCATCTTTCATATTATGGTACACGACTTCTGATTCATATTGTGCGGAAGCACCGGCTAGATAAGCTCGTTCAGCTTCTGGTATACCAATCTTTTCAAATGTATCTTTGATTTTTTCTGGTACGTCTTCCCAGTCACGAGCGGGTTTGTCACTTGGTTTTTGGTAATATTTGATGGCATCGAAATCGATGTCTGAAAGGTCGGGCCCCCATGTTTGCATTGGCATTTTATTGAATGTTTCTAGAGATTTCAGACGGAATTCAAGCATCCATTCTGGTTCGCCTTTGATTCTTGACATCTCACGGATCACTTCTTCTGTCAAGCCTTCTCCTGTACTGAAAACCGGTTCGACATCATCGTGAAACCCGAATTTATATTCTTCTAATTCTGGTACGCCCATGTTCTCACTCCTCTTCCTTGTGGTAATGATGGAAAGCTGCGGTACCATCGTTTTCCATTGCTTTTCCTAGTGCTTTCCAGGCAAGTGTCGCACATTTGATCCGAGCGGGAAATTTAGCTACACCACCAAGCATAGCAGCATCGCCTAATTGGTCGGGATCTTTGACTTCTTTTCCTTGGACAAGCTGTAGAAAGTCTACAGTTAAATGTTCTGCTTCTTCTATTGATTTTCCAATGACGGCATCTGTCATCATCGAGGCACTTGCTGTACTGATGGAACAGCCGCTGCCGTCAAAGGCGATATTTTTGATGATTCCATCTTTTACATCAACTTGCAATTCGATCACATCTCCACATGTGGGGTTGTTCAATTCGATCTTGCTTGTCGAGTCAGTCAAGCTTCCACGATGATGTGGATGGGAAGAATGATCCAAGATCACTTGACGGTATAAATTGTCTAATTTAGATAGTCCCATGTTGGAAAAACTCCTTTGTTGCCATGATTGCTTCAACTAAACGGTCGGCGTCTTGCGTTGTGTTGTAGAAATAAAAGCTGGCGCGAGCAGTCGCTGATACTTCAAGGTACTTCAATAGCGGTTGCGCACAATGATGACCTGCTCTAACGGCTACCCCTTCCATGTCTAAAGCTGTCGCGACATCATGGGGATGTAACCCATCCAAATTGAACGCAATGACTCCTGTCCGAAAATTCGGGTCTTGCGGACCATAAACAGTCAATCCATCGATTGCTTGTAATTTTGGCAACACATAAGCGGCTAGTTCTTCTTCATATCGATGGATATTGTCCATGCCGAGTTCTTGCAAATAATCGATTGCATGACCTAATGCGATAGCGCCAGCGATATTTGGTGTCCCTGCTTCGAATTTCCAAGGTAGTTCTTTCCATGTACTGTCGTATAATTCGACAAAATCGATCATTTCGCCACCAAATTCAACAGGTTCCATTTCTTCTAACCATTTTCGTTTACCATATAAAACACCGATACCTGTTGGTCCGCACATTTTGTGTCCGCTGAAAGCAAAGAAATCACAGTCTAGTGCTTGAACATCAATGGTCATGTGCGGGGCAGATTGAGCACCATCTACTACGATGACCCCGCCGTTTTCATGGACAAGTTCAGCTAATTCTTGAACAGGATTGATGACACCTAAGACATTGGATACATGAGCAATGGAGACGATTTTGGTTTTGTCCGTAATCTTTTTCGCTGCATCCTCCATATCCAGGAAGCCTTCTTCTGTTAGTTCGATATATTTCAAGACAGCACCTGTTCGTTTTGCCAACTGCTGCCACGGGATAACATTAGAATGATGTTCCATGTAAGAGAGCACTATCTCGTCTCCTGCTTTGATATAGCGGTCGCCGAAGCTTCTGGCTACCCAATTCAAGCTTGTCGTCGTACCACGAGTAAACAGCACTTCTGCTGTTTCTTTTGCATGGATGAACGCCCGTACTTTTTCTCTTGCTTGTTCATAATCATGGGTCGCGCGTTCTGCTAACGTATGGACACCGCGATGAACATTGGCGTTATCGTGTTCGTAATAGTGCGCTAATGCCTGGAGTACTTGTTTTGGCTTTTGGGTCGTCGCTGCATTATCCAGATAAACTAAAGGTTCATCATTGACGTCTTGAAATAAGATAGGAAAATCATTGCGTAGCTTTTTAGCATCGATCATCCATTCAACTTCCCTTCGATTACTTCGACTAATTCTTTCCGAACTTGTTCTACAGGGATTGCTGTTAAGACAGAACCGAGGAATCCTCGAATCACTAAGCGCTCTGCTTCTTCTTTATGCAATCCTCGACTCATCAGATAGTACATTTCTTCTGGATCAACTCGTCCTACACTGGCAGCATGTCCAGCAGTTACTTCGTTTTCATCGATCAAAAGAATAGGATTCGCATCACCACGTGCTTTATCAGAAAGCATCAAGACACGACTTTCTTGTTGGGCATCTGCACCTTTTGCCCCTTTCAAGATGTGGCCGATACCATTAAAGGTCAATGTTCCTTTTTCTCGGATCACTCCGTGTTGCAAAATATGCCCGATCGTATGAGGGGCTTTATTGGTTACTCGCGTATCGATTCCTTGGATTTGTCTGCCCGAGCTGATTGCCACGATTTTGACTTCTGCGTGTGCACCTTCTCCTGCTAAATCTGAGTCAAAGTCAGCGATCACATGACCGTCATTCATGACACCAATTGCCCAGTCGACAGAAGCATCTCGTAAAATGTGCCCACGGCGATTCATATAAGAAGTAATATTTTCTCCTAATTGATCTACGGCTGAATATTTGATTTTTGAACCAGCTTTAGCGATGACTTCCACGATGATATTACCTGATGATTTTGCTACTTGTTCTTTGGTTGTCTGGAAACGTTCCAGATAAGAAAATTCACTATGTTCATCTGCCACGATCAACACATGCTTGAAGAAGTGCTCATCGGATGCGCCATCTTGAATGAATAAGGACTCGAGTGGTTCATCGATCACGACATTTTTAGGCACATACAGGAAAATACCGCTGTTCATAAAAGCTACATGGAGTGCAGTCAATTGGTCTTCGTTCATGTTTACTGCTTTTTTCATATAATATTCTTGGACTAGTTCTGGATATTCGATCATTGCAGTGAACAAGTCGGTAAAAATGACTCCTTTTTCTGCTAATTCCACAGGCAGTTGTTCAAAAATCGTCCATGAACCTTGTTGGACAAGCACAGGATTGTCTTTCATTGCATCAAATGCCGGAATCGTGCCTGTTTCACTGATGGTTTGTGTTTCTTTCACATCAAATAACGACCAGCGATGGAATTTCACCCGATCGATATGCGGCAATGGCAGTTCATCTGCTTTCGCTAGTGCGTCTTGACGGAAGGTTCTCATCCAATCAGGTTCGCCTTTACTTAAAGAAAAATCATTTACCGCGTCAAGATAATCGAGCCAGTTTTTTTCTTTCATTCTTGCTCCCCCTTACGCTTCTTCTTCTTTATAGTCGATTCCTAATTCTTTACTGATACCAGCGTAGCCTTCTGCTTCCAGACGTTTAGCTAGGTCAGCATTCCCTGTCATGACTACTCGGCCTTCCATCATGATGTGAACGACATCAGGTGTGATATAGTTCAATAATCGTTGATAGTGGGTGATGATCAATGCACCGAAATTGTCTCCGCGCATTTCATTTACTCCTTTAGCAACGACTTTCAAAGCATCGATATCCAGACCTGAATCGATTTCGTCTAAAATTGCAAATGTTGGTTCTAACATCAACAATTGCAGGATCTCATTCCGTTTCTTTTCTCCGCCAGAAAAACCTTCGTTCAGATAACGTTCAGCCATTTCTTCTGGCATATTTAGTAAAGCCATTTTTTCATCTAACTTTTTCAAAAATGCCATAACAGAAATTTTGTCGTTTTCATCACGTTTCGCATTGATCGCTGCACGCATGAATTCCGCATTCGTGATACCTGGTATCTCACTTGGATATTGCATAGCTAAAAATAAGCCAAGTCGCGCACGTTCATCTACTTCCAAGTCTAAAACATTTTTCCCGTCAAACAAAATTTCGCCTTCTGTTACTTCATAGTTTGGATTGCCCATGATAGCGGCAGATAAGGTAGATTTTCCTGTGCCGTTAGGTCCCATGATGGCATGGATTTCTCCGGTTTTCATTGTTAGGTTTACGCCTTTAAGGATTTCTTTTTCCTCGATCGACACATGTAGATTTTTTATTTCTAAGACAGACATGCATTATACCCCCAAATTCTCTTTCGTTCTCACTCATTTTAGACTAATTGAGAATGAAGCGCAATGACCTTCCTTACTAAAATCAAATATCTTTTATTTATTATTAAACAATTTTGATTTCTAAATTAGAACAGGTATAAAAAAGATGAGAAATAAGCCATTACAGACTTATTTCTCATCTTTTTTGTTCCATACCTTATTTTGCATCAGCCTTTACTGGTTTAACAGAGCCGCCCCATTTGTCTGTGATCCATTCTTGGACTTCTTTGCGGTGAAGCACTTCAATCAGTTTTTTGATTTTGTCACTGTCTTCATCACCTTTACGAGTCGCAATAATATTCACGTAAGGAGAGTTGTCCTTTTCAAGCAATACGGCATCTTCTAATGGATTCAACCCTGCGCCGTAAGCGAAGTTTGCGTTGATTGCAACTAGGTCACCTTCATCATTTTGGTACGTAGAAGCTAAAAGTGATGGGTCGATCGTATGGTTGAACTTCAAGTTCTTAGGGTTTTCTTCAATATCATCGAATGTTGCTGTTTCCAGATCTACTCCATCTTTGACTTTGACTAAGCCAGCATCTTGTAGAATTGTGATGATGCGTCCCCAGTCTGATTCAGAATTTGAAGTAATGATTGTTGCACCATCTTTTAATTCGGAAACATCTTTGACTTTTTTAGAGTACAAGCCCATTGGTTCGATGTGGACAGCACCGGCATTGACAAAGTCATATCCTTTTTCTTTGATTTCTTTGTTCAAATAAGGAATATGCTGGAAGTAATTGGCATCAATGTCGCCTTCTTCCAAAGATTGGTTCGGTAATACATAGTCATCGAATTTGACGATTTCAAGATCGATTCCTTCATCTTTCAATAATGGTTTCACATGTTCCAAAATCTCTGCGTGCGGTGTCGGTGAAGCGCCGACTTTCAATGTCGTGTCGTCTGCTTTATTTGCTGAATCTTTGCTGTCGCTGTTGTTACCGCATGCTGCTAATCCTACAGTCAGCAAAAGCGCTGCTGCTAATCCAAAAATTTTCTTTTTCATATCCTACATCCCCCTATATCCTATTATCTTTTGTCTGTTTTCTTAGTTAAGAAATCACCGATTCCTTGAACGATAAATACGATTAGTAAAATAATTAAAGTCGCAACGAATGTCACTGTCAGATTACCACGCTGGTAGCCTTCCTGCCAAGCAAGACCTCCAAGTCCACCTGCGCCGATCGCGCCGGCCATCGCAGTAAATCCGATCATCGAGATCGTTGTAACTGTTAATCCAGAAATCAATGCGGGAATACTTTCAGGTATCAAGACCTTCCAGATGATTTCCCAGTAACTTGCTCCCATTGCATCTGCTGCTTCCAGTACACCAGGGCTGACTTCACGAAAAGCAATCTCTACTAGACGGGCATAAAATGGTGCTGCGGATAAAACAAGAGCTGGAATGGCTGCTTGCGCACCTAGCATAGTGCCTACGATTGCTTTAGTAAATGGAATGATCAAAACCATCAGGATCATAAATGGCGTTGACCGGAAAATATTACTGATGATCGATACGATTCCATAAATGATTCGAGCATACGGTTTGTTTTTGCGTCCAATAGAGTAAAGGATCAATCCCAAAACTAATCCGATGATCGTCACTAAGACCATTGAGATTAATGTCATATATAGTGTATCAAGGATAGCCTGATTCATCGTTTCCGGGTTGATTTGTTTAAAATCTAGATATGTCTCTGAAAAGCTTTTATCCACGATGGATCACCTCAATTCCTACTCCTTGTTCTTTGATGAACACTTCTGCTTGATCTAATTCTTTGGTTTCACCAGTCATCAAGACAGTCAATGAACCAAAGGAACCTTCTTTCACTTGTTTGATCTTTCCATACACAACGTTGACATCGATGTTATAGCGTCGAATCGCTTGGGAAATGACTGGCTCGTTGGCATTTCTTTCGCTAAAGGTCAAAGTTGCCAAACGGCCGCTTGGATTTTCTTTGATGAGTTCAGCTAATAGTTCTGTCGAATCAGCTTCTGGTTCGATGTCTTGTTGTACAAAGCGTTTGGTTACTTCTTTTTTCGGTTGTCTGAAGACAGTCAATACGTCTCCTTCTTCTACGACTTTCCCCAACTCCATCACAGCGACTTTGTTGCAGATTTTGCGGATCACATTCATTTCATGTGTGATCAAGACGATGGTCAAATTCAATTTCTTATTGATCGCTAACAATAAGTCTAATACTTCTTCTGTTGTTTGCGGGTCCAATGCGCTAGTAGCCTCATCACAAAGCAGGATCTCAGGATCATTTGCCAATGCTCGTGCGATACCGACGCGTTGTTTCTGTCCGCCGGAAAGTTGTGAAGGATATGCTTGTCCGCGTCCTTCTAACCCGACTAAACGCAACAGTTCTTCTGCCCGTTCTTTACGTTTGCTCTTTGGTACGCCAGCTAATTCCAGCGGCAGCTGGATATTTTCAAGTACAGTTCTTGACCATAACAGGTTGAAATGCTGGAAGATCATACCGATTTTCTTTCGGAATGTACGTAATTCTTTGTTTTTTAATTTTGTAATATCTTGATCGTTTACGATCACTTCGCCGCTCGTGGGAAGCTCAAGTCCATTCAGGAGACGGACTAATGTACTTTTTCCTGCGCCAGAATAGCCGACGATTCCATAAATATCCCCTTTTTCAACGTTTAGTGAAACGTCATTGACGGCTTGGATGTTTCCGTTTTTCCCATTGAATGTCTTTTTGACATTCGTTAGTTGGATTAATGACATGCCATTCACATCTTTCTCTTATGATTTTTCAAACAAAAAAGCCTTCGCCCTCTTGCCTTAAGCAAAAGGACGAAAGCTTGAACTTCCGTGTTACCACCTTGATTTACCGTTACTTCGCAATAACAGCCTCTTCCAGTACTTGGACTTAGCTTCTTTCCGTATACTGTCGCGCTGTAACGGGCACTCCCGTAGTAAGTTTGCTTACGCTCGCTTACTCTGCTCTAAGACCATCTTCCATCTCATTTTCGTTACCCATTTTCAGCAAACAGGGCTCTCTTCAAACGTCCGTGACATGTACTCTTCTTTTCAAAGCTTTCTCGTTTCATATAGGATTGCTTATGATTATAGCAACTGGAAGAATCAGTGTCAACTTTTTTCAAGTGATTTTCTGATTTTATAATTCGTCAAATTCTTTTGGATCAACATCTTTGAAACTTAAGATCCACGCATTCATTTCATCTGAATCATTCAAGATATTGATATCTTCACCGATTTTATCATTAACAGAAGAAACTGTACCCGTTAGCGGGCTGGCAAATTCATTGACCGCTTTTTCCGCTTCAACTTCGATCAGAGGTTCATCTTTTTTTAGCGATTGTCCTGCTTTTGGCAGATTGGCAAACGTGATGTCTCCAAGTTCTTCTTGCGCTTCATTTGTCAAACCAACACAGTATTCCTTTCCATTAAATAAGATCCAAAGGTTGTCCTTTTTCTTCAAATGCTTGCCTGCCATTTTATATCAGTTCTCCTTCATAAATTTTTTCATTGAATCCAATTGCAACAAGCTGGTCCTCTCGTAAGATCAGTGGTCGCTTGATCAGCATACCATCTGTCGATAAGACTTGGCTCGCTTTTGAAGCCGTAAACTCGCCTACTTGATCTTTCAGTCCAAGTTCCCGATATTTCATCCCGCTTGTGTTGAACAGGCGACGGATTGGTACTTGACTCGTTTCTAGCCAAGTCTCAATCGTTGAGGCCTTCGGTACTTCTTTGATCATATCAACAGTTTGATAACTAACGCCATGCTGGTCTAACCACGCTTTGGCTTTTTTGCATGTTGAACATTTCGGGTACCAGTAAAAGGTGTACAATTTTCTTACCTCCTTGAAGATCTTGCAGGTGCTTCATTTTGGTATCTCATCGATAATATCAACCCGATACCGATCATGTTCCCTAAAATCGAAGATCCTCCCTGACTAATGAAAGGCAATGGGATCCCTGTTAAAGGAAGTAATCCGATATTTGCTCCAATATTCTCAAAGACATGGAACAGCAGCATCATGATCAAACCGCTTGCGATATAGGCGTAAAATTCATTATTCGTATCGAAACACACCCGAATCATACGATAGATTAAAATAAAATACAAGAAAATGACGAATGCACCACCGATAAAGCCGAAGTTTTCACCGATAACGGTAAAAATCATATCGGACTCACGAACAGGCACATAAATATTGCTTACGTTGAATCCTTTACCAAACAAGCCACCGGTACCAATTGCCAAAAGTCCTTGGGCCGGCTGATAACTCATTCCTGACGTATCATGGAAAGGGTCCAGCCATGAATCAATACGTGCAAACTGATAAGATTTGAAGCCAACTTTGTAAAGCAAGTCTCTTCCGCCTTCAGTCGTAACCAAGAAGATCGTTCCTGCTCCAACGACTACTGCCAAGATTACTACAGGTGCGATGATGCGCCAAGAGATTCCAGACATCAAGAAAATCCCGCCAAAGATCGCAAGAAAGACAAGCATCGTTCCAAAGTCATCTTGGGCCATGATCAATGCTAAAACCGGTATTGTCACGATCAAGAGCTTCCCAATCAGCCAAAAGTCCGATTTCATCGTCCGTTCTTTTACTTGCGTATTATGTTTAGTTACGATCAGTGCCATCATCAAGATGTACGCAATCTTCATCAACTCTGCTGGCTGGAAAGTAAACGCACCGAATCGAAACCAGTTTTTAGACCCTGTTGAAGCAGCTAAATTCTGATCATAGAATTTGAGCAAGAGTCCCATTACCACTAACCCCAAACCATAAAGGTAAGGAGTCAGTTTCCAGATCCATTTGGAATTCAAATGCATGATGACAACGATTGCTGCCGCTCCAACTAAATACCACACAACTTGCATCCCTACGCCTTTCAAGACTGCTGGATTGTTCGGATCATGGCTAAGTGCTACATATAATGAGAGCAGACCAATCAAACATAACAGAAAGACTGGTAAAATCACGCCATAATCAATACGATTATCGTTCGAAGCTTTTAATTTTTTTTCCATGTTTCATCCCTTTTCTTAAAAACCATACTGCTGATTATTATAGCGGTCCAGTTAGATAATGGAAAGTCTTTCCATAGACATTTGGGAAAAATTAACTTTCCGTTTGTGCAGTTGCTTGAGCAAATGCAGTACAAAAGCCTACTGCTTATCTTTAGTGTATCATAGAACTTTTTTTGATACATGCAATTATCTACCAACTGAGATTCTCCTCGCTGTGAGAAGTTTCTGTGCTTTCATTGTATCGAAGGATCTCTTCGGCAATCTCTAGCAGCTGATCAGAAACCAGATTGGTTCGTTGGATGAAATAAAAATATCGATGGAAATTCAACGGAGTCATTGGCACATTTTCTGGAACAGAGCGCTTAGACAAAATCGAGCGACCGATTCCTTCCTTCAGCAACGCAACAATTACATCGTTACTTTTCACGATCATCTTCTTATCTTGGATATTCATCTCTTCAAAATAACGCTGCGTGTAATGAAAAACACCAGAGTTTGCTTCTCTTACAAGCCACAATTTGCTTTTTGGGTCCCCAGCGATGACTAGCTGGTCTTCCATCAAAGAGTATCTTTGTACGCCGGAAGTCTCTAATGGCTTTTCGATAAAACCAAAATCGGATTCATGTTTCGCTACTTGTTCTAATGATTCATGAGAATTCGCGATTTCGATCTCAAAATGCACTTTAGGAAACCTTTTGATCAGATGTTTCATCAACTGAGGCAAAAGATAGACAGCAAAGGTGTGGGAAGCAACGATCCGACATACTTCTTCTTCATTTTGTTCATTGAGCAATTTTTGCTGAGTTTCTTCCCATTCTTCTAACAAAACCAGTGTCCGTTCATATAATAAGTCGGCTTGCTTAGTTGGAAGCATCTCTTTTCTTCCGTTACGTTGAAAAAGATCGATATTCAATTCCCGCTCCAACTGTTTGATTTGATTCGAGACTGCTGGTTGAGATAAAAACAGTACTTCTGCTGCTCTGGAAAAATTTCTTGTTTCATATACTGCTCGAAAAGTCGTTAATAACTTAAACATGGCACCACTTCCATAACTTTTTATGATAATTACTATAAAAACTATTTGATTTAAATATACAAAAAACCATCTATAATAGAAATGTACAACAAAACAGTTGCTGATCCAACTAGTAACTTAGATGAAGACAATCAGCTGTCTGCTTGCTCGTAATCATACATTCCTATTCATTTTACAATGTATTCGTTCATCTTGGTACTAAAATCTATTAAATAAAAAGGAGAATATTATATATGAAGAACTTTTTGAAAATTATTCCGATCCCGATCTGCGGGTTGATCCTTGGGTTAGCTTCCCTTGGAAATCTGTTTAAAGACTATCACCATGTTGCTTTAGGCAATCTAACTGGCGGTATCTCTATGATTCTTATGATATTCATTTTTGTTAAATTGTTTATCTTATTCGAACACACGAAACAAACGTTGCATGATCCAATCATCGCCTCCGTTTCACCAACTTTTACGATGTCACTCATGGTTATTTGTACTTATTTTGTTTCATATGAAAGTATTGCACCAATTGTCAAATTCATTTGGCTGTGCGCTGTTATCTTCCAAGTGATCCTTGTCTTTTATTTCAATTATCACCATGTTATCAAAGCTGATCTTTCAATTGAAGCAATTTATCCAAGCTGGTTTATCATTTACGTTGGATTTGGGGTCATCACTGTAACTGCCGGGAACTTCTTCCCGCTTATTGGAAAAATTTTCTTTTGGATTTCATTGATCTGCTATGCGTTCTTATTGCCGATCATCATCAAACGTGTCTTTTTCGTAAGAAATATGGCTCATCCGACACGTCCGCTGATTACGATCGTTGCAGCACCTGGTTCTCTTTGCCTAACAGGTTATCTTAAAAACTTTGCTGAACCTAATTTTTATCTTGTCGTAGCATTGTTCGCTTTATCTCAAGTATTGTATTTCGTTGTGCTGTCTATGCTTCCACGTTTGTTCAAGCTTCGTTTTTATCCAAGCTATGCAGCCTTTACATTCCCGCTTGTTATCTCTGCAACAGCTATATTTACTACTGTTCATTACTTCAACAGTTTAGGTATCTATAGTAGCGTATTGGATTTCTTAAAAGTTGCGGAATGTCTGTTTGCAAGTGTAGTTGTCTTCTACGTTCTTGCTCATTACGTACGTTTCTTAATTAAAGAACATAGCAAACATGGAAAATTTGTTTCTAAAAAAATCGCTTAATAATCGATTCAATAGGTTGTGAAAAAGCTGTTCTGCATCAAGTAATAAGAACGGCCAAACAAAAACAGCTGTTCATGTTTTTGTACTGGTTGGGCTTATTACCGCAGATGCAAGCTTTTGAACACCGTTTACCAAGAGGTCGTAAAAGAAGTGGTCAGCTTCAAGAAATAAGAAGGAATTTACGAAAATTGCTTCTCAAATTTTTGTGAAATTTCGGCTTATTTCCGAAGAAGCTACTTCTGGAACACCGTTTACCAAGAGGTCGTGAAAAAGCCGCTTAGTTTCGAGTATTAAGAAAAATTTTGTGAAAATGGCTTTCCACATTTTTTCATAAATTTGGCTTAATACCGAGAAACTGGCTTTTGAACACCGTTTATTCGAAACAAGAGGTCGTGACAAGACTTTTGTCACGACCTCTTGTTCTTTTGTCAAAATACTGGTTTAGTGCTACTATGTTCGAGTATGCTTTTAGTATTTATTGACGAAAGGAACCGATCAAATGAAATCATTGTCACATCCAATAAAATCTGTAAAGGATTCAGCGGTCCGCGAAATCTTACCCGGTTTACTGCTTTCTTTTGCCATCGCTGCCTTCAGCAGGCTTCTTGCTATTTATCTGCCACAGTTAGGTGGAGCGACTATTGCTATTTTATTGGGTATTTTATTAGGAAATACTTTTTTTAAACAGCCTGTTCTAGCAATCGGCACAAAATTTGCTGAAAGCAAACTATTAGAATTCTCTGTTTTTTTACTAGGTGCAACTGTCACAGCTCAAACGATTGCTCAAATTGGTATAAAAGGAATTGTTTTTGTGTTACTGCAAATGTCAGTCACTATCATCGGTGCTTACTTGATTGGTAAAAAACTGCAATTCAGCGATACTTCTTCTTTGATGATGGCTGGAGGAAACGCTGTTTGTGGTTCTTCTGCTATTGCTTCGATTGCCCCTTCCATCCATGCGAAAGAGGAAGAAAAAGGACAGATCATCACACTAGTCAATCTACTGGGTACTGTGATGATGTTGACTCTCCCTTTTCTTGGATTACAGTTGTTTGGTGGAAATCTCATTGAAAAAAGTGCACTTTTGGGTGGTACACTCCAATCTGTTGGTCAAGTAGTCGCTGGGGCAAGCTTACTTGACAATTCTGTTGTCGAATTCGCCATGCTATTTAAGATTCTACGTATTATGATGCTCGTTGTTGTTGTCTATCTGTTTGAAAAATTCATGCACAAGAAACAACCAGCTCTGTTTGAAACGCCAACTGATACGCAGAAAAAACGAAAATTACCGCTTCCTTGGTATGTATTAGGGTTTGTGATCTTTTGTTTGGTCAACAGCTTGTTTTCTTTACCTGTAGTTATTGACCAATCGGCACATTTTATCAGCAGCTGGTTTGAGATCACTGCTTTAGCGGCAATTGGTCTGCGTTTAGACTTTGCAAAATTCATGAAAGAAGGTACACGCTTCTTATCTTATGGATTAGCTGTCGGGCTTCTCCAAACAGTGATGGCTTTACTATTTATTTGGCTGATCAAAGTTTAGAATGAACATGAAAAAACAGTTGTGATTCTCGCATGGAACAATGTCCGAATCACAACTGTTTTTAATTTTGCAGATATCCTTCTAACAACAACAATTGGCGTTTGACTTCAACCCCATCTATTGCGTTTCCCATATATCCTGTCAGTTTTCCATTTTGCCCGATCACTCGATGACAAGGAATAACGATTGGCAATGGATTGGTTCGATTTGCCTGCCCAATCGCTCGCACAGCTTTCGGACTATCAACAGCAACGGCTACTTCTTTATACGTTCGGATTTCTCCATAAGGAATGGTCGACAAAGCTTTCCAGACATTTTGCTGAAAAGGCGTACCTCTCTTTATAGATAAAGGAACATCAAATTCTTTTCTTTTTCCCGCAAAATATTCTTCAAACTGTTCTTGTGTGCGCGTTAAAATTTGCTGATTCGCTGATTCGCTTTCTGAAATTGGCTGAAAAGATACAGCAGTCAATCCGGATTCATCTGCATCTAACCATAAAAAGCCGATAGGTGTGTGTATTTTCATTTTGTTTGCTCCTGGTCAATAGACTGGAACTTCCTCCTTTTTCTCTATCCAAAACTACTTGCCAACTAATAAAAATTGTTCTTAAAAGTTTGATAAACCGAGGAAACATGGTAAACTAAATACGTTAGTTTACAAAAAGAATACCTGTTCTTTTACGTAAAATCAAATTTTAAAGGTGTTATTTAAGGTTTATTAAATTTTGAATGTAAACCATATATAAACATACGATTGAAAGGATAGAAACGATGAAAGTATCAATTGTTGTCCCATGTTTTAATGAAGAAAAAACTGTTCCTCTTTTTTTTGATGAGGTTGAAAAATTCAAAGGTGCCCATGAGTTCGAATATTTGTTTATTGACGACGGATCAAAAGACGGTACGTTAGCAGCAATCAAGAAGCTAGCCTCAGCTTATCCTTATGTCCGCTTTGTCTCATTTTCCAGAAATTTCGGGAAAGAAGCGGCTCTATACGCAGGATTACAAGCTTCTACAGGAGATTTAGTGACTGTTATGGATGTTGACTTGCAAGATCCGCCTGAACTGCTTCCTGAGATGATTGAACGAATCACTACTTCTGATATCGATTGTGTCGGCACCCGGCGTTCGACTCGTGAAGGTGAGCCTGCAATCCGCAGTTTCTTTGCGAAAAAATTCTACCAGTTGATCAATAAAATCAGCGATACAGAAATGGTCGATGGCGCTCGTGATTTCCGTTTGATGACCCGACAAATGGTGGATGCTGTCCTAGAACTAACAGAATACAACCGGTTTTCAAAAGGATTATTCAGTTGGGTCGGATTCAAAACAGAATATATTTCTTATGAAAACCGCGAACGTGTAGCTGGTGAAACATCTTGGTCCTTCTGGAAATTGTTCAACTACTCGATTGATGGTATCGTGAACTTCTCCGATGCGCCATTGACGATTGCTTCATTTATCGGCGCTTTGTCTTGTGTCGGTTCTGGTATTGCGATCTTGTTCATTATTTTGCGGGCATTGCTGTTTGGTGATCCTACATCAGGATGGCCTTCCATGGTCTCGATCTTCCTATTCATCGGAGGAATCCAACTGTTATGTCTTGGAATCATCGGGAAATATATCGGAAAAATCTTCTTAGAAACGAAACAACGTCCTGTTTATATTATTAGAGAAACAGAAAAAGTGAAGCCAAATGAATTGAAGCCTCACCAATAATATACGTCAAATGAAGTAAACATTTTTTTAATGAAGAGGGACTGTGACAAAAATCTTGTCACAGTCCCTCTTTCCGAACAAACGGTGTTCAAAAGCTTGCATCTGCGGTAATAAATCCAGCCAATTCAAAAACATGATAAGCTGTTTTTGCTTGGCTGTTCTTATTACTTGATGCAGGATGATGCAGAACAGCTTTTTCACAATCTCTGATATACGGTGTTCCAGAAGTAGCTTCTTCGAAAAATAAGCCGAAATGTTACAAAAATTTGAAAAGCAATTTTCGTGAATTCCTTCTTATTTCTTGAAGCTGACCACTTCTGTCACAACCTCCATCTTCTTACTTCTTCATTGCCGCTTTTAGTGCTGCTGCTAATGGGCTTTCTTCTGGTTCTTCTGCCTGTGCATATTTTTTCAGCAAGCGACGTTCTTCATGTTTGGTCATTTTCTTCTTCTGCTCTTTTTTATCAAGCATTTTTTCTGTCGTTCCGTCGTATTTACAACGGAAATAAGCACCATTTTTGCCTTCGATGATTTCCATTTTCCGGTGACATTGTGGGCAGCGATGGTTGGAGACTTTAGGATCTTTTCTTCTGCGGTAGCTGCAATCTGAATTGGTGCAGACATAAATTTTGCCGTCTCGTGTGTTTTTCTCACGCAGATTGGCCCCACATTCTGGACATTTCTTTTGGGTGATCGAGAAATCTTGATATTCTTGTTTGCTTGATTTGATTTCATTCACCAAGCGTTTTGTTTCTTTTTCGATCCCATTCAAGAAGGTTCCTGCTTGTTTCTTTCCTGCAGCAATCGCTTCAAGGTCTTTTTCCCAGCTCTCTGTCAGATCCGGTGTCACTAAAGATGGGTTGACTAATACTAATAATTGTTTACCTTTAGGGGATGCTTGCAGTCCTTGAGGGGTACGTTCCATCAACTCTGATTTGATCAGTTTCTCAATGATCTCTGCACGAGTAGCCGGGGTTCCCAGACTGTATTTTTTCATTTGTCCAAGCAAGCTTGCTTCTGTCAATGGTTTAGGCGGTACAGATAATTCTTTTTTGATGGTGAAATCAGGATTGATCCGCATTCCTTTTTCCCATTTGACTGTTTCCGTTTCAGATTCCGTTTCGCCTTTCCACCCTGCTTGGACGACACGATTTTGTCGGAAAATGAATTGTTCTTTACCAAATTCAACCGTGACTTTTGTCTGACTGACTTTGTGTGGTTGAGCAAATAAGCCTAAGAAACGAGAGACGATCATCTGATAGATTTTTTGCTCTTCATTACTTAGTTTTTCATAACGTGCTCGGTTTTCAGTTGGCAAAAGCGCATGGTGATCGGTCACTTTATTGTCTTGGAATACTTTTGTCTGTTGGACGATGGCTCCGTTTTTCAAATACTGCTTGACCTCAGGAGCAAAGTCGCTGACTGCTTGCAGTCGTTCGTTCATCGTACTTTTCATGTCGTTTGTCAGATATTTGCTGTCTGTACGCGGATAAGTAACGATTTTATGGGTCTCATATAAACTTTGTACAAGACTTAATGTTTTCTTTGCAGAATAGCCATAGCGTTGATTGGCTTCTCTTTGGATCTCTGTTAAATCATAAGGCAGCGGCGCAGATTCCGTTTTTAATTTTTCTTGGACTTCTGTGACAGTTCCTTTGCTTGTACTGATCAATTGAACAAGTTTTTGTGCTTCTTCTTGTGTTTTTAAAGCAAATTGATTTTTTTGAACCATTTTGGCTTGTTCTTTTCCAGCGTGCAACGTGATCGTGAAATACGTTTGTGGACGGAACTGTTCGATTTTCTTTTCTTGATCTCTCACTAATGCTAGTGTCGGTGTCTGCACACGGCCTGCTGATAAATTGTCCGCATACTTCACAGTTAAGGCTCTGGTCACATTCAATCCTACCAGCCAGTCCGCTTTTGCCCGGGCAAGAGCAGATTCATACAATGCATCATATTCTTTTGCAGGTCTTAGTTGCTTGAATCCTGTTTTGATTGCTTTATCTGTTTGAGAAGAGATCCATAACCGCTTCACTGGTTTATTGAAATGCACATACTCTAAGATCCAGCGAGCAACAAGTTCTCCTTCCCTTCCGGCATCTGTCGCAATGACTGCTTCTGAGACATCTTTTCGTTGAGCCAGCTGCTTGATTGCTTTTAATTGATGTCCTGTTTTAGGAAGTGGTTTGATTCCTAGTTTTTTAGGGATCATCGGCAACGTGTCCATTTGCCAGCTCTGCCATTCCTTATTCAGATCTTCCGGCATTTTCAATCCTAATAAATGACCAAGGGCCCAAGTAACGATCACCTTGGGTCCTTCATAATAATTTTTGTGCTTTTGATTAGCACCAAGCACCTTGCTTAGGTCTTTCGCAACGCTTGGTTTTTCCGCTAGTATTAGTTGTTTCATAAAATTCCTTTCTGCTTTCTACTGTGATGGGCTGATGATTTTTCAACAACGCAAGTCCCTTGTATTGCTGTAAATCATCGTCACACTCTTCACACCAGCGCTCATCTCCGTCATTCCAAAAGGCGCTGAGAAAGTTGCTTTTTGCATTGATATATTCATAATTTTGATGGATCGCGATCCATTGTTTTTCGTACGCTTGTCGTGCTTCTTCAAAAGACTCGAATGTTTCTTCTGCTTCAATATCTTCTTCCCAGTCTTCAAAAAACCACCAAGGCTCATTGTCCCCGAACATGGTAATTACTTGATACATACTCGTGCTCCTTCTTTCAGCTTTTCTAGACTCATCTTAGTCACTTTTCAAGAAAGTTGCAAGAATTTTCTCTTATAAAAAGATCATTTAATGAACATCTTGAAAATGATACCAATGAATCTGATTGTTTAAGGCAAAGTAGCGATAAAGTCATTGATCATCCAAAAATAGCTGTCCTCTGGATCGATTGTCGGTTCTTTTGTAAAGTATCCTAAAAAACGCAAGGAAAGATAGCCGTGGATCATACTACGTAATTCTCTGCTTCGGTGGACTTTTTCTTCTTTCGTTAATTGAAAAGCCTCAAAGATCTGCAAAATGATCTGGTTCGTTTCATGGATTCCCTCTAATAAAACTGCTTCATTGGTGTGGGGCACACTGATCAGCAACTCATACACTGCTTGATTTGAAAAAGCAAAGGATCGATAAGTTTCTGCATAGATCTGCAGTGCTTCCTGACCACTTTTTCCCACAAGAGCCCGACGCAGCTGGTCATTAAGTTCCTGCAGAAGTTTTGCTGTTAACGCTGTTTTGACATCACGAATATTTTTAAAATGGTTATACAGCGAGGGAGCCTTGATATCCAAGCGTTTTGCTAAATGCTGAAAGGTTATTTGCTGAACATCCATCTCTTCTGCTAGTTCTCGAAAGCAGTCGATGATTTTCTCTTGAGACAGATTTCTTTTTTTCATTTCCATGTTTCCTCTCATAAAATAAATCCTTCACTCTTTCAGTTTACCACGAAAAAGAACGAGAAAAAAGAGACTTTCATTGATAAACTACATATTGTAGTTTATAATAAAGAGTCGTAGATGAAAATTTTCAGAAAGAAGGAGTCTAATTGGCTGCAAGAATAAAGGAAAAATTATTTAGGAAAAGAGAAACTTGGGAACAAAACTTGTTTGTCTTATGGTTTGGAACATTTATGGCTGGTATCGGATTTAGTTTAGTCATGCCTTTTATGTCACTTTACATAGATACGTTAGGTAATTATAGTACGGCACAATTGAACTTTTGGAGCGGATTGACTTTTTCATCTACTTTCTTGGTGACTACGCTGATCTCTCCTTGGTGGGGGAAATTAGCCGACCAAAAAGGAAGAAAATTGATGCTGCTGCGTGCTTCATTAGGAATGGCAATCGTCATTTCTTTGATGGGCTGCGTGACTAGTGTGTATCAATTAGTCGCATTGCGTCTGCTTCAAGGGATTTTTTCTGGTTATATCAGTAATGCCACTGCCCTTGTCGCAACTGGGACGCCAAAAGAAAAAAGTGGTCAAGTTCTTGGAACCTTAGCAACTGGTTCTGTTACAGGAACATTACTTGGACCGCTTCTTGGCGGGATCTCTGCTTCAGCGTTTGGCTATCGCCCTACCTTTTTCATTACAGGGATCATCTTATTTTTCGTCTTCTTGTTGAGTCTGTTTTTTGTCCATGAAAAATTTGTCCCAGTGAAAAAAGAAAACATGGTTTCTGCCAAACAGATTTTCAAAGACTTGAAATATCCACACGTCGTCATCGGTATGTTCGTCACAACGATGATCATTCAAGCATCCAACAATTCCATCAGTCCGATCATCAGTCTGTACATTCGTCAATTGCTGCATGGACATGGGAATGTTACGTTGATCAGCGGAATCATCGCTTCGATACCTGGAATTGCTACTTTGATAGCCGCTCCAAGATTTGGTCGCTTAGGTGACAAGATTGGGAGTGAAAGAATACTTGCGATTGGTTTGGGTTTTGCGATTTTGGTTTATATCCCAATGGCATTCGTCACGAATGTTTGGCAATTAGCTGCCTTACGTTTTTTGATTGGTATCTCTGATGCTTGTCTGCTCCCTGCTGTCCAAGCATTGATCACAAAATATTCGCCTCATCAAGCTGCTGGACGGATCTTCAGTTATAACCAATCTTTCCAAGCAACTGGTAACGTAGTAGGACCTATGATCGGCTCCAGTGTTTCCAGTGCATTTGGTTATCGTGGCGTCTTTCTTTCGACTTCTCTTCTTGTTTTAGTCAACTTCTTGCTTGTACGACACAATACACAAGAAATCCATCAGCAAGAAACTGCAGAAGAAAAAGCTTCAGGAGTCTCCATATCTTCAGAGCACTCTCCTTCTCATAGACAATAAGCGTAAATGAAAAACACTGCTTGAACAGTTGTCACAGACTGTCCTTGCAGTGTTTTTGTTTAGGCCTGTTTTTTCAAGAACTCAGATAAGAGGGATAATCCCTTTTCCAAGGTTTCTTTTTTACAACAGTAACCTAGTCGGGCATGCTTCGGCAAATCAAAGGCACTTCCTGGTACTAATAGTACTCCTGTTTCTTCTAATAAATTGATACAAAATGTCTGGTCATCTTCTTCGATGGCTAATTTGATGAAAGAAGTAGAGACGTAATTGGGAGCGACAAGTTCAACTTTCGGTTCATTTGCTACCCATTGTTTTAAAATCGCAAGGTTCTCTGTAATGATCTTTTTGTTTCGCTCCAAGATTTTTTCTTTGTTCTTCAATGAATGTACAGCAAGATCATCTGACAGGACTCCGCCGCAAATCATCGTGTAGTCTCGATATTTTCGAAAAACCTCTGCCAACTCAGGTCCAGTAGCTGTCCAGCCAATACGGATACCTGGAATGGAGTAGGTTTTGGATAGGGAATTGGTTGCTATACCTTTCTCATAGACATCTACGATCGACAAGAATTCACCATTATCTGTTAAAGGCGCATATACTTCATCTATCAATACATATGCATCTACTGTACGAGCAATTTCTGCGATTTTTTCTAAAATTTTCCGATCTAGCAATGTGCCTGTAGGATTGTTTGCACTATTCAAACAGATGATCTTTGTTTCAGGTTTGACTAAGTCTTCCAGCTGTTCTAAATCAAACTGCCAATCTTCTTCTTCCTTCAAATGAACAAAGTCAACAGTGGCACCTAAAGATTTGGGGATGTCATATAATTGCTGATAAGTGGGAAGCATCGAAACAACATGGTCTCCTGCTTCCACTAACGCGTATAGAGCTAAAAGATTAGCACCAGTCGCTCCGTTCGTTTGTAAGATGTTTTCTGGATCGACGGTTTGATAAAGAGAAGCGACTTCTTCTTTGAACGCATCTGATCCTTCGATCCAGCCATAGTCCAATGGTTCATTTTTGCGGTTTTCGAAAAATTCACTTACGCTAGTCCCGTCTAAGCCAACGAGTTCGTCTAATGTCAATGCTTCGATCGAACTTTGTGCAATATCATATACCGCTTTCTTCTCCCATTTATTTAGCCATTCTTCTACACCGAAATTTGCGATTTCCATGTTTCTTTCCCCCTTATATCTTGATCCAGCCTACAGCAAGCAACCCGATTGAAAGCAGTGCGGCCACACAAATCAGCCCAATCATTACTTTTTCTTTTCCCGTGATTTGATGGTTGGTTTCCCGACAAGCGATCCAGTAGAAGCAAAAACCAGGAAGATAAGCAATACTACATAAAAGGACATAAGAAAATCCTGCTAAAATGATTCCCATCAATTCAAAAACTACAGCAATCCCACCGATCACTACTTGTTTTTTGATTCCTTCTTTTAAAGAAAACTGGACTTGATAGATCCCGACAAGCAGATAACAAATCAAGATTGCCGCTGTACATAAAGAATAGGCAAATTGATAGGCATAATCAGTAACTAAGAAAGTCAATAAGAATAGATTAGTCAAGATGGCAGTAACAACTAACGAATAAGTTGGGGCATTTTTTTTATTCGTTTTTCCCCAAGCTTTCGGCAACAGACCGTCTCGAGCCATCAACATCGTTGTTTCTGCTGGGAGCATCGTCCAAGACAGCCAAGAACCGATGATCGAAATGATCAAGCCGATATTGATCAGTGCCGCTCCCCAATTTCCCACGATTCCTTTTAAAATATTTGCCATAGCAGGTTGTGAAATAGTTGCTAACTCTTCTTGAGATAAGACACCGTATGGCAAGATCGAAGCAAGGATATAGATAAACAATAAACAAAGCAGCCCAATGATTGAGGCTTGCTGGGCTTCTGAACGTTTCTTCGCGCGGTTAGCTAAAACACTTGCACCTTCGATCCCTACAAAGACCCACATCATGACCATCAAACAACCTTTGATCTGCAACCAGATCGTTCCTTGCTGTCCTGATCCATTCACTAGATTAACAGATACGTTGCCCCAAAAATCAGTAGTGAATATATTCACTTTAAATGCGATAAATACAAATATTAAAAATAGGAATAATGGCACTAATTTACAGATCGTCACGATCGTATTGATCACGCTCGCTCCTTCAATCCCATTGTTTACTAATAAAGTCAGACCCCAAATAAAAAGACTTGCAAATAAAATAGAAGGAACATTTTGTCCCCCTTTGAATATCGGAAAAAATTCTCCCATGGCACTCATTAGCATCGTCGCAAAAGCAACATTTCCTAGCCACGCAGACAACCAATAGCCCCAGCCACTAATGAAGCCACCTAACTTCCCAAATGAAGCTTCTGCATACCCAAAAATCCCGCCATCCAGATCTGGGCGTTTTTCTCCTAAATGATTCAGCGATAATACCAAAGCTAAAATACCAATCCCGACGATTATCCATGAAAGGATTGCTGGCCCAGGGGCGGCAGAACTAGCCAGATCACTCGTGATTCCAAACACACCGCTTCCGATTGACGAACTGACAACGAGAGCAACCAGTCCCCACTTACTAATACCTGTCGATTTCTTTTCCATTTCCATCACCTTCACTTATAAAATTGAACAAACCACCTGCAAAATATTTCCTTTATTTTGCAACTGCTCTTGCTTACCAAAAAGCAACTTTATTCATATTATCGGATATTATGGACTGTTTCCGCTGAAATTACAAGTACAAAATGAATAAAAATTAATTTTATTGCAAAAAACAGCTATGCTGTCCAAAAGAAAAGGTGTTTCTTTTGTTAGTCATAGCTGTTTTGATTCATTTCATATTGCTTAAACGTATTGTAAAACTTTTGTTTCTTGGTATGCATGGTCGATCAAACCGCCACCTAGACATTCCATTCCGTCATAAAATACAACTGCTTGTCCAGGAGTGATGGCACGTACAGGTTCGTCGAATACGACTTCTGCACGGTTATCATCCAATAAGCGAACTGTCACAGGAACATCTTGTTGACGGTAGCGGAATTTCGCTGTGCACTTGAATTCTTTTGGCATTGGTTCATTCGTCGTAAAGTGGATTTCACTTGCATCCAAGCTTGTGGCGTACAGTGCAGGATGGTGGAACCCTTGACCCACGTATAATGTGTTCGTCGCTAAATCTTTCCCTACGACAAACCAAGGTTCTTGCGAATCTCCTCCGCCACCGATTCCTAGGCCTTGACGTTGACCGATCGTATAGTACATCAAGCCAGCATGTTGCCCTTTAACTTCACCGTCAAGAGTGACCATATTGCCTTTTTTCGCTGGTAGGTAGTTGCTCAAAAATTGTTTGAAGTTCTTTTCACCAATAAAGCAGATTCCTGTTGAATCTTTTTTCTTAGCAGTCGCAAGGCCTGCGCGTTCAGCAATTGCCCGCACTTCTGATTTTTCCATACCGCCTAGAGGGAACATCGTTTTTGAAAGCTGTTCTTGTGATAATTGACTAAGGAAGTAAGTTTGATCTTTATTGTTGTCTACTCCGCGAAGCATATGGACCACACCGTTTTCATCGCGAGTGACTTGCGCATAATGTCCCGTAGCTACATAATCAGCACCAAGATCCATTGCATAGTCCAAGAATGCTTTGAATTTGATTTCTTTGTTACACATCACATCTGGGTTAGGTGTACGTCCTGCGCGGTATTCGGCTAGGAAATATTCAAATACACGGTCCCAATATTCTTTTTCGAAATTCACAGAATAATAAGGAATCCCGATTTGAGCAGCTACTTTCGCTACATCCTTATAATCTTCCGTGGCCGTACATACGCCGTTTTCGTCCGTATCATCCCAATTTTTCATGAAGATTCCGATCACGTCATATCCTTGTTCCTTTAATAAAAGTGCTGTTACAGATGAGTCGACACCGCCGCTCATCCCTACGACAACGCGTGTTTGGCTGTTGTCTGTCATGATATCACCATCATTTCAATTAGATTCTGAAACATCTACGAGTTGAAGGTCGCAACTTTTCAGTATTTTACATTATACGTCATATTTCTGAAAATTTCATCCCTTAATTATCAGCGTTCGAATACATAACCTATCATAGGGAAAAAACAGCGCTATCTTCATACTCCAGTGATTCTCATGATCAAAAGAGGAACGGCAGTTTCGATTCATAAGAAAAACAAAAGAACAATATTGTAATAAGTAGCAAATAAGTAATTCATCCCTAATAGCAGCCACTTCATTCGATTATCTTCAAGTTTTGTAGAGAAATAGAGACCAATCAAGCCGGAAATCATCATGAAAAGCAACAAAGGGATAACAAGCCAAGATTTAATAGTATTTGAATGGAAAGCCAACAAGTAATGGATCCCAATAAGCGAACTGATCGATATCAGCATCGGTAGACCTAGACCGAACAGGTAGAATGTTTTTTTCTTTTTTTGATAGTCTAATGTTACGACTGCTCCAAAATACAACACACATACTAACAACAACTCCCACCTAGGTAAACTTATCCACCCGATGATCCACCCAATGATGTAAATAAGCCCTACTCCGCAAGTCAAAAGAAAATGGAGAGCAATCACTAGCCATTTTACTTTTATGGAATCCATTCTTCTTGTAAAAGCTAGACTGATACCACTTAAAATCCAGCATGAATACTGGACAATTAGAAACCCTGTCACTTCATGACGAATATATAGATGACTGCTGAGCAAAATCATACAGAAGACTAACAGAACCACCGATACCCGCTTACTTTTCTTACTTTCTATTGATAACATTCAACTCGCTCCTTTTTAATTGTTTGCTTCGTTGCTGACTTCAAAAAGTTTGAAACAAAATAAATAGAAATTGGAGAACATTAAAATATGTAGCAAATAGATAATTGATAACTAACAACAGCCATTTTAACTTCGCAGATTTGATCTTTGTCGAAAAATAAAGACCTGCTAAGCCGGGGAAAAGCATTAGAATCATTAATACTACACCATGGGACCATCCATAATATAAATGACCCACAATCAGAAACCATACCGACACTAACATAGATACACATAAACCGATTAAATTGACATTTAGTTTCATTTATTTTCCCTCATTTTCGTTTTTTATTGAAACAACAAACTAAAACAGAACAGTTTATCTAGCAAAAATCAGCCAACCATAAATACCAATCAAATCAAGCAGGATGACTAGCATTTTTAATATTTGAGAATTGATTTTTGTCGAAAAAACCAAACTCAAACCGCCAGTACTCCAACAACAAAATGTTATGAACACTAAGAACTGAAAATTATTTTCTATAGAAGGATGAAAATAAAAACTAGCTGAAATGAAACAAATTGACAACAAAATTATTGAAATGATCGTACACGTCTTACTTTTTAGTGGTAACATTTACACATCTCCTTTCTAATTGATTGATACTTGTCTATCTTCAAAAAAACTCCAAACAAAAAATCTCACAATTTGTTATTTAAAAATAAACAAATAAAAAATATAATAACGCAGTAAAATAAATAGATATACAAATCAACACGCCTATTCAATACTCATCCCTACCAAGAAATTGTATCTTCTGTAGACTATCTAACCCCAAATAAAATATAACACCTTTGATTTCATTCGTAAAAAACCTAAGTTAAACGCTAATTATTCCATTAAAGATAACAGTTCTCAATTATTGATATAGCTGATTTTACTCTTTGGTGTTATGTGCAATATACGCCTATATTAAATAACTGATATATTTTATTTTTAAGCTATCATCACGCCGATTCATATGTTATTATTCTAGCATAAAACAAGGAGGGATTACATTGAAATCAAAAATTAAATTGTTTCTGACTACCTGTTTACTCGCCGTCGCATTTGCCATCCCAATCACTACTGTACATGCTGATACAGATACCCAGCAGATATTGGAGGAGTATTATGAAGAATTCAAAAATGAATACGCTTCCTTCTATCAGGCATTTGAAGAGTTCACCTCGAATTATTACAACCAACCATTCAATTCCGCGATTTCCGAAGAAGACCACTTGCGTGATTACCTAAACACCGTCAATGAGCACTATATTCGTAAAGAAGCCGAACAATTATCCAAAGACCCGCCTCTCTGGTCATTCAATATCGGAAATGCTTTGGAGAATATCACTTTTGAAAAAGTACCGACTTATCATAAATATGATCTGATGAATATCGTTCAACCAGGAGATATCATTTTCGAACGGAAAAGGGCTGGAATCACTCCAGTATTTCTTCATCATGTGATGATCGTAGAAGGTATCTATGAAGAAACTCATCTCATCAATGGAAAACCAGAGACCTTCACATATATCCGAACTATCGAAGCAACTGATTATAGTCCTATACTTGAGACAAAAGCTGGAGGCGTTGTTTACGGTGTCTTGGATGATGAGCGTTTCGATTATACTCAATCAACTATCTTAAGAGTTCCAGAAGCGACAGCGACACAAAGAAAAGCAGCTATCTCATTTATGCATGGGCAATTAGGAAAGGGATATAAAGTAAGAGATTTATTCGTAGAACCTGATCGGACTTCAGCTAGAATAGATTGGTATTGCTCTCTTCTTGTGTGGGCAGCTTATATGAACGCAACACCTGATGGTAGAATCGATGAATTAACTGATAAAAACGATCCTGATTTCCTAGGAATTAATTTAGAGGTAGAAAATTGGCTTACTGAACCAGGAATCACACCTAATGATATTTTTCGTTCTCAAAAAGTCGACAAAATCAATCCCTTTTTTGCAAACTACAAAGACTATCTGGAGAATATTCAATGGTCAAACGCTGGGACAATCATCAACGACGAAGATTTCATTTTTAGCCGCGGTTCCAACTCATACACCTTAAGGAATGATTATCATTTCATCGCCATGTACAAAAATAACGGGAGACCTTATGCAAGTACACGTCTTACTTTCGGGCGCAATCATTCTGGAACAATCATCGTAGAATTCGATATGTTCACCCGTTTTCTTTTAACAGACGAAGCAAGAGCCAAATTTTCTGACAGGAATATCCCGCTTATTCCAGAGACGATTGAAGATCATGATGTTCCGAACCATGTGCTGAACTGGATCAATACCTATACCCAATGTTCGTTGGAGATCGTTTATTCTAACAATATCTCTACTGACAACAATCACTTAAGATATAATCCTTCTTTTACAAAAATCACGAAGAAAAAACATCCAGTCAATCCTTATCAGATCAACCAAGTCGTCCATACACCGCCTGCCTTCACTCAGCAAAGATTTGACTATACAGAGAACCTCAGTATCTATGACAAATATGAAATGACGCGACCGAATCCTTTCAATGCAGATGTTTCTTATAATCGAGCTACACCAAGCTGGTATTATTTTTACAATAATTATCATGCGTTGATAAAATTAGAGAATGGTACCTATCGCCACGCCTCTTATCTAAGGATCCATGGTTCATTCACAACTGCTGCTTCTGTCAGGAATGGTTATGGCTTCAATCATGATTTCACGATGACGGACGAAGCAAAAGCGATTTATGGGAATTATTTCTATCATATCGGCGTGAATCAGTCAGTGGATTATGCGATTGACTGGCTAAACCGATACACAAAAGAAAACACCCTGATCGTCTATTCCAATAATATAGATAATGATGTTAGGAAATTGAATGATGGTACTGCCACGGTCAGAAAAGCAGTTAATGATCAAGGGAAATTCGTGTACTGTATTTTGTAGTTCCTCCTTACAACATATGACTGTATTACTAAAAAATAGGATAAAAAGTCGCGCCAAAAAGGGACGACTTTTTATCCTATTTTTGAAAATCAGGTACTTCAATTCTTTTATAACATGCAGCGAACTGCTTTTCCATTTTGTTCCTTGTGACACAGAATTGGGCAGCAGGCTCAAAAGCTTGCATTTGTGGGGACAAGTCCTGCCAAATCAAAAACACGAGAAGCTGTTTTTGGTTGCCTGTTCTTATCACTTGATGCAAGTCAGCTTTTTCACGACCTCTTTGCTTCATATATTTCTTTGATTTGCTGTTCGGATAATGGCGTACCGAATGGCAGTTTTTCTTTTAGAAGGTCTCTTTCTGGTGCGTCTACGCCTACATTGACGACGTTTTCGATGGGTACACTATAATGATGGATATGCCCGTGAAGGTTTCGAATGGTGTCGTTAGGTCCGAGTAACATTGGATAATGCGTCAAGTAATATTGCTGATGGTCGAACTTCACGATAGCACCTACGTCATAAAAATAAAATTTGGGACTGCCATCAGAAAGTCCAGGATCGTTTTTTTCTAAATAACGGAAGAACGCACGACTGTCATGATTCCCTTTGATCAAGTGGATCGTTCCTTGCAGTTGACTGACTAATTCTAAAATTTCTGCATTTGCTTTTTCATATTGCGGATGCATGGCAAGATCACCTAGATGATAGACGTGATCCGTTTCTTTTACTACTGCATTCCAGCTAGTGATCAACTGTTGGTTCATCTCATCTACATTTGCAAAGAGTCGCGGAGCAAAGTCATTTTCTCCTAGTAAACGCTCATGAAAAAAGTGCATATCACTCGTAAAATAATTCATGTTTCTCCTGCCTCCCTTTTCCTTAGAGTAAACAAAATTGCTGATCGGAGCAACTCATAACATCTAAAAAAGCTGTGAAAAAACCACTTGATTTCAAGTAGGAAGAAAATTTTTATCACCGCTCCTTTTCTATTCGTTTTCTTGTTCACGGTGTTCTTTCACCAGTTTTTTCTGTAATTCTTTATCATAATTTCGAGCAACGGGTGTCAAAAATAAAACGATCCCGCATAAAAGCGTACCAATTCCCGCAATCAGAAACATCTTTTCTACACCAATCTTATCTGTCAAGGGGCCCGCAAATATTAAGCCAATCGGCCCTGGCAAAGTCATTAATGAGTTGAATACACCTAAGACTCGTCCTAAAACGTTCGGTTCATAACTCTGTTGGATGATCGCCATCAGTAAGGTATTGAAATAAGGTGTGGCAAAACCTGCCCCGGCATTCAGTAAAAGAAAATAAAAGAATCCCTGTGTTGTCCCCGGCAACAATCCACTAGCACCAATCGTGGTACCTACGACTACATAAGCCATGAAAATCGGCTTCATCCGGTCTTTCCATTTTCCAAAAAAGCCAATCACCGCCCCACCTGCAAGCATCCCTACTGAATAGACTACTTCGACAAGACCCGCCTGTCCTACATTTTGACCAAAATAGCCCATCGTCATCAACGGATACAGACTGGCAGCCGGCATAAACAATAACGTGAACACAGCACCGTTGAGCATGATATGCCAAAGACCTTTATTCTCGTACAATTTTTTCACACCAAATTTTGTATCTGTCAACAAATGAATGGTTTCGCCTTGCGAAATAACCTTAGGGATCGTCACAAAAACAAGTAATCCCACACCAAATACCGCGCCTAGCACATCAAGCAAAATCAGCCAGTTGATAGGTATCACTGTAAATAAAAACGCACCTATTGCAGGCGCAATGATAAAATTCGCTGACTGGACCATGCCTAGCTGTCCATTGATACGTGTCAGCTCTTCTTCTGGGACCATCGTAGGAAGGATCGATTGGATCGTCGGCATCTGGAAAGTTTGAGCAATTGCACGAATGAACAACGATACAAACACTAACCACAACGGAAATGTGTCAGAAATCGTGCCGACTACTACCAAGACCATCGCAAATAATGCGACAATGATATCTGTCAAAATCAACAATCGCTTTTTGTCCCAACGATCCACCAACGGACCAGCAAACGGACTCAGCAAAACCATCGGGATCATACCTAATAACGTAGCAAAGCTCAAGATCGTTGCTGAACCTGTCTCTTTCGTCAGATACCAAATGATTGCATATTGCACGATCATACTCGTGATTCCAGATAAAAATTGACCTGTCAAAAACAAGTTGATATTTTTACGCCAATGTAAAACCGGCTCCTTTTCTTCTCCCATATCCTTTCCCCACTTCCTCTAAGACTTATCGTCCTTACGTAGCTAGAATTATACTTGATTATTTCCTTGAAACCTAGCTGTTTGTTCAAATACCATCGTTATATATTTTCAGTTTTGTTAAAAAAGTAAAATTAGCAGAAAAAAATCAGCAAGCATGCTAAACTAAGAAAAAACTAGGAGGGCATCAGTCATGAAAATCAACTTTCAGACCACTCTTACCCCTGAAGAAATCAAAATCGTACTTGAACAGGCACAGGGTACAATCTGGATCAGCCGCAAGCTGCCTAAGCTTCCAGAAAATGCTTTTTATCTCTTTTATCATCAAAAGGTGTGTACAGCAATTGGGAAAACAGTCCAACCAGAAACAATCGATACCGTCATCATGATCCAGCTTCCTTGGGATATAGAAGCCGATTATATGATCTACATGCTCACCGAACAAGCAGAAAAAGCTGGTCTTACAATAGCCAAAGAATCGTTTCCTTCGATTCCTGAAACGGCTAGAAAGAAAATGGCAGAACACCAAGAGAAGATTGCTGCTATACTAAGTACATTTGGTTATCCAATCGATTCTTCCGTGCCATCTGCCGCTGAAGATACGAAGAAAAAACCAGCAAAAGCTCGTCATCGCTGGTCAAAAGAAGTCAGCGAGATTCCTTTTACCGTCGATTTCAGGGGAAGTCAAGCAACGCTTTACTGGATCAAACGAAATGAATTGCTGATCAAAGCAGGCGCGACGCTCGTCAAAGATCCTCCTTTAAATAAAGACGGCTCATTAGGTTATGCTGCAAAATATGGGCAAAAGCTACGAGATGATTATAAAGACAAGATTTCAGGCACAACCACGATCGAAGATATCATCGTAAAAAGTGTGAATGAGGCAAGCTTGCTGTTGTACTTTGCCGGAACAAATAGTTGGTTGGAAATAGTGGATGAACATGGAAAATCAATTGATGAGTGGACGAGAGTCTGATTTACAGCAGAAAAAATAAAAAAGACAACTATTTTGTGTCGTCCTTTCAAAGTTAGAGATCTAACGATTAGGCCGTTTCAAAACTAGTTGTCTTTTTATATCCACAGGTTATTCGACTTTTTCGAATAATCCTCGGCTGATCATCCCATCCATCAAAAAATAGAATTTATCTTGACTCATTTTCTGTTTCGGATCTTTGAAAATATTGACTGCTTTCAGTCCGTTTGCTGTAGTAATCGACATTTTCAATGTTTGGATATCTTTTGATACAGTGATTTTCAGTTTGAAGCCTTCTTTGCTTTGCGGCGTTGCATCTAATGGTCGGATCAATTGATAATTGCCTCCGTTTGTTTCTGTAAACCCATTATCGCGCAATGTATATCTTTTTGCATCAGGATGCAAACGATAGCTGATCGGTGCGCCAAGTACAGTTGCTGTTGTTTCAAATGCCATGATTTTCACCTCGATAAAATTAGTTTCTCTTTATTATAAAAGTTTATCCTGATTTTTACTAGGTTTTTCAGTTAAGTTCCCTAAAAAATGAAGGCGTTCTCTCAGACATCTGTCCACATCAGAATGACTTTATTAGTTATTTTTTGACAGCACGAACTAATTGATCAAGGAAATAATGGATGTCTTCTTCAGTATTTCCCAATCCAAAGCTGATACGAATGGATTCTTTTAGTATCGGCGTATCTTCTCCATACATCGCTTCTAATACGTGAGAAGGTTCGATGTTCCCTGCTGTACAAGCCGAACCAGTAGAAATAGCGATTCCGTTCAGATCAAGCTTCATCAGTAGCAAATCATTTGCTTCGCCAATCAAGCGAAGATTCAACACATGAGGGAGTTTATTCGTTAAATCACCATTTACTTGATAAGGGATGTCGTTTGCTTCTAATGTATCAAGAATCAATTGTTGGAATCCTTGATATTTGTTGTTACGTGCTTCACGTTCTTCAGGTGACAGCAGTTCAACTGCTTTTGCCATTCCCCAGATTCCTGCCAAGTTTTCTGTACCTGCACGCCGCTTTTCTTCCTGCTCGCCACCTAAAAGCAAGGCAGGGATATTTACTCCGTCTCGTTTATATAAGAAACCGACGCCTTTTGGTCCATTGATTTTATGAGCAGAGATACTTAATAAATCGATTCCTAATTCTTCTGGATGGATCGTTTGGTTTCCATAAGCTTGTACCGCATCTGTATGGAAATAAGCTGGATGATCTGCTAAAAGTTCACCGATTTCTTTGATTGGCATCAAATTTCCGATTTCATTGTTTCCGTACATCACAGAGACCAAGATCGTATCTTCTCGTAACGCTTTTTTGACCTCTTCGATCGACAGATTCCCTTTTTCATCTACAGGCAGATATGTAACGTCAAACCCCTTTGTCTCTAAATATTTCATGGTATTAAGAACAGCAGGATGTTCGATAGCTGTAGTGATTAGATGTCTGCCTTCTTTTTGACGCGAGAACGCTGTTTCTAAGATAGCTGTATTATCCCCTTCTGTTCCCCCACTATTAAAGATGATCTCATGAGGTTTTGCTTGCAGACTATCTGCAATGATTTGTCTTGCTGTTTCCAATTTTTCATGCGCGTGGCGGCCAAACCCATGTATGCTTGAAGGATTACCAAAGGTTTCTTGCATGATCGCCGTCATCGCTTCAATTACTTGCGGATGCATGGGGGTAGTTGCCGCATGATCCAAATAAATAGTTTTCACTTCATTCATCCCTTCCAATTTATCGCTAGGCACATTCTAGCATAAAACAGCGAACATACCAAAGAAGAGATTACTTTTACCTAAAAGGCACTTAGTGTAGCGAAAAAGAGATTGTGAAAAAGCTGTCCTGCATCAAGTAATAAGAACAGCCAAACAAAAATAGCTTCTCATATTTTTCGTTTGGTTGGACTTATTACCGCAGATGCAAGCTTTTGAACACCGTTTACCAAGAGGTCGTGCGCCTGCCGTTTAACTTTGAGTCACAAGGAGCAATTTCAAAAAACAGCTTCTCATGTTTGTTGAATATTGTGACTTGTGACCGAGGAGTTGGCAGGAGAACACCGTTTATTCGGAAAAAGGGACTGTGACACAACTTTTGTCACAGTCCCTCTTCTCATTGCTAATTGATCTTCTCGTTTTTTGTCTTTTTTCTTATTCGAATTCTTTTTCTTCCAGACGGAATAACGGACTCATCGGTGTATTTTCATGGATGCGTTTGACCGCTTCACCCATTAATTCTGAGCATGTAACGATCGTTAAGTTTTCCGGATGACGATTTTCTTCTGTGAAAACAGAATCAGTGATACAAATATCTTTGATTGGTGCATTGTCTAAAATGCTTTTCGCATGATCGGACAATAACCCATGTGACGCACAGGCATATACTTCTTTTGCGCCGTTTTCTTTTAATACATTTGCTGCTCGTGCAAGCGTTGCTCCGGTGTTCAAGATATCATCTACCATGATACATGTCTTTCCTTGAACATCACCAATCACATAACCACCCTCCGTTGAAGCATCATCTGCATGGTCTACGATGGCTAATGTACTGTTCAAATATTCTGAAAGACTACGTGCACGCTGAACGCCGCTGTTTTTTGGCGACACAACTACGATGTCATCTCCCGTCAGACCTAATTGACGGTAATAATGAGCAAACAATGGCATCGTAAATAAATTATCTACAGGAATATCAAAGAATCCTTGTACTTGAACCGTGTGCAAATCTAAAGTCAGTACTCGAGTTGCTCCTGCTTCTTCGATTAAGTTAGCAATCAATTTCGCAGTGATCGGTTCATGAGGTTTCGCCGTGCGGTCTTGTCTAGCATACCCATAGTAAGGCAATACGACATTGATCGTTTTCGCACTTGCTCGCTTCATTGCATCAATCATAATCAGCAGTTCCATGTAGTAGTCATTGACAGGTGCATTCGTTGATTGAACGATGTACACATGATCCCCACGGATACTTTCTTCAATATTGATGGAAATCTCCCCATCACTAAATTGCTTCACGACGCTTTTACCTAATTCTGTTCCAAACACTTTCGCGATTTTTTCAGCTAATGGACGATTCCCATTCAAACTAAAAATCTTCAACGTGTCATCCTGATACTTATTACTCATGTAGTCCTCCCCAAAACTTCTCTATTCTTCGATAGTTTAACATATTTTCCCAAGATTTTCTGTTAATTTCAGCAAATTCTTAAGGAAGTGAAACTGTTCCGTTACTCCAACTGGCAGGAATAACTTTATGATAGTCCCCCCAGTTGTCGTGTACTTTGTAATAACGTTCTCCTGTTTCAGTTTCAAAATAAGCATACGCCGTCACCCAATGATTGCCGTAAGTACTACCAAGTACTTTCAAGATTCCAATCATCACAGGCTTGCCTTCACGTATACGTTTTGTGGCTCGCTGCCATGAACCTAGAAGAGTTGCTCGTGCACGCTCGTGATTGCCATTCTTCTTTAAAAAACTAGAAATCCCTGTACTGACTTGAAAAGGAATCGTAGGAAGGCCTAGTGGTTGGATTTGGCTACGCAACGCCTTTGTCAATGCCATCAAGTTAGACGTGTTTTTCTTGCGGATCTCTAGGGGAAGCATCCACTCTTCACGATAGTCTTGATAGTAGGCAAGTAAAACCGCCGCCGCATAAGTCCCGCAAAGATAACCTGAAGGAGTAGCCCATTTCTTATACCTTAAAAAACGTTCTTCTGGCAATCCCACCCAACAATTTGTGAGTTCTTTTCCTGACCTTTTTTCTTCGATCAAAACAGGCACCTCTTCTTTTCTGTGGATCCATTGAGAGAACTCGATTGGTGCTTCATTGATCAGTCTCCATTGGCTACGAGAAATACCCTCTTGATAGGTATATTCTGCTGGAGAGTATTCTATCGGATGTCCTGATTGATCGATGATCACATAACTTTGATCTTCAAAAATCAGTGCTAAAAAAAGCCGTTCGCTTTTTTTTGATTGTAGTTGCTGGGTGCTGGCTAATTTTTTGATTTTTTTATCTATTTTAAAATAGAAAGGTTTATCCACTACTTGTTTCAGTTGGGATCGCCTCCTTTTTTTCATTATAAGTGAACGATTGAAAAAAACAAATCAGTTTGATTGTCCGAATTTTCAAATTTTTTTATGTTCTATTTGTTAATTCCTTCATTTTGTAAGATAATGGGCACACGAAACAAAAAAGGAGCGATCGATGAATGAACAAAGAACGATTGAAACAAGATTTCTATGAAGCAGTCAATGAAGAATGGCAAAAAACAGCAAAAATCCCTGCAGATAAACCAGCTACAGGCGGTTTCCAAGACTTAGTTGACGGGATCGACCAACTTTTGATGGGAGAAACAGACGATCTGCTTGCCCATCCAGAAAAAGTATCTTCAGAAAAAATGAAACATTTCCTTGCTTATTATCAACTGGCAAACGATTATGACCGAAGAAATGAGTTGCATGCTCAACCACTTCAGCCTGTAATCGAGAAAGTTGAATCATTGCAGTCTTTCGACGAATTGAATGAGCAATTCCCGGAATGGTTGTTGGATACACTACCATTGCCATTTAATCTAGATGTAGATGCTGATATGAAGAATGCACAGACGAATGCTTTCTTTGCTTATCCGCCTTCTTTATTTCTTCCAGATAAGACGTATTATGCACCAGAACATCCTAACGGTGCACAACTAATGGGCGTTTTCTTTGATATGGCGGTTCAATTATTGGAGCTTGCTGGCAAAGAAAAAAGTCAGGCAGAAGCAATCACAGAACAAGCAGTGCAATTTGATAAATTGATTGCTCCTCATGTAAAAAGTGCAGAAGAAAACGCAGATTACAGCAAAATGTATAATCCGCAATCTTTTGACACATTTATTCAATACACAGATAAACTTGACTTGAAAAAACTTGTCACTGGTTTGATTGGGACAACCCCAGATAAAGTGATCGTCACTGATCCAGTGTACTTTGATCATTTGAATGACATCCTGACAGAAGCTCATTTCCCCTTATTCAAAAGCTGGATGATCATTAAAACAGTACGTTCTCTTAGTGGGTATCTATCAGAAGAATTCCGCCAAGTCAGCGGAATCTATTCTCGCGTATTGTCTGGAACAGACGAAGCAATGCCTCAGAAAAAAGCAGCGTATTATCTTGCCTCTGGTCAATTTGATCAAGTCGTTGGTGATTACTACGGGAAAAAATATTTCGGCGAAGCTGCTAAAAAAGATGTAGAGCAAATGGTGAAAAAAATGATTGCCGTTTATAAAAAACGGCTAGAAGAAAATGACTGGCTTGGGGATGCAACAAAAGAAAAAGCCGTCATAAAATTAAATAACTTAGGTATCCAAGTCGGTTACCCCGATAAGATCCCAGCACTATTCGACCAATTCAAAACAGTGCCTGCAGATCAAGGTGGTACTTTGCTTTCAAACACTCTTGCTTTCAGCAAACTCACATTAAAAGATCGTTTCAGCAAATGGAACAAACCGGTAGATCGTTCAGAATGGGAAATGAGCGCTGATACAGTCAATGCTTATTATCATCCATTCCGGAATGTGATCGTCTTTCCGGCAGCCATCCTTCAAGCGCCGTTTTACAGTCTAGAACAATCAAGCTCTGCTAATTACGGGGGAATCGGAGCTGTTATCGCTCATGAGATTTCCCATGCATTTGACAATAACGGCGCTTTGTTTGATGAATATGGCAACTTGAACAATTGGTGGACAGAAGAAGATCTTGCACAATTCCAAAACAAAGCACAAGCAATGATCGAAGAATTCGATGGTCTGCCTTTTGCTGACGGAAAAGTAAACGGAAAATTAACTGTTTCAGAAAACATTGCGGATGCAGGCGGTCTAAGCTGTGCATTGGAAGCAGCAAAAACAGAATCAGATCTTTCTATCGAAGAATTCTTTGTCAATTGGGCAACGATTTGGCGTACAAAAGCAAAAAAAGAATACCAACAACTTTTACTGCAAATCGATGTTCATGCCCCTGCTAAACTTCGAGCAAATGTGCAACCAAAAAACCTTGACGAATTCTATGAAACATTTGGTATCACGGAACAAGATGCTATGTATCTAGCGCCAGAAAAAAGAGTGCGAATCTGGTAAAAGGTTGTGAAAAAGCTGTCCTGCATCAAGTAATAAGAACAGCCAAACAAACACAGCAAGTGGGATCTCATCTATAAAAATGATAGAAGGAAGCGGGACGAATTGACGTCTCACTTCCTTCTTTTTTTACTTTCCTCAACTAATTGTTCTACCTTATCAAAAGGATACCGTGCGTTTATTTTTTTCGCTGTTTCATGACATAAGCAGCTACACCGATCAACAAAATTCCTCCAGCTACTGCTAACAACGGGCTATTAGACTCTCCTGTTTGTGGAAGTCCTTGAGCGCCATCTTTTTCCCTTTCTTTTGCTGTCCCATCTGGATCAGAAGGTTTTTCATTTGGCGATCCATTCCCTGGATTTTCCCCTTCTGGTTCATCAGTTCCCGGCGGCACACTGACAGCTTCTCGCACTGTGATCGCTTTTTGCTGGGTAACAGGTTCTGTATGAGCAACCCATTTTTCACCATCAAATGTTTCCGAACGATAAGTGACTTCTAGCGTATATTCTCCTTTTGAGGGTGCTGAAAAAATAGCGGTATGATTAGAAAATTGAGCACTTGACTGTGTTTCAACGATTTGGATCTTTTCTGGGAAATAACGCATATCTTCAAAGACAGGCGTTCCTTGATTTGGTGTGAATGCTGACACAGATACTGTAAAAGGCTTCAGTTCGATGATATTTCCTTCTGCATTCTCCGTCACACCATTTGCCTCTTGGATAATGATTGGATTATTTTGTTCGTTTGGTTTTGTCTGATTTGGTTCTTGTACGATTGCATATTCTGGATACTCCGAAGACGGTGAGGTTTCTCCGTCAAAAGTAGCACCTACAGATAGTGGAAGACCATCTACTCTTCCCTTTTTTGTTTGACGATTCTCCGGTTTGATTTGCATCAATCCATGGACATGGATGCTTCCATTCGCATAGCGCGTAACAGGCTGCTGCCCTTCTTGCGAATGTGTATTTAGAGATTCGATCCAATCTTTTGATACGGTATGTCCAAGAGTATTTTCTGATTGTTTCTCTCGTTCATTCCAATAGTAGTTCAACGAGTGATAGATTTGATCTTCGTTTTGATTCAATGGGCGGATCTGCTCTCTCATCTCAAGATTTTCTGTTCGGAAAGATAAGATACCAGAAGCATGGAAGTCTGTGTTTCCTGCCGAAGAGGTATAAAGAGCCACATTATAGGAACCATTGTTGAAGCTTGTACTGCTATTGACGATAATATCTGTTCCGCTATTGGAATCGATTCCTTTCGCAAGATTTTCGAAAGACAAACTATTGATCAATTCATGAGGGCCCGATAAAGAGGAACCACCCATTTTGAATCCATTACCGTTCCCTTCTCCTTCAACTCCCGGTACCCAACCGTTTCGATAAGCAACTGAGTTTTTGATGACTACTTTCCCGATCGAACCTGTTTCGTTTTTAGCAAAAAGATCCCAACCATCATCTGCATTATGATAAGCGATACAACCGTCAAATACATTCCCTTCTCCTATTGTCAGTTTGGCCGCAAATCCATCGGCATCTTCAAATCCCGGGTCGGCATTTTCAAAAGATGTACAGTTCTTGACTAAGTTATGCGCTGGCCATGCTTCGAAAGGATCATTTGAGCTACCACTGATTTGGATTCCTGTATTTCCATTCCGATAAGCATGGATCTCTTCAATCAAATTATGGTTTCCAGAAATCTGCAATCCTTTTTGCATAGCAGCACTATTTGTAACGTCAAACCCACGTAAAACCCAGTAGTGACTAAACAGTGTCATCCCATTTCCAGTTCCTTTAAAATCAAGTACAGGTCGCTTGTTTTCTGGATTTTTCTCTGCAATCAATTGAATCGGGTTTTCTCTTGTCCCGTTAACTCCTTTTGGAATCGTCAATCCTCTTTCAAAGGAATAAGTTCCAGGAGCCAGGACGATTGTCTGCCCAGCATATGCGTATCTCAATGCTTGCGTCAGAGATAACGGATTTTGTCTGCTTCCGTTTCCTGTATCTGACCCTTCCGGTGTTACATAAACTGTCGAGTATTTAGGTTTACGGTAATCAACTGTATGCAGGATCTCTTTTGTTTCATAACTAGCCATCTCTACGTATTCTTCTGGCGGATAGTTTTTATCTGGTGTAAAACTGAAAGTAAATTCGTTCGTTCCTTCCATCAATTTTGTCTGATAATCAAATTCCCGATTTGCAGTGATTGCCAAGTCTTTCGCATTCTCAAGTACCTCTCCTGTTGCTTGATTTTTGATTGTTAATAATCCGTCAGCATTTGCTCTAAAGGACATAGTATGGTCTTGGTTTCCTGAATGATTACTAGAGGTCACAGTGTAAATCGGATCAATCAAGCGAATGGGCCTTTCTTGTCCAGGAGGATCTGTCGCAGGATCTGAGTAAGCCACTTCGATTCCTTCTACCTTGATCGTCATATTCCTTGCTGCAGCAAATCCTGCATAGATAACCGATTCATCGGAAGCATATAGCTTTTCCCAGTCATACATGATGTCAGAAGCTAGCTCTTCCCCTGTTTCAGGATCGTAATAATATGCCTCTAAACCAGTGTTCGTTTTTTTCATCTCTACATCTAGTTTAGTAATCGAATCCGTAGCCGGAAACAGATTCCCATGACCGTTTCCGAATATATTATAAGAACCTGCTTCTTTTTCTAAGAGCCCTGCTGAAGTCTCTAAAGGCGTTGTTTCCACTGAGACACTCCCAGGAGCAGGCGCGGCTTGAGGATCTTCAGATGATATTCCTGTGATTGCCCGTGTCCCCAATCCAAGTCGCATCGTATATTTGCTGCCGTTCGTGCTGACCACTTCTTGTCTATCCGAGTCCCAGACATATTCGATCCGACTGCCCAGTATGGCAAATGAATTCGAATAAAATGCTTGCCCAAACAAATGATCTTTTGGTACTGTGTCTCTCACCATCAATGCAAATCCTTCTTGAGCATTCGTATAGGTCCAAGATTCTATTTCAATCGTCGTCCGCATCCTAAAATTGGTATCTTTCGGAATGGCTTGACAATAATAGGTCATTCCATCTGATCCGCTTGACTGGAATTTCCCGCCGTTATTCGTGGAAGAGATCCGCACGCCGTCTTCTAATGGTTCAATCGCATATCTGCTGGCACTTGTGCTTTCTCCGAAAACTACCCCTTTCCACTCTTCAGGAACTTCATCAGATTGCTTTTCTGTCTTTTCATTTTCTGATTCTTTTATCATAGGATCATTTCCTTCTTCCACATCCTTCTCTTCACTAGCCGTTGATTCTTCCTCCAATATTGACGTTTCTTCGCTGTTCACGTGTGCATTTTCTTCGTTCACAGTCTGTTCGTTAGCAGCAACTTCAACGACAGAAGTCAAAATCGGAGTACTGAGCATGAGGAGATTCATCATTAGTGCACTGTATTTTATTCGTTTTTTTATCAAGTCCATCCCTCCTGAAACAAATTAGAAAGCGTTTACTTAAAGTATTACCTAATTTATTTTTGCTGTCAATAAAAAACAAAATTATAACAAGTGATATTTTATAAAAAGAAAAATATAACTTTAGTTGTTAATAATAAAGGGATTTATTAGAGTGTAAATGATATGTTTGATAAAAAATAACAAATAAAAGAAGAGCAAAAAACAATGTGATTCGTTTTACGCTCTTCTTTTATTATTTTTTGATTTTTATTTTAAAAAAGTTTTGTTTTTTTATAGAATCTCTGCACCTAACGTGGATTTAAAATGTCTCAATGCCCATTCGTGTCCGACAGGATCAAAACTTGCCACGGCATCTTTGAAAATATGGAGTTTGTATCCTAGATTATACGCATCGACTGCTGTATGCAACACACAAATATCTGTACACACGCCGGTCAAATAAACATCTGTAATCTGACGTTCTCGCAAACGAATGTCTAGATCTGTTCCACTAAAAGCGGAATAATGCCGTTTGTCTATCCAATAAACATTTTCCTGCTGCTCATGCTCTTGGTACAAATTTTTTAAAGAGCCGTACAATTCCCGTCCACTCGTTCCTATCACATTATGCGGAGGAAATAAGCGGTTCTCTGGATGGAAAGAATCTTTTGGATCATGTGCATCAATGGCAAAAACGACAAAATCCTTTTGCTCCATAAACTTTTTTGTGTGGGCAGTCAGCTTTTTTTCAATTGCTTGTCCTGCTGCACCAGTCGTCAGCTTTCCATCCTCTGCAACAAAATCATAGGTATAGTCAATCGAAATCAATGCGTTCATCTTAGTCCTCCTTATACGAGATGTTTGACAAATTCGATCACCATTTCTGCTGATCGCTTGCCTGCGTCTTCGATAAATTCGTCAAAGCTTTGTGTCGCCGAGTGATCCGCTGTGTCACTCATTGCACGTACGATCAAAAATGGGATATTGAACTGACGGGCCGTTTGTCCAACAGCGGCTCCTTCCATTTCACAAGCTAAAGCTTCAGGGAAATTCGTTAAGATTTCTTTGATTTTATCTGGAGAATTGACAAATGTATCGCCTGTAACGATCAATCCTTCTTTTGCATTCAAATCCGTTGCTTTTGCTGCTTTAGCCATTTCACTGCGCAAATATGTGCTTGCTTCATAATATAGAGGCATACCTGGTAATTGACCTGGTTTGTAGCCAAATCCTGTTGCATCTGCATCAAAGTAAGCTACTTTATCTGATATAACAATGTCGCCTACTTGTAAGCCTTCACCGATCCCTCCAGCTGAACCTGTATTGATCACCATGTTCACGCCGTATTGTTGGATCAACAGACTTGTGGTAATAGATGCTAAGACTTTTCCTATACCGGAACGTACGACAATCACTTCGTGGTTACCTAATGAACCTGAAATAAATAAAGCGCCTGCGCGTTCCCATGATAATGGTTCGCTTAGGTTCTCTCTCAAAATTTTTACTTCTTCTTCCATTGCGCCGATAATACCGATCTTCATCTTTTTAATTCCTTCTTTCTATATAAATGCGATTGCTAAAAAAACCACACATAACATTAGGATAACAATAATAAGAGATTTCATCAAAAAAGAGTTCCATTTGGTCGTCTTTTCTCGTTCACTGATCCTTGTTTTCGTGATTGGTTTATTCTTTTTGCTTTCTTTACGATAAAAGCTGGCAATCTTTTTTTCTTCTTGCCGATAAGCTGTTTCTGCTTTTCGCTGTTTTTTTAATGACTCGCTTGCTTGTGCTTGTTGTCGCTTGCGAAGTTCGCTTCGCGTAATAAGCGGTCCTTTGGCCATAAGCCGATCCCTCTACTTTCCTTTGGTCAATAATTCCCAGTATTGAATCGCATAAATCGTCTTTGCATCACAAATCAACTGATCTTTCATCGCTTGTTGTGCCTCTTCAAGAGTTAGATGATACAGCTCCAGTACTTCGTCTTCATCTTGAGCTAAAGGATTCTCGACCTTCTCTACTCCTTGTGCATGATAAATATGAAGGACTTCATTTGCAAAACCTGGTGAAAGATACATCGAAGTAAGATGGCTCAGCGACTTCGCACGATAGCCGGTTTCTTCTTCTAATTCTCTGGCTGCAGTCATTTCAGGATTTTTTCCTTCTCCTGGATCGATTTTTCCAGCTGGAATCTCCAAGATCACTTTTTCTAAAGGCTTTCGAAACTGTTTGACAAGGAGCAGGCGGTCATGTTCATCAAAAGCAATGATCCCAACACCGCCAGGATGAAATACCAGTTCCCTCTTCGAAGTTCCTCCGTCTGGTAAACGAACTTCATCTACAGCAACATCGATAATTTTCCCGCTATAGATTTCTTTGCGACTGATTGTTTTTTCTTCAAATTGCTCATTGTTCAGCATATCTTCTCCTGCTTTCTTTGTAATCATAACTGCTTTTTTTTCATTTTTCAATTTTTCTCGAAAATTCCCTATTAGTTTACCATAGATAAACCTTAGATTTTCTCTAAATATAGAAAATCCATCTTTAGTCCGATACTCTTTCTAGTAGTCAGTATGCTAAAATAAGAATGTAATCGAATAACGGAAAGAATTCAATACTCAACGATAAATGACTTGGAGGGCTTATTATGATAAAACGAAATTGGCCGTGGCTTCTAGCACTGGTCTTGCTGTTTCTCTTTGTCCGAAACAATGGTTTTTCTTTTGTTCTAGGACTTTTATTGATAGGCGTGGTTTTAGTTTTGTGGGGGCTCTTCGGTTCGCGCAGGAAAAAAGGCAAACAAGAAGAAATCCCTGCACTGACTGACGAACTTGAGACTCACTATGAAAAAAGCGGTATGACAGCGAATGAAATCTCATTTTTCCGACAAACGATGAATCAAACAAAAAATGAGATCAATCAGTTGCAAGTGAACATGCAGCAGACAGCCAAACTTAAAGCAATCGATCTCCGTCATGACCCAGTCAAAGCGGCAAAAGCTTTATTCAAAGAATTAGTGAAGGAACCAAATCGACTGCATGAAGCAAGTCAATTTCTTTATACGCATCTGCCGAATCTAGTTGATTTGACAAATAAGTATAATGAGATCAATGACCATGAGATCAAAAACAAGCAAACCTATGAAAAACTAGAAGAAAGCGCGCAAATCATCGATCAGCTATCCGCTTTGATCGCACAAGATTATCAAAAATTCGTCGCTGATGACCTAGACGACATCGACGTAGAGATATCTGTTGCGAAACAAAGCTTAAAGCGTGATAATAAACATGAACCAGAACAAAAAGAGTAACTCTTTTGTTCATAAAAAAGACTCGGAACATTCAGATGATGTCTGGTTGTTTCGAGTACTTTTTCTAAAGTAGAGACATTCATGTAAGAATCGAGAACAGATACGACAAGGAGGAATTTTTTATGGATCATAAACCGACTGAAACAAAAGATATCACACCAGTTAATGATACACTTGAAGACTTATTGAACAACCCGTTTTCAACCCCAACAGACACGCTGACCACTTCACAACAAGCGGAGATTGATCAGCTCCAAGAGCAACAGACAGCTGCTCGCTTAATTGACAAACTACCGGCGGAACGCCAAGAACAAGCAAAACAGCTGGCAGCAAAAATCGATGCCAATGATGCACAGTCTGTCATCAGCTATGGCTCAGCTGCTCAAGCGAAATTAAGTGAGTTCTCACAATCAATGTTGAATCACGTACAAGCTCAAGATATTGGCCCAGTCGGAGATTCGTTGACTGAACTGATGTACCGTCTCCAAGAAGCCAACCCTGATGAACTGCGTGCCGGAGAAGGAAATATCTTCCAACGTGTCTTCGGTAAGGTCAAACAATCGATTTATGAAGTGACAGCAAAATATCAAAAAATTGGTGCACAAATCGACAAGATCTCAGTGAAATTAGATAAAGAAAAAGACGGACTATTAAAAGATAATCTGATGTTAGAACAGCTTTACCAAAAAAACAAAGACTACTTTGATGCATTGAATATTTATATTGCTGCTGGAGAATTGAAAATGGAAGAACTTCAAACAACGATCATTCCAGAAGCAATGAAAAAAGCAGAAGAAACTGGTGATCAGATGGATGTCCAAATCGCCAACGATTATACACAATTCCTAGATCGTCTGGATAAACGTACACATGACCTTCGCTTAGCTAGACAGATCACGATTCAGCAAGCCCCACAAATCCGCTTGATTCAAAATACAAATCAGGCCTTAGCTGAAAAGATCCAAGCATCTATCGCTACAGCCATTCCGCTGTGGAAAAACCAAGTCGTGATCGCATTGACCTTGCTTCGTCAAAAAGATGCAGTGACCGCTCAACGCCAAGTCTCTGAAACAACAAACGACTTATTGAAGAAAAATTCAGAAATGCTGAAAATCTCAGCCATCGAAACAGCGAAAGAAAACGAACGCGGAATCGTGGATATTGAGACCCTGCAAACTACACAAAACGATTTGATCGAAACGATCCAAGAAACTTTGCGTATCCAAAAAGAAGGAAAAGAAAAACGTCGTCATGCAGAAGTAGAACTTGGACACATGGAAGAAGATCTGAAACAAAAACTTTTGGATTTAACCCAATAGACCATTTTTTGCTTGTTACTAAAACAAACGCCCATCAACAGTTCAATAAACTGTTGACGGGCGTTTTCCTTATCTTTCTTCTAACTTCTCCATTGGAATCTATTTCTCGTTCATCTTGCTGTGTCCATAGCCATAGCCAAAATAAATAATCAGTCCAATAACCATTACGATACCGAACACGATCCAAGTCACCGTCTGCAGACGAAGCATCAAGACGATACAAGTCAAGATCGAGACGATTGGCAAGATCGGAACGAATGGCACTTTGAATTCTCCTGCTTTTGGTTTGCCAAACATTTTTCTTAACTTCAGTAAGCCTAGACTAACTAGCATCAAATAGGCAAGCGCCATGATATTCGTTAGTTCCGCTAATACATTCAATGGGAAAAATCCGGCAAAGAATATGGCTGCCACACCAGCGGCATAAGTCGCTTTTTTCGGTGTACGATGCTTTTGATCGATTTCTGTCATAAATTTAGGCAGCAAACCATCCTTGCTGACAGCAAACAACAAACGAGCGAGTGAATACATCATCGAGATCGTCACCGTCAGCAACGTCAAGATTGCCCCTACAGCGATCACTGCACCAACTGTCCCATGTCCTACATACCTCATGGCAAAGGCCACTGGATCATTAACGCCTAGTTCAGTATAAGGAACGATTCCTGTCAAGATCAACGTCACGATGATATAAAGGACCGTAGCGATTAGTATCGAACCAATGATCCCTCTTGGTACATCTTTTTGTGGGTTTTTGACTTCCTCAGCTGCCATTGCAACAGCATCAAATCCCAAGAAAGCAAAAAAAACAAGAGCTGCACCATCTAGCACACCGGAAAAACCAAAAGGCATGAATGGCTGCCAATTATCAGGCTTAACGAAAAATATCCCTACAATGATAAACAACGCGATGATACCAAATTTGACATATACCATGACATTATTCAAACGTAATGCTTTCTTGGCTTCAAGCGACACGATGTAAGTGACGAATATCACTACGAGCACCGCAATCAAGTCAATGTATGTACCATTTTCCGGATTGTACCCGCCAGTTAATGCTTGTGGAAGTTCGGCCCCTAAGCTTTTCAAGAAACCTTGCATATAGCCAGACCAGCCGGAAGCCACAGAGGAAACTGCTAGCAAAAATTCCCCGATCAACAACCACCCTGTCAACCAGGCAGCAAATTCACCAAAGACAACATACAGATAGGCATATGGCCCACCGATCACTGGCACTCGCGAAGCAAACTCTGCGAAACTCAGTCCAGACAAAATGACAACGATTGCAGCTAAAACAAATGAAAGTGACAGTGCTGGACCAGCATTTTGATTGGCCGCAACCCCTGTCACCACAAATATTCCCGTACCGATGATCGCGCCAATTCCAAGCATGATCAAATCAGACGTTTTTAGTTCTTTTTTCATCTCACTCGTATGATTGAGATTGATCTCTTTCTTACGAAACAAATCCATTGAAGTTCCTCCCCATTTTAGGTTGGAAAACAGTGATTAAACTGTTTTCATGTACCCTAAAAGGATACCACCTAAAATGACTAAAAGGCAACCAACAATAACATAAATGAGCTCTTTTTTCGTTTTTCTTTCGCCAAGGATGAAAATCCCGCCTAAAGTAGAGATAATGATCCCCATTTGTGAAAGTGAGAATCCAACCGCTAAACCAAGGGATTTGACTGTAAGAAGCATACAGATATTACCTAAGCCCCATAATAATCCACAGATCATGTTTTTCCATACAAATTGATCTACTTTAACTTTACGGAAAGCAAAGAAGCTTGCACCTAAGATCATTCCGATACTTTGAGGTAAGATAATTGACATCGCATCCAAATTCGCCCAGTTGACAATGATCGTATATACGCCATAACCAATCGTAGAGAAGATCAATGCTCTAAAACCCTTACCAAAATCAAGCATTTTATTATCTGTATCTATTTTTCCTTCGTCATCTTGTCGTGCCGTCAAATACGCACCGCTTACAAGAAGAGCTAAAGCAATAATACCGTATACATAATCTTTCGTTTGTGTCCATTCTTGGAAGAAAACGGCTCCCGCAATCGTATTCAAAATTAATTGAAAACCAGTAGACAATGGTAACCCTACAGAAACACCCATGTACTTCATTCCATGGAATTGTCCATTTTGTCCAACACTCCAAGCTAAGCCAGATAAAAATCCGATCAAGAAAATCCAAGGGGTGATTACAGGACTAACAACGAAAAAGACAACTAAAGAAAACAGAAATGCACCAATCGTCATTCCTAGTGTTTGTTGATTGGCATCGCCACCAATTTTACCACTTACTAAACCAATACTACCCCATGCCAACATAGGGACTAATGCTATTAAAATTTCCATAACCAATCTCCTTTTATTTCACATGATAAGAAACTTATCAGCGAAAACGTTAACAACACAAGCGTTTTTTTTCGTTTCTAACGATTTTCTAACGTTTTTCATTATAAAAATTTAAGATTGGGAAAAATAAAGTCATTGTCGTCCCTTTTCCTTCAGTTGATTCAGCCGTCAATTGGATACCTAATTTTTCTGCCAGATTTTTTGCCAAATACAGGCCTAATCCTGTTGAATGCGTTTTGCTAAGTCGTCCATTTCTTCCAGTAAATCCCTTATCAAAGATTCGTTTCAAATCTTCCTCCGGAATACCGATTCCTGAATCTTTAACAGAAAGACTGACTCCTTGCGCTTCCTTTTTTATGCTCACCATGATATTTCCGTGGTCCGGCGTATATTTGATGGCATTGCTAAGCAGTTGGTTGAAGATAAAAGCGACCCATTTAGCATCAGTCAAAACAGTATGATCCTCACCAATGATTTCGTAGCGAAGATTTTTTTGGATAAAATAATTGGCCTGACTGCGTATCACAGGCTGGATGATTCCTTTCAATCCATACTCTTGGATGAGATAGTCCCGCGAGAAACTGTCGAGTCTTGCATAATACAAGACTTGCTCTACGTATTCGTCGATTTTTGATAATTCATTTTCGAGTAAGGTATACTTTTGATCGTCAATATCGAACTCGATCGAACGAACCAGTAACTTGGAAGCGGAAAGTGGTACTTTGATCTCATGGACCCATGAGTCAATATAATCTTTTTGGTCTTGTTGATTGCTGATTGCTGATTGCATCACTTCTTGATGTTCGCGGATCAGCTGATTGATATATTCTTCTACCAGTTTTTCTTCTTCTGTCCGCCCGCCACTCAAATAATTTTGCAAAGGAGATGTTTTTTGTATGTCAGCTAACTTCCCCCACCATCTTCTTTTGCTCAAGTAGCCGCCTAGCAGATAAAAAATCAGAAAGATGCCCTCGATCAAAGCTAAATAAGCAATCGTGCTCAAATCCACTTTGATATTTGGGGCTAGCCACATCACAAAGATCGTTAAGGCAATAAAAAACAGCCATCCCAAGATCAATGTCCACTGATCTTTCAAATATTTAAAGAAATTCATCTTAACCGCTCATCCTTTCAGGGAACGATATATCCCTGTCCTACTTTTGTTTCGATATATCCTTGGATACCTGCCTGTTCGATTTTTCGGCGTAACCGATTGATATTCACTGTCAATGTATTGTCATCTACAAACCGCTCGTCATCCCAAAGTGCTCGCAGCAATTTTTCACGGCTTAAGATCTTTCCGTTGTGTTTCATCAAAATAAATAGCAGGCGGTATTCATTTTTGCTCAAATCAATGATCTCTCCATTGATCTCCATACTTCCGTTGTCGACATTCAACGTAATACCATTATGGCTCATCATCTCACTGGATAATTCTGTGTAATTATAAGAACGGCGAAGCAACGCATTGATTTTGGCAATCAGTACATCGATTTGGAAAGGCTTTGTCACAAAATCATCTGCTCCCATGTTCATGGCCATGATCATATCCATATTCGTATTCCTGCTGGAGATAAAAATAATTGGTACTTTCGATACTTCACGTATTTTTTGACACCAATAATACCCATCCAAAACAGGAAGATTGATGTCTAGCAATACAAGCTGTGGTTCTTCTCTTTCAAAGTCTGAAAATACTTGGTTGAAATCGGTCGTTCCAAAGGTTTCGAATTGCCATTTCTCAAGTTCTTCCATAATCAATTGTCGAATGATTTCTTCATCCTCGACTACCATGATTTTTGCCATAAAAAATCCCTCCATCTTTCTTCTTGCTTCTACAATATCAAAGAAGCCTTTGTGAAACAAGTTGGCTTACCTGTAAAATGTCATTTTAGAAAACGTTCAAAAAAACTGGAAATAGGCGATTTAATCGCTTTTGTCTCTTCCAAGCAGCTTAAATTTATTATGTTATTCTTAATAATTGGTCTATCATCTGTTATTTTTCTTTGGTTGTTTTTGTCTTTTAAATTTTCGATAACCCCAATAACCGAAAAGAGTAAGTATTAGCAATACACCTAATAAGAGCGCAAGTAATCGATAAAGATGGTATCTTTTTGTCTTTTCCATCTTCGAAGAGGCTTCTTCTGTAAAGGGGACTCGCTTTCCTGTCACTAGTAACCTGTGGGTGTTCACAGTATAAGGTGTGCAAGTAATAAGTGTGACCAGATCCTGTTTTTCTCTGATTGCTAATGTATCTGTTTTTGTTGGAAGGACAACGATTTTCTCAACGACTTCATAAGCGAGCATCTGACCATATACTTCAAGATAGAAACGGTCATTTTTCTCCATTTTTTCAAGATCTGTAAACAATTTTTTCTCAGCAACACCGCTATGGGCGGTAATGACGGAATGTGTATTTTCTCCTCCAATTGGAAAAGAGGTACCTTGTAGAACTGTCGCTCCTCTATCTAATAAAAGATCATTTGTTTCATCGAATAAAGGCAAGCTAACATTGATTTTCGGAATATAGATTGCTCCGATCATATGTTGTTCGTAGTATTCTTTTCCTGGATTTCGGACATCTCTAACCGCTTGTTCAAAAGGATCTTTGACTTGACCCATTCCTGGGATGGCTGCCGTACGAGCAAGCGCCTGATTTTTCTTTTCTTGTACTGCTAATCGTTGCTCATGTTTTTCTTCTTTCTCTCGTGCAAGCTGTTTTTGATAATTCTCGATCCTTCTTTGGTCCAAATAATTGCTGAGAGCATCAGCTAAAAATGGATATGTAAAAACTGCAGCTCCTGTAAGAAACATCACTGCCATGAATAATTGTAATAACATACTGATTTTTGTTTGAGGTCTTTTCTCTGTTTTCTTTTTCATTTTCTTCACCTTCTTATTTAAAAAAACTGCAGCAACCTTTATAAAAACCGATTGCTGCAGCTTATTTTTGTTGCTTATACTTCAGACTTCATTTTAGATTTACGGTACCAGCTGTAAGCCCCAATCATCAAACTTAGACCGATCAGCAAGAATGCTAAGATCCCGTTTCCTCCAGTAGAAGGAAGAAATCCTTGTCTTACGTTTGGTACGCGTGCTGCTCCTGGATACTCATAGTCCACAATCACAAGTTCATCATCATAGCTACCATATTCTACATTGAACTCTGTGAAAGCTGCTTCACCTGTTGGTAAAACATATCCTTCTGGTGCTACTGTTTCTTTCATGAAGTATGTTCCGTAATCTAATCCAACAACTTCGAAGTATCCTTGGTCATTTGAGACAAATTCTGTTGCCTCTACACTATTATCACTTACCCAATCGATTGTGATTTCTTCTGCATCAGCACCTGACTCATAAACAGATAGACGTACGCCATCTTTATAGAAAACAGCATAAGCAGTTTTCTCTTCGTTCCACAATTCAAATCTTGCACCGTCTAGTAAAGCATTGCTTGAAGCATCAAACTTTTCAAATCTTCTCCCGCCAGTCGTTACTTCTTCTGGTGGCACGCGACGTTCGTTGTAGTCATACTCGTCACCTCTACCGATTTCGATCAATGCTGTATTGTTATGGAATTCATCTGCATTGATGATTGCGTTGACTTGCAAGTCATAGGTAACAGTTAATTCCCCGCCACGATGATTCCCTAATTTTTCAAGCGTTGCTGTGTTCGGTATACCTCCTGTTTCAAGAATGATCTCCACGGCAAAACCGTTACCCGCTTTTGTTACTGTATAATCAGTATCTTTTATCAGTGTTGTATCTCCTGCTTGTACAAGGAGTTCCTGATCAAAATAACTCAAACCTTCTGTTGGCGTATCTGTGATCGCGAAATCCGTGATGACTGTTGTATTGTCCTCATTGATTTCATCAATAAAGTAAGGAATCGGTGCAGTTATTGTATAAGAAACTGTTTTTCCTTTTTCCAAGTCAACATATCGGATCGTTTCTTCTTCACCATTTTCATTGCGAATCGTCACAGTTCTAACGTCTGCTTCATCTACATTCATTTCTTTGGAAGAATCTTGGATTTCATTTTTAGGATATAAGTGTACATCGGTGTTGTACGTATCTTTCCAAGAGGTTCCATCCCATACACCGCCAATAATATCTGGTATCATAACTGGCATCATGACAACCATTGGAGACGCGATTCTTGAAATATGAGCTGGTGAATATGTTTCTAAGAAGAGATAGACTTTATCTCTCGAAGAAGGTGCCTCTTCCGTCACTTGGACATTTTTGAAAACAGATTCACCATTTTCGCCAGTCGTCTGCTTATCTATACTTTCGATACCATAAGATACAAACCATGCTGCTGTGTGATCTGATTGGATCAAAGCAATCGCAGCGGCAGGTTCTAACCCATCATCATCTATGTCAGTTGTTCTAGGGTCATCTTTCAGCAAATTATAATAGACATCTGTAACATCAAACATTTCAAAATCGACGCCTGGAAGATTCTCATTACCAAAATCATCTGATATCAACCCGCTATTCGGTCGTTCTTCAGGCACAGTCGTGAATGCTTTTTTGTGTAATGTGATCGTCACTTCACTTGGTTTTTCCGTGACTTCTTCAGCGTGAACTAATTTTCCATTTCCAAAACTTCCTAATCCTACAGCTGCGAGCAACAGTGCACTCATCCCCATGGTCATCATTTTTTTATTCATTTTTTTCTCCCCGTTCTTTTTTTATTAATAAAACAGCACCTAACAACAAAAGGATTCCTAACAAAGAAATCAATGTTCTTGCTTCATTGGTTTGTGGAAATACGGACCCTTTCACAGGTTGATTTGGATTGCTTGGTCCACTTGGTTCTTTCGGTTTGTCCGTTGTTTCTTTTATGGTCTCGTTATACACGCGTGGTGTTGCTGATTCATAGGCAGAGGCTGGAACTTTTCCGGATTCCAATTCAGCCATCTTCTGCCCATTGACCATTACATATTGCGGCTGTCCTTCTGCATCCACCCAAGATTCAGGGACAATGACCTCGATTTGCTTACTTGCTTCGTCCATTTCGTACCCTTCTACACTTTTCAATTCCTCAAAATAATAGGTACCAGAGGGCAAAAATCGTTGACCTGTCGTGACTAGACCGTCTTTATCTGAAATGAATTTGCTTACATTTTTATCATTCAAAGGATCGTTGTTTGCTGGTTTGATCCATTGATTTTTCAAGTCATTCGCAGGAGCCATGTCTAAATAATATTTTTCTCCTTCTATCATCTGATACAGAGCAAAAACAGCACCTTCTAATGGGCGTCCTTTTTCGGTTGTTCCTCTTTGTCGTCCATACTTGAAAAAGTATGGATCTCTTAAATAACCGACATTTTTAGGATAGATATGGATCTCTTGCAGTTCCTCGGTTGGTTCTGTTGGATGATAGATTGGCAAAACAGCAGCAATCGGGATTGCTGTTTGATCAATATCCACATTCAACCCGATTTCCGGATCAATTGATTCTTCAAAAATCAAATAAACTGCATCTCGATCTTGGTTTTTCTTAGGTACTTGGATGCGTGCAATCCCATCTCCTAATCCACCAACCGTATCTTTTCCAGTCGTTACCGACTCCCCAACCTGGGCAAGTCTTTCTTCTGTGATCAACTGACGGATATTGTTTCTGCTCGTTTCAGCGATTTGCTGGACGAATTCTCTAGAGGTCATGTTCTCAGCAGCTTTTTTGTCATGATAATAATCGGTCATATCGTAAACGGCGAATGTCGCTCCATTTAGCGGGACCGTCTGCGAAATGATATCTGCTGTTTTTCCCGCTTCCTCAGAGATAGCCAGACCGTCATTTTCATGGAATTCAAATTGGTCGTTATAATCGATATCTCGAATCATCCGTTTATGCAATACAAATTCCACAACGTCTTCCCCTAATTCTTCTGCCGACATCGTTTGAGGAAGAAGGACTGCTACAAATGGCAGTAAAACAAGTAATTGAAGCATCAAACACAACAGCTTTTTCATTACCTTGCCCCCTCCTTTTTAGATTGTCTGACATGCAAACCATAGGCTGCACCGGCAAGTGCCACGAAGAATGCAGCAAGCAGGATATAGAACAATCGTCCGGATCCCCCTGTAGCAGGCAATGGATTTTCAGAATCGTTCCCGACACTAAGCCGTAGCCTGATTCGGTTCGTATCCAAAAGTTCATACTCTAATTCTTGCTGCAGATCAGGAGTCTCTGCTTCTTCGTTTGGATAATAAGAAACCTCAACTTTTAGTGTCCCGGCTTCTTTTCCTGGAACGACCCGATCATTTTCCACTTCTGGTTCTTCACGATAACTAATTTCTAAAATAAAGTAGCCTGGAAGTTTCCTGTAGCCGTCCGGCGACTTCACTTCCTTGATCCGATAGAATCCTTCCGTCAAATCCAAAGCATTGAATAGGGAAGAATCGTTTGGATCTGGTGCCAAGCCTCCGACGATGAGTTCATAGTCTCCTGCACTATTTTGTTTCTCAATTGAAAATTCTGCGCCTTCAAGACGTCGACTACTTATACTGTCAACTTTCAAAAGTTCCAGATCGATTGGTGCTAGTTCATCTTCTAAGGTTACTTGTAATACACCATCGATGATGTCATAACCCTCCGGTAACGGATCAGTTTCGTCTTCGATGACTGTCTCTCCAATGACAAATTTCCCTTCTTCATTCAGTGCAAACTGGAATACTTGATCAGACAATTGATACCCGTTTGGTGCAACAGATTCTGAGACCTCATATTCGCCGATAGATAAACGCAGCGGCTGGCTGTATTCTAAATCGACATATTTCTCTACACCGACTGTATAAAGATAGAAGTAACCGATTTCAGACAAACGTTTCGATTCTTCGGGTTCTAACGGGTTGCCTGTGTATGCTCGATACAGCGGGAAGGAAGAATCCCCTATTTTCCTGATATCAAAACCTGCACCATCTAAAGGATTGCCTTCATGATCTAATTTTCTAACTCGGATCTCCCGATAATCAAACATATTGTAAGCAGTAAATTCTACCCATAATCGGCCCTCTTCGTCTGTTGAATGGGTGAGATATTGCCAATTTGCTTCACCTGTTTGTCTAAGCTGGATGGTACCTGCCTCATTATCGTACAGTCGCAAGATCCATGTGTCGTTTTCGTCAGGTTCTTTGAAACCTTCTGGGCTTTGACTTTCAACGATTTTGTATTCTGCATAGTTGGCATTTTCTTCATTGTCTATATGAATAAATGAATCTGGTTCTCCAATAGGATGAATGACTTTCTCACCCTCCACGAGCAAATATTCTCCATTTTCATTTACTGAATAGAATGTGAGCATTCCTTTCTCTTCGTCTGCTTCATTCGCACCAGAGATTCCTTTAGCTACCGGCGTTCCAATTTCAAGTCCGCTTCCATCGGTTTGATAAAGTTCAAACTCTGCCCCATTGATTGGCGTAGTGCTTCCTTCAATTAATTTATTGATGTTCATGTGGACTGGCTTGAATTCATTCCGCATTTCCAATTTGACATACAAGTCTTCATAATCCGTTTCGTCCTCATTGACATTTTGAACAATTGAAAGTTTGTGGTATTCGCCTTCATAATAAGAATCAGGATCGCTACCTTCTTCTCCACCAACTCTTACTCCTGAAGTATTTGCTGCTACCAACTCATAGTGACCAAGCGCTGTATCTCCGCTGGAACTATATTTTTTGATTTGGAATTGATACGTCTCATCCACTAACTGATAACGTGCCGGTCCAGCGATCTCTCTGATCCAGAAAATATCACTGACAGCACCTGTTTCATCCCCCAGCACAGGGATCTTCGTTTCGAAGATTGCCATTCCATCCGCTGTAGTTCTACTTGTTTCGATTGGTTCGACCTCTCCAGCATCCGGATTTTGATCGTATAATGCAAATTCGATTCCTGCTGAAGGTTCCCCATCTTGCCCCGTCTTGCTTATTTGGAAATTCCGGTCCTTATGCTCATAACGTATAGATGACGTTGGAAAATACATTCGCCCGTTCATAACATCGTTTTCATAATCCTCCAAGTTTTGGATATAGGCCATATTGTTCACTGCATAGAAGTTCCCGTCTTGAGCTCCTGCATCCAATTTTACTTGATACTTGATTCTGACCATTTCTCCTTCACCTAACGAGATTGGAGAAAATTTATAGGCTTGGTTTTCTCGCCCAACATACGTTGTTGGTGTCGCTACTACTTCTGGTGGCGCTTGTCCATGACGCGCTTCATCCCATATTTCTGGCTCTTGGTACTTCATGCCGTTTTCTCCTGGATCTAGATGGTAAAACTGAATATCCGCCGATCTGCCAGCTCCAAACGGTGAAACATTAAATCCAGTTTCATCATAAAGTGTGGCTTGCTGGATCGTTTTCTTGAAGGTAGAGGAGATATCCTCCAAGGCTGTAATGATGTCATTCTTGTTATTCGCATCGTAATAACGCGGTGTTGTGCCATCATCGTTTAAATCAGCAATGTTTTTTAATACATTTCGTCCGATTGCATCGAGCCGCTGTCTACCGGCAATACTTCCGTCAATTCCTAACCCAATGGAGAAAATACTTGGCGGGTTCTCTTGGTACTTGTTTTTCAGCCAATGATGATATGCAACAGTATTGATGGCTGACGACTTTTCTTGTGAAGTTGGACTACCGTTAGTATCATTGCTTGCGCTTCCTGTACCAACCCAGTGAGTTGCTTTATCATCACCTTCTTTTACTTCTCCGTAACGATATTGCACATTTGTTCCATTAACAGGACGGTCAAAGTCAGATGCATAGGTAACTGGATAAGTAAATCCTGCATTAGAAGTATTCCCAGAAAAGGTTTCAAAGTTTTTGAACAAATCACCACGATCTATGGCAATCTTATCCCCCATGACACTCCAACTGCTCCAAGCTCCCCAAATACTTGTGCGAGATCTTGTTTGGATCGGTGCATAACTGAAGGTGGGTGTTCCGTCTCCTACGACGATCAGGATCTTTTCTGGATTTCTATTTTCTCCGCCGTTATCCGCATACAATGTTTCATAACCATTTTTAAGTCCTAGTGTAAGCGGCGTTCCTCCGATGGGTGTACGATTCAGTGCTGTATTCTCACTACCTGTTAGACGATTGATGTCATTTGTCAACGGAAAGATGTCCGAACTGATTTGTTCCTGGTTATTGATGACTGTACTATTATGATAAAAATTCACCATACCGATCCGAATATCCATATTTGGGTCGGATAGCAGATTTTCACTAATTTCATTTACCGCTTCTATCAGTGCCGCATTTTTACTTTGTCCTCCGCCTTCCAGTGTCCCTTCATTCATACTGGCTGATTTATCTAGAACAAAAACGATATCGATTGGACTGATTTCTTGTTTCTCACTTCCGATCACATCTAGATAAACGTTATAAAGTGTCGTTGCATCTTCAGGATGTAAGTCAGCCGTTGGATTGTTAGAGGGAACTGGTTCTACCCATTTTTTGATATATGCCCCGTTATAATCCAAGTAACTGTTTTCAAAATTCCGTTCATCTCCCCAAAGCTGAACAGTTTGCGCTGGCACATTTACATCTTCTTCGCTTGCAGCTGATCCATTATCAGCCGCATAGTCGTAATTTCGCCAGTTCGCTCCCCCGATTGTGTAATCACTATCATCGATTAAGTTCTCTCCATCATATGGTGAGCCTTTTTCTCCCTGATAGTGTTCATTGCTTTGTGACCAATTTCCTAATACTTTCGTATAGTCATTCGTTGTAAATCGTGGATAGCGGTGCTGATCGTTTTCAGCTATTCCGCTAGGATAGATATATTCATATGGATCTTGCGTAGCTGTTGGTCCAAGACGCTCTAAAATACCGTTGAATAACCGGCGTTGAATGCGTTGGAGTGCTTGACCTCTGGGCACGATTGGTGCGTCCAGCTCTTCCGTTTCATTTTCTTCGCTACGTTGATTTTCAGCGGAATCCTCTGTATCTGTTTCATTTTCTTGTAATTCTTGACTAGCTATTCTTTCATCGACCACCACTTGAAGAGGTAGTTCCCCTTCATTCACATCTGGAATCTTTTCTGTTTCAAAAACCAATGTGCCGGTCTCAGCTTCTTTCGAATAAAATTTTCCGACATACCATTCTTGACCATCGATTGTCTCGACTTTTAAGTCTTCTCCATCTTCATCGTAAGAGGAAAGACCTGTTCCCCGAACGTTTTTTACAGTACCAATGCCGGCAGCAGCTGTATCGATTGCTAAACGTATCCTACCTTCGTTCGCACTCTCTTTCTTTTCAAAAGCCAGATGCCATTCAAACGTTTCTTCTTTTTCGATATACCTCCCTTCGATTTTTGCATAATCCTCATCTAGAAATACCTCATCCTCCTTCACTTCTGTTGACTCAGCAGCTACATCCAATGCTGTCATATGATAGACAGACTGGAAATACGGTCCAAATAGCAGACTGACAGCTGCTAACTGCAAAAGCTTCAATTTTACCCCTTTCACATTCTTATACTCTTTTCTAAAACATGTGTCTTCTTTCACAACAAACACCAAAAACAACATCTATCTAATTATAATCTAATTTAATTTTAACTTTAAATCAAACAATATCCATTTTAGTTAAAAAACACCAATTATACAACACTTATTATTAAAATTAGATTATAAAATTTTATAACAATCTCATTTAACAGAACTCAAGTTATTAAGACAGGTAAATAATCTCCGACTATTTCCTTGAAAAACAAAAAAATAAAGCACGAATGCGTATTTACGCACTCATGCTTTATTCATGCAATTGATTCAGATAACGGCAGCACACAAGATACCGATAACACTTCCTAAAATAGCTCCTCCTAAAACATCAGTAGGATAATGTAAAAGTAAAAAAATTCTTGAATAAGCGATCAAACAAGCAAATAGAAAAGCTAGTATTCCTGCAATACGACTTAACTCGAACAACGCTGCTACAGATAAAAAAGCAAGTGCCGTATGCCCTGAAGGAAAAGAAGAAGTCTTCGGTTTACTTGTATAAAGGACAAGCCGACGATTTTTTTCATAAGGTCTTTTCCGTTTTGTCGTTTTTTTAATGAGAAGTAGACCAACAAAAAAATAGATTAGACTGCCTATAAGAATAGCTAGACCATATTCTCTTGTATCAGGTATCAAAACTAAAACCGTAGCAAGGAGCAGCCAAATAAAACCGCCATTAGAGATATTACTGATAAATTTCAAAAAATTGATTTTCCGATTGTCCGTTTCTCGTTGTTTAGCAAACTTATTGATAATACTATCATCGATTTTAGCAATCAAACGCAGCATGTTATTCCTCCTTTTTAAGACCCTTTTCTTGCGTACGATGGATAAAAAGCAGGACTTGAAAATAAAACAAGAAGCTGAAACCTAATAAAGCAAGGTAGACTGGTCCTGCAAACCATAATGCAATCAGAAGTATCGACGTGCCTGCTAAATAGAAAAGTGCACTTTTAAAATCATTAAAAAACAAGAAAAATGCTGCAATCCAAGAGACTTCTTTTTGATTTTCCAGTTGAAGCAAGATTTTGTAACTAAAAAGAACAGCACTTAATAGAAGCAAAAACAACGTAGTATACATCAATGTATAGCCAATTCTCCCACCCAAATAATGGAAAATCCGATAATCGATGAATAAAAGAAGAAAATAACTACTTGCTAAACTATCTTGCTTTCCATAAAGAGAAAGATTCTCACGAAACTTCTTCCAGTATAATGAACTGAGCTTTTTCTCTTCATTTTTTTTGTAATAATAAATCATATAGAGAACTGTTCGACTTGCCGTTCCTAATGTGAAAACAGGCAAGACGCACAGGAACCACAGTAGCTGTAACTGGATAAGACGCGGAATCCATTCAATGATTTCTAAAAAATAATCATTGGCTCTTTTACCAATCGACCGATTCATCATCCTTTTGATCCTCCTGTCAAATCCATTCCTTCAATGAAATAACGTTGTGCAAAAAAGAACAGCAAGATCGTCGGAATCAAGACAAGTGTTGCTCCTGCCATCAGATAATTCCATTGTGTCGTCGCTTGGTTCTGAAAAACTTGCAAGCCAATCTGCAACGTGTATTTTTCTTGATCTTGGATATATAACAGAGGACCTAAGAAATCATTCCAAGCCGCGTTGAAGGAATTGATTGCAATCGTGATTAAAGCAGGTTTCGTCAATGGAAGCATCAAATGACTCCAAATATACAAATGATTCGCTCCGTCGATTTCAGCAGCTTCGATCAATTCATTATTGATCGATAAGTAAAATTGACGCATCAGAAATATATTGAACGCATTGCCGAAGAACGATGGAACGATCAGGGGCAAATAAGTACCTACCCAGCCGATCTTGGAGAATAATACATATTGAGGAATCATCGTTACAAACCCCGGGATCATCATCGTAGAAAGAACCAAAGCAAACATCAGCTTTTTCCCAGGAAAATCAAGCTTCGCAAATCCATAAGCAATAAAAGAATTCGAAAGGACATTACCGATCACTACTAGCACAGTGATGAATAACGTATTTCTTGCATAGCGCCAAAAAGGAAATGCGGCAATCGTATCCAGATAGTTTTCCCATACGATTTTTTCTGGGAAAAAGGTCGGAGGATAACGAACGATTTCTTCCATCGGTTTCAATGAAGTAAATACCATCCAAAGCAATGGAATGAGCAAAATAATTCCTATTATCGTCATAAGCACATAGCTTAGCATCTTTTTTGATTGCCGATTCACACTGGTTTTTTTAAAATAATCCATCATTTGCCGTCACCTCCAGAATAATAGACCCATTTAGGTGCAAGCTTCAAATTGACGAAGGTCAGAACCAAAACGATCAGAAATAGGATCATCGACATAGCCATCGCATATCCCATATCAAAAGCGACGAACGCCTTGTTCCACATATGCAGATTATAAAAAAGCAAGGAATTTGCAGGTCCACCTGTTCCATTTTTCGTCATGACATAAGCTTCTTGAAAAATTTGGAAAGAACCGATCGTAGAGGTGATCACATCGTAAAAAATAATAGGAGTGATTAATGGCAAAGTAATACTTTTGAACTTTCCCCAAACGCCTGCTCCATCGATTTCTGCTGATTCATATAAAGATCTAGGAACATTTTGTAATGTAGCTAAGTAAAGTAGCATTGCTCCTCCAGAGCTCCATATTTTCATCAAAATCAACGCAGGTTTCGTCCATTGTGGATCAAACAACCAAGCTGGTCCAGGGATATGGAACCAGCCCAGAAATGTGTTGATCAATCCTGCAGATGGAGAAAGCAGCTGCATCCATAAGATGTAGACTGCTACTCCTGATAAGACTGCCGGTAAATAGAAAACTGTACGGAATACACTGATTCCTTTGATTTTTTGATTGAGTACTGTGGCTAAAAACACACTGAAAATCGTCGTCAGCGGTACATTGAAGATGACGAAATAAACGGTGTTGTATAACGATTTCCAAAATAAATCATCATGAACGAACATTCTTTTGAAATTTGCTAGACCAATGAAATTCATCTTGGATGTCAAATTATAATCGGTGAAACTACCAATAACTGAAAAAAGCATAGGCCCTAGCATAAAGATTAAAAAACCGATAATAAAAGGCGAGATAAATAAATAGGCCCATCTTGCTTCTTTTTTCTTTCGGATAGATAAACGCTTCAAATTTTCTTGCCTCCTCTGTACCTAGACAGTCAAAAACGGATTATTGATTTTGCTTGACTAAGTTCTCTACTGCTTTTTGTGCATCTGCCAATCCTTCTTTTGCTGATTTTGTTCCTAAAAGAATCTGGTCGATCTGTTCATTCACTAATGTCGTATAATCCGGTGCATCTAAAGGAACTGGTGTGATCACCGTATTTTTAAAGTTTTCGTCCGCCATTTGATAGATCATTTTCCCTTTGTCCGTTAGGTTGTCATTATTCACTAAATTCTCGTTGGCTGTTTTACTTGCCATGATATCAAAACTTTTTTCGCCGAATTTTTCTTGTACTTCTGGAGAAGAAAGATATTTGATGAATTCATAAGAGGCTTCAGGATCTTTTGCTCCGTATGGTACTTCCAAGACGAATCCGCCACCCCATGACCAATGACCTGAACCTTCCTCTTTTTCTGGAAGCTGCATCACGCCAAAATCAAAATCATCCGGTGCGTTTTCCATCAAGCTAGAGTAATAATTAATGTTTTGGGCGCGCATGGCTACTAATCCAGAAATAAATGGATCAGACACACCAGAACCAAATTCTGCTTCTAATTTGTTGATTGTATTTTTTCCATAATAATCTTGCCAGTCTTGAATCCATTCTAAGGCTTCCACTTTGTTTTTAGTATCAATCTTGACCTTTTCGTCCTTATCAAACCAACTAGTCCCGTTGTCTGCGTTTAATGCCCATACATCAGCACCTAAATTCCATAATGGATAAAAACCGATACGCGTAAACTCTTTTCCTTCTTTTTTATCTAGTTTACGTGCTGTTTCTTCTAATTCATCCCAAGTTGTCGGTAGATCTTGTTCGCTGATCCCAGCTTCTTTAAATAACTTTTTATTATAAAAAATGACTTGTGTATCTGTATTGAATGGGATGGCATAAGGATCACCCTTATATTCTACTGTGTCCCAAAGCTGGGGATAAAAATCCTTAGAAGTATCTTTATCTACATACTCGGAGAGATTGGTTGCTTGCTGTGCTTCTGCTCTTTGCGCAACGGAATTTATGTCCTGTACAATAACATCAGGTGCATTTCCAGCCGTTATTGCAGATAAAGATTTGGTCCAAATATCCCCCCATGGCTGATACTTATAATTTACATGGATCTCGTCTTGTGATTGGTTGAAATCCTCAATGATTTCTTCGATGGCTTCTTTTCGTGCGCCCGACCCCCAAAAGGACCAGAAATCAATATTTTTTCTTCCATCACTTGTTTTTTCAGAAGAATTTGCTACACTTGAGCTGGCATCGCTTGTATTACTTGATCCGCATCCTCCTAATAAAAACAATGCTGAACTTGCCAACAATCCTGTAAACAATAAATTTTTCATATTTTACCTCCAAATTTTAATGTAACCGATGTCGGTTTTAATATAACGATATCATTTTGTTCTGAAAATAACAATTTATAAGGTGTGATTATCGAAAAATTATTAATGATACCAACACTTTATATAATTAGCGAGCGTTTTCTTTGGATTTTTTAATCTTTCGTAGCAGAATGAGAATGTATTAAAAAAAGATTAGGAGGAATTTTGATGTTTAGACACCAGAAAGAATTGCAGTTTGAGGCAAAACCAGATCGTCCGAATCCATTAATCGCGAAATATCTGCAGGAGCTGATCGGCGGCCAATATGGCGAGATGAGTGTAGCTATGCAGTACCTGTTCCAAGGTTGGAGCTGCCGAGGAGAAGAAAAATATAAAGATATGCTGATGGACATTGCAACAGAAGAAATCGGCCACGTAGAAATGTTGGCGACAATGGTTGCTCGTTTATTAGAGGGTGCGCCTGTTGAAGATCAAGAAGCAGCGATGCAAAAAGATCCAACAATCGGTGCCATTATCTCTGGAATGAATCCACAGCACGCGATCGTAGCTGGCTTAGGACCTCGTCCTGCTGACAGCGTGGGCAATCCATGGAGCGGTGCCTATATCATTGCGAGTGGCAACTTGTTAGCAGATTTTAGAGCTAATTTAAATGCCGAATCACAAGGAAGACTTCAAGTAGCACGTATTTACGAAATGATCGATGATCGTGGCGTAAAAGATATGCTGTCTGTTCTCCTTGCAAGAGATAGCTATCATCAAAACCTATGGGAATGTGCAGTGAAAGAATTAGAAGAAAAAGAAGGTTCAATCTTAGTCCCAAGTACTTTCCCGCGTGACAAAGAACGAAAAGACATTGCTTATGACTTCTATAACTTCTCAGAGGGAGACCAAAGTAGTGAAGGTTCTTGGGCTAGCGGCAAAGCATTGGACGGCGAAGGCGAATATCAATGGTTGAAAGAACCTAAGATCGAAGGCGCTGCACCAAAATTAGAACCAGTAACACCAAAAATGTATGGGACACCTCCATTCAAGAAATAAAAAACATACGTAGGAAAAAGGTTGCGACAAGATTTTTGTCACAACCTTTTTATTGTATTAGAAACGACTTTCCTATTGGCTCGATTCAAATTTTTGGAAAAATAAATTCCCTTCAGCAATTAAGCGAACACCTCTGTTTTCTGGATTCAATGTGATATATTCTTTCTCTTTACACCATCGGAAAAACGCGTTCCCGAGATTTCCTCCTAAATGAAATGTTCGTTCTGTCCAATCTAAGCAAGGCTTCACAAGTACTCCAGATTGTTTTTTCAGTGCGTCAATATCTATTCCTAAGTCTTTGAAATAACAAACGCCTTCTTCTGTAAGTTCCACATGATGGTTTTCCATCACAAGATAGTTGTTGTGAAGGAGAAAGTTGAAAAAAACTACACCTATCACACCGGCTAAATGCCGATAACAAGATCTTCCTGCTTTTAATTCACTATATTCTTTGTTTTCATTAAATGATTTGATCGGTTTAACCGGACTAACTACCATAAGATTTTCTAACAAATCAGCGATTTCCAGAGATGATAATCGATAATAGACATTTCTTCCCTGTTTATAAGACATCACCCAATCAAGAGAATGAAGTTTTTTTATATGATAAGATGCTGTGTGATCTTTTATTTTTGCTTTCTTTGCTAGTTCATGCACGGTATGGAATCTTCCATCCATCAATAAAGTAAGGATCTCAAGTCGCGAATGATCTGCTAAGAGTTTAGTCGTTTGCTGAAGATGAGGAAATCCAGCCATTTTTTTCTCTCCTTTCACACATCGATGAGCATCGAGGAATAAGCTTAGTATACTATATTCAGAGGTGAGGATTATGTTTAAAAAAATGGAAAAAGAAAGTTTCTATTACGGATTTCCCGTCGTGCTGATGACGACTAAGGATGAAATGACTGGTAATGACAACCTCACGCCAATCAGCTCCACTTGGACACTTGGCAAAACGATTGTCATTGGAATCAGTATGCACAGTAAAGGGTATACAAATTTAAAAGTGGGACATGCCGTTACCTTCAATCTTGCAGATCAAACACTTTGGGAAAAAATCGAGAAAATCGCAAAGACGACAGGCCATCCTATCATGCCCGATTATAAACAAAAAGCTGGCTATTCCTTTTGCTCTGACAAATTTCAATTGGGAAAATTCACGAAACTAGCAGGTGAAGAAGTTGCAACTGTTCGGATCAAAGAATGCCCGATTCAAATAGAAACGTTGGTTCAACGAATTTCAACTAGAGAAGACTTTGCTATTGTAGAATGTGAGATCGTAGCTATTTTTGTAGAAGAAGGGATTTTACATGATCCAACTCATATCAATGTGGATAAATGGCAACCTCTTATCTATAAATTCAGAGAATATACAACTGCCAACCAGTCGTTAAGTTGGAATTTTAGATTCCAAGAATTCAAAGAGTCGTAATGATAAACATCGTTAGGTATAAACAAAAAAAGACTCGCAGCACGAGTAAAAAACAAATAGAAGCTATACCTTAGAAAGGTCGACTGTGACTCTATAGATGCAGTATATGCAGCTTATGAGCATTTCTTCTGTTCTCTTTGTTTTTGGGATCTGTGCTGAAGTCTTTTTTGTTTTTTGCCGATCTTTCTTTAAAAAATCGAATCTGTTATACCTTCTCCATTACTAATTCAGGCATCTGCTGAGTAATGATTTTTCGCGCAAAAGAAATATCTGTTACCCAAGGTTCGATTTGTTCTTCAGTCAAAACAAGAGGCATTCGGTCATGGATTGGTGCGACTGTGCGATTAGGTTCAGTAGTCATTATGATTGATTCTGCCGTTTTTTCATCGTGATGGCTACGATAAAAGCCGCCAATATACACTATTTTTTCCTTATTTGAAAACATAAATTTGTCTTTTTCTTCATTCCACTCATAAAAGCCGCCCATTGGGAAAACACAACGATTTTGCAAAAATGGTTGATGAAAGGTCTTTTTTTCTTCTACTGTCTCTGCCCGGGCATTGATCATCAATTGTCCTTTTTTAAATCCGGTAAATCCCCACTTCATGATTTCCGGAGTGAGATTGTTTTCTTCCTTTTTTCTTAATGTCACAACAAGATTTGACGGAAAAATTTCTCCAGCTGCTAATTTTGCTGCCTGTTCCGGTTGTTTCTTCTGGGCTTCTCGATAATAATTCTGAAGGAGCTCCGACTCTAGATCAAAAAAATAACGACCACACATCCTAATACCTCCCCCTCTTTTTATCTATCATACACTGCAACAAGAAGTTCATACCAACAAAACGCTTTCAATGAATAGAGAATTAAAAAAGTTGCGACAAACTCTCCAGTAAACGTTTTTCTCATGCCAACTCCTCGGTCACAAGTCACAATATTCAACAAACATGAGAAGCTGTTTTTTGAAATTGCTCCTTGTGACTCAGAGTGAAACGGCAAGTTCACGACCTCTGGGTAAACGGTGTTCAAAAGCCAGTTTCTCGGTATTAAGCCAAATTTATGCAAAAATGTAGAAAGCCATTTTCACAAAATTTTTCTTAATACTTGAAACTAAGCGACTTTTTCACGACCTCTTCCTTAAACGGTGTTCAAAAGCTTGCATCTGCGGTAATAAGTCCAACCAATTTAAAAACATAAGAAGCTGTTTTTACTTGGCTGTTCTTATTACTTGATGCAGGGCAGCTTTTTCACAACCTCTTCCTTAAACGGTGTTCAATCAGCTGACCCTCGGTATTAGCTCAACAAATGGCAAAATATGAGGAACTATTTTGCCGTTTGTTTCTCTAATACTCAGGTCAAAACGCTGATTTCACAACCTCTGATTCACGGTGTTCCAGAAGTAGCTTCTTCGAAAAATAAGCCGAAATTTCACAAAAATTTGAGAAGCAATTTTCGTAAATTCCTTCTTATTTCTTGAAGCTGACCACTTCTGTCACAACCTCTAATTATTAAAGAACCTTTTGCGAAGTTAACAATCTTTCTTTGATCAATTGGAAATTCTGTCTAAGTAGTGATAGATCTTGTGTGACTTTCAACAATAAGATACTGCCCTGGATTTCAGCAATCAACGCTTTGGCTTGACGGTCTGCCTCTGCATCGGACAGTTTTTCTTCAGAAAGTGCCAAGATATTTTGTTTCGTATACTTGACCCATTGATTGACTAATTCTAGTAGCAATAGACGGAATTCTTCATCCACTGTACTCAACTCAATAATCAAATTCCCCACAGGACAGCCATGATAAGTGATTTGTGCCTTATGATCAGCGAAAATCCAATCCAACATTTCTTCTAGTGCTTCTTCTGGCTGTTTTCCAGCATTTAAGATGTCTTCAAACAATTCTGTCTGCCACACGTCCATATGCGCATGGATCACCGCTAGACAAACTTCTTTTTTTGAAGAAAAGTAATAATAAAATTGACCTTTTCCCGTCTCAGAAGCTGCTAGAATATCCCGGATTGACGTTTCATGATAGCCTTTTTTATAAATAAGATCTTTGGTCGCTTCCAAGATCTTTTCCTTTGTTTTCAATGATATTCTCCTTTTTCATCTCTCATAGTCCTATATTATACAATAAATTCATCATTTTATCTTCCTAATCGTTTAAAAAAAGACTGTGCCAAATTATCTGACACAGCCCTCACTATAAAACTGTTCTCTTGTAGCTAGATGTTCATTGATTCAAGAACTGCGAGGACAAAAGCAGTTCCTATCTTATGATAGTTGCTCTAATACTTTCTCTGTTGTCATCACTTGATCTGCAATAAAACCAAAGTTCGTCAACGCTGCATCCATTGCTTCTTGGCCAGGAGCACCAATTGCATCTGTCGCTACCACAACATTGAATCCACTCTCTACCAATTCACGCATATGGGAATCGCTACACAAGTTTCCATTCATTCCACCAAGAATTACTGTATCGATTCCATTTTTTCTCAATTGAAGCGCTAAGTCGTTGCTTTCTGGTCCAAAGATTTTATGAGGAGAGCTGATAATCGTATTTTCATCCAAATATGGTTTCAATTCTTCGATAAAATCGGCTCCTGAACCTTCTTCCACTGGTTCATATTGACTTTTTCTAGCAAACATCTGCTGCTCAAGCATCATATGTTCTCCTGCACCGCCAAATTGCCATTTATGGTCATGTGGATAAAAATAATGAGGAGAAATAAAGAGTTTGTATCCTTTTTCTTTTGATTGTTTCACCATTTCAATCATATTTTCGATCGTATTGTATTTTTCTAAGATATCTTTTGTCAAACCAAAGCCACCGCCTGCTGGTTTCAAGAACTCGACTTGCGGGTCAGTTAGAACTACTGCTGTATTTTTGTTGTTGAACATGATAAATTCTCCATTCGTTATTTATTTTAATACATCATTTAGAGCTTCACTCATTGTTGGATGAGAATAGATTTGATCTCTCAATAACGTATAAGGAAGTTTTCCATTCATAGCTAGCGAAATCAAGTTGATGACTTCATGAGAATCTTCCGCATAAATACTTGCGCCTAGAATCAAGTCAGTTTCAGGATCAACTAAAACTTTGAATATCCCTTTAGGATCTTCTAATACTTGTGCTTTAGGGACGCCGCTTGTCATATACTTGAATAATTTGTAATTGACGCCTTGTGCTTTGGCTTGTTTTTCTGTTAATCCTACATTAGATAAAGTTGGAGTGATAAATACACTGTAAGGCACAGCTTTCCGATTATTCGTTGTTCGTGTATTTTCGCCTTTCAACTGATCCATAATGATCCGATAATCATCTAAAGAGATATAAGTGAACTGCAGTCCGCCTTTGACGTCTCCAATCGCCCAAATGTTTTCCGCATCTGTACGAAGGTATTCATCTACAGCGATTGCTCCGCGATCGGTCAGTTTAACATCTGTATTTTCTAATCCAAGAGAAGCTGTATTAGCTTTTCGTCCAGTTGCAGCCAAAACTTTTGACGCTTGGATTGTTATTTCTTGTCCATCTTCTGTAAAGGTAACGGCAGCTGTTGATTCTTGGTCTGCTACTTCATCGACAGTCACACCTAAGTGGAACTCGATCCCTGCATTCGTCAAATCTTCTAAAATCATTTGTGCGATGTCTTCATCTTCACGAGGAAGAAATTCAGGATGGGCATCAAGAACGATAACTTTAGATCCGTATTCATTGAACATTGATGCAAATTCCAGACCAATATATCCAGCCCCAATGATCACTAATTTTTCCGGTAATTGTTCCTGATCCATTGCTTGCGTAGAATCAATCAAGTAGCGACTTGTATTCAATCCTTTGATTGGTAAAATGATTGGTTCAGAACCAGTATTGATGAAAATCCGTTCGCCTTCAACAATTACTTTTTCACCATTATTCGTCACTTCGATTTGATGGTTAGAAAGAAAACGTGCTGTACCGTCCATCACTGTCCCAGTCGCCTCATCGCTGATCATATGATAATTTTTGGCGCGAAGCATGCCCGTCAATTTTTCTTTCCGAGCAACAGCCTCTGTAAAATCGATTCCTCTTTCTCCATTGAAAATCAATGATTTAGAAGGAATACAGCCGATGTTGATACATGTTCCGCCATACATACGTGTTGACTTTTCAACGACTAAAACCGATTCGCCTTTTGAAGCTAACGCCTTCGCTAAAGTCTTACCGCCCTTTCCAAAACCGATCACAATATTTTGATATTTTTCCATCCTTTTTCCTTCACTTCTTTTTTACCTACCGATTGGTACAAAAATATGATAACCGATAATCGTCTATTTTCCAAATCATCTGCTTTGTTTGTCAAAAAAACCAGACAAAAAGCGGTCCTTTCACGTTTTTAGTCTGGTTCGATTTCCTTTATTCTTCTAAACAATCGTTACTTCTACATCGATATTTCCTCTAGTTGCTTTGGAGTAAGGGCAGAATTCATGCGCATCTTCTGCAATTTTTTGGGCTTCTTCTTCGCTGATGCCATCGATATGCACTTCTAATACTACACCGATCTGATAGCCGCCATCATCTAAATTATAAAGAGAGACACGTGCTTTTACTGTGGACTCTGCTGTCATTCCTGCTTCTTTGATCATATGTTGTACCGCCCCATTGAAACAAGAAGCATAACCTGCTGCAAATAATTGTTCTGGATTTGTTCCTTCTGCATGGATTCCCGGAGGAGTGATTTTCATATGCATCGAGCCATTGGGTGCCTCGACCTCTCCATTGCGCCCGCCATGGTTGATCATTGCTGTTTCGTATGCTTTTTTCATTGTACTGCTCCTTTCGATTGACCATTTGCTATTTGCTATAATTATAGTGTATGACAAGTAAGGCGCTTTCTACAAAAATTCTGCTTATTCAAATACCAGAATACCGTCTTCTACTATTTTTCCAAAAAACAAAAAGATGCCACTCGTGAACAACAGGGTCATATTCGTTCCAAAATAAATAGCAATCTTTTCTAAATAATCTTTTATATGATTGATTTTGAGATACATATATACCAGAAAGTTGACCCCATAGACCAATACTGTTAAAAAAATAACCATATTCGTTACCATTTTTTTCCTCCTTTTGCTGGCCACCCTACCAGCACTCGGTTTAACCTTACCACTTTTTTTGTTGTCCAAGCAACTACCTTTCAAGAAGATTGGTTTATTCTGCTGATAATGATTCAAGATTAGAAAAATGTCCGAATAAGTTTGCTAGTTTTTCTAACACTAGCTGGTTCTTTCCGCTCTCGTCATTTTCTATCTGCAATACTAACAACGGCTCATGTAAGCTTAAGCGAATCAAAAACCAACCGCTTCCATAAGGTTCTTGCAGATTATACCGAATACCTTCTTCATTTGTCGGGTCGAAGTTCATCCCTTTTTCTTCTTCCAACAGTCGCTTCATTTCTTCTAATATCTTGTTTCCTTGTTCGCGTGGTTCATCACTGAACAATTTTAGTCGGATTTCTTGTACTTCTACAGGCTGTTTCAACTCTTTGATTTGTTCATCCAATGTGATACCTTTTCTTTTTAATTCTGGCAAAAGCATCAGGATCTTCGCGATGACGTATGCACCATCATCCAGAAAATAATTTTCCTTGAATGCAGCGTGACCGCTTGTTTCGATAGCTAGCTGTGTATCTTTCCCAAGACGATTAAGTTCTAATGCTTTATTGATTACATTTCGATAGCCGGAAATATAACGAATTTGGGTACCTCCTTTTTCTTCAATGAATTTTTGTAGATGAGAAGAAGTAGGCGAATTCGTTACGATCCTTGCCCCTGGATGCTCTTTTAATACGATCGTACTTAATACTGCGATCAAATTATTTCGATTGATGACTGTTCCAGAAGCACTGACCACAGCTGAACGATCCACATCTGTGTCAAAAATGATTCCAAGATCTGCTTCATTTGCTAAAACAGCCTGCTTGATACTTTCCATCGCTTCTTTGTTATCAGGGTTGGGGATGTGATTAGGAAATCGACCATCTGGTTCCAAAAATTGAGATCCTGTTGTATCAGCGCCTAAGCTATTCAATACTTTTTCAGCAAAAAATCCTCCAGCACCATTTCCAGCATCCACGATGATTTTCCAACCTTTTAGTGGTTTGTCATCTTGTGTTCCCATCCCTTTTTTGATTTTTGTGACTAAATCTTGCGCATAAGGTGTCAAAAGGTCTGCTTTTTCCACACTTCCTGCTTGTTCACTGTTTATTTTTTGCTGCTGTGACAGGATATAAGCAATATCTTCTTTTTCTGCCCCTCCTTCTGAGGTGAAAAATTTTATTCCGTTGTAATAATAGGGAAGATGGCTAGCAGTCAGCATGACCGCAGCGTCGCATGAGAATTGTTCAAATTGAGTGGACATAAACATAGCTGGCGTAGTAGCTAATTCGAAATCAATGACATGTATCCCTTGTTCTTTCAGACTTTGGATCAACGCCTCTTTTAGTGCTGGTCCGCTGATCCTGCTGTCATGACCAATCCCAATCGTCCATTTTCTAGTTGGATTAGTTGATTTCTTCTTTTTCTTTAGCCAGTTTGCTAGTCCCCAGCCGATCTTTTCTACCCTGTCTGTCGTCAAATTGACTTCATGACCTTCAACTGGTAATGCAATCCCTCGAATATCCGATCCATTTTGTAGCGCTTTCATATCTTCCATATAAAAGTCCTCCTCATCTATTCCCTCATTTTTTCTAATTTTTCCGCAAATCGCTGTGCTTCTTCTTCTGAGCGGCAAATAATAATGAATGTATCTACACCTGCCATCGTTCCAACAACTTCGGGATAAGCAACTTCGTCTAACCAATTCGTTACCACATCAGCGCCATTTCGTTCAGTCAATACGATAACCATGAATTGAACAGACTGTATACGTAAAACCTCACGCCTAATTGCCGTACGCAAACGTTCTTCATTTAAAGAAACAGATGGTTGGTTAAATAATGTATAGCGTACTATTTTATTTTCATCTTGGCTTTTTACTAACTTCATTTCTCTGATGTCTCGAGAAATCGTAGCTTGAGTCACATCGGCACCTGCTTCATGCAACCGTGTAAGCAGCTCTTCCTGTGTCCCAATCGGTTGTTCTGTAATCATTTGGCGGATCAATGCTTGTCGCTGTTTCTTTTTCATATTAGACACCTCTCAATATTGATTATAGCAAAAGACAAGTAATATTTCTTCTTATTTTGGTATTTTTTACTTTTATTTTTCGGTTTTATTCAGGTTGCTATCTTTTTTCTATTTTGACACGCAAAATCGTCTTCATTTTTTCAGGTGCAGATTTTCGTGGATCGCTGATATAGATTTCTTTGTGTTCTTTAGAAGTTCTTTGATAGCCTTCTTCTGCAATGAATGCTTCTAATTTCTCAAAGGATTCTGGTTCTTCATCATAGGAACCAATGTGTAAGATTTGGGCACAAAGACCTTCTTCCATCTTTCCGAATGCTACTTGTTCTCTCAAGTCTTCCGGAAGTTTGCTCAGAGAACGCTGAATGGCTTCTTGTGCTATCGCTTCTGTAACAAAGTCAGGCTGTCGGATCATCAATTGATAAGAAAAATGTTCCTTTTTCATCACTGGTTCATGCAAATACTTTTCTTGCAGTCCCATTGTCCTTCCAATGGATAGACAGTATACATCTGATAATCAGGAATCAGCCAATTTTTTTTAGGCGACATGCGTATTGCATAGCTGACTGCATATAGACAGGCTACTCTTCGTTTAAAGTCTTCCTGATTCGGGTCGCCGATCCCTCTGATGCTAAAGAATGGTTTTTTAGGAACCTCTAGTATTTGCGGGCTTTTTTTCATACTATAGCTCTTGTCTTTACGCCATTCGATTTTTTCCATTTTTCTTCCTCCGCGAAATTCCATTTAGTTATTTATTATCATACCTCTTTTTGAGTGACTTGGCTAATCGTGTTGACACTATTTTTCAGTTTGTGCTAGAATAAGTTAAGTAAATAAATCGTACAGATAACACGTTTCGGCGTGTCGAGAGAGAGGCGGTTTCTATTTTTATAATAGAAATCACTCTCTTTTTTTACGAAATTTTTTAGAGGTGATGTAAATGACAAAACAAAAACAGCTGCTTTTAGTACCTGCAGTAATTGCAACAGGGATGATGTCTTTTGCGGGCGTATTGATCGAGACGGCCATGAATGTAACTTTCCCAACTCTTATCAGACAGTTTGATTTAACGACCGCACAAGTCCAATGGGTAACAACGATTTATCTTTTGATGATTTCGATCATTGTTCCGCTGTCTACTTATTTGAATCGCAATTTTAGTCTCAAAAAACTCTTTTTAGCTTCAAATCTGCTTTTCTTGGCAGGTATAATGATCGATTTCTTCTCTCCTACCTTCATGGTTCTATTGTTTGGTCGATTGCTCCAAGGGGCAGCAACAGGTATCGCTCTTCCGTTGATGTTCCATATTATCTTGACATTTGCCCCCCTCAATCGACGAGGCACGATGATGGGCGTCGGTACTTTGACAACGGCCATTGCTCCAGCGATTGGACCCACTTACGGAGGCATTATGACTTCACATTTTACATGGAATCATATTTTCCTGTTTCTTGTGCCCATTTTGCTCCTTTCTTTGATTATCGGCTGGTTTGCTATTCCCGAGATGGCAGTACAAAAAAGTGGTTATTTGGATTGGTGGAGCGTTTTAGGAATCTTTCTTTTGTTTAGTGGAAGTCTGACATTTTTGAGTACGTTGGGAACACTTTCTAGTTGGATTGCTTTGATCATCGGCGGGATCGGCTGGTTCCTATTTTACTATCGAAGTAAAAAAGTGGAACATCCGCTGATTCGGCTGTCCATTCTTTCAAATAAAACATTCCGTTTGTTTTTGATTGGCTTCTTGGTTTATCAGTTTTTATTACTTGGTGTGTCTTTTGTCTTACCGAATTTCCTTCAGATCGTTCAAGGAAGCAGTCCTTTTGTCGCTGGATTAGCCATGCTTCCCGGTGCAGCGGTTGGTGCTTTGCTTTCTCCTTTTTCTGGTAAAATGCTGGATCAATATGGACCGAAGAAGCCAATTTTTGCTGGACTGATCCTTTCTTTGATTGGTTGGTTAGCATTATTCCTGCTTATCGGACACGCTTCATTGGGTGTATTGATTGCCTGTCATGTTTTTTATATGGTCGGTATCGGTTTGTCTTACAGCAATATGATGACGACTGGAATGAATGCGCTGAATGAAGAACTGCAAGGAGACGGGAATGCAATGTTCAATACCTTGCAACAGTTTTCTGGTGCTGTGGCTACTTCATTAGTAGCGGTTATCATCAATTATGTTCAGCATCATACTTCCCATAATTACGAAGTGTCTACTACATTAGGATCAAAAGCGGCGTTGGGCGTCTTATTGCTGTTACTTCTTATCAGCTTTGCTCGATTCGTCTATTCTCTGTTTTTTGCTAAAAAAGCATAGTTTCCATATACGGCAGGTGTTGCATCTGCCGTTTTTTTGTGTGAAAATGGTTGTTTGTAAAAGGAGGCTTTTTTATGGAAAAAATTGCCATTATCGGTGGCGGGATCATTGGTATGACTCTAGCCAATTACTTGGATACATCAACATTCGATGTTGCTTTGTTTGATGAAGGGACAGGACAGGCAACGAAAGCAAGCGCTGGGATCATCTCCCCTTGGTTGTCAAAACGCAGAAACAAACAATGGTATCGTCTGGCTAAAGACGGCGCTGCTTTTTTCCCTAAACTCATAAAAGATTTCCAACTTGATCAAACGATTTATGCACAATCAGGGACACTTTTGCTTCGACCTGAACAAGATTTAGCTGAATTAGCTATTCTTGCGGAGAAACGAAAAGAAGAAGCGCCAGAAATTGGAAATATCGAATGGCTTTCACCTGAACAGACGTCCCAAGCTCTTCCGTTATTGAAGCCAGCAGTTTCACTACGCATCAGTGGTGGTGGTCGTCTGGATGGAAAAGCATATTTAGAACATCTTGGTCAGCGTTTAGTACAAAAACAAATCGAGCAGATCCAGGCAAAAGTCACCTTGCATAAGAAGAACGATTCTTGGCTCGTCAAGGGACCGTTTGGAGAATACACAGCTGACCGCGTAATCTTGACACCTGGTCCTGCACTTAAGCCTCTATTGAAAAAATTAGGCTATTCTGCAGATATACGTCCGCAAAAAGGGCAGCTCTTAGCATTTCAGACATCTTATAAGATGAGTCAAGACTGGCCTGTTGCTATGCTTGACGGAGAAGCTGATTTCATTCCTTTCATGGATGGAAAGATCCTTTTAGGTGCTACCCATGAGAACGATCAAGGATGGGATTTGGCCCCTACTAGCGAAGCTTATGAGGGATTGACTAAGAGTGCAGAACAGTTCTTGGCTGATCCAGATCAGATAAAAAATTGGTCCTACGAGTTCCGTGTAGGCACCCGTGCTTATACGTCAGATTTTTCCCCATTCTTCGGCGTATTGCCAGATGACCCAAGTCTACTGGCTGCTAGCGGTCTAGGCTCTTCTGGTTTGACGACAGGCCCTTATATCGGCTATCTATTAGCTAACTTCTTAAATACTGGTCATTGGCCTACGGAAGATTATCAAAAGGACATCTCCACCTATATTACGAAAAATCCATCATAGAAAAACAGCTTTTTCAAGTAAGGATCCCGAGCGATATTGCGCATGGATTACTTCTTGAAAAAGCTGTTATTTTAGTTCAATTTCTGAATCAAATTCTCCAAACTTTCTTTTGCTTCATCTGGCAAGAGATCTTTTCCTATCTGAGCTTCAATGAATCGTAAACGACTATCAAGTCGTTGTTTCACCAGATTTTTATAGGACGTATCCTCAAAAGAAACAGGAAAATCTGGTATAGGTAAATAGTGGATGTCTTCAAACGGACCAAACGACTTGAATTCTGCCGTTTGTTGCACGATTCTTTCAACGATTGACAATGTCGTTTCAGGTTTGATTTTTTTATCATCGAAATATCCAGTATTCAAGACATAGCAGGCTGTTTGCTGTTTCACAAACAACTCTCGAAAAGCTTGATAGTCTTCCCTAAGAGGATAGACACGGAAAGGATTAGCAAATGGTTCAATGACTAGCTCATCTAGCTGTCTTTTTGTAGTGATATTTTCCGCGTCTGATCGTTTTGTTGCTAATGTTGCACCAAAAGACGCTGCTAAAACCGGGTCATTGATCTTGATAATTGGCGGAAGTGAATCATCTTTCATGATCCAAAAAACAGCATCGATCTTTTCGCTAAGATGATCGACTCGGTCTGGTGTCGCATAACGTGATTTGACTGTCCGCCCATTTCCGTTTCGTCTATCTCCTGTCACTAGGACTTTTTCTCCCTTACTCGTACATGTCACGCCTACATTCTGACAAGTAAGGAAAGAAGAAATGGCCGGATCATCAGACGGATAGTCTTGTGTTTTATCAAAGTAAGAAGGTTCCAAGGCAGTAGCAAAACCATTTTTTCTAGAAATAACAAAAGCATCGTCATGTAGGATCGTAACAGAATGCCCTTCCGAATGTTTTGCTAAGGTGATCGTTGATTTTCCAGAACCGGACAACCCAAATACAGCCATCGTATAAGTTTGATCATTACTGGTATATTGTTTCATCCCGCCATGGCAGGCAATAAAACCATTGCGATTCCCCAATGCCCAAGCAAGCGTCAAAGTCGCTTTTTTTAATTCCCCAAAGTAACGTAATCCTAGCACAGCAGCTGTATTATGGAGAGAATCAAATAAAACGAGTCCATTGGGAAAGGCTTCATGCGTCCATTCGGGATCACAAAAGATATAAAGATCTCCCTCATCAAAGGACGCAGATTTTTGATAAGTAGCCAGGGTCTTCGCATTCGCTGGCTGAAAATTCAGTATATAAGAATACAGATTGTTCTCAAATCCTTCTGGAATCAACAAATGACTTTGTACAGAAAATTCTTCAGATAGACCAACGATTACTTTTGTATGATAAAATTGTCGCTTTCGACTTTGATACACGGCTTCTCTCAAGATCTTCTCGTATTTACTTTGCTCCTTGTCCAAGTCCTCAAAGATACGCCGAGCACTTGCTGTTCTTCCTACAATACTCCCATCATTGAATACTAGTGTCCTAGCGTCAGCTGGTAAATCTAGTTCTTCAGCATGTGAGACCGTTAAATCTGTGATAATCGTTCCTGGACTCCCTTTTGCTAGTTGATAAGCTGTCTTCCTGTCAAAAACTTCTTGAACATTATTACCGTAGAATGCCGTTTCAATAATGGATCGAATACTGGATAACAGTGGATTTTCACTTGTGATTTCCTCTAATTCGAGACTCTCTTTTGTACTCATCGCTCCTCCTCCCCTAAACAAAAAAAGCGTTTTCTTTATTATCCATTATCCGAGTTTTTATTTGTACTGCTGTGCAGAGGGAAACAAATCATTTATTTTTCATAAAAAAAACCGAGAACTTGAATAAACAAGACTCTCGGTTTCATCATTTTTCTTTTATCGGCTTAGTACCAACCGTTTGCTAACCAGAATGTTTTAGCAGCATCCCATGAACCATAACGAGATGTTACGTATTGTTCTGCTACACGTTCTTGATTGGCAGCTGAATAGTCGCCGTTTAAGTATGAAGCATCTAATTGGTAACGGCCAATGTAACGTCCGTTAGTAGCTGTGTATGAACCGCCTGATTCTTTTTGTGCGATCCATTCTTTTGCAGAGCTTGAAGTTGGCGCCGTTGCAGCAGCTGGGGCAGCAGGAGCTACTTCAACTGTTTCAACAGGTGCAACGTATGTATGTTCTTGCGTTGCTGTTTCAGTTGTAGATGCTGTATTTTCTGTTGTGTTGCTTTCTGTTGTTGCTGAAGAATCATTTGAAGTTGGGATTGTTAATTGTTCACCAACATAAATGCGGTTGATGTCTGCAATTGAATTCTTTTCAGCAATTGCATCGATCATTGAGTTGTCTCCTGCAAATTTTTGTGAAATCTTAGATAATGAATCACCTGATTTTACTGTGTAAACTTCATCAGCGTGAGCATTTGTAGTTCCTACAAACATTGCAGTAGCACCAGCAGCAAAAGTTGTACCTAAAACAATTTTCTTAAATGAATTCATATTAAACTCCTTTTTTCTCCGTTTTTTATTCTTTCGACGCTATTAACTTTATCATTTAGAAATATTTCATAGGTAAAAGAATCATGACATTTAATGACAAAATGACGAATTATTTAATATTTGTAACATTTGAACAAAAACTTTTTTGATGTAAAACCATCAAATCGTTGTTATATAAGCAAAGTAATCGTTTTTCTATGTTTTTTTATTTTTGAATGAAAAACATCTTTTCTGTAATATTTACTGCAATAATCCATAAAAAAAAGCAAAAAAATGTTTGATTTTTATCAAATCCTCTTAAAAAAACGTAAAAAATACAAAAAAACCAGTAATTGTTACAACAATTACTGGACAAAAACAATGAATAATGCTTACTATTTTTTTATTTTAACTTTCTCCGCAATAATTTTTGTGCATGTTCTAGTTCATTTATGACGACTTCTTCCGATTCTTCAGCTAATGTTTCATCTAATACATCAAGCCATTTTTCTGGCTCTTTTGTTCCTAGACGTCCAATAGCCCAAGCTGCTGTTCCTCTGATGACAGGGCGGACATCCGTTAAACATTCTGAAATCTCAGGCAATGCCGTTCGATCTCCTAGATTAGCTAAAGCGATCAATGCGTTTCTCTGCAAAGGTTTTTTTCCACGCCACGAACCGGCTAAATGCCCAAATTGCTGCTTGAAGTCTTTATTCGACATCGACAGCATCGGCTTTAATTTTGGATATACTTCATCTATTTTTGGTTCCATCTCTTCATGAAAATGAAAATCTTTTCCTTGATTGTAAGGGCAGACTAACTGGCAGATATCGCATCCATAAATGACATTTCGCATTTTTTTCCGATATTCTTCGGGCATCATCCCTTTTGTCTGCGTTTGATAAGATAAACATCGCTGTGCATTCATTCTGCCATCACCAAGCAATGCTTTCGTCGGACAAGCAGTCACACAACGCATACAGTCACCGCAACCAAACTCTCCTGGTTTATCCGGCTCAAATACGATATTAGTGACGATCTCACCAAGATAGACAAATGAACCGAACTCTTCGGTGATCAACAATCCGTTTCGGCCGATAAATCCTAATCCAGCTCGCTGTGCTACAGCGACATCGATCAGTTCCCCAGTGTCTACTTGCGGAGCTAGACGCCATTCCTCTTCTTTTTGCCATTTTTCTGCTCTTGTTTGGATGAATTCGATCAATCGATTTAATCGGTCTCTCAGTATATCATGATAGTCGATCCCCCATGAGGCACGAGCAAATTGCCCTCGTTTTTCATCCCTAGGTACTTCTTCATGGATCCTAGTAGGATACGCAAGAGCAATGGAAATGATTGATTTTGGCTGATCAAATGTCATTTCTGGATAAAGACGCTCATCGATATTTGGGTGTTCGAAACCAGAAGTGTGGCCGGCTGCTTTTTGCTCTTCCAACGATTCTTTTAATGAATCAAAAGGCTCCGCCGTCGTAAACCCGATCTTGTCAATTCCTAATCGTTTGCTTTCTTGTATGATTTCTTCTTTTAATGTCATGGTCTTCCTCGCTTGCTGTTAACGGCTGTATAATCCATAATATAGTTTTTCTTTTTTCAGTTGGACAAACTGGATCTGCTGATCAGCAATCTTCTTTTCTTCCATCCATTTTTTTCTTGCAGCAAATACTTCCCAATAATTTGTCGAAATCAATTTTCTTTTGTTATCCAATGCGTTGAAAAAATTCAAAGAAACTGGTTTTGTACTTAACAATTCATGGAGTCTTACCTCTTCCCAAGGTGAAAACTCAGACAGATCACGGGAATACAGTACTTCTTCATAGAGATTTTTTTGCTGCGTATACGTGAATGTTTGCGGGATCTTCCCGGGTCTGGCAATTTCTACTAGACGGTTATAAAACATATTCATTAATTTGCTGTTGGCAATAAATTGACTTTTATAATAGGCCGACTGGATCTTTTTGATTACTCCTTCTGCTTTGATTACTGAAAACAAAGCAGGCCATGCTTTGACGGTTATTTCGTCGTTTTGTTTAACTAATACGCCAGGTGTGAAGCCGACTGGAGAAAGGAACACAAAATAACCGATACCGGTATTTTCATCTAAAGGCTGAAATTCATCAAACAACCATTTGCCTATGTACAGCTCTTCATCTGGTTCTGTTGTCTCGTTTTGATTTGCTATGAATAATTTAGCTAATTCTGCTTCAAGAAATTGAAGGTCTTGATCCTTGTCGGTATTTTCTTGCTGGCTAATCAATCGAAATACTTCTTCTTTAATCGTATATTTATCTTTACGTGTAAAATTCATAGCCACACCTTCCTTCCTTACTCTAACTATAACGGAATTTTCTCAAAAAGGGTATCTGTACGCCGAAAAACATCATAATTTTTTTCCGGTTTCTTGTAAAAAAACGCAAGGTCCGCTCCTTAAGCCAGACCTTGCGTTTTTCAGCTCTCTTTTGTTTGGGATAAACCTTCATGGATTGTTTCGATGTTCCATTTCATCATCTGATAGTAAGAATCTCCTTGTTCTCCTTCTTTGGCTATAGAATCAGTGAACAATTTATCATAAATTTCCAAACCCGTTTCTTTTGCTACTCGCTCCATACTTCTTGGATCTACACTGGTTTCCACGAATAAAACTGGCACTTCTTTTGCTCTTACCTGATCAATAATTGCTTTCATTTGGTCAGGCGTGCCTTGGCTTTCTGTATTGATTTCCCATATATATGCTGCTGGCAAATCATAAGCCCTTGAAAAATATTTGAATGCTCCTTCACTTGTTACTAATAATTTTTTGTTCTCTTCGATAGAAGCAAAACTTTCCTTCGCTTGTGTATCTAATTCTTTTAGTTTTTCCACATATGTTTCTGCATTTCGCTTATAATGTGTCGCATTTTCTGCATCTTTTTCAGAGAATATACGTGCGATTTCCTGCACATATTTTATTCCGTTAGATAGGTCTAGCCAAGCATGAGGATCCGCTTTTGTATGTTCTTCCCCGCTAGTTAAATAAAGAGGTTCTACATTTTTGCTAACTGCAAAATAATCTTTTCCTTCTTCTTTCTTAGCTGTTTCCATCAAGTTATCGAACCAGCTGTTACCTGTTTCAAGATTCAATCCGTTGTATAAAATGACATCTGCGTCGCTTGCCTTTTTGATGTCTTCTGGTAGTACTTCATATTCATGCGGATCTGTTCCGACTGGTACGATACTGTGGATATCTATTTTATCTGTTCCGACCTCTTTTGCCATATCTGCCAAGATCGAATTGGTTGCCACGACTGACAGCTTTTCTTTACTTACTTCGTCTGCTTGATCTGAAGTTTGCTTTCCGCAGCCAACTAACGCTAATAAACTAATTGCCAGGATCAAAAAGAGTGATTTCTTTGTTTTCATCTATCTGCTTCCTTTCTGAAATAAAATTCCTTTTGTTGGTGAGAATAAAAAAGCAAGGATAAAAAATGCGGTACATGCTAAAACAATCGTGGCTCCTGATGGCCAATTGTAACTATAACTGAAAAATACGCCGACAACGGCACTGAACATACCGATCCCTGCAGCCGTGATAATCATTTTCAATAAATGGTTCGTCAACAAGTAAGCTGTGGCAGCTGGTGTGATCAACATGGCAATCACCAAGATCGTTCCTACCGTCTGCAAACTAACTACAGCGACTAATGTCAAAAAGAACATTAAAAGATAATGGATCAGTGACGTATTCAGCCCATAAGCTTTTGCCATTGTTGGATCGAATGATGTGATCTTCAATTCTTTATAAAAGAAAAAAACAAATATCAAGACGATTCCGCTGACTAGTGCTGTCAGCAGCAGATCGCTCTCCCTAACAGCTAAGACATTCCCAAATAAAATATGATACAAGTCTGTCGCACTTTGAGCATATGAAATCAAGATGATTCCTAATGCAAAAAACGAACTAAAGACAATCCCGATCGCTGTATCATTTTTCAATCGGCTCCGCTGTGTCACGAAACCAATCACCGCTGCTGTCAACATCCCAAAAGCAGTGGCTCCAAAAATGTAACTAAAACCAAACATATAAGAAATGGCTACACCTGGAAGAACTGCGTGAGAGATAGCATCTCCCATCAAAGACATCCCACGTAAAATAATAAAGGAACCGATGACTCCAGAAGCCAGTCCTACAAGCATGGAAGTGACCAAAGCATATTGTAGAAATTGATAATTCATCAATCCATCAATAAAAGATTGGATCATTTTTTCTCTCCTCCTTTTACTAAATGTCCGATGATCTCACCATAGGCCAGTTGAAGATTCTTTGATGTAAAGACTTCTTGTACTGGACCAGAAGCGATCAGCTGTTTATTTAAAAGAACAACTTCATCGAAATATTCTTCTACTTTATGAAGATCATGATGGACGATCAGAATCGTTTTTCCTGAATTCTTCAACTCTTGCAAGATGTCAAAGATTTTTCGTTCACTCAATGCATCGATTCCTACGAATGGTTCATCTAAAAAGATCCACTCTGCATCTTGAGCTAGAGCTCGTGCAATAAAAACTCTCTGAAGCTGACCACCCGATAGTTCGCTGATCTGTCTTTTGGCATAGTCTTCCATCCCTACTTTTTTTAATGCTTGTCTTGCTCGTTCTTTTTCTTTTTTCCCGGGCCGCTGTCCGATTCGTAAAGATGGATATGTCCCTAAAAGTACAACGCCTAACACATCGATTGGAAAGGAAAGATCCAATTCGCTTCGCTGCTCCACATAGGCTATTTTTTTACGGACTGATTTTACTGGCTGTCCTGAAAAAGTGACTTTACCAGTAGAAGCTGGTATCAACTCTAGCAATGCTTTCATGAATGTTGATTTTCCTGCGCCATTTGGTCCGATGATACCAGTGATTTTTTGTGACTTTATTGTTAAATTGATGGTTTTCAAAACAGTTTTCCCTTGATAAGCGGCTGAAAGGTCTTGAATTGCAATGGCCGTTCGTTCCAAATCCTACACTCCTTTTTAGGTTCCCCTAACTTTTTATTTAAATATAGTTTAACTAAAAAGGAAAGCATTTACAAGTAGAAAGATGAAAAAGTTTTTTTCGAATTTTCCTCGCATTTTATGAAAATTTTCTGTAGAATCACATCAAGAGTTCAATAAGGCTAACCTAAAAATAATACAACTATCTATTGAAACGTTTAATTATTTTTCCTGTTGACTCAACAACGAAAGGAGTTTTTGTATGGAAGAAGAAAAGTTAACTCGAAGTCTTAGTGCCCGTCATATCCAAATGATCGCACTAGGTGGAACGATCGGCGTCGGTCTGTTTATGGGTGCCTCCTCAACCATACGCTGGACAGGGCCCTCAGTGATGGGAGCTTATGCGATTGCAGGATTCTTTTTGTATTTGATTATGCGTGCTTTAGGCGAAATGCTTTACGTCGATCCTTCGACTGGTTCTTTTGCAAACTACGCGAGCGAGTACATCCATCCTGTGGCTGGCTACTTGACCGCTTGGAGTAATATTTTTCAATATATTGTCGTAGGGATAAGTGAAGTAATCGCTGTAGGATCTTATATGAATTATTGGTGGCCCAATCTGCCAGCAATTATTCCCGGCATCATTGTCGTCTTATTTCTTATGCTGGCAAATCTTATTTCTGTCAAAGCGTTTGGCGAATTAGAATTTTGGTTTTCGATCATCAAAGTCATAACAATCATTTTGATGATCATTGCAGGTCTTGGGGTGATTTTATTTGGATTTGGTAATCATGGCCAGGCGGTAGGGATCTCAAATCTTTGGAAAAACGGTGGATTCTTCACTGGCGGTGTCAAAGGCTTTTTCTTTGCATTATCGATCGTCGTTGCTTCCTATCAAGGGATCGAACTGATCGGAATGACTGCTGGCGAAGCAGAGAATCCTAAAAAGACGATCATTGAAGCTGTTCAATCCACTATCGGTCGAATCTTGATTTTTTATATTGGTGCCATTTTTATCATCGTGAGTATTTATCCGTGGAATCAATTGAGTGAGATTGGCTCGCCTTTTGTCCAAACTTTTTCTAAAATCGGCATTACATTTGCTGCAGGGTTGATCAATTTTGTCGTGATTACAGCGGCATTATCAGGTTGCAATTCAGGCATTTTTAGTGCAAGCCGTATGGTCTATACACTTGCGATGAATGGAAAGATGTCTAAAAAGTTTCTGAAATTATCTCGTCATGGTGCGCCTTTTTACCCTGTCGTAGCCATCTCAGGCGGAATCTTGATTGGTTTGATCTTAAACTATCTTCTGCCAATGTTCATTAACCAGTCCGAAAATATCTTTGTCTTCGTATACAGTTCAAGTATTTTACCTGGTATGGTTCCTTGGGTGGTGATTTTGATCAGTGAGATTCGCTTCAAAAAGACTCACGCAGATAAAATGCATGATCATCCTTTTAAAATGCCGCTGTCTCCTTACACGAATTATGCGACACTTGCTTTTTTAGCTATCGTGTTGATTTTCATGTTTATCAATCCTGAAACTAGAATTTCTTTGATCATTGGTCTCGTTTTCTTGCTTTACATGACGATCCATTACTTTATACGTGAAAAAAGAACCGCCAAATAAAAAGAACGAAGCTTCCATCAAGGGAGTCTTCGTTCTTTTTATTGCTTTTATCAATTCAATTTTAGTGTCTCACCGGGAGTCAGGAAATAGTCATCCATACTCATCCCATTCAGTGACAAAATCGTTTCTACTGGTACGCCAGTTCGTTCGGCTATTTGATTTGGGCCTTCTCCTTCCAAAACAACAGTTGTCGCAGCCTGTGACGTCGTACTGCTAGTAGTCGTTTCAGTGTTTTCTGTTGTGTCTTGCGTTGTTCGAGCTTGCATTCCAGAAGCTTCTGTTGATTCTATCGTCTCAGACTCAGAAGATGCTGTTTCTTGTGTGCTTGTTGACTCTGCTTGAAGAGAAGCGCTCGTCTGCAAATATATGTCGGAAATCTTAGCGACATGATTCGTATAGTTAGCCGATAGCTGATTGATCAAGGTATCTAAGGCTACACCGTCTTTATTATCTGCTAACTGATACGCTGCACGTAACTTTCCGATCCCTTCGTCGGAGATAGCTTGGAGCTCACGTGCTTTTTGGTTAGCAACTGCGGATAAACCAGCTATGCCCTCCTGATTTCCCTGGATTTCTGTTTGGTATTCTTCAATCAACACAGGCGTCTTTTCTTCCATCTTTTTCGAATAATCATTGACGATTGCTTGGAGTTGCTCTGACAAATCATCTGCTGTTTTTTCTTCAGAAGTTTGTGTTTCTTTTGTTTCAGTCGATGCCTCACTTGTTTGTTTCGCATCTGTTTTCTTTGTCGTTGTTTCCGTTACGGTCGTGCTTTTTGCATCTGACGAATTTTTCCCGTGAAAATACAGCCCCGCTATTCCTCCTACTATGATCAAAAAAACGGCAATTGCTGCCCCAATCATGATCATCCGCTTACGTGCTGCCTGTTTTTGCTGTCTTCTTCGGGTCATCCGAACATTTTCTCCCCACTCATTTTCATCATACATTTTTTTCACCACCAATTTTTATGTATAACAGCGTTATCAAACGCTTCATATTCTTATTGTAGCAAATAATTGTCATTGTGCACATTTTTATCCTTGTTATTTATAAGAAAATTTCACCAGTTGAGATGATTCCAAGATCGTCCGTCGATTTCTCCTTGCAACTGTGTTGTTCGTTCATCTATCTCAGCCATCAGTTTCTTTATCTCATATAAGAGTGCACGGTCTTGATATTCTGATTTTTCACTTAATTCATCTAATTGTTGGATCAACCATTCATTTGTCATAATGAAGTTCCTTTCATTTCTTGCAGTGTAAAGGTCAAGTCTTCGATTTGCTCTTTTGCGTCAGTCAGTGCTTCTATGATATATGTTTGTTTTTCCGAATCTTCTTCCTGCATTTTCTGATTTCCCTGTACTCTTTGAATAAACCAGTCAATCCGTTGAGTAAGCGATGGCTTCCCTTCCAATGAGAGATACTGCTGATAAGCAATTAGCTTCTCCCAACGTTTTTCTTGGGATAAATACATAAATTGTGCTAAAACGAATGGCGGAAGATAGGTCATATGGAATTTGTTTGCGATTCGCTGATATGGTCTCAAAAATTCGGAGATCGTATATTCTTCTTTCCCTCCAGCTTGGTATTCCTTTTCCGCCACACCTGTTGTCAATACGATTCCTAATTCTTTTCCTTCTAATACATGTGCTGCTTGTTCCAAAACATTATCTTGCCAAATTTTTAAATGAGCAGGGGAACTATACCAGTAAAATGGAAACTGGAAAATGATTCGATCATGCTGTGCCAGAAGCTGTAGCTCAGCCTTTACATCTATCTTTCCATCTGGATAACTTGATTCTAAATGATGCCAAGTAACGGATAAACCGGAAGAAGCTTCTTTGAAAAATTGCTGATTCAGAGATTCCTCCATCGTTGGATGGCTGATGATGATAAGTGTACGCATCCCTTCTCCTCCTTTTTTAGTCTTCGTTTTACAGTGTAGCATAACCGCCACAAGTTTCTTTTGCCGATGCTTGTCCTTTTGTCCAAGCAAATTAGGTCGTCCAAGAGACTGCAGTTTGTTTTTCCAACTGTTTTTTCAAAGTATCCAAAGCAATATTCTTGAAATTTTCGTTTTTCATCCGTTTACGATAGTTCGTAGCCGTTTCTCCGGTACTTTTTTTGAACATTCGGCTAAATACGACTAGACTATTGAACCCTACTTGATAGGCAATGCTTTCCACGGATTCATCCGTCAGGGAAAGAAGAAACGCCCCTCGATTAATCCGTACCCCAATCAAATATTCCTTGATACTGGTACCCATATGATTTTTGAATACTCGTGACAAGTGACTCCGGTTGACAGCTAAATGCTGGGCGATTTCCTCAACAGATAAATTTTCCGCGTAATGTGCCTCGATGTATTTGACTGTCTCAACAGCTAAAGAGGAATGAACTTTTTGTATGCCACCGCTGATCTTTCCGCCGTCTTTTAAAAGGACTGATAAAAAACGGTAGGTTAGTGCTGTTAACTGTAATTCATTTTCCAAGGTTTCTTCCGTATCTTTCATGCATTCTAAAATAATGTCGATATATTTTTGTATATCGGAAGAGACCATCGTGTACTGGTCTTCTCTGAAAAGCGACTGCCGGATGATTTCTTCTGCCGCATGTCCACCGAAAGAAAGCCAGCAATACATCCATGGATCTTCCCCATCTGATAAGTAAAATGTCGAGTCTCCTGGACGAATCAAGAATAGATCTCCTTTTTTCAATTGAAACTGTTGGTTTTTCACATGATAAGATCCTTTACCTTCCATCACGATGTGTAAGATGTAATCATTGCGAATAGCAGGACCAAAAGAATGAAACGGCATCGTTTTAGAGAAGCCGCAAAAATCAAAATACAATTCTTTTTCTACTTGTTGATGTTCCTTTTTTAAAAAAATCGATTGCTCCATTTCTTCCCCTCCTTACTTCTTTAGTATAATGCAACAAAAAGTTAAATAAAAGTCACAGAAATATATTAAAAAGGAAGCGATTTCTTGTTAAGTTTAAGTCATTAAAAGATCTTTGTTATTCGTTGTAACCGGTTTACTTAGTATTATATATTGAACAGGAGAGGAATACAGATTATGAAAAGCAAAATGATCCAACGTATGTCCTACGCTTTAGGCGCTTTTGGACACGACACATTCTATGTTACATTAAGCACTTATTTTATGGTATTCGTGACAAGCCAGATGTTTGCAGGAACAGATAAGGCAACGAATGCAAAAATGATTGCTACAGTTACAAGCTTAGTTGTAGGTATTCGCTTAGTTGAAATTATTTTTGATCCTTTAATTGGTGGCGTTATTGATAATACCCGTACAAAATATGGCAAATTCAAACCATGGTTAGTTATCGGTGGTATTGTTAGTTCTGTACTCTTGGTAGCAATCTTTACCAATTTCTTTGGCTTAGCTACTCATAATACGACTTTATTTATCATATTATTTGCAATCGTTTTCATCTTGTTGGATAGTTTTTATTCATTTAAGGATATCGCTTTTTGGTCAATGATTCCTGCTTTGAGCACGGAAACAAAGGAACGTGAAAAATTTGCTACGTTTGCTCGTTTCGGCTCTTCTCTAGGTGCAAATGGTACTACACTAGTCGTTGTCCCTATCGTTACTTTCTTTACCTATCTTGTTACTCATAAACATATTGAAGGCGCTTCAGGTTGGTTCTGGTTCGGTGTGATTGCCGCTGTTATTTCAGGCGGCACTGCGATTATCACTGCCTTGGGAACAAAAGAAGTCGATACTGCGATCCGTCAACAAAATGAAAAAGCCGGAATCAAAGATGTGTTCAAAGCAGTTGCTCAAAACGATCAATTGATGTGGCTTGCCCTTGCTTATATCGCTTATGCGATTGCTAATGTAACAACGACTGCCGTATTGTTCTACTTCTTCAAATATGTACTTGGCCAACCAACTGAATTTTGGATCGTTGGTCTAGTTGCTGCCTTACTTGGTTTAATAGCTGTCCCATTATTCCCAATGCTTACACGCGTCATCTCTCGTCGCTATGTTTACCTTGGCGGGATTGCAATGATGATTTCTTCCTACTTTTTCTTTACGATCGCAGGTTCAAGTTTGCCAATCGTTATCATCGGGTTAGTATTGTTCTACTTCCCTCAACAATTGATTTTCTTATCCGCTTTGATGACAATCACAGACTCTGTTGAATATGGTCAATGGAAAAATGGTATCCGTAATGAAGCTGTTACTCTCTCTATTCGTCCTTTACTAGATAAAATTGCTGGTGCTTTGTCTAACGGGATCGTAGGGTTTGTCGCTATCGCTTCTGGGATGACTGGTAATGCTACTGCTGCTGATATCACTGCTCATGGCGTAACGACTTTCAAAGCTTATGCATTCTATGCTCCTGCTGCTTTGATGATTTTCTCCGCTATTATTTTTGCTTGGAAGATTACATTGACAGAGAAAAAACATGCACAAATCGTTGAGGAATTAGAAAACAAATTGGCTCCAGCTGATACAATGGAAGATGAACTTCACGATGCAGTAGTTCCTTCACATTAAGAAAGGATCTTGAAAATGAAGATTACAGAAAAAGATTTCGGCCAAGGTTATCATTTGATAACCTTTGAGAATAAAAACAAGCTAGTACTTTCTGTCTCTGATTTAGGTGCTAGGATCGTTCGTTTAAAAACAAATGATCAAGAATTAGTTTTGGGATTTGACACCGCTGAAGAATATATCGAAAAAGACCCGTATATCGGCGCATCTATCGGTCGCACCGCAGGGAGGATCGAAAATGGCCGCTTTTCTCTCAATGAAAAAACTTACCAATTAGCTATAGATCCAAAAACTGGGCATAATCTGCATGGTGGTTCTCCTGGATTTGAATTAAAAAAATGGTCTTATGTCATTTTGAATGGCGAAAATGAAGCTTCTGTCATTTTTACTACTACAAGTCCCGACGGAGAACATGGTTTTCCAGGTACATTGGATGTGGAAGTCCGTTATACTTTGACACAAGATAATATCTGGCGGGTGACCACTCGCGGCATCAGTGATCAAGATACTTTATTCAATCCGACAAATCATGTCTACTTCAACTTGACGGGAGATGCTTCTCAAACGATCGATCAACATGAGCTTTGGCTCAATAGTGAAGCTTACGCTCCTTTACGAGCAGACAGTATTCCTATAGGAGTAAAAGAAAATACTGCAGGAAATGCTTTCGATTTTCAAACGCCTAAAAAACTAGCGTCCGTTTTTGCTAGTGATTTGGATCAAAAAGAACTCGTTGACGGAATCGATCATCCATTTTTCTTAAAAGAATCTGGCTTGGATAAAGAAGCTGCTCGCTTGACTAGTCCGGATAAAAAAATCCAAGTAGATATCGCTACAGATGCTTCTAGTATGGTTATTTTCACTGCAAATTTCGGTCCAGAAACACCAGAAATGCGTGGTCGAAAACTGGCACATCACGGCGGCATCACATTTGAGACTCAAACAGCTCCAGGGGCAGAGCGCTTCTCAGCATTTGGTTCGATTCATTTAAAAGCCGGAACAACATTTGAAACAGTGACAGAATTCAAAATCAAAACAAGAGAGGAATAACTCATCATGGAAATCAAAAGAAGCTTAAACACAAAATTTGCCGAAACATTCGGCCCTAAAAAAACGACACAATACTTCTCGCCAGGTCGCATCAATTTGATTGGTGAGCACACTGATTACAATGGCGGTCATGTCTTCCCTGCTTCCATCACTTATGGAACGCAAGGTGTCGCCGCACCTAGAGACGATAATAAAATATTAGTTTATTCCACAAACTTTGATGATATCGGCGTCATCAGTTTTACTTTAGATGAGCTAGAATATGATAAAAAAGCAAATTGGGCAAACTACGTAAAAGGAATGGTCCTTAAATTAAAAGAAGCTGGACACCCAATTGATCATGGATTTGAGTTGTTGGTGGAAGGAACAATTCCTAACGGTGCAGGACTTTCCAGTAGTGCTTCATTAGAATTATTGGTAGGTGTTGTATTAGAAGATCTGTTTGATTTAAAAACGGATCGTTTGGAACTAGTCCAAACGGGTAAAAAAGTAGAAAATGAATTCATCGGTGTCAATTCAGGTATCATGGATCAGTTTGCCATCGGCTTCGGTGAGCTAGATCATGCGATTTTGTTAGATACAAATACGCTGAAATATGAAATGGTCCCAGTGAAACTAGATGGTTATGCAATCGTCATCATGAATACGAATAAACGTCGGGAATTGGCAGATTCAAAATACAATGAACGTCGCAGCGAATGCGAAGAAGCCTTGGCACGTTTGCAAAAAACTTTACCTATCTCTTCTTTAGGAGACTTAGATGAAGAAGAATTTGAATCAACTATTGACCAAATCGGTGATGATACATTGATACGCAGAGCTCGTCATGCTGTTTATGAAAATCAACGTACTTTGAAAGCAAAAGCTGAATTAGAAGCTGGAAACTTGGAAGCATTTGGACAACTGCTAAATGATTCTCACCACTCTCTTCGCTATGATTATGAAGTGACTGGGATCGAGTTAGATACACTAGTGGACGCTGCTCAAAAACAAGCAGGTGTCTTAGGTGCACGAATGACAGGAGCTGGATTTGGTGGCTGTGCGATTGCTCTTGTCAAAGAAGAAAATATACCTGCCTTCAAAAACAATGTCTATGATGAATATATGAAAGTTGTCGGCTATGCTCCAGAATTTTATGTTGCACACATTGGAAATGGGACAACAAAGATTGATCCAGAAGCCGTTCATGTTTGATAGAAAAATCAATGAACACAGCTAAATAAACAGATACAAAAAACCTCTCAGCAATTTTCAAACATGAGCAAAAGGCTCACATTTGAAAATTGCTGTTTTTTATTGACACAAAAAGGGAACATATGTTCTAATTATGTAGAAGAGGTGATTGTTATGTGGGCGAATCAAAATCCAGTATTTGTTTATGAAAAAGAACCTTCACGAGATATTTTATGTATTGACTGCAAATCTTTTTACGCCTCCGTAGAGTGCGTGGAAAAGGATCTTGATCCCCTTACAACTAAATTAGTAGTAATGTCCTATCCGTCTGATTCGACAGAAACACGGGGTAGCGGATTAATCTTGGCTTCCAGTCCTGCAGCAAAAAAAGCGTACGGCATCACCAATATCAGTCGTGCCAGAGATTTACCCTTCCCCTATCCAAGTGATTTATATATTGTTGCTCCAAGGATGGCCTATTATATGGAAAAAAACAGAGAAATCAATACTATCTATAAAAAATATGCAGATGAAGCGAACCATCATGTCTATTCCGTTGATGAAAGCTTCCTTGATGTAACAAATAGCATGGCACTCTTTGGTAAAACGAATGCGTACGACATGGCTAAACTGATCCATAAAGATGTATTTGAACAGACCGGAATCTACACGACTATAGGAATAGGCGATAACCCACTACTTGCTAAACTAGCCTTAGATAATGGCTCAAAAGACGGAAAACAAATGATTGCTGAATGGCGTTATGAAGATGTCCCAGAAAAGTTATGGACAATCTCAGATATCACTGACTTTTGGGGAATCGGCAAACGAACAGCAAAACGACTGAAACAAATGGGTATACATTCGGTTTATGATTTAGCTCACGCGGATTATTATCACTTGAAAAGCACGTTAGGGATCATCGGTACTCAGCTTTATGCCCATGCTTGGGGAATCGATCGAAGTTTTTTAGGGCAAGAATATATACCGAAATCAAAAAGTATCGGAAATAGTCAAATTCTAGATAGAGATTATACGAGGCAAGAAGAAATCGAGATTGTTATCAAAGAAATGGCCGATCAAGTCGGCACCCGCTTGAGACGATCTGCAGCAAAAGCACAAGTAGTCAGCTTATGGGTAGGATACTCCTTAGGTTATCTTGATCCAAATGGTAAGACCGGTTTTCACCAGCAAATAAAAATCGAAGCGACAAATGCTAGCAGAGATCTAGCAGAGGCTTTATTGACCATTTTCCACCAGCATTACCGCTGTCAGGATATTCGGCGTATAGGTGTGAACTGTTCCAACCTCGTATACGCGACAGGTTTACAGCTTAACCTTTTTGAAGATCCTGAGAAGCAGATAAATGAAGCGAAAGTTGATTTTGTAGTCGATACGATCAGAAAAAAATACGGCTTTAAATCAATCATCCATGCGCATAGTCTCTTGCAAGGAGGACGCGCCATCGCACGTAGCTCTCTCGTTGGTGGGCATGCAGGTGGTATGAGTGGATTAGAAGGTGGAAAAGATGAGACGGACAGCAAAAAAATTCATTGACTATAACGAGTATCGAGATCGTCCATTTGGATTAAAATGGGGGACCGCTTTTGCGATGGAAGAACTAGTCAACGGTATCAAAAAAAATGAAGAAGAAGCACGCAAACAACCTCTCCCTAAACAACAAATGACATTACAAGAAATCGATAGTATACTGACAGAAGCTTTTTTATCTCGTAAAGCAGTAATCATCCAGCTCAATTTAACAGATGAATTTGGAAGACTCTTAGATGAGGTTGAAGGTCATTTCATTGGTGAAGCCTATGAAGATTATTTTATGATCGACCATCAGCCGATAGTTTGGGAAGATGTACGGCATATTGAGTTAAAAGAAACAAAAAAATGGTTTGTGACATGAGAGGCTGTTCAATCAGCGTTTTGATCTTATTATTAGCTGATTGAACACCGTTTAGTGGAGGTTGCGAAAAAGTCGCTTAGTTTTGAGTATCAAGTCAAAGCGCTGATTTCACAACCTCTGTCTATCCATCTATCCGGTAAGACTCATGCATCACATCTTCTTTGTTTAGTACGTAGAACCCTTTTTCTTCTGACCATTCGACATAAATCAGCTGTTTTACGTCTGCATAGCCTTCTTTCTTCAAATTCTCCAGAAGCCACGATTCATCTAGTTGATTGGATTGAAGTACTTTATGCTGGATTTGTCCTTCATCCACTAGCAAGATCGACAAAGCTTTGTCATCATCTGATTTTTTCAATACACTCATTTGACCGGCATTCTCTAGGATAACATGTTTGGCATTTTCAAGAGAAAAGCATTCCTGCTGTCTTAAGATTGCTCGCAACTGCTCCATCTCGATATGGTTATTTGCCAACTCTGTCATGTTGATGACGCCGTCTTTGATTAAAACAGAGGGCTCGCCTTTAACCCAGCGATTGACTTTTTCATTTTTTTGGACGATACGTTCGATGCCATAAATCATTACTGCCCAAAGCGCAATGGCAAATAGGACATGACCTACATGGACATTGTCATCATAGGTTGATTCTTCTAAGATCCCCCCTAAAACAAGCGTATAGACTAAATCAAATGGTGTGACTTCCGACATGGATTTCTTCCCAAGCAAACGCACCACTAATAACAAGCCGATCAATCCGAATACCAGTTTCATTGTGATTGAAAAAACCATTCTTTCTCCCCCTAACTATCTGTTAATTAAATTATATATGCTTTCTCTCAAACACGCATGGAATATACAAGGAAGAAATGTATCCTTTCACTAAAAAAAGGACTGTGACACGAGTCGTGTCACAGTTCCTTATTCCGAACAAAGGGTGTTCAATCAACTGCCCCTCGATATTCGCTCAAAAAACGGCAAAATATGAGGAACTATTTTGCCGTTTGTTTCTCTAATACTCAGTTCAAAACACTGATTTTACAACCTCTTGGTAAACGGTGTTCAAAAGCTTGCATCTGCGGTAATAAGTCCAACCAAGTTAAAAACATAAGAAGCTGTTTTTACTTGACTGTTCTTATTACTTGATGCAGGGCAGCTTTTTCACAACCTCTGATACACGGTGTTCCAGAAGTAGCTTCTACGGAAATAAGCCGAAATTTCACAAAAATTTGAGAAGCAATTTCCGTCAATTCCTTCTTATTTCTTGAAGCTGACCACTTCTGTCACAACCTCTTTTCAAATATTTCGTTTCCTTATTCTACAAATGGTTCTTCTCCTAGTGCTTGTTGAGCGGCTAGATTCAACATGCTCCATTGTCGGTCAAAACCTGGTTGGAAGAAGAAGTCGGCTTCTGCCAGTTCTTCTAAAGTCAGTTTATTTTGTATCGCTAGTGCCAACACATTTCCTTGACCTGTAACATCATAGGTAGATAATACTGCTCCTCCTAGCAATTGATGGGTCATTGGATCTGAGAATAATTGGATGGACACTTTTGGATTTCCTTGTTCTTCTGGTACATATTTTGGTCGTAACGTATCTTCATAATAAGACACTCGTACATCTACTCCTGCTTTTGCTGCAGTGAAGCTATTCAATCCGCTTGCTGCAAAATGGTAGTCGAAGACACTTAATGCGGAGGAACCTACGACTCCGCCGAACGGTTTGTTTGGTACTTCTTCAAAAAGATGTTTTACTACATAACGTGCTTCTCTACGTGCAACAGTCGCTAAAGCGATCGGCATTTTTTTGCGTGCTGGGATAGAATAAGCAAGTGTAGCATCTCCTACTGCATACACATCTGGAAGATTTGTTTGCAAGTATTCATTCGTTTGGATCCAGCCACGTTCATCTAAGTCGACGATCCCTTTTAACCATTCAGTATTTGCCTTCACACCAGCAGCTTGGATGACTAAATCTGCTGGGATTTCTTTTTCACTTGTTTTGATTGCTTCCACTTTTCCGTTTCCGGTAAAGGCTTCGATTTTGGCGTTTGTCAAAACTTCAATACCGTTTTCATTTAGGTGTTGTTCTAAAATGTCTGTCATCTCAGCATCTAAATAAGTGCCTAAGGGTCTGTCGATCACATCAAGCAAGACGACTTCTTTCCCAGCTTTTCGGCTTGCTTCTGCTGCTTCGATCCCAATGTAACCAGCACCTACGACAGCGATTTTTTTAATAGCCGGATCATTTAATTTTTCTTTGATTTTGGTTGCCCAATTGTATCCACGCATCAAGTAGACATTTTCTAAATCTGCCCCTGGTACTGGCAAATTGTTTGGTTTGACACCAGAACTCAAGATCAATTTATCATAAGGATATTCTTTTGTTTCGTTATCTGATGCGCTAGTAACCGTTACTGTTTTTTTATCTGCATCGATCGTTTTTACTTCGTGATTATTTAAAATATGAACATTGGATTGCGGAAAGTTTTCTGGTCTGAAATTACGTACATCATTTACATCTGTTACCTTGTCTTCTAGATACAGCTCCATACCGCATGACATGAAGGAAACATAGTCTCCTGCTTCAAATAGCGTGATATCTACATTTTCACCGTATCGTGTCAATAGTTCCAAGATCGATTGATGCCCTCCATGAGATGCACCTACAATGACAACTTTGATTTTTTCCATTGATGAAACCTCCTTGAATATTCTTTTAAAATCATTCTAAACAATTTAAACTTAACATTACATCAGTTATGAATCAAAAGAAACGCGTTCATTTGAACCAAATTTAAAAAACAATCGGCAGCTTGCAGAATATACCGCGAAGATGCCGATTGTTTTTTGAGAAAATTCATGAATCACCGTTCTGTTAAAAAGTCTTTGATCCGTTTGCACGCTTCATGTAAGTTTTCCATACTGCTAGCATAAGAAATTCGTATATAGCCTTCTCCTTCTGGGCCAAATGCAATGCCAGGGATACACGCAACTTTTGCCTGTTCCGCTAAGTCTACACAAAACTGCCAAGAGTCGGTTTGAATGACAACTGGGAGTTTGCAAAATAAATAAAATGCACCGTTTGGCTGAGTCACTTCAAATCCTAAAGGCGCCAATTGCTGGACCAGATAGTCTCTTCGTGTTTGATATTGCTCTTTCATGTTCTCGCTATCTTTTACTCCATTTATTAGCGCTTCAGCCGCAGCTTTTTGCGACATCGTTGTAGCCGCAGTCACCAGATATTGATGGACTTTAATTAGTTCGTCAATAAGGGCTTTTTGAGCAAAAATAAACCCCACTCGCCAACCAGTCATCGCATGTGACTTGGATAGCCCGCTTATCACGATTGTTTGTTCCGGAAGATAAGCAGCTATGGACATATGCGTTCCACTGTAAGTCAATTCAGCATATACTTCATCACTTATAACAAATACCGGATATTTTTTTAAAACTTCAGCGATTGCTTCCAACTGGCTTGCAGACAATGTCGTCCCAGTGGGATTGTTAGGATAATTTAAAATGACTGCTTTGATAGCTGATCCATATTGTTCAAATGCTCGTTCAAATTGTTCCGGCTGACAGACAAACCCTGTGTCAGAAGTATCTATCGGGATCAATTCAGCACCAGCTAGTTCCACTAATGGCTGATATCCTGAATAAGCAGGCGCTGGAATAAGAACCTTGTCTCCTTCTTCTAAAACAGATAACAATGCAGAAGCAATCGCTTCCGTTGCACCAACCGTCGTCAAAACTTCCGTTTGCGGATCATAAGTTAATCCATAACGCTGCTGCTGAAACATACAAGCAGCTTCCCGCAGTTCCTCCAGTCCTCTCATTCCGGTATAGTGAGAAAAGTCTTCTTCAATCGCTGTTATTCCGGCTTGTTTGACATGTTCGGGAGTCGGAAAATCCGGTTCTCCCAAGGTGAGCTTGATCACATCTGGTATCGACGATATTTGCTGATCGAATTGCCGTATTTTAGATACTTCTATTCTAGAAAGCCTAGGATTAAATCGATTGGATAAATTCATCATTATTTACTCGCTCCTCTTTTGAACTGCTATCGATTTCTTCAAGAAGATTTTCTGTAAAAAGAATCGTTTTGTACCATTCTACACCATTTTCTAAAACATCCATATCAAAATCGAACGTCGGATCATGTAAAGCAGGGGTATCACCGACACCTAAAAAGAAAAATACACATGGATATTGTTGCGTATATATGCCAAAATCTTCGGCTTGAAGAACTGGATCCTCTAATTCATGTAGTTTGTTTGAATCCGACAATGCTGCGTATAAGCCTCTATGATTGATTACAGCTGGATAGCCGTCATTATAGCGGAAAGAAATAGTAGCTGCAGAGTGAAACTGTTCTGCTAAATGGGCTAATCCCCTCTTCAAATAATTTTGCATATCTGAACTGTAAGAACGGATACTTCCGGATACAATAACTTCTCCAGCTAAAACATTTCGGATCGTTCCACCTTGGATTTGACCAAATTTCATTAGATGATTCCACTCTGCCGGTAATTGCCGATCAAAATCATAAACATTTTTCAAAAATCGTACAGCTGCCTCCAGACTATCGATTCCTTTTTCACTAGAAGCAATATGCGCGGACTGGCCCTTGATGATAATGTCTGTTTCACTGCTTTGTGCCATCAAAGGTCCTGGTCGAGAAAAAACTTCTCCTTTCGCTAGTCCAGGCCATAGATGAAAGCCAAATATTGCTTGTACTTCATATTTATCTAACAATCCTGACTGAATAACACTTTGTGCGCCGCCGGAAATTTCTTCTGATGGCTGATAGATCAGTACTACATTATAAATAAGCTCCTCGATGTGTTCAGTTATAAAGTCGGTCAACCCTAAAAGCATCGCCACATGTCCGTCATGACCACATGCATGCATATACCCTTCATGCTTAGAAGCAAAAGAGAGATTTGTTTCTTCTTTGACTGGCAGTGCATCGATATCTGTTCGAAAAGCAATCGTTTCTTCTTGTTGATTATCAAAATAAAGAAGCAGTCCTGTTTCGCCGATTTCATGGATAACGGCTCCACTATTTTTTACTTGTTCATATAAATATTTTTTTGTTTTGAATTCATGAAATCCGATTTCAGGAATTTGATGGAGTGCCATTCGATATTCTTTCAGCATCCGTATTCACCATCCCTTCATAGATACCCTTCACTACGGTTTCATACTGATCATTCGGTACACCGATGATTAGATTCAACTCCTGTGCTCCTTGTGATAAGATCGATGTGCGAATTTCTAATTTATTCAATATCGATAACACTTTTCCAGATAAACCGATCAATTCTTTATGCGGTCCGCCAACGACAGAGATCAAAGCTAAGTCTTCGATCACGACGATTTCTTCCACGCCAAGTGTTTCTTTTAATTCTTTCGTGATGAGAAATAATTTATCGGCAATCGCTTCTGCTGAGACGATCACTCCGATATTGTCGATCCCTGAAGGAATATGTTCGATTGATATCTCATGTTTAGCAAAAATGCTCATTGCTTTCCAGATAAACCCGATTTCATCGGACATATGACGTTTGAATAAAGTGATCGAAAGAAAATCCTTGCGTCCAGCTATTCCTGTCAGTCCATTTTCCTTTTCCACTTCGTGATTCGATATTTTTGTTCCTTGAGCGAAAGGATCATTGGTATTTTTTATTTGGATGGGGATATCCGCCTCTTGAACTGGGAAAACAGCTGCTTCATGAAGAACATTAGCCCCCATATAAGCCATCTCTCTCAGTTCTCTAAAAGAGATTTCCTCGATGATTTTAGGATGATCGATGATTCTCGGATCAGCCATCATGATTCCTGAAACATCTGTCCAATTCTCATAACTCGCCGCTTGTAGCATTTTCGCCAGTAACGCGCCAGTAATGTCGCTTCCCCCACGTCCCAATAATTTTTCTTTGCCTGCAGGGTTTGCCCCGTAAAATCCTGGAACAACCATTTTCGGATATCTTTTAAATGCTTTTGTGATTTCCTGTGCTGTTTTTTCCTCATCGATTTTTCCATCATAGTCAAAGAACAGCAGGTCCTTTGCATCAATGAACTGGTAACCAAGATACTCAGCCATCAGTCGAGCAGTCAGATATTCACCTCTGCTTACTAAATAATCTTCAGTTATCTTTTCATCTTCCAGTTGTTTTTGTATGCGTGCCAGTTCCTCTTCCATAGGTAACTGCAGGTCAAGAAGGTCTCTTACTTGAATGAAACGTTCACAGATCCTTTCCCAAAGGGGTGTCCAATCAACATGATGCTGAAGGTAGGCATAAATCAAATAAAGTAAGTCTGTTACTTTGTCATCATCTGATGTACGTTTGCCTAAAGCAGAAACAACGATCACTTGACGATTGGGATCTGAAAGAACAATTGTACGGACTTTTTTGAATTGTTCTTCATGAGACATCGATGTTCCGCCGAATTTTGCTATTTTCAGCGTATTACTCATCTTGCCACCTCCGCTATTTTCTGCATTAAAGCTGCAGCAATCTGTACGGCATTCGCAGCGGCTCCTTTGCGTATGTTATCGGCAGTTGTATAGAACAACAGTCCGTTCTCTAAAGAGGTGTCTTTTCTGATCCTCCCAGCATAAACCGTATCTGTTCCTCTAGCAAGAATGCTCGTTGGATATTTATGTGCTGCTAGATCATCTTCTAATTGGATTCCTGGAAACTGACTGAGACACTCTTTAACTTCTTCAATCGTAAACTCTTTTTGCAACTGAACGGCCACCGAGACTCCGTGTCCATTCTCGATTGGCACACGTACACAGGTTGCTGATACTGGCAAATCAGGCTGATGCAGAATCTTACGGGTCTCATTTATCATTTTCTGTTCTTCTTTGGTATAGCCGTTTTCCAAAGGCTGATCGATTTCTGGAATCACCGTTTGACTAATATTATAAGGATACAAAGCTGGTTCCTCGTCATTTTGCGTGCGGTAAAGATCTTGGATACCTTTCTGTCCAGAACCAGAAACTGCTTGATAGGTCGAATAATTGACTCGTTGGATTCCAAAGGCTTCTTGTAAAGCTTTAAGCGGTAGTACCGCTTGAATGGTTGAACAATTTGGATTCGCAATCAGCCGATTCAATGTATAGTCTTCAAGATTGACCTCTGGAACGATCAATGGAATATCCGAATCTTCTCGCCATGCCGAGGAATTATCTATAACAAATAATCCTTGACTTCTTGCGATTGGCGCAAACTCTTTGGATACAGAAGCACCTGCAGAAAATAGCGCTAAATCATATCCTTCAAATGAAGTTTCTGTCAATTCCTGTACAGTGTGTTTCTTCCCCTTGAATACACAAACTTTGCCAGCTGAACGTTTTGACGCTAATAATTTCAATTGTCCTACTGGAAAATCATATTCTTCTAACACTTTGAGCATCGTTTGTCCGACTAATCCGGTTGCCCCCACAATACAGGTATCTATTTCGCGCATTTTTCTCCATCTCCTCTATAATTCGCGTAACGCAGCAATCAATGCTGTATTTTCTTTTGTCTGATCATCACTTATTTTCAAGACACGTGCAGGTATTCCACCGACAACAGTGCCTGCTGCCACATCTTCTAAAACCACTGCTCCTGCTGCCACGACTGCATCTTTTCCGATATGGACACCTTCAACAATCACTGCATTCGCACCTACCAGCACGCCATCTTCTACGATAACCGGTTTAGCCGATGCGGGTTCGATTACACCCGCTAAGACAGCTCCTGCACCAATATGGCAGTTTTTGCCCACTGTCGCTCGTCCACCTAAGACAGCACCCATATCAATCATCGTGTTTTCACCGATTACTGCACCGATATTGATAATCGCTCCCATCATGATCACGGCATTGTTGCCGATGGACACTTGATCTCTGATAATAGCACCTGGTTCGATACGGGCATTAATTTTTTTGATATCCAGCAAAGGAACTGCACTGTATCTTGCAGCAGTTTCGATTTCGATTTCAATGATTTTTTCCGCTTCAGCTTCTAAAACCGGAGCAATCGACTCGTAGTCACCAAAAACAACGAAGCTGTTTCCTTCACCAAAAACTTTGCTGTCTTTAAATTTGATTGGCTCGGTTACATTCAGATAGACTTTCACAGGCGTCTTTTTAGATGCCGTTTGAATGTAGCGGATGATTTCTTGAGCTTCCACGTTTCTTACACCCCTTTATCCATTAATAAATCTTCTAATTTGTAATAACCTGGTGGCTGATTTTTCAACCAGTCCGCTGCTTCTACTGCACCTGCAGCAAAGATTCGATTAGAAAAAGATTCATGTTTGACCGTAAATACTTCATCGGGAGCTGCAAACATTACCTCATGTTCACCAGGTAAAGAACCTGCACGAATACTGTGTACACCAATTTGATTTTCTTCTCTTTTTTGTCCTTGCCAGTTGTATACAGGCTGAAGCTTTTGTACTTCTTGGATTGTTTGAAGAAGCATATTCGCGGTACCAGATGGTGCATCTTTTTTACGACTATGATGTTTTTCAATCAGTTCGATCTGCCAGCCTTGCAACATTGCAGCTGCTTGCTTGATCAGTTGGTTCATCACCATGATGCCTAACGAAAAATTAGCACTATACATCACAGGTACCTGCTTGGCATGTTCTTCCATTTCTTGGAACTGTGATTGTGTATAACCTGTCGTGCCAATGACTAACGGAAGTTGATAAGACAAGCTATACGAAAGGATCATCTCTAAATTATCTGGATGAGAAAAATCAATAAGCAGTTCTGGCAGTTCCGTAAAAGCAAGTGTAGTTGCTTCTTTAGGTGCCGTCCGTAAAAGAAGGACCGTGTCTTCTCTTTCTTGTGCAACTTCTTCGACTCTATTCCCCATCTGTCCACTGCCAATCAGTCCGATTTTCATTTTTCAACCGTCCTTTCCCTTAGCAAAAGCTGAGCTAATTGTTTCTTTTTCTCTTCCGAAAGGGACACTAAAGGCAGGCGTAGAGGTCCTGAAGGTAAATTTAATAATGACATAGCTGCTTTGACAGGAATAGGATTGGTCTCACTGAACAAGGCATGGATCAGCTCAAGTGCATTTAATTGTTTTTCTTTTGCTTGCTGCCATCTTCCGTCCATCATATCTTTTACTAACTCATGGACTATTTTAGGCTGGATATTTGCCCATACACTGATTACACCGCTCCCTCCTACACTCATTACTGGCAGGATCAAATCATCATTTCCGCTGTAAAGGCTGAATTTTTCGCTAATCAATCGAGCGGCATCCATCACATAAGCCATATCTCCTGAGGCTTCTTTCAAACCAATGATATTAGGATGTTCTGCTAAATCTACTAGTACATGGATTGGAATCGACATGCCTGTTCTAGAAGGGACATTATATAAAATAAGCGGAATTGGTGAAGCTTCTGCAATTGCTGTGAAATGAGCAGCTAATCCTGCATCACTTGTTTTGTTGTAGTAAGGAGTGATGACCAAAAGTGCATCTGCGCCCAAAGAAGCAAAATGCTTCGCTTTTTCAATCGTTTCTTTCGTATTATTCGTTCCAGCTCCTGCAATCACCGGCACACGGCCAGCCACTTTCTTTACTGTCAGTTGAAGGATCTTCTCCTCCTCAGATTGTGTGAGTGTAGAAGATTCTCCTGTTGTACCCAAAACTAATAATCCGTCTGTTTGTTCATCTAAATGGAATTGGATCAATTTTTCCAAACCAGCATAATCTACTGATCCCTCTTCATTCATCGGCGTGATCAGCGCCACGATCGAACCTTTTATCATCTTCATTCCTCCAATATTCTTGTCCATTCATGAACTGCTGGACCAGCCATTTGTATCGTATCCTCACCAGAGATCATCAAGTCTCCTTGTTCCAAGTGAACGACTACCTGATCTGCTGAAATCTTCCCAGTTTCCTTCGCAACCGCATAAGAGGCACAGCAACCTGTACCGCAAGCAAGTGTCCAACCTACTCCTCTTTCATAGGTACGGACGGTCAATTCTTGTTCATTGACTACTTCTACAAAGTTGACATTGGTTTTTTCTTTGAATAAAGGATGATGACAGATCAGTTCGCCTCTTTTTTTCCAAACTTCCTCACGCGCATTTTCAACAAAAACAACGGTATGGATCGTCCCTAAAAATAAACTAGTGATCGTTACTTTTTCGCCACCAATTTCTATTTCCTGGTTTTTTATTGGATAAGATTGTGCAGCTTTGATTTTTTCTGGAGAATCATCTGGCACTCCCATATCTACGCTGCAATAAAAAGGTGAGGGATCCAACACCGTAATTTTTCTTGTGCCTGCTAACGTCTCTACGTTGAATTCCTGTTCATCCATCCTATTTTGATCATTCACATATCGAGCAAAACAGCGAATACCATTTCCGCACATAGGGGCACGGCTACCATCTTTGTTGTAATAGATCATTTCCAACGGATCGGTTTTTACGGCGATCAATCCGTCTGTGTCATATTTTTCTTTTGCGCATAAAGAAGCGGCTAATTGACTATAATTCGTATCCTCTGTGTAATCTAATAAGATAAAATCATTTCCACAGCCATTATATTTATGAAGGATCATAAGAAACTTCCCCCCTTAGTAGATCAGAAAATGCTTGTCTGCGAACAACCAGTCTTGATTGACCATTATTGACAAAAACAACTGCTGGTCGTGTCGCTCGATTGTAGTTGCTGCTCATTGAGTATCCGTAAGCCCCCGTGGAATAAACAGCTAAAAGATCACCTGATTTTGCTTTCGGCAAATAAGTTTCTTTGATTACCACATCTCCTGATTCACACATTTTTCCTGCAATCGTCACTTTTTCTGTTTTTTCTTCCGACAATTTTTCTGCTAAATCACAATCGTATGCTGCCTGATACAGAGCTGGGCGGATATTATCTGTCATCCCGCCATCTACAAAGTAATATTTTTTATGTGGTGTCTTTTTGATGAAGCCAATCGTGTATAGTGTTGTACCAGCTTCCCCAACAATACTTCTTCCTGGTTCGATCAGTAGTTGACGAATCGTCAGTTTTCGTTTGTCCAAAGCTTCTTCCGTATATTCAATCAGCTTTTTTAGTGCCTCTTCGATTGGGATTGGCTGATCATTTTGTGTATAACGAATCCCGAATCCTCCCCCGAGATTCAAGGAAAGTGGTTGCTCAAAATCGGTTAAGTAACTCGTCAATTTGTCGATTTCAGCTAGCCAAGCAGTAACATCAAAAATTTGTGACCCAATATGGGCATGAAAACCTTCTAACTCTAGATAGCTGCTTTCTTTTATCAATTGGAGAGCTTGCTGACACTCTTTACTTTCATAGCTCATGCCGAATTTTGAATCAATATGTGCAGTGACGATATATTCATGAGTATGGGCTTCTACACCGACATTCAACCGAAGCATGACATCGACTTTTTTAGAATAGCGTTGGCTTAATTCTTCTAATAACTCGACTTCCATCAAATTATCGGCAACAACATGCAACAACTCATTTTCAAGTGCATAGATCAGTTCTTCTGGGGTCTTGTTATTACCATGGAAATAAATAGCATCTCTAGGAAAATCAGCTTGCAAAGCGGTATAGATTTCCCCACCGCTGACAACATCCAGCCCAAATCCATATTCATGGACTAAACGTAGCATCTCAATCGTTTGGAATGCTTTAGAGGCGTAAAGCACTTTTGTATCAAAATGCTTCGATACAAAGCCTCGCTTGAATGACAGCATCGTTTGTCTCATCTTTTCTTCGTCATACACATACAGAGGTGTCTGATACTTTTCTGCTAATGTGCTTGCTGTGACTCCGCCAATTATCAATTCTGTCATTTTTTCATTCCTCTTTTCACATTTTTTCCGTTTTTATTGGAATTTCATTTGATAAAGATTTGAATTTTATTGGAATAATATTATACAAAATTTTCTGAATTGTCTAGTATATTTCGAAACATTTTTTTAAAACAAAAATAAAAATGGGTACAAAAAATAAAATATCCGAACTATCAGAAGAATATTCCTGCATACCAGCAGAGGTTTATCGCTGTTTAGCGATGATAAACCCTTTTTACTTCCATATCGTTCGGATATCTTAAATTTATGAGTTATTTCAACTATTTTCACGGTTCCATGATATTGAAATAGTTGTTTGTATCTGCTTTAAAAAGCATGGACCAGTTTCGTGGTTCACCCGAGGAATCAAGCATTTGCTGGAGGAATGCTAATCTTTTTCCTTCATAAATGAGCGTGACCTCCTCTTTGTCTGAAGAAATAGGATAATAAGTCAAAATTCCTTGCCAGTAATCGATGAAATAAGTCGTTGTCAATGAATGGATTTGACCATTTGAAAGTTGCCAATCATCTGTGAACTTTACCATGCCCGTCTGTTGTTTTTTGGTCGAGATAGTATGGATGCTTAAATAATCCAGCAACATTTCTCCATTCATCTGTGCCGATAACTCTGACGAATCAGCCGATTCAATTGAAAACAAGTCCACATCTTCCTTTAATTCCAGTGCTCCAGTCAAGTACTCATTTCGCCAAGCCCCAGATTCCGATTGATACCCCAATTGTGTCAACGATCGTCGGCAAAGCGCTCTTGCCTCTTTATTTTCAGGATCTGCGTAAATGACCAAATTCGTAACTTTTGCCGCCCATTGATAATTTCCTTTTTCATAATCTTCATGTGCTTTTTCTAAGATGGCCTCTGCTCCACCCATGTACTTTACCATTTGTTTCGCTTCCCGTTCAGGAGGAAGCGGATTTAAATTCACCGGATTTGAATCATACCAACCGATATACTTTTGATAAACCGCCTTGCTATTATGAGCAATCGTTCCGTAATATGGTCTTAGATACCACTGGTTTGTCAGCTCTTCTGGCAAAGCGACTTGTTCTGCTAATTCGTTTATGGTATACCCGGCATTGACAGCTTTAAGTGATTCATCATGAATTCCTTTATATAACCGTGCTTGGTCTAGTAAATACCTGTTAATAGCATCTGGTTCCTCCTCAGTGGCGTACCGCGGCCAAGTATGCGCATGGAACAATACTTTTGCTTTTGGTCCATAGCGCCGTTGTGCCTCGATAAGGTTATCTCGACCAGCTTTTTCCATCTCGTATCTGTGCCCCTCGCAGAGTATAAAGATTATGCATCGTACAAGTGCAGTTTTCTGCCATCCAAAGCGCTTGATATGCTGGAATATACGTATTCATTTCGGCAGGGGCTTCTGTGCCAGGGGTCAATTGGAAATCCAGATCTAATCCATCGATAGCGATTATTTTATTTTCAGTGATCTCACAAGTAGGAAGCTCAAAACTGATCGTGCCTGTAGATTGTCCTTGTCCAATCCCAACAGATAAGGAACCAAATGGACTTTTTTCTAAGGAAGAGCCATATTGAAAGACTGCTCTTCTTCCCATGGCCTTCCCTACCATAAGGTTCTCAGAAATAGCAGCTTCCGTAAATCCTTCAGGTACATAAATCGGAACAGAAGGATCTACTTTGAAGTCTTTAAACAAACCGCGTATGCCACCAAAATGATCGACATGGGAATGACTGATAATGATTCCTGCAAGATTCCCCTCCACTTCTGGATACCCGTTTTCATTAAACCAGCGATCCGCAAACTCAATCGCTGCTCTTGAACATTCGATACTCATCAATGTATCAAAGACAATCCATTTATTGTTTGGAGTAAGAACCAGTGTGAGGTTGGCCATATCAAATCCCCGTAACTGAAAGATTTGCTCAGTGACACGAAAGAGACCCGTTTGATGGTTACATCGCGCATTTTCCCAAAGACTTGGATTCGCACAGTTTGGACATTCCTCTTCTAAAAATGCATAAGCTTTCTGGCTCCATATAACTTTTCCGTCTTGAATAATCTCTAAATGGTTAAAGGGAGCGACACAATTCTGGCTAGCTAACATAAATTCATGATTATCCGCAAAGTTCAATTGTTTTTTTACGTTGCTATTTTCTTTCTGTGTCTCTTTCGTCGTATGCTTCTCCATTATTCAGCCTCCGTTTTCTCTTTTTAAACTAATTTAATTATAATATTATTTTAATATAAAGAGAAAGAAAACGCTGTCTTGGTTATACAAGCAGTAGGAAAATAAAAGGAAACATGGCAATTTGAAACTATTTCAAATATTTATAGGCTTCGATAATCTCTTCGTACTTTTCTTTCGCATTTTCTTCTACGGATTTATCTGGATGATACTTCATGACTTTTTGTCGATAGGCATGTTTGATCTCTTCTTTTGTTGCCTGTTCATCTACACCTAAGATCAGCCTAAAATAAGCTTCCAGTTCAAAAGGCTCGTTGATTACTAAAGAAGTTTTTTCGTTGTTCCTATTTTGATCAGATGATTGTTGCGTATGATCAGAAGTATCTTTCTTTTCATTTTTTTCTTTGAGTAAAAAAGTGAATAAATACGTACACTTACGAAAATACTTATTCAAAGAATGATAAACAACTAAACGGATACCAATTGCTACGAGAGAGATCGGAACTGTCAACAAAATATTCCAAATCAAAGCTAATTGAAAAATAACATTTAATAAATAAAAAACAGTAATGATCGTCATACATGATCCTATGATCTGCAATGGATAAATACCATAAAATTGTAATAGACTAGACAACAGCAGGTAACTCAGTGGAATGCTTAAAAGAATAAATAATTTTACAGATAGATGCGCTTCTGTAAATCGTTGAAAATAATGGATGATAGGCTGAAAAAATTCCAATAATTCAATATATCGCCCACCTATTTCATTCGGAAGGAACATCGAAAACAAAACAACAATTATGTACAAAGCCACTTCTGGAAATGCAAGCGTTACAATTATTGCCCACAACAAAAAAATCAAAAGATAAAAAAACAGTAATAGGATGAATCCCATAAAGATTCCTCTCTTTCAAAATATTCGACAGATCACATCTTTCAATTAAATTGTATTTCAAAGTGTAAATAAAACAAATACTTTTTTATTTTTCAATCGGCTGATTCTACAAAAAACCTCTTGAAAGGCAGATCGGATGATCCACTTTTCAAGAGGCCAAGCTATGTTTTTCAACTTCTTATCAATTCGTCAGCTCATTATTTTGACGCACGTTTTACATAAGAACCTTCTGCTGTATTGATTTCCAATAATTCATCTGTTTCGATGAAGTCAGGAACATTGACCACTAAGCCAGTTTCCATTGTCGCTGGTTTACCTGAACCAGTAACTGTTGCACCTTTGATTGAAGGTTGTGTTTCCACGACACGCAACACGACAGTTGTTGGTAATTGAACACCGATAACTTCGCTACCGAAGAATTGGATTTTTACTTCCATGTTTTCTAGGATATATTTCATTTCTTCTTCTACTGTTTCTACAGGAATTTCATATTGTTCATATGTTTCCAAATCCATGAAGAAAGCTGTATCGTCCATCGTGTACAAATATTGCACAGGTTTTGTGTCGATATGTGCTTTTTCAAATTTTTCTTCTGGTCTGAACGTTGTATCGTATGTTGCGCCTGAACGGACATCTTTCAGTTTCATACGCATAACTGTATTTCCTTTACCAGGTTTATGGTGGCTTGCATCCAGAACTTTAATCAATTTACCGTCTTGAACGAATGTCATACCGGCTCTTAAATCACTTGCTGAGATCATTATTTTTGCTCCTTCTTTTCTTTATCATAATCAACTTTATTGTATCAGACAACCGGTCAGAAAACTAGAGTATTCTCTATCTTTTAAGGTTTCATGACTATTTGACAAAAAAAGTAAATACGGGTAAACGATACTATCAAAAAATTTTTCCTTTCAAGCATTTGACTTTTATTTTTTTTCATGCTATCGTTAATAAAAATTTTACTTGGAGGGATACACATGACAGTCAGCAACCAAAAACAATGGAATCGTTGCTGTTGTATGGTGCGTAAAAGCAGCATACTATTTGTCATGTCTATTAATTGCCCTTCATAGAATGAGTACCAGGTAACTTACCTTTTTGTCTACTCAATTTTTCTCTATGTCTTTCAAGGAGCTGATTTAATAGTCAGCTCCTTTTTTTATTATCTTTTTTAGGAGGTCCATATGATTATCTCGACAATTACAGAAGCTATTGGTTCTACACCGCTTTATCGCTTTGACAATCAGCACTATTCTATGCCTAAAGGTTCTGCTATTTATGCAAAACTGGAATATTTAAATCCAGGAGGAAGTATCAAAGATCGATTGGGCAGTTATTTGATCAAAGAAGGACTTGCCCAAGGAAAAATCAATGAAAAAACGACGATCATCGAACCGACTGCCGGAAACACAGGGATTGGGATTGCTCTGGCCGCACTCACACATCGGTTAAGAACGATTTTTGTTGTTCCAGAGAAGTTCAGCTTAGAAAAACAACAATTGATGAAAGCATTGGGAGCAAAGATCATCCATTCTCCTAGTGAGAAAGGAATCGTCGGTGCCATCAGCAAAAGTAAAAAACTTGCAGAAGAGATATCGAACAGCTATCTGCCTCTTCAATTTGAAAATAAAGATAACCCCGCTGCTTACTATCATACGTTAGGACCGGAAATCTTTCATGAAATCAAAGAAGATATCCATAGTTTTGTGGCGGGGATCGGTAGCGGTGGAACCTTTGCTGGAACTTCTACCTTTTTGAAAGAAAAATATCCCGACATTCGAATAATCGGTGTAGAACCAGAGGGCTCTGTGTTAAATGGCGGAGATCCAGCCCCTCATGAAATTGAGGGTATCGGTGTAGAATTCATTCCGCCGTTTCTTTCTCCCCTTTCAATCGATCAGATCGAGACAATCTCTGATATAGAAGGGTTTAACTATACTAGGCAATTAGCACGAGAACAAGGACTATTAGTTGGAAGTTCGAGTGGTGCGGCTTTTGCAGCAGCATTAAGAGAAATTCGTCGTTTACCACCTGGTCATCGTGTCGTTACGATTTTTCCAGACGCAGCAGACCGCTATTTATCAAAAAACATTTACTTATAGGAGGAAAGAAACATGCACATTCAAACAAAATTGATCCACGGAGGCATCAGTGAAGATTCCACAACAGGAGCTGTCAGTGTACCTATTTATCAAACATCCACTTATCGGCAAGATGGAGTCGGTCATCCTAAACAATATGAATATTCAAGATCTGGTAATCCTACTCGTTTTGCATTGGAAGAACTGATTGCTGATTTGGAAGGGGGTGTTCGAGGATTCGCTTTTTCTTCTGGTCTTTCTGGGATTCATGCCGTTTTTTCTCTTTTTGAAGCTGGCGATCATATCTTATTAGGAGATGATGTCTATGGAGGAACATTCCGTCTATTTGACAAGGTTCTTACTAAAAATGGTCTCGAGTACACGATCATAGATACGAGCAATCTTGATAAAATAGAACAATCCATCCAACCCAATACAAAAGCACTTTATCTTGAAACACCTAGCAATCCGCTTCTAAAGATTACTGATTTAGAAAAAAGTGCCACTCTGGCTCATCGACATGGATTGATAGTTATTGCTGACAACACATTTGCTACTCCTTATTTTCAAAGACCATTAGATCTTGGTTCTGATATCGTTGTCCACAGCGGCACCAAATATCTAGGCGGACACAGCGATGTAGTAGCTGGTCTAGTGACTACTAGACATAAAGAGCTGGCTGAGCAGATCGGATTTTATCAAAATGCTATCGGTGCCGTTCTTGGTCCTCAAGATAGCTGGTTACTTCAGCGTGGAATCAAGACTCTAAGTGTTCGTATGGAGGAACATCAAAAAAATGCTTTTGCAGTAGCTGATTTTCTTTTCTCTCATCCAGCAGTAGAAAAGGTCTACTATCCAGGATTACCCGATCATGAACTTTATGGAATTGCTAAGCAACAAATGAGTGGCTTTAGCGGAATGGTTTCTTTTACTTTAAAAAATGAAGCAACTGCTATTCCTTTTGTTGAATCTCTCCAACTATTTACTTTAGCAGAAAGTTTAGGTGGCGTAGAAAGTTTAGTAGAAATTCCCTCTGTCATGACTCATGCGTCTATTCCAAAAGAAAAACGTGAAGAGGCTGGCATAAAGGACGGCTTGATCCGTCTTTCTGTAGGAATTGAGTATGGTCAGGATCTCATAAACGATTTAGCTCAGGCATTTGACACAATCAAGAACTAGAAAGTCCGCATAAACGGTTTAGCAGAAAAATCTAAAAAATATTTCAGATTGCTACACCTTGGAAACGATAAGTGTTAGAATCAAGTAGAAAGACGTTTTTGTAAATTTCACTAAATAATTCTTTAGTGGAAAACATCAAAACAAATGAACAAATAGATAGGAGTCTTACAAATGAGAATGAATGTCGAAAGTTTTAATCTTGACCATACAAAAGTCAAAGCACCTTATGTACGTGTAGCCGATCGAAAAACAGGTGCACATGGCGATGTCATCATTAAATACGACGTCCGCTTTAAACAACCAAATAAAGAACACATGGATATGCCAAGTCTGCATTCATTGGAACACTTGACTGCTGAACTAATCCGTAATCATGCAGATTATATCGTAGACTGGTCACCAATGGGATGCCAAACAGGATTTTACTTGACTGTATTGAATCATGAAAGTTACGAAGATATTTTAGATGTTCTGGAAGCAACAATGAA
>NZ_CP187859.1:0-447500 GCF_050555455.1 Enterococcus sp. DIV1224 | reverse complement strand
TGGTGTTCCTCCATATATCTACGCATTTCACCGCTACACATGGAATTCCACTCTCCTCTTCTGCACTCAAGTCTCCCAGTTTCCAATGACCCTCCCCGGTTGAGCCGGGGGCTTTCACATCAGACTTAAGAAACCGCCTGCGCTCGCTTTACGCCCAATAAATCCGGACAACGCTTGCCACCTACGTATTACCGCGGCTGCTGGCACGTAGTTAGCCGTGGCTTTCTGGTTAGATACCGTCAAGGGATGAACAGTTACTTTCATCCTTGTTCTTCTCTAACAACAGAGTTTTACGATCCGAAAACCTTCTTCACTCACGCGGCGTTGCTCGGTCAGACTTTCGTCCATTGCCGAAGATTCCCTACTGCTGCCTCCCGTAGGAGTTTGGGCCGTGTCTCAGTCCCAATGTGGCCGATCACCCTCTCAGGTCGGCTATGCATCGTGGCCTTGGTGAGCCGTTACCTCACCAACTAGCTAATGCACCGCGGGTCCATCCATCAGTGACACCCGAAAGCGCCTTTCAAATCAAAACCATGCGGTTTCGATTGTTATACGGTATTAGCACCTGTTTCCAAGTGTTATCCCCTTCTGATGGGCAGGTTACCCACGTGTTACTCACCCGTTCGCCACTCCTCTTTTTCCGGTGGAGCAAGCTCCGGTGGAAAAAGAAGCGTACGACTTGCATGTATTAGGCACGCCGCCAGCGTTCGTCCTGAGCCAGGATCAAACTCTCATAAAAAGTTCGAACAATCTTGCGATTGTTAAGCTCAATTTGTTTGCTAGCATATTGCTTGCTTGTTAAAAATGTTTGTTGTCTTGAATTGAATCAAGACGCCCTACACATTTGGTTTGTCTTACTTTGTTCAGTTTTCAAAGGTCTACTTCATCGGAAGTGTTTTTCCGATTTATTTTTGGCTGCCGTAGCAACTTTTATATCATATCAGAGCGACAAGTGATTGTCAACTCTTTTTTAAAAGTTTTTTCAATTTCGTTTTTTCGAAATCTTTCAACAACTCATTTATCATAACTTGTTGTTTGTTATTTGTCAAGAACTTTTTTTGAAGTTTTTTTCGATAGAATCAAGCTTCGTAAGCTGTTCTTTTTTAACGACTCAGTTATCTTATCATGTCATCATCAACATGTCAATAACTATTTTTCAAGTTTTTTTAATGCTGCTTTATTTGCGTATTACTTAAAACAACAAAAATGAATATATCATGTAAATTTACACATGTCAATATATTTCTCAGCCTATTTTCCCTCGTACATTTGAATTTTGACCAAATAAATCGAGCATATCTTTTATAGTAGAAAAATAAAGACAAAAAAAAGAACACATAACACACTTGATGTTAAGTGTTCGACTGTTCCAACTGTACGAAGCGCTCAGAAATTGATTAAAATAGGTAAAGACTATTTATTTAGGATAAGTTGCTCCATCAACTGCTCATTGTATCCAATAAATAGAACTTCATCGATAATGATCAACGGACGTCTAAGGAGTTTTGTATGTTGTGTACATAAAGAAATCAGTTGTTTTTTTACCTACAGAGGAAAGGTCTATCGCAATGTTATGGAAAGCCTCAGACCAAGTCGCAAATAGCTGTTCTGCTTGCACTTCTTCAAAACTGCATAATTCTTCTGCTTCTTCTGTACTTAGATCGCGTTCTTCTAAGTCAACAAATTGATAAGGCAATTGATGGTATTCTAACCATTGTTTCGCCTTCAGACTGGTTACACAGTGCGCCGATCCATAGACTTTCACTTCCACGAAGACTCCCTCCCTATGAATTTAAGATGTTATTGTTTTGTAAATAGATTAGGTTTCTAGCAACACACCGAATTTCACGAGGGACAAATGACCGGATTTCATCTTCATTGAATCCGATTAGTATTCTTTTTTCATCAATCAAAATAGGTCGTCTCAATAATGAAGGATATTCTTTGAATAGGACGATCATTTGCTTTAAAGTTAATTCGTTAAAATCTATTCCCAACTTCTCGTAAATTTTCGACCGAGTGGAAATAATATCTTGAACTCCTCCTTCAGTCGCTGCTAAGATCTTTTTGATCTCACTTTCTGTTAACGGTTCGGCAAAAATATTCTTCTCTTCAAATTCAAGTTGATTTGCTTGCAACCATGCTCTTGCTTTTCTACAGGAAGTACAGCTAGGCGAAGTATATACTTTTATCATTTTCTCACTCCTTTTTAATTATAATCCAATTCTACAGCAATTTCTTTTAAAATACCAATTATTAGCTAATAAAAAATAAAAAAAGTCGAAAAAAATCGATTATTTGCGTTTAAATAATGAGAATTATTCTATTTATTCCCTATTTTAATAATAGTATTCTCATTTTTCAAAAATAAATAAGGGAGGTGTGACAAAAATCTTGTCACACCTCCCTTTTCCGAATAAACGGTGTTCCAGAAGTAGCTTCTTCGAAAATAAGCCGAAATTTTACAAAAATTTGAGAAGCAATTTCCGTAAATTCCTTCTTATTTCTTGAAGCTGACCACTCCTGTCACAACCTCTTTTCCATCACTTTCCTTTTTTCATACGACTACCGGTTTCTTTGACAAATCTCGATACTTTCAATTTTCTTGTATTTTTCATTTGAGGTACACATAGATACAGACGATTTCTTGCTCTAGTCATCGCAACATAAAATAGTCTTCGTTCTTCTTCTATCGTCGTCGCTGGTTCTGCTTTTATTTCATTAGAGTCAATGACTTTCTTTTCTGTTGCTCCGTTATAAGGCAAACTTCCTTCGTTACAGCCAATTAAAAAGACATTTCTGTAACTAAGACCTTTACTTTTATGAATGCTCTGGATACATAGCGCATCAAGTTTTCCTTGTCTGTAAGCAATCAAGCGGGTTTTTAATTCTTTAGCTGTTGCTTGGATTTCTTGCGATAAGGTTTGGATACTTCTAAAAGTAGCATGTTGCTTTACTTCTTCTCGTATCCATTCTTGATCACTCTGATCGATTTCCTTAGCTATACGTGGCAGATGAAGATAGCTTTGTACAAGCGAATAGATTTCTTGATGCTGGTCTGTTTTACGCAACGCTTCCTCAAACTGGCGGATTTCTGCAGATTTGGATTTTAAATTAGGTCTTACCGACAAAATATAATCCGTAATGGCTATATTTTGATATTTAGGAGAAAAGTATTGATCACATTCATTTTTTTTCAGATAGCAGTCTACCATCAGCTGCCGCAACAACTGCTGATAGGCCTGATTTTTCTTTTGCGGATTCTGTGCTGTTTGCCAATGAACGATTTTTTGATAGAACTGTTGGAAAAACTTGATGCCAAAGATACCTTCATATGGACTATCTGCTTCCAGTACAAAAGGAATATTCGTTTTCAGCAGAGATTGGACAAGTTGCTGTGTTTGCGAAGCCGATCGGTATAATATGATCGATTCCTTATATTTCCCATTTTTTTGAATAAATGACTGAATTTGACTTATCAGCCACTGGCTTTCTGCTTTTGTATCTGAGAACAAATAAGCCTCCATAATGCCCGCTTCTTTTTGTGCTGGAATCATCGCCTTTGGTATCCGATCATTTTTGTTATAGCTGATCAATCTATTCGCTCCTTGGACAATAGCTGCCCGAGAGCGGTAATTAGTTAATAAGAAAAGAGTTTTAGTAGGATATTCTTTTTCAAAGTTCTTGATATATGCTGGCTCTGATCCTCTGAATCCATAGATACTTTGGTCATCATCTCCAACAACGATTAACTTGATCCCGTTTTCCTTTGTCATCCGCTTCACGATTTCCCATTGAAGTGGATTAGTATCCTGAAATTCATCAATAAATAGATAATCATATTTCTGTCCAATATAGCGCTGAATCTCGTCATTCTCCAAAGCGCTTTTCAAATTTTGGAGTACATCATTGAACTCTAACAATTGCTGCCTTCTTTTTTGTTCTTGGAGTTCTGTGAGCAATCCATACAGTCGTTCTGATATCGGTTGTCTTGTATTCTTATCAATGGAATCATATTTTTCTTTAACTAACTGGATCATTTCTTCTATTGATAGGTTCATATTCTGCCAATAGTCTAAGCGAGAAGCAATCGTTTTTTCTCCATATTGATCAAAAAGATAAAGATTATATTTACGTATCAGCTGTTGCAAAACAGCATTTACTTTTTGCGCAGTATCTTTTGAAAAGTCTCCTTGTATCCCTTGCATTGCCACATCAGGGAATTTTCGACAAATCTCATTGTATATCCTGAAAAAGATACTGTGGAATGTTCCGATATGGACAGCAGTTTTCCTTTGGCTGAAATTATCTACTCGTTTTTTTAGTTCATTTGCAGCATTCCGTGTAAAAGTAATCATCAGTATGCGTTCTTCGTCTACTTGTTTTTGTGTCATCAGGTACACAGCTTTTGCACAGATTGTTTGCGTCTTGCCGCTCCCAGCTCCCGCTATGATTCGAAGATGTTTCTGCATATCGTATGTGATAGCTGCTTTTTGTTCTTGATTGAAGCGATTATAAGAACGTTTCTCCATCATTTTAAAGAAAGAGTTGTTTTCTTTGCTTTCTTTTTCCTGCATTTCTTCCTCAATAAGTCCAGGGGCTTCTCCATAAGCCGCTTCATAGGTAGCAATGATTTCTTCTTGTAGCCGAAAGACTTGTTGAAGCTTTTTATATTTGTTCTCCCAACGATTCAGTTCTTTTTGTAATCGGAGAATTTCTTTTTCATCCAACTGATTGATTTCCTTCCCATCTTTCTTCTTTGAAGTTGTTTCTTCCAATTTGATTATTTAAAATCTCGTTGTCTATTTTTTCTTTATACTAACAGACCTTTCTAAAAATGAAAATGGGGAGCGAGATGATTTTAGTTTTCTGAAAATTTTTCCTTTTTTTCAATCGTTTATGCTAAGATAAGGAAGACAAAATTATATTCATAAAAGGTGATGAAAAAAATGCAGACTTCCTTTCACGAAGGGCGTACAATAGGTCTTTTGCTGACATTTATCGGAGGAGCAATGGACAGTTATACTTATATCCAGTATGGTGCTTTTGCCTCTGCTCAAACTGGCAATATCATCCTATCGATCATCCAAGCTTTTGACGGAGAGTGGCTAAGCGTTGGCAAAAAAGTATTGTCTACCCTTTTCTTTTTCTTAGGGATTCTTCTAACAAAGTATTTGATTGATTATTTTAGAAAAAAAGAAAAACATTTCTGGCGCTTATTTGTTCTATATTATGAAGCGGTGATTTTTTTCTTTGTCAGTTTGACACCTGTCCATGAACATCCCGCATTAGTAACGATTTTAATTGCTTTTACGGCCTCGATCCAGTGGGTGGCTTTTGATAAAATCAACGGGCGTGCCTACACCAATTTATTCACAACAGGAAATTTAAAAGGGGTAGCAACAAATTTATATGATTATTGTATTTCTAAAGAAAAAGCAGATTTTGATCGATTTTTCCACTATTTAACTGTCGTTCTTGCCTTTATCGCAGGGGCTATTGTCCTTGTATTCTGTCATCATTTGTTTGGCGCCTATTCGATTTTGGTCGTTTCTATTTTATTCTTGATCATGGCCCTCACTCAGACATTTCAGTTATGGCAGTTTTATCATACGAACCGTTTCACCTTTTGATTCCCCTGAATCAAAAAAACTAAGCAGGATGCTGTTCACAAAGAAATTTTGTGAGTGAGCAATTTGCTTAGTTTTTTTATTATTTAGTTGTAAAGATACCCTTTGCTTTCGGGTTATTTGTAGTGTAGCGGATCGACTGGCCATCTGCCTCTTCTGTCATTTTCTTTGCCCGCATCTTGATTTCTTGTACGATTTGTTCTCCACATGCTGGATCGGCTACGAAATCGTATTTGTCCCCATCGATTACTATTTTGGGACATATATCAAACTGTTCATACCATTCTTCATAACGTCGATTGAGTTCTTTATAGTAGGAATAGAGTTCAGGATCTTGCTCTAGCTGTTCATATTCCCGACCTCTTTTTTTGATTCTTGCTAACATAGTTTCAAAGGATACACGAATATAAACCAGTAGATCCGGTTTCTTTTGCGGCGAAATTTCTTCTAATTCCTTCAGCATCGTCTCTAAAAGACCCTCATACTGCTTTACTTCTACTTCAGAAACACGCCCTAAATCGGCATTCAGATGAAACAACATACTATCTTCGTAGATGGAGCGGTCTAGTACATTGTCATCATGGCTGAAAGCATCTTTAATCGCCAAAAAACGTTTGTTCAAAAAAAATATCTGCAATAAAAAAGTATACTTTTCCGGATTAGAATAAAACAGTGGCAATACTTCATTATCCTCCACGTTCTCATAAAAAGGTTTTGTTTCTAAATCTTGGGCAAGCATTTCAGTCAGTGTGCTTTTCCCTGCACCGATCGTTCCTGCAACAATAATCACAATTATCGGCATCCTTCCTGTAATAAAATCTGTTCTTCATTTTACTACTTCATTTATAGAAATAAAAGCCTTGACTTTATCTGCTCCTTAAAGGCTGCTTCGCCAATAGTAGCTAGAAGTCACGCCTATTCATGAAAATAAAAGAGTAGAATGGATGAACTTCTACTCTTTTATGCTCTCAACATTTTATCTGTTTTTATTCTTCTATTGTACTTGATTTGCGTACGACTAACTGCCAGTGCAGATTATGAGCGGTATCATTGTCTTCTGCTGCGCAATTCATGACACGTATCATCACGCTATTTTCATAGATTTTTTCTATTTTTCCTTTTATTGGTGATTCAAATAAATCAGATTTAAATGCATATGTTTCGCCGACTTCAAACAATTGTTCATTTTCCATAAGAATCCCTCCATCACCTTTTCTAAGGTCAGTAAATTTTTAACATAAAATACTCGAAAAAACACAAACTTGTCATAAAATGTACTTTTCGTATCAAAACTGTCACCTTTTTTGGAAAGGATTTAAAAAAATGAAGATTTTTTTAAGGAAATCATGACGGTTTTGATGTCAAAACCACTTTTTATGAAACAAAACACGTTTTTTATTTTTTTTAGCATAGAATTTGTGGTGGAGGTACGTATGAGATGAAAGATAAAGTTGTGAACAAATTATTAGAAACCTTATTCAGCGGAGACAAATCGGAAGAAGATATGGTGTATGTCCAAGTAAAATTTGCCTTAGAAGTTTTATTGAACAACCTTGGAAAACTAGCGGTCGTTCTAGTGTTTTCTCTGGTGACGGGCTCATGGGCGGAAACAGGAATCACCTTTCTTTCCTATATCTGCATCCGCAGATATGCTTATGGATTGCATTCCGACTCTGAATTCGTTTGTCTGCTGTGGACACTGCTTTATTTATGGGGCGTTCCTTTGGTGATGAAACATCTGCAATTGACTATCTCCTTCCCAATGATGGTCTTTTTGTTAATCAGCTGCTTTTTGTTACTGCTTCGCTATGGATCAAGAGGTACAGCCATCAATCCCATTGAACCCGAGAAACGTCCACCATTATTAAAGAAGGCGATCAGCATGTTTCTAATTTTTTCTCTCATCACTTTATTTTTCTCAGCTTCTTACTTTTCTACCTATTTGCTACTTGGGATTGTTTTAGAAATAGCTACGTTGCTCCCTATTACAAACTACTTGATGAATTTTGGAGGAATCTTTCATGAAAAAAACAATCATTAAACAATTAACTAACTTATCTGACTTTTTTGTATCTGGCTGCTGCTTTGGTATGAGTTCTGAATTCAAAATCCCTGAAAAATTAAAAAAATAATACGCTAATTGTGCTATAATTTGGTAAAAATCAATGGGAGCTGTACTTTATGTTTTTATGGTCCATAGCGTTGCAATATTTGATTTACACAATTTGTATCTTATTGATTGACCATCATATCCGATACAATTATCTGTTTGCAGGATTCACTCTGATTTCTTGCATTTTGATTGGATGGGTCTACTCAGTTTTAGGGATTTTTACTGCTCTAATTGCTATAGGAATGCTGATGCTTACTTTTTTCTTCTTTTCGACTTCGCGTCAACAATTAGTTTACGCGCTTCCTTTTGGATTATTGACGTCGCTTTTAGGAGATCATTTAACAAGCATCGGCGATTTTTTTGTTTTGAAATCTGCGGTTGTTGAACCAGGAGATTCCTTGCAGTATTTTCACATTGCCTTATCCGCTCTTTTATCTGCTTTATTAGCTTTTTGTTTTAAAAAATCGTTAGAGACTTGGTTTCACACAGTGGACCGCCGTATGATCGGTACGATTGGGACGTTGATATTATTTACATACTATATCATTATTTTTTATACCCGTTTTTCTGGTGAAACACCTGATGTCTTAGCTTTGAATACTAGTTTTTTTATTCTCTATCTGTGTGTCGGCTTGATCATCTTGGTTTATTATTGGAAAATCTCTAATAAGAAGTTAGCTGATCAGTTGTTAGAGCAACAAGTCAGGATGCAGCAGGATTATATCAAAGATCTGGAAAAAAACTATCAAGACTTGAGAGAATTCAAACATGATTACCAAAATCTGCTCTTTTCTCTTCACAGCTATATTGCAGAAGGCGACTTGGAAGGATTACGGTCGTACTACGATCAAACGATATTGCCTACACGCCAGATGATGAACCTTTTCCCGGCCAATCTAAGTATGTTGGATAATATGAAAGTTCCTGAAATACGCAGTTTGCTGTCATTAAAACTTATGATGGCACAGGAAAAAGGATTGATCGTCCAGCTTCATTTTCCTAAGCCAATCGAGTTGGATACGAAACATACGGTAAACCTTGTACGTATGCTTGGTATTATCTTGGACAATGCGATTGAAGGAGCTAGTGCTGCAAAGAAGAAAAAGATCGAATTGACAATCATCAAGAAAAATCATTCCGTGATGATTCGTGTAATCAATACAACAACCAATACATTACCGTTAAACCAGTTGAAACAAAAAGGTTTCTCAACAAAAACAAATCCAAAAAACGAAGGACTTGGCTTGTTTATCTTGGATGAATTGACAAAGACAAACCCTTATCTTTTCCTTGAAACATCAATTGAAAACCAACGTTTTTCTCAAACGATTTATATACAAATAAAATAAAGGAGTAATGATATGATTCCCATTTATATTTGTGAAGACGATCCAAAACAATTGGAAGTTTTATCAACGGTGATCAAAAACAGGATCATGATTGAAAACTTAGACAGTTATGTTCATATTTCTACCTCTGATCCGGAAGAACTTCTCAATGCGGCCAAGATCAGAACTTCTTCTTTTGGTATTTACTTTTTAGATATTGAATTAGAAGACAGTGAAATGGATGGCGTAGCGATTGGTAAATTGATCCGTGAATTAGATCCTTTAGGAAAAATCATCTACGTGACTTCTCATACGGAAATGTCGATGAAAATCTTAAAAAGCAACATTGAGCCGACTGACTATATTGTGAAAGAAGACCTTTATGATTTAAAAGAAAATGTCGAGCAGATCCTGAGCAAAATTTTTGAAGATTTTCAAATGTCCCAGATCCAAAAAGATATCTTCAAAATAGAGTTCAATGATGAGATCAAATTTTTACCGATCAAAGAAATCCAATATTTTTCTACTTCGTTAGGCGCACCACATAAATTGGAAGTTCATTTGACTCATGCTCAATTGCAATTCTACGAGAAGATCAAAGAAATCGAGAAAATGCATCGGAATTTTATTCGTTGCCATAAATCTTATGTTATCAACACACAAAACGTGCGGTCGATTAATAAAAAAACCAGAGAAGTCACGTTGGCAAACGGTGAGACTATCCCTGTCTCTATCCGTGGATTAAAAAAGTTAATTTCATAAAAAGAACCGAATAGTTTGGACCGACTAAATAATCAGCCGATCCAAACCCTTCGGTTCTTTTTGTCTCTCAGTGCAAAAGCATTTCCTGTGCAATTTCACGGCCATCCATTGTGTCTGGATAAAATGTTGGCCAATTTTCCATTTCTTTTAGCAATGCTTCTTGACTTTCATTTCCTGCATATAAATGAAAATGTTCGGAGTCAGCCGGTGCAATCGTGTGATCACTGAATTGAATATATCTAAACGCGCCACTTTCCTTATCTTCTGCTTCGAATAGATACCTTACACCACGGTTTCCTGCCTCGTAGGTCAAGATTTCTTTCCCTACATAACGATAATTTGAACGTTTCGTTGTTCCATCCTTAAACGTAAATGCCATCTCTTTCTCACCGATCTTGATTGAAGCAATATCTGTTTGATAGCCCTTCGTATAGTATTCTTTATATTCTTGTGCTGTTTTATCCTGATTCAATTTTTCTTTATATTCAAAAACAGGATCAAATGTCCCATCTTCTACATACGTATCTACTGTCTGCCAAGTTCCTGACCAATCTGAAAGAGAGCGATCTTGTACATCCTCGTCTTCGAAATAACCGTTATAGACGCTCTTTTCTTTTTTGGGGGTCAAAGTATCTTCTAACGGGTTTTCTGTCTCTGTCGTTTTTTTCAACGCTTCGAGGTTTGCTTCCATGATAGAAAGATAGTTTTCTCCATTTTCTATTTGTTCATTCGTCAACCCCTCCAAAGGATTCAATACTTCTAAAGATACACCTGCTTCGTTTGCTAACGTTCTAGCAATACTATCTTTGGCGTTTTCTTCAAAATAAATATAGTTGATCCCATGTTCTTTAACAAAGTGTTTCAGTTCAGCGATTCTCGCCGCAGAGGGTTCTTCACTAGAATAAAGACCAGCAATAGATACTTGATTCAATCCATATTCTAATGCCAGATAGTTGAATGCAGCATGTTGCGTGACAAAAGATCTTTGTTTTGCTTGCTTAAATGTTTCTTGATAAAGCTGATGGAGTGCTTGAAGTTTCTCGGTATAGGCTGCTGCATTTTTTGTCCATACTTCCTGTTTTTCTGGGTAGGCTTCAATCAGCTGATCACGTATGCTTGCTACCTGCTTGATTGCTAAACTTGGTGCTAACCATACATGCGGGTCTAACTCATGTGTATGACCTTCTTCCCCGTGTTCATGGTCATGATCATGTCCTTCTTCACTTCCCGGAAGTAAAAGCATACCTTCTGTCGCCTTTATCGTATGGACGTTGCCTTCTTGTAATGTTTTTTGGATTGCGGGGACCCATGTTTCCATGTTTTCATCATTATAAACAAAGATATCTGTATCTTGGATCTTTGCCATGTCTTTAGCAGAAGGTTCATAATCGTGGGAATCAGTCCCTGCTGGAATCAATAATTCTACTTCTCCTTCATCCCCGACGATTGCTTTTGTAAAATCATACATAGGATAAAAGGTCGTCATCACGCTCAATTTTTCTTTACTGTCCCCTGCTTCTCCACTTGCCCCGCAACCAGCTAACATACCTGTTAAAACCAGTGTAGCCAATATACCTATCAGTCGTTTCATTTATAACACTCCTTCTCATCTTCTTTCATAATGTTCCGATTCGCCTCTAGTAAATCGTAATAGTTACGTTTTAGCAACAGAATTTAATTTATCATAGGGTTAAAAGAGCTGTCAAGCGTTTTCTTATTTTAATTGAGGAGAACTTTTGTATGGATGATTCACGATATTTTTTCAATCAACCTCTATCATTTTCCTTTTATCCCCTCTTTTGTCTATAATAAAGTTATAGACAAAGGAGGAAAATGAGTGAAAAAAGAAACAGATACAACGAATCGTTTGATCCGCTTTTTGGGAGGCAAAACCTCTTACTATGTTTTAGGTATGGTGATCCTGCTGGCACTGATCATTTATTTTTTCCATCAGATTTCATTTATATTCAAGCCTGTTGGGATTATTATCGCTACTATCTTGCCCCCATTATTGTTTGCGCTGATCTTATATTATCTTTTGGAACCAGTCATCAAGCGTTTAAGCAAGCACCTTTCGAGGAACCTGTCAGTCATTATTGTTTATGTGATTATTTTATTTTTATTGGGGCTTGGAAGCGTATGGCTTGTTCCTTTTCTTGAAGAACAGACAAAAACATTGATTAGCAGTTTGCCAGATTTATTTCAAGATTTCCAAGAGAGTCTCCGTCAATTTTTGGAGAAAACACCTTTTGCCGATTCATTTAATCAATTTTTTACTTCTATTGATGACGTGACGTCTGATATAGCTGGCTTTATTGGAAATTATTGGGAAAGCGGCGCACAACGGATCAGCAATATTTTTTCAACTGTTACAGCTATTTTCATTACTTTATTTACTGGGCCCATTGTCACTTTTTTCCTTTTGAGAAATCCTCAAAAATTTTATCAGTCAGTTTTAGCCATTGTCCCACCAGCCTTTCGTACAGACTTTAAAAATTTGACAAAGATTGCTAATCAACAATTGGGTTCATTTTTAAAGGGGCAGATCATTGCTTCATTTATCCTTGGAGCAGTCTACTGGGTTTGTTTCTTACTGATCGGATTAGAATTTGCCAGTGTTTTAGCTATTTCTGCTGGGTTATTATGTATTATTCCATATATTGGACCGTTTATCGCTTTTTTCCCGGGTTTGATCATTGCATTCCAAGACTCTACTTTTATGGCTGTCAAATTTGTCATTGTCTGGTTTGCCGTACAACTTCTCCATGGTGACTTGGTAATTCCTCGAGTAATGGGTGATCGTTTGCAGATCCATCCGATTACGATCTTGATCGTTTTGCTTGTCATGGGTGATCTAATGGGAATTGTGGGCGTTATTTTCGGTATTCCTATCTATACGCTAGTCAAATTACTCGTTACTTTTATTTTCCGTAAATTCAAACAACGCTACAATAAATTTTATGGCGACAAAGGAGAGTATGAACACTCTTCATTTTCTGAAGAAGATTATTTTAAATAAAACACAAAACGTCGATCTCACGAGAATAGCTCGTAGGATCGGCGTTTTATACTTTTTTATTTTAGTTTTTCAGTAAAGCAATTGCCTGATATGGTTTTAGCTCCAGGTTTTGATGGAGAACAGTATCGGAATAATTATCGATAAGAATATCGGCTTCTGTGAATCCTTCTGGAATGGTGATCCTTGTATCTTTATCATAGAAATTTGTTAATACAAGTAGCTGCTGCCCTTCAAATTGGCGAAGATAGCCATAAACTTGCGGATGATCTGCTCCATAAGCATGATAATCGCCTTGTGCAACGATTGGATATGTTTTTCTCAACCGAATCAATTTCTTATAATAGGACAAAATAGAATCCTCAGAAGATCGTTCTTTCTCTACATTGATCTCTTCTAACTTACCTGCAACTTTTAACCAAGGTTTTCCTGTAGTAAAACCTGCTTGTTCTGCATCGGACCATTGCATGGGTGTTCGAGAGTTATCACGAGATTTTGCTTTGATTCGACGGAACGCCTCTTTTTCTGTACATCCTTGTGCAAGGAGCAACTTGTAAGCATTCAAACTTTCTACGTCAATATAGTCGGAAATCGAGGAATAGTCTGGATCGACCATGCCGATTTCCTCTCCCATATAAATGTATGGTGTTCCACGATTTAAATGGATCATGGTTGCTAGCATCTCTGCTCCTTGTTTTCGATACTGATCGATAGCTACAAACCGATTGAGCGCACGTGGCTGATCATGGTTATTAAAAAATAAAGCATTCCAGCCATTACCATCACTCATCTTTTCTCCCCAAGTATGGAACAGTCGCTTTAATTCTGCAAAATCAAATGGAGGAGTTGACCATTTATTGCCATTTTCATAGTCGACTTTCAAGTGATGAAAATTAAAGACCATTGATAATTCTTCTCTACTAGGTTCTGTATACAAGATACAATTTTCGATCGTCGTAGAGCTCATTTCACCGACTGTGATGATAGTGGAATCCGTCCCAAACGTTGCTTGGTTCAATTCTTTTAGATACGTATGGGTGATTGGTTTGTCTGTATATTCAGGTTTACCATCATTTTCTTTATTATTTTTCAATTGCTCGTCTTTACCGATAACATTGATAACATCGAAACGGAATCCTTTTACCCCTTTTTCCATCCAAAAACGAACTACTTTGAATAATTCCTCTCTTACTGCTTGGTTCCGCCAGTTCAAGTCAGCTTGTGTCTGATCATATAAGTGCAGATAATATTTCCCTGTATCTCCAAAGGGCGACCAAGCACTCCCACCAAATTTTGATACCCAGTCCGTTGGTTCTTCTCTTAAAATGAAGAAGTCCTGATAATACTGATCCCCTGCTAGTGCTTTTTTGAACCACTCATGTTCTGTCGAAACATGATTCAATACCATATCAAGCATGACTTCTATTTGGTATTCTTTTGCTTTAGCTATTAGTTGCTCGAATTCTTCCATCGTACCAAAGATAGGATCGATGGCTGTGTAATCAGAGATATCATAACCGTTGTCTTTTTGAGGACTTGGATAAATAGGATTTAGCCAGATCATATCGATCCCTAGATCATTCAAATATGGCAGTTTTTCTTTAATTCCTTTTAAATCTCCAATTCCATCACCATTACTGTCTTTGTAAGATTTGGGATAGATTTGATAAATGACTTTGTCTTTAAATGTCATGGATATTTGCCTCCATTCAACTGATTTCTTACTTATCACAACTTATATATACAAGTTATCATTTATTATTATAACTGAACCGAAAGCGTTTGTAAAATTTATCTTTATACTTCCTAAGAGGGTGTTGTCCAATAAAAAACAAGAGAACAGACATGTATTTGTCTAGTCTCTTGTTTAAAGTTCTTGTTTCTTCTATAAATGTTGTTCAGAAGCTTACATCTACGACAATAAGTCCTTTCAAATGAAAAATATGAGGAGCTGTTTTCGTAAATTCCTTCTTATTTCTTGAAGCTGACCACTTCTGTCACAACCTCTTTCTTAAACGGTGTTCAATCAGCTGGCCTTCGGTATTAGCTCAAAAAACGGCAAAATATGAGGAACTATTTTGCCGTTTGTTTCTCTAATACTCAGGTCAAACCGCTGATTTCACAACCTCTATTTTTATTCATTCGATTTCAACGCATCAATCATATCGATATGCTTTAATTTGAAATGGGTAACAATCATCACAATAACCGTGAATACGATGGTTAATCCTGCTGATAAAACATAAGCCCACCATGTAATCACTAATGGAAAGATGACATTCTCCATAGATGCTTGTTGTAAGATAAAGTCAGTCAATACATATCCTACACCAAATCCTCCAATGATCCCTAAGAGAGTAAAGATGATATTTTCTCGAACAATATACATCGTGACTTCTTTATCAAAAAATCCAAGGACTTTTATCGTAGATAATTCGCGTACACGTTCAGAAATATTGATATTAGTTAGATTATACAAGACGATAAAAGCCAGCAATCCTGACAATACGACAAAGATTAATACAACTGAGTCTAAGTTCGCCATTGATTCTTCTTGCGTTTCGATTTGTTTGGACATGAAAGACGTATTTGTCACAGCGTCTGTAGCCAGCAGTTTCTCGGAAAGCATTTCTTCTTCTTTCGTTGTCATCTTATCTGTACGCAGCAAAAATGCATTATCCGACATCGATTGATCAGTCACTGAAGCATAATATTCAGGGGACAGATAAATAAAGCTGCCTAGATAGTTTTTCACGATTTCTTTTACTTCGACTTTCCATTCTTTTTGATTTTCATCATAAAGCGATATATGATCTCCTGTAGATAAGTCAAATAGTTCTGCTGCTTTTTGCGTAATAGCGATTCCTGCTTTAGGTAAGGAACGTGGGTTCTCTTCAAGATCTGTTAAATGGATAAAACGATCAAAATCAGCTGTTTTACTCGGTACGATCACTGTCAGACTTTGTGAAGCATGCCCTTTTTTTCTCAATTCTACGGTTTGAGTATGAATAGCTAGGATCTCATTTACTTTTTCTTGCTGCTGCAACATATCCGCTGCTTTTTGATGATTCTCTTCCGTGGATGAATCTAATGTAACAATTGCTTGATAGTCAATGATCGGTCCAAATTGTTTGGCTGAGACAGAACTTAGAGAATCTTTCAATCCCACGCCCGCAACCATCAGACCGGCACATCCAGCAATTCCGATAATCGCCATAAGCATTCTTGACTTGTATCGGAAGAGATTTCGATAACTGATTTTTTGATTAAAGCTAAGGCGTGACCACAGCGGAGTGATGTATTCAAGAAAAATACGTTTCCCTGGCTTCGGTGCTTTCGGCTGAAGCAGTGCAGCAGGCCGTTCTCTTAAATCTTTGAACAAAACAATCATTGCAGCGCCAAATGCGGCAATGAAGAATGCGGCAGCTGCTTGTAAAATAGGTGGCCAGTCATAAAAAACAAGGGCACTCCCAATGTCATATCGCTCGTTAGATAGTTCAAAAATGATCCTTGGTAAAAGATTCGTTCCTAATATCGTTCCTAAAACAATGCCTATTCCTGAGGCTAGACTTGCATAGATTGCATATTTTTTTGCGATTTCAACTTTCGTATAACCTAACGCCTTCAATGTTCCGATTTCCCTGCGGTTTTCTTCTACCATACGCGTCATTGTCGTAAAGGTGATCAATGCAGCAATAAAGAAAAAGAAAACAGGAAAAACATTGGCGATTGCTGCGATACGTTCAGCCAGATCACCAAATTCTTGAAACCCGACATTTTCTGAACGTTCATTGTATAGGTATGATGGTTTAGTTAAATTTTCAATTTTTTCTGCATTTTTGTTCCATTCTTCCTCTGCAGAAGCTAGTTCTCGTTCTTTCTCAACTAACTGCCTTTCTTGTTCAGCGAGTTGAGTTTCTTGTTGAGACAAAGTTTGTACAGCGATTGTCCGTTGCGCTTCAGGAAGCTGCTGGATAGCTGCTGACTGCTGCGCTAACTGTTTTTTAGCATCTTCTAACTGTGTTCTTCCCTGTGCTATTTGTGCTTTGCCTTCTGTTATTTTTTGCTGTGCTGGTTCTAATTCTTCGTTTGCCGATTTTTTCAGCTCTTCTAAGCGTTCTTCGGGTCGATCTTGTAAATACTTTTCTGCCTTTTCTTGATTTTGCTCCATTTTATCTTTGTAAGCTTTGCTGTACGTATTCAAATTCTTTACGTTCGTAAAATCCAGATATAAGACAGAATAAATATCCGTCTTGAAATTGGATTCAGGCAAATAGACAAAATAATCCACGCTACCATTTCCGACATTCGCGTATCCTCTCTCCAAATTGTTGATGAACAATGGAGAACGGACAAAGCCAGTGATGGTATACTCTTTTTCTTTCAATTCATCTGAATCAATCTGATAGACATCACCGATTTTATACCCTTCATTCTCCTCATTCTCCGCTTTTTCATCTAATAAAAGTTGGTTGGATTTTTCCGGGCATTTTCCATCAATTAATTGTAGCTTGTTCTGCCTGCTATTTTTGTTATAAGAAAAGATTTGAATCACTTCATTTTTGCCAGTATTGGAATAATAGAACTGTTTTCCTGTTTCTACTTTTGCATCTGGAATCTTTTCTGCTTGAGCGATATCTTTTTGTGTCAAACCACCAGTAGAAACGATTTGCAAATCAGAAAGTCCTGCTGTATCAACATAGTGATCCATCGTTTTTTGCATGACAGGTCCAGCAGTTTTGACACCTACGAATAAAAGTGTTCCTAGCATGACAATAAGGATGATTGCAATGAACCGCCCTTTAGATTGCCGGATTTCGCGAAAACCTGCTTTAAGATATGTTTTTGTTTTCATAAAATCCTCCTACCATACAATCTCATCAATGGATGAAGGATGCTCATTCAATTCAACTGTCCTTACTTTCGCATCATTGATGTGGATAACTCTGTCAGCGATGGGCGCTAAAGCAGAATTATGTGTAATGATCAAAACAGTATTACCGTGTTGTCTGCTAGCATTTTGCAATAATTTCAATACTTGCTTTCCTGTTTCAAAATCCAGTGCACCTGTCGGCTCATCACATAAAAGCAGTTTAGGGTTTTTGGCTAATGCTCGAGCAATGGAAACCCTCTGCTGTTCGCCTCCTGATAATTGGGACGGAAAGTTATTCAATCGATGAGCTAGGCCCACTTGCGTCAATACTTCGACAGGATCAAGCGCATCAGGGGAAACTTCCGTTGCCAATTCCACATTTTCTTTTGCTGTTAGATTAGGAACGAGATTGTAGAATTGGAAGACGAACCCTACATCTGTTCGTCGGTAAGCAGTAAGCTGCTTGTCTGAAAATTGTGCAATATCTGTGTTATCAATAATAATCTGCCCTTCATCAGGTGTGTCCATCCCACCTAAAATATTAAGAATCGTTGACTTTCCCGCTCCACTAGGGCCAAGTATAATCACTAATTCGCCTTTTTCAATTGAAAAAGAAATATCGTCATTTGCTGTAATGGTCGTTTCTCCCATCTTGTATCGTTTGTATTCATTTTTTACTTCGACATACTTCACTCTGATTCCTCCATTTTCACGATATTTCTCGCTATATCTATGCATCGAATGCGTTTTCTCACACTTATTCATTTTACCATTGAATTTCTCTAGACTAAAGAAAGGAATTCTTTATTTAGTTGACAAATAAACGATTTATGATTTACTTACATAAAAAACATTGTTATTTGAAAGAAGGAACATCATGAATGATTTAAAGAAAAATATGATTTTTGATTTATCAAAAACTGCTTTTGTCGCGATCGACATGCAAAAAGGGATCGTAAATAACGGTACACTCTCTCCACACACTGCAGCATCTATTCTGACAAACAATGATTCGTTAGCAAAAACATTGAAACGTACCGCTGCCTTGAAAGTTTTAGTGAATGTAGACATCTCCACTTTCCCTTATTTGAGTCAACAAACTGATATGGGTGGAATGACTGCTGCTTCTGTACCTCCAGAATTCACTGATTTACTTTTGAAGGATTCTTTGAAAGATACAGACAATATGTTGACTATCACAAAATACAATCCAAGTGCTTTTTTTGGTACTTCTCTTGATCTTCAACTTCGCCGTCGTGGAATCGAAACCATCATTTTAAGCGGTGTAGCGACAACAAACGGTGTATATGCTACTGCATTAGATGCCTTTCAACACGGGTACCATGTCGTGCTTGCTGAAGATGCTTGTAGTGATCGCGACAAAGAATCGCATCAATTGTTCATAAAAAAGATATTTCCGAAAACTGCACGAGTACGTTCAACGAAACAAATAATCGAAGCAATCCAACAAAGCAAATAGGGTACTAGCGTATGTGATTTTCATTTACTTCTTTTTGATTTCATGGGAAAATAACCACAGGATTTAGATAGGAGTATGAACATGGTGAAAAAAAAGATCACAATCAAAGAAGTCGCTAAACTTTCCGGTGTTTCAATCACAACTGTCTCCTTGATATTAAATGGAAATACGGAGAAATTCAGTCCGAAAACCGTTCAGAAAGTTTTAGCTGCTAAAGAAGAATTAGGCTATCAACCTGATTATTTTGCTAGACAAATGATTACCAAGGAAACGAAAACGATTGGCGTACTCGTTCCTGATATCACGAATCCATTCTTCAGTACATTGATGCGAGGAATTGAAGATATCTTGTACAATCAGAACTTCGTCACGATATTATGTAATGCTGATTCTGATCATCAAAAAGAAATCGAGTACCTAGCCGAGCTCACACGTCGAGGTGTGGATGGATTCATTATTGCGACTTCTGCTGTCTCTACGAATGCAATCAACGAAAATTTGAAAAAACAAGGCCGGCCCTTCATTGTTTTGGATCAAAAAAAATCTGAAGGATTTAGTGATGCCGTACGAACAGACGATTTTCGCGGTGGTTATCTGGCAGGTATGCACCTACTTAGTCTAGGACATCAAACGATCGCCCTTGTCTATCCTGAAAATCTGCCAGAAAATGTCCACGCTCGGATTGATGGGTTTAAATCTGCTCTTGATGTTTACCAAATCCCTCATGACCGACTGATCCTCTTGCCTACACAGTTCTCAAAACAAGGCGGCTACCAAATCACAGCCAAACTTCTTGATTCTGCTGCAACTGGTGTGTTTGCTTTAAATGATGAATTAGCTTTTGGATTATATCGCGGATTAGAGGAAGCTGGAAAAAGCATCCCAGAAGACTATAGCATTATTGGCTATGATAATATAGATATGTGCGAATATATCAAGCCAAAACTGACGACAATCGCACAACCAATCTTCGAATTGGGGCAAACATCTGCCCAATTATTGTTAGATCGAATCCAATTCCCAGAAAAAGAGTGGGAAGAAAAACGGCTACCTGTACGACTAGAAAAAAGATTTTCGACTGCACCCTTGAAATAGCTTTCAAGGTGTGCTATATTTTTATCGAACTATTAAAACGTTTTACTAAAACGTTTTAAAAAAATAATTCTTCCCATCAAAATAAATGAGATAGTTGGAGGTTTGTGAAATGAACACGGTTACAGTAATTGGAAGTATTAATATGGACACTACCCTTCGTTTAACCAAAATGCCAAAACCAGGAGAAACGATGCATGCACATGAGATTTTTCACGCTGGCGGAGGCAAAGGCGCCAACCAAGCAGTGGCAGCCAAACGTTCAGGCGCACGAACATCTTTTATTGGAGGTGTTGGAACTGACAGTGAAGGACAGCAATTGTTGGATCTACTGACGAAAGAAAACATCGATACATCTGGAATTGCTGAAATTGAGGGCGCCGCAACCGGACAAGCAATGATTATGGTGGATGCCGCAGGAGAAAACAGTATCTTGATTCATGCAGGCGCAAATAATGCTTTCCATGAACAAGAAGTTCGAAAGAACAAAGAATTGATTACAAACAGTGACTTTATTATTGCTCAATTCGAAAGTAGTTTAGATGCGACGATCCTAGCTTTTTCTATTGCAAAAAACGCAGGAAAAACAACGATCCTGAATCCTGCACCAGCTAGAGAAACCATTCCTACTGAACTACTCGAAAAGACAGATATCATTATACCAAATGAGACAGAAACAGAAATTATTACAGGAATCAGAGTTACAGACCATGACAGTTTGGTCGCAGCAGCTGAAAAAATGCATGACTTAGGCATTGGAACAGTAATCATTACATTGGGCAGTGCCGGTGCTTTCTACCACACAGAAAAAGAACACGGTATCGTCCCTGCTTTTAAAGTAGATGCTGTCGATACGACAGCCGCAGGTGATACATTTATTGGGGCATTGAGCAGCACACTTCTGCCAGACCTTGGTAACTTGAAAGAAGCGATCCTTTATGGAAATCTAGCCTCTTCTATTGCCGTACAGTCTTATGGTGCGCAACCTTCTATCCCTTACCGTGAAGCTTTAGAACAATCAGCAGTCATAAATTAACAACGAGAGGAAGAAACAAACATGAAAAAAGGAAAAGTCATCAATTCAGATATTTCGCGAGTAATCGCACAAATGGGACACTTTGACAAATTAAGTATCGGGGACGCAGGCATGCCTGTTCCCTTTGGTACTGAAAAAATAGATTTAGCTGTTTCAAACGGACTTCCAAGTTTTTTATCTGTTTTAGAAAACGTTTTAGAAGAACTTGAAGTACAATCCATTGAATTGGCGGAAGAAATAAAGACAATGAATCCGGAAATATTGGAAAAAATCAAATTACTGTTACCAGATACACCGATTAGCTTTATCCCACATGAAGAAATGAAAAAAGATTTGAATAACTGCCATGCATTTATTCGTACAGGCGAGATGACACCTTATGCCAATATTATCTTAGTGAGTGGAGTGGTCTTCTAATGGAAACGACAATGAATCCTGAACAGATGGTACTGTCCGAACAGATTCATCTGCTGATTGATCAGTTAGGGGGAAAAGACAATATTGATTCTGTCCTCCCATGTGCGACTCGGCTTCGTATCAAATTACAAAAACAGCCGGCAGCAAATGTAGAAAAATTAAAGCAGCAAATCCCTTCCATCAAATATTTCATTTTACTCGATAGATATGCAGAAGTAATTATGGATCAGGGATTGGCCCCTGCTTATAAGGAATTGACACGTCAAATCGATCATTCAGCTCCGAAAGAAAAGCTAAATCCGATCGAAAAACTATTTGGTTTGATATCGGAAATCTTTACGCCAATCATTCCCCTATTTGCCGGTTCTGGTATATTAAAAGGTCTGGTTGTTTTAGCGACTACGATTGGCTGGCTTAGTGAAACGAGCGGGACTTATCATATTTTGTCTGCTGCGTCGAATGCTGCCTTTTATTTTCTGCCAATCTTTCTCGCTTTTTCTGCCGCCAAAACGTTTAAAGTGAATGGATATATCGCGGCTGTCATTGCTGCAGCGCTGATTGAGCCAAATTTGACCTCTTTACTTTCAGATAGTGGTAAAGCAGCTACTGATTTTCTGGGGATTCCTGTAGTGCTGATGCAGTACACGTCTACTGTCATGCCGGCGATTTTAGGTATTTTCTTTTATTCTTTTGTCGAAAGATTCCTTAAAAAATATATTCGTGAAAACATGCAATTAGTATTTGTACCTTTACTTTCATTAGTCATCACGGTTCCTTTGACATTAATGGTCTTCGGACCTGCCGGTGTTTATCTTGGTGAAGGTTTAGCTGCAGCAATTACTTGGATGATGGATATTAACGGACCGATCAGTGGAGCAATCATCGCTGGAGGCTGGAACATTTTGGTGATATTTGGTATCCAATGGGCTGTAAATCCTGTCATGATCAGCAATATCTCAGCTTATGGGTTCGACCGTATCGTTCCGTTGACAGGAGCAGCTAATTTTGGAATGGCTGGTGCAGCTTTAGGGGTATTCCTCCGAAGTAAACGTTCAAAAACACGTTCGATTTCTGGTTCTGCTTTCGCTTCGATTTTACTTGCGGGAGTGACCGAGCCTACTGTTTACGGAATCGCGATTCCATTGAAAAAACCATTTGTTGCTGCTTGCATCGGTGCAGCTGCTGGTGGAGCTGTCATGGGATTTGCTCAAGTGAAAGCGATCGCTTTTGTATTTGGTAGTCTGACCACATTGCCAGCCTTTATTTCCGGTACTTTTTTCTGGTACTTAGCAGGATTGGCTGTTAGTCTAGTCGTAGCAATGATCACCACCCTTGTTAGCGGGTTTGATGAAGACCTAATGTCTTACGAATAATGAACGAAAAAAGACTGAAGTATGAGATGCTTATCACATATTTCAGTTTTTTTCTTTTTTAGGATCGTTATTTTTATAAATTTTTTGTGATACTCTCCAATCTTTGGTATAATTTACATATGCATGACCATTTTTATCCCCACTTGTTTATCCCCAAACAAAGATGGTTTATGCAATAAAATGAACGACAAACCACAACGAATGACTGCTCGTTGCTTTTTTACAACTTGTTTTATTTAGAATACACAAGCAGATTCATGGAAAGAAAAAGCTTTTCGACACGATTATCTGTTCAATCGAATAACTTATGAATGCTGAATAAAACAGAAAATCAATGAAAGGAAAAGGACTAGTTTATTATGAAAAACAAAAAAACGATGCGTTTGCTAGCTGCTACTTGGCTGATTGCTCCTACTGTTTTGTCGACTAATGCCGTATTTGCTGTAGATAATCAAACAACCGATCAAACAGTCTCAACAGGTACGTCTACTTCCAGCTCATCTACTAGCGAAACTACGGATTCTTCTACAGAAGGCACAACCGGAACAACTGACTCATCAACAGAATCGTCCGAACCAACTGATCCGGCTGATCCATCAGAAAATGAAAAACCAGCCGAGACATATACCCTTACGATTGCTCCTTCTTTGATAGGGAAGATCCAACTAACTGCTTCGTCAGAGGATACCGCTGAACAGCAACCTTTGAATATCACAGAAAGCGGAACGGTAGAAGGTTTATCAGCAGGAACAAAGGTGACTTACACTATTACGCCAGCTGAAGGTGAACAAATTGCTTCCGTCGCTGTGAATGGTGCTAAAGAAGTGAACTATGAGGCAAAGACTTTTACAGTAGGTACGAACAATTTATCTATTACTGCAGAATTTGAACCTGTACCGGATACTTCAACAGAGGAACCAACTGATCCTAGTGAAGAAGTCCCTAGTACACCAGATCCGGAAACGCCAAATAAACCAGATGAGGGTAATAACAACAATAGCAACAATAGCAACAATAATAATGGTTCAAATAATTCAAATAATTCAAATAATTCAAATAATAATAACAATAATTCGAACAGCGGGAATTCTTCGAATCAAACAAACCCATCTGGATCGAATAACAATGGAAATACTCAGAGAGAACCAAATCATCCAAACAATGGTTCATCGAATGGCGGAACGAACAATGCTTCGTCTCGTCCAAATACAGCAAATCAAAGCGGTATAGAGGATCCATCTTCTGCTTCTTCTGATTTTGTTGTAAAATCACCAATTGATGCTGTATTGCCTACAAATGCAACAAATGTCCAACAAGCAATCGTTCGAGAAGCATTCAAGCATCTTGGAAAACCATACGTATGGGGAGCAAAAGGTCCAAATACTTTTGACTGTTCTGGTTTGACTTATTACGTATATATGAAAGCAACCGGTCATTATATCGGTGGCTGGACAGGCGAACAGCAATATGCAGGTACGCAGATTCCAGTAAGTCAGGCCCAACCTGGCGATCTCGTCTTCTGGGGACCTTCTTCCGGTGTTACTCACCATGTAGGTATCTATATTGGGAACGGACAATTTATCCATGCGCCCCAACCAGGAGATAAAGTTCGAGTAACTTCTATTTCAGATTTCACGCCTGATTTTGCTGTCCGAGTAAACTTAGCAGGTTTACCTGCTGCTTCAGGTTCGCTGACAGGCGGCTCATCTATTTTAGATGGATTAGATGGCTCGTTCCATTTCAGTCAAAACCAAACAACTGATCAGTTCCTGAAAAAGATTGCAGATGATGCACAGGAAATCGGCCAAAAAGAAGGAATCTACGCATCAGTCATGATGGCTCAAGCCATCCTGGAAAGTGGATCTGGAAACAGCTTATTATCAAGCGAACCAAATCATAACCTTTTTGGTATCAAAGGATCGTATAAAGGAAGCAGCGTGACCTTCAATACACTTGAACAAGATAGTTCGGGACAAAGCTACCAAATCCGCGCCCAATTCCGTAAGTATCCTTCTTACAAGGAAAGTTTGGAAGACTATGCCGACTTGATCAAAAATGGACTGACTGGCAATCCTGACTTCTACAAACCAACTTGGAAGTCGGAAACAAAAGACTACAAAGAAGCAACCAAATATTTGGAAGGACGTTATGCTACAGATCGCCAATATTCACAAAAATTGAACGCGATCATCGAAGCGTACGACCTGACAAAATATGATGAACCGAAAAAAGAAGCAACAACAACTGAAGAAGCAAATACTGAAATTCTCCATATGTCTAAGCGATTCGATGTGCCAATCAAATGGACAACAGATGGCGTGCCAATCACAGGATTAGAATTTTCAACGATAAAACGCGTCAACAATGCTTCTTCCATCTTCCGTGTCGCTTCAATCTGGGATTTGTGGAACACGTTCACGGCAAGACAGATACCAGAAACAACTACTCGTACAGTTAAAGCTGCAACTGTTCCTGTACTAACTTTGTTAAGTTTAGACAAATCATTCTGGCTTGATCTGCCTTTAAAGAAATAGAATAAATAAAAAAGGGCGTGTGACAGTGTCACATCCCCTTTTTTAATTTATTCTATTTCTTTATATTTATTTATTTTGTATTCCGTTACAAATTCGCGTACTTGGTTAGGTTCCAGAGTGACATCTCCAAAACTTTCAAGTCGCTCTGCTCCTGGTAGTTCTTGAGTCTCAAATGTGATACCGCCATGATCTACTAATTTTTTTCCACGCATTTCTGGCCCATCTTCTCCAAAATTTGCGGTAAAAATCACGATTCCCGAAGCATCCGTTTTTACTTGGATTGATACTTTTTCATCAGGGCTCGTCAATTCCGCTGCATTTAGCAGATCAGCCTGTTTTTTTAATAAAAATGGATGATCGATACCGCCTACCATCGTTGATTGGCGAAAATCACTGGCGAATACCTCACCTAATTTTTTAGGATGTTGAAAGTCAAATGCTGTACCGCTTACTGAAACCACTTCTCCTGTAGGCGTCGTATCTTTATTGAGCGTAGCGAATAATCGGCTGTTCAACCAAAGCGTATGTTCGTCGATTGGCTGTGTTGGATCACCAGTTAAATTGAAATAAACATGATTCGTCGGATTGAATACTGTTTTCTGGTCACTGATCCCTTGGACTGTCACTCGCCATGTATCATCATTCGTCAGTGTATACCGTACTTCTACGTCTAAAGTGCCAGGAAATCCATTTTCCATGTCTGGACTAGTCTGATAGAAAATGACTGAGGCTTCGTTCTCACCATTAATAACTGTATAATGCCACTGCTTGGCTTCAAAGCTAGGTGCACCGCCATGTAAACAATGGCCAGTATCTGGATCTGTTTTTACTTTGAATGTTTCATCATCTAATTTGAATGTGCCATCCGTGATCCGTCCAGCCATACGTCCGATTGAAGCTCCGATATAAGGATCTTTTTCCAGATATTCTTTTGCTTCATCAAAGCCTAGAACCAACTCTCGTTTTTCATTATCGATCATTGTTTGAAAATGGACGACTCGTGCACCTAGATCACTGACAGACAAAGATGTCCCATTTTGATTCGTGATCGTGATCAAGTGATAGTTTCCGCCAAAATTTTGTTCATTGATTTCCATGTTCCTTGCACCCTCTTTTCTTTCATTTGTACTGATTCCAGTATACATGGAAACCGTTTTCTTAACAGCTTATTCCGTGAGTAACGAGAAAAAATTTACTATATTCTAATAAAAGATCACGAAAGAGGGACTGTGACAAAAATCTTGTCACAGTCCCTCTTTCTGAACAAACGGTGTTCCAGAAGTAGCTTCTTCGGAGATAAGCCGAAATTTCTTGAAGCTGATCACTTCTGTCACAACCTCTTTTTCAATACGATTCCAGTATACAACCATGTCGTCAGTACATAGTAGATGAAATACAATACGAAGAAGATCGTAAATGGCACCCAAATATCTTTATATGGATTTTGCATGAATAGACCAAACATTTGTAATCCGAATAAGACATGGACTACACCTAAGATTCCTGGTGCTAAGAATAACACACCTACTTCTCTACGGATCGATTGTTTAAGCAATCCGCGTCGTGTTCCTATCTTTTCAAGCATTTCATAACGAGCGATGTCACTCTTGCTTCCTGACAAGATCTTGAACATCAAACAGCTAGCAAGCATAGTCAAGAAAGCTAAACCTAAGAAGAATCCCATAAATTCAAAACCAGAGAATAGACTATTATATCCTTCATACATTTCATACTTCTGGTTACTGTACTCTACTTTTTGCAAAGATGGATTGTTCGTTTTATTTTGTGTAGCAAGTGCTTTGATTGGTTCCAAGTTTGCTTGGAAGTCTTTGACCTGAACTAGCTGTAAAGTGGATTGTGGCAAACTCAGTTGATCAAATTCCGATTGACTGACTACCTTGATTTCTTTTTCTTGCTGTTCAGGCAATTCATAGCCACGAAGCTCATCTTGTACAGTCAGTTCATTCATTTTTTCAGCAGGAACTTTTTCTTTCGTGATTTTCGGCGGTGTCCCATCTTCATGTTTTATCATGATCAATGGTTGAGCCGCAAATTCACTTGCATTATAGTAAATCGTTCCCGCATCTTCTTTTTGAGTATAAGGAGCAGAAAGTGTTGGTGATAGTTCTTTGATTTTTTGCTGATCTTCTGCCCGAGGATTATTCATCACTAGGTCATAACCAGCAGCATTTTCCGTCATTTCCGAAATTTCATTTCTAAATCCTAGACCTACTGTCAAAGCACCAAGTGCTAAAGCAAACAGCATAGCAACCATGGAGAGCATTTGTGTATATTCACGAATACGAAAACTTAACTGTGACAATGTGAAATTGTTCAATTTTTTCAATGAAATCTGTTCTGATTTCTTTAGTAATGATAAGAAGAAAATGATCACAGAGTGGAAAATGAAATAAGTTCCTAATACGATCGTGACTAGAGCTACTCCCATACCAAAAACTTGATAGGTCCCCACATGTTTCATCATATAATAACCGCAGCCTAGAAAAGCAATCCCTAGTACTACTTCAAGGAAGAACAAGAATTTATGCTGCTTGATTCTTGTTGGTGTCTGATCCGCACGAATCAATGCTAAAATCGGTTTTTTGACAATCGAAAAAGCATTGACAATAGCTGCTAATAAAAACAAAATAGCAAAAAACAAAACGGTGATCAACAACCCATGAATGCTAAAAGGTGTAAAATGCGAAATATTGATATCTAACTGATCCACTAATAATCGGTGGACGATACTTGTCAATCCTACACCGACAGCTGAACCTACTAAAGTAGCCGCGATCCCTACTACGAATGTTTCAGAAAAAATCATCTGTGCGATTTTTCTGCCTTTTGCTCCTAGCATCATAAACATGGCATAGTCTTTTTGTCGCATCGTCATCAAAAAGGAATTCGCGTATAAAATATAAACGAATGTGATGATCCCTAGTAAAACAGAACCTAGTCGGAAAATGATAACTGTAGCAGCAACGACCGTATTGCTTTTCAAAAAGGCTTCGTTGCTCGCCATTGATTCAAACATATAAAAAATAGCAGATGCCATAACTAATCCTGAGAATAATACCAAGTAATCTCTTAAACGGCTCTTGATCCCAGTAAGTGATAATTTCCAAAGCATAGTCAATCTCCCCCTACTGTTCCAAGTTTCCAAGAATAGATAGTATTTCCCGATAGAAGGAATCCCGGCTTTGATCTCCACGTTTCACTTCTTGATGGATACCGCCATCCTTGATGAATAAAATACGTTGGCAATAACTTGCAGAAAACGGATCATGTGTCACTAGAAGAATCGATACATGATCTTTTGTATTCAATTCGTCCATCGTATCTAAAAGATCACGGGCACTTTTAGAATCCAGCGCACCTGTAGGCTCATCGCCTAATAAAATCGTTGGTTGTGTGATCAATGCACGTGCGGCAGCGACCCGTTGTTTTTGTCCACCGGAAATCTCAGAAGGATAGCTTTCCAAAATATGAGCAATCGATAAACGTTCTGCAATTTTTTGGACACGTTGCTTGATTTCTTTTGGTCTGACACCTTGTAAAGAAAGAGGAACAGCGATATTTTCTTGTGCTGTCAAACTTTCTAATAAATTGAAATCTTGGAAAATAAAGCCGATTTCATTCGCACGAAAATCTGCTAGTTGATTTCCTTTTAATGTCGTCACATCTTTTTGATTGATTCGGATATGTCCATCTGTTGGTTTGTCTAATGTGGATAAAATATTCAAAAGCGTTGATTTACCTGAACCGGAAGCACCCATGATGCCAATAAATTCACCTTTTTCTACATCGAAGCTGATGCCGCTTAATGCTTGCGTCTTTTTCTCATTGTTTTTCCCGTATACTTTTGTTACATTCTGTACTTCGACTATTTTGTTCATTTCTTTCCCTACCCTTTAATTAGTTTTTCTAGTGCTGTTTTCGGCACATCTTTTTTTTCGACTTCTTCATATGAAGTGACACCTTTCTTTTTGTTCCAGGTGATTTTCAAATATGCTCCTTTACGAAGCGGTCGAGTCAATTGCCCATTGAAATCTAGTTCTTTTTCCTTACCCTCTTTCGTATAACCAGGCAGGATATATCTATAGTTAACTGTTTCTTGTCCAGAGTCTGCTTTGGATACTGTTTTTGCACCATCTGTCGTAATCTGTACATAGTATTCTTCTCCGCCCATCACTACGTAATCTGCGATTTTCACCCCTGCAAGTGCCACAACGATGAAAACAAGTAGTCCGATCAGAAGTTTTTTCACTTTTTCCCCTTCTCTCTTACTTTATATATTGATTATAGAAAAAAACGAACAATTATGCCTTCGAATCATCTATCATTCTTCTTTCAATTTTGTCATTTTCATTGAACAACTAAAAAAGAGTTTAAGACAATCGTCCTAAACTCCTTCTTCCTATCTTACAAAAACTATATCACTTACGGTCTTTCATATCGCCTGTATTGATAACGGGTTGCGTTCCTTTGTCTGTAATGATTGAGACAAGTAAATTATTGATTAATTGGACTTTTCGATCATCGGTGAAATTGATTTCTTGTCCTTCTTCGATTTGTTCCAAAGCCATTTGAGTGATCGTGACAGCTCCTTCAACAATGGTTTGTCGAGCAGACAAAATAGCTCTTGCTTGTTGACGTTGCAGCATGGCACTGGCGATTTCTGTTGCATAGGCTAAATGATTCAATCGTGTTTCGATTACTTCGACACCTGCTACTGCTAAACGCTCTTGCAACTCCTTTTTCAACTCGTCAGACACTGCCGTAGTATTTCCTCGAAGCGTCAAATCATCATCATTGAAGGTATCATACGGATATTGGCTAGCGATATGCCGGATGGCTGTCTCACTTTGGATTTCTACAAAATCTTGATAATACGCTACATCGAATGATGCCTTTGCTGTATCAATGACTTTAAACACGACTACCGCTGAGATTTCGATGGGATTTCCGTCTAAATCATTGACTTTTAAAACAGAACTGTTGAAATTCCGAACTTTCAACGAAACAGTCATTTTTTGTGCCAAAGGAATCGTAAGGAAAAAGCCATTTTCCCGGATCGTACCTAAATATTGTCCAAAAAACAAAATCACTTTTGCTTGATTAGGGCTGACTACAGTTGCCGAACTTAGCAACAGTAACGCGATCAGCCAAAGAAAAATACTTAAAAATAGTGCCCAAACTTTCGCTTGCCACATGCCTAAATAGAAGAAAAATAAACCAACTAAAGCTAATACGACCAAACCGACGATTCCTGCATAACCATTGATATAAATTGCTCTTTTTTCTCTCATTCTACTTTCTGCGCTCCTTTATCCTTCAATAAATATAGTGTTGCTTTTTAATCCTTTTTTCGAATTCGCGCCATTGCACCTTCTAGTTCCAAATCTTTGTCTTCAGTGATGTACCAACCGCTTGCTTGTGTTCCTCCGGCTGCTTGCGGCAAATAATCCAATCTTGTTCGAACCCAGTGTTTTTCTTCTGTAAAATAGTCTTCTACCAAGATTTCTAGATCCATTCCTGCTGAAAGAGGCAAGTCTTCCCGAACAGATTTAAAGATAAATCGTTCCTTCTCCCCATCATACTTCAATATTCCTGTATCGATAATCGGTAAAGAATAATAGTCCAGTTCTTTCTTCACCGTCAATAAATGTTTGAAAACTTCATGGTACACTTGCTCTAATTGACGACCTTCTGAATTGTTCGGATAGTTGACCATCACTTTTTCTTTATCTGGATCATAAAAGGTTTGACTTAGTTGAGTGATATAAGTATGTAATCTTTCCATTTCTGTTTTTAACTTTTCTCTTTGACCTTCTTCTGCCTTCATATACTTTTTCACCCTGTTTTCTTTATAGATATGTTCTTACTTATTTTACTATAGTTATGTGTGTTAAGCGATGAAAAACAGCAAAGATCCTTCCGATCTTTGCTGTTTTTTCTTAAACTATCCAGTTGTTTGCTAGATCAATCTGTTTCATCGTCTTCTTGATCTGTCGTGATATTGATCGAAGTGTCTTTGGCAGTGATCTTCAGCCGTTTCTGTCCTTGCTCTAACAACGTATTTGTTATTGGCTGGTAGTCTTTTTCAATATGAGATTCACCAGATGTTTGGAGAGTATAGCCACTGTTTTCCATCTCATGCAAAGATAAATTACTATTGTTTAGAGTGACGTTTCCTTCTTTGCTGACCAAACTGTCTTCTAGATGTAAATTGCTGCTTTCTCCTATGACGGTCAAGTTATCCACCTTGACTTCATCTAAACGAAGAGAACCTAATTCATCTTTCGCCGTTATTGTTCCTCCCGTAAATTCATTGAATGATACCCAACCATCGTGTGTCATAGTATTTACTTTTTTGATCGATACTTCGTTGATGTCGATTGCACTATTATTCCCTTCGATTGTCAATTCAGATAATTCCTGATCTGCAGGGACAACAATAGTGATTTGTGCACTGGTGTCTTCCAAACTAATAATCGCACCTTCTGATTTTTTGACTGCATTCACGGTCAATACACCATTTTTCTCCTTTATTTCTGGCTTTTCTGTCTTATCGTAGGTCGTTTTTATCTCAAAATCCAACCCGCGTATGACTGACACTGTTTGATGTTCTGCATGGATGACGATTTTGTTTGCCTCTTTGATTTTTTTCGTCTCCGTCACCATATCGATCAATCGAGGGCCATCATCCCAAGTCAGACTCTTTTGAGCGCCTAATGTATAAGTTGCACCTGCTAGGAGTCCGCCAGTAACCATCAGGATAATACCGGTAATCAAAAAATGTTTCAATCTCATTTATCTGTCCTCCTTCAAGCGCCCGCTGAATGCAGATCTCTTTTTGTAATAAAACGCCGTCCCATCCATTTAACAAAGTTCATCATGACATAAAAAAGCCCTTTTGTTCCTTTCAGCAACAGTGGCGAAATAAATACTGCGCTTCCCGTGGCGAACAGACCAACACCGATAAAGAATAACCCACTCAGAATCGATTGACCAAACACACTGATTCCTGAGATAATCATGAATAAGCCAATACCTAAGATACTGATACATAGAACATAGATACTAAAAATGAGCGCCAGCAAAGCAATCAATAGTCCCCCAATAACCAATATAAACCCCAATGCTAGTGGAATGAGGACAGGAGAAGCAAATAAACCGATAATGATTAACCAAATCAGACGCATTTGTCTTTTTGGACTCCTCACTAACTCGTCTTCTGCTTGTTCTTCTTCTGAAAAGTAACTGATTTTTAATTTTAAAGCAAACTGCTTTGGTGTACCATATTCATCAATGACCTGATCTAATGTTTTTCCGGAATCTAAAAAATACTCCTCATAATATTGGATCAAATCAAAACGATCGTCTTCAGGAATTTTTTGAAGATGATCCACAACTTCATTCAAATAATCATTCATTTGTGCTCTCCTCCAATAACCGGTCTAAAGAATCTCGAAAAACAATCCATTCATCAATAATTTCTTCTAAATGACGACTTCCTATTGGTGTCAACGAGTAATATCGACGGTTCCTACCTTCAAAAGGTTCATCATAGGTCTCAAGATACCCTTCTTTTTTCAATCTTCTCAAAACCGGATAAAGTGTAGATTCACTGACTGAGAGACTTTCTTGTACGATTTTTGTTAAGGCATAACCATACATATCTTCTTTGCTTAATGCTGCTAACACAGTGCCATCAAGAAGAACAGTTGGAATCTGGATGTGCATTACGTCACCTTCTATTCTCAAGTGTAATATTTTATTACAATCTATATTATACATCATATAATATAGTTTCAAAATCAGTTTGTCAAATACAAAAAAACTGACTAAAAGGTTTGATCCCTTTTAGTCAGCAAAAAATGGCTTCTCTTTGATTATTATTATAACAGTGGCATGATCCAATTCGTCCACATCCAACTTAGTGGCATGATAACGATCATCGCTGGTATCATGTCAGCTACTGGGAACATTTTCACGTTGATCATTCTAAAACCGGTAGCAACCATCAAGAATCCACCGCAAGCTTTAAAGTCTAAGATCATATCTGGTGTAGTCAATGGATAAATAAATTTTGCCAATAAGAACAAGATATAAAAAATAATGAATTGGGGAATCGCTACTACGGAAACGACATATCCTAAATTACATGCAAAAATTGCTGCTGTGAAAAAATCAAGGACAGATTTAGAAATCAAAATCGTACTATCTCCAGTTATCCCAGAATCTAAGCTTCCATAAATCCCCGTACCACTTGCACAAAATAAAACAATGACCGTCACTAATGTGCTGATAAATTCATCGTGGGTCATACCAAGCTTTTCACTAGGAAAGATTTTAGAAATAGGCACTTGCATCAACGCAGCGCCCTTGTTAATCCCATTACCTAAATTAACAATCAGTCCAATCGCTGTTCCTATCACCAAAGCAAAAATAACAGCTGGCATATTTTTCATTGGCGCAATGGAATAGATACCCATCCCCATTGAACACACACCAAAAACCATCGTCAGCTGCGCTTTAAAGTGTTCGCTTAATTTATTTCCTACTAATCCGCCAATTAGTCCGCCAAGCAAAACGGAACCTACATTGATCAAAACTCCAGTTGGCATCAAAAAAACTCCTCTCTTTCTCTATAAAGCGAAAATTATTACAGAAAATTTTCTGCAATCACTGCTTTCACTGCAAGAAAGATTGTACCAGACAGAATAGGTTACACCAATTCATTTTTTGTGTTAAAGTATTCTTTATTGGAATAAGTAGGAGGAATATGATGGATATCCATAAATTTGAAGTTTTTCTTGATTTAGCCGAAACGATGAATTTTACCAAAACTGCTGAACGACAATTCACCACCCAAGGAAACATTTCTAAACAGATTCTTTCGTTAGAAACAGAATTAGACGTCAAATTATTCGAACGTGCCCATAGAAAAATCGAGTTGACCGAAGCTGGAAGCTTATTGCTCCCTTATGTAAAAAATGTCGTAGAACAATACCATGCCATGCAAGAAGTGCTTGAAACCTATACGCAAGAAAACAATCTTTCATTAAATATCTTAACGATACCAACCATGATCAATTACCAAGGCTTTTCCAAGATTACCGAATTTTTGAAACATCATCCTGAATTTACGGTCCAGTTGAAAGAAGTAGAAAGTATCGAACTGACTTATGACGATACAAATGAACATAGTGATACGATCCACTTTGCCAGAAGCTTCCAGGCCCCACCAAGTTCGATTGAGTGGCTACCTACTGAAACAGACGATTTTGTAGCAGTTCTGCCTAAAACCCATCCTTTAGCTGCTAAAAAGAAATTGGATCTAAGTGAACTGAAAAAGGAGAATTTTTTGGTTCTTGGCCCTACTACGAACTTGTATCAACCTGTGCTGGACTTGTGTCGCGAAGCTGGATTTGAACCGAGAATCTCTTATAAAGGATCTAGGACCGACTTGATCATCAATATGATTGCAAATGACATGGGGATTGCTATTGTTATGGAAAAAACAGTCAAAAATCTGTTAAAAGAAAATACTGTGATCCTCCCCATCTCTCCAACAAAAGAAAGTTATCTCGCATTTACGCGTAAAATCGGTGAACATTCTTTGGCTTCAGACACATTTTGGGAGTATTTGAAACAAGAAGAGAACTAGGCCCTTCATTTTCTGTCTATCAATCCATCCAAAAAAGAGAGCGACTCATGACTTTCGCTCTCTTTTTTGCATCATATCCTTGTTTCAATGACACATCTATCATTTCTCGTAGTTCAATAAGAAAGCAGCGATTTTATGTCGAAAGAACCGTAAGAACATTTCCCTAATCACAAAAAAACGACTCCCCCCCTAAAAACCTTCAATCGAATTTTTAGGGGGTTTTATTCTTTTTCCTATTGTTTACTTAACCGTATCATTGCTGTCGTTCCTACTCCTTCGATACTGCTATAATCAATACGACCATCATGCAGTTCTAGAATTTTTTTGACCAGTGAAAGTCCTAGCCCATTCCCAGAAATTTGACGGCTTGTATCTCCTTGATAAAATTTTTCAAACATTCGATCTCTGGTCTCTTCATTCATTCCTACACCTGAATCGGTCACTTCCAGTACAATCTCTGTGGCTGTCTCAAATAGTTTGATATGAATCTGTCCATTGACTTGATTGTACTTTATGGCGTTATCCATGATATTCAACCACACTTGGTACAAAAACTCTTCATTGCCTGTGTAATTTACTGCAGCCAGTTCGATATCCAATTCTAGCTGTTCTTTCTCCCATTTAGGCTGCAAAAAAACGATTACTTCTCGAATTTGTTCATCTAATCGGTACTCTTTTTTTTCCAGTTGGATACGTTGGTTTTCCAGTTTGTTCAATTTTAAGATATTCTCTGTTAATTGTGAAAGCTGCGTGATACTTTCGATAATCCGATATAAAAATATTTGGCATTCTTCGTCAGAGAGATTTGGGGCTTGTAACAATTGTACATATCCTTGGATCGTTGCTAATGGTGTTTTGAATTCATGGGATACACTGGACACAAAATCATTCCTCAATGTTTCGATACTATTTAGTTCTTGGACCATAACATTGAAATCTTTATACAGTTGCTGTACTTCTGCTACTTTCTGCTGCTCATCCATTCGAATCGAAAAATCTCCCGTTGCTACCAGACTCATATTTGTCCCTAGTGCACTGATTGGATGCAGAATACGCCGCCCAACAAAAATCGATATTCCTGTACCCACGATCATACTGAACCCTGCAAAGACGAATAACGGGTATAGCGTTGGTTTTCCAGCCGATTCAGCAGGTGAGATAGAATGCCGAGACAATAAGAAAATAAAACCGAGAAAACACAGCAGTGTCACTAAGATCGAAATGAAGACAATACTGGCAAAATAGATCCATAATTGTGAAAATAGCTTTTTTTTCATCTTTAAATAACCGCCTTATAGCCTAGTCCCCGTACTGTCATGATTTGAAAATCTTCCGTCTTTTCAAAACGGGTCCTTAAACGTTTGATATGTACATCGATCGTTCGTTCTTCTGTATTCGTATCTAATCCCCAAATGTCATCCATCAACTGTTGGCGAGTGAAGATCTTGTTGGGATAAGACAGTAATTTATACAGAAGCAGAAATTCTTTTTGAGGCAGAATCAACGAATGCTGATCTTGTAACACTGTATAAGTATCCAGCTCTAATTTTGTTTGTCCAATCATCAAGCTACTGCTGTAATTGATTTTTGAACGTCGAAGCAATGCTTCCACACGTAGGATCATCTCATTGACATCGATGGGTTTTGTCATATAATCATCTGCTCCTAGTTTGAACCCGCGTTTCTTATCCTCAAAATCGGCCTTTGCCGTAATCATCAGAACAGGTGTGTCAAATCTGGTGCTACGTAATGAGTCTAGCAAGTCATAGCCATCCATTTTCGGCATCATGATATCTGTAATGATCAATTCTATACGTATCGCTTCTAGTTTTTTCAGCGCATCCTCTCCATTCAGTGCAGTGATGACTGAAAAGCCCGCTCGTTCCAACACAGAACGGTAAAGCAACTGTAATTGCGGATCATCTTCTACTATTAAAATACGATTCATTGTTCTCCCTCTGTTTTTTGAAAAATTTCTAGATTTTTTCTTGCAGTTCATCTTCAGTTAACATTTATTTTGTATACTACGATCATTGTTCTGATATACTTATTAGTATACCGAATATTTCACTACGGGAGAAGGGTGATTATGCTTCAATTAAAAGATATAAAAAAATATTATAAAGTCGGCGAAACCACCACTAAAGCATTGGATGGTGTATCTGTCGCTTTCAGACAAAAAGAATTCGTAGCGATTTTAGGTCCTAGTGGTTCTGGTAAAACGACTATGCTGAATGTGATTGGTGGACTAGATAATTATGATTCCGGTGATATGGTGATCAACGGAAAGTCTACTAAAGACTTCAAAGACAACGACTGGGATGCCTACCGAAACAATTCTATCGGGTTCATTTTCCAAAGTTATAACTTGATTGGTCATTTAGGCATTATTGAAAATGTTGAACTTGGGATGACATTAAGTGGTGTTTCTAAAGACGAAAAACGAAAACGGGCAGAAGATGCCTTGCATCGGGTCGGCTTGACAGATCATATGCACAAAAAACCAAATCAGCTATCTGGTGGACAAATGCAGCGGGTAGCAATCGCTCGAGCGCTAGCCAATGATCCAGATATCCTTTTGTGTGATGAACCAACCGGAGCTTTAGATACAGAAACAAGTATCCAGATCATGGAACTGATCCAAGAGTTATCGAAAGAAAAATTAGTGATCATGGTCACACATAATCCTGAACTGGCCAATCAATATGCAGACCGGATCATTGAATTTTCTGATGGTAAGATCTTAACGGATTCCCATCCTCACATCGAACGACCAAAGGATGATCAATTTAACCTACGCAGAACGAAGATGAGTTTTTGGACAGCGTTGAAGCTTTCTTTCAACAATATCCGAACAAAAAAAGGACGTACTTTCTTGACTTCCTTTGCTTCCAGTATCGGGATCATCGGAATCGCGATCGTCCTTTCCCTTTCTTCTGGTTTCCAAAAGCAAATCGATAACACGCAAGCTGAAACAATGGCGAAATTTCCGATCACTATTTCTAAGGTAACGACTAACCAGACCCGTGACGATGCTGGATTGGGCGCAAGCAAAGCAGATTATCCAGACAGCAAAACGATCACAGCAAAAGTCAGCGAAGAAGACAAAGCACAGCATACGAATAAAATCGATCAAACATATGTCGATTATGTAACAGACATCGATCCTAATTTAAGTAATAATATTGGGTTTACTCGTACAACAGGAATCAATCTTTTACGTGATGTAAATGGGAAAGTACAGCCTGTAAGTTTCTCGAATCAAAACCCTGATGCGGAATCTCTTTCCTTGTCTAGTACGATGTCAGCAATGACAGGTGTGGGAGTGTCAAGTTTCCCTACACAGCTTGACACTAGCAAAGAAAACTTTTTAAAAGACAATTATTCTTTACTTGCCGGAAGTTATCCAGCCTCAGCAACAGATGTCGTGCTGATCGTAGACGGCAACAATAATACTAATATCAACGCATTGAAGAATCTTGGATTTGATGTGAAGGAAGACGAAAAACTTGATTTCGATGATATCGTCGATACAACATTCAAGTTAGTAAACAACAATACTTACTATACAAAACTTCCAACTGGGAATTTCATTCCTAATACAGATTATGACTCGATGTACCAGAATTCTTCAGATGAATTGAAGATTTCAGGAATCCTACGCGTGAAGTCTTCTTCTACAATGAATCTCTTATCGCCAGGAATCGCTTATAGTGATCAATTAACGACTCAAATCGTCAATGAGAACAAAGAATCAGAAATCGTCAAAGCCCAAAAAGACAGTGATGTAAATGTCTTAACTACTGAAAAAGTTGACGAAAACGCCAAACAAACATTGCTTAGTTATTTAGGCGGAGACAGCTTGCCTTCAAGTATCATGATTTATCCGAACAATTTTGAAGACAAAGAAAAAATCTTGGATTATTTAGATGATTACAATACAGGCAAATCAGATGAAGATAAAATCATTTATACTGATTTAGCTGGAACGATGACTGAACTGACTGGCGGATTGATGGATGCTATCACTTATGTCCTCATTGCTTTTGCAGGGATCTCTTTAGTAACAAGTATGATCATGATCAGTATCATTACTTATACATCTGTGATTGAACGGACAAAAGAAATCGGTGTACTAAAAGCTTTAGGTGCACGGAAAAAAGACATCACTCGCGTATTTGACGCAGAAACGTGTATTTTAGGTATTTCTTCTGGGATACTAGGTGTGTTTATTGCCTGGCTAGCTACATTCCCTATCAATAGCATCTTGTACAGCATGACGGATCTAAAAAATGTTGCGCAACTAAATCCTGTCCATGCGATCATTCTAGTGATTGTCTCTACTGTATTGACGATGCTTGGCGGTCATCTTCCTGCACGAATGGCAGCGAAAAAAGACGCTGCTATCGCTTTGCGTGCAGAATAAAGCTATTCGTTTTTTCCAATTACTACAAAGGGTGGTGACAAAATTGTTGTCACCACCCTTTTTTTGAATAAACAGCTTTTCATAACCTCTCGATAAACGGCGTTCTCCTTCCAACTCCTCGGTCACAACCTCTGATTCACGGTGTTCCTGAAGTAGCTTCTTCGGAAATAAGCCGAAATGTCACAAAAATTTGAGAAGCAATTTTCGTATATTCCTTCTTATTTCTTGAAGCTGACCACTTCTGTCACAACCTCTTGCCTATTTATAATTCTGGAATATGGTTTTCCCCTTTGAGCCACAGTTCTTGCGGTGTATATTTGTCTTTTCCATTTATGAATACTGTTCCATCTGCTTCAATCGTTACTTCAGTCCCAATCCACATATTAGTAGACAAAGCGAGAAGATTTTTTCTTTTTCCTCTTCCTTTTTTTCCAAATTGCAAGGCATCGGTTATCTCTTCTGTCCAATGAGATTTCACGTATTTTACTTCCCCGTTTTCAAATGTAACTTTCAAAATATTCGCTATATTTTCTACTTTTACTGCTTTAGGAAATGACTCCTCCATTTTTTTCACTTTCCTTCCATTAGCATTTAGTATGCGCTTTCTTATTGTTGTAAGTATATCATAATTTATTCTATTATCAAAAAACCGTATCCATTCCATTAAGGAATATTTTATCAAACAAGTTGAATTGTTTTCCTCCTTTGTACCTTTTACTATAGATAGGTAAAGACAACTAAGGAGGAATTTTTCATGACAGATCAACCGTATGATTTAAGAAAAGTCATCGAAGAACTAAAGACACTTCCAGGTCAATATCACGAAACAGATATTGAAATCGATCCTGAAGCAGAATTATCTGGTGTTTACCGTTATATCGGTGCTGGCGGTACAGTAAAACGTCCGACTCAAGAAGGACCAGCTATGACTTTCAACAATATCAAAGGTTTCCCCGGCACACGTGTGAACATCGGGACAATGGCTAGTCGTAAACGTGTAGGTGAAATTTTGCACCATGATTATCGAACACTTGGCCGTTTCTTGAAAGACGCTGTAGAAAATCCAATCAAACCTGTGAAAGTAGACAAAGCAGACGCTCCAGCACAAGAAGTCGTTCATCTAGCTACCGATGCAGACTTCGATATTCGCAACATTTTGCCTGCACCTACAAATACTCCTGAAGATGCAGGTCCATACATCACGATGGGTGTAGTCTTAGGATCAGATCCAGAAAAAACAATGAGCGATGTAACGATCCATCGTATGGTCCTAGAAGACAAAGATACGATCGGTATGTACATCATGCCTGGTGGGCGCCACATTGGTCACTTCCAAAAACAATTTGAAGCATTGAATAAACCAATGCCTATCACTATCAATATTGGTTTAGATCCAGCAATTGCCATTGGTACGACTTTCGAACCACCTACCACTCCACTTGGCTACAACGAACTATGGTGTGCAGGAGCTTTGCGTAACGAACCTATTCAAATCGTTGATGGTGTAGCAGTCGATGAAGTGGGTATTGCTCGTGCTGAATTCATCATTGAAGCAGAAATCATGCCAAATGAAACAATGCAAGAAGATATCAACACGAACTCAGGGAAAGCAATGCCAGAATTTCCTGGTTATACTGGGGATGCTAATCCAGCTGTACAAGTAGTAAAAGTCAAAGCAGTTACTCATCGAAAAGACAATCCAATCATGCAAACAACAATTGGTCCAAGTGAAGAACACGTATCTATGGCCGGTATTCCTACAGAAGCAAGTATTCTTGCCTTGGTTGATAAAGCTATTCCAGGAAAAGTAGTAAATGTCTACAATCCTCCTGCAGGTGGCGGTAAATTGATGACCATCATGCAGATTCGTAAAGAAAACGAAGCGGATGAAGGTATTCAACGCCAAGCAGCTATTCTTGCCTTATCAGCCTTCAAAGAATTGAAGACAGTCATTTTAGTCGATGAAGATGTTGATATTTTCGACATGAACGATGTAGTTTGGACTTTCAACACTCGTTTCCAAGGAGATAAAGACATTATTGTGCTCCCAGGAATGAGAAACCATCCATTGGACCCATCAGAATTACCAGAATATAATCCTGGTTCTATTCGTTTCCGTGGGATGAGTGCAAAAACTATCTTTGACGGTACAGTTCCTTTCGATATGAAAGAACATTTTGTACGTGCAAAATTCCAAGAAGTAGAAGATTGGGAAAAATATTTGAAATAATGAATGATCTGCAACTGTTTTGACATCATAAAAAGGAGTGCGGAAAATGGAACAATTGGCACAACGGAAGAAAAAAATCGTGATTGGTGTAAGTGGCGCTTCGGGCACCATTTATGCCATCAACCTAGTGAAGAAACTAAAAGAATATCCGATGGTAGAAACACACGGAATCATCAGTCCATGGGCAAAACAGAACTTAAAGCTGGAATCCGACTTATCCCTAAATGAATTCGAAAGCCTGTTTGATTACCATTATTCAAACAAAGATCTAGGTGCTGCTGTCGCCAGCGGATCATTTTTGACCGATGGAATGATCATCGTACCGGCAAGTATGAAAACAGTCGCAGGTATCTCTGTTGGTTTAGGCGACAACCTGATTGCACGTGCTGCTGATGTAACAATGAAGGAGCAACGAAAGTTAGTAATTGTCCCTCGTGAAACGCCATTAAATGCCATTCACTTGGAAAACTTGACTAAATTAGCACGACTAGGTGTGCAAATCATACCACCGATCCCTGCTTTTTATAATCAGCCTCAAACGATCCAAGATCTTGTTGATCACCATACAATGAAACTTTTGGATCAATTTGGGATTGTAAATGAACATTCAAAACGTTGGCAAGGTGATTAATATGGAAAAAGAAACGATAGTTGAAGTAACAAAACTAGGTTTCACGATCCAAGCTGCTGTTAAAGTAATCGGTAAAGACTTATTGATTACTTTAACAGGCGGAGATACACCACATATCGGAACAGTCACTACATTTTCTCGTGATACAGAGATCCAAACTGTACGTTTCCCTAGCCACGATGGTCGTTTCCACAAAGACGATGTCTTAGCCGAAAAAATAGCTGTGGTCATCAAAAATGCCGTACCAGGAAGCTGTACGATCACTTCCGGTATCCATGTTGACCATATCTCCAATGCACAAATCAACGCTTCTTTTCCGATGTCAGAAGAGTTAGGTTACAAGATTTTAGATTGGTTGGAAAAAACAGATTTCCATATCAAAGAACCCGTTTATTATAAAGATGGTGAAAAACCATTATGAAAGAAGAGGTTGTGACACATCTTTTGTCATAACCTCTTGTTTTTATTTTTGCTTCACTGTAACTGCTACGATATCACCAATATCTTTTCCGATGTTTTTACGAATATCTTTTCGTAGTCCAAGGATATAGCAGACCGAACCATCTAAATTTTTCACGCCCATATTCACGATACTGCCTTCGTACGGCACATTATCAAAAGTTGCTTGGACTTTCACTCTTCCAGCACCGAATTCTTCTCTTATGTCATATGGAAAAACAATATATGCGCCACCCTTGCCGACTTCGGAAGCATAGATTTTTGATTCAAAAGAATAAGTTTTCCTCATTTTATTCCTCCTATTTTTTACATCTAGTATAGCATAGCAAAAAAAGAAGGAACTGTGACAAAAGTCTTGTCGCAGTTCCCTTTTTTTGAATAAACGGTGTTCAATCAGCTGACCCTCGGCATTAGCTCAAAAAACGGCAAAATATGAGGAGCTATTTTTCCGTTTTTTTCTCTAATACTCAGGTCAAAACACTGATTTCACAACCTCTTCCTTAAACGGTGTTCAAAATATTATTCGCCTTTTGCTTCTTTCACTAATTTCGCGAATGCTTGTTGTTGGAATTCAGCAGTTAAGGCTTTCGTACGTTGTTCTTGTTCTGCTTTGCTCATTTGCGGATTTTCAGTCATTGCTTTTACCATACCGTCTTGCACATAAGCTTTTGCTTCACTTTCCATCGTACTTTGCTGTTTCTTCACTAATTCAGCTAACTTGGATGCTTGGTCCGTACTTAATTCTACCCATGTCTCTGGGATTTTGAATGTATTCACTCGGCTGTCATATTCGTGATTGTTATCAGCAATATTGAACCAGAATTTATACATGTCGTTTTTGTATTCCCAATAAGTAGTTTTCGTCACTTTTTCAGCATCGCCGTCTGTCTTTTCTACTTTATTTGTTTCGTTATCCGTACCAGTTACTTTTGGTTTCTCTTGTTTTTCATTCGTTCGGTAAAGATACACTTTTTCTTTTCCATTCCCTAAAGCTTTATACAAAAGCATATCTGCTCCTTGGGAATCAGCACTGGAAACAATTTTTTCTGTTTTCGTTTCCGTTACTTTTTCCATTCCAAAGTGATTGGACAAATTAGCGACGATCAAACTTAGTGAAGCGACGAAGATTAGTCCGAAAATCAAAGATAAAAAGGTTTGCCATGTTTTTTTAGCGAACACGTTCGTTAAAGCAAAAGCAAGCAAGCTGACAATCAAAACTCCAATAATCATGCATTATCCCCCGCTTTCGTTAGAACAGGTTCTTTTTTCTTCAATAAAAAGGCAATAATAAAGCCAAGGATCCCAAAGATGATCGCTACGATAAACGCGGCATGGTAACCTGACAGTGTGGCATTGATTGCCTGATCTTTATAAGCTAATGGTGTATTGTCCAATACAGATTTGCTTGGGATATTTGCTTTTGTCACATTCGTCAACACACTGATCAAAATAGCTGTACCGATCGAGCTTGCAATTTGACGGAATGTATTATTTACCGCTGTCCCGTGACTGATCAAGTTATTTGGCAATGCATTCATACCAGAAGTCGTTACCGGCATCATGACCATGGAGATCCCAAACATACGGATCGCATAAAGGATCACGATATATAAAACTGGAGTCGTTTTTGTCAAGAAAGCAAATGGTGCAGTTGCGGCTGTCAAAATGAACATCCCTGTAATGGCTAAACGTTTCGCGCCGTATTTATCGAAAATCGCACCTGTAACGGGCATCATAGCCCCCATGATCAAAGCACCTGGCAACAACATCAAGCCAGAATGGAATGCTGATTCTCCGCGAATGTTTTGGATATACAACGGCACGACCATTTCTGCCCCTACCATCGCCATATTCGTTACACCGGCTAAAACAGCTGCAATCGTAAATGTAGATGATTTGAATACACGAAGCTCCAAGAATGGATGTTCCAAATGTAATTGACGCCATGAGAACAAGGCGATGAAAATCACACCAACGACTAAGAAACCAATTACTTTCAAGCTTCCCCAGCCATCATCACCTACACTAGAAAATCCGTAAAGCAAACTACCGAATCCAATCGTTGACAAAATAGCTGATAAAATATCAATGCTAGGATTTGACAATGGAATAACACTTTTCATTAGGAAGAATGCTAAAACCAAGACAAGAACAACGATTGGCAGTACCATACCAAACAAGTCACGCCAATGGTAGTTATCAATGATGTAACCAGATAATGTAGGGCCTAAAGCAGGAGCAAGCCCAATAACGATTCCTGACATCCCCATTGCTGATCCTCTTTTTTCTGGTGGGAAAATAGACAACATGATATTTTGCAATAATGGCATCGATACTCCCACACCGCAAGCTTGGATCAAGCGACCGATTAGTAATGTACTAAAATTAGGTGCTGTAAAACAAGTAATCGTTCCGATCAAAAAGATCGTCATGGCAGAAAGATATAAATTTCTTGAACTGAATTTATTGATCAGCCATGCTGTTATTGGGATCATGATCCCGTTGACTAGCAAGAAACCAGTCGTTAACCATTGCACATCAGATGCTGAAATATCGAAAGCTTTCATCAATGTAGGAAAAGCTGTCGTCAATAAGGTCTGATTCAAAACGGTACAAAATGTACCAATTAATAAGACAACAACTAAAAGTGTCCGATTATATGGTTTTCCGTAAATATCTACGGGTTGGTTGTTACTCATATTTCTCCTTCTTTCTGAATTTTTTCTGAAACTACTAGAATACTTTAGTCCTAAATCCGCCATTTGTCAACCTACTTGACACATTAGTTAATACAGATATAATTAAGGAAAGTAAGAGGACAAAAGGAGTGACAAAAATGGTTGGGGCTTCCCTTAAACGTTTGTTGGAAAACGATCAATTGGTTGTTGGCATCAGTGAATTAAGTGATATCGTCGGTGTGTCTCCACGTCAATTAAGGTATTGGGAACAAAAGGGATTCATTCGTTCAATCGAAGCTGATGCGAATTGTCCTAGAAAATATCGTTTGCCTACAGTTATAAAAGTAGAACTGATCAAAAAATACTTAGATGACGGATTTACCTTATCTAAAGCTGCAGAAAAGGCAGAAATCCGACAAAAGAAAATGCATCATGTCCGCAAAGTTTTTTCAAAAGCAATCAAAGATATCGAATTGATCGACGAACGCTATACGATTTTACAAATTGGCAACTTCAAAGAAGAGAATGCGAAGATGTACATCATTCATGACAACGAGACAGACGAATTGTCTTACAAACTCCTTCCTGTCTATGAAAAAGCTGACTACGAGCAGCTGTTAAAAGAACTCTAAGCTCCGCTAATCTCCTAAACATCAGACTTTTTAAAAAGTAGATGATACATATAACACTTAGAAAAAGCCTGTTTGAACATAAGAATATCCGAACGGTGATCTGCATTTCTTTCATATAGAAAGGAAGCATCCATCACTGTTCGGATATTTTTTAGTTTATTTTTTTCGGTTGTTTTCTTCTTCCAATACATCTGTCAGCCAACTTGCATATTCTGTTTCCCGATTGATCGCATGCGCTAAAATCAAGTAATGTCCGTAATTTTCATGTTTTTCTTTTTCTGTAGGAAAGATTGTTTTTTTTCGCTCTAATAGATGAAGGCGTTTTTCTTCATGAAGATCACGCTGCTGCTGGATAATTTCTACTAATGCCGGATCATTCACGTCTTTGACGAAATACAATTTTAAAACGAATTCGTCTCGATTAACCGGCAGTTCATTGGTCGGTGTATGAATCCACTCTGCTAATTGTTCCTTCCCTTCTTCTGTTAATTCATAAACTTTTTTTTCCAATTTTTCGCCTGTGATCTCTACTTGATGTTGAATGATTCCTTGCTCTTCCATTTTTGCCAGCTCAGGATAAATCTGACTATGTTTTGCTTGCCAAAATTCTCCTATTTCATTTTTGAATGATTGATTCAATTCATATCCTGTCATCTGCTTCTTACTTAATAACCCTAATAAAATATAGCGAAGTGTATTTTTTCTTGCCATCAGTTTTTCCTCCTTGACAAATCTTTAAATCCATTCTATCATAAACGAGTAATCAAAAACATGTAGTTTATTACATGTTTTAATTTAGAGGGAGATGCTTAATCATGAAAGAATTTAAAGAATTGGAAGATTTTATTGGAACTCACTTTATTTATACGTATGACAACGGTTGGGAATATGAATGGTATGCAAAAAATGACCATACTGTCGATTACCGTATCCACGGCGGAATGGTCAAAGGTCGTTGGGTAAAAGACCAAGAAGCTGATATCGTTAAATTGACAGATGGCGTATTCAAAATTACTTGGACAGAACCAACAGGGACAGACGTTGCATTAGACTTTATGCCAAATGAAAAGAAACTTCACGGAATGATCTTTTTCCCTAAATGGGTTGAAGAACATCCAGAAATCACTGTTACTTTCCAAAATGAACATATCGCAGAAATGGAAGCAGCTCGTGAAAAATATGAAACTTATCCAAAATTACTTGTTCCTGAATTTGCTACCATCACTTATATGGGTGATGCAGGTATAGACAATGAAGATGTCATTAGTGAAGCGCCATATGATGGCATGCCTGATGATATCCGTAGCGGAAAATACTTCGATGAAAATTATAAACGAGTAAAATAAGGTTGTGAAAGAGAGGTTGTGAAATCAGCGTTACGCTTTGAGTAATAAGAACGCTAGTCAGAAAATAGCTTTTCATATTTTCTAGGCTAGTGGGCTTATTACCGAGAAGCAGCTGATTGAACACCGTTTATCAAGAGGTTGTGAAATCAGCGTTTTGACCTGAGTATTAGAGAAACAAATGGAAAAATAGTTCCTCATATTTTGCCGTTTGTTGAGCGAATACCGAGGATCAGCTTATTGAACACCGTTTAGTGGAGAGGTTGTGAAAAAGCTGTTCTGCATCAAGTAATAAGAACAGCCAAGTAAAAACAGTTCCTTATGTTTTTAAATTGGTTGGACTTATTACCGCAGATGCAAGCTTTGAACACCGTTTATCAAAGGTCGTAACAACTGCATCTTCACACAGTTAAATTAGTGACTTCAAAATGAAATAATGCTCCCAGCAAAAATTAGGCTGGGAGCATTATTTCGTTACTCTGTTCATCAAAAATCATTGGTTTGATTCCATTGCATCACAAGCTCCTCCTCATTTACTGCTTCATCTTTTTGCAGTATTTGAATTGCAAAGCCTTGTGAAAGATAGAAATGAATAGCTGATTGACTTTTTTGATAGACTGTCAAAGTCAGTGTTTTATTGGTTTCTTTTATTTTTTTCATTAGTTGCGTACCGATTTTTTGTTGCCGATATTCCCTCTTTACAAAAATCCCTGCGATGAACTGATCAATCACCCCAGCAAAACCGACGATTTCTTGATCTATTTCTGCTAAGTAAATCACTGCCTCTGGCAAAGCTTTCCTAACAGATTCTATTTGACTCTCCCAATAAGTTGGTGAGATGAATCCATGAGAATCCAAATTAGCATGCAGCCAAATCGATAGAACAGTTTCCAGTTCTTCAGCAGACAATTCTGTTGTTGTACGAATCATTTTTTCTCTCCTTACTTAGTCATTGAGTTTAAACCAAAAACCATTTTTTTGAAGCTCTTTCACCAGTTTTCGCCCCTCAAAAAAGTACATCTTTTCTTGTTTTAATTTTCTGATACCAAAAGAAGCAGCGACTTTAGGATCATCAACTGACACGATTCGATAAGTCCCACCAGGCAATTGATCCAGCTTGACTTTCCCATAATGATCGCTTTGCACTGAAAACGGCACACCGTTTCTAGTAAGTGTTTTTTTCTTATGTTTCAAAATAAATGAGCCACCCTTTACTGGATTTCCTGCTGAATCACTTATAATAAATGAAAAATCAAGCACTTTTTTACTTAACCGATACTGATAAATCAGTCGACCAATAAACAGTAACAGTATAACTACAGCTATTATCGTTCCTGCAAGAATAAGCAACTGTCGCAAAGTTCTTTCCTGATTTCCTTTTTCTTCTTCGTTTTTTACCGATTCACTATAAGGAATCCGATGTCCCGTCACTAGCAAACGATGCGTGTTGATCATATACGGTGTACATGTAAGCAAGGTAACTAAGTCTTTTCCTTCTTCAATCGTTAGAACAGACGTGTCATCTGGCAGTACCACTTGTATATTTTCAACTTGATAAGCCAATTTCTCCCCAAAAACAGTCAAAATAAACGTATCTCCGTGTTCTAAACGATCTAACTCGGTAAATAATCGTCGATTGGGTAACCCACTGTGAGCAGAAATCACTGAATGCGTCGAATTTCCACCAAGTGGGAAAGAAGTTCCTTGTAAGACGCCTGCTCCATTCTCAAGAATCATGCCGTTAAGCCGGTCATAAAGTGAAATATTTATTTGGATTTTAGGTATATTGACACTTCCAATCAGCCATTCCTCTAATTGGCTGGATGTCGTGCTTTCATTTCTGTTCTGTTCATCGAAAGGATCAGCCCCAGGATTGAATCCTTGGTCAGTTAATCGTTGGTTTTGCTCCTCCATTTTCTTTCGCTGCGCTTCATTTTCGGCTGCGGTTCGTTTTTGTACTTGTTCCATTCGTTTTTGATCCATAAGACTATTTAAAGAATCCACATAAAATGGATACAAAGCGATTAGTAACCCTACGACGATACATATCAATAAAAATAAACGAAACAAAAGCCGACGAGACTGTTTTTGCTTTCTCTGCTTCACATGCGTCCTCCCTTGCAAGTTTTTTTGTTCTTTCTTTTATTATATGGGTTCAGGAAAAAAATAGAAAATGAAAGCCGATGAGATTGTGAAAAAGCTACTTTGTTTCGAGTATTAAGAAAATTTTGACTCAAAACAAGGAATGCGACATGGCTTTGCCACATCCTCTCTCCTTAGAAATTTCACTTATGTTTTTCTTGTAAAATTCATAAATATTTTCATGAATTTTCTAATTTCTTGCCTCCCTACCGCATAGGATATATGATGAATTTATCTAAAGTTTGCAAAGGAGTTCGACAATTGAAAAAATATGGCCCGTTTTTAGCAATTTTTTTCATTGCTTTGGCATTTCTCATGCCTCATTTATTCACACATAAACTAATTTTGGGTGCTGATGCCCCCTTCCATTACAATCGGTTCTACGATGCTGCGCAACAAATCAAACATGGGGATTTCCACTATTTTCCTTCCCTTTATGGATTCCAGCAAAGCGGTAGGATCGTTAATGCCGTTTACGGCCCATTTTTTGCTTATTTACAAGGATTGATTGTGTTGCTTGCAGGTAGTTGGTTTCACTATCAGATTCTTTCAAATTTTATTCTTTATCTTATTTCAGGATTTTCTATGCTGATCTTACTAAGATATGTCAATGTTCGGAACTGGGTAAGTGTACCAGTAGCCGTTTTATTCATGAGTACGTATTCTATTCAATATTGGTCTATCAATCAAGGATTCACTAGTTGGGGGACTTGTTTCTATCCTTTATGCATGATCCCTATTGTTGATTTCGTCCTTCATAAAAAGTTTCCTGTAATCAAAGTTGCGATCTCAGTTGGACTTATGACGCAGATTCATCTACTGTCTTCGATCATGTTAGCCTTGATGTATATTCCTTTTTATCTTTATTACTTTTTTAACCAGACTGAAAAAGGAAAAGCACTGCTTCAACTGATCAAGTCGGTCTTGCTTTATTTTGTCCTGACAGCAAATATTTGGGCAGGACTGGCTATTGTTTACAGCGGGAATAAGATTCTTCCTCCCTTTGTTAACAGAGAAATGAGTCAAAAGGCGATCGACCTGGATGGCAGTTATTGGCTTCATTATCCTAAAGCCTTTCCGATATTGATATTGTCAGGTTTTTTGCTTTTTATTTTCTTTCAACAAAAGAATACCTTGTTCCAAAAAATCGTGTTGTATACAAGTCTTGTTTTCTTTTTTCTTTCTACTAGCTTGATTCCATGGACGACATTGATCGAAAAAAATGTGCCTTTTATTAGCTTAATTCAGTTTCCATTTCGATTTTTCGTCCCATTTACGCTATTGCTTCTGCTTTACCTTTCCCTATCACTAAATCAATGGTCTGAGCAAAAGTGGTTCCGTCTTTTAGGTATATTGGGTATTCTTATTTTTTCTGCACAGACGATCCAAAACTTATACCAGCATCTAGAAAAGTGGGAGAATGAAACATTTGTCAGTCGACATACTTATCTATTCGATACACCGGAAGAAGCAAGGAAAACATTCTTCAGCAAAGATATGTCTACCAGCTTATTCGTTTTCCAAAAAACCACCCCTGACTATCTGCCAATCTATAAGGAGACAAAAGACAACAAATACGACCGATATAACGAAGAAATATTAGAAAACGAAACAACTTTCATAAAAACACATCCAGGCGGTCTTTTGACAATCAAGTGGAAAAATACTGGGGACAAAACGGTTCATATCCCTGTTATCGTTTATGATCGGACTGTACTACAGCAAAATGGAAAAACATTGACTGATTATGAATTAACGGATATCGGGACCCCAATCGTGAATCAGCAAAAAGGGATCAACGAGCTCACGCTTCATTATCGAACGCCGATCTATTTCTATTTCATTCTTTCTCTTACTTTGATTGGTTGGTTTACCTTGCTGTGCTTATTTATTTATCATAGATACAAGCATCTACATGCTTAGTCAAAACGGATGATACATCCAATCAAAAAAAAACTCTCCGAACGGTAGGATCGATCGGAGAGTTTTATTTTGTTTAGTTTTTTATGTCATATTTTTGTTCGTTCATCGTCCATCTATTTCGATTTCAGCCCCATAGTGATCACTGATGATTGGACTATCGACCCCGTCAAAAATCCGTTGATATTTTTTTACTTGTACTCCTTCAGGGACAAAAATGAAATCTATACGCAATTTTTCTGTGTTTTGTTCCCAACCATCAATCTTCTTTTCCACAGTAGCAGCTTTGCCTTTTTCATTCGCGATAACATACGAATCTTGAAGAAGAAGACCACTTTCCTTTACTATATGATAACCTTCAGAATCTGCCGGATTATTGAAATCACCTAGGAAAAAAAGTGGTGCGCGGGTTTCAAAAAAGTAGTTTTCCAAGTTTTTCCACTCAAAATAAAAGCCGCTTTTTTTATCTGTCCACCAAGAAAAGTGGCAACTAGAGACAAAAATATCTTGATCATCTATCTTTGTTTTCCCAATCAAGATCTTGCGCGTCCGATAATCTTCTTTCTTTTGAGATTCGGAGACGGTGAGGACCTGACTTTCCAATGGTCTTTTCGCAAGCAGCGCATTTCCTTCTTCATATTTATCATAACCGATGTGGCTCATTTCCCAACTCCAAAAATACTCTTTTCCTTGTTCTTTTAAAAGCTGGACTAAACAGTAGGCAAAATTATCTTTGCGGATAGGAACTTGATTCTCTACTGGACAGAACTTCATTAGTTTTGCAGGGTCTGCTTCTTCAGATTCCAGTAATTGGTTGATTTCTTGCAAAGCGATCACTTCATAATCTTCTAACAGGATCTTCTCTGCTAATTCCTGTAATTTTTTCTCTGGTTCTGGCTCAAGCCAGCTATGTGTGTTCAATGTCATGAATTTCATGGTTCTTCTCCTTCTCTTCATTTCGAAACAAAAGGGGTTGTGACAAAATTTTGTCACAACCTCCCCAGTAAACAGTGTTCAATCAGCTGACCTTCGGTATTAGCTCAAAAACGGCAAAATATGAGGAGCTATTTTTCCGTTTTGTCTCTCTAATACTCAGGTCAGGGCGCTGATTTCACAACCTCCCTTTATATTTTAATGGAGCCGATCACTTTACCAGCTGCCACTGTCCCTAATTGCTTGATCACTACTTCTTCCACTTTATCATTCGTAAATACGATCATGATCGTTGGATCTTTTTCTTCGTTTTGGATCACTTCAAGATTCATTTCAGCTAATTTCGATCCTGTTCCTACTTCTTGTCCTTCTTTGACAGCAATCTCAAAAGCTGACTGATTCATTTGGACTGTATCAATCCCCATATGGATCAAAACTTCGACGCCCTCTTTCGTTTCTAGCCCAATTGCATGTTTGCTAGGGAAAATACTTGTCACTTTTCCAGCGATCGGCGCAACAACTTCTCTTGACGTTGGAATAACAGCAAAACCATCACCCATCATTTTTTGTGAGAATACTGGATCTTTTACTTCAGCTAAAGGAATCACTTCCCCAGAAGCTGCGGAAACTAGTTCTTGTTCTATACCTAAGTAATGCTTACTATCTGCTTGTCCATTTCCTGTAGAAACCATTTGCGGCTCTGGAATCTCTGCTCCTGATTGCAGCAGATCTTCGATATCTGATTTCAAGACATCTGCTTTTGGTCCATAAACTGCTTGGACTCCATTGTCTTTGACGATCAGTCCCATTGCTCCTGCTCGTTTCCAGGCTTCTTCAGTCCCAACTTTTTCCCGATCGTTTACACTTACACGTAAACGAGTCATACAGGCATCGACATCTTTGATATTTTCTTTTCCTCCCAACAAATGGATGATCTGCACCACTTGCTGGTCTGCAGTTCCTGTTCCACTGTTAGATACAGTGGTTTCTTCACTGTCATTGTCATAATTTCCGTTACGCCCAGGTGTAGCAAAATTGAATTTTTTGATCAAGAAATTTGCTAAGAAATACGTAACAACACCAAAAACGATCACACATAACACGAAGTTGATAAGATCTGCACCTAGACCCGCTTTGATAGCTAATGGTGTCCGCGTCAGCAATTCGATATTTCCAAATGAATGGACCCGCAATGGTAAAATGTCTGCCATCGCAAATGCAGCTCCCTGAATGACTGAATAAATGGCATATAATGGTACAGCCGCAAACATGAACATGAACTCCAATGGTTCTGTTACACCTGTTAGAAAGACAGCTAACGCTGCTGAAAAATACATTGATTTATATCTTGCTTTCTTATCAGGATCGACATTACGGTACATCGCAAATGCCATCCCCATCAAAATACCCGAAGAACCAATCATTTGTCCTACTTTGAAACGAGCAGGTGTCCAGTTATGCAACACAAATTCATATTGCGACATATCCCCTGCACCTCTAAGATTCACTAAATCAGTGGCCCAAGCTAACCATAACGGATCTTGTCCAAAAACTTGTGTTCCTGCCTGTGCGCCTGATAAAATCTCGTACGATCCGCCAAGCTGTGTATAGTTGATAGGAATTGTCAGCATATGATGCAATCCGAACGGTAATAGCAAACGTTCCAATGTACCAAATAAAAACGGTGCTAGAATCGGTGCGCTTTCCTGTGATTCTGCAATCCATAAACCAAAATTATTGATTCCGGCCTGTACGTTTGGCCAAACAACAGCAAGAATCAATGCCACAATCGTTGACCATAAGATAACGACAAACGGAACAAAGCGCTTTCCATTGAAGAAAGACAAAGCATCCGGTAATTTTCTATAATTATAGTACTTATTATAAGCCATTGCCCCGACAAAACCAGCGATGATCCCTACAAATACACCCATATTCAAAGCTGGTGCTTCCAACACACTTGTAAAGAACCCTTTAACCATGATCTTCGTACCGAAAAGAGTGTGAGTAAACGCATCTTCATTCGCAAGCATATCGCTTGTGACCCCAAAGATGGCCCCAGTGATCCGATTGATCAAAATAAATGAGATCCCAGCAGCAAATGCCCCACCTGCCCGTTCTTTTGCCCAACTTCCTCCTATTGCTAAAGCAAATAAAATATGAAGATTCCCAATAATTGCCCAACCAATATTTTCTATTACTCCGCCCGTTGTAACAAGCGGCGTCCACTCAGGATTGATCAAAGGAATTGATTTCCCTATACTGATCATCAATCCAGCTGCCGGCATCACTGCCACCACAACCATTAAAGCCTTTCCAAATTTTTGCCAAAACTCAAAACTAAATATCTTTTTCATTCCGTTTAGCTCCTTTACGCAATCGGTTTCGTTAAATGTATTATAGCGTGCGTTTTCTTTTTTGTAAATGCTTTATTTTTTATTCTTCTGTCTATACCATTCTACAAAACCCATAATACATAAGTTTCCTTCTATAAATAGCTCGAAAAAATTTTATTTTTATGCTTTTTTCTATGAAATATTTCCTATTGTCTATTGACTTGCGCAATCGGTTGCGTTTATTATGAACGTATAAAACAGCTCATTAGGAGGAGAACAATGAAACAGATCAAACGACTATTTGCTATTGATCCATGGAAAATCAGCACGACCCAATTAGATAAAAAAAATCTTCGACTGCAAGAATCTTTGACAAGTATTGGAAACGGTTATATGGGGATGCGTGGGAACTTTGAAGAAACTTACTCAGGGGACCACCATCAAGGTACTTATTTGGCAGGTGTCTGGTATCCTGATAAGACACGTGTCGGCTGGTGGAAAAACGGTTATCCAGAGTACTTTGGAAAAGTAATCAATGCCTTGAACTTTATCGCAATAGATATTTCGATCAACAATCAGCTGATCGACTTGGCTTCTTTGGAACCAGAAGACTTTTACTGGGAACTAGATATGAAAAATGGTGTGCTATCTCGTACGTTCACAATCACTACTTCTACTAATAAAGTACGTATCTCCTTTGAACGTTTTTTAAGCATTGTCAAAAAAGAAGCGGCTTACATCCATTTGACTATAGAAATGCTTGAAGGTAATGGAACAGTCGACCTCGTATCGAAATTGGATGGAAATGTCCAAAACGAAGACAGCAACTATGATGAACATTTTTGGAATGAGATCGATCGTGGAACCATAGAAGAAATCGGCTATTTGACAACCAAAACTATTCCAAACAACTTCGGGATCGAACAATTCACTGTTACTGCAGCAATGCGTCATTTCGTTAACGGAAAAGCAGTCGTTCCTGACTATCACGAAGATACTTTAGCCTTACATGGTTGCCTGTCTGCTGAATTATCTCAAGGCGAGACATGGACAGTAGAGAAAGAAATCATCGTTCTTACTAGTCGAGATATCCCAGAAGCGCAGCAAGCAGAAAAAGCCGTCTCAGAATTAGCAAATCAGACAAACAATTATATCCAAGCAAAAGAAGAACAAACAGCGGCTTGGGCAGAACGATGGAAGCTTGCCGATGTGGTCATCGAAGGAGACGAAGAAGCACAGCAAGGTATTCGGTTCAATTTGTTCCAACTATTCTCTACTTACTACGGCGAAGATGAACGATTGAATATCGGACCTAAAGGATTCACAGGAGAAAAATACGGCGGTGCCACTTACTGGGATACAGAAGCGTATGCAGTCCCTCTTTATCTCGCTTTAGCCAAACCCGAGGTAACTAAGAATCTTCTGAAATACCGGCATAACCAGCTGCCGCAAGCGATCCACAACGCTCAGCAGCAAGGATTGAAAGGCGCGCTTTATCCTATGGTCACCTTCACTGGCGTCGAATGTCATAACGAGTGGGAAATCACTTTCGAGGAGATCCACCGAAATGGTGCAATCGCCTATGCAATCTACAATTACACGAATTACACCGGTGATACGGAATATTTGAAAAATGAAGGTCTGGAAGTTTTAGCAGAAATCGCCCGCTTCTGGGCAGACCGTGTCCATTTTTCAAAACGAGCAAATAAATACATGATCCACGGAGTGACTGGACCAAATGAATATGAAAACAACATCAATAACAATTGGTATACAAATACGATCGCAGCTTGGGTCTTGCGTTACACGCGAGAAAATTATTTAACTTATCAAGAAGAAGCTGCTATCGCTATCAGCGAAGAAGAACTAGCCAAATGGAAAGATATCGCAGAGAACATGTACTTCCCAGTGGACGAAGAATTAGGTATTTTTGTCCAGCATGACACATTCTTAGATAAAGATCTCATGCCTGTATCCGATATTCCCACAAGCGATCTTCCTCTGAACCAGCATTGGTCTTGGGACAAAATCCTTAGATCTTGCTTCATCAAGCAGGCAGATGTATTACAGGGGATTTATTTCTTCAACGATACTTTTACAAAAGAAGAAAAACAAAAAAACTTTGATTTCTATGAACCAATGACTGTCCATGAGTCTTCCCTTTCACCAAGTATCCATTCGATTTTAGCAGCAGAATTAGGAATGGAAAACAAAGCTGTAGAAATGTACCAACGAACAGCTCGCTTGGATTTGGATAATTACAATAACGACACAGAAGACGGCTTGCACATCACTTCCATGACTGGCAGCTGGTTGTCGATCGTCCAAGGATTCGCTCAAATGAAAACCGCCCATGATCAATTGAAATTCGCACCATTTCTGCCAAAAACCTGGAATGCTTATTCTTTCCATATCAATTATCGCGGACGTTTATTATTCATCTCAGTTACAGATGAACAAGTTACTTTCGAGTTATTAGAAGGTACGCCTCTGGAACTTTTCGTCTATGAACAGTCTTACACTTTAGAGGATCGCCTAGAAATAACGCTAAGAAAGGAGGAAGCAAATGTTTAAAGGGGTATTGTTCGATTTAGACGGCGTCATTACCGATACTGCCGAATTCCATTATCGTGCTTGGCAAAAGCTTGGTCAGGAAATCGGCATTACGATCGACCGCACATTCAACGAACAGCTAAAAGGCGTCAGCCGAGAAGACTCTCTCTCTTTGCTTTTAGCTTATGGCGGAAAAGAACACTCTTTTTCAAAGGAAGAATTTGCAGAATTAGCAAAAAGAAAAAATGATTATTATTTAGAGATGATCCAGACGATCGAACCAAAAGATGTCTTCCCTGGGATCGTCCCTTTACTGGATTCTTTAAAAGAAGAAAAAATCAAGATCGCTCTTGCTTCTGCAAGTAAAAATGGGCCTTTCCTACTTGAAAAAATGGGTCTCACACCTTACTTTGACGCTATTGCCGACCCGGCAGAAGCAGCAAACGGAAAACCTGCGCCAGATATCTTCCTCCTTGCAGCAAAAGCTGTCGGACTAAAAGCAGAAGAATGTATCGGGATCGAAGACGCGCAAGCCGGTATCCAAGCCATCCTCTCAAGTGGTGCTCAACCAATTGGCGTGGGACGTGCTGAAGACCTTGGAGAGGAGATCCCGCTTGTCCCTGATACGACTTTTCTTACGATCGATTACTTAAAAGAAAAGTGGCACGAACATGGATAATCCAGAAATCTCCGTCGTACCAGTTCCAGAGACTGAAATAAAGAAAATCACGTTGAAGAACGACTATTTAGAAGTCGTTCTTCTCAACTATGGTGCCCGCCTGCATCAAATCTTCGCGCCAGACAAAGAAGGAAAATCAGAAAATATTTTATTGTCTTACGATCGTTTCGAAGATGTTCTAACAGATAAAAGCTTTTTTGGCGCAACTGTCGGACCTGTAGCTGGAAGGATCCGAGATGCTTCCTGGGGTGAGCATAGATTGGAAAAAAACTGCGGATCACACCATATCCACGGTGGCACGAAAGGCTGGTCTTTCCAATATTGGGAAGTAGAAGTTTTCAAAACTCCTTCATCAATAGGCGTGGTCTTTTACTTAAAAGATGAATTTTCTACCTATCCAGGACCAATCACTGCTACGATCACTTACCGTTTGACAAAAAACGAGTTAGAGATGACGACCTCTGCCAGTAGCCTGGTCGAAACCATCTGCAATCCGACCAATCATGCCTACTTCAACCTTTCAGGAAATGGAAAAAGAGACATCTATGACCATCAGTTAACGGTCTTCTTAGATGGTATACTTGAATTAGATCAAGAAAAACTACCTACTGGAAATTGGACGAAAAAAGAAGACCTGCCCATCGACTTTAGAAAATCTCCAACACTGCAAGAAATCCTTGCTTGTTATCCAGCTGGACTAGATGATGTATTTCTTTTGCATCATCCTAGGCTTTCCAGAACTTCCTTACAATTATTCGAGAAGCATTCTGGTCGTCAAATGACTATAGCAACTTCCAATAAAAGTATGGTATTATTTTCTACGACTGGATTTGAAGCTGATTTCTCTGTCAACGGAAAACAGATGCATTCAAACTACGGATTAGCAATCGAACCGCAAGAAATCCCTGATATCGTTCATTTTCCCAACTTTGGATCGATCAACCTCCATCCTGGTCAAGAACGGGTCAGTCAGACGATTTATCGGTTCTCTGCACAATAACAAGAGAAAGGTGTTTTTATCATGGCTATTACTGTAAAAGATGTGGCGAAAAAATCCGGTGTTGCTACCTCGACCGTCTCTCGTGTTATCAATGATCATCCTAGTATTTCCGAAGCAACAAAGAAGAAAGTCCGAAAAATCATGGATGAACTAGGTTATGTTCCTAACATGACTGCCCGCAATCTAGGAAAACGCATTTCCAGTGCCATCGGCGTGATCTTACCCCCTCTTGATTCAAAAGAGCGGATTGGGAATCCCTTTTATCTTGAGATCATGGAAGCAATCAACGAAGAAGCGCGGAATTATGATATGACGACAGCGATTGCTACTGCTAAAAATTTTGATTTACTGTTAGAGAACGTCCAGCGTATGCATCTACAAAAACAAGTAGATGGCTTTATTCTAGTGTATTCAGATAGTCAAGACCCTGTCATTGATTATTTATACCAAAACCATATCCCTTTCACTTTGATCGGACAGCCTTATCATCACGAAAACGAAATCGTTTATGTAGATAATGACAACCAGCTTCTAGGCAAACAAGCAACAGAATTTTTGATTCAGAACGGACATAAGAATATCCTATTCGTGACGAATACGACTCATGAGAGTTTGTATTTCGAACGATATTTCGGTTATCAAAAAGCGATGATGATGGCTGATCTTCCTGCGTTTTCCAGTGTAGTACTGGAACATACAGAAGATTATCTGACCTTTGAGAAAACGTTGAAAGAAAACGAAGCCACAGCATTGGTAGTCATTGACGATATCTTCGCCCTTCGCACGATGCAGTTGGCACAAATGTATGGTTATGTCATTCCAGAGACACTTTCTGTCATCAGCTTCAACAACTCGATATTCTCAACATTGACACATCCTTACCTTACAAGCATCGATATCGATATCTCCGAATTAGGACGTGTCGCTATGCAAAAACTGCGTGAACTGATTCATGAAGAATTAAGTAGCGGCGTACGTTTGGTCATCCCTCATCGCTTGATCAAAAGAGAGACAGTCGTTCCCTTAGAAAGCACGAAACTTAGTTAAATCACTGAATTTGCTGACCATTTATCCTATGGTCAGTTTTTTACATAAAATATGTTATTTCTATAAGTTTGAAAAGAAAACATTAAATAACATTAATATTAAAATAAATAAATCTATCCCTTCTTTTTCTTTATCAGTTACGCGAACGATTATGCATCCAAAACAAACGATTATTTGACATAACTGCTGTCTTCCATGAGAATACACGAAGGAAACACCAATAATATAAAAAACATTTTTTTAAATTGATTTTTTCTATTACGCCTTGTATTCTTTTGTTTTTTCAAGAATAATTAAATGTGTAAGCGAATACGAATGAACGGAGGTGCAAAAGACCCCCTTGTCGATCAGTCGCACGTGTTCTTGAAAGGAGAAAACATGAAAAAACTCACTCATTTGTTTTTTGTTGTGTTGACACTTCTGCCATTTGCTGCCACGCCTGTCCAAACGCACGCCCAAGAAACGTATACGATTAAAGCAGAACAACATGCGACGACCGAAGTTGTTCCTGAACTCCCGTCTATCTCTCGTATCCCTGTCACTACCCAAGAACCAGATCCGCACAACGCAGCATTGGTTCCTTTAACCGGTGGCGTCAGTTTCTCCTCTTTTCTCTCTCCTTTTTCTGCTGTTGGTGCTACATTAAGTTCTGCATTGGTTTCCCTCCCTGCTTCTGCTGCAGTAGTTTCTGCTATCCTAGGAGCAGGACTTGGTTATAGTTTTTACCAATTAGGTTCTTCCTTAGGTGTCGCCACTGCAGACTTACTCAAAACGAATGCGAGCTTGTATGAATTATCTTCCAATAATCCTGCCCTGCAACAAGAATTGGCCGCTTTTGCCACTTCGGGAATTGATTCCACTACTAGTACCTATAATTTCTCGCAAGGTCTGCAAAAAAGATACGCGCAAGACGTGACCAGTCATGCATTGATGCGGGAATATTTGACAGTAACAACGGATCATGGTGCTTATCGCTTTTCGATCAATGACCATCCGGCATTCCGTAAACTGATCTCTTATGGTTCTCTTTCTACTGAAACGGCTCGGACTGGTGTGATTGGACGTGATGCCTCGGTAGCTGATCGAATGTTCATCGAAGATCAATTCTTCTTACTGGAAATGGTTCGTGTCATGGAAACTCGAGTCGGCAGTGATACAACATTACTGACGATCTCCGGTCACAATTATGGCCATCGGGGTAGCAACGGTTCCTTCGTCTATGAAGTCGAATTAAGTGTCCCGATGTCTGTCTTGATGAGCCAGATCGCGACTCAAGAAGACTTTCTGGAATACATCCAGCAAAACACCACTTTTGAATTTGGGGTGATCGAAACACCCTCAAGAGAAATCGCTGTCCAGACGGCTCAGCAAATGGCGCAAGCCTATCATACACGCACTGCCGATATACAAAAGAACTTAGCGGAAGTCTTGGCACCGACTGAAAACGGATTGAGCTTCGATCCTTCTGGTATAATCGCTACCTTATACGGACAAACGGTTGTCCTTGATGCAACAGGAAAGTTCGTGTACGCTGACACTCGAGTAGCCGTTCCAGAATACCAGTGGGGAGCGATCGATTTTGCTTACAGTGAAGCAGCCATCCCAATAGATGACTCGATCACGATCGATGGGCGAAGAGGTGTATTAGATGAAGAGACTGGAGACATCGTAGAAGATGGTACAGGTAAAACATTAGTCGAAGGCGCAATGGGCGCTGCATGGAATGCATTGAGTCTAGCTCGCGTCCTTGAAGCAATCAAAAACTTCAAAGGGGATGACGATGATGACGATGAATTCGAATGGTATTCCCCTCTTGATTTGTACTATGACGAATGGTATGCAGACGGCGGGAAAGGGCATACGATGGAACGGCATGTGGGACAGTCTGAGGATGCACTACGAGCACGATTGGAGGACATAACCTATTCCGCTGCCTTCCATACTACGGAACAAGCTTTGATATTTATCAACTTCGCGATCTATACTGCCAATAAAAAATACTTAGAGGGTACGATCAAGTTACCTCTAGGTGATTGTTCTTTACAAGATGGTAATCGTGTAATCTATCGATCGTATAAATCAATCGCTCTTGGGAAAACATTAGGGTGGGGGTTTTATAGATTAAATCAGGATACTCATATTCAATACGACTCGATCTATTACGCCAAAGTGATTATTCAAAGAATGCCCAACATCGTATGGAAAAAACGAAAGTATTATATCCTAACCGCTTATCCTGACTTACGAAGAACTGTAAAAGAGGAGCCGCCAAGGGCGGCTCCTTCCTCTTCAAAATTTTTATTTATTTTTAGTCTGAAAAAATCAAATCATCACTAACCTAGCATCGAAAACAGTGAATCGCTTTCTCTTTTCGTCATACACTGACCACACATAAGCGCCATCCCAATAACGACCTTCATTATAATAATTCGTAAATTCATTGTTCCAAAGGTAAATATACAGATGATCTTTATCTGGGAAAAGACGATCATTCAACTGGTTAAATTCCTCTTCCGTTCCCTCTGCTCCTTGAGTTGCTTCAAGAAAAGAAGTCCGATAGATACCATCATCCGCCCAGAATGATTCAGGCGTGATTCTTTCGCCTTCATCATTTCTTTATTCACATAAATAGGATACTTTTTCATCTTGTCAAAAAATCGGATATCCGTATAGATGATTTTTTCTTCTCTGAATTCGTAAAGTTTCTGTGCATATATTTTTTTAGAAACTATAAGCCCTTCTTTGATTCGCCATGACCAACCAGCACACAATCTGCTTGAGTAATTGAGAAATTCTAAAACTGCCTCCTGATGACTATTTAGTCCGTCATACTCTTCGTCCTTGAAAAAAGCATACCGTAACACGGTCCAAGCACGCTCCAAATAAAAATCAATACTCTCTTTTTCTAATAGTTTCATCTTCTCTCTCCTTTTGTTCTTCTAACGGCACTCCTGATACACCAACAAATCTGACCCTTTCATCTACCACGTCAATACATGTTTCTCTCGAATTTTATCTATCCATTTTTATTTTATCGCAACTATCAAGGCTTCTATTCCTATTATTTCTTTTTAAAGAAAAGATAGTTTTTCAATCGTATAAATCGCTAGTTTCGCAAAACATACTAAGATTAGAGGGGAACATCATTGACGAATGATGTTCTCCTCTATTTTCTATTTTTAGATTATAGTGAAGAATGAAAGAAAGTTCGAACAAAGCCTTGAGGACTACGAGTCCCTATCAAAAACCGAACTTCTTTACTGTCATTTTAGAATCAGGTTTACGTATGTTGGGGCCATGAGCCCGTGTATAGGAAATTGGAATCGAAATGAAGCAGTAAAGTTCTTTCAAAACTTAAAAAGGAGGAAAACAAATGCCTTACATTCTTGCATTAGATGTTTCAATGGGACACAGCTACAGTGTCCTATACAAAGACGACACCTGCTTATTTGAAGACGAGATCGAACACACTCAAAGAGGATTTCATGCATTACTCGAAGAGATCCAGCACTTGCCTGAACGTCCATTGATTGTTTTTGAAGCAACGGGGATTTATTCCAGACCAGTCGAAAAGTTCTTTCAAGATCATCACTTTTCTTACTGTTTGTTAAACCCGTTAGAAGCGAAAAAGCAGATGGAAGAAAACACCTTACGCAGTTGGAAAACAGATAAATCGGATGCCCATCGGCTCGCACAGACTCATCTTAAAAATCAACGTCAGCCAAAAGAAGTACAAAGCAATTTTTACTTAGAGATGCGCGATTTAGCCCGTTTTTATCAAGAGATTGAGAAGAAAATCACTCGTCTGCGCATGGATTTACACAACTGCCTTCAGTTGACTTTTCCAGAGCTTGAACAGTTCTTTTCAAACAGGCTGACCCCTTACGCATTGACATTGATCCGTCTTTTTCCCCATCCAGATTTTGTATTGGCATCTACTCGGACAAAAATAAAAAATAAACTGATCAACGAAACACGGAAAAAAATCTCCGCGAATCGTGCCGAGCAAAAGGCAGATCAAATCATCCACTATGCACAGTGTGCCTATCCAGCTGTTGAAAAAGACAGTATCCACTGTCAAAAAACGATCTATTACGCCGAACTTCTCCAAGATTTACTCGAACAAAAAGAAGCACTGGCGACACAAATGATCAAAAAAGCCGAAGGCTCTCCTTGCTTTTTGTTGTACCAAACATTCCCTGGGATTGGCGCACTCACAGCCGCTTTATTGCTCGGTGAATTAGGAGATATCACACGATTTAAAACCCATAAACAATTGAATGCCTTTGTCGGAATTGACATCCGACGGTATCATTCAGGTAAGTATACTGGCCAAGACCGCATCAATAAGCGTGGTAATCCCAAAGCACGGAAAATTATTTTCTTCACCATTCGAAATATGATTCGCCAGCAACGCGCAGCTCCTAATCATATTGTCGATTATTACTACAAATTAAAAAAGCAACCTATCCCTAAGAAAGATAAGGTTGCCACAGTTGCTTGTATGAACAAGCTTCTGAAATGTATGCACGCTATGGTTAGGGCACATACAGAGTACGACTATGCGTACGCGGTCTCAGTGGACCATTAACTAAACCACTTACAGTATACCACTTCTTTGCCCAGATCGAAAATTTTTTACGAACGGGGCTTTATTTGGTGTGCCTTGATTTTGTCGCTTTCGTTTATGAGCTATTTTTCTTACACCTTTTACTTGACTAATCGTAGGAAAAAGGCTGTGACAAAAATAGTCACAACCTTTTGATCTTTTCTTCAATTTTTCACATGTCGGCGATTCAATAAAAAACCGCCTATTATTGTAAAGACAGGAGCAAGGATCGAGAAAAAAGCGAATGGCAAGTAATGCAACGCGCTAACTTTCATCGTCCCCATAATGAATGTGCCGCTAACTCCCCACGGTACAAGAGAATTGACGGTTGCTCCTGAATCTGCTAGCGTCCGTGTCAAATAGTTTTTTGATAAGCCAACCTCATCAAAGGAGCGTTTGAATGTTTCTCCCGGAAGAATGATGGACAAGTACTGCTCTCCAACGATCAGATTGACTCCGATACAACTCAAGGCAGTAAACCCGACTAAACGAGAAGGTCGGTCCATCTTTTCTTTTAATTCTTGCACGATGGTCTCAACAATCAAATATTTGATCAATAAACCACCTAATGCCAATGCCAGTAAAATCAAACTGGCTGAGCCCAACATACTCATGATCCCGCCTCGAGAAAGCAGTTCATCTAGCTTGGGATCAGGTGTATGCGCGACATAACCATTCATCAAGATGTCTGCTGCTTTTCCAATCGTCAAACTTTTCTCATGGATAAAGGAAAGAACGAGGGCGGCTGTCGATCCTGCTAATAATGTAGGGATAGCTGGGATTTTTTTGATTGCCCCGCCAAATAAAATAACTAACGGAATCAATGTCCAAGGAGAGATCCAAAAGCTTGCTTTCATATTTTGGATCATTTCATTGATACTGGCTAGGTCGGCTGAATGACTGTTATGTCCTAATATCGTATAAAAAAGCAACGAAAGGACGAATGCCGGAAAATCCGTATAACGCATGCCAGCGATATGTTCGAATAGATTGACTCCGCCGATACCAGCCGCCAAGTTCGTCGTATCCGATAGAGGCGAGCAGTTATTCCCTAAAAATGCACCAGAAACGACCGCACCTGTAGTCATTGCATCGTTGAATCCAAGCAAATGACCGATTCCCAAAAAAGCAATCCCAATCGTCGAAATCGTCGTAAATGAACTGCCGACTGTCACTCCGACAATTGCACAAACAAGAAATGCTGTCGGTAAAAAGAAACGTACAGAGACAAGCTTAAATCCATAAACCATGATCGTAGGGATGGTTCCAGATAGAATCCAAGAGGCAACCAAGATGCCAATCAAAAGAAAAATCAGGATCGGAATGATCCCCGGGGTGATTCCTTTGATGATTCCGTCATGGATCTCATCCCATGAAAACTTTTTAAATCTGCCATAAAACAACAAACACATGAAAGCTGCAAGGATCGGGATATGTGGCGAGAGTTGGAATCCGATGATCAGTACTCCTAGGAGTACCAACAACACGATCAATACAGCGATACTTTCTTTTAAAGAAATATTTTTATTCATCGTCGATCTCCTATTTCAAATGAAAAGGCCCTGCCATGAAAAAACTATTCACTTGGCAGGACCTCCTACTAAATCAGCGACAGATCGTCGGCTGAAAGACTTATTTTTTTATTTTTCTTCTAAACTTTTTTCTACCTCAATCCCCCAAGAATCTTTCTTGAAGTGATTGATGATCAATGGAATAACGAACATGACCACTGTGATAGCTGCTACTAATAATGCATCACTCAATGTCGCTGTACCTAATGTAGCAAATACGACAACGATGATAGAGAAGATCAGCATGCAGCTGACTACCCAAGCTAAGCCGTTTCCGTTTTTACCAATTCGGTAAGGACGTTCGAATTCTGGATGTTTCTTACGCATTTTAAGCAATGAAACAGCAATCAAAATGTACACGATACAATAAATAACAGTTGTAGCATTTGTAAGTGTCAAGAATACAGCACTTACGTCATCCATTACACCATAAAGCAAAGCAAATAATGAAATAACGATTGATTGTGTTAGAACGACATTTCTAGATACGCCGTATTTGTTTTCTTTATGGAATCCGAATTTTGGTGGAAGGAATCCTTCACGAGCTACTTGGATGATTGTTTTTGATGGTCCAGTAACCCAAGCTGATAATTGTAAAAGCACACCAATAAATACCATGAAGCTGAAGATATTTCCGATCACTTCTGGTAAGCCTAGGATTTGGCAATCAATCAAGATTGGCTGCGTGATATTTGCTAATTCCATTTTTCCATCTGGTACGACATTGGCAACAAGCATCGCATTGATGACATTCAATAAAACTAATCCGATCAAAGCGATAAATACGCCTTTTGTATAATTTTTTGTTGCGTCTTTCAAACGAGGCATGTAAACAGAACTCATTTCGATCCCAACAAAAATAAATGTGATACCAGCTAAGTATTTCAATGAATCAATATGTTCCAAGTCAGGGAAAGCTTTTGACCATGAAAAGTCACCTAGATAGCCGTTTGAGACTAGTCCGACTTTGAAGGCTGCCAAAACACCTAAAACGAACATGATGACTACTGGGATATATACCCCTAGCCATACACCGATGTTCCCGCCGACTTTTGCCATATCGAATTTCAAGTTCAAGATCGTGATGATCCAGTAGATAACTAAAATACAACCTAAAACGAACCAATGATTATTGCCAAGTTCTACATTACCAAATGTGTTTCCTAACAATGGTCCTAAAGTAGAAGCGACCATTACCATACCTGGGAACATTTGCACCCATAATAGCCATGCAACGACAAATCCCCATTTGCTGCCCAGTGCTGTTTTTACCCATAACTGAGGACCGCCTTCTTGAGGAAGCATCGTTGAAAGCTCACCGGAAACCATTGATATCGGACCGGCAAAAAACAAAACTGCAAAAATTGAATAAAAAATCAATGTCCAACCGACTGCGGCTAACGTAGGAATACTCCGAACCGTTGCACACAGTGCCATTGTCAGACCGATAAAGGTCCCAAGACCCATTTTACTTACTTCAGATTTACTCACCGTTGACACTCTCCTTGATTTTTTGGATAAAATAACGGTGTCTTTGAAGTAGTTTCAGCAATAAACGAAACAATTCAGCGAATATTTGAGGGGATTCTTTGAGTCTATTGCTTGAAGGAGTTCTTCAAAGACAACCTCAAAACAAAGGGATCGAAGAGCTTAGGTCACCCCTTGCTCTTCCGATCCAAACATGCGTCAGAAACAGTTAGCATTCAAGCTGTTTTCTAACATGATTACCTTGCTTATTTTGCTTCGCTTGCCAATAATTGGTCTGCGTAGATTTTTTCCAATTTTTCTTGAAGAGCTGCTTTGATTTTTTCAGCATATTCTTCAAAGTGTTCTTCTTTGTTCATGTATGGTGTCATTACGCTGGCACGCAATACAGTTACTTTTCCGGCACGGTTCCATTCTTCATCTGAGAATCCTAGTTGGTTCACGAATTGCAATGGGCTGTTGCCATAGTCTGGGATAGCAAAGTCAGTATGTGAAGTTAAGAATTCATTACCGTAAATGCTTCCTTTCACGTATGAAGAATAATCGTATACGTCATGGTTCAATTTATTCATCGCAACTAAATCGTCGTTGCCTTTTTCTTTGAATACGTAGTCTACCATGTTGAAATCTGGATAAGTTAATGGATGAACTTCGATTTCTTTGTCACCTACTTTGAATGACAAGTCATTCAAGAAGTTGTAGAAACGATGTGCCCCTTCGATTGATGCACCCATCAATTTACCGTATCCTGTGACATTCAAAGGTAAGACATGATGTGCTGCCCAAACGCTGGCTGCTGTTGCCCCTGCTTTTGAACCTTCCAAGATATACGCTCCAAGTAATGCTGGGATATCTGCACCTTTTTCAAATACATATGTTGCGAAGTAAGAGATAACGTCTCTCATGCGGATATCTTTGATGACGATACCACCGGCAGAATATGGAACATAGCCCATTTTATGCGGGTCGATCGTTACAGATTCTGCTTCTTCGATTGCTTTATATGCACTGTGTACTTCTTCTAAGATATAATCTTTGTTTTCTGTAAAGACATTGTATTTGTAATGAACGTCTTTTAAATCTTCGAATGGAATGAAGTTGTTGTCTTCGTCTAAGAAAATCGCACGGCCATATCCGCCATAAGCAGCATCTACATGCAAGTAGAAGTAAATACCGTCTTTTTCTAATACGCGACGCAATGCAACGATTTTATCGATACCGTCGATTGCTCCTTCTTCTGTTGACCCTACAACACCGACTACACCTAAGATTGGTGTTTTTTCAGCTGCTAGACCACGAACGATTTTTTCAAGTTCGTTGATGTCCATGCGGTAGTTATGGTCAACTGGCACTGGAATTACTTGGTCTAAACCGATACCGATGATGTCGGCAGCTTTTAGCCATGAATAGTGTTTTGTTTGTGGAACCAACCATTTTCCTAATTTTTCTAAATGTTTTCCGCTACGTGCTGAGTGAGCTTTGATTTCGTCGATTTTTTCTGGAACACTGTCTAACAAGTTCATGATTTCTTCTGTTGACAAGTTCATCAATTCCCAATCGCTTTTTCCAGCAACTAGTTCAGGTGTCACTTCTTTCATAGCAAGTGGCAATGATTTGATGTTGCGGGCATACCAAAGTCCTTCTAAGTTTGCTAAAGAACCATCAGCAACGATGTGTCCCCAGCCATCTTTATAGCTCATTAATTTTGCAAATTCCATGCCTACTTCTTCTTCCATTTGGCTTGTTGCAGGAGAAGATTCGTAAGCAACGTTATTACCATTCCATAGCATAGCAAAATTATACGCTAGTAAAGATGGCATCAATGTTTCAGAGTTCATATGACCCCAGTAGCGTCCGGCATTATGCCAAGGAACGGAATGGGTACGCATCCGCGCTGAAATTTCTGATAGAACATCTTTTGTTTTATTCACAGTGTGTTCAAAACTAGCACTGCTTTTTTCTTCTGGCGTAATGATAGGCATGTCTTGAGGCATGTAGTTTTGACGCCAGCCTAAATGTTCGTCCACCAATTCATTCAACAAAGCTTTATAGATTTGGCCGTTCTCAGCTTTGTCCCCAATGAATAGGGCATTTAGGTTTAGATCTTTCGACAATGATTCACTCATAGTGAAACCCTCCTAAAAAAATATTTAAATTTTGTCGAGCCCTACATTACACCTGTTCTCCTATTCTGTAAACTAAGCTTTCGACCGTTTTTTAATCGTATTTTAATATGTATCAATTATTCGAATTGTTCATACTTTTGAAATAATTAAAAAAAAACGAGGGAATTTACAAAAGTAAACTCCCTCGCAAAGATTGTATTAACGACAACCAGCGTTCTATTTTAGGATGGGTTTCAAAATTGGAATGTTGTAATAGTATTCCCCTTTTTCAAGGCAAAAACTTACTAAATTCTAATCAATTACTTTGGCCAAAAAGTAATTTTTCTTACCTTTTCGAATAACCACAAACTTACCATCGAATTCATCGGATGGATTTATGACAAAATTTAAATCGGTAACGCGGTCACCGTTAATGCTTATAGCTCCGTTTGAAACATCTTCCCGTGCCTGACGTTTAGATGGTTCAATTTTTGTGGAAACAAGTAGCTCCACGATATTTTCAGGTGTGCTTGAAATTTCAACGTTCGGCATTTTACCGAATCCTTGCGCGATTTCTTCCGCATTTAGTTCTTTAATATTTCCAGAGAACAATGCTTGTGTTATTTTTTGCGCTTCTTTCAAGTCTTCTTCACTATGCACAAATCTTGTGACTTCTTCTGCCAAACGGCGTTGTGCTTCACGTTTCTCAGGTTCTGTCTCTACTTTTTTCGCTAATTCTTCAATTTCTTCTTGAGATAAGAACGTAAAGAATTTCAAGTATTTCACTACATCACGATCATCTTGATTCAACCAGAATTGGTAGAATTCAAATGGTGAAGTTTTCTTAGGATCAAGCCAAACGGCACCACCTGCGGTTTTTCCGAATTTCGTTCCGTCCGCTTTCAACATCAATGGAATCGTCAAACCGAATGCTTCTGCTTCTGGTCCTTCTAATTTTCGGATCAGGTCTAAACCAGCTGTGATATTTCCCCATTGGTCTGCTCCACCGATTTGTAGTTGTACATCGTATGTTTTATGCAGATGTAAAAAGTCGATGGATTGCAGGATTTGGTAAGTGAATTCTGTGAATGAGATCCCTACTTCCAAACGGCTGGCAACGATATCTTTTGCTAACATCGTGTTGATGTTGAAGTTTTTACCGTAGTCTCTCAAAAATTCAAGTAAAGAGATTTTTGACAACCAGTCGTAGTTGTTCACAAATGTGATATTTGCGTCTTTACCAAACAATTTTCTCATTTGATTGGAAAGTGCATCCACGTTATGTTGCACTTGTTCCATCGTTTGCAACACACGTTCTGTTTTACGGCCGCTTGGGTCGCCGATCGTTCCTGTTCCGCCGCCAATCAGAATATATGGATGATGGCCTGCCAATTGGAATCTTTTCATCATCATAAATGGGATCAAATGTCCGATATGCATCGAATCACCAGTTGGATCAACGCCGCAATAAAGTGAAATGCTCTTTTCTTCAACGAGCTCGCGAAGTCTTTCTTCGTTTGTTTGCTGATTAATGGCGTCGCGCCAAGTTAATTCATCAATAATATTCATTTTACTGACCTCCGTGTAGTTTTTTATGAAAGCAGGAACCTGCTAGCATGCGTCATTAAGTATTTCTTCGGGATGGAAAATAAAAAAAGTCCCTTGGCATATAGCCAAGGGACGAAATCTCGCGGTACCACCCAATTTGTATGTCTAGATATCCAACATACCTCTCAAACATTTAACGCTGTCGCGTGGCAATCACTGCCAGAGACTCCTGAAATGTAATTCGCTTTAAAGCATGTACTGGTTTGCAGCAACCACCAGCTTTCTGAAACATTGGCTTTAACAACTACTTCGTTTCGATCTTCGTCTTGTTATTATTAATATGTGTCTATCATAGAGCGCAACTTTTTCTTTGTCAACAGAAAAAGGATATTTTTTTTAAATTCCTCATTTTTTCTTTTTTGAATCCGTTCTAATCCCGAACATTTTATTTTTAATATTGTTAAAAGAAACTATTTTTTCTGTATTTTTTCTGCAATTTATCGAGAAGTCACTTTACTTTTCCTCTTACTCTTTCTTCGTTACAATGAGCAATGGGACGAGTAAAAAAATGAAAAAGCAAGGGACGAGGTATATGGAAAAAAAGCAAAAAATTATTTTAGGAGCTACTTCTGCTTTAACTGTCGTTATTTTAATTTTAAGTCTGTTTTTTGTCATCCGAGCATACACAAAAAAAGAACCGATCATTCCTGAAAAAAAAATAACAGAAAAGACAAAAGAGCCAATGGATGATAAGCAACAGCTAGTTACTCAAGCAAAAAATCTGGCACAAAGCTATGATTATGACCAAGCGATTGCTTTATTGGAGAAAAACAGTAAAAACGGATCTGCAGAAACACAGCAACTTCTTCAAACACTGAAAAAGGAGAAAGAACAACTGATTGACTGGTCTGATCCTACTCAGATCTCTCACGTCTTTTTTCACAGCTTGATTGTGGACCCACAAAAAGCCTTCCACTCTCAACAGTCGCAAGGATATAAAGACTATATGGTAACTGTTGAAGAGTTCAACCGTTCGATCGAACAACTCTATCAAAATGATTTTGTTTTAGTCAATTTGAATGATTTGATCCAAAAAGATGAACAAGGAAATCTTTCCTTTAACGGACTCGCGCTACCTGAAGGAAAAAAACCATTAGTTCTTTCGCAAGATGATGTCAGCTATTATGAATATATGGATAATTCCGGTTTTCCTAGCCGATTGGTCGTATCAAATAACAATGAAATCAAAAATGTTTATAAAGAGAATGATAAGGAAGAAATTGGGGACTTTGACATGGTTCCTCTGATTGATGCTTTTGTCAAGAAACATCCTGATTTTTCTTATCGAGGCGCAAAAGGCACCTTGGCCCTGACGGGTTACAACGGTGTTTTAGGTTATCGAACATCCAAGTCTCAATACGGAGATAACGAGAAAACAAAAAAAGAGATCGAAGAAGCTAAAAAAGTAGCTGATCAGTTGAAGAAAGATGGCTGGAGCTTTGCTTCCCATACCTGGGGACACTTGAATATGACTCAAGCTTCATTAGAGGATGTCAAAAAAGACAATGAATTATGGCAGCAAGAAGTTGCACCTATCCTAGGAAAAACAAATATCCTGATTTATCCATTTGGTGCAGATATTAGCGACTGGCAGCCTTATTCAGCAGAAAATCAAAAATTTGTTTACTTAAAGAGTCAAGGTTTCGATATTTTCTGCAATGTAGATGCTTCTACTCCCGCTTGGGGACAATTAGGTACGGATTTCTATCGAAATGCTCGAATCAATATCGATGGCATTCGGTTCCAATCAGATTTAGACGGACAAAACCCTATTCTTGATCCATTCATCAACGTTCATGATGTCTATGACAAAGAAGCACGAGAATCCGCTTGATTTTACGTCATTTATAAACCAAAAAAGCCGAACTGACATTTTATCGTCAGTTTCGGCTTTTTTGGTTTATTTCCTCTTCGGCGCGATTCCCTTGATCAGGACTTCTGTCCATTCTGCTGTATATGGAAGCAGTTTTGCGTATATCTCCGGCTTAGAAATTCCTTCTACCATTGCTTGAAAATAGAGGATCAAGAACTCATCCGAATATTTCAAATCCACTTTTCCCTCTTTACGCCCTCGATGGAAAAGATCAAGCATGATACTGAAACTTTCTTGCGTATACGCATCCATCGCGTCAGAAAATTCTTTTTTTTCTTTTTTTGTATAGTATGTCATCAAATCGATATAAAATTGTTTGTTCACTCGATTGAGATAGCGGATTTTATTTTCACTCATGGCAATCAACGTTTCTTCAAATGGAAGATTTTCCGCAATCAACGCTTTCGCTTCTTGCCCTAAATCATTCATAAATGTGAAAAATACTTCATAAATCAGCCCTTCCTTGCTGCCAAAATATTTAAAAATCGTCGCTTTACTTACCTGAGCGCTCTCAGCTACCTTATCCATCGTCACTCCGGCGGTTCCTATGTCTGTGTTCATCAAGTCAAAAGCTGCTTGTAAAATCTCTTTCTTTTTCTCTTGTGCTCTCTTTTCAAAACCGTTCATTTGTAGAGCCTCCCGTAATTTTAAACTTTTATAATATATATAGTTCAAATTTATTCTGAGGTTTATTATAACTATCTATTGAGAAAGTATCAAGCCAGCAATTCCTTGTTTATGAATTCATTGACAGAAATTTATAAAAAGAATATTATGTACTAAAATAATAAAAAAAGTTTTATAAAAAGGCATAAAACCATTTTATTAAACCGTTTAATCTTATTTAGTATATATTTTCAAAAAAAGGAGTGGGGTTTTTATGGCAGAAATCGTCAAAGTCACACATTTGATAAAGAACTTTGGTCGTTTCGAAGCTTTAAAAGACGTCTCTTTCACCGTACATTCAGGTGAAGTCGTTGGATTTATCGGACCAAATGGTTCTGGAAAATCCACGACGATTCGGACACTTTTAGGGATTATAAAAAAAGACGGCGGAACGGCAACGATTTTTGGTCAAGATGTATGGGAAGATAGTTTATCTATCCATGAACGTCTTTCTTATGTTCCAGGTGACATCTCTTTATGGGGAAATTTGACTGGAGGAGCGATCATCGATCTCTTCATGAAGCTTCATGGAAAAGGGAACGCTCAAAAAAAGGACGAACTGATTCAACGTTTCTCTCTTGATCCTAAGAAAAAAGCAAAAAACTATTCAAAAGGAAATCGTCAAAAAGTGGGCTTGATTGCTGCTTTATCTGTTGATTCGGATCTCTATTTATTTGATGAGCCTACATCTGGTTTAGATCCCTTGATGGAAACCATTTTTCAAGAAGAAGTTGAAAAACTGAAAGAACAGGGCAAATCCATCCTGCTTTCTTCTCATATTCTCAGTGAAGTCGAACGGTTGGCAGATAAAGTCGTGATCATCCGCGAGGGAACAGTCGTAGAAGAAGGAACACTCGATGAATTGCGTCATTTGACCCGCTCGACCATTACTATAGAAACAGAAGCAGATAACAGCCACTTAGCACAATTGAACGGTGTCCATGATTTTGTGCAAAAAGGCCACCTTGCTCAATTTGCTGCTGACAACGAAGCTTTCGATGTGATTTTAGCTGAAACTTCCAAATTAGGAGTGAAAAAATTTGAATCTATTCCACCGACTCTTGAAGATTTATTCATGAGGCACTATGAAGGATGAGGAGGAATCGAAATGACTGATAAATTTTCACGCTGGTCCACCCTTTTTTCTCAAAACCTTAGCCGTGACTGGAAAAAAATTTTGATATGGCTAGTCGGTGTCACTGCTTTTTCTGGTGGTTTTGTCCCTGCGTTTGAAGAATTGACTTCAGGACAAGGGTTAGCTGGATTATACGAAACAATGCAAAATCCGGCAATGATAGCAATGGTCGGACCAACTCCCGCTTCGAATGCTGCTGAGTATACTTTAGGAGCGATGTATGCAAACGAAATGTTGCTTTTTTGCAGTTTGTTTGCTGCTGTGATCTCTGTTTTGCATGTGGTGAGCCAAACGAGAAAAAAAGAAGAACTTGGTCTGATTGAACTTATTCGTTCCTTTCGAGTCGGACGTCAAGCAAACTCTTTAGCTGTCATCGCTGAAAGTATTCTGATCAATTTGCTTTTAGCAATATCGATCAGCTGTACGATGATTTTTTTTCAAGCAGATTCGATCACTGCAGAAGGTGCTTGGCTTTTTGGGCTATCTGTAGGTAGTACGGGGATTTTGGGGAGTGCCGTTGCACTGTTTGCTGCACAACTGATGCCAAGTTCAGCCAGTTCGAATGGTCTGTCTCTAGCGTTTTTAGGTGGACTCTACCTTCTAAGAGCAATAACAGATGTAGCTGTTTCCTCCCTTTCGATGTGGAATCCTTTAGGCTGGTCTTATTTGACCTATCCATTTACAACTAATAACTGGATTCCTTTGCTTTATTTGTTTTTGTTCAGTCTCATCTTGATAATCAGTTCATTTGTTTTAGAGGAACATCGAGACTTGAACACCGGCTATATCCCCGAACGTGAAGGAAAACCGTATGCTAAACGTTCTCTTCTATCCTTGCGTGGTTTATTATTCTATCTAAATAAAGGAATGACAATCAGTTGGCTTATCACTTTTGGTTTGATGGGGGCGGCATACGGCTCTATCTACGGGAATATGCAACAGTTTTTAGAAAGTAACGACTTAATGAAACAGATGTTTATCCAATCTGGCGTCTCAATTGAAAAAAACTTTACAAGCACGATCATGGTCGTCTTGATTTGTCTAGCTGCTATTTTACCAATTGCTAGCATCAATCGTTTATTTACAGAAGAAACCCACGGACGTATGAATCAGCTGTTCGCAACAAAAATTTCTAGGAACCAACTTTATTGGACAAATCTATTACTAGCGATCCTGTTTTCTATATTGTCGATTCTGATTAGTTCTGGTGCGCTAGGACTTTCTGCTTTGGCATCGATGAAGGATGCGAAAGATATGGATCTATTGCTGTTTCTTAAAGCCGGATTCAACTTTCTGCCTGCTGTTTTAGTGTTTATCGGGATGAGTGGCTTTCTATTCGGATGGCTTCCTCGAATGGGTAAATTTGCTTATATCTACTTAGCTTACTCCTTTGCGCTCAATTACTTTGGCGGGATTTTGGATTTGCCAGAATGGTTCTCCAAAACAGCGGTCCCTAGCTGGGTACCACGGATGCCAAACGATTCTTTCGATCTTTCCGTATTCCTTACGTTATCCTGTATCAGCCTTGCACTGATCGTCCTTGGTGCTATCGGTTATAGGAGAAGAGATTTAGTGGAAGGATAACAAAAAAGAGCATGTTCAATTTCATACTAGCCTCCAAATTGGGATCAAAAATCCAACATTTGGAGGTCATTTTTGTATTTACAAGTCTTCTAACTGCTCTTTATCAATGATCCAGACTTCCCGATTCTCTCTTTTTACATAACCATTCTCCTCTAATAATTTAAATTTTCTAGATAAAGTTTCGGGGGTCGTACCGATAAATGCAGCAAGTTCTTTCATTTTCATTGGCAGGAAAAAGTGATTCTTCCCTGTCGCTTTAGCTAAATCAAGCAGATAGACAGCGACTCGTTCTTCTACTTTTTCCATCATCAAAAAAGTTGTCTGCTGCTGTACTTTTGTTAATTTCTCAGCGTTGATTGCTAAAAGTTTCAGACTAAGGGCGGGATAATGCAGTAAAAGTTCCGAGAAATCTTTTTGTCTCAATACACAAATTTCCGTTTTTTCTAGTGCTTCGCCAAATAAAGACTCATTTGGAACGCCTAGCAACTGGCTCTCTCCCTCATATCCGCCCGGCTCTACTACTCGTAAAAGCTGTTCCTTTCCGCTAGCAGATAATTGATACACTTTCATACTGCCGGAAGCCACGATCACTAATTGAGACTCTCCATTCGGCGCAAGAATCTGTTCTCCTTTTTCCACTTTTCTGTGTGTCACTAGCGAGTGGATTTTTTGCTGATCTTCTATCTCGAGATGATTGAATAATGGAACGAGTGAAACACACAATCCTTCATGTCTCATAGCAGATTCCTCCTTTGGATTTCTTCCTTGTTTGTTATTCTACTTGTTCTTTTAACTTGGTTAATTGATTTGTATCAAGATTTTTCTTTTTGTGCGATAAGTAAGCAGACACATGCCGTTTATGACCACGATCAGAATACTCATTTCATGGAAAAGCATACCGCTTGCCATCTCGGCCACCAGGATCAGACTCTCGGTAATAATGGTGATGAGTGTTTTATGTCCTAAAATCATTTTTTGATACTATCTACAAGTAAAATTGAAAATTGCCGCTTATGTCAAATAGGAGCTGTGACAAACGCCTTGTCACAACTCCTATTTTTTGAATAAACGGTGTTCTCCTGCCAACTCCTCGGGTACAAGTCACAATATCATCAAACATGAGAAGCTGTTTTTTGAAATTGTTCCTTGTGACTCAGGGTTAAACGGCAAGTTCACAACCTCTTCCTTAAACGGTATTCAAAAGCTTGCATCTACGATACTAAGCCCAATCAGATGAAAAATATGGAAAGCTATTTTTCTCTGCTTGTTCTTACTGCTTGATGCAGAATAGCTTTTTCACAACCTCTTTATTACTGTAGCTGATTTTCTAAAAACTTACTAACATTCGGCTTTTTTTACTAAATGCCGCTGTTACTTTTTTGCCGAAACGACCCTTTACTGCTTTTTCCAATCCAGTCGTTGCAGAGGATACCGCTTTTTTTGCCGTGCTTGCTTCCACCTCTGCGGCTTGTTTCGCCTTTTTGCATTTCGTGACTTTGTCTTGAGTCATCGCAATCCCTAAAGATCTTGCTGAGATTTTTTGTATCTCTTTCTGGTAGTCTTCCCAAATTTTTTCCTCTAGAACGATCACTTATTATCTCCTTTCCTGTTACTTTTTGTTTAATCGTTGCAGATCAGCACGATAACGGCGTTCGACTTCATCTTGCTGATCATAGATTTTTTTTCGTTTCTGCATCAATTCATGAGAGAACCTCTCTTCTAAACGTCTGAGTTCTTTTTGTGCAAAATACAAAGAATCCTTCGAGCATTCAAAGGAACGCACCGAAAAACGTATATTGGAATAAGTCGTTTCTGCCAGCTGCTGCATGTTCTTTTGCATCTGTCTGAGCTGATCTTCCTGATCTTCTAGCTGCAGTCGTTCTTTTCGGTATGTTTCATGAATCTGGTTTTCTTTTTCCATCTCACTACTCCTTGTTTTAAAATAATTGTCGTGCCAAGTCCCGATCACGTTGGACCAGCTCATTGATTTTCGCTTCGATCTCTTTTGCCAAGGTAGAGAATTCTGCTGAAAGCTGCTTGATTTTGAAGATTTTTTTTCCCGGAATTCCTGCGTAGGTTCATCAACGATCGTCTGCTTTGTACAACCGACTTCTCGCAGAGCATCGAGCATTTCGTTCTGAGACAAAAGCGGTGTCTGTCTGCGGACCATCGCAAGACCATCTGGCCACAGCTGTTCCAAATCACGAATCCCACGCTGGTAAATGACTAGCACTTGTTCCATCGCTTGATTGAAGACGGAAGCCGCATGTTTCACGATCATCAGCGCCTGCTGGTCGTCTAAATAGATCTGTTCATTAGTCGATAAACCGCCGCTGCTCGCTGTGAATCTTTTCCGCCAAGTCACTAGCTTGGAGAAAGCACTGATTTGTAGCTGGAGCCACTTGTTTTCTTCTTTCAGTTGACTGATCCGATCTTTCTCCCATTGATTTTTTTCGCCATATGTCTCCATTTGACGGATCATAGCTTTGTTTTTGATGATTTGCTGGGCGAGTAAGGTCTTTTCGAGGGCGACCCCTCCATGTTGGTCGGAATAGATGACGATATCGCCATATTTATCGATGTAATTCCCGTTTTTGTCGAGATTGAACTGATTTAGATCGTGTCCATAGTTTTTCCAGCCGGCGTTGTCGATTCCGAAACTGTGAAATGGCAGTTGGCCTTTCCCGCCAGTCAGCCAGCCACTAGTCACGATGTCTGAAGTGTCATACAGATTGATGATCTGCCCTTCATAATTCATGAGCTGCTTCTCACTCAAGCCTGGGCCTGCCGCTGCATATGTAAATCCGTGATAACCTTTTAAAACAGCGACATAGATTGCCTGCGCTCCACCTAAAGAATGACCGGTCGTGGAAATGGTGTAGCCGTCTTTGACAGAATAGGTCTTTTCGATTGCATCGGCATACGCTAAAGCCGACTGGAAGGCGCCGTTGTCGTGTTTGTCCTCAAAGCCGACTTCTCGGATGTTCGTTTTCCAGTCCTGCCAGTTTTTAGTGCCCGCGTAGGCGATGGTCAGGTCTTTTTTGATGACCGATTTGGGGTAGTCGGCTTGCTTTTTCAAATCATCTTTATCATAGCCTTTGTATTTATCCTTGATTTCAGCCACGACCATGGCCTGCATACCGTTTTTCTTTGGTGTTTTTTCTTTTCCGATCGTATGTTTGTCGGTGTTTACCGTATCAAGAATTAAATATTCATTGCGTTTCCCCGTTCTATCACCATTTTTAATTTTTCCTACTTCTACTTGATAAACTGTTTCTGAAAAAACTCGATTCTGATTCATCAGTCGATCCCCCCATCATAGAATGTGACGATATTCATGGGTATGCTCCTATTGGTCTCTTGGTCTTTTCTACTGAGATAATGATCTTGCCCTTGTTTTTCTATACCACTATCAATCCTATAGATCCACTGACCTGTTTCTGCAGACTTTACTCCTAATGTCGCAGTGTGGGAAAGCAGGTCATTGATTTCGAAGTGTACCTCTAAAGATTTCATAGGGGTTACAGAGAAACCTGTAAATTCTATTTTTTCGATGTTGAAATATTGCCTAGCATTTTTTAAACTCTCTAAGTATTCGTCATCTGTTATTGTTCCATTACCACCATTGTATTTCTTATCTGCTTCATCGATTTTGTCCTTATCTTTTGTATAAATCTCATAATGATTATACAAATAATTTGCCAGATCGGTTTGGATGGTACGCAGTTCTTCATTGTCTTTTTCTCTTCTATCCATCAATATTTTCCCTCCTATACTCAGTGCGATGATGACGATGACTCCTCTGAAAATGATTTTTTTCATGCTTGCTCCTTCTTACTTCTCTTCGTAAAGAAAACGCTTTAAATGGATTTTACCATAGGCTTATCAGTGAAAAAAGAAGCCTTTTTCTTACTTTTCCTTGTTTGATAACGAAATGAATATTTTTTCATTTTTTCTGTTATGTAAATCGAAACATATATACAAAAGAATGAGCAGGATGCAAGTAATCGTCGTTTTTTAGAGTTCGTTAACCGTTATGTTTTTAAATTTGTTTAAATTTTTATTCTGATTTGGCTGATGGAAAAACCAAACAGACACCTGCGAAAAAATCATTTTTTTGCAGGTGTCTGTTTATGTTGCATCATGAGAGCAGTGGATTCGATGATGTGCCATCTATTTAGTACGCAACGCAATCAGCTTTTTCATAACTTATTTTTTATCGCATGATACAATGGCGCTAGTTCTTTGAGCGCCTCAGCAGTTTTCTCTTCGATGTTTGTGTATTCATTTGGAGAAAAAAACAGTTTGCCAAGTTGGAAGGTTCGATTGCCCATTGTCTCTCGCAGCTCTTCTTGCTTGCTCTTATCTGATAAATAAACGGATAAAGGCAAATGATCTTCCAGCTCATTTTCAGGCTGAGGCCAGATATAATATTCTTCAATCGCTACCTGAGTACTCCATTCCTGCAGTAAAGATAGCAATTGATTGTATCCTTCAACGCTTCCTTCTCTCGTGTCACTTTTATAGTGCTGATACATCAAATAGATTTGGTATTGTTTTTGATTCAACAAAACTGCTAGACAGGCATTCTCGTCTTGACGAGATTCGCTTCGGTACGCGCTCCAAAAATGACTGCGTAAATTCCAGCCATTCGTCCAACTCTCGATTTTAGGTTTGCTCATGCCATACGTATCAGGCAAAAGTGCAGCAGTCTGGAGTTGGATCTCTTTCCATTTTTGCCAATGTGCTTTGTATTCTTGTTTGATTTGTTCGACTTCATCTGGTGTATGTATTTCTTTGAGTTGTTTGAATGCATAATTGTCTCTGTCAAATAACTGATAGTCTTCTTTCATTAGATCCATTTTGTTCCCTCTTTTCTTTTTTATTTTAACTATCTTATTTAAAAGAAACAACTGTAAAAAAGCTGAATCGAAAAAGCAACTGCTTGCTTTTCGAGTTCAGCCTCTGTTTCCATTTACAGGAACGGTCATGAAGTTTTGATCACATTGAGTAGTGTCGTAAATAAAATGGCACTGGAAGCAGCTCCCGGGTCGATATGTCCGATTGCACGCTCTCCTAGATAGGAAGCTCGTCCTTTTTTAGCTACCAAGTCTTTGGTGTGTTCTTTTGCCTGTTCAATGATTTCTTTTGTTAGATTTCCTGCTTTCAATGCCTCTGTAACTGGTAGCCAAACATCTAACATCGTTTTATCGTCAGCTTCTGCCTTTCCTCGGCTTTGAATACCCGCTGTTCCCTGCTCGATCACTTCTCCTAATTTTTCTTGAGAATCAATAGAATCGACCTCTTTTGTCGCTTTCATCATGTTCATGAATGCAGATCCGTATAACGGACCAGAAGCACCACCAACTTTCGATATCATCGCCATAGAGAATACTTTGAATGTATCACTAATTGTTTCAGGATGATCGGTTTGAAAAGCTTCTTCATAAGCTGAAACCCCTCTTCCCATATTATTTCCGTGGTCTCCATCGCCAATCGGGGTATCTAGATCACTGAGATATTGTTTGTTCTGATTGATTGCCTCTGCAAATTGTGAGAGCCATTCTTGGATTTCTTGAACGGTTAGTTTCATATTATCACCCTTTTATCTTGAGATTGTCTTACCATGAAATCGTCTGTACATTGCTTTCTAAAGAATCTTTCCATTGCGTCTCCGTCAAGTCGATCAGCGTCAGAGAAAGGCCTTGCATATCTAGTGAGGTCATAAAATTACCGACTTTTCGGAAAACTACATTGACGCCTCTTTCTTCCAACAGAGCTAAAACATCATTCATGAATACGAACTGTTCCATCAAAGGCGTCCCGCCCATTCCGTTGACGAATACACCTGCTTCTTTTGGCAAATTCGAGTAATCATCTAAAATCTTAGTAACAAGTTCCTTTGCCAGTACTTTAGAAGGCTGCATTTTTTCTCGACGATAGCCTGGCTCACCGTGGATACCAACACCGTACTCGATCTCATCTTCTCCTAGTTCGAATCCTGGTTTCCCTACTTCTGGTACAGTTGCTGCTCGAAGCGCTACACCGATCGTCTTAGTTGCCTGTACGACCTTTTCTCCCAATTCTTTCAACTCTGCTAGGGAAGCACCGTTTCTTGCTGCATCGCCCACGATTTTGTGTACAAGGACAGTACCTGCGACTCCGCGTTTTCCAGCAGTATACGTACTATTTTCAACGGCGATATCATCATCTACGATCACACTTTCTACTTCAATATCGTCCATAGCAGCTAGTTCCTTTGCCATATCGAAGTTCAATGCATCCCCTGTATAATTCTTAACGATTAGTAAAACTCCTTTTCCACTATCCGCTTCCTTGATAGCCGTTTGAATCTGATCTGGAGTTGGAGAAGTAAACACATCACCAAGCACCGCTGCACTTAACATTCCTTCCCCTACAAACCCGGCATGGGATGGTTCATGTCCGCTTCCTCCACCAGAAACCAAACCAACTTGTTCTGCTTTCTGATTCTTGGCTACAACACGGGAAGATTCTACACGATGAACAAGTTCTGGATAGCTTTTTACTAATCCTTCCAACATTTCTTCGACAATATTGCTTGGATCATTCATGATTTTTTTCAATTTATTCCCATCCTTTCTTTCCGGCATTTTGTGCTTCTGTTAAGATTTGCTGAGTATCATCCGTTATACCGGCAGTGATGGCTGCTGCAAAAGCTCCTTCCACTAAAGGCGCATCCACCAGATGATAACGTTGCTGCTGTTCTTCTTCCAACATGTCTTTTGCCAATTCCGAATTCAATACCGCGCTGCCGATATCCGCAAAAACAAAATAACTAGCTGCATCACTTGATTCATTGACAGCTTCTACGATTTTCATCGGGTCTGAACCGATCTCGCCATTTATTCCGCCGAGAGAAAAGATCTGCACCTCTTCGGATTTTTGCATCTGCTCAATCATTTCTTTAATACCATCTGTTACTTTTTGACTATGAGAAATAAGCAAAATACTCTTTTTCACAAGAATCTTCCTTTCTTTTACATAGTTGCTAACGATTGGTTTCGCTTTCATTAATGAACAATTCAAGTATATAATAAATTCCTAATTTTGGGAAAATATGTGTTGCGCATCTTGAACTTTGTTATACTTTCATTAAAGAGAGGAGTGATCGAATGATTACAACAACCACGAATAGTGTGGAAGGAAAAACCGTAGTAGCTTATAAAGGAATCGTTTTTGGTGAAGTTATTACTGGGATCAATGTATTGAAAGATTTTGGGGCTGGTTTGCGAAACGTCTTTGGCGGCCGTTCAAAAAGTTATGAAAATGAACTAATGGGCGCAAGAGAAGAAGCCCTTGAGGAAATGGCCGAACGTGCAAAAGCATTAGGAGCTGATGCGATCATTGGCGTAAAAATGGACTACGAAGTATTAGGCAGCGACAATGGCATGCTAATGGTCACATGTAGTGGAACAGCTGTCTCCACAAGATAAGTAGGAATAGCTGTCTTAATAAATAAAAAGAGATGGGACATGTAGTGGGACCCAAGAGTTAGATTTTTCAGTCTAACTTCGAGGTTCACTACCTTCCCATTCTCTCTTTTTTATTGCTTTTTGCGAATGATTCCGTAAGCTGCTGCAACTAGCACACCTGTGCCTACGAAGGAATAATTGACAGAAGCTGTTTTTTCATTTGTTTTTGGTAAAGTCTGACTTGTTGATTCGGATGGCTCTGTCGTTTGCTGAACTGTTTCTGTCGTGGTTCCAGAGGCCACTGATTTTTCTCCTGCCGAATGCAAAATATCTTTTATTCGTTGGAAACTAGCTGCTAAGTCTGCTTTTTTTGCTTCAAAATCATTAGCAACTGTTTGCGCTTCGCTGATCTTTCCATGGATCGCTTGACTGGCCGCTGTGATATCCGCTTGAGTTTGACTTAGCTTTCCAGAAGCTGTTTGAGCAACCTGATCTAATTGTTGATTGAACTCTTTTGCTTGTTGGATCTTCCCGTCAAGATCTTTTTGGACAGCTTCCGCTTTTGCTTTCGCTTCAGCAAGCTTTTTCTCAAGTTGTGCACGGTCATTTCCCGCTTTATTTTTAAGATCAGCTAAATCTTGATCGATTGCTGCTTGGTCTTCTTTCAATTTGTTTTTTGCAGCTTCTAATGCTTCTTCGAGTTCTTTTCTTTTATTTTCCAAGTCTTGCAAATGATCGATTTGGTCAGAAGAGGTAGAACTATTCGTTGATGTATCTTCTGAAGACGAAATCGTTTCTCCTGAGTTATCTGTCGGTACATTGGAAGTCATTTCTGTTTCCGAGGTTCCGTTTTCAGCATCAGAAGAGCTTATAGTTGTTGAAGGCTCTGTTTGAGCAGGTTCAGAAGTTTCTGCAAAAGCTGTGTGTCCGAAGAAGAAAATACCGGAAACAGCAATCGGCCAGATCAACGGCTTCATTCTTTTTTTCATCACTTTTCCCATCCTTACTACTTTTTAACTAATTTCTTATTATAAGCAAAAATGATTGGAAGAACCATAAACACAACAGGCTGTTTGTCTAAAAAACGGTGCATCTTTTATTTTTTTGTACGTTCCGGACTTTTCCATGTCCCGCTTCCATAACCTAAAATCGTTTTGACTGCTGGAATGAAAGTCGTCACGATCGTTATCGCGTTCACTATCCAGAACAAAAGCATATATAGTGGCGCGAAAAGAAGATATTTCAATTTTCTTCGTCGATCATCTACAATCAGCGAAGCTAGCAACTGGAAAAATCCTGCGACCATTTCAAAGCAGATGAACACAAAACTGAATGTAAAAGTGACATAGATCTGTTCATAGTTTCCTTGGTACACATAATGCCCAATCAATCCAATAAAAAGAATCACGGAAATACAAAAGAATATTGACCAGACAATACTCTATGTTTGATCAATGAAGATGATCGTTCTTCCGATATGTTCAAAAGGATGGAGCATCACTTTTTTGAAATTCGTCAGCCAGACTTCTGTTCCACCTTTTGCCCAACGTTTTCTTTGTCGATATAGCATCTTCAACGTCACAGGTACTTCCATGAAAAAGATGATCCCAGGAGCAAAAACAGATACCCAATCATTCAACTGATGATCCCACGCAATACTGATGTCTTCTGTCGCTCGATCTTGCCTGAATCCGCCCACATCGATCAAGGCTTCTTTTCGATACATCGTATTTGCCCCACTGTACGCATAAAGGCCACCGAAAACAGCTGACTGTGTTCGTTTGATGATACCAACGATACTCGAGAATTCAACCGTTTGCGATTTTGCAATCAACTTGGTACGATTTTGGACATCCATATTTGCAGTGACCGCAGCAATATGTCTTGCACCAGGGCGAATGAAATAATTCACATACCTGTTCAGTGCATCTGGCTCCGGTACCGTATCTGCATCATTGCTTAAAATCAATTTTCCTTTTGCAAAGGCAAGTCCGATATTAAACGCATGGGCTTTCCCTTTATTTTTTTCGATCCGAACCACACGAAGATTAGCGTATTTTTTCATCAGTCTGGCTAATATTTCTGGTGTTTGGTCCGTTGAACCATCATCGGTCACTAATACTTCATAGTTGTGATAATTCAATTTCGTCATCAAATACTCGATCGTATCTTCGATCACGATCTCTTCATTATGGGCTGGCACCATGATCGTAATGAACGGTTCGACACCCGATGGAACATCTACCCATTCTTTTTGTTTATGTTTGTATAAAAAAACATAACACCAGACACCAATAAACCATGCAAATCCGCCTAAAATCGGGTAAGAAACGAGAAAAAAATACATGATAGACAAACAAGTATCTAGGAATTGATTACCTGTATGAGTGATTGAGGTCATTTCAGTTCCACCCCATTTTCTTTATACAAATCTGCAATGAGTGTCGTATCTAGATTTTTCTCTTCGGAGACAGAATAAAAACGGACCGTTTCTCTCTCTTCTTTTGTTCCAAAACGTTCCGTATACATTTCTTCAAGTAATTCTTGTCTTTTTTTCAATTCTTCATCTTCATATTCAAAAGACTTATTTACTTTTCTATACAAATTTCGATTGTTCCATCTAGTCAACACAAATGAGATAATCAGGAAGCTGAAAAAGATCAATGCAAAAAAGCCGATGAAGAAATACAGCATTTTCTTTTCCAATAAAAAAGCGTACAAGTAAAAATCTTTGGCTCTTTCTGGTCTCGTCAATGGAAAAAACACCCATATAAAAGGAAGAACAACGATCATCCAACCCAAAAGAGCCACTAGCGTTTGCCAAATTTTTAACCAATAATTACCTTTTGAAAAATACTTATTTTTTACCAAAATCGATGCAACTTCTTCTCTTGTTACTTTTTTCATATCCTCACCTCACATTTTTGTTACGACGTAGGAGTTTACCATACTTTTCATTTCTTTTCACATAAAGTGTTCCTAAATTTTTCCTAAGAAAAAGAACAAAACATTTCTCATCGGCAAATGAAAAATATTTTGTTCTTTTTATCAGTTATTCTTTTTATTTTTTTATCTCTTAATTATGTTTCTCTTTCCAATACGACAATGCTTTTCATTCCTCTAGATATCGCCGTGTACATTTGTCTGCGTCTTCTTTGCTCATCTCTATCGTTTTCAAATGGATACAAGATTACATGATCAAATTCCAGTCCTTTTGCTAGACTCAAAGGGATGATCTGGCAGTTTTCTAATCCATATGAACTTTTTTTAATCGATTCTTGTAGCGTTTGGGTTTCCTCTTCTGTTTGGGTGATAATTGCCGCTTTTTCTCCTTTTAGAGAAGCCAAAATCTCAGCTAGTATTTCCAACAATTCTTCAGAGGATCGAAAAGAGCGGTATTCGGGTTCTTTTCCTTGCGGTCGGATCGATACGATGTCGATCTTCTCTTGATCCACAGCATAGGTTTTGAAAAGCTCAGTGATTGCTCCGCTAGAACGGTAACTATTTCTAAGATCATACCGATGGATCGGCAGATGGTAGTCGTCGAAACAACGCATAATATCAGCAAAAGTAGTGGAAGAATTAAAGATTGCTTGATTCTCGTCACCTACTAAAGTAAAGTGAGTTTTTGGAAATAATTCGATCAATAGACCTAATTGTGCCAGGGTATAATCTTGTACTTCATCAATCAATAGATAGCGAAACGCTGGTACATTTACCTTTTCAACAAGCAAATGATGAATAGCTAATAAAATGACTGCTTCATCAACAGTACGTGTGTGTTGCCAAACATAAGCTGAGCCATATCGTTTTTCATAAATTCTTTCAAACAATCGGTGCTCATCCACCCATGCCATTTCTTCAATCTGTCTGGTTATTTTTCGATAGTTTTTTTGTAAAAGTTTCCTTGCATAAACTGCGATACTTTGTTCCGAATCATCAGAAATCAATTCACCGAATAATTTCAACTGCCTATCTTCTGTCAACGAGAGTACCTGATTCTGCACAGCAGGACTTTTTGCTTGTTTCAAAAGATGATTCTTCCATTCGCTCATCAGTGCCTTTTTCGTTGCTTGAAGCCTATCGATCAATTTAGGATGAGCAGGGACTTTCTCATATATTTTTTCGATCGTTTTTTTAGAAAGAACTGTTTTTCCATTTTTAGTAAGTCCACGGATAAAATCAGGATGATCTAGAAACAAAGGATCTGATCGTTTTAGATCATCAATATACTCTTTACTACGCAAGTGTTCTGCTTGCTCTGATACATTTTCTTTGGTGATACGTTTGAAATAAGCTTCTTCACCTTCTATTTCCTCTGCTGAAAGCTGTGAAACTAACTGCAAGATGGTTAGATTCAGTGGATTTCTTTCGCCTAATGATGGTAGGACATTCGAAATATAGTCGATGAACCGATGATTAGGTGATAGAATCAGCAAGTCATCAGACGTCATCGTATCTCGATATAAATAGAGCAGATACGCAATACGCTGCATGATAGCAGAGGTTTTACCACTTCCTGCTACGCCATTTACCAAGATATTTTGACTTTTCACATCCCGAATGATTGTGTTTTGTTCCGATTGGATCGTAGCAGTGATAGCCTTCATTTCATTGGTCTCATCTTGACCTAACACTTCTAATAACACATCGTCTTGGATAGCTACAGACGTATCAAAAAACTTGACCAAACGATCTCTTTCCAAAATAAATTGACGTCTTTCTTTGATAACCGTATCGATTTTATTTTGACGAACCGTATAAGAAGATGGGCCAATCATGTTATTGTAAAAAAGTTCGGCAATTGGTGAACGCCAATCATAAACAAGATTTTCATCTGCATCATCTGTGAAATTTGCTGTACCGTTATAAAAGGATTCTTTTGGCTCATTATCCAGAAAGTCTACAACGACTTTTCCAAAGTAGGGACTTTTCAATAAACGTTCGATCTTTGCTAGCTGATTTTCTGCGTTTTTCTGTTTGATATTCATCTGATCGGTTTCTCTATTTTTCATTTCAATCATCGAAAAAGTATCCAGGTTATCTAAGTAACTGTCAAAATTCAATCGAAGCTCGCCAGCCATTTCTTTCAGCGACTGGTTTCCTTCTACTTTTGCCGTATCCATCGATTCACGCAGTTCGTTTCTTTTATCGATTAGCTTTTGATACACGTTCTTCAGATATGCTTCTTCTAACTGCTTTTGTGTGTTGACCATACACATTCTCCTCTTTTTTTAAAGTGGTGGAACCGATTAGTTTACCTCTTTTAAGAGTCGAATGCAAGCTTTTTAACGAGTATCATTTGTTAGGATATATCAGTTCTTCAGGTCGGACAGTTTGATATAAAGAAAATGCACCATCAAGGTTTTTTACGTGGTAGCCAGACTGCTTCAAGATTCTTTCCGCTAGATAGCTACGTAATCCGCTATGACAGCTGACGATATATTCTTGTTGGCTGTCTAATTCATTTAATCGGTCCCGAAGTTCATTCAAAGGGATATGTTTGGCTTCCTTGAATTTGCCTTTTTCCAATTCTTCTGCTGTTCGCACGTCTAATAAAATTTTTCCTTTGGCTAATTCTGTCGGCAATTCCTGCCATTGTACGGTTTCACTAAGCCCTTCTGCAATGTTCATTGCTGCATATCCTAGCATGTTTACTGGATCTTTGGCTGAGCCAAATGGCGGTGCATACGTCAATTCTAACTCCGGCAAATCGAAGATCGTCAAATGCCCTTTGATTGCTGTTGCTAAAATATCGATCCGTTTATCCACACCTTTTGCCCCAACACCTTGTGCACCATAAATCTCGCCAGTCTCTGGATGGAAGATCAACTTCAGTAAAATATCTGTTGCTTCTGGATAATAGCTTGCATGATCTTTTCCTGACACATGAACGACTTCAAAAGACAGCTCGTTTTCTTTGGCTGTTCTTTCACTTAATCCGGTGGATGCGGCAGTCATTCCAAACGTTCGTATAATTGCTGTGCCAATACCGCCTTGATTTCTTCGAGAAATTCCGGAAATCGTGTCCGCAACTTGTCTACCTTGACGATTGGCTGGTGAAGCAAGAGAAATAAGTGCATCTTTTCCAGTGATTTGCTGTTTTACAACGATAGCATCCCCAACCGCATAAATATCAGGAATATTCGTTTGATAACGTTCGTCTACTAGGATACCCCCGCGTATACCTAATTCGATTCCAGCAGTCACTGCTAGCTGGTTATCAGGACGAACACCAATGGATAAAATAACTAAATCAGCAGGAATGGTACGCCCGTCATCCAGTCGCAATCGTTTCCCAAGGTCTTCAAATCCAGCGACAGCATGAGAAGTAATCACTTCTACTCCTTGATGAGACAATTCTTTTTCTATAAAAGCTGCCATTTCTTCATCCAGTGTCGGAAGAATATGCGGTGCTTGTTCGATCACCATGACTTCTAAACCTCTTTTTTTTAGGTTTTCTGCCATTTCCAATCCGATGAATCCTGCACCAACGATCACCGCACGCTTTGGCTGTTTTTCTAATGCATGCATCACTTTATCGATATCTGGTACATTTCTAATAGAAAAAACATTGTCGGCTTCTGTTATCCCTGGAATCGACGGAGCAACTGGTTTTGCACCAGGAGATAAAACCAATACATCGTACTGTTCCAAGTGTTTTTGACCCTCATGTACGACTTCTACCGTTTTGTTTTCAGGAAAGATAGCTGTCACTTCATGATTTGGACGCACATCTAAACAAAAACGAGCGGATAATGATTCTGGCGTTTGGACAAGAAGATTTTCCCGGTCACTGATTTCACCAGAAAGATAATAAGGCAAGCCGCAATTTGCAAAAGAAACATACGGTCCTTTTTCAAAAACAACGATTTCTGCCTCTTCCATTAACCGGCGAAGCCGTGTAGCAGCAGACATCCCACCCGCTACACCTCCGACAATAACGATTTTCATCTTATTTCCCTCCTACTGTTCGATCAAACCATTGATTCATACCGCCACGTACATTCACCACATCATAACCAGATTTCTTTAATTCTTTTGCTGCTTGTTTACTCCTCATCCCTGATTGACAAATCACATAAACGGTCTTTTCTTTGTCTCCATCATATCTGTTTATGCTTTGTAATGGAATATTTTTAGCTCCTTTTATATGCCCGCCCCGGTATTCTTCAGGTGTTCTAACATCAAGTAATACTGACTTTTCTAAAAGCTTTTCCTTTAATTCTGGGACTGTTATCGATTTTATTGGCTGAAATAACAAACTCATTTTCTGCACCTCGTTTATATTTTATAAATACCTTACGGGGTATATTAAACAGGAGCTTTCTTATTCTGTCAACCAGAATGACTCTTCATTTTTTTAACTGCTTTTTATATTTGCATAAAATACCGATTAGGGGTATTATCGAGTTATAAAAAAATAGAGGAGAATGTGCTATGGAGATTGAGAATAAAAATATCCTGAACCGTTTGAAACGTACAGAGGGGCAAATTCGTGGTATCCAAAAAATGATCGAAGATGAAAAAGAATGTATGGATGTCATCACTCAATTAAGCGCTGTTCGTTCTAGCATTGATCGCGTAATGGGAATGATCGTTGCAGATAATCTGAAAAATTGCTTTGAAAATCCCGATAGTAATCCAGAAGAACAAGCGGCTAAATTAGAGCAAGCGATCAAGATGATTATTAAAAAGTAAAGGAATGATTTCAATGAAAGTCGTTTTCCATATTGATGAATTAGAAAAATGGTCAGAAACAGGGAAAAACGTAAAAAACCTGATAAAAGCTTCTCCTGAAACGACGATCGTCGTTTCCGTCAACGGTATCGCAATTACCGGTTATCTAGACTCTGCCAATGCAGAATTCTTAGATTTGAAAGAAGTCGTTTTTCACGCTTGTGCGAATGCTATGCGTGCTAATCATATTTCAGAAAGTTCTTTACCTGAACAAGTAATCGTTGTACCAGCAGGTGTACTTGATTTAGTTGAACTGCAATCCCAAGGTTATGCTTATATCAAGCCTTAGTCAGTAGAGGTTGTGACAGAAGTGATCAGCTTCAAGAAATAAGAAGGAATTGACGAAAATTGCTTCTCAAATTTTTGTAACATTTCGGCTTATTTTTCGAAGAAGTTACTTCTGGAACACCGTGAATCAGAGGTTGTGAAATCAGCGGTTTGATCTGAGTATTAGAGAAAAAAACGGGAAAATAGCTCCTCATATTTTGCCGTTTTTTGAGCTAATACCGAAGGTCAGCTGATTGAACACCGTTTAAGGAAGAGATTGTGAAAAAGTCACTTAGTTTCGAGTATGAAGAAAAATTTTGTGAAAACGGCTTTCTACATTTTTGCATAAATTTGGCTTAATACCGAGAAACTGGCTTTTGAACACCGTTTAAGGAAGAGGTTGTAAAATCAGCGGTTTGACCTGAGTATTAGAGAAACAAACGGAAAAATAGCTGCTCATATTTTGCCGTTTTTTGAGCTAATACCGAAGGTCAGCTGATTGAACACCGTTTACCAAGAGGTTGTGAGCCTACCCATTTAACTCCGAGTTACAAGAAATAATTTTAAAAACAACTTCTCATGTTTTTGGTTTGGTTGGCTTATTATCGAGAAGTAGCTATTGGGAGTCTATTTATCAAAAAAAGGAGTGCGACATAGGTCACACCCCTTCTTTATTTTCTTTGAAACATCTTTCGGTACTCGACAGCATACAAGATAAAAGATTGTAAAAGACCGTAAGTGATGACGGCAAAAATGACTCTCACCCACAGCGTTGGTAATTCTGGGAAAAGCAGCAAAAGGATCATGCCAACATAGATGACAGCAGTCGCTACTTTGCCATACCACTTCGCTCCACTTAATTTGATATTTTTAGATAGCCCGATTAATCCAGCTACAAACATAAAGCCTTCTTTTATCAAGAATAGACCAAACAACAGCCAAAGCCACGGTCGATACCATGCCATAGACAAAATCAGAAAAAGTTGTGTCAATTTATCTGCAAACGGATCAAGCACCTTCCCTAAGTCTGTTACCTGATTATATCTCCGAGCAATGACCCCATCTAGATAATCAGACAAACCTGAGACAACAATGACCGCTCCTGCTACATAAAACGACTGTCTCAGCACAAAATAAAGATAAATCGGCAGCAAGAGAATACGGAATATCGATAAAAGATTCGGAATTGTTTGGATTTCTTTACGCCAGTTTGTGCTTATTTTCATTTGACCGTCCCACCTCCTCAGCACTCTTTTTTTTTATTTTAGCTTACATAGAGAATAAAACCAATGATTTTACTGCTGTTATTTTTTTTGCAATCACTGATCATATGCGTTGGTCTGAAATAATCACTTGTTGTTTTCATCTTTTGCGCTTCTTTCTTCCTGTCGTTTACGCATTTCTTTTACTAACGCTTTATGGGCTTTTTTTGATCCTCGCTCTAGGTCACGCTGCTGTTTCCGTGTTTTAAAATCGATAAATAGACTATCTAAATCGTAACCTGTCGGGTACAGATTTTCTGCTGAACGCACCAGACGAACGCGCTGACGAGGCACACGGATCATTTCTTTTTCTAAATATACGGCAATCGTATCTTCACCTATATCCTCATAAACTAATGCTTCTTTTTGGTATTCATTCACAAATATTCGATCGCCTTTTGCAAAGATCTGGCGTTCTTTTTTATTGTCCTTCCTATTTATACCTGCTGTCTTAGGAGGAAATTCTTTTTTCTGTGTCCGATAGGCTTTTTCCTCCAGGTAACGCTCTGCTTGCTGGATCAATTTCATAGACATAGCCATTTTATGAGCAATCCATAAAGCTTGGCTTTCTCCTGTTTCTCCAACACGCAATTGATATTTAGGACGAAGTGCTTCCCGATCGAAAGCCATAGCAGCCGGCACAAAATCTTCATGATCCCTAGCAAATTTCTTAATTTCTCCATAATGGGTCGTGGCAATGATCAATGCCCCCTGCTCATACATAGATTCCATGATTGCGATCGCTAATGCAGCCCCTTCATTTGGCTCTGTTCCACTGCCAATCTCATCCAGAAGTACCAATGTATTCCTTTTTATCTTTTTCAAAATAGCAGCAATGTTTTGCATATGACCAGAAAATGTACTCAACGCATTTTCTAAATTTTGGTGGTCACCGACATCGACGAAAACCTCATCAAAGACAGCAAGCTCCGTCCCTTCTTTTGCCGGAACTTGCATGCCGAACATCGCCATCAAAGTCAATAAACCGACCGTCTTCAACACGACTGTTTTGCCGCCGGCATTTGCTCCGGTGATAATCAAGCCTCGATAGTCTTTACCGATTTCAACATCCAATGATACCGCATGATCAGGTAAAAATGGATGTCTGCCTTGTTTGATGACGATATGTTCTGATTTATTGATTTTAGGCGTGATCCCATTGATTTCTCGACTGAATTTTGCCCGAGCAAAAATGATATCTAATACCGTCATCGTTTCGATCAATAAATCGATTGCTTCTTCATTTTCTGCAATAGCACCAGTCAATGCAGCCAGAACTTGATATTCTTCACTGATTTCTTCAGCTTTTAACAACTGATAGTGTTCATTCAGTTTAGAAACCACAGTCGGTTCAATAAAAAACGTCGTTCCTTTGTTCGATTCATCGATGATCGTCCCATCTACTTTATTTTTATAGCTGGCTTTGATAGGAATCGTATAGCATTCACCTTTTTGAACGATTATTGCTTCTTGGATCATTTCTTTGTTTTTCGGATGACGCAAGAATTTCAGCATTTTTGACTGGATTTCTTTTTCTATTATTTGTAATTGTTTGCGTACTTTACGCAAATTACGTGAAGCATCGTCACTGACTTTATTATTTTTTATTTTTTGGTCAATCAACTCTTCTACATTTATCAAATCAGGAAGATGCTTGCTATAAGCAAATAACAAAGGTGCCTGGTATTGATTCTTATCAAAAAACTTTGTGATCATCCGACTGCTTCTTAGAAAATCCGCATATTCAATCAAATCAGCGGGCGACAGAACCAACCCTTTTTTGACTTGTTCTGTCAGTGCATCAATCCTCGGCAATCCCATAAATGGAACATGCTGACTACTTTCTAAGATCAAGCGTGCTTCTCTTGTTTCTTCTTGACGATCCAAGACGGTTTGTAGGTTTGACGAGGCCGTCATCTTACTGATTCGTTTTTTGCTATAGTTTCCGATTGCTCTTGCTTGGACTTCCTTTTTGATCTGATCAAATTGTAATTGACTAATCATTTCGTCGTTCATACTCTCCCCTTTTCTTGAAGAGATACCTGTCCCAAAATAAATAAGGGCCTAGAGATAAATAAAAGGATAGAACACAGCTTAAAAAAGTCATGTCCTATCCTCATTAGAATACAAAGATATTGTTTTCCTGACAGGTACCGTTTCATAAGCACACCAAATAAACCTTGTTTATTGGCTATTCGACTTACTGATTAGATACCAGCTACACTCACAAAACATTCCCCATTCTTCTAGGTCTTATTTATTTTCCACTTAACTATAGCAAGACGCCTTTTGATTGTCAAACCTTAGTATGTTTTATAGATTTACACCATTAATGAATAGACACCTACCGCGATAATTGCTCCGATCATTGGACCTGCGATTGGTACCCATGAATATGCCCAATCTGAAGTTCCTTTATTAGCTATTGGCAATACCGCATGTGCTAATCGAGGACCAAAGTCCCGAGCAGGGTTGATTGCGTATCCTGTTGGTCCTCCTAATGAAAGACCGATGGCTAAGATCAATCCACCTACAGCGAATACGTTCGTTCCAGGTGCAAATTCGTTTTGCCCAAAAGCTAGCAACCCAAGAACTAATACAAATGTACCAATTAATTCTGTGATTACATTTGCTGGATAATTCCGTATAGCAGGACCCGTTGCAAACGTACCTAAAATCGCACTTTCATCTTTCGTTGCATTCCAATGTGGCAAATAAGAAAGCCAAACAAGAATGGCCCCTGCCAAAGCGCCTAAAACTTGCGCAATGATGAAAGGAACGACAAGATTCCAACTAATTGCCCCTGTCATCGCCATAGCTAGAGAGACTGCAGGATTCAAATGAGCTGGGCCCATGAATCCAGAAATATAGACAGCCATTGTTACAGCGAGTCCCCAACCAAACGCGATGACAATCCAGCCAGAAGCTTGTGCTTTACTTTTGTTTAGATTCACAGCCGCACACACACCATCTCCAAGCAAAACTAGGATCAATGTCCCAATAAACTCCCCCATGATTTGAGTCATATCACTGTTCATTTATTTCTCCCCCTTTAGTTCCCGCAAATCTGATTCTGCGATCAATGCTTCTAAACGTTTAGTCTGTTGCGCCTTCTCTTCTTCTGTCCACCCAAAATACTCAGCAATTGCATCGATCACAGGTTGCTTGATCTCATCCAGCTGATCTCGTTCAAACAACAGATGATTCGTCCGACGAATGAGATAATCACCTGGGGCTAAAACCATTTCTTCTTCTAAGCCATAACGTAACCGAGCTGACTCAGCGAGACTCAAACCAGGATAAGGTGTCATTTCTTTTGCTAATTCAAAGATACGTCGAGCATTAGTCCCGTAAAAATCAGCGATATAAGTAGCATCTTCTTCCTCTAAACCGGCTGCTACTCCTTCTTTTGCTAATTCCCTCACTGTTTCTTCTAATTTCGTTGGATCGAAGTTTCCACCTGAAATCTGATATTTTTTAGAGTCGATTTCTTTCGTCTCTATTCCGTATTCTTCTTTTAACAGCTGACGAATCAATCGTAAAGCTCCTTCTGCCATCTTACGGTAATCAGTGATTTTCCCACCTGATAAAGTCAACAAGCCATCTGGTTCTCTTTCTAAAGAACTACCTCTGGAAATCGTAGAAGGTGCTTTTTCGTCGCGGCTGTTTTCCAAATGGTTCAACACATCTTCTACTTCAGCACGAGAAACTTTATTTTCCTTATATTCACTTACTGTATCAACCACTTTATTGAAGCTCTTGTCTGAAATCGATCCGTTATCTCCGCCATTATAATCAGAACCAGAATTACCAATCAATAGTGGACGAAGCCCTGCCCAGCTTGCTTCGATATCTGCCAATGTGATATTTGCTTCTGGATAGCGATGGTTGATTACATCCAATAGATAATCCACGTCTTCTTGTGTGACTTTTGGATCCGTAAAGTCTCCTTGGTAATCCGTATCTGTCGTACCAAAGTAAGTTTTGTTTTCTCTTGGGATAGCAAAAACCATCCGCCCATCTTGTTTTCCTGTATCGAAGTATGTGGGTTGCGGTACAGGCAGTTTTTTCGCATCTACGACTAAATGGATTCCTTTGGTTGGACGCATTTTAGGAGAGACTGGACGCGTAAAATTCAAGTTCCGTACTTTATCTACCCAAGGACCACTCGTATTGATCACTAATTTTGCTTTGATCTCTATCACTTCATCTGTCAGCAGATCACGAGCTTTGACGCCAACGATTTGATCGCCCTCATATAAGAAGCCAACCGCTCTCATTTTACTTACTAGATAAGCCCCATCTTCTGCAGCCTTTTTGATATTATCGATCACTAAACGGGCATCATTGTTGCGGAAATCCAGATAAACACCTGCACCTTTTAGCCCTTCTTTTTTCAAAAATGGTTCTCTTTCCAATACTTCTTCTGGTGTCAGGGTATAGTTCTCATATTTAGTTCCTGTCACATTTGCCAGTTTGTCGTAAAGGTCCATTGCTACTTTGACAGAGAACATATTGAAGGTTGTTGCTCCTTCATCTTCATAGATTGGTAAAAGCATTGGATCTGGTTTTGGGATGTGTGGGGCAATACCTTGTACGACTGCACGTTCACCAACTGTGTCAGCTACTACTTCCACATCAAATGTTTTCAGATAACGAATACCGCCATGCACAAGTTTGGTCGAGCGAGAGGACGTCCCTTCTGCAAAATCTTGCATTTCGATCAATCCTGTTTTGATTCCTGATGCTGCTGCCTGGACTGCCACACCGGCACCAGTGATTCCGCCACCGATGATCAACAGATCCAATTCTTCTTGCTGCATTTTTTGAATGCTATCTTGTCTTGTCTTGTTTGAAAACATATGGATTTCCTCCTTATTCAAATGCTTGGGTAGCTTTTACTGCTTTTTTCCAGCCATTGTAAAGTTTTTCTCGGCGCTCTTCCTCCATTTGAACTTCAAATAGCTTGCCAGCTTCGTAAAATTCACGAATCTCGTCTGTATCTTTCCAATAGCCGACAGCTAATCCTGCTAAAAATGCTGCCCCTAGTGCTGTTGTTTCCAAGTTTTCTGCTCGTTGGATCGGTACATTCAAGATATCTGTTTGGAATTGCATCAGATATTCATTATTTGCTGCACCGCCATCCACTTTCAATACAGGAATCTTGATTCCAGTGTCATCTTGCATCGTATCGATGATATCTCTCACTTGATAGGCAATCGACTGCAAAGTAGCTTTAATGATATCTTCTTTTGTCGTTCCACGTGTCAAACCAAACATAGCCCCTCGTGCTGCCTGATCCCAATAAGGAGCACCCAGTCCAACAAATGCAGGAACAACATAGACCTCATCTTCGTTTGTGGAGCGTTTTGCCGCGGCTTCCGAATCACTAGCCTTTTGCAACATTTGAAGACCATCTCTCAGCCATTGAATCGAAGAACCAGCCACAAAAATACTTCCTTCTAAAGCATAGTAAACCTTTCCATTTATACCGTAACCAATTGTCGTCAATAAATTATTTTTGGATAATTGCGGTTTTTCACCGGTATTCATGACAATAAATGAACCTGTACCATAAGTATTCTTGACCATACCTGGTTCGAATGCCATTTGTCCGAATAATGCAGCTTGCTGGTCTCCTGCCATCCCTGAAATTGGTGCTTCGCTTCCATAAAAATGATAACCTTGCGTATAACCATAAACTTCTGAGTTAGAAGTAACTTTTGGTAACATCACTCGAGGAATATTCAATAAATCCAAAATTTCCTGATCCCAATCTAGCTGATGGATATTGAACAACATCGTCCGACTGGCATTCGAGTAATCAGTAACATGTGCTTGTCCATCGGTCAGTTTCCATACTAACCACGAATCAATCGTTCCAAACATTAACTCGCCTTTTTCAGCGCGTTCTTGCGCACCTTCTACATGATCAAGAATCCAGCGAATCTTCGTTGCTGAGAAATAGGCATCGATCACTAGTCCTGTTTTTTCGTGGAAAAATTCTTGATATCCTTCATTTTTTAAGTTATCTGCAATTCCAGCTGATTGTCTGGATTGCCAAACAACTGCATGATAGATTGGACGTCCTGTATCTTTTTCCCAGATTACTGTTGTTTCACGCTGGTTCGTTATGCCAATCCCAGCAATCTGGTTTGGTTTGATCCCTGATTCGATGAAAGCTCCGGCAATAACTGACTGTACAGAATTCCAGATTTCATTTGCATCATGTTCAACCCAGCTTTCTTGCGGGAAATATTGCGTGAACTCTTTTTGAGAACTGCCGATATGTCTTCCTTTCTTGTCAAAGATAATTGCTCGTGAGCTAGTTGTACCTTGGTCAATCGCCATGATATACGTTGGTTCTGTCATTGTGATTCCCTCCATTATCTGCAAACGCTTTCTTTAACTGCTTTTATCATACTACTCATTTAAAAAAAGAAACTGTCAAAATTTTATTCTTTTTTTCTTTTTTTTGACAGTTTTTTATTATGATGCTAGTTTTTGATCAATTCTTTTCTTTTTTCAACATTTCTATTCTTCTTTTCAATCGGATAATGTCATAAGGCGACGCAAATTCTGATAGATAATATTCATTCTGTTGCTTGTTTCTCTGACAAAACGTTATGACCAAATCATAGTTTTTTCCTTCTTCATAACTTTCAATCTCAATACCGCTGACTCCTCTCAGTTCTCTGATCAGATACTGTTGGAAAGCAATACGGTAAATAGGCAAACTTTCTAAATCGATCCCTATCACTACTGGTTTCGCAATATAAAAATCGATCATCAAAAGAACATTGGCATACTGGATCATCAGATAACTAAGTGCACTGTCTTCGGTGCTTTTCCTTGGCAATTGCTGCATCGCTGTTTCCTGTAGTTTCTCCAATAACTGTGTTAAGGAATGCCCAAGCATTTTTTGCTGCTGCTCCAAAAGCCGATCACGCTCGTAGACTTCGATCTTTCCAACAAAGAAAAACCATTCATTGTTGATTTGTGAAATTTGGTAGCCTACTGCTTTTTCCTCTTTGATTTTCAAACGACGAGGACGATAATGCCATAGCATCGTTTCCCGAATATAAGTATCCAAAACAGCGGTGGGTAACTTTTTGCTCCGTGTCAAATCATATTGATAAAATATTTCTTCGTCGACTATCGAAAAAGAAACAAAAAAGCTGTAAAACATCATTGTTTCGTATACATTCAGTTCTGCTGCTGTTCGACTAAGATGCATCACGATGATTGGATCGATTGCTTGATAAAGCCGGTCCGACTGATAGAGTAATTTCTTTTCTTTCAAAGTTTCGTACGTACTTTTTTCATTCAATAGTCTTTTTTTCGTGATCCCGAGCCAGCAAGCAATCTGTGCTTCTGCTGATGCCGTAAACGTCGTTTCTAATACGCGGCCCAATCCTAGAATGAATGGTCTTTTTTCTGGTGTATTTTGCAAAAAAAGCGGTCGTTGATCTTCCGGAATATATTGGAATAATTCATAATAAAAATATCGGATCTGTAGCTCTTCTCCGTATAATTGTCCGTTTTTGATTTGTAATCCAAATTCCTCTAAGAGCTGGTTCAATTCTTTGATCTTTCGAAAAACAGAAGACTCACTGATATTAAACGCTGTCGCTAATCGAATGATGGATACTTGCTGGTGTTCTAATAAATAGACAAGCATTTTAAACTTCAAGCTTTCCTGTAATAAAAACAAAAGAATTTTTTCCAAACTGACATCTTCGTCCAACACAAGCAGCGCCTGATACTCGTTTCGCTGTACTTCTACTTTTTTTCCCATCATCCGTCCAATCAATTCAATATCTTCCAAATATTGATCAAAAGAGGTTTTTGACAGTTGGACATGCTCTCTCAATCCATTGATAGAGGCTGTTCCCCCTTGCAGAACAAGGTTTCGCAAAATCAGGATCTGTAACTGCTCTTTTCTTTCTAATAATGCTTCAATCTTCATAGGCAGTATTCGCCACCTTTGACCACACCATATTAGGTACACGATATTCTGGCTGGAAAAACAGCTCATGTTCTTCTAACTGTTCGAACGTCCAGCCTTCTTCTACTGCGATTGTCAGTTGGTCAAGAAGATGGAACATTTCTTTTCTGCTTTGGAGCTGTGCTCCAAGAATCTTTTTTTCAGAATCAAATAGGAATTTGACTTTGACTTTGCTCTGGTTTATTGCTGCAAGCTTGTATTCCGCGTACCCTGTTTCAATTTTTTGGGGATAAAAAATGCTTTCTTCTTCTGTCATACCTACGCTTCCTAAGAAATAGCCAAACCACTGATTACCAACTGGTCGATAGGTTCCCTGATCCTTTGTCGCAGAACCACTAATTGTCTTGCTGACATTTCGCGCTGTACGGACAGCGTTATTTACTAGAGAAACGTACATTTTTTCATTTGTTGGGCGAAAAGTGACTTGGATTGCATCGCCAATTGCATAGACGTCTTTTTGAGACGTTTGCAAATAGTCATCTACCCAGATCGTTCCATCATCATTCAATGTTAATTGTTCTTCCCACATCTGATTGTTGGGGCGAGAATGGTTAGCCAGCAAAACAAGATCATAGTTTTCCCTTCTTCTTTCCGTCTCTACTATAGCGGTTTCATTTTCGGACAAAGATACGACTTGCTCTTCTAAGAAAAGCGATATCCCTTGATTTTTCATTTCCTTTACTAACGGCTCCGTCATTTCAGGGTCTAGGTAACGAAAAAGAATCGACTTTCGGCTTTCATAAAGATGGATTTGTGTTTTTCCTGATGCTAAGCCTTCAGCTATTTCAATCCCTGCTTGACCTGCTCCAATGATGGCAATTTTTTTTGCATCCATGATCTTTTGCTGAAGAGCAGCTATGTTTTGTATCTTTTTAACTGGGTGAATGAACCTTGCTTCTGCAGGAACATTTCGAAAATTTTGATTTGAACCAGTCGCCAAAATCAAACAATCAAAATCCAGTTTGTCTCCGCCTGCTAAAACGACTTTCTTTTCTTCCAATCCTATTACCGTCTTTTCTGTGTAAACATGAATACGATAGCGGTCGATCAGCTCTTCTTTGGTGATCCAAAAAAGTTGTTTTTCACTGGTGACCTTTCCTTTTACTATCAGATTGAACCCGCTGGGAATCCACCCTAACTTCGATTGCTTTTCAATCAAATATATTTCACTTGTTGGTATCAATTGGCGAAGATAAATAGCCGCATGAATCCCTGCAAACGACCCGCCGACAATTACAATGTTCATCTGTATTCCTCTTTCTTATTAAGTGTGCGACTGCCAACATGGGCTGAAATCACAATGTTCTTAAACCATGTTTACTCATTCCTATGATCCATAGCAGCGTAGCAGAACACACTCTGTCCATCCTACCGTGTGACTAGGTCTGCTTCTCAGTAATAAATTAGTTGACCTAATTGAAGAGTATCATTTCTGAAGAGATGTTTCAAAAAATGTACTCTTAGAAAGGCAAAAAACTCGCCTTTTGCGTACCTCTGTCCAAATAGGAAACAGAAAAGAACGAAAAGACGTGTTTTAGCGTGTGTAATGTAATAGTTAGAATAGGCAAAACATTTTTATGCTGACAATTTTTAATGCTTTAATGCTTCAACCACTACTTCGCCCAATTGATGAGCAGATTGAGGGTTTTGCCCTGTAAGAAGACGTCCATCGATTTGAACGACTTCTGAAAAAGCTGGACCTGACTGATAGTCAGCTCCTTTTTCTTTCAAAGCATCTTCTGCTAAGAATGGTACTTCATTCGTTGTACCATTGGCTTCCTCTTCTTCATTACTGAATCCAGTCACTGTGCGTCCAGCTAAAATAGACTTTCCAGATTCATCTGTAACTGGCAACAATCCGACAACACCGTGACAAACAGCTGAGACCAGTCCTTCATTTCGATAGATTTGTGAAGCAACTTTCCCAAGATCTGTTGCTTCTGGAAAATCCCACATTGTTCCGTGGCCACCAGCATAATAAACTGCTGCATAATCTTTTGCATCCACATCATCAGGACGTAAGGTATTTCCCAAGGCCCGATTTCTGAAATCTTCATCTTTATAATAGGCCCAATCGATTTCATCCATATTCAAAACACTTTGCGGTTCTAAAGGTACATATCCGCCTTTAGGACTGACAAAATCTGCATCGATCCCATTTTTTACTAATACATCATAAAAATGAGTCAGTTCACTTAACCACAAACCTGTAGGACGCTCGATCTTTTCGTATTTTTCTACATTTGTTAATACGATCAATACTTTCATTTTTCCATCCTCTTTCTATAAAAATTGAGTTATTGATAACGTGCTTTCAAGAAATTATATAATGGACTTGGCAAATAAAGCTCTTTATATGCTTCTTCAAAAGGTTTCGTTACAAATTCATCCTCACGGTTTTCCAATAATTTCTCTGCCCAGTCAGGATCGACGATCATTTGCTGTCCAATTGCTGCAAGTTCTGCATATTTCAGTACTTGCTCTACGTCTTTGCGAGTACGGATGCCTCCGACACCAATTAAAGGGATCTTTCCTTGGATCGTGTCATGGACAGCTTCAAGAATCGACTGATCGCTGTATTTATCAGAACGGGCTCTTCGATCATACGCATTTAATGAAACATGCAGATAATCTAATTTTGTCTCACGTAATCGTTCAAGAAGCCAGATCGTGTCTTCAAAACGGATACCTGGTGTTTCATATTCTTCTGGCGAGAAACGATACCCTACGATGAATGGTTTTTTTGCATATTTTTCAACCGTTGAGAAAACCGTTGTTAATAATTCGTCAATAAAACGATAGCGATTTTCTAAGCTACCGCCCCATTGATCCTCTCGTCTATTCGAATGCGGAGAGAAAAATTGTTGGATCAAATACGTATTTGCTCCATGCAACTCGATACCATCAAATCCTGATTCAATCGCTCTGTGTGTGGCTTCGCCAAATGCTTGGATTGTTTCTTTGATTTCATTTTCACTTAATGCTCGCGGTGTTTCTGCATCAGGTCGTTCCGCTGCAACTGCACTTGCAGATACAGGCTGTTCTCCGGATAGAGTAGCTCGACTAGTCATTCGTCCACCGTGGAAAATCTGAACAATCGCTTTTGCACCTTCTCCTTGGATTGCTTTAGCTAGTTCACTTAACCGAGGAATCATTTCATCGTGAGCGATGCTCAGTTCACCTGGCCAGCCTTTTCCGATATCTTGGACATTTGCAGCACCAGTAATAACAGCACCAAGTCCTTTAGAACGTTGTTTATAATAAGTGATCTCATCTTCGGTGATCACTCCATTGAAGAAGCTGAGTTGTGTCGTCATAGGCGACAGCATCAATCGGTTCTTCAATTGAACTCCTGAAGGTAAAATAATTGATTGATCAAATTGTGACATTGTCATTCCTCCCATAATTCACTCTGATTAACCTATCGAGAATCATCTATCATTAAACCACTCGGTTAGTTGTACATGCAACTAATTTGCTTAAAAAAATTTTTATTTTTTTTGTAACTTATCTGTTGCTTCATTCATTATCTCGGCTAATTCTTTACTTGCTTCATTTCCCAAGACTGCTTTGTACGACTGATGGAGTTCTTCCCAGCTACCATCGACTTCCTTAGTAAATTGGCGTCCTTGTTCTGTAAGATAAACTAATGATAAGCGCCCTTCGCTAACTGTTTTGACGTATCCTTTATATTCTAATTTTTCAACAAAACGAGTGATTGTTGAAGGCGCAGAATAGAGCATTTGTGCAATATCTTTTTGCGGTATACCATCTTTTTCTTTTAATATCAATAAAATAAATCCATAAGTTGGTGCCAGACCTGTTTTTCTAAACGCTTCATCCGCTAATTTATTCAATAGGCGATCTAGCTTTTTCACGCTAAAGAAAAGACATTCATCCAACGCTTTTTCAATTGGCTTTTCCATTTCATCCCCTCCATTGGCGTACATATCATAGTATGATTTTTATTTTTTGTCAAAAAACACGGAGTAATGACCGCCTCCTCTGTTTAGTTTTGAGAAAAAGAAGTTGTGACAAAAAATGTGTCACAACCTCTCGGTAATACGTTTCAATCAAATAAGCTTTTCTTTATTTACTTCCACCACAAATGCTTCATATGGTCGTAACTCAACTTTGCCGTCTGGTAACTGTTTCAGAGGATAATTTGACACAATAATCCTTAAAGCTTCACGTGGAACAGTGAACACCTGTTTTTCACTGGACATATTGCAAACAACGAGCCATCGCTGGTCTTCATATATGCGAGAATAGGCAAAGACATGCTCTGGCGTCTCTTCTACTAATTCATAGTCTCCCCAGACGATGATGTCATGTTTTCTACGCAAATCGATCAATTTCTTGTACATATAAAAAACAGAATCTTGATCTGCTAACGCTTCTTCTGCATTGATTTCTTTATAATTTGGGTTGACTCGAAGCCATGGAATTCCAGTAGTAAACCCAGCATGTTCACGGGCGTTCCATTGCATAGGCGTCCTAGCATTGTCTCTTCCTTTCGCATTGATTGATTCCAAGATTTCCTCTTTTGTAAATCCAGAAGAAATCCTTTCGTTATACATATTGATTGTCTCAATATCTTTTGCTTCCGAGATATCATCAATTGGGCAATTCGTCATGCCTAATTCTTCTCCTTGATAAATATAAGGAGTGCCTTTCATCATATGAAGCAAGATAGCAAACATCTTGGCACTTTCTTTTCGATACACATCGTCATTTCCCCAACGTGAGACGATTCGAGGCAGATCATGATTATTCCAAAATAAACTATTCCATCCTTCATTACCCAAAGAAGTTTGCCATTTCGATAATACTTTTTTCAGTTCAGAGATACTTAAAGGTTTCAAATCCCATTTGTCTTTGCCTTCTTGCTGATCTAATCCTATGTGTTCGAATTGGAAGATCATGGATAATTCATTTCTTTTAGGATTGGAATAAAGTTTAGCAATCTCGGTAGTTGCTCCCCATGTTTCGCCAACGGTCATCAGATTTTTGTCGCCAAAAGTTGCTTGATTCATTTCCTGAAGATACTCATGCAGTTTAGGTCCATTACTTGTGATTTCTTTATCCGGTTCTTTGCCAATCATATCGATCACGTCCATACGAAAGCCGCCAATACCTTTGTCGATCCAGAAATTCATCATTTGATAAATCGCTTGGCGAACCTGTTTGTTTTTCCAATTCAAATCAGGTTGACGCTTGCTATACAAGTGCAGAAAATATTGCCCTGTTTGCTCCTCCAACTGCCAAGCAGGTCCACTGAATATCGAGCGCAATCCATTAGGCTCCTCTCCATTGACTGGATCACGCCAAATATAGTAGTCACGATAAGGATTTTCTTTATTTTTACGTGCCTCAATGAACCACGGGTGTTCATCAGAAGTATGATTCACCACCAGATCCATAACGATACGGATGTTTCTTTTCTTTGCTTCTTCAATCAGTTCCTCCATTTCTTCCATCGTACCGAATTCTGCCATGATTGCTTGATAATCGCTGATATCATAGCCATTGTCATCATTTGGAGACTCGTACACCGGCGAAAGCCAAATCACATCAATGCCCAAATATGCCAGATAATCCAATCTGGAAATAATCCCTCGCAAGTCTCCAATCCCATCTTGATTTGAATCTTGAAAACTTCTTGGATAGATTTGATAAACAACTGAATGGTGCCACCATTTTCGTTCCATGATTTCCCTCCTATAAATGGATGTTTCTATTTTTCGCTTAATCATCTAGTTTAGTTTCTTCCACCAAAAATTGTAACGCTTTCAAATAGTCATTGCACCTTGTTATCGGTAACAGAATAAAACAAAAAAACAGCTGAGGAAATTTCCTCAACTGTTTTTTGAAAGGATTGATTGATGCAGGGAAGAACGCTGATTTCACAATCTCTTTATAAACGGTGTTCACTCAGCTGTCCCTCGGTATTAGCTCCAAAAACGGTAAAATATGAGGAACTATTTTTTCGTTTTTTTCTCTAATACTCAGGCCAGAACGCTGATTTCACAACCTCTTTATTTCACATTCAATATCCACATGAATCCCACGAATACAAAGAACAGACCATACATGATTGGAGATACTTCTTTTCCTCTTTTAGCCGCTAACATCGTAATTGGATAGAAAATAAAACCTAATGCAATCCCATCTGAAATACTATAAGTTAAAGGCATGCCAATCAAGATTAAGAATGAAGGGATCGCGATTTCTAATTTTCCCCATTCGATTTGACGTAATGATTGAGCCATCAAAACACCTACCATGATCAATGCTGGTGCAGTTACTTGTGAAGTAACAACTGACAGTAATGGAGAAAAGAACAAACCTAACAAGAAGAAAATCCCTGTAGTAATAGCTGTGATTCCTGAGCGTCCTCCAACAGCAATCCCAGCTGATGATTCTACGAATGCACCAACAGGAGAAGTACCTAATAAGGAGCCCGCAAGCATAGCTGTTGAATCAGAAGCTAAAGCTTTCCCTACACGAGGCATCTTGTTGTCTTTCATAAAGCCTGCTTGATTTGCTAATCCAACTAAAGTTCCTGCTGTATCAAAGAAAGTCACAAGCAAGAATGTTAGTACTACGACCCACATTTGAAGAGAATTGATGTCCCCTACATGTTTTAACGCAACTAAAAATGTTGGTTTCAAACTTGGTGCTGCAGCAACAATTTCAGAAGGCATTGGAATCAAACCTGTGACCAGACCTAAAATCGTTGTAGCTGCCATCCCGATGAAAATGCCACCTGGTACACGTCGAACAAGCAAGATAGCCGTGACGACTAATCCAAAAATCGTCAACCAAGTAGAACCAACGTTGAGTGATCCTAATCCTACTAATGTAGATTCATTCGAAACGATGATCCCACCTTCGCTCAGACCAAGGAAAGCAATAAATAGACCGATACCACCAGAAATCGCATATTTCAAATCTGCTGGGATCGCATCAATGATCATTTCCCGCAGTTTGAAGATTGTAATCAAAATAAAGATCAAAGAAGCAACGAATACGCCGGACAATGCTGTTTCCCATGGGATCCCCATCCCTAAACAAACAGAATAAGCAAAGAAAGCATTGATCCCAAGAGCAGGTGCCGTTCCAATTGGATAACGGGCTAATACCCCCATCAAAATACAGCCGATTGCACTGGCTAATGCAGTCGCAGTGAACACCGCTCCTTCATCCATTCCAGAAGCGCCTAATACAGTTGGATTTACAAATAAGATATAGGCCATTGAAATAAATGTCGTAAATCCTGCCAGTACCTCACGTTTTACCGTGGTGTTCAATTTTTCTATTTCGAAGTAGGAAAGTATTTTTTCCTTCATCTTCCATCCCCCTAAATCCGAACATTATAAATAAAGTCCGTTAAAATTTCGATTGATTAATAAAACAACGTGTTTTATCATATACTAAAACAAAACATAAGTAAACAAAAAATTCGGATTTCAAGCAAAATCCGAACGTTCCATCTGATCAAATCCTTTTATCTCAAAGTCCATGAACATTCACTTTGGATCAAAAGAATTTCTTTATTGTGTTAAAAAAGTTTCTTCATTCTAGTATCAAAATCAATAGTGTGATTTGACTTTACCATTTCGTTTCTGCTCTTCTTTGATGAATTCTTTTGTATCGACAGGATTTAGGTTATTTAGTCCGCCAAAACCTGTATCGACCATTTTTCCCCAGCCTTTTGTCTTCTTTTTACCTGATTTGAGATTCCTTGCTCGAAGCTTCTCACTATGTTTTGCTCGCCGATACTTCAAATAACCTTCTAGCCTTCCCATTAGATCCACTGTTTTTCCTCCTTTTTATTCAATCAGACGACTCAGCTTTTCCTATAACAAAATAATTGCCTTCAGGGTCCGAAAAATTGAAAGTCAAGACGCCATTGTTGTCTGTGATTTCTCCAGGTTCGTCCATGTTCTCGTAAATAGTTTCAAATTCATTCGTAAAAAAGACTAAAGAAGGTGGCGGTCCCAATACTTCTGGTGAAAACTTCTGCACAAATACTTTTGGAAATATACCTAATTCTAATTCTTTTGAGATACTCAGTACAATACTCTTAAATTCTTCTGGCAATTCGATCGTTTCTGAAATTTCTGCACCAATTTTTTCTACAAAGAATCGGCAAATCATCTCTACGTCATTGACATAAAGCATCACACGTGTTTTTTGTATCATCGTTTGACCCTTCTTTCTAGTTGATTTTCTTTCCTGTCTATAAACTGATTCCATTATATCACGAAAGCGTAAACACCTTGTGTTTGATCCTATTCAAAAAAATAAAGCAATAGTTTCTAGACTTGATGTACTCCATTAATTTTTTCACAAAAAAAGAACGGCAATGAATGCCGCTCTTCTTTTTTCGATTCTTTTATAATTCTGCCTCTGATTCATCTTTGGTTAGTGTGTGTCTGACACTGGACACGCCAAATGTTTGATCGATTTTTTCCTTCAACGCTTCGATTGCCTGTGCGCCGCGTGCCGCTTGTTCAGCATTGATGGATTCAATGACCAGCACCGCTGCTTGCGTTTCTTCCGTCAGCATCGTTCTTTGGGCTTCACGCCAGTTGAGACAGCGACAGATTGCTCCTTGTTCATCATAGTAGATGATTTCTTCCGGAAGTGCCGGAGCATCGGAATCTGCACCTAAAGGCAGGAATGATTCGCCACCTTGGGCTTTTCCTAGATGCAGATTTCCTGAAATCTTTTCGATATCTTCTCCGCCACAAGGTACGCCAAAAGACAAGGAAATACTATTATAAATATCTACAAGCGGATTGATTGGGAAAAATTCCCGTTCTTGATTTGCACGTTTCAGTAAAGCTTCAATAGAAGAACGTGCACCTTTTTTAGTCTTGAATGTGGTAAAAGCCTGACGCCACTGAGCAATGACTCCGTTTTGGCTGAATGTTTCTTCCGTAAGGTAATTTCTTGCTTCTTTTGCCGCGCTATTCAATAATTGATGATACGTTTCTTCATTTTCTTCTGTTACGTGATTATCGATACCACTCACGGATAAGATTTCGATGGTTGCTTCAGGAAATACTTCCCAGAAATCGGCATCCACTATTACTTTTTTCATATGTTCACACCTCTTGATTAGAATAATTGTTTGATGAATAGATAGTCTGTTTGGGGATCATCTCCCATATAAAAAACATGTTCACTGTACTTGGTAAATCCTCTTTTGCGATAGAAAGCAAGCGCAGCATCGTTATGTTCCCACACACCGAGCCAAATAGCTTTTTTTTGCTTTTCTTTTGCTTTTTCAATAGCTGTATCTAGTAAAAATGTACCGATACCTTGATGTTTAAATTTTTTTCGTACATAGATTCGCTCGATCTCTAAAAAATGATCATCCATTTCCTCAGATTGACTCGTTCCTATATTTAGTTTCAGGTAACCCGCAGGCTCTTGGTCGATACTTACTAGTAAAAAATCGGTTTCTTTCTCTTTTAGCTCTTCTGTAAGTTTTTCTGGCGCATAAGCTTGTCTCAAGTAAGCAGCTAGATGCTCCGGCGAATTATCTTTTCCAAATGTATCTGTAAATGTTTCGATACTGATTTGTTGTAGTAAGTCTACATCTAAAGGCGTCATTTTTCGAATTTCGTATTTATTCACGGCTTCTTCCTTTCAATAGATCCTTTTATTACCTTTTTTGACAAAATTCCAATCTTCGCTAACATTCTTGCATACTTTCTTTAAAAGATATTCCAATTGTTTTGCTTCCTCGTCAGACAGACCATTTAATGCGACTGCATTAGAGTAGTTGTTTTCTCGGATGATGAAAGGATAGATTTCTGCTCCTTTTTTAGTCGGATAAAGTTTCTTGATTTTTTTATTTTCTTTATCTTCCAAACGTTCGATCATCCCATTGGATTCTAATTTCTTGATTGCTCGTGCAGTCGTTGTACGATCTACTTTGATCATTTCTGCTAGTTTTTCTTGGATGATTCCTGGATTTTCGCAAATACGTACTAAATAAAGATACTGCCCTCTTGTTAAATCAACTTCTTTGAATTCGATATTGCTGATAGAATCCAACGCTCGGGCAATCATTCCAATGTCTCGAAGAATTTCAGCCATTTCACCCCACCTTTATTTTGTTTGTAAGACTAGTTTACCTCTTTTTGTTGCAAATGCAACTATTTTTTAATAAAAGAACGAGTTCTTTTTTAGAGAACTCGCAGAGTAAACAGCTTTCTTCTTTTACGAAAAAACTCAATCGCAATAGAGCTGATTTTTGTTTTCTAAAATAAGCAACTGCTTCTTTGTTGTTCGTTTTTCTGATAGCTTTGGCAGCTCTTCTATACTAAAAAATCCCATGTCGGAAGTTTCATTGTTCTCAATAAATTTTGCATCTTCGTCGTGGATCGTACAAGCAAAAACAAGCTTATAATACTGAAAAAGCTGCGGAATATCTTTTTGTTTATTCGTATCAAAAACCGCTTGCAGCTGAGTAGATTCTACTGTTAAACCCGTTTCTTCATAGACTTCTTTCCGCACGTTTTCTTCAGGGGACAAACCTATTTCGGCAAATCCGCCTGGCAGTGACCATTCTCTCGTCCGTTTATCTTCGATTAGTAGGATCTTGCCGTCCTTTCTGATATAGGCACGAACATCGACTTTTGGTGTGGGATGACCTTCTTCAATAACTGTAAGTGCTTTTATTTCTTCGAAAGTTTCTTTTCCTATTTCACTGATCAATTCCAATGAGATCGTCCGAATCTCTTCAAATCGTTCTTTATCGAATACATCTTTTCCATAATACAGACCAGCTTGAGAAAGTGCGAGCAGTCTTTTGTATTGAGCCAACTTGTTATTCATTCTCTTCCCTTCTTTTCAGTAAATGTATGACTATGTAATCAAGTATAGAAGACTGACCTAATTACGGCAAATAAACACAAGGAAATCGGTAATAAATAAAAGAATATGAAAAAATATTTTAGAACAAAAAGACATTTGGCTCCTCTGGGGACCAAATGTCTTTTTTATTATCTGTCACTATCAAACCATTTCTTCGTTACTTATTGTCATTGATTTCTTTTTCTAATTTATCCAATAGTGGAGTGTAATCCACTTGAGTATAGTCTGTTACATCAAATTCATATAGTGTTCCTAACTGAAATTCGTCATATTTTCGGTCAGTGATGATTTTTTTGAATGCTTCTTTCGTAATATGATTCGTCCCTTTCGATCGATCTTCCAATATGTCGCCATAGTGATAATGATCCATGATATAGCTCAAATGACGATCTGGTTCACGATCACGTTTGTACCGACGTTGCCATAACACTTCAAAGTCTGCTGTTAGGCGAATCGTCATTACCTGATATCCGTATCTTTCTGCTAATTCTTGGAGTCGATTTTTTTGCTTATCACTAAAAGGATACTCTGACACAATCACTTTCTTTCCTGCTTCCATATACAGATCAAGTGCTTTGTAATAGAAAGGATAAACTTTCGTCCTTTCTTGTTTCGCCCGTTCTTCCAAGTTGTTAAAACCGATGGATTCTGCATAATATTCCTTGATTTCATCGAGCGTGATGGCATACATATCTGGAAATCGTTCCCGTAGTTTATTCATAAGATATGTTTTTCCTGTACCAGGACTACCAGCTAGAAGAATGAAATACTTTTTCATCTCATTTGTTTCCTAAGTTAATTGGACTTTCCAAGTTCATAAACAGTCCAATCTTATGCTTGACAATTTCTTTTACTGCTTCATTTGCTGGAATCACATTATGGCGAAGAGACTTGTTGATTTCTGTTTCACTAAAGGTTCCTTTAGTCACTTTTGTCCAGTTGACTAAAAGCTCCGTTCCAATATTGAATTTGCGGATCCCGTTATTGATCAATTCGGGATAATCTTCTTCTTTCACACCTGTTCCGCCATGGATAACGAGGGGGACATCGACTACTGCATCGATTTCTTTCAGCAAGGGAATGTTCACTTCTGTTTTTGATTTGAATTGTCCATGATTCGTACCGATAGCAATAGCTAATGCATCCACACCTGTAACTTCTACAAATTTCACTGCGTCTTCCGGTCTTGTATATACTTTGTCATTTTCAGCGACATGGATTCCTTCTTCTGTACCGCCGATCGTTCCAAGTTCTCCTTCTACGGAAACACCGTGTGCATGGGCATATTCTACCACTGCTTTCGTCTTCAAGATATTTTCTTTGAAAGGCAGATGGGACCCGTCATACATGACAGAAGTATATCCGCTATCGATTGCTTCTTTGATATCATCAAAGTCTCGGGCGTGGTCTAAGTGTAAGACTGCATCAACCATTTCTTCTTCTGCAATAGCTGTCATTACATTGACTAACACATGCATACCGATATATTTTGCGGTGTCGACACTTGTTTGAATAATGATCGGCGAACCCATTTCTTTTGCTGCGCCTAGCATGGCAGGAAGCATTTCTAGGTTATGCGTATTAAAAGCTCCAACTGTAAAATTCAATTCTTCTGCTGTTTTTGTTACTTCTTTCAATGTTGTATACATCTTTTATTGCCACCTTATCTTTTTATTTGTTTCCTTTGATCGTTACTTGTTTTGCAATTTGTCGCATCTCATCCATTTTGCCCATGTAGTAATCGATTCCTTGATCATCACCCGCACGAGCAGCATCTGCACGCTTCTGGTTATAGAGGCTCATCAGTTTTTTATACCCCTCTCCGATCGTCTGTTTATTTTCCAAGCTCTTTTCTAAATATTGGATGGCTTGATCGTTCTCATACAATTCAGAAAATTTAAGTCCAACTTGTTCGTAAAGTTCCGCTAATTTGGGCTTCTCTTGGGTCGTTGAAATCTCTTGGTTTAATTGTGTAATCTCTGATTGAATCTTTTCGGTCGCTTCTGGCGAGAGGATTTTTTCCTCTTTTATCGATCTTTTTTTTGGTTCATTTTCTTTTTTCTTAAAAAATCCGAACATCATTTTCCCTACTTTCAATTAAAATGCTTTCAAAATTGGGCTTAAGATCCAGGCATATAAGAGTGCGGCGGCTACTGTATCTACATCGGTTGCTGTAGCATTGATGAACCCCATCGAATTAAAGATCGTTACTAGCAAAGCAGGCAATAGTGTGATAAAAAAGCCATGAGCAATACCGCCAATGATCGCTCCTCGACGTCCGCCAACTGCGTTACCAAATATCCCCGCTGTTCCTCCGGCAAAGAAATTCGTTAGCATACCTGGTAAAATCATCGCTAAGCCGAACATCGGCAAAGTGAACATGGCAATAATCGTACCGATTGTTGTCGTAATGAAACCTAAAATAACAGCATTTGGGCTATAGGGAAAGAAAACTGGACAATCTAAGGCAGGAATCGCATCAGGAACTAATTTCATAGCTATCCCTCGAAATGCCGGCACGATTTCACCTAACAGTAGACGTACACCAGCTAGCAATACATACACACCTACTACGAATTGGATGGCTTGCAAAAAGGCAAACATGATATAGTTTTGATCTCCTGATAATTCAGAAGCGAATGGTTCACCGGCAAACAAAACAGTGATGATATATAGTGGGACCATCACGACCATGACAGACAAATAAGTATCTTGCAGAAACTCGAAATGCGTGGGCAATTTGATATCTTCAATCGATTTTTTATTTTCACCTTTCTCACCAAAAAGCTTAGACACACCAGCTTCAAATAAGTATCCAATCGTACAAAAATGCCCTAAAGCAATATCATTCGATCCTGTAATCTTACGTATAATTGGTTGCGCTACTGCTGGCATAGCAATGGCGAAACAAGCTCCGATAAAACCACCGACTAAGATCAATACGATCCCTCGCAGACCGGCGAAATAACCAAAGACCGTCGCCATCCATAAAATGGCTTGACCAGTTAGAAAAATGTACTTCCATTTTGTGAAACGAGCCAAAATAATATTGAATACAAAAATCGCTAAGAACGTCAGTGCAATATCTCTACCTAAACCTAAATCATTCATTGCTTGACCATTGATAGACTCAATAGAAGGGATGATTCCTTGCATATGAAATCCTTCAGTAAAAATTTTTCCGAAATAAGTTAAACTTCCAACGATGATACTCGAACCGGCACTCAACACTTGGAATCCTAGGAGTGTCTTTAACGTGCCAGAAATGACTTGTCCTGCTGATTTCTTCTGCAGCAGTAGACCCAACATAGCAATCAATGCAATGGTGATCGATGCCTGAGTCAAAATATTTTCGATGATAAAATTGATAACGCCCATGTTTTTATCCTCTTTTCTTTTTTATTTAGATAACTCCCTTATCTTGTAGAACTGGGGTGATTTTTTCTTCAATTTCATTTTTCGAGACAATATTTTTCAAATAGATCATCGCTGTTTTAGGATCGACTGAGAATTTTTCGAACTGCGAGCGAAAATTTTCTGCTGTGATGATCACATCTGGTTTCATGGACACTGCAGAAGAAATATCACAATGGTCCAGTTTGGCTTCTACTCCTAATTTGTTCAAAACATCCTCAGCAGACATCTGTGCTGCAAAACTGCTTCCTAAACCTGCGCCGCATACGAATAAAATGTTCAATTTGTTCATCTTTGTTCTCTCCCGTATCATTTATTATTTTTCAACTACTGAAAAAGCAGTTGTTTGAAATCTTCAACATTTGTGCACTCGATCAATCGATCCAACTTCTCTTCATTGTTGATCAGTTCGATCAGTTCTTTCATGATGTTCAGATGCGAGTAGGAATCTACTGCCGCTAAACAAAAAATAATCTTTACTGGATCCATTTCAGGATTACCGAAATCGATTGGTTGCTCAATCGTAGCTACGCTGACTCCTAACTTATTGACCCCATCTTCTGGTCGAGCATGGGCTAGCGCCATGTGTTTGCCGATCACGATATATGGCCCGTATTCATTCACTGCGCGAATCATCGCTTCGACATAGCGTTCTTCAACAATGTTTTCTTTGACCAATGGTTTAGCAGCTCGTTCAATCGATTCCTCCCAAGTAGCGGCTTTTTCTTTGATCATGATATTGCTGTCCGTCAAAATATCTTTTAACATAGGCTGGATCTCCCTTTTGTTGATTTCTAGATTGTTTATTTCAAATAATTTTTCCAACTTGCCATAGATGATGCGATCTACTCGGCCACCACTTTCTTCCATGACACCGATTATTTGAGTGAATAACTGCGTTGATTCATGACTGTTAGGTTTTAACCGCTGCAGTCCTTCATTTCTTTTCAAAAAGTCTTCTATAACTAAAATATTCGTCTCAGTCAAAATTGGATCGATAACTAAAAGCGGCTTATTGCGATAATTCAATTGAAAGGTGCTGAAAATCAGATCGACATCCAGTTTATCCACTAATTCGATTTCTTTTGAACTTAAAACTGCAGTAATCTCGATTTGAGGAAATTTTTCTTTCAGATTTTCTGCTAACAGATTCCCGGTAGCCATGCCGTGATTACAGACAACAACTGATTGATAAACATAATTCAGGTCTCGCTTGATCACACTGGCAATCGTCGAAAAGTGGATGACAAGAAAAGCTATCTCGTCCTCCAGTATCTTGCCGCCGATTACTTCTTCGATCGTAGGAACAAAATGAGTGACTGCGCGGTGGATTGGAAAATAATTTGTTCGGATGTTTTCTTTCAATGGATTCATGACTTGAATAGCATGCTTGATTCTTATGATCAGTGCAGCCATGTGTTTATAGAGATTTTCGAATAAAGCTTCTTTTTTTAAATGAAAAGGTATGTGTGTCTCGTTCTCTACAAATTGGATCAATTGGATCGTTAGTAGTTGAGCTTGTACCCACTCAATCGAATTGGAGATATCTCTAGCATTGAACGTCTCGATAGTGAAACGAAGATAATTTCTTTCTACTTGTGGGACATTGTTCAATTGAAATTCCGTAATCATGTAGTCGATAAATGCAGAGAAGCTGCTGTCTTTTATTTCTGTATTTTTCCAATTAATGGCGGAGATGAATTCATGTTTCCTGATTCGCTGGATCCAGATCAATGTAAAAAGCAGAATTTGCTTTTTATAAATATCATCCTCTTGTTTTAACAACTTATTGGAATAGATCTCCTCTATTTTTTTGATTTCCGCCAAAGGAAAATAATGGAAAAAGATTTTTTGAGCCGGTGTTAGTTGCGCATCTTGATTCATAAAGAAGTCGGTCATCCCCAGATTCTGATTGATAAAATCATAGATCATCGTACGGATAGATCGTTCTGAACCTTTATAAACCAGTCCCTGCTTTCCATAACTGACGATCTCGATTCCATAACTGACCAGTGTTGCTCGTAATCGTCTCATATCTTCATCTAACGTACTTTTAGAGATTTGAAATTCTTCTTCTTTTTTGTTTAGATGGATCGGGTTTCGGCTGTAAGCAATGGCTAAAACTAAATCAAAAATACGTTCCCGCCGATTCAAAAAGCCGTCTTTCACCTCTTTTATTTCAGTTTCTAATCGAACTTGCTTGTCATTCTCCAGTTTCAACGAAAAACCTTTGTTGCGAATTGTTCTGATTTCCGGAAGCTTTTTACTGCTCAACCAGATATTCGCTTCAAGAACTTCCTGACGGATCGTCCGCTGACTGACATTGAATTCAGCTGCTAGACGTTCCGCTTTTACTGGATATTGGGCTGTCATGATTCTGTGAAGTATTTCAATTGTTCTTGTTTTCATAGAAATGATCTCCTTCTGATTTCAAGTATATGGTTCCGCTTACATAATAAAAAGTAGATATTTCTGCCACTTGAAGTGGAAAGAAAGTAAGCCTAGCAAACAAAAAATAAGCCGTATGCTTTTTCAACTTCTCAACGAAAAAGACATACGCCTATTATTACAAAAATTTTGCCCATCTATACAAAAAAGAAGTTGTGAAAAAGCTGTCCTGCATCAAGTAAGAAGAACAGCCAAACAAAAATAGTGCTTCCTGTTTTTCGTTTGGTTGAGCTTATTACCGTAAATGTAAGCTTTTGAACACCATTTAGTGGAGAGGTTGTGACAGAAAGGTTCAGCCTTGAGCGATAAGAAGCGATTTTGAAAAATAGCTTCCCATATTTTACAAAATCGTGCCTTATTGCCGATAGGCTATCTCTGGAACACCGTTTATTCGAAAAAGGAGCTGCGACAAAATTTTTGTCACAGCTCCATTCATAAATATTTCCTGTCAATCCAGCATAATCGGCTGAATAAAATCGGCCTGCCATCTTTTTTCTTTCTCAGAAAAATCAAAATACCATATCTGAGAGAAATACTGTCGTTGCGTCGTACTTCCTGAGATCAAGCGTCCATCTTTTCGATCAACTAAATAATCACAGCATCTGAAATCAATTCGGATGGCAAAACTATTCTCGTGGATCTGTCGATAATTTCCTACTTCCTGAATAGTTACTTTTTTAGTATGATTTCTTACACCGTCTGCTTTGTTTTTTTGCAGAGCTTTCTGATGTTCGGCAAACAGCTTGTCTGTATAACAGCTTCTGGCTTTTTCAGGAGTTTCTTCTTCCCAAGCGGATTGGATCTTCATGAATATCTTTTGGATTTCCAGAAACTGTGCTTTCTTTTCTTTAGCCGTTCCTGACATGCGGGACAATATCTCCGCTTTCAGCCTTTTCTTTTGTCTTTTATTCTTGACAATAGAAAAAGCGGAAACCCCTCCTACTGACAAAACAGCTAATGCAAGAAATCCCGTTTGCTCATAACTAGAAGGACCTGTACTTGGACCATAATACCCATAAGAATCTCTGCCGTAAGAACGACTGCCAAAATAACTGCCCCCATATGAACGACCGCCAAATGAACTTCTGCCCGAACTTCGACCGCTAGATGTTCCGCCGCCATGACCACCTGCGACAGCGAATCCTTGGGTCGGCAAAGCAAACAAACATAACCCCACTAACAAAATGATTGCTAAATAATTGATTTTTTTCATTGTCTTCCTCGTTATCTTTTATTACAAAAAACTATTTTTATCATAGCCTTGCCGAAAAGAAGAGTCAATAACCAGATGCATAAACTGTTTTTTTAGCAGTTTTGTCTTAATTTAATCATTGAGTAACAGCGGACAGACATATGTGTTGGCAGCCCATATTTCCTCTATCTTCAGCATGAACAAGCTGGCAGACAAAAGATCTGCGCTTCCTCCAGGAGAGATTTGGTTTTCCTGACAAAAGTGCAACAGTGCTATAAATGGACGATTTGGTAAAGCACTTTGACTAGCAGCATGAGCAAGTTTTTGCATTTCCACTAACGTTTTCTGATCACTGCGATGCAATACGCAGGTGTCATCTAAGGAACTCATCAAAACTAACAACATATGCATTTGTTTCTGTACATCAGAATCATTATCTAGCTCCTTAGCAGCTTGGATTGCAAGCCTGATATGCGGATAACCCAACACTGCTTCTTCATATGCACCATTTACGCCGTATTTTTGCTTCACCGTATACCCATGAGTGGTTTTTTTATGACGATATTTTGTATCAGGAAAAGCAGCAAGCTTGCTGACATCACCGAGTATTTCCGTTAAAGAAAAAGGCTGTTCCATACTGATTTTTTGTGCAGTCACACTGGTCAATAGCCCCATTGCCCAAATCGCTCCTTTATGGGTATTGATGCCATCTGTAGCAATCAACATCGCTTTTTCCGCTTTCCGTCCAATCTCAGCAATCTTTTCTCTTAACTCCTGATCGATAGCATGTTGCCATGCTATTTGAGCCATTTCTTCAAAAAAAGGAGTCAGCGTCTTCGCAGACTTAAGAAATAAAGCATAGTCCATATCGGAATGTGCACCCGCATCCAGTGCATCCACTAATCCAGGTTTTGGGCTTAATGTTACTTCTGCGAGCAATGCTTCCTCTACCAACGCAGCAAGTTGCTGAGTCACTGCTTTTTTTCGTTCGTCATTTATCATGACACTCACTCCTTCTTTCTATTACTTGTTGAACCCTTTTTTGATGGCTGCCCAAATGATGTGAAGCAACCAGCTTAAAGCAAATGCACAACTTGCCGTCATTAGATAAGCTACAAGAATCATGACTCCTGAAGGTAACTGCAGCCAACTATCTTTAAACAATAACAACAGTACTTGGAAAACAAATACATTGGCTAAATACGTACGGTAAGCATAAACAGACAACCATTTGAACAATGGTAATTTTGGCGAATCGTTTACAATCATTTTTGAAGCGCCCATGAAGACAGCAAAGATGATGACTAAGCTGTACAAACTTTGGATCGTATTCAAGTAAGGCGCATTCGCAAAGCTCAAGTCTCCTGGATGTGCGAGCAATGAACGGACAGAAAAGAACGCGATAACTAAGCCAACAGGTAAGAAAAGATAACGTACTCTGTCCAAATATTGATAGACTTTTTCGTGATAAACAAATGCGGCTACCCCATAAATCCCGTAAATCATGAAACTAGCAACAAACCGATCTAACAAGTACCAGCTGTCATGATAAGGACCAGTCAATACTTGTGTTTGATAGAACAGATACCATGCAACATATAAAATCGTTGAACCAATCAATACTGGCCATACATATTTTTTATTAGCAAATACTTTGTAACCGAGCCAAACAAAAAACGGCATGAACAATTGAATCTGCAGCATCATCACGGTATACCATAAATGAGGCGCTCCATCACCTGTGACATATTTCAGTAAAAAGCTTGCAGTATCCGTATACGGAGTTTGTTGTTGGACTGCTGGAAATAGCCAAAGATAAGCCGTCGTCCATAGAAGATACGGAACGACTAGTTCAAAAAACTTTTCTTTCAAAAATTCCCAATAAGACAAATGCTGACTTGTTTTTACCATATTATAGACAATTGCAAAAATAAACATTGGTGCTGTGTATTTAACGATGACGTAAAAGGTACCAAGAAAAGCTGTATTTGTTGCGCTGTGGCTGTTTGCCAAAGCAAAGCTCAATATCGTTTGCATCATAACAGCCGTTACAGCTGATACTTTCTGGAAGTCACTTACGTTGATTTTGATTTTTTTGTTTTCAAACATCTCTTTCTCTCTCTTTTTCTTTATTACCAAAGTTCTTTGGTTAATTTAGGTCCTTCGACTGTTTTCAATAGAATTTTTTTCTCTGGCTCTCTCAAATACTCTTTTAGTGAAAAACCGCCTTGCCGAGTCACTACTTGGGTATCGAATTGCTCAAAAAAAGCAGGATGCGATCGAATTGCCTGAATTGGCAATTCAATCGGTGAATCTGCGTACAGCAGCAAATCAAAATCACTGGTTTCTTTTACTGCCGGAATCCCAGTCGATAATTCAAATCCTAAGCTGCCGCCGATTCCCCACTTGCATCCTGATAATATGTTTCTAGCAGCATGAAATTGCTGATAAACAGGATAATCCATGATTTTCTCTTGTCTATACGATTCTTGTTCGATGATGTCCCACGGATGAATGACTTGTTTGACAGCATGTTTTGAGATTTCTGTTGCCCATCTCTGATTGCGGGCAGGGCCACGTAATCCAATCGGTAGTATTTCGGCGTGATCTGTCGACGCACGACGGACTGTTCCGAACATCTTTTCAGTTAGAACGACCCATTCAGGCAAGGGGAACCCTTCTATTTCATGTTTATCAAAAAGAACAATATCATGTGCTTGAATCATTTTTTATGCATCCCATTCTTCGTCCATTTTGGCACGGACTTTGTTTGTTTCGACACGTCCGAATGTTTTGGCTGTTTCGTTCGTGTATCGATTTGTCAGCATCGTGTCATTTGTATTGCGGACATCTTGAATGGCTTCATTGATTGCTTCGATGACTTTGTTGACATTTTGTTCTGAAGCAGCTTGGTCGGTGATATCTTCTAGGAAATGATAGATTGCTCCTAGTTTTGTATAATTATTGATGTCGTAAGCGATAGCTGGAACTTTTTCAGCAGCTGCTTCGATTTCAGCAACCGAACGTTTTGTCACACGTGCAGCACTTTCTTTAGACATCGCTTGGACAGTGATTTCTTTATTGTTTAAAGCAATCAAGCGGCTTGATTGTAATCCATGCGCTAAAAATTCACCTGAAATAGCATTTCCTGCAATCAATCCAATAACTGGATGTCCAGCTTGACGGAGTTTTGCATAAGCAGCAGCACTATTAGCCAAAGCCACATGAATACCAATTAATTCTTCGTTATAGCCGTATGCTTGGCTTGGTACATCGATCACAACGACGATTGGCCGTTTCACTTTTTTATCTTTATCTTCTTCGTAAACGCGATTCAAAATTTGTCCCATGCGGAAACCTTCAACTAAACCAACTTCACCGTTTCGTACACGGTACATCGGGTTTTTAGGATCAGGTACGATTGCTGTCACGATGGCTTCTTCTATGAATTTACTTGATTGACCATAATACACAGTACTAATAGAAGAAGTTGGATTTTTCATGCCAGTTAGTGCCGCAAACCAATCGTAACCAACACTTGCTGCAGCTGGTTTATTTCCTTCTGCTACTTCTGGTAAGTCCATTGATTTTGCTTGATGGTTAGCAATTGCTTCATTGTAATCGTCAATGGACATTGGTTTTGAAAGATCCAAAGAATCAAGTAATGATAAATAAAATGCTGAGCTTTCACTGCGATGCGTGTCTTTTCGTTCGTCCATTGCTGCGATGACAGCAGCTTTGATTGCTTCTACACTATCAGTCACTAGTTCATCAATGATTTTTGATTCTACCCGTTGACGAGATCCTAATGTATTCCAAATCAAGTCTTTGTCACTAGAATCAAATTCTCGAACACCTGCTTCTTGCTCAATAACTTCTGGTCCATTCAAACCGACTCTCGCTTTTTTTGTTGCGATCAAATAACTCATCAATGCTGAAGTAATCGACATACCGCCAAATGATCCTACACGTCCTGGAATCAAACCGATGACTGGTATATATTGTTTTAGAGCAATGATTACATTTCCGATTTCTGAAATAGATAACAGTCCGTAGTTCGCTTCTTGCAGACGAACACCGCCTGTATCTAGTACGATGACTGGAAAAATTTCATTTCCTTTTTTGTTTTCTTCTAATACATGTTCGAGTGCAGCAACGATTTTTGCACCGGAAACTTCACCGATACCGCCACCTTGGAATTTTCCTTCCATAGCGATTACTACTGCTTGTTTGCCATTGATCGTGCCACGGCTGACAACGATCCCGTCATCACTTTCAGGGACGATTCCTTGTGCTGGCAAACTTGGCGCGATGATTTGATCGAATGGACCAATCAATTCACGTCCATTGTCAAGTAGAGCGTTCACTCGTTCTCTGGCGTTTAATTCTACAAAACTATTTTTCATCTGAAAGTTCCTCCATTGCTTGCGTCAATCGTAGGTACACAACTCCTGGTGTAGCACCGAAGTCATTGATCACGATATCTGCTGAAATTGGATAACGATCAAAAAATCTCGTTAATACGTTGTTCCATACTTCGCCGAAGCCATCGCTTCCTGTACAGATTTTTACAGTAGATTCTTTTTTTTCTGTTGGAAACATCAAGATTTCCAAATCACCTGAACCGACCACTCCTACATGGATTTTCTTATTGATCGGCTGTTTCGTTGGATATTTATAAGCTAATTGTTCCATGGATCTCTCCCCTTTTTGTAAAACAGAGCATACACGTTCTGCTTATTCGTCTTTCTTCTTCCATCTGGGTAAATGGCGACAAAAGGTTTTCCTCGCCAATTTTATGACCAAGTTCTGAATTTCATTGGTGGTTCATATAGGCCATCTGACCATTCGATCAAATCATCGATGGTTTGTGCAGCTAATAATGAACGTTTCGCTTCACTACGTTTGATGCCTAGATCTTCTGGTAATTTCACGATGCCGGCTGCACGCAAACGGTCTAGTGATTCTTTAGTACTTGTCATCCCAAGAGGTGTGACACCGCCGATGGCTGCAATTGCTGCTTGTCGTTCTTCTTTTGTTTTTGCTTTGTACAAATAAGCAATTCCTTCTTCTGTCACGATATGTGTAGTATCTTCGCTATAAATCATCACTGGTGCATTGGCTAAGCCTGCTTGTTTTTGAACAGCTAGTGCATCTAATTCTTCGACAAAGACTGGTTTTTTATTTGAACCATATGTTTCAACCATTTGAACAACTAATTTTTGGCCTTTCCCTAATGGATCATCATTGTCGCGAAGTGATTGCCATGCTGGTGTAGAATGACGACGACCGCCAGGATTATGTCCCATGTTAGGCGCACCGCCAAAACCAGATAAACGTCCTTTTGTTACGGTAGAAGAGTTTCCTTCGTAATCTAATTGCAAGGTTGAACCGATAAACATATCGATGGCATATTGTCCAGCTGCTTGTGATAATGTTCGGTTACTGCGCATCGTGCCGTCTTTACCGACAAAAAAGACATCGGGGCGAGCAGCAATATATTTTTCCATACCAACTTCGCCACCAAAACTATGGATGCTTTCAACCCAACCTGATTCGATGGCTGGAATCATCGTTGGATGTGGGTTCAATACCCAGTTCTTCGCGATTTTCCCTTTCAACCCTAGTGATTCGCCATAAGTTGACAGTAACAATTCGATAGCTGCTGTATTGAATCCAATACCGTGATTCAAAGATTGTACGCCGTGTTCTGCGTAGATTCCTTTGATTGCCATCATTGCCATTAGGATTTGCAATTCTGTGATGTTTTGAGGATCTCGTGTGAATAAAGCTTCTAATTGATAAGGTTGATCTGCTTTCACGACAACATCTACCCAGTCACTAGGGATATCTATACGTGGTAAAGAATCGACAACTTCGTTGACTTGAACGATCACGATACCATCTTTGAAAGCTGCAGCTTCGATGATTGTTGGTGTTTCTTCCGTATTGAAACCTGTGTACAAGTTGCCGTCTTTATCTGCTTTATCTGCAGCTACTAAAACAACATTTGGAATCAAATCGATGAATAAGCGTCCATAAAGTTCCAAATAAGTATGGATATCACCTAATTTCATTGTGCCGTCTTCAATCATTTGGGCGACACGCAAGCTTTGTGCACCAGCATAAGAAAAATCGATCTTACTTGCGATTCCTTTTTCAAAAATATTCAAATGTTCTGGTCGTGAGATACTAGACATGATCAAATGCAGATCATTCACTTTTTCTGCATCTACTTTTTCAAGACTTTCTGAAAGAAAACTTGCTTGTTTTTGATTGTCGCCTTCTAATACAACTTTATCGCCGGGAGCAATCAGTTTTTCCATTACTTCTACGATTTTTTCAGTTTCTACATACTTGCCATTGAGCAAGTTGCTGATTTTTTCCAATCGCTGCGCTTTTTTTTCGCGTTTAGAAGCCCAGTTGCGGTTTGGTTTTTCCATAATTAGTCATCTCCATTTTTGATATAGAAACGTGGCGTCATCAATACCATATTGGTCTAGATTGATCGTACGGATCCCTTTATCTACACCAAATTTTGTATGAATCAGCTTTGTCAAAGTATTGCCAGGGGGAAATTCAATCGTCAGATCCATTCCTAATTCTTTTGCCAAGTCCATCATTTGGTTCCATTGCACAGGGAAAGCTAGATTTTCCAACAGATCTTTACGAATCTCTTCTGCGTCCTGAGTGGCTCTTCCATCCGTATTTTTTATATACAAACATCTGGCATCAGATAGATGGACAGACTGCATATACGGCTTGAATTTCTTGACCGTATCATTCATCAAGAGACAGTGAGATGGCACAGGAACTTTCAGCAGCTTCGCTGTTTGCGCTTGGTGCCGTTTGGCTTCTGCCAACGTAACGGATAAACCTTCGATACTCCCAGATAACGTATGTTGCATCGGACAATTTTCATTTGACAGATAGACTGGGTGGTCAGGATCAAATGTTTTTGCTACAATTTCCTCTGCTTCGCTTCTCGTCACACCTACTACTACGCCCATTGCATAACCGCTTGGATAAGCTTCTTTCATTAAGACTGCGCGGTGATAGACTAGTTCCGCTGCATTCTCAAATGTCAAAGATCGACAAGCAACAGCTGCACAAAAAGCACCGATCGAATGTCCTGCTGCAATATCAGGCTGAATACCGTTTTTTTCCATTTCATCTAAATAAAATACTGCTTTTGTCAGTAATGCTAGCTGGATAAAAACCGTATCTTGATAGTTTTCTTCTTTATCAACTAACCGATACCCCATCACATTTTCTAAACGTTCCATGTACATTTCAGGGATATCCGCTAACATCCCTAACTTCTGACTGCCTTGCCCAGGAAATAAGAAACCTGTACTCATGAGCCTCGCCTCCTTAGCACTTACTTTTTCCACTGCTATCTTAGTCAATTTCTGCTATAATAAAAAATGCCAAAAAAAGAAAAAACCATAACAAAAAGGTATGGATGGGATGGATAATTATGAAATTGCTTCATCTACAGTATTTTAAAAAAGTGTTCGAAACAAAAAATGTCACCCAAGCAGCCAAAGAATTATTTATTTCTCAACCTGCCTTGAGCCGTGCGATCAAACATTTGGAAAACGAATTAGGAGTCCCTTTGTTTTACCATAGCGGCAGAAATATTGAGACAACTGTTTATGCAGAAGAATTCTATCCATATGCAGTCAAGACATTAGACACATTAGAAGAAGGAATCAAATTATTGTCTTCGGTCAATGAGAAGATCGTTACTTCCGTCATTTTGTATTTAGAGGTAGCCTCTGTTTCTATTCCGAACTTGGTCCGAATTTTTATGGAAAAGCATCCTGATATCCAATTAACGATCATGCAACATCATTTACCAGATGATATTACCGACCCTGTACTGTACATCACTTCGGAGATGAAGCCTGGCATGACCAATATTCCTATCATGAAAGAACCTGTTTATGTAGCCATTCCTAAGAAACATCCTCTTGCGAAAAAAGAACATCTGCAATTAGAAGATATCCAACGCACCCCCATCTTGATGCTGTCAAAGAGCAATGCCTTCCGTCATACACTGGATGCAGCACTTGAAGCGAAAAGTATCGAATTGACGATCAGTTCGACGACAGATGATCCTGCGACATTACGTTCTATTGTCAAGCAAGGATTAGCCGTTAGCTTTTTCCCAAAAGTTTCTTGGTCTTACGATAAAAATGATCCTTTCGTCTTGCGGGAAATCAAAGGTTTGCCCTTGACACGAACAATTTATTTATCTTCTAGCTTCACAGAAGATCATCCTTTGATCAAAATGATTGCAAAAACGATGCGGGAATTTTATTTAGGAAAATAAAAAGAAAAGAGCTGGGACAAAATTCTTGTCGCAGCTCTTTTTTTGAACAAACGGTGTTCCAGAAGTAACTTCTTCAGAAATAAGCCCAAATTCCCCAAAAATTTGAGAAGCAATTTTCGTAAATTCCTTCTTATTTCTTGAAGCTAAACACTTCTGTCACAACCTCTTCTCTATTTTTCCTAGAATTCATTGCGTTGATTTGAAACTTCCATCAATCAAACTTGCTAGTTCATCTAGTTTTTCTATTTTACGTAGATCAACAGAGATCCAATGTTCTTTATTCATGTGATAGGCTGGAAAATACCCCTCTTTTCCTCGCAAAATTCCGCCAAGTTCAGGATCGACCTTCAAATCAAGGATGTCGATGATCCTATGGTCACTTGCATCATCATAGATTTTTTCTTCTGGAACAGACATCAGGACCCCAAACCATTTTTTGCTTTTTTGATGTCTGAATACGCAATAATCAGGAAATTTTTTAAAAATATATTCTGGAGACAAATTGTATGTTTCATCGATGTGATCGATTAATTCTTTTTTCGTTAGCATCTGCTTCCATCTCTTTCTTATTGATTCGCTTTATTCAAAGATACCACGTAAGAATAGAAAAATGAATACTGGTTGAAAGATCAGTTGAAACTTGACCACCGTTTATTTTCTCCGTATTCTTAGAATAGAAGGGAGTCTGATTTATGTATTCACTAATGAAAAAAATCATTACCGAAAAAGATATTCGACGTCATGTTTCTTTAGTCGAACAATTGCTGAATCATACAAAGATAACCGTAAATGAATTAGCTGAAATTATAGGGACAACCGAACGAACGATTTTTTCTGACCTTCAATCTATTCGCTCTCAGCTGCCCGAAGGCTGGGACATCCTCAGCGATCAAGCAGGAATCAGTTTGCAAAACCAGCAAAATTTATTAACAAATGACCTTTGGGAGATTTTTTTCAAACAATCAGTCAGTGTCGAACTGCTGAAAAATCTGCTTTTTACAAAAAAAGTTGCTGTCCCTGATTTTCTAGCGGATCACGGGCTTTCTTATGGGACATTGAAAAGACATGTGACTAAAATCAATCAGCGTTTAGCAAGTTACGACTTGCAGATCGATTTGACGAAATATACAGCTTGTATTCTTGGAAAAGAGCGTGCGATTCGTACTTTCTATCATCGATTGCTGATTCCTTTCACTCATAACAACTATTTTTTCGAGGATTATTCGATCCATGAATCCCATTATTTTCAATTTTTAAGAACCCTCAGTCAAACTGAACTAGCTGTTGAAACAGAAGAGATTTTCGGAACATGTTGGTTCTTTATCAATACGATCCGTATAAAAGCGAATTGCCGATTAGATTCTTCTATCCATATCAACAGCACACTCTCCTCCCTGTATGACTCTGCATTGAAAAAATTGTATTTAACGGAAGGTATTTATCTTAAAGACACTGAGCTTTCTTTTGCTTATTTCTGCTTTCTGGAAAGTTGGAATTACAACAATAACTATGGACAAGAAATCGCTCGCTGCCTGCATCATTCTCCATTTTTAGAGGTCCTCGAAACGTTTGTAGAGGAACTAGCTTCAGAGCTGTCTCTTGATCAACTAAAAAAAACATCTCTGACTGATAACTTGGCTCTCCTCGTATTAAAATATCATGAATCGCCGATACTGATCGAACCTTTGGAACGCCAATACCATCGTTTTTTAGAGACGTATGATCAGCAATATGCACACTTGTATCAGCAGAAAGAGAATTTACTGAACGATCTAAAAAAAGAAATGGAAATCAATGAACCAAATTACTTTCTTCAACTCTTGTCTTTACTGATCCAACAAACGATTTTTTCTATCAAACCGAATTTGTTCAATGTCTATTTTATTTTCCAAGGAGAACCTTCATGGAAGGCGTTCTTGCAGCAGGAATTAAAAGATTACTTGGGAAAACGTGTCTTCTTCTTACCTATCGAACTAACCGATCTTTCCACTATTTCTTTTGAAAAAACAGATATCTTGATTTCCAATTTCCCTCTGGATTCTCTAGATATCCCTATTGTATACATTTCTTCTATTCCAACGAAAAATGAGCTCAATCGTTTGACTGAACTCACTTTCAAAACTTTTTTATAGTAACGGCTAGCGACTGAATTCTCTAGCTGTTTTTTCTTTTTTGCGAAACAGTTTATTCATGATCCCTTTTTCTATTTCTACAACTAAGAATAGAAGAATCACATTTGCCCCAATCAATAACTGTTGTGTCATCGTTAAACTTACTGTACCGATCAGCTGCTGGCCGATTGGCAGAAAAATAACCATCCCCTGCAATAAAGCAAGGATACCCAATGAAAGAAAAAGCGATTTGTTTTGCAAAAGACCTTGGTTCAACGACGGCTTGGACAACTCTCTGCAATTGATCATGTAAACAGCTTGAGCTAAGACGATATTTTGCAGAAGAATGGTTTGCTGTAAGCTTTGCCCTTCAAATTGCATAGCCAATAAATAGGCAGGAACCATGATCAGTAGTGCGACATAGATGATCCGAAACAAGTGATAACCTGATAGGATTCCTTGCTTTGGATCTCTTGGTGGACGCTTCATGATTTCTGGATCTGGCGACTCGAACCCTAATGCATAAGATAAAGTGATTGTCGTTACCATATTGACCCATAAAATCTGTACTGGGGACAAAGGTAGCGGCCGATTCAGTATCAGCGCCCAAATCAAGATCAATCCTTGAGCTAACGCAGTTGGTAAGAAGAAATTGATGGTCTTTTGCAAGTTATCCAAAATACGCCGACCTTCTTTTACGGCTTTTGCGATCGTATGGAAATTATCATCTCCTAAAACCATATCAGCTGCCTGTTTGCTTACTTCACTACCTTTGATTCCCATCGCAATTCCTATATCGGCTCTTTTCAAAGCAGGTGCATCATTTACGCCGTCTCCGGTCATTCCGACGATTTCTCCATTTTTCTGCAAAGCTTTCACGATTCGCAGTTTGTGTTCTGGTGTCGTTCGAGCAAAGACATCGACTTTTGGTACTTGTCGAATCAACTCTTCTTCAGACATAAGATCCAAATCGATCCCTTCTAAAACTTTAGCAGTATGTTTTAAGCCAATTTGTTCCGCAATCGCTTTTGCTGTGTCTTTATGATCCCCCGTAATCATTTTCACTGAGATCCCTGCTTGTTGGCATTCCTTTACAGCCTTGACTGCACTTTCTTTTGGCGGATCGATCAACCCGGCAATCCCTGCAAAAGTTAATTGGGTTAAAGTCTCATGCGTGAGTTCCTGTTTCGAATCTACTTTTTTGTAAGCAAATCCTAAAACACGCTGACCTTTTTTCGCAAACGCTGTGGCTGTTTGACCCCATGCTTCTTGTTCTGAAGAAGAAAGAGTTGATTTAGCCAATAATACTTCTGGCGCACCTTTGACGTAAATCACCGCTCCTTTTCCCTCCGTATGCATCGTTGCCATATATTTGTATTCAGAGCTGAACGGAATCTTTGCTTCTATTTTTTTCAAAGGCAGATTGGCTGTTTCGGTGTGTCGAATCAGTGCAAGTTCTGTCGGATTGCCACTTAAATTTTCTGTTTTCTGTTCTTCTTTCGTCTTTAACTCCTGACAATTTTTCATAATAGACAGTACGCGAGTTTCTTCCTTTGCTGCTATATCCACAACTGTCATTTCATTTTTTGTCAATGTCCCTGTCTTATCTGAACAGATCACTGTCATAGAACCTAATGTTTCTACAGAAGGCAGTCCTTTGATGATTGCCTTTTCTTTTGCCATTTCATTTACTCCGACAGATAGGATCATGGTCAAAACAGCTGGCAATCCTTCGGGTACCATTGACACTACCAAAGCGATCATAGCTGAAAGAAGGATAGACCAATCCATGCCATAGCGGAATGTTGTAAAAACAACTAAGAACAAGATCAAACAAAGTATGCCTTGAAAAATTTGTTTGTTCAATCGGTTGATCTTCTTGATCAGAGGCGTCGTCTGTTGTTCGACCGATTGCAGTGCTTGATTGATTTTACCGATTTCTGTCGTGTTTCCTGTTTCTACAACGACACCGACTGCAGAACCAGATTGTACAAGTGTTCCTGAAAAAGCCATATTTTTCTGGTCACCGATTGATTCTTCTGCTGCCAAAACGGTATGATTTTTCTCAGATGCTTCTGATTCTCCCGTCAAAATCGATTCTTCCACTAGTAGATCATGTACTTCGATCAACCGAACATCTGCTGGAACGACGTCTCCAGCACGTAAGACAATGACATCTCCTTTTACTAGTTCTTTCGCAGGGATTTTTACTTGCATCCCGTTCGATAGTACTATCGCTTCTTGTCCCATCAGCTGCTTCAAACCATTCAACGATTCTTCTGCTTTTCTTTCTTGCCAATAACTAACGAGTCCGTTGACGATCACTACGAATAAAATAATACTTCCTTCGATGTATTCGTTCGAAGCAAATTTCAAAAAAGAGGCAATGATCAACACGATCATTAGCAGATCAGTAAAGTGCTTTACTATTTTTTTCCATCGTTTTGTCTGCTGTCTTGCTTCTATCTCATTATATCCTTGATCAGTCAGGCGTTTCTGCCGTTCTTCTTGCGACAAGCCTTCTGTTGATGTTTGATAGTTTTTCAATGTATCTTCTACCGTCAATTTATACCAGTTCATCCTATCCCCTCCTACTTAATTGATACTTTTATTATACGTAGGGAGATCTTTCAGGCGTATCGATTATTTCAGAGAAGTCTGAAATAATTCGTTTTGCCGGATATATTTAGTCTTAATTGGTATTTCTATCGCTTATTCTTTTATATACAAAACTTAAGAGAACAAACCAGATAACTAATAAAAAAGGAATAAAACGTGTCGTTCTTTCGAATAACAAGCTGAAAGCAATGGCCGCAAAAAATACCAACAAAGCAAGGTCTTTATATCTTGGTATAGTGTTCCGTTTCTTTTCTTTAACAAATTGAACATGTGCACATAAGATTGAAGACCACACAAATAGAAAACAACTCGTTGTCATGCCTGCCAAAAGCTGAAAAAACAATCGACTATCAGCGACAAAAAAATGTAGACAAAGGCCTGCAAGAAATAACGTTCCTGTAATCAAAATACCGTGTAAAGGTACGCCTTTCTTAGAAAGCGCACAAAACCAAGGGGGCAGACTTTTTTCTTTTGCTGTTTGATATAAGATCCTGCTAGTACTGTAAACCGCACTATTTGCCGAAGACAAAGAAGCAACCAGAATCATCAGATTGACGATTGCTGCCCCGCTTTGGCAATGGATCATTTGCAACATAGTGACTAAAGGACTTTCTTTTAAATCTAAACAATACCATGAAACAACGAATAAAATCGACAGAATCGTTCCTACATAGAAAAAGAGGATACGCCAAGGCAGACAGTTGATTGCATTTTTCAAATTCTTTTGTGGGTCACTCGTCTCACCAACTGTTAATCCGATCATTTCAATTCCAGCAAAACTGAATAAAACCATAGGAAATGAAGCAATCATTCTAGCAAAGCCAAACGGGAGTAATTCATTGAGCTGTTCAAAATTTGCTTTGATTCCGATAGACTGGGTATGAAAATCCGAAACGCTCAATCCTATACCCAATAAAATAAAAAGAACAATCCCCAAAATCTTGATGATTGAGAAAAAAGATTCCAATTCGCCAAACCATTTGACGGCAACAAGATTGACTGCCATTAAGATCATTAATGCACTACCTCCGCTTATCAAAGCTGGTACATGTACAAACCAGAAATGGATATACAATCCTATTGCTGTCAATTCCGCAAGTCCAGCTCCAAGCCAGCAAAGCCAATAAGTCCAATTGACAAAAAAGGCCCACTTTTCACCCAAATAGTAGTCAATGAAATCACTGATAGAGTTAAATTTACTATTTGCTAAAAACAAATCACCCATAGCCCGCATCAAGCCATAAATAGCCACACCGCATATCAAATAGACGAGAATAACAACTGGTCCTGCCAGTGCAATTGCCTTTGCTGAACCTAAGAATAATCCTGTTCCAATTGCGCCACCTAGTGCGATTAACTGGATATTTCGATTAGTTAGAGTCCGTTTCATTGCCGGTTTTTCCATCAAGTTCACCTTTTTCTTTTTCAAGCAGCATGGCGACTTCCTGTTCCCAAGAAGGTTTCTTTATTTTTTCAATACATAGTGGTACTACAAACAAAATGACACTGATGGATGTGACTGCAATTAGATTGATCCATGTTCCAGCTTTCATCGTCAGTCCAACAGAAAAGCCGATGGCCGCAAATAAAACAATAACGACCGCCCAGACGCCAAGATTGCTTTTGTTCTCTTTTTTTCCAATTCTGAATGGACGGTTCAACTTTGCATGTGTATAACGTAATCTCAAAACCGCGATCCCCATAATGACATAGACGATACAATAGATAACAGTAGTTGAATTAACTAGCATCAAAAATGCTTGATTGACGCCAGGAATCAGCAAATAAAAAAGTGCAAAGATTGAGATAATGACAGATTGAGTCAAAATAACGGATTTGGATACGTCAAATTGATTCGTCTTCCAAAAATTGAATTTTGGTGGATACGCACCTTTTCTAGCACTTTCTGTCACTGTCTTTGCAGGTCCTGATGCCCAAGCAGATAATTGGACTGCCACACCGATGAAGACAAGCAAACTAAACAGATTCACAATAAGATGCGGCAAACCGAGAATTTGGCAATAAATCGAAATAGATTGTGCGATATTATTCAATTCCATTTGACCTTTTGGTACGACATTTGCTACAACTAAAGCATTCAAAATATTGACGAAAAATATAAAAATCAGCGCAGCAAATACTCCGCGAATATACGTTTTCACTGGATTCTTCAATCGAGTGATATACACGGAGGACATTTCGATGCCAGTAAAAATAAACATGATCGGCGCAAAATAAACAAATGAGGATGCAGTCGTACTATCTGGTATTACTTTGTCCCATGAAAAATTGCCTAATGTTCCGGTTGGTACGATTCCAACTTTGATCCACGCAGCAAGCCCTAATAAGAGCATCATCGTCAAAGGCACATATAGACCTAACCAAACACCGATTTTTCCTCCGATTTTTGCCATGTCGAATGTTAAATTCAAAAAAGTGATGATCCAATAAACCACTAAAATAACAACTAATGTAAATTTGCTGTTCAGTCCAAGCGGCACATTATCGATAATATTACCAAACAACGGAGCGAGTGCTGAAGCAACCATCACCATCCCTGGAAACATTTGGACCCATAACAGCCAGGAGACAACGAATCCCCATTTTTTTCCTAGAGCATTCGATACCCAAAGTTCTGGACCACCTTTTTGAGGAAACATTCCGGCAAATTCACCAGAGATCAATGAGATCGGAAAGGCATATAACAATACGGCAACCAGCATGTAAAAAATCATCGTCCAGCTCGTTGCTGCCACATCTGGAATATTTCGTACACTTGCTACAAGGGCACAAGTCATCCCGATAAAGGTCATGGTCGTGATTTGTTTTGATGAACCAGCATCTTTCATCTTTATTCCTTCTTTCTTTCAATAGCGACATGTTTTTCGTTTTCTTTTATTTTTGTTCAAGAACAAAAGTGACAAGGCTTCATCGATTCAGTACAAAACCCAGTATCACCGAAACATCCATTGAACGAACTTAGTGAACTGGGTTTGATACGTGAAACGAACGAACCAACTATAGAAATATTTATAAAAAAGAATGTCTTGCTGAGGAATATATGAAAAACAGGGGGAAATACAACTGTTTTGATGAGGCAAATAATTGTCTGTTCTCCATATGTCTCTTGCTATTCTTTCACACAAAAATCAGTTCTATTTGATGATTTCGTTTAGTTTCTTTTCCATTGCTTTCGCGATTTCTTTTGTATAAAAATTGAAAATTCGATCATCATTCAAATAAGGAGTCATGATAGCCGCACGTAGCAGAGTGATTTGCTGTTCTTTTTGCCATTCTTCTTTCGATAGACCCATTCTTTCAATAAAACGGATCGGAGAATCACCATAATCTTCTTGTGTAAATGTCGTATGAGAAGTAATAAACCGTTCACCATAAACATCGCCATCCATATAAGAAGACCGATCGAACATTTTTTCATTTAATTCATTGATAGCGTTCAAATCTGCACAATCTTGTACTTTAAATACCCAATTGACCATATTAAAATCAGGATGATTCAGTGGATAGACTTCAATTGTTTTTCCTTTAACAGTAAAGTGTAATTGACCTAAAAATTCTCTGAACCTTTGAGCTGCTTCGATTGAAGCACCAATCAATTGACCATATCCGGTCACATTCAATGGCAATACACGATGAGCTGTCCAGACTGCAGCAGCCGTCGCTCCAGCTTTTGATCCTTCTAAAATATAGGCACCTAGCATATCTGGTGCTTTGACTGATTTTTCAAACACATATGGTGCAAAATAAGAAATGATATTTCTCATATTTTTATGTTTGATCACGATTCCTCCAGCAGCATAAGGGACATAGCCCATCTTATGCGGATCAATCGTGACAGAATCCGCTTCTGAAATAGCTCTGAATCCTTCATATACCTCTTTGTCGATCGTTACGTAATGGTGGAATACATGATGCTCTTCAAAGAATTCAGCTAAGGAAGCATACGGCACAAATTCTCCTGCTTCGTTTAAAAACAGTGAACGCGCGTACCCGCCATATGCAGCGTCAACATGTAAATAGAAATAGATACCTTCATCTTTTAACTTTTCTCTTAACTGGATGATTTTATCTACACTGTCTACTTGTCCTTCTTCTGTTGTTCCTACGACAGCAACCACACCTAGAATCGGGATTTTTTGATCAGCTAATTCACGAATTGTTTTTTCCAAAGCGTTGATATCCATTCGATAATCCTCTTGAACTGGTATAGCAACCATCTGATCTAAGCCCACTCCGCAAATATCTAACGCCTTCATCCAAGAATAGTGTTTTGTTTGAGGAACCAGCCATTTCCCTAATCTTTGGATATTCTTTCCGCTACGAGAAGAAGCTGCTTTGACCTTATCCATCTCTGCATCCGTAAAGCTTTCGGTCATTTCCAAAATTTCTTCAACAGACATATTCAAAAGAGCCCACTCAGACATGTTTTTCACTTTTTCAGGCAGAACTTCTTTGACAGCTAAAGGAATCGATTTGATGCAACGGGCGTACCATAATCCTTCAAGGTTAGCAATAGAACCATCTGCTGTAATATGTCCCCATCCGTCTGCCATGTTGAATAGTGAGGCAAAATCCTGTCCTACTTCTGCTTCCATCTGCGAAGTTGCCATAGAAGATTCTAGTGCAACGTTATTGGGATTCCATAGCATCGCATAATTGTAAGCTAATAAAGCAGGCATCAGTGTTTCAGCGTTCATTTGTCCCCAGTAACGGCCTGCTGAATGCCAGGGGATCGATCCTGCGCGTAATCGCTGACTGACTTCATCCAAGACTTCTATCATATGGTCGCGGGTGGCTAGATAATCTGGAGTTAGCTTATCTCCTTCGCTAATTGCAGGCATATCTGAAGGAATATAATTTTCTCTCCAGCCAAGATGTTCATCTACCATCTTGTTCAACAACATTTTGTAAACTGGTCCATTTTCAGCTTTGTCGCCTATAAAGACGGCCTTGATATCCATATCTTTCATGTTTCTTCCCTCCATATTTCGTTGGTCAATGTCTCGCAGATACATGTGCTTATCTGTAACACCTCTTCACTATAGCGCCAAAAATGAGAAAATTTTTTTTATAACATCAGATTCACGTAGAATATTTCAAACAAAAATAAATAAATTCGGATTTTTCTGATAATTAAACGTGGAAAAACGAACAATTTTTTAATAAATCAGACTTCTAAAATGGATAGTCTAAAAAAAACGAACAAATAACTTAAATGACCATCATTCATTCATCAACTGTATTTGCATCCCTTTTGCTTGTTAGAAATTCACAATCTATTTTCTAATGAAAATATTTATTTTTCAATTTTTATAACATAAAAATCTTTTATTAACGGAATTTACAGGCTTTTTCAGAAATTAATTGATGATTTCCAAAAGAAAACATGTCATAATATTTTCCATATTGTGCAAAAAAATACAAGATGGAGGCTTTACCATGATTGAAGAATATATTGAGAAGAATATTTTGAGACAGCTGTTTTTATGTGGACAATTCTATGTAAATAAAGAAGTCAATCTAGAAAAGCTCTCCAATCTTCTACATGTTTGCAAAACCACTTTACTCAATGATATCAATAACATAAAAAAAGAATTTGAAGAACAAATTGTTTATACACATCGGGAAAAGGATTGTTACACTTTATATTTTTCAGAACATATACCTCGATGTAAGATCATGCAGCAATTGACCCAAAATTCGTTGTTTTTAAAAACTTGCCTGCTTTATTTGGAAGAAGATGAACCTGATTATCTCCAATTAACTGAGTGTGAATTCATCTCTGTCAGCAAAGCTTACTCCTTAAAAAAACAAGTATTGGCTTATTTTCATGATTGTGGGATCGAAATCGACCGCTACTCCCCTCGATTCACTGAAATGGAAAGACGTCTGTTGCTTCTTAATGTGGCTTATCGTTTAGGCAGCTTTAAGTCCTGGGAGCTACCTGAATCATTTTTTGAACGTGCGGATCGTTTCATTGAATCTGTAACGGAGAATAGCGGTAGATTTTATGATAAAGAAAATAAAGAAATCTTATCGATTGGCTTTGCTATTAGTTTCTTACGCCAACAGTTGTGTACGGTGACAATAGATCCAACATTTATCGAAGAAATCAAAAAACGTCCTATTTACAATTATGTCGAGTCAGCATGGGAAACCACTGATTTCCAAACATATTATAAAAAAGAAGAATTTGTCTTTATTTTGACACTGTTCAATCTTTGTAATTATGGTTTCCATTCTTATCAGTTGATTGCGGAAGATTTTCAACAGCTACACCAAGTGTTTATTGATAATACTCCCGAAATAAAAGAACTAGTTGCTACCTTTGAAACTCATTTCCATCAAGAATTATTCGGGAATCAGCCATTTGAACGTGCGCTGATTCATTTGATGCGTTCGGCTTGGGATAACTATCAATTATTCATGCCGGAAAAATTTTATCTTCTAAATGAGGAACAGGCAAATTTATATAAAGACGTCCAAACACTTTTTTCCAGTTGGACCAAACGGCTACCTTATGATTTACGGTTTAATCCTAATTGCATGCGAGCTTTTGTCATCGAATTGAGTGGAATTCTCCGTCTGACAAAAGAACGTCTGACTATTTATATCGTCACAAATTCGGATGTTCATTATCTGATTTATCGGGAAGCCTTGGAAGCTGTAACTACTTTCGATTTTCAAGTTGCACCAACAATCTATGCAAGTATATCTGATATAAAGAAGTATGCACAGCAACCCTCGAACCGAGTGTTATGTGAACGTACATTATATACACCGGATGCAGTCCAATATGAGAATATTATTCCTATTTCAATCAATACGATAGAACGAGCAATCGTTTCAGCTGTGCAAAATAAATAAGAGGCTGTGATAAACATCATGTCACAGCCTCTTATTCTGAGTAAACAATATTCCAGAAGCAACTTCTTCGGAAATAAGCCGAAATTTTCGTAAATTTCTTCTTATTCCTTGATTCTGCCCACTTCTTAACAACCTCTCGATAAACGGCGGGCTCGTAACCTCACTTATTTGGGACGTCTACTGGTCCGATTTCTTTATTTAAAAAATAAGAAATGATCGTTCGGATAACTACCAATGCAGCTAGCTGGAAAATATCCTGCAAAGTAGGTTTGATAATCGATTCGATGATCCCAGCCGAAACAAGAATTTCTAAACTTAGGAGTATATAACCTCCTAACATCTTTTTAATAGCATTGTTCTCGCTGACTCGGTCGTTTTTCGCTTCTGTATGGACAAATAAGTATTTCAAGAAATCCTTAATCGACAGACAAACGCCCCAAATCAATAAACAGATAGCAAAAATATCAAGTCCCAGTACAAGTTTTTCAAAATATGGAAGAAGAAACTGCATCAACTCTGTCGTCATCCTATCTCTCCTCTTCTTTGTTTCTCTTTGTCTTCTATTTCCTGATTCAAGAAATAAGAAATGACTGTTCGAATGATAATAATAAGTGCAAGCTTCAAAATATCTGTCCAAGTCGGCTTGATAACTGACTCGATGATATCAGCAACGACTAGCACTTCCAAGCTTAACAAAATATAACTTGCTAACAGTTTTCTTGTATCTGCATTACGAGTATTACGTTCTGCATAATTTTTCTTGACATGAGACCAATCAAAAAGTTTGAATAGAACAAGAACGATCCCAGCAACTAAGATACCGATAGAACAAATATTTAAAATAGCAATGATCCATTCTAGAAATTCAATCAAATTTGAGTGAAACATATAAGCTACCTACTTTCTTTTAATTTGTTCCTATTCTTTTATTGTAAAAGAAAGAGACCTTGTTCGTCTATTTAAAAGTTGTTTTATTGATCACACTTTGCCTAAAATCCTCTTCTTCCCTTTCTCATTCTTCTCCATCCATAAATCATGGAAGTATCCAAAACAACATAGAAAGTTAAAATAAGGCTTTGTCCGTCATCAGCTTTTCAAAGTGGCACTGTCTCGCGCTTTTTTGTACCCAAATTTCTAAAAATAGAACCATACATCTCCTCAAATCTTTTCTTCTTTACTACCCTATTACTAATTTCAGGAAAATCAGACACTTCTTCTTTTTTGTCAAAATTTCCTTTTTCTTCTCACCCTATCATTTGGCATTCTCATAAAAACGAACTATCCTTGGATATAGAAAGAGAAAACAAGGAGGCGTTTTTCATGAGTAAAAAATTAATCAAAGTCGGCATCGGTCTAGGTTTGCTTGCCCTTGGCGCTGCATATCTAGGAAAAAAAACAGGGCTATTCGAAGATGACAGTCATTTATATGATGAATTTGAATCCATCTAGCATCCTATTTCGTTGAATCACTACGGACATACTTGGAAGACATTGGAGGAATCACAATGAGAAAAAGTAAAGCAATAATGATTGGTGCCGGTATTGCCAATATGGCAGCGGCTGTTTATTTGATTCAAGAAGGCAAATGGAAAGGGGATCAGATCACCTTTTATTCATTGGATGATCACGGTTCAAATGATGGTGCACCTACCGACACTGTAGTGGATGAATATTGGAATAAAAATCATCCATTAGAAAACCAAAAAGGCTATATTGCTCGAGGCGGTCGCATGCTTAATTACCGTACCTATGTAGATTTGATGGATCTATTAAGTCGAATACCTTCTGTTACTGAGCCAGGAATGACTGCTGAAGAAGATACGAGAGATTTTGATGCAAAACACCGTACCTTTGACAAAGCACGTTTGATGGAAGGTGGTAAAGGGATCATTGACGGCGGAAAACTGGGCTTCAACAACAAGGACCGTATTCTTCTGACTAAACTGATTGCCATGCCTGATTCAGAAGAAGAAAAACTAGACAATATCACTATCGAAGAATATTTCAAAGATGATCCACACTTTTTTGAAACAAACTTCTGGTTTATGTGGGAAACAACATTTGCTTTCAGAACACGTAGTTCTGCTCAAGAATTGCGTCGCTATATGCATCAAATGATTTATGAATTCACTCAAATCGAGCATTTAGTGGGCGTCAATCGAACACGTTACAATCAGTACGAAAGTATCATGCTTCCTTTGATCGAGTACTTGAAAGAACAAGGATGCAAAATCATTTTGAACCGCCGTGTCACTGACTGGGAATTCAAAGATACACCGATGCAAGATGAAATCACTGTCACTGGTTTGAAAATGACTAATACATTGACTCAGGAAGAGGAACATGTCACGGTAGATGAAGATACAGCGGTCATTTTCACGAATGGTTCCATTACAGATTCAGCTACTTTGGGAGATTACGAAACACCAGCTGTAGAAAATATGGATTATGGTGCAGCTTCTAGTCTCTGGAAAAAAGCCAGCGAACGTTTCTATAACTTAGGAAATCCCGACAAATTTTTCGCGGATCGAGATGCGAGCGAATGGGTCAGCTTTACTCTGACGACGAAAAACCACCTGTTATTGAATGAAATCACCCGTATCACGACTCAAGAACCAGGAAATGCCTTGAATTCATTTATTTCAACTACACCGATCACGCCATTAGGCCAAAAAGATGTCAATATGTCTATCGTCGTGCATCATCAACCGCATTTTACGTCTCAAAAACCAAATGAAACAGTTATTTGGGGTTATTTCCTTTATCCAAGACGACGTGGCGAATTTGTGGATAAACAGTATATTAAGATGAACGGAAAAGAAATGTTGGAAGAACTGATCGGACAACTTTCAAAAGTAGATCCTGGTCCAGTGAATATTCGGGAAAAAGAAACAGAGATTTTCGACAGCGTAATAAATAATATCCCTGTCTATATGCCTTATGCTTCTGCATTATTTAATAACCGTGCAAAAAGTGATCGACCAAAAGTCATTCCTAAGCATTCAACCAATCTGGCCTTTACAGGAGAATTTGTTGAGCAGCCTTATCAGATGATCTTTACTGAACAAAGTGCTGTACGTTCTGGAGAAATCGCTGCTTTCCATTTTGCGGGCATCCCTATGTCCCGTCTTGTCAAAACACCGCGTTACGACAAAGACATCCCTACTCTAGCTCGTGCCGCAAAAAAAATGTTTGAATAATCAAGAGGTTGTGAAAAAGCTGCCTTGCATCAAGTAATAAGAACAGCCAAGCAAAAACAGCTACTTATGTTTTTGACTTGGTTGGACTTATTATCGCAGATGCAAGCTTTTGAACACCGTTTATCAAGAGGTTGTGAAAAAGTCGTTTAGTTTCGAGTATTAAGAAAAATTTTGTGAAAATGGTTCCTCACATTTTTACATAAATTTGGCTTAATACCGAGAAACTGGCTTTTGAACACCGTTTACCAAGAGGTTGTGAACCTACCGTTTAGCTCTGAGTCACAAGAAGCAATTTCAAAAAATAGCTTCCTATGTTTTATGAATATTGTGACTTGTGACTGAGGAGTTGGTAGGATAACACCGTTTATTCATAACAAGAGGTTGTGACAGATTTCACGTCACAACCTCTTATTATTTATATTCGTTTCTTTTTGAAAAAACCTTTTTTCAGTATTCACTCTCTTGCCAATCCACCATAATCCAGCTGCTATCGCTACTTCAACGATTGCTACTACACTAAAAAATTGGATGAATGACAAAATATATGTGTCTAACAAATGTTGCAGTGCTTGGGTTCGAATATCTAACTGACTGGTCATATCGTACAAATAGAGACTGACTGACAGACTTAATAATTGGAAGCCTGCACCTCCAATCACCACTGCAAATGACCAAAGAACTTTTTTCCAAGACATTCTGTATAAGTAAAACACTCCGCTCAGCAATACAAGTAAGATACTACTGATCACTGGAAGAAAAGAAACCATTCGCTCTCGTATCGTCAATATCTGATCGATGAACGACATCAAATAAATTGATTGTATTCCTCGTCGAAAAATCCCAGAAGTCATATAGATGAGTAAATTGTTTTCTTCACTAGCAAATGGATCATCCTCTGCTTCTTCTTGTTTGTATGTATTGATTATCTCTTGGAGCTTTTCTTCTACTTCTTTTTCTCCGATCAGCTCTGCTGGTTCTTTTTCATATCTGTTGCGGATGAAAAGCTCGATATTTTTTTGTACTAGTTCTTCAGAAACAATCTTTTCCAATGCTTCAGCCGGAGCTCCGATTTCATAATGATAGCTTTGGATCTCTCGATTGATCTCAGCAGCTACTTTTTTCGCATAGCCCGATTGCATGTTTTGCTCTAACATAAAATGTTGATTTGCCAAGGTGCTTATTAAACAAAGCATAACAGTCAGGCAAAACAGGCAGACAGAACTAATCATAACAATGATCCGTTTATTCCATTTATTTTGAATTTGTTTCATTACGCCTCCTCGTATTTGTTTTTTCACTGAAACGAATGATGGTTGGTTATTATTTAAATAGTTAAAATGATTCAATAGTTCAACTATACTTTACTGTACGTAAGGATACAATGAAGGCACACTCCTTCTTTTTCTAATAAAAAAAATTTTTGGAACTCTTGCTTTTTTGAGGATTTTTATGTTGAGAAAAAAGCGTTTCATTATCAAAAAGATAAGAACTCCTTTAGAATGAAACTATCTGTAGTACCAATAATGCAGACAATTTTGTGAATCTGAAAGGAGCATCTCCAATGAAAGCAGTCACTTGGCAAGGAAAACAAAAAATGGAAATCAGAAACGTAGATGATCCAAGAATATTAGAACCAACAGACGCAATCATCCGTATCACAGCAACCGCCATTTGCGGATCCGATCTGCATCTTTACCATCATGGTGAAGCAGTTTTGGAAAAAGGGTATGTTGTAGGTCACGAACCTATGGGAATCGTTGAAGAAGTAGGATCACAAGTTCAAACATTGAAAAAAGGGCAACGAGTGGTTATCCCTTTTAATATCAGTTGTGGTCATTGTCATTTCTGCCTGAATCACATGGAAAGCCAATGTGATGAATCAAATCCAGATCAGTTATATGGCGGGCTTTTCGGTTTTGGCAAGTTGAATGGCAATCATTGGGGTGGGCAAGCAGAATACCTAAGAGTGCCTTATGCGGACTCTACTTCATTTGTCGTTCCAGATAATAATCTTCCTGATGAAAAAGTTTTGTTTTTATCAGATATTTTGCCTACAGCTTATTGGAGCGTTGAAAATGCAGGCGTAAAAAAAGGCGATACAGTTGTGATTCTAGGATCTGGTCCAGTCGGTCTATTTGCTCAAAAATTCGCTGTAATGGCTGGAGCAGAGCGCGTGATTGCAGTGGATCCAGTACAACATCGTTTAGATAAAGCGGCTAATTACAACGGCGTGGAAACTTATTTCTTAGAAGACACAGCACAAGCTGGAACGGAATTGTATGAGTTGGCTAAAGGTGGTGCCGATGTCATCATCGATTGTGTAGGAATGGATGGGTTAGAACCTGTAAAAGAAAAAGCAAAAAATTTGGTGAGCCTACAAAGCGGCACGATTTCTCCATTACAGATGGCTTCGCAAGCTGTCAAAAAATTCGGAACCGTCCAAGTAACTGGTGTGTATATGACGCCAGCTTCTTCTTACCCGCTTCAAGAGTTTTTCATGCGAGATATTGCGGTCAAGCATGGACAGGCACCAATTATCCATCTGATGCCGAAAATCTACGAAATGATTGCAGCAGGACTATTTGATCCTACACAAATCATTACTCATTCGCTACCACTGGAAGAAGCAGCACAAGCATATGAGATCTTTGACAAAAAAGAAGATAAAAATATAAAAGTTGTTTTGAAACCTTGAAATCAGTAAAAAATACAGGTGATTTTCTTTATGCCCAAAATCAAACGAAATACCCATGAGATCGAAATAGGAAAAGAAGAAGATATCGAAATACGAGGACGTCGCTTCCGCTTCTATTTCCAAAACCGTTACACATTGATCTCACTAGCTGTAGACTTATTAACCGGGATTTTCTATATTTTTGGAAGCCTTGCTTCCTTAACTAAAATCCCCGATCGATATGGCACCTATTTTTATTTGGCTGGTGCTGTTTTCTTGACGATTCGTCCTATTCTCAGAATCGTTAGGAACATTTTCATTTACGACGAGAAAAGAACAAGGAAAAAGCATGGGAAGGCAGTTTAGCCTTCTCCATGCTTTTTTGTTATTCTTGTGTTGTGCATATTTCGCATACTGCGATTCGAAAAATTTCTAAGTATAGAACAATTTTTCGGTTTCCTTCTCTATATACTCACGTCTATGCTGTTTCATGTATCTACTCTTACAGCGTCATTTGGTACACTCGCACAGGAATTCCTTCATTATCCTGAGCCATCCCGATAAACTGCCAATTGTATTTTTCATAAAAATCCGTATGATCCGTCACAAGGTAAAGCACCTTTACGCCCATTTCTGCAAAGTCTTGCTTGATCGTTTCTAAAATCATTTTGGCAATCCGTTGGTTTCGGTAGTCTTTTTCAACAAACAGCGCACAGACATTCGGAGTCAAATCTACTCGATCATGAAAATCATTGTCAACAACACCTGCACCTGCAATAATCTCTCCCCATTCATTCAACACCACATACCATTGCGGAACCGATGTGTTTTTTCTCGTGCTTGCTTGGATACTTTCTTCATAAACAGCAACTGGCAGATGCCATTTTGAAGCAAACCATTCGGCTGTTTCTTTTATCAATGTCGGTCGATCCCGCAATTTTATGACTGTTCTTCTCTCCATTTGTACTCTCTCCCATTCATATTTGGTCTATTATAGCACCTTGTATTTCAAATAGCTTTCCAATCGCTCGATTTTTTTGAATGAATGGGATTTTTTATTTATACACAAATTTCAAGACAAATATACCTCGATTTTCTCATTCATTATTCGATCCTAAGTTTTAAATTACTTATTTCCATAAAAAAAACAGAACCAGATAACCGGTTCTGCTTTCTTTTTTCATTAAGCATCCAAAGCTTCTTTTCTTCTTTCTTGGATCGTAGCTACCTTGACGAACGGCAGATAGATCAAAATAGAAAGGATCAGATTGACAGCGGCCAGTACACCACCTGCAATACTCTTCGTTGCCAATACACCGCCAATAACTGGTGGTGTTACCCATGGTGGCATAACAGTAGCTGCTGGCACTAAACTTGTAGAAGTCGCAAAGTACGCAACACTAACTAAGACCATTGGTGTCAAAATAAATGGAATGAACATGATTGGATTCAATACGATCGGTAAACCAAACATCGTTGGTTCATTGATATTGAAAACACCTGGCGCAATCGACAAGTTTGTTACAACCATATACGGTTTGTTTTTACGTCCTACTAAATAAATAGCTAACAGTAAACCTAATGTTGCACCTGTTCCTCCTAAATTGACAAAGCTGTCGAAGAAAGGTTTGTTCACGATAAATGGTGCGCTATGTCCAGCTGCGATCGCATTGACATTTGCTTCGATTGCCGGCGCATTGATCGTTTGCATCAAAGGATCGACCATATTCGCCCCGTGTAAACCAAAGAACCATAAGAATGGTGTGATAAATGCAAGCAATAATGCAGATGGATAAGAGTTCGCAAGTCCCATAAATGGTTCTTGGACCACTGTATAGAACGAACCTACGATATCATCAACCCCAAATGCAGCAAAAATTGCAGCAACTAAAGCAAAGGCAGAGATAGTGATCATTGCTGGCAGTAATGAAGCAAATGCTTTCGCAACTGCTGGTGGCACACCATCAGGCATTTTGATGATCAATTTTTCATTTCCGCTTAAACGTACAAAGATTTCTGTTGAAATAATCCCAACAATAATAGCAATAAACAAACCGTTTGAGCTCATACCTAATGCTCCGCCTAAAGCAAAGAAAGAGCCTAAAGAAATCACACCTGCGGAAACACCGTCTTTTCGGTAGCCGTTAGCTAAATGATACGCAAGTAAGAAAGCAATCAAGACAGAAAGAATGGCAAATGTGCCGTTCCAAGCTGCAGCCCCGAATCCTTTCCATGATTCACCGCCAAAAATTGAATTCATCAATTCTTGGAATCCGGGAATCGGTAAGTTATTGATCATTACTGCTAATGCTCCTAAAATCATTAACGGCATACTCACCATAAATGAATCCCGAATCGCAACTAAATGCCGTTGTGCACCAATTTTTGATGCGACAGGTATAAAATGTTTCTCCATAAATGCAACAAATTTATCCATAAATCTTCCCTCTTTTCTTTACTGTGAATTACGCGTCCAACCGACGATACAGATCAATGATCTCTTTTGCTAAATCTGTAAAAGCAATAGATGTCATCAGGTGATCTTGACTGTGAACCGTCAAAAGTGTTACTTCAACGTGGTTTCCTTGTGCTTCTTGCGTCAGCATCTCTGTTTGAGAGTGATGTGCTTGGACTAAAGATTCCTCTGCATCTTTGATTTTTTCATCTGCTAAAGTGAAATCTCCTTTTTTCGCAGAAGCAATCGCTTCCATTGCATCGCTTTTTGCATTTCCGCCAAACATGATCAGACCCATAATGGCTTCTAGATTTTTTTGATCTTCCATTTCTTGTTTCCTCCGATATTTTTATTATTTGTTTATTAGTTTTTCTGCTTGGTCGAGTACTTTTTCACCATTCATCATGCCATAGTCAGCCATATTGATCACATCTAGAGGAATGCCTTTAGGTGCTAGCTTTTCAGCAAATTGATTTTGCATAAAACGTACTTGCGGACCTAAAAGTAAAACGTCTACATTTTTAGATTCTAGTTGATTATCTGCATCTGAGGCAGAGACAGCAAAGATATCTGCTTCCATTCCTTTTGCTTCTGCTGCTTTTTGCATTTTTGTGACTAGGAGGCTTGTACTCATTCCCGCTGAACATACAAGCATGATTGTTCTCTTTTCCATTTTAAACACGTTCCTTTCTATTCTTACACTTGTATATAAAGCAAGTAGTGTGCCAACTTTAAAAGCGCTTTAAAAAGTTGATAATATCACGTTTATGGTCTATACCAAGTTGCATACACACTAAAAAAGAAAGCGCACACTAAACACACAAATTCTTTTTTATTGTATTTATTTCTTTTAACGTGCACAAAAAAGTTATGACAAGTCTTTTGTCACAACTTTTTTGAATAAGAGGTCAAAATGCTACTTTCACAACCTCCTTTATTCCAAATAACCAGCAAATACAATCAATATCTTCGAAAAACTTCTAGTTATTTATAGGCTTCATTAGGCAAGCTTAATTCTCTCTTATCAATCAGAGACTGATACCAGGAAGCGGACTTTTTCAATATTCTGCTCCGTTCATCGTTCAATTCGATTCGAACTAATCCATATCGATTCTTAAATGCATTCATTGGTGAAACACAGTCAGTGAATGCCCATAGCATATAACCTTCGCAATTTGCACCTTCTTCTGCTGCTTTGATCAAATAACGCAAATGCTGTCCAATAAATTCGATACGATAGTCATCTTGCACGATCCCTTTCTCATCCATGTACTGTTCTTCATGTTCTCTTCCCATACCATTTTCTGTTATCAGCCAAGGGATATTATGATAATTTTCTTTTAGATACATGGCTATATCGTACATGATTTTTGGATAGATCTCCCACCCTCTAGAATTGTTCATTTTCTTTCCAGGTAAATCAAAGACTTCATAATATCGTTCTGGATGGAAAGGTGTCTCTTCATTCCATTGGTAACGAGGAGCACGAACGCGTTTAGGGTAATATTGATTGATCCCAAGGAAATCTATTGTATGATGCTGAATCGTTTCTAAATCCTCTGTTGCAGGATCGAAATAAATCGATTGTTTTCGACACAACTCTAGGAACTCTTCTGTGTAGTACCCTTTTACCATCGGATCAAAAAATACTCGATTATAAAACAGATCATACATATAAGCAGCTTTTTGGTCTTCTGGAGAACTGGAACGAGCATAGACCATCTCAGGATTTAAAATACAGCCAATCCTTCCGCCATAATTGCCACTATGGTAAATTTCTACAGCTTTAGCCGTTGCTAATACTTTGTGATAATTCCACATCATCCATTTTTTTGTGTTTTGTTCATGCGGCCAGCGAACAGCATCCAAATAGCAACGCGTTTGGGGAACGATTGGTTCGTTGAATGTAAACCAGTTTTTTACCCTGTCACCGTAACGATCAAAAGCAATCTTTGCGTACTTAGCATAAAAATCAACCACTTTTCTTGAAGACCAGCCATCATATTTTTCCAAAAGAAAAGCAGGGACTTCGTAGTGTTCTAAACAAATCATCGGTTCTACGTCTGCTTCGATCAAAGAGTCGATCATTTCACTTATATGCTGAGCATATTCTTCATCTACTATACAATTCTCGTAATCAGTGAAAAAACGAGCCCAATTGATAGAAGTCCGATAATGTGTCAGATGGATGGATTTCATCAAATCTACATCCTGTTGGTACTGCTCCATAAAATTAGTTGCTACGGCTGGACCATACCCATTATGCCAAACAAAATATTCATTTTTATACCAGCTATCTATAAACGAATCCTGTCCTTCTTTTTTTCCTTTCCAACCTTCCGTTTGCCAAGCAGAAGATGCTGCACCAAGAATAAAATTTTCTGGAATAGTAATTTTCATGATTTCCTCCTGTTTTTTAGATCCCATCATTTTCCACACGATTTGCTACTTTTACGAATGGCAGATAGATCAAAATAGAAACAACAATACAAACAAGTTGCGTAATAACTGCACCGATATTTCCTGCTGTGGCCAGATAAGCATTGACGATCGGCGGCATCGGCCAAGGAACCATTACAACTGCTTTTGCCGCAAATCCTAAAGCGGTTGCAAAATAACCAATCGTTCCTGTAACAAGCGGCGTTAAGATAAACGGGATAGCTAAAATAGGATTCAGCATGATCGGCATACCAAAAATAACTGGTTCATTGATGTTGAAGATCCCAGGAGCAAGAGATAACTTGGTGATTTGTTTCATATCTTCTCGCTTTCCCACTAGCAATACTGCTATCAGTAGACCTATCGTGACCCCAGACCCGCCCATACTCATATACATATCCCAAAATGGCATAGTGATAATGTTTGGTACTTCTTTTCCAGCTTCAAAAGCTTCCGTATTTACAGCAATTGCCGCTAAAAGCAACGGTTCTCGAATTGGCTTCACCATTTGATTTCCATGGATACCAATCACCCAAAAGACTTGCGCAATGAACATCAATAACAAAATACCTGGTAGCCCTTGAACGACACCTTCTAATGGGCGTTGTACGACATTGTAAATGATATCATAAAGGTACATCCCTGTAAGTTCTTTGATGATAAACCCCGCAGCCGCGATACCTGATACTGTCAGAATCGTGGGAAATAACGCAGAAAAACTGGCAGAAACATTCGTTGGCACGGTATCCGGCATTCTCAGCTGTAGTTTCTTCTGTTTCCTCAACCAGCAATAAAGTTCAATGGAAAGGATGGAGACCAACATTCCCAAAAATAACCCTTTCGTATCTGTATATTGTTTAGCCAATACGTTTTCTACTATAACAGTCTGATTTTCATTCACTAATTCATAAACAGTTGGATTAACAGATAAATAAGACATCACTGCGATGATACCAGGGAATACACCCTCCACTTTATTCAGCTTTGATAATTCGATTCCTATCAGAAAAACAGCATAGATGGTCAAGAAACTTAGTGTGACATAGCTGATGGCAGATGCGATAGGTTTTAATTCTTCTAAAAAACGCAAAAAACTTATCTGTGCTAACCCATTTTCCGAATCAAAGACCATTGCTGAAAACAACGTGCCAAAAGCACCCGTAATAATTACCGGAATCAATGCAGCAAATGCGTTTTTTATCACCATGATATACCTTAAATTATTGATTCTCGTTGCCACGTTCCCTAAAACATTGGCTAATTTATCCATAAAACTCATTCCAGATCCCCTCATTCCTGCTTCTTCTCCTTGCGTCATCTCTTTTTGCCTGTTAGTCAGCGCTTACATTTCGGTGAATAAAAACTATTTGCTTGTCCGTTTTACCAAATATAAAACAAAAATTCATCTGATGTATTTATCATAAAATACATCAGATGAACTGTCAATTAGTTTCTTTCTTCCCAATTATTTTCTGTAATTCTCTCCGATTTGTTGCCATATGGACAGTCATCGCATCAAATGCCGCAAGTACATTCCGCCTCTCAATAGCCTGAACGATTTCTGTGTGGATATCGATCGTCTCGATTTTCAAATGCTGGATATCATAATTTTTGTTAAATAAAGCAATCGATTCATTAATGATTGGAATGATATGCAGTAACGCTACGTTTCCGCTAGCTTCTGCAATCGTCGTATGAAAATCGATGTCTAATTGAACATGATCTTGTGTACCTTCTCGAAAAGACGTTTCAATCTTTTGCGTTAAGCTTTTCATTCGGCTGATTTGATTTTTCGTTGCATATTCCGCCGCTAACCCTGCCATCTTTGGCTCCAGTAAATATCTCAGCTCAAACAAGTCTCGTATCATCCGGTCCTGATCTTCAATCAAAGAAAAACCGAGTGGATCATTAGCAATCCCTCGCTTATCACTGACAAATGTCCCCGCCCCTTGCCGAACTTCAAGAATATTCCTAGAAGCAAGCGCTCGGACAGCTTCTCGCACCGTGCTGCGTCCCACCTCTAAATAATCGGACAACTCATATTCATTCGGCAATTTATCTCCTACTTGCAACTGCTTTTCCTTTAAATATCTAAGGATCTTGTCCGTGGTTACTTCTACTAGGGTTTTATTTTCTTCCAAACCACATACCTCCTTTTCATCTGATGATTTTTTCGTAATTATTATAACACGTTTGAATCATCTGATGATTTTTTGTATAAAAAATTGATTCATCCGTTCATGGATATACAAACGAAGCTATTTACCATAAAAAAAGACTAGGATAAAATTCACTCCTAGCCTTCGATCATTTTTATTTTGAACGACAAAACGTATGATGTTCAATAATAGATGAGCTTCATTCGTTTCTTGATGACATTTTTTGATAGATGGATAAAAAGTTTGATTACATCATTTCTATTCTAGAATTTGGTCGATCTTCAATTCTTCTTCTGGTGAGAAATCTAAATTATCCATCATTCGAACACTTTCTTGTAACTGACTTAACCGACTTGCTCCAACCAGTACACTCGTAACAGATTTTTGTCGCAAATTCCATGCAAGAGCCATTTGCGCTAATGATTGCCCTCGTGATACGGCGATTGTCTGCAGTGCTTTGATTTTTTCCAGAGTTGATCCAACTTGTTCTTCTGAAAGGAATGGTATTTCCTTACGATGTGCTCTAGAATCTTCAGGAATCCCATGCAGATAACGATTTGTCAGCAAACCTTGGGCAAGCGGGCTGAACGTGATTGCTCCTAGACCTTCTTCTTCTAATACTGGAGATAAGTCGTCTTCTAGTAGTTCACGAGAAAACATATTGTAGCGCATCTGATGAATAATGAACGGTGCTTCTTTTCTTTTTAAAATTTCAGTCATTTTTTTGGTATCTTCTCCATTATAGTTGGATATACCAATATATAATGCTTTTCCTTGTCTTACAAGTTGCATCAATGCTTCTGCTGTTTCTTCCAAAGGTGTATCAGGGTCTGGACGATGATGATAGAAGATGTCGACATAATCTAGCCCCATTCTTTGGAGACTCTGATCACAACTTGAAATGATAGATTTACGAGAGCCCCATTCTCCGTATGGACCTTCCCACATATGATAACCTGCTTTGCTAGAAATAATCAGTTCATCACGGTAGGCTTGAAAATCTTCTCTAAAAATACGCCCGAAGTTTTTCTCTGCAGCTCCAGCAGGGCCTCCATAATTATTCGCAAGGTCGAAATGGGTAATTCCCATGTCGAATGCACCTCTTAAAATCTCTCTTTGGTTATGGATAGGATCATAATCACCAAAATTTTGCCATAATCCGAGAGATAAAATCGGTAATTTCAAACCTGAATGACCGGATTTACGATATTCCATTTTTTCATAACGTGCACTATCTGCAATATACAAGTTTTCTCCTCCTTACCATTTTTAAAACGCTTTCTTTCGTTCTGGTTTTAGTTTACTACATTTTAAAGAAAAGGAGTTAGTCAAAATGATTTTTTCTTGTATTTTTTTACCATTTGTTTTTTATTCGTTGATAGATCAGAAATTGTTTACGTGCTTGCTGAATTTTTTTATAGCGTTTCGGTTGTTTTTTGTAAAATTGCTGATGATAATTTTCTGCTGGCCAAAACGTACCAGCTGGTTCAATTTTTGTGACGATTGGTTGGTGGAACGTTCCTGAACTGACTAGTTCCTGTTTCGATTGCTCCGCTAATTTTTTCTGACGTTCGTCTTGATAAAAAATCACCGGACGGTACTGCTTCCCTCTATCTTGAAATTGTCCAAAGGCATCTGTGGGATCAGTTATTTGCCAATAGATTGTCAACAAATCGCTATAACTTATCTCTCTCGTATCATAAATGATCTCCACAGCTTCCACATGGCCTGTGTAACCACCACTTACTTGATCATAATTTGGTTTTTCAACATGTCCGCCCGTGTATCCTGACAAAACGGATAGGATCCCTTTTTTCGATTCAAACGGCTCGACCATGCACCAGAAACATCCCCCTGCAAATACTGCACGTTCTTGATAGTCAGCATCTTGCATAGCATGCTTGGAAAAGTCATATTTTTGCTGCGTGTCAAATCCTTCCGTAAGCAATAAATAAAAGTCCATTACGTCAGGCGTCAGATTAATTCGGATAGCTAATGGACGTAGTGTTGCTTCTAGTTTTGATAACTGTTCTTTAGCGGATGTATTCTCTCTTATGTCATTCTTTGTCTGGATCAATACTTTTCGTTCCCAATCTCGTGTATTCGGATTTAAAATCAGATTATAAAGTGTTTGAATGAATACTTGTTCCTTATCCATAGACTCTCCTCCTTTCCGAAGAAGACAAGCTAGTGACTTTAGCTGTAATTTATCATAAAGTGAGGAAATAAGCGATTGAATCGTATCTATTCAAAGAAGATAAGCGGCTTCAGATGATATAAGATGATCTTTATCTTAAAAAGTATACTCTATGGTTTGGTTTAACTAAAAAACGACCTCTGAAAAAAGGGATGTTCTCCAGTTCTCAGAAGTCGAGTAAAGATGATTCTTTTTTTATGAACGATAATAAACTTCATCCAAAAACAGACCTTGTGCAGGGACGGTTTCTCCTGCATGTTGCCGCACTTTCCTTTCGAATATTTCATCGATTGTTTCTATCGGCATGGCACCTGTACCGATTTCTAGTAATGTTCCCATGATGATTCGCACCATTTTATATAGAAATCCGTCTCCGACAAAGGTAAAATGAAGCATTTCTCCCTTACGTTCGATAGCTAATTCATCAATCGTGCGTACTGTAGATTTTTTTGATTTTTTCAATGCAGAAAAACCAATGAAATCATGTGTACCCATCAATTTTTCGCAAGCTGCATTCAGCTTATCCATATCCAACTCTTGAGGAAAATAAAAGCTGTGATTTCGTTCAAATGCTGAAGGAATCACGTTGTTCCAAACATAATAGCTGTATTTTTTGCCCACCGCATTATATCTTGCATGGAAGCGCTCAGGCATCTCTTCGATTCTTTTGATGACAATATCTCGCGGAAGATAGCGATTCATAAAGTCGATCATTTCTGCCAGTCCAATTTCTGTGTTTGTTTTGAAATTTGCCACTTGTCCTCGCGCATGCGTGCCGGCGTCTGTTCTTCCTGATCCAATAATTTCTATCTTTTCATTTGTCATCTGATGCAACACTTTTTCGATTTTCCCTTGGATGGTTTTATCGTCATCTCCAAGTCTTTGCCAGCCTGAATATCTTTTTCCGTCATATTCGATCGTCAACTTGATGTTTCTCATATTTATTTAACTCCTTTATGGTCAGTTACAATTTATTTGCTTCATGAGTATAACATAATCTAAATAGCGTAGCTTGCAAACTATTGATGTCTCCTTGATTTTCAGATACTCATTTTAAAATAATGCTAGTTTTCCTAATTCTCATTGTCTATACTTGATATATATTCTTTAATCTATTATCGGAGGAACTTGTTTTGAAAAAACTGTTAAAAAAAGATGCTTTCACTTACTATTCTATTTTAAGCATCTGCTTATGGGTCGTTATCGTTAGTCTTTATATGTGGTGGCCTATTGCTGGAAAAGCCCCTGTTGAGCTATGGGATGGTCAATCCCAACACTTTGTTTCATTTGTTTATTTTGGCGAATACATTCGGGAAATAATCAAAAATATTTTGATTGATCATAATTTTTCTATCCCAACTTATGATTTTAGTATTGGTTATGGTCAAGATATTTTAGGAACATTACATTACTATATCATTGGTGATCCTTTTTCACTGTTAGCAGTATTTGCTAAACCAAAGTATGCAGAATTTGCCTTTTCATTAGCAATCATGTTACGCATTTTCTTTTCCGGAATCTCTATATCGATCTTTCTTCGACATAAGAAAATGGCCAACTATCAAACTTTTATCGCCACATTCATTTATGTATTCTCTGGTTTCGTACTAAGTTCTGCTTGGAAACACCCTTACTTCATCAATCCGATGATTTATCTACCATTGCTATGTTTGGGGCTTGAGTATATCTTCGAGAAAAGAGGATATAAACTCTTTACGTTTATGATTTTCATTTCTGTTATCAGCAACTTTTATTTCTTTTATATGCTTTCTATCTTAATCTTTTTATACGCTGTTTACAGATATTTTGAACTTTATACTTTAAAAGACTATAAAGTGTTGTTTTCTCTGTTATTCAAATCTATTGGTAGTTACGTATTAGGAATAATGATGGGCTCCGTTATTTTCATTCCCGTAATTAATCAATTTTTCAATGCTGGACGCGGGGAGATTCATTCAACGCTCTTACCTTTTTACACGAAATCATTTTATTTGAATTTTGTGAAAAACTTTATTTCACCAGTTTACGGAGGAGAAGCCTCAACTGTCACAGCCTTTTTCCCAATCATCATTTTTGTATTATCTGTTATTTTATATCGTTCTAAGCAAAAAAATAATTTTGCAAGACTTGATCTTTTAGCCATTAGCTTGTTGACTATTTTCTTATTCTTTCCATTTTTTGGTAGTCTTTTCAACGGATTCTCTTATAGCACGAATCGTTGGATGTTTGGTTATGCATTCTTTTGGGCTTTTCTAACAGCAAAATACTTACCTGTTTTAGTTGAATCCGCAACTGATTTATCAAAAAGAAAACGGTTTGTGCATATTTCTTCTATTGTTTTCTTTTTCTTTATCCTTTTCGCTTTTGCAAACTATAAGCGAAATGTACAGCCTTATATCGGTTTGATCTTCCTGTTGCTCTATTCAACTATCTTTTTATTGTTTGCTAATTCGAAAAAAACAAAAATCGCGTTGAGTATACTGGTATTTTTGAATGCTCTAGTTTATGGAGCCTTTCAAACAAATGTCAAAATCAATCCCCTTATTATTAACAGTTATACTGATAAAAATATCGTAGAAAATGATTATTGGGCACCAAAAAGTTCAGCTATCTCAGATATTATCAATAAAGATACTGACTGGTCTCGGTATGAATTGTCTAAAACTGGAAATCCTCGTTCCGAAGAAAACAATGCTTTGTTAAGGGGAATAAATAGTACGAATTTTTATTTTAGTTTAGCAAATAAAAATATTTTTTCCTTCAATAAGTCTATTGAGAACAATATCAACAGTGACTATGAATATTATGGGCTAGATAGTCGTGCAGAATTAGGCACTTTAGCAAATAGCAAATATTACGCAAAACTAAAAACTGACACTAATCAAGATATTCCTTTTGGTTATACTTATTTACAAACAATCAATAAAAATGGTCAAGATGTAGAAATCTATCAGAATACAAATTTCCTACCTTTTGGCTATACGTACGATTCCTATATCAAACAAAATGATACTCAAACTAGTTCATTAGCTATTATGGATAGTATGACAAAAAGCGTTATTATAAATAAAGATATCTCTGGTCTAAAGAAAAATCCTATTACCGATAAAGGAATCAAAAAACTGAACGATCATATACAGCAAACGGATGGAGTAGAGATAAAAGGAAATCAGTATATCGTTTCTAAGAACAATGCAACTGTTACGTTTTCTGTAGATGCTCCATCTGATTTGACAAACAATTATTTGTTTCTACGGTTTAAGGGAATAAATTATCCTAATACACAACCAGGATTATTTCTTCCAACTGAGACCGCCACGTATTTAAAAGTAACTTATGGACAACTGTCAAAAGAATTTAATTTTCGAAATCAATATCAAGGATGGTACGTAGGGATCAAAAATTCCTTACTTAATTTAGGGGCAGTGCAACCTAATCAAACTATTCAAGTCAGCTTTAGAAATCAAGGAGTCTATACATTTGATTCTATTGAGTTATATACGCGTGACTATAGTCAATTAAGTACGGAAATAGCTAAATTAAGGGAAAACACACTTCAGGATGTTCATTTTTCGGCAAATGAAGTATCTGGTGAACTAAATCTGGAAAAAGAAAAATTGCTTTTATTAACCATCCCTTATGAAAAAGGATGGACTGCTTATGATAACGGAAAGAAAATACCAATTATCCAATCGAATTATATGTATACAGGATTACTCCTCAATCCAGGTAATCATCAAATCAAACTGATCTATCATACACCTGGTTTAACGACAGGTTGGATACTCACTATCGTTGGATGGATCATCTTCTTATTCACTATTATCTTGAAAAAACGATTTTCTTTTAAATAATTCAAGAAATTTGGGTTTATTTCCGAAAGATACTTCTGGAACACCCTTTGTTCGAAATAAGGGACTGTGACAATACTTTTGTCGCAGCCCTTTTATTTCACTTATATTCTAAAAGATAAATTGCCATTATGAATTACATGAATTCATAATGAATCACTTCTTTATATTCCTCATATAATTCCGCGTTTCGCAGATCGCCCCCATCTAAATTCGCCGAATAAAATATAGGAGGATGTTTTATCCCATTTGCAATAAGCTGTTCGCAAACTTCCACGATGATCGTATTGAGGATGGCTGCACCGATTACAGTAGAGGAAGGACCAGCTTTTTGTACGATACCTGTCAGCTCACAGCAAGCATCTCCTATATCCCCATGGTTATCGATAACTATATCAGAAACCTCAAACAATCGTTTCCCTGATGAATGACGACTAGTCACCGATCGTGAATATTGGACATTCGTCAAACTAATGATTTTTACGCCCTTCGCTTTTGCAGCTAACGCTAAATCAATAATGATTGGGTTTCTTCCCGATACCGAGTGAAGGATCAATACATCTTGATCTTTAAATGAAACTGTTTTTGCTAAATTCGTTCCATATCCTTCTAAACGTTCCATTTGACTGGTAAAGGTGATAGGGGAACGATCTAGCATCACTTCTCGTCCAAAGATAGCATTGATGGTCATCATCCCACCAGCCCGATAATACATCTCTTCCGCTAAGATACCAGCATGACTAGCACCAAAAATATAGACCGAACGTTTTTGCAGATTCGCTTGGGTCAATACATCGATTGCTTCTTTGATTGACTTTTTTCTTCCTTTTCAACCAAATCTAATAACTGTTTGATTTTATCCATATATTTGAACATCTAGAACCCTCCAAACAAACCGCTGAATCCTCTACCGATCATTCCCCATAACGACAAATCGTTTCCGCCGAAAATCAATATCCAGCTTTGGATCGTCGTACTAAAAACAATAGCTGAAAAACCAGCTAATACGACCATGACAAATGAAGCTGCGATTGTTCCGACAACCGCTCCACGAAAGCCACCTTGACCTTCACCGATGACTGCTGCACCACCACATTCAAAGAAACTTGTGATTACTAATGGCACAAGCAACACACCGAATAGATGGAATGAATTAGCCAAAACAACTAAAATCGTAGAAGTGATCATTGCCACGATAAAACCGATAATCACTGCATTTGGTCGATAATTGAATAAAATAGGCACATCAAATGCTGGTTTCGCTCCCGGTACGACTTTTTCTGCAATCCCTTGAAATGCTGGAATGATTTGATTGATCAGTAGTCGGACACCATATAGCATAATGAGTAGTCCTGCACCAAAATTCAACCCTGCTTCAATCGAAAACATCAGGAGATTATCCCCTTCTGGTATCAAAACAGGTGCGATGATCCCAACTACGGTATTCATCAAGAACATGACTAGTGCACCTGTAATTGAGATTTCTCGGAAAAATGAAAGATTCTCAGGTACTTTGATATCTTCTGTCGATTTTTCTTTATTTCCTACTCGTTTTGCTACAAATCCCGAAACTAAAGACAAAACACCCGTTGGATGACCAATCAGGAAAGAATCATCTCCCGTAGCATCCCAGACATATTTGCGCATGATCCACGGCATGAAAGACCAATAACAAGCCGATAAAATCCCGCTGATTCCAATCAATGCTCCCCCTGACAGTCCTGCTTCCACACCAGCTGCTACAAATACGAAAGGAAACCACCAAAGCATATGACCTGTTAAAAAGATCGTCTTCACAGGTGTAAACCGAGCAATCAATAAATGGATAACCAATCCTAAAAACATAGCTAATCCGACCGTTCCGCCATATTCTGCAGTAAACGTCACATCAGATAGTCCTTCTGTCACTTCTACACCCAACTGTGTTTGGACAGCTATATTGATTGGAGAAATCGTTCCGACCAGCATATTGACACCGGCGGTCAAAGCAACCATACCAAATGCAGCGGTCAAAGCTCCCTTAACCGTTTCTGAAAATGATTTTCGCTGGATGATCAGCCCGAGCATCGCAATCAAACCTAGCAAGACGGGCGGATTCTTCAAGATGTGTTCACTAATGAAATTCATTCTTTTATTCCCCCTTATCAGCTAGATATTGTTCCAATTGCGCCTTTATTTCTGAAGTATCCATATACTTTTTAATAGGATAAACAGGCGCTTTTACAGAAGCTTTTAGTTCTGGAAGTAATTCATGACTTGTAAAATAAACATCTGCCATCGTTGCTTTGGCAGTGGATAAATCTGTATTTTCCACTGTCACCTTTAAACCAAGCTCCTTAATTACTTTATCAAGAGACATTTTCAAAACCATAGAACTCCCCACACCAAATCCACATACTGCTAAAATTTTCATTTTTCTTCCTCCTTATGCAAATAACTGAATGATTGTTTCTTTATTTCCTGATAAAATCGTTTGATATTTTTCATTGTCCATAAATATTTCCATGATATCTTTTAATCTCTCCAGATGGCTTTCGTGGTTTTTGGCAGCTAAAACCAAAAAAATATGGATTGGTTTCCCTTTCATATCTACAGCATCTTTTACGACTAAAAGACTCATACTTTGCTCGTTTACTCCAAGACCTGGTTTTGCGTGCATCAGCGCAAAATAATCAGCCAACACCATATATGGTCCATTTTCCTCTACACTTCTGATCATGTTTTCTAAATACGTATGCGTTATCATTTTGTTTTTTAATAATGGATTACTAGCAATTTCGACTGCTTTCATCCAATTTTCAGCCGTTTCTATTACTTGGATTTGATTTTTCGGTAGCAATTTATTGATACTACTCATTCTCTGACCTCCAACATTTTTGAAATAAACCAATTTTTATCCTCTATTCCTTGCATGACCATTTTCATCACAGGTTCGACTTCTTTCACATCTTCTTCTCGGATCATTAGCAGAACAACGATATCTGCCTTTTGATATCCCCATGAAAATGGCTTGTCTGCTATCAATACAGCAACCGAAGTTTGTTTAACGACATTAGGATTGCCATGAGGAATAGCAAAACCATTCTCCAAGTATGTTGATTGGATTTCCTCACGCTCAAAAATAGAGTGGAGAAATCGCTGTTTCGAATCTTCATTCTCAAACTGTTGCTGATCAACCAAAAAACGGATAGCAGCTTCTTTTGAATCAAAGTGATCAAAATAGACATTAGAAGAAATAAGAGTTTTCACTTTTTCAGCTATCGAGCCTTCGATGTTTATTTGTTCGTTATCTATGACCAGATCGATATAATGATTCATGATACGTTTCATATCTCTAGCAGTAACCATTGGTGAGATTCTTACTACTGGTCTAATTTGTTTAGGTATATCGACAGTGGAGATAATCAAATCTACGTCAAACAAATCTAGTCTGTTCAATTTATCGACAGATGCTGTTTCGATACTATCGATATCAGGTAAGATTCTTCTGATTTTTGCAGAAACAAATGAACTGGTTCCCATGCCATTGGGACATACGAATAAGAGTCTATTTAATCGTTTGACACGCTCGATTGCTGCTTGGAAATGGATAGCTACAAAACCTACTTCATCTTCGGACAAGCTTACTTGATAAGGCCAGCGAAAATCATTTAACGCAAACCAGACAACACCATACAAAGAAGGATAATTTTGTTTTATCTCATTTATCAAAGGATTTACGATGGTCGTTTGAGCCTCAATACGTAAAAGCAGCTGATACAGATGGACAAGCAGATCTTCTTCTAAACGACTATCTTGGGTAAGATCTATCTGAATGCCTCTACTCACTTTTTGGATCAATTGCCGGATTTTTTCTCGAAATACTAAAGGGATCGTTTCATTTTTCATGAAAAAGCGTAAACCACTTCCCACAATAACATAAGTCAGATACTGTACTTCTTCTTGCGAAAATTGGTAAATACGCTGTTCCTCTAACTGATACAGCAATTAACAAACGAGGGGATATTTATTGAATTCTAAAAAATACTTTCCATATTGATTTTTACCTTTTAAGCTGATTTTCTTCCCTTCTCTTGAACGCTGAATCATCAATAAGATCGAAACGATGATACTTGAAAAGTAGCTTTCTGGTATCTCAATTTGCTTGTCTGCAATGCTCTCGTGAAAAGATCGTTCGACTATTGCTAGAAGCTTTCGATCCACTATTTCTCTTACGATCTCCAATTCATCAAAATGATTCAGGATCATACGCTTCAGTACCTTCTGAACCTGTATTTCATTTCCTTCAAAATATGTCCCGAAACGATCAAAACTGAGATTCAATCCTTCTTTCGCAAATACATATTTGATGTAAGAAATATCATTTGCGATACTGCTTCTGGAAACATAATATTCTTCAGAAAGTTGCTGGTAACTTACATGCTCGAAATTGGACAGTCTGTTCAGGATCGCTACTCTTCGTAGTTTGCTTTCTTGATATTGTATTACACTCATTTCCATCACCTTCTATATTCACTATAATTTTTTCTTATAAGGAGAACTAGACCAAATAAAAGATTAAAATAACCTGAGAAATCATACACTACTCTTTCTCAGTTAATATACGCTAAAACAGAAGCTCTACAAGAAAATTATGGAACTATATTTCAGAAAAACAAAAAAACAGCCAACGGACGAAATGTCCGCTGACTGTTCAATTTGATGGCTCAAGTTTTACTGTTTGAGACGTAAGATACTCAACCAGGCAATGGGCACATAATTAAAGAAAAAACTGATTCTTTGGCAAAATCCTATTTTATTCAGTAATGGCCAAGAATTTATAGAAGGAATTCTTGCCAGACCATAAATCGCCGCAAAAAGCAAACTGATTACAGACAGCCCAAGGTATAAGTGGCTTACGTCCATTTGCCCATTTTTTCGATAGATCAAGAAAAGAAGAACTGGAAACAATAAAAAACCACTATAACCTAAACCTGATCCGATATTATGGACCCATGTCGAGACATTCCACGAAGACTCATGGGTATTGATACTGAACAAACCTGTGAAGATACAATCACCTATACCATAGAAACCGATAGATGCTGTAACTAGGGTAGCTAACACACGAGATGTACTTGCAAATGCAGCATACAATGCAGGCGATGACAGGATGAATAAAATCCCTGAAACCACTGACCAAATAAGAAACGCCTTTCTTACAGGACTGGAAACCTCTCCAAATACACTGATCACACTCTTCATTTGATTTAATTCAGGATAATACAATCCTAATACGTACGGAGTCAAAAAATCACTCAACACGCCTAATAATAAAAAGAAGAAACCAAATTTACGTAAAAAATCCATGATGCGCCTCCAATAACAATTACCTATGCTTTTAATTGTTATTATAAACGACTTTATCTCGATTTAACAGGAACCTCTATTTTACACGTACATCTATATAACTCATTAAAAATTTGAATCGTCTTAAGGTTCATCCCTAAATATCTAATATTCAACGTTCATTTAACCCATCTAATCGATCTTTCAATTTGATTTTTTCTCCACTTCTTTTACGCGCGCCTAATTCTCCTATTGCAGTAAACAACAGATCACTTGACGAATTTAAGGCAGTTTCCATTGAATCTTGGATAACACCGATAATAAATCCGATACCGACGATTTGCATCGCAACATCATTAGAGATACCAAACAAACTACATGCTAATGGAATCAATAACAGTGAACCGCCCGCAACACCTGAAGCCCCACAAGCAGCTAAAGCAGACAAAATACATAAAAGGACTTTCAAAACAAATGGTGCTTCAATCCCTAAGGAATGTACAGCCGTCAATGACATCACGGAAATGGTAATCGCAGCACCGCCCATATTGATCGTAGCACCTAATGGGATCGATATGGAATAAGACTCTTTCGTCAATTTCAATTTTTCAGCCAGCATCATGTTTATCGGGATATTTGCGGCAGAACTTCGGGTAAAGAAAGCGGGAAGCGCACTTTCTTTCAAACAAAAAAGAATCAATGGATAGGGGTTTTCTTTAATAAACAAAAACGCGAGGAACGGGTACACAACTAATGCGACAAACAGCATCGTGCCAATCAACACAAGTAAAAGCTGCAGATACTCTGCCAATCCAGCGATTCCAGTCGTGGCAATCGATTGATAAACCAATCCTAAAATCCCTATCGGAGCGAATGCAATAATCACTTGTACGACTTGTGATAATGCTACAGATATTTGATCCACCAATTCTTTTGTCGATTCTGAACGTGCTCGAAAAGCCAGACCTAACAACACAGCCCAGAATAAGACGCCAAGATAATTCGCATCAATGAGCGATTGAACAGGATTTTGTGTGACATTTGTCAACATCGTAGATAAAACACTTTCCAAATTTTGCGGTGCTTGTTCAGATACTGTTTCTTGTAAAGTAATAGGAACAGTAAAAATTGAACTTATAATCACTGCTACAAGTGCCGAAAGCAATGTTCCTACTAAATATAAGACTAAAATAGGCTTCACAAATGTCTTATTTCCTATTTTATGTTTGGCAATTGAAGCCATCGTCAAGAAAAAAACTAGAAGAGGTGCAATTGCTTTCAAGCAACTGACAAACAACGTACCCAATATTGAAATAAATGTCCACGTGGGGAAAAAGATACCAAACAATATTCCGACTAAAATACCAACAACAATACGTTGAACTAACGACATATCCAAAAACTTCTCTAACAAATGACCACCCTTTCACAATTTTACCAATCATTGTATCATTTTATCTAAAGAAACTAAAGGTGCAATTTTCTAAAAATTCTAATAATACAATTGGCAATTCATGCTCTTGCAACATTCAATTTTAGTATTGGAGGGTTTATTCAATCTCTAAAGAAGTCGAGAGAAAACTATTTATCGTTATTATTAAAGTTATCCAAGTAAAACGTAACTAAGATGAAGGACGAAACTAGAAATTTCATCCTTCATCTTAATTCTTAGTCATAGCAATCAATTAATATTTTCCACTGTGTCTCTTCTTTCTCTCACTGGTTTACTTGCCCATAAACGATTTGATTAAAGCCATTTTTCAATTCATTATTCGCTGTCTCGTTGAAGTAAAGATAATTATCGGGATTCCCCTGATTTTGTTGTGTCACCAATACTTTTGGCTGATTTTGCTGAAACCCGAATAGATAGACGTGCTTTTTCAGATATGGTTCTGTCTCTGCATCGGAATAGACGGCCGTGATTTGATAATCTGCTTGACCTGTCCCGCTTTCTGACCATTCTGCAGAAACTGGCACTCCACCAATAGCCATCTTCCACTCCCCGTTCAAAATAGCTTGAGGGACTTTAAGACCATATAAGTCCACACTCATTTGATTCGTATAACTTTTGTATTGTTGTCCCATTGTTTGGCCCCATGTGGTCATAAATGCCTCTAATTGTGCGGCTTTGTCTGCATTCCACAGTGTTTGTTCGACTTGTTCGCTGCTTTCTGAAGAGGAAGATGAAGCCTCTACAGAAGAACTTGAAGTAGATGTTTGAGTTGTTTCAGTCGTTTTGGAAGACTCTGATGAAGTAGAGGTATCTGCTGTTTCTGTACTTGTTGCAGTTGACTTGCTCTCTGTGCTAGTTGTTGTAGTAGTTGCAATTGTTGTTTTCGCTGTTTCTTTTGTTGATTCTTTTCTTGGTTCATTCCCGTTGGTACAACCAGCTAACAAAAAAGCTAGACCCATTGTTAATAAAATCCTTTTTTTCAATTAAAAAACCCCTTTCGATTACTCCCCCACTTCTTTATTCTATCAAATAAGCAATGTGATTTTATTGATTTTTTGTATTTTCTCATCCATCTTTTAAACCATTTAAAAACTAAGAAGCACCCGCTGATGTCTTATAGACAACATCAGCGGGTGCTTCTTTTTATTTTATTTTTAAGACAAAAACTTCGTGTTTTTTCCCGCTTTTCTCACGCTTTATATTTGTATTTGAAGAAACATAGACTTTTAGTCATCATCGTCTTCCTCATCCAAATCTTGACGGACAGTTTTTCCTTGGAGTCTTTGTACTTGGTAGATGATTTCTTTATTGAAACTTAAAAGTTCAACGAGTAATTGTTGCAAGCCATATTTTTCTTCTTTTTCAGCTAACTTGATTGCCCGTGTGATAAAGACATTTTGGAAATCAAAATCTTTTGCAAAGTTTTCCAACATTGTTGAGGCTGGTAAATATTTGTTTTGACCATGTTCGTAAATTTTTCCATAACGCATGACTTCTTCTAAAGTAGACGGAACGATTTCATTCTCAATCACTAACTCATGAGAGATTTCATTGAACCATCTCGCTTCTTGATCAGCATATTCTGAAAAAAGGGTACTTAATTCTTGCGAAGATGTACCCAAAACATACAATTGTGCTTGGATCAATTTCATTTCTTCTAATTTAAAATTTGCTAATACATGCCCCACCATGGCGCCAGCAGTTGGTTTATGATGGTCGATATCTGCTTGTTTTGTTTCTTGAGCAAATTTTTCTTCCACTATATTCATTGATTTACGCCTCTTTTACTTTTGTTGATTGGACTTCATAACCTAATTTTTCCACAACTGCAGCTAATTGTTCAGGGTGGACTTCCTCTGGATCAAAGTTTGCTTTGATTTTGCTCGCATTAAACAAAACTTTCGTATTGCTTACCCCAGGCTGTTGAGAAACCGCATGTTCGATTTTTTGCATACAGCTTGGACAAGCTAGTGTATCTAATTGCATAATCATTTTTTTCATCGTAGTTCTTCCTTCCTTTTTCTTGATAGTCTTATTCTAGATTACAGCTTCCATAAAAAAATTGATTCTTATCAAGTTTTACGATTTTTCTTCTTTGCTTTCGTGTCCAAAATACAATAAACGCATCGCGTTAAAGATAACGATCAAGATACTAGCTTCGTGAACGAACATCCCACTAGCCATGTAAATAAACCCGGCAAATAAGCCGATGAGTAAAAATAAGACGACACCAATGGCAATCACTACATTTTCACGGGTATTCAAAACAGTTTTCTTAGCCAAACGGTAAGCATGAACCAACGATCCAAAACTAGATTGCATCAAGACAACGTCACTCGTTTCGATAGCGACATCCGTTCCTGATCCCATAGCAATCCCGATATCAGCCGCAGCCAAAGAGGGAGAATCATTGATTCCATCTCCAATAAAAGCAACGCGCAATCCTTGTTCTTGGTATTTTTTCACAAATTGAACCTTTTCATCTGGTAATAATTCAGCATGGACTTCATCAATGCCTAACATATCAGCTACATAATCAGCAGTCATCTGATTATCACCTGTCAGCATCACTAAATGTTTTGCTCCTGCTTGTTTCAACATAGCTAATTGTTCAGCGACTTCTGGTCGAATCACATCTGACACACCAATGATTTGAGTGATTTTTTTGTCGATTACTACAATAATGACCGAGCTGCCTGTTTGTTGTAATTGATGTAAATCTTGTACTTGCTTTGGTGTGAGAGAAAGTTTGTGAGCGGCAATCAATTTGGTGTTGCCCGCACAAACTGTATGACCATCAATCTCAGCTGTGATTCCTTGTCCCTTGATCGTCTGATTATCTTTGACTGCTAATTGTTGAAAATCAAGGTCTTTCTCCTGAGCATAATGGATCACGGCGCGCCCCAGAGGATGATCGGATAACGTTTCTAATCGAGCCACTAAAGCTAAGCTGTCCCCTTCATCCTCTGTATAGTTCTTGATAGTGGATACAGCAGGAGTTCCTTTGGTCAATGTACCGGTTTTATCAAAGACAAAAGTATCAGTTTTGGAAAAAGTATCCATTGCTTCACCGCCTTTTACTAAGATGCCACGTTTCGCTCCATTACCGATTCCTGCTACATTCGAAACAGGCGCACCAATGACTAAAGCGCCAGGACAACCAAGAACCAAAACAGTGATGGCTAAACGAAAATCACGACTGATCAGACCAACAAGCAACGCAATAAGTAAAACGGTTGGAGTATAATACTGAGAAAAACGATCAATGAATTTTTCCGCATGTGATTTGGTATCTTGTGCTTCTTCGACTAATTCGATAATTTTGGCAAAGGTCGTATCATCTCCGACCTTAGTTGCTTCAATCGTCACGTAGCCATCTGCTAAAATCGTTCCAGAAAATACGTCATCTCCACTGATTTTGACGACTTGTCGTGATTCACCCGTCACTGCGGCTTCATCCGCATACCCTTTCCCGTCAATGACTCGACCGTCCACAGGAATAGCTCCACCAGTTTTTACTAAGACGATATCGCCTTCTTCCACGTCATCGATTTCCACTTCTTCGGTCGTTCCATCTTCTTGGACAACGCTAGCAGTCGATGGGGCCATCTCGGTCAAAGCCTTGATTGATTCCCGCGTTTTGGTCAATGTTTTTTGTTCCAGATAGCTACCAAACAAAAACAAGAATGTAACGATAGCTGACTCCTTGTATTCTCCGATCATAAAGGCACCAAGCACAGCAATAGTAACGAGTAAATCAATTGAGATAACTTTGACTTTTACTGCCTGATACGCATGGATCATAATAGGTATGACCGCAATAATAGAAGCTATGGCTAGAGCAATGTTATAGAACAAGACAAATCCAGTAAATTTTCCGATAAAACCAAAAATAATCAACACAGCTGATAAGGCGGTGATATGATTTCGATGCTCTTGGATCCACTTTTGAAATTTCATCTTTCTCCCTCTTTTCCTTTTCGTTCTTACGAGACTAAGTATAGATACTTATCCATCATAAAAAATTGACCACTATCAAGTTTAGTCAAAAAGGTGGTTTTCTTTTGGTATACTGAATTCCTACAGTCATTAAACGATCATATAGAAAAAGGAAGCGCCGAAACGCTTCCTTAGGTAGTTCTATTTTTTTATTCAAAGATAAGATGCTTTGTCATCTTACGACTGAAGAACAACAATCAAAAAAGGGCAGCAGCCACTCATTCACAAGAAATATCGTTTTTTGATATGGGAATTGAAGCAGTGGACAAATATCTCTACTTATTAGCTGGGAATAAGATCCAAAAAAGCTTAATGGATTTTATCCAAGAATTGGAATGTACTTTCCACAAAAAATTCACTCATTCCATTCTTTTAAAACTTTTGATTCATACAGCGTGTCTAATTGAGCGTACATTGATAAACGGTCATGAACTTAAAATTATATCAGAAGATGACACAAGACCTTCTCATGAAACAATTTTTCATGCAAAAAAGGCCTTCAAAAATATTGAAACAGAATTTGGGATCACTGTTTCTTATGATGAATGTTTCTTTATCTATGATATTATCGCATCTAAATAATCTTTTTTATGTAAACGAGTATTTTTTTAACTTATTGTTTAAGAGTGATAATATTCCATCCTAACAATTAAAGGGAGACAATTAAAAGTTTGTCCCCCTTTTTGCTGATTAAATTGTTTTCTATAAACAAATCGAATAACTGTTTCATTGAACTATCTACCTCATAACAAAGATTCATCTATAGAAAAAACCACTTAATAGATCAGCGCGCTAAAAGCTTCATATGGGAGTAAATTGTTAGTAATTTTCTTTTTGTAATTTTGGATCAAGACTTGTTTGACACGATACTTACCGATTGGAAAAGTAGTCTTTTGATCAGAAAAATTAACTACAACTAGTATTTTTTGTTTTTTTAAACTGCGTAGATATGCTAAAACATTCGGTTCCTCTGTCTCAATGACTTGATATTTCCCATAGACAATCACAGGTAATTCTTTGCGCAATTCGATCAGTTTTTGATACGTATAAAACAAGGAATCTTGAGCAGCTAATGCTGCTTCTACATTGATCTCTTCTGTATTCCCCACTGGCAACCAAGGAGTGCCTTCCGTAAAGCCACCATTTTTGTGATTGTTCCATTGCATCGGATGGCGAGCATTATCTCGCCCCTTCGAGTTGATTGATTGGATCAACTCTTCCTTCGAATAGCCTTTTTTTATACGTTCTGCATACATTCTTTGGCTTTCAATATCATCTACCTCATCAATACTCTTTACTGGATAATTGATCATGCCGATCTCTTCTCCTTGATAGATATAAGGAGTACCTTGCATAAAATGGAGGTATATCGCTAGCATTTTTCCACTGATTGTTCGATATTCTTGATCGTCCCCCCAGCGAGAAATGATTCGTGGGAGATCATGATTATTCCAAAATAAAGAATTCCAACCACAACCACCTAATTCAATCTGCCATTTAGAAAAAGTCCGATGTAATTCCTGTGGATCTAAATCCTTTAGATCCCATTTTCGCTTGCCATTCTGTTTGTCTAGATTAATATGCTCGAATTGAAAGACCATTGATAATTCTTTGCGTTCTTCTTTTGAATACAGCTGCGCAATCTTGGGCGTTGCCCCCCAAGTCTCTCCCACTGTCACTACATCATAATGACCAAATGTTTTTTGGTACATTTCTTGCAATAAATTATGTAAAAGAGGACCATTTTTAGTAATAGATTGTTCCGGCTGTTTTCCAATCAGATCAATGACATCTAATCGAAATCCGCCAATCCCTTTCTCAAGCCAAAAATTCATCATGTCATAGATTGCTTGTCTCATCTTTGGATTTTGCCAATTCAAATCCGGCTGCTTTTTCGAATGCAAGTGCAGATAATATTGATTCACTTCGGGCACATAGGTCCATGCTGAACCGCCGAAGTTCGACTCTAATCCATTCGGTTCTTTACGCCAAACATAATAGTCGTGATAGGGACTGGTAACACTTTTTTTTGCCGATTGAAACCATGGATGTCTGTCTGACGTATGATTGATAACAAGATCCATGATGACTCTTATTCCCCTTTGTCGTGCTTCTTTTATCAGTAAATCCATATCTGCCATCGTTCCATATTCTGCGCCTATTTTTCTGTAGTCACTGATATCATAGCCATTATCATCATTAGGTGATTCATAAACCGGGCTTAACCATATCGCATTGATTCCCAGGTTTTCTAGATAATCTAATCTTGAAAGAATACCAGGAATATCTCCAATGCCATCTCCATTTGTATCTTGAAAACTTCGAGGATAGATTTGATAGATTACTGCACTTTTCCACCATTTATTTTTCATCTGTTTCACTCACTATCAGAATATCTTCACCACTTTTGACCGTGTTTTTTTCAAGAATTTTTACATTAGCATATGCAGAGGAATTAGTGACAATTTCCATAATTGTATCGTCGTACCCTTCTTCTTTAAGCAATTTACGATCAAATGTACCGAGAATATCCCCTTTTTTCACTAATTCACCATATTGTCGCTGTGTCGTGAATCCGGCCCCTTTTAGATTCACTGTATCGATACCGATATGGATCAGTACTTCCGCTCCTTTCTCTGTTTTCAAGCCATATGCATGTTTAGATTCGTGGACAACTGTCAATATACCATCTGCTGGAGCATGGACTACCCCGTCATCTGGTTTGACTGCTATACCTCTTCCCATCATTTCAGTGGAAAAAACTGGATCTTTTACCTTCGTTAAAGGGAGAATCTTCCCGCTGACTGATGCAGCTAAAATTTCATCTTGCGGTTTCCTAGTCGTTTTAGGAGCTGAACTGATTGACTCAGCTGCTTCTGTTCCTTTTGATTCACCATCTGCTAGCAGTTCCATATGTTTTTTTCCATAGAAGTAAGTGCTTAAAAAACCGATCACTATACTGATAACAATTCCGATCATGAATGAAGGAATCGAACGAGGTGCAATGGAAATAAAGCCAATGACGCTTGCCGGTCCCATCGCAACTGCTAATACGTGGAACAAGCCGATAAAGAATGAAGCAATTCCTGCAGCAATCATTCCACAAATAAACGGAAATTTCAGTTTCAAATTCACACCGAATATCGCTGGCTCAGTAATCCCCAACATAGCGGAAACACCTGCAGTGGTAGCTAGACTCTTTTGCTTTTTATTTTTTGTCAGCAGCATAATCGCCAAAGCAGCCGCTCCTTGCGCTACATTTGCCATTGAGGCAACTGGAAAGATAAAAGAGCCACCCGTTCTGGCAACATCTGCTAGTAAAGTAGTCTCGATTGCTGGAAAGCTTTGATGTAATCCGGTAATGACTATCGGCGAATAGAAGAAACCAAAGACACCTAAGCCGAAAGCTCCAGTAGTACTGTATAACCAGCTTAATCCATCAGCTAAGCCGTCTCCGACAGTACGCATCACCGGCCCTACTACTGTAAAAGTTAAAAAACCAGTAATAATAATAGCTAGCATTGGAGTAAATGTGTAGTCGAAAGCATTAGCCAACCGTTTATGGAAGAATTTTTCTAAAGTAGCTAAAATCCAAGAAACTGCAAGGACTGGAAGAACAGATCCTTGATAACCGGCTTGTGCCACATTCATTCCAAAAATATTCCAATAAGGCATCGATCCTTCTGCAATAGCATTCGTCACACTGTATCCATTCACTAAATCCGGCATGACCATCGCCATCCCCATTGCTGCTCCAAGATACGGATTGCCTCCAAAACGTCGAGTTGCTGAAAAACCTACCAAAATCGGCAAAAAAGCAAACGGCGCTGAAGCAAGTAAATTAATGATGCCAGCAAAATCTTTCACTGATGGATACAACTCAACCACTGACTGAGGACCAAACAAATCCTGTGCCGTCAAAACATTATTCAGAGCCATCAACAGTCCACCCGCAACCAATGCAGGGACAATCGGAACGAAGATATCTGACAACACCTTGATAAAGGCCATGACAGGATTATTCTTCTTATTCGATGCTACCGCTTTCAAATCGTCGGTTGAAGCTTCCTTTACGCCGGTGATCTTAACGAATTCATCATATACGTTATTCACATCACCTGCTCCGATAATGATCTGAAATTGATCATTTGCTTCAAAAGTTCCTTTCACACTTTCATTATCATCCAGAGCCTTCTGGTCTACTTTGTCTGAATCTTTTAAGACAAGCCGTAAACGTGTTGCACAATGCGCAGCTGCTTGTACATTGTCTTCTCCAAGCGCTTTGCTGATTTCTTCAGCTACTTTTTTGTAATCCATTTCATTTCCTCCTAATCCAAAATTATTGAAGCAGTAACTATAAATTTTTCTTAAGCACAATATGCCATGATTTAAAACAATTGTCAATCGATTATCAAATTTTAAATAAAATAATTTTTTATATATAAAAAAATAGCTTTTATAAGCCATTTAATTTTGATATTCGTTTGACATTTTACCAGAAAAAATATATTATAATTCCAAGAATACGTTTACAAGGAGTTTGTCATGAAACTTAAAGAAAATTGGTCACGAACGGATCGTTATCGTCCATATAAAGAATGGTCTGAAGAACATTTGCATTCCTTAGAGAAAAAAATCAATTCTTCCCATTGGCGCTTAGGCTACCATATACAACCAGTTACTGGTTTATTGAACGATCCGAATGGTTTTTCCTATTTCGACGGGAAATGGCAGCTATTTTATCAAGCATATCCGATGGGGTCTGTTCATGGTCTGAAATCTTGGTACCATCTCTCCTCAGTTAATCTGATAGATTGGAAAAACGATGGCCTCAAACTGATTCCGGATAATTCATTTGACAGTCACGGTGTGTACTCAGGTTCAGCTTTGCCGATTGATAATCAACTGTTCCTTGCATATACCGGAAATGTGCGTGATTCGAATTGGGGACGTCATTCCTTCCAGTTAGGGGCATGGATGGACAAAAATGGTAATATCACTAAGATACCGACTCCTTTGATCAGCTCCCCACCTCCGGGATATACACAAGAAATCCGTGATCCTCAGCTGATTGCTTATGATGACGGTTACTTGCTCATTGTCGGAGCACAAACTGAACAAAAACAAGGAAGAATCCTAACTTATTACAGTAAAGATCTTCAAAATTGGCAGTTTTTAGGAACTTTGGGTTTTACAGAGGAAGAAATGGGTTTTATGATCGAGTGTCCAAATCTATTATTTGTGAACGGCAAAGCACTACTGGTCTTCTGCCCACAAGGTTTATCTCACGAGATCCACTCATACAGTAATATTTACCCGAATACTTACGTGATCGGTCAAACATTTGATTTTGAAAAAAATGAGCTTTCCGACCTTACTCACATAAAAAATATAGATGAAGGATTTGACATTTACGCGACGCATTGTTTCAGTGATGAAAATGGACGAACCTTGGCAATCAGTTGGATTGGGTTGCCTGAAATCAGCTATCCAACTGACGAAGAAGGATGGGCACACTGCTTGAGCATCGTAAAAGAACTTACTATTGAAAAAGAGCAGCTCTATCAACGACCGGTGAAAGAAACAGCGCAGTTGCGAAAAGGAAAATCTTATCACTTTAGCGGTTTGGAAACCACTATTGACGCGGAAATAAATCAATATGAACTCCAGTTAGAATTCGATTACTCACAGAAAGGTACTATTTTATTGTTTGCAGATGAACAACAAAAACACGGTTTAACACTATCCTTTGATACGATACATGGTAAAATGAGTATGGATCGCAGCCATGCCGGCAAATCTTTCGCTGAAAATTTTGGAACTGTACGTGAATTCTCAATTGAAAAGAAACCGCTGAAATTACAAATATTTGTTGATCGTTCCGTTGTAGAGGTGTTTGTAAATGATGGACAGCAAACAGCAACTGCCCGTGTCTTTCCGACAGATGATCAAACGGGCTTGTATATAAAAAGTGACAGGGAATTTAAAGGGAAATTATGGCATCTGCGGAATATGAACAAATAAAGGATGAAGAAAATGGCTGTTAAATTGACAGATGTGGCAAAAAAAGCAGGAGTCTCTCCTACTACTGTCTCGAGAGTGATAAATAATTATGGTTCTTTAAGTCAAAAAACAATCGATAAAGTGAATCAAGCAATGAAAGAACTCAATTATCAGCCGAATTCGTTAGCTCGTTCACTTCAAGGAAAAAACACCCAATTGATCGGCTTGATTTTCCCAACAGTCGCCAATCCGTTTTTTGGCGAATTAGTCGAACAGTTGGAAAGTAAATTATTTGATTTAGGCTATCGTTCGATCTTATGTGACAGTGCTAATAATAAAGAAAAAGAACGAAATTATCTCAACATGTTAGCAGCAAATAAAGTGGACGGCATCATCGCCGGCGCTCATAATCTCGGGATACAGGAGTACGAAAATATTGAGTTGCCAATCGTCTCTTTTGACCGCTATCTGGCAGACGGAACACCAATCGTCAGCAGTGATAATTTCCGAGGCGGTTATCTCGCGACAGAAAATCTCTATCTAAAAGGAGCTCGTAAAATCGCTATTTTGACGGGCTCGCAAGAATCCAACTCCCCCACAAATGACCGAATGAACGGCTATTTGAAATTTATGGATGAGCAGCAGCTAGAACCACAGATTTTTCAATTCCATTCAACTGCTCGTTCCACTGCTTTAAAAAATTTAGAAATCAAACGGATTTTGCAAAATGAAGAGATTGACAGTATTTTTTGCACAGATGATCTTACAGCTGTATTGGCATACAATCTGTGTCAAGAGCTCGATATCCGCATCCCTGAGCAATTGAAAATCATTGGATATGACGGAACAAAATTTATCCAGAATTATTTTCCGCATCTGTCTACTATCGCTCAACCAATAACGGATATTGCCGACATCCTTGTAGACTTGCTACTGCAAAGAATCCAAGATGCTGAAAAACCACTGGAATCACATTACGTTTTACCAGTAAAGCTGATTCAAGGTAAAACGACTTAACTGCAAAGGAGCAAATGTTTTATGTTATATGGAGCAATTGAAGCTGGCGGAACAAAATTTGTCTGCGCAGTAGGTACGAAAGATTTAGAAGTAATTGAAAGAATACAAATCCCTACAACCACGCCGATAGAAACGATGAATAACGTTATTGATTTCTTCAAAAAACACCAAGAACAACTGGCAGCGATTGGAATAGGTTCTTTTGGACCGATTGATATTCATCCCAATTCAGCAACATACGGATATATCACCTCTACGCCAAAAAAAGCTTGGCAGAATTTTGATTTTATCGGTTATTTAAATAAAAATTTAAAAGAACTACCGATTGTCTTTACCACCGATGTCAATGCAGCTGCTTACGGAGAATATGTCGCGGGGAATGGAAAAGGGCGTTCCACTATTGTTTACTATACGATTGGAACAGGTATTGGTGGCGGTGCCTTGCAAAATGGCACTTTTGTAGAAGGTTTCAGCCACCCTGAAATGGGACATATGCTTGTGCGCCGACACCCTGTGGATACCTTTAAAGGTGTTTGTCCTTATCATAGCGATTGCCTGGAAGGAATGGCTTCTGGACCTGCAATCGAACAAAGAACAGGCATGAAAGGTCAAGAGTTGTCTGTCGCTGATCCTTCTTGGGAATTAGAAGCTTATTACATCGCTCAATGTGTCTATAACACAACTCTTCTATTTTCACCTGATGTCATCATCTTTGGCGGAGGCGTAATGAAACAAGCACATCTGAGAGAACGAGTCCAAGAAGCTTTGGTTGGTTTGATGAATCACTATGTAGACTACCCAGCATTCGAAAACTATGTATTACCTCCAAAATTAGGAGATGATGCTGGAATCATTGGGTGTTTAGCTTTAGCATTAGAAAAATCAGAAAAAGATATCTTCTAATAAAATAAGCACGTTGTCACAACAATCTCATCAATAAAAACACGAAGAATCCACTTGACGAGATTTCTTCGTCTTTTTATTTACTATTAACTTATGTTCTACAATCGGCCTTTCAACCCGATATCCTCGCCTATTTTTCTTGCCCTTAACTCTCTATTTCCTGTACTTAACAGAGTAGAGGTGTCGTGGAATTCTTTTGTTAACTTCAAATTATGATCTTCTACAAGTTCCTACAATCTAATCTTGGTTGTTTTTTTATTCAACTTGCAACGCTAGCAAGTTCCAGTTGATTATCTTTTCCAATTAAGTTTTGTGATATTTAAACTTCGCCTTGACAGCTTTTCTAAATATAGAAAAGAACATTTCCTTATGTCTATTATGCAACAGCTCAATTTATTTAATGTATGTTAATGATTTTGTGGAATGTCTCCTTAGACATGCTATTTCTACTATTTAATGATCAATCACTTGACCTACTAGTAAGTAGAGAGCATGCCCGAACTCATTACAAAAATATCATTTATTTATGATACGGAGCTGGGTATCATGAGTGATGATATTCGGAGAGTTCTATTATACTAAACTTCTAACTAACTCTTATGCGAGTTTCTATTATTAATTTACAAACCTTTATTATAATTCATTAATCTTGACCCCTTTTTTCACAAGATTATAATTTTTCATAATATTCTTTTATTTTCAATGACATCATCACAGCACGTTCTTTTAAAAATAATAAATAGTTACTGCTATTTCCACTTTTAACTAATTCTGGTATAGCATTATCTTCAAGATTTCTCTTCAGTTCCTCCAGTCCTTTCATTTCATTCCCATAAGTTCCAGTATATTTCATCACTTCATTCATATAAACTTCTGGAGCATAGTCATTCACTTTATTATTCACTTGATCATGAAGGTAAACATAATTAGCTAACTTATTGTACATGTTTTTACTTGAAAAACCATTCTTTCGTAAATAAGATTTTGGATAGATGTGGTGAACTTGAGCAGTTTTCATATCTCGAACTAAAGTGGATGTTAGAAAACCTTGATTTCCTAAATACTTTTGTGCCAATGTATATAGAGTCCAAAACAAACTATTGACGTTAGCATTATCAAATCTGCTTGGTACTGTATCATTCCAGAATACATCCGTGAGGTTTTGTCTTTCTAATGTTGTGACAAATTCTTCCAAAGAATTAGCAGATTCCATTCTTTGAAAATCTGCTGTCCATTGACTTTCAAAACTGCCACTATGTCTTGAAGTTAAGAGACTAATAATTAATAAACGTCTGATCAAACTCTTTAATTTTGAATCCTCGACGCCTAGATCTTTGTTACGCAAATACATAGCATACGCATAATTTATTGCATTTTGAGCAATAGCAAGCCCCGGTTCTTTATATCCAAGGTTCCATAAAATATCTTGCACAAAGTGTTCAAAGTTTGCTTTTTTAGTATACTTTTCAATACCTTTTTCCAACTTATCAAATGAATCATCAGCAATTTTCTGCTTATAATCTTTCTCTTTAAAATCACGTCCGGAAAGTAATGAAACTAACTCCCCTAGCTTTCCTCGATTAAATTCAACAAGTGAAATGACACGTAATATATCATTATATGTGGGATTATATACTTCATTTTCGTCGTTAACTACCCATTTGATTTTGTCCCAGTATCTAGATTCTACAAAATTTGAATCATTAGTTTCAATCTGAGAAGAATTTTCTGGAGAAGCTGCTAATTCACAAAAATAATCAATGTATTTACGTAAATACATTCCGTATTCATCACCACTATTTTTTTCATAAATAGCAATTTTACTCATGGTAAAGTCTGCCTGAGAAAGCTTCACTCCTGCATCGTTAATACGTATAAATATCTCTGTTACAATATCAATTGGAAGGCTGGCATCCAAAGTAATATTGCCAACGTCAGAATTTTTTATCTGTTTTAGCTTTTCAATCCTATCACTAATTTGATCACATTCATCATCGTCAGTGATTTCATTTAATTTTAAATAATTGTTAATATATTTTCTACCAGCATCCATTGCATCTGCTATATCAGTTATCCACTCTTTTCCTTTTTCTGTCCCTCTATCTCGAACCTTGAACTCTTCAGTCAACGGATTAAATGAAATGATAATTCTTTCTTTTCTGTATTTATCATTAACCACTTCAATTTTATTCAATGCAGTAGACAGCGCAGTAATTCTTTGCTGTCCATCAATTAAAATTAAACGTCCATTTGATGTCTTTCCATCTTTTATTTTAATGTCTGGAGATTTCCAAGTAATAATATAACCAACAGGGTAATTTTTATATAATGAATCAATCAAATCCCTTACTTTAGCTCTTTTCCAAACAAAAGGTCTTTGAATTTCAGGGATGGCAATATTTCCCACTTGTGCATCACTGAGTAAATTTCCTACTTTTATATTGGTTACAGTATATTTATCCAACATTAGCAACTCGCTTTCTAAAATAATTATCATTTTTCCTTATAGTCTCATTTAACATTATATCAGAACAGATAAAAAGGAAGACATTTTCTAAAAATTATTTACTCGAAAAAAGCATCTAGTCTTAATTTTGATATTGCTTATTCACTTGTTTTACCACAGCAGACGTGAATTTTATTGTAATCTGTAATATCTCTTTATGTTTAGAATCAAAGGTTGTTCTCAATAAAGGTACGATTTAGTTTTTTAATTCAGTAAAAATCCGTTACTCACTTTGTGACCTAACGTTGTTCTTTGAAACATGAATTTTCCTATCCTTTGCCATTAAAAATAGCCGACCCATCTGATATAGATGAGTCGGCTTCTCGAATATGATCTATTACTTCTATAACTAAGAAATTAAAAATGTATCTCTTATTTTCTGATTTTTATTGAGTGCTAAGTACTTTTCTATGACATGTAATTAGTTAATTATTTCGAAAGTATGTTTTGTTTAATTGATATAAATTCTTCTTCAGTAATAATTTTTTGTTTCAACAAATCATGTGCCTTTTCTATCTGTTCGATGATATTTTCACCTTTCATGCTACTTTCCAATAAATTAGATTCATCGATGATGATGTCTTCAACGTTTAAAATTTTCAAATCTTGCTTCAAATTTTCTTCAGAATAATTGATACCTTTTCTCAATTCGTTTTTTAATTTTGTAGCCATCGGTTTCATTGAAAAATAGTTCAATCCTCCTGATACTACACCACCTACAACAGGCACCACTTTGGAAACTCCTTTTGCAAATGTTGCTTTTGTTAGTTTTGTTCCAAATACTGCAAGTACTTTCTTTATCACTGGATAATAGATCGTTTTTGTTAATGCTTTTTGTGGGATCTTTTTCAAAGCCTGTACAGAAAGTTTTCCTGATAATACCCTAACAGCAGAGCTAGCAGTTGATACACCTAACATGATCCCTAAGTACAAGATTAGCGTTTCCTTAGCTTCTTCAGTCAATTCTCCTTGTTGATTCCAAATATCTTCATACCCATAGATATAAGAAATTTCTTGTGCCAATTTTAAAGAATAGCCGTAAAACTGTGTGATATCTGCTGGTATTGTTGCTGCCATAGCTAATCCTCCGGGTAATCCTGTAGCAAATGACAATGTACTAGACTGAGCAACGATAGAATAGATTCGATTATTCGCAGCTCGATCTAGGTCCTCTATAGATAAAAATGCTTGTGGTCCCTCTTCAATCAATTGATTGATATCTTCTACCTTGTCACCAAATACTTTCACTAAAAATTCTGAACGATTCACTTTTACGACAGGTAATTTCAGCGATTCATTTACTACTCTTAATGCCAAACTTTCATTATTTTCCAAATTTATTCCTTCCTCTCATTTATAAACAGTTACATAAACATATCTTTGTATATAATATCTCTATTTCCAATAAAAATATTATATACCTTTGTCTCAAATAAATTTATGAAAATATGAACTTATCTCATTAATCATTTTTTCTCTTAAAAAATATCATTATTTATGATACGGCGCTGCGTATCATGAGTGAATGATATTAGGAAAACTTCATAAAATAAATCTTTTATACATTTCCACTTCTAGATGGTCATTCATGTTAGAAGAATCAAACTATTTTTTTACTGTCGTAATAATATTAAAACACTAGAACAAATCAATTAAATTCCATAAAATATAAATAATAGACCTAGCATCATCTGGTATAAAATGGATGCTAGGTCCGTTATATTTACTCAAAATTGATTCTACGAATAGATCTTCTTATCATTTCTATTTTAGTAGTCATGCGTTGTTGTTCTTCTAAAGGTGGTAATGGTATAAGTAGTTTAGATAAATTTGTACCATTTACATTTGGTTGCCCAGTTCCGTAAGAAATTTTTTCTAATAACTTCCAATATAATGGCGAGTCTAAGAAGCAGTCTACGTATTCTGATAATAATTTCTCAACTAACCTAATTCGAATCAAGTAAGAAGCAAAAACAGATTCCTCACTTATTTCCTTAACCAAGAAACTTTTTCCCATAGTTCCTCCTGTCCTTGCTATCAAAATGTCATTTTCTTCCAATCTTAAATCAACTAGTTTAGAATTACTAATATCACAGTAAGGCACACTGGACCAATTTACACGTCCCTCTTGTATATCTGTGATTCTCAAAAACTTAACATTGCCTTGTTTTTTCGCCGAATCTGTATAGCCATATTGAATCTTAGTAGAAATACTTCCTAAATAAACCCATAGTCGAACATCGCTAGATGATTTTTCTTGTCGTTCTTTATGAACAACAGTGATCATCTTGAGTTGTCCGACTATTTTTTAGTTGCAGCAATCTTTTTGGGACGCTTATTTGCATGAAGCAACGTTGCTAAGTCTAGTAATAAAACATTGGCTAACACAGGATTGGCTTTCTCGCGATACGCTGCGGCGCCACTTTCAAACAATACTGCTAGACGATCTTCTACAACAACGATTTGTTCCAAATACGGTGGAAATTTGATTCGTTTTAGGATCCGGCTAGGAGAGTCCCGCTCGGACACTAAGAGTTCCGAGGTATAAGGACCATAAGAACGACTGGCTAAGAGATAATGGCCATAAAAAGCCACACCTTGAATCTTATCAGATGTTTTTCTGCTCATTGTCACGGTTGGTTGGATTTTGTCTTTGCGGCGAATTGCTGTTTTCATTTCAGCTATCGTCGGCAATAGATAGAAAGTCAACTGTCCTTCACCTTTTAGTGTGAAGTTGCCAGATACCAGTTGATCATTGTTTTGAGTCAAATACGATGCTTGTGGAATCTCTGAGAGATCAGTTGTCAACCAATAAGCGATTGGCTGTCCCGTCTCTTCAGATGTATCTGCTAAGATATCGATCAAACGTAAAGCGGCTACTCGTCCAGTAGCAGATCCTGTGATTGTCAACCATAAAAGTTCCCGTTTTGTATCATATACTAAGCCCCCTACATGTGGCCGTTTAGGTAAAATCAGCAGTTTGATCGGCTGTCCTGTTTCTCTATCCAGTACATGAATAATAGAATGATGCTGATGGTCATAGCAGTAGGCAGAAATAAACACAAAATCTTGAGAAAAAGCCAACCCTTGCGGCGTCATCCATTGACAAACCTCATTTTCGCCGGTTTCCGGCACCACCATTCTTGTTTCTGTTAATCCAGGAATGTTATATTGTTTTGCTTCAGCCTTTTCCCAAGCTGCTTGAACAATAGGATACCGTTTTAACTTTTTTTCAATATCCTGATGTATCCGTTGCTGCTTCCAATGCTTAAACTTTAGGACATAGTAAACAAGGAGGCCAATGACCAGCAACACTAAAATCATTATTGCTACCCGCTGTGTCATTTTTTTGCCTCCTTGTTCTATTCGATCAATCGTACATATACCGCTATTAATTACCGTAACTACATGTTTCTTTTACTAGCGTTTCTTTATAGGATCTTTCATAATCTCATTTATAGTAACATTAAGAATCCCTTATTCTACTATAGTCACTTCCACATCAATATTGCCTCTTGTTGCTTTAGAGTATGGGCAAAATGCGTGGGCTTCTTCTGCGATTTTCTCTGCTTGGTCCTTCTCAAGTCCTGGCAAAGAAACTTCTAAAACAACCCCGATTTGGTAGCCCCCATCTTCTAATTGAAATAAAGATACCCGTGCTTTGACTTCAGAATCAGACTCAAGATTATTTTCTTCCAGCATGTGTTGAACCGCGCCGTTGAAGCAAGATGCGTATCCAGCCGCAAAAAGTTGTTCCGGATTTGTCCCTTCACTATGGATTCCTGGGCGGTCGATCTTCATGTGCATACTTCCGTTTGGTGCCTCAACCTCGCCATCACGGCCTCCACGATTGATCATTGCTGTTTCGTACATTTTTTTCATTGAGATCATCCTTTCTTTCGTCGTTCTATATTAAGTGTAACGAGTATTTTTTAATCTGACAAAGGTAATGCTTGCATTCGGCGACATCAGTTAGACAACATCGATGATCAGTGATAGAAGCAGTTTATCTATACAAAAAAAGAAGCAGCGAAAAGCTGCTCCTTAAGATAATAGGTAAAATTGCTGATATATTTGACGATTAACCTCTTGAACGTCCCAAGAAAAATGATACTACAGCAACAACGATGATCGCACCAATGATAGAAGGAATCAAAGCCATTCCTGCTAATTGAGGACCCCAGCTACCTAATAATGCTTGTCCAATTGCTGAACCAACTAAACCTGCAACGATGTTAGCGATCCATCCCATTGATCCACCTTTATTTGTAATTGCTCCGGCAATCAAACCGATAATAGCTCCTACGATTAATACCCATAACCAATGCATAATTTTCTCTTTCTTTCTTTCTGTGAAATATTTATTACACATATTATGTTACGCTTCTTCTTAAGGTTGCGTCAAGAATTATGTGTAAATGGAAAAGCCCATTCTGTTGATCAAGTTAAAACATTGATTCTAATGTATCATGTATTTCTTTAAAACCTTTATGAACTCGGCATAGAAACTTTTGATTATAGTTGTTGAATTGAGATACTAGAAATCTCTCCAGAGATTCTTCATTAGGAAATTGCTCTTTTCTTTTGGTATATTTCTTTAATTGTTTGTTAAAACCTTCAATCAAATTAGTTGAATAAATAGTTCTTCTGATTGACGGAGGGAAATTATAAAAGGTTAATATAGCAGGATTCATGAGCAATTTAACCACTCGTGGATACTGCTTTTTCCATTTATCTATCATAAACCTTATTTGATTATTTGCTTCTTCTTTTGAACTTGCTTGATAAACTAATTTGAAATCGCTACAGATTTCTTGTCGATCACTAACACGAACCTTATGAGCGATATTTCTAGATATATGGACACAACATTGTTGAAATTGAGCATTTGGATAAACACTATGAATACTATCGTTAATGCCACTTAAACCATCAGTTACGACTAATAAAACCTCTTTTAAACCACGGTCTTTTAGGTCTTGAAGAATCTCTTTCCAAACATAAGCAGATTCAGTTGGAGCAAGACTAAACCCAAGAACCTCTTTGGTTCCATCTAATCGAATGCCAATTACAATATAAACTGCTTCTTTTGAAACAGTTTGTCTTTTTAAAGGAATGTGAGTAGCATCCATAAAAATGACAGAGTATCTGGATTCTAAGGACCTTTCTTTAAAGGCAATAATATCTTCAGAAACTATTTTAGTCATATTTGAAATGGTTTGTGGCGTATAGTGATGCCCGTACATTTTTTCAATCAATTCAGAGATTTCAGACATAGTAATTCCTTTTTGAAATAGCTGAATAATAGTGGTTTCTAAAGAGTCATTGGTTCTTTTATAAGCAGGTAAAGTTTGTTGAGAAAACTTACCATTTCTATCTCTAGGAATCACCAAATTTAATTCTCCATACTCTGTTCTGAATGAACGTGAATAATTCCCATTACGGGAATTACCTGAATTGAACCCAGCACGATCATATTTTTCATAATCAAGAAAAGCTGTTAATTCAGCCTGCAATAATGAATTAACAGCTAATTCTAAATGACATCGAAATAATTCATCTAAATCACCTTTATTGATTAGTGTTTCCATAATTTCTGTAGTAAAATCGTTCATATGGAAGTCCTCTTTTCTGTGAATGTGTTGTGGTAACTCTATTCTATAGAAGGGACTTCCTTTTTTCTATTTACACAAAATATTTTACACTCTCAAATTATGAAAATTACAATTTATATGTTATACATCATTATATTTTAAAAAAATATCATTATTTATGATACGGAGCCCCCGCGTTGATCCGGAAGGCACGGTAGATTTGCTCGACGAGGATCAGACGCATCAATTGATGTGGATACGTCATTTTGCCAAAAGAGATCTGAGCATTGCTTCTTTTCATGACGGCTTCGCTGAGTCCTAAAGAGCCGCCGATAACAAAAACAAGGTGGCTTTTTCCTTGGATACCTAATTGGTCGATTTGTTTAGCAAAAGATTCGCTTGTGGGATTTTTCCCTTCAATTGCTAAGGCATAGACGTATTCTTGTTCTTTGATTTTCGCTAAGATCCGTTCTCCTTCTTTTTCTTTTACTTGTCTCATTTGCGCTTCGCTCAAATTCTCCGGGGCTTTTTCGTCAGGAACTTCGATCAATTTGATTTTTGCATAGGCATTCAGCCGTTTGACATACTCATTGATACCTTGGATCAAGTATTTTTCTTTTAATTTTCCTACTGAAATAATTTTGATATTCATGTTTTCTCTCCTTTGATCTTCACGCTCACTTTGTTTATTATAATCAATTTTTTCATCTATATGTTTATTTTGGCTATTTTTGTTAAAAAGATTTCCCCAACAGTTATGCACAACATCCACAGGTTTATCCACAGAAAACAGTGTTATTTTACCTTATTTCATCACATTTATTAGGCAAACATACGTTTTATAAGAATTTATCCACTTTATGCACAGGCTGTGGATATGTTTTATCCCTTATTTTTCCAATTCTATCCGCGTAGTTTTACACAGTATCTGTGGAAAAAGAAAATCAAATATTTTCATCTGAAAACAATGATTTTTCCTAAAGTTTTTCATAAAAAGTTCACAGTCTCAAAGTAGACTAAAGTCAACAAATAAGACTATACTAAAAGTAGATAAATGAATGTAATTGGAGGAGGAACACATGGATAGAAAAAATGTGACACCAAAGATGAAAAAAAATAAAAATAATAGCCTCTGGCGTAAGTTGGGTCTGGGGCTTGTTGGAGGGATCGTTGGAGGACTACTGACAGCTGGCATTTTTTATGCAGCGATGGGCACTGGCAACAATAGTTCTACTGCTACAAGCGGCAATCAAAATTCAGCCGGTGAAACAGTTGTCGAAAATGTCAAAGTCAATGTAGATTCTGATATCACCAAAGCGGTAGATAAAGTTCAAGACGCTGTCGTTTCTGTTATCAACTTACAAAGTCAAAATCAATCAAGCGGTTTTGGCGGATTATTCGGGCAGCAAGAAGAAAGTAGCAGCTCAGATGATAGTAATTTGGAAGCTTATAGTGAAGGAAGCGGCGTGATCTACAAAAAAGACGGGAATACTGCTTATGTAGTCACAAACAACCACGTAGTAGATGGACAGCAAGGTTTGGAAGTCATGATGAAAGACGGGACGAAAGTAAAAGCTGAATTAGTTGGAACAGATGCTTATTCAGATTTAGCGGTGTTGAAGATCAATTCAGATAAAGTCGAAACGGTTGCCTCTTTTGGTGACTCAAGCGCTCTAAAGGTTGGTGAACCTGCGATTGCGATTGGTTCCCCATTAGGATCTGAATATGCGAATTCTGTCACTTCAGGAATCATTTCTTCTTTGAATCGACAAGTAACAAGTACGAATGAATCGAACGAAACAGTCAATATCAATGCGATCCAAACAGATGCAGCGATCAACCCGGGAAATTCTGGTGGTCCTTTAGTGAATATCGAAGGACAAGTTATCGGTATCAACTCAAGTAAGATCGCAAGTACTTCTGAATCGACTTCTAATGTAAGCGTAGAAGGAATGGGATTTGCTATTCCAAGTAACGATGTAGTGAATATCATCAATCAACTGGAAAAAGACGGAAAAGTGACACGTCCAGCTCTAGGTATCACAATGGTCGACTTATCTGCCGTTTCTACTCAGCAACAAGAACAAATCTTGAAGATTCCTTCATCTGTAACTAACGGTGTCATCGTGACAAATGTCCAAACAGCTACACCGGCTGAAAAAGCTGGATTGAAACAATATGATGTCATTACTAAGATCGATGACAAAGAAGTTTCTTCTGGCGTAGAACTTCAATCTGCTTTGTATAAGAAAAAAGTGGGAGATTCTGTCAAAATCACTTACTATGAAGGCTCGAAAGAAAAAACAACTACTGTTGAATTGACGATCGATCAATCGGCATTAAAACAAAATCAAAATAGTGAAAATTAATAAAAAAAGAGGTTGTGACAAAGACTTGTCACAACCTCTTTTTTAAATGGTGTTCTTCTGCCAACTTCTTGCGACTCAGAGTGAAACGGCAGGCTCACAACCTCTTTATTTTGGAAATGCTTCTCCGACTACGGCATCCTCAGGCAATACTAAGATTCCTTTTTTTTCTGGAGCATTTGGCAAATGCAATTCACGAGCGGAACAGATCATTCCATAGCTGTCTACCCCTCGCAAAGTTCCTGGCCAAATCATCATGCCATCCGGCATCATGGCTCCTGGTTTTGCAACGACAACTTTTTGTCCAGCTTCGATATTTGGTGCACCGCAAACGATTTGTAATACTGTCCCATTGTCTACTTCTGTCTCAGTAATCGATAAATGATCAGAGTCAGGATGCGGGACGCATGTTTTTACATATCCGACAACGATCTTCGGTTCACGATCAGCTTCAAGCTGTTCTTCGAATCCTGCTTCTTTGATCAATCGATTCAATTTCGCTAATTCTTCATCTGTTAAGCTTACTTGGCCGTTCCCTTCGATTGTTAGATGATCGGAGATATGGAAAAAGTTCCAAGCAACAACTTGACCTTGTTCATCTTTGATCCGAGCAACATTCCATTTACGTTCAACAGTGTTTTCTGTTCCTTTATCGTCGGCTATGATAACCATCAAAGTGTCTCCGACGTGTGCTTTGTTATAAGCAAAAATCATGTTCTTTCCTCCATTATCCTTTGCTGAGATTTATCTTAACAAAAAATTGCATTCACTGCATGAGATTTTTTTCATGCTTTATTTCCGAAGAAGCTTCTTCTGGAACACCATTTATTCGTAACAAGGGACTGTGACAAGACTTTTGTCACAGTCCCTTTACTGTTTTAGTGAATTGATTAAAAAGATTATACAAGTTCCACTTGCTTAATTACTTGGCTGTTCTTCTTCGTCAGAAACGATCAAGACATCACAAGGTGAATGACGTATAACGTAGCTGGCTACACTTCCTGTCATAAAGCGTTCGACTGCATTTAGTCCAGACTGCCCAACCATGATTAGATCGATTGCATATTTTTTTGGCAATTTGACTGCCATGGATTCACGAACAGAGCCGTAGGCAATAATTCCTTCTATATTTGTGTAATCAACAGATTTCCCATATTCTTTACATTCTTCGATCATTTGCTTGGCTGTTTCAGTTTGCTGATCGACTAGATTTTGATCAATAGGAGCATAGCCCATAAAGTTATAAAATTGCTGATCGATTACGTTTGCTACATATACTTTCCCATTATTACGGCGAGCCACTTCTACCGCTTTTTTGAAAGCAGCAAGTGCTTGTTCACTACCGTCGATACCTACTAAAATGTTCTTATATTCTTGATTCATCTTGACCCCTCCTAACAGATGTCAGCCTTTTATTACACTTTCTAGGAACGATTCGATTTCCTGTTTTGTTTTACGATCTTTATTCACTAGACGACCTAATTCTTTTCCGTCTTGGATCACGACAAAACTTGGGATACCAAAAATGTTCCATTCAGCGGCTACATCTATGTACTTGTCACGGTCTACTTCAATAAATTGCCAATCAGAAAAGTCATTTTCGATTTCAGGCATTTGCGGTTTGATAAAACGGCAGTCTCCGCACCAGCCGGCAGTAAAGAAAAATACACTCTTTCCAGTTTCTACGTAGCCTGCTAATTCTTCTAAACTATTTGGGATAATCATTCTTTTTCCTCTACTTTCTCTTTATGTATTTTTCAATTAAATTATACACCTTTCTTACGAACTAACAAACATTGATCCTCTTTTTATAAAAAAAATCTGACAAAAGGTTGCTTTTGCCAGATTTTATAGTTTTACTATCGCGTTATTTTCCGTATACGATCGTGTTCACTGTTGATTTATCCAAACCTTTCAGTGTTTGAATCAACATTTCTCGTGCAGCTTCAAAATCGCGAATACTGAACATCGTTTGATGCGTATGGATATAACGTCCCACTACGCCAATCACTGTACTTGGGATTCCTTCATTTTGTGTATGAGCAGCACCTGCATCTGTACCGCCTTTTGAAACAAAGTATTGATAAGGGATATTGTTTGTTTCAGCAATATCCAGCAAGTACTCACGCAAACGAGGAAGCATGATCAAACCTGGATCTTGGATACGCATCAATGTACCTTCTCCTAAATGTCCGAATGTGCCATTTTTCGTCACTGTGTCATCTGCTGCAGAGCAGTCTACTGCAAAGAACAGATCTGGCTTGAATTTATTGACAGAAGCTTTAGAACCACGTAAGCCTACTTCTTCTTGGACATTCGCGCCTGCAATCAATGTATGACCTAATGTTTCATTTTGTAACGCTTCTAAAGCTTCTAATACCATTGTACAGCCATAGCGGTTGTCCCACGATTTGCTGATGATATTCTTTCCGTTGGCTGTTTTGATCGTTTCAGCATAAGGCACAATTGTGTCTCCTGGAAGGACACCGTAACTCATTGCCTCTTCTCTTGATTCAAACCCAGCATCGAACAAAATATCTGTTACTTCTACTGATTTTTGTCCGCTTGTTCCTCGCAATAAATGTGGGGGAACGGAAGAAGAAATACATGGATAATTCTTACCAGTAGAGGTTTTAAGTGTAAAACGTTGAGCAGAAACAACGTAAGGGTTCCAGCCGCCTAGAGGTACGACTTTGAAAAGCCCGTTTTCTTGGATTTGTGTCAGCATGAATCCGACTTCATCCATATGTGCTGCGACCATTACACGAGGTGCATCCGCTTCTTCATGGTGGCGCAGCCCAAAAATGCCGCCCAAACCATCTAATTGTAACTCATCTACCAGCGGTTCCATATGACTTTCCATATAGGCGCGAACGTCTTGTTCAAAACCGCTTGTTCCTTGTAATTCTGTTAACTCTTTGATTCGTTGAAATGTTTTTTCTTCCATATGCTATTCGTCTAAATTTCAGACTAAACTCCTCTCAGACTTATATTGATCTGCGGATAAAATATGATTTTTTCTGCAGACCGATCGTATTTATTATAGCTTATTTTTTCTGGTAGCGGTTATTTATTTCAAAGAAAATATGAGAGTGTGGTAAAATAAGCACAAGGAGTAGCAAGTGAGAAGAAGGAGGTATATCCACATGTATGAAGAAAGCGAATTAAGCTATTTTAAAGGCGGGTTAGCCGTTGGGATCGGTCTAGGATTATTGAGCGGGGTAGCTTCAACGATTTGGTATCATCGCAAAAAAGTATTGTCAGCAGACCAAGTGCTTGAAAATATCAAAACATCTTTTTTAAAAGAAGGCGCAATCGAAGGTTCTTGGATCTCTTTTGAAAAAGAACCTATTCGAAAATTCGCCGTTCGGTCGAGTGCTTATCGAGGTGGGCTTTCTCGGATAGAAGATGGCGAAACTGTTTATTATGAATTTTTAGCAGATGCTCATACAGGAACCGTATTAGACATTTCAAGAAAAAAGGGCGCAATAGATTAATACGTCAAAAAAATGAAATAACGAATACGCACCCACTATCTAAAAGAGAGGTCTCCTATCCTTCTTTTATAGTGGGTGGTTTTTTAGACAGGTCTTTTTAAACACATATTCCAGTATTTTCTTTTTAAATAAATGATATTTAGCGGGAAAAACTAGCATTTACTTTGATTATGAGGTATTTTTAATTCAGCTTTTGTTTTCTATAGTTAAGGAGAGTGAAAAATGGAACAACAAGAAAAAATTGCTGTTCTGATTCCTTGTTACAATGAGGAAGCAACAATTTCAACAGTCATTGCAGACTTTAAACGAGAATTACCAGAAGCAGATATTTATGTCTATGATAATAATTCGACCGATCGAACATACGAATTGGCCGTTCAAGGTGGAGCAATCGTAAAGAAAGAACCACGTCAAGGAAAAGGGAATGTGATCCGTCAAATGTTCTTTGATATTGATGCCGATTATTATTTGATGGTAGATGGCGATGACACTTATCCCGCCGAAGCTGTACATGGTTTGCTTGAGAAATTACGTTCTGGCGAAGCAGATATGGTCATTGGCGATCGTCTATCAAATGGAACCTACTTTGATGAGAATAAGCGTCCTTTCCATGATTTTGGAAATAACCTTGTTAGAAATACAATTACTAGAATGTATAAAACAAAAATTCTTGATGTCATGACCGGCTATCGAGGATTCAATCGAATTTTTGTCAAAAGCTTTCCTATTATGAGTTCTGGTTTTCAAATCGAAACAGAATTGACGATCCATGCTCTAGATAAAAAATTCAAGTTCGTTGAGATCCCAATCGAATATCGGGACCGACCAGAAGGCAGCGAATCAAAATTGAATACATTCTCTGACGGATTCAAAGTGATCATGATGATCATCAAAATGTGCAAAGATTATAAACCTTTGCTTTTCTTTGGGATCTGGACCATCTTCTTCTTTATATTTGGATTGGTCACGGGGATTCCTGTGATTCGTGAATATATGTTGACAAGCTTCATTACACGCATCCCTTCTGCGATTTTAAGTACTGGATTGATGACTTTAGCCCTTCTTTCATTAGTAACAGGACTGATTTTGGATACGGTCGTCACGAACGCAAAGAAAGAGTACGAGCTGAATCTATATCATGTGTATCATGAATACCATAGTAGAAAGTAAAAAAAGGATCAAGGCTGCAAAGATAATTTGCAATTCTTGATCCTTTTTTAATTAATTATTTCGCCAAACGGTAGATAGCATCTGCATAGATTGCTGTTGCTCTGAACAAGTCATCAAGACTCATAAATTCGTTTGCTTGGTGCATTGTATCAGTATATCCTGGGAACATCGCTCCATAAGCAACGCCACGTTTCAACAAACGTCCGTAAGTTCCGCCACCGATGATTTGTTCGTAGCCTTTTTCTCCAGTGTGGTCTTCATAGACTTGCAATAATGTAGCCACCAATGGATCATCCATTGGTACGTAATGTGGTTCCATTACGCGAGCACCTCGAGTAACTGTTGCGCCTTCTTGGCCCACTGTTTGTTCGATGTCACTTTGCAATCCGTCTACTGTTACACCTTTTGGAAAACGGAAATTCATATTGATGAAGTTCGCTTCCTCTGTACCATTCTCTTCAAAAGCAAACAGTCCAGCATTCATTGTCAATTTGCCCATTTTTTCATCTTCATAAGCGACTCCTAGTTTTTCTCCATAGAAATCTTCATGGACATAAGCAGCTGCTACATGGATAAATTGTTTAGCAGATCCTAAGAATTCATAGTTATCTAAGAACAATGCCAAGAAAGAACCTGCATTGATGCCAGATTGTGGGCTTGCACCATGTGCACCTTTACCAACTAATTCGATTTTTACATACGTATTGTCTGCTTCAATCGTTCCGCTTACTGGATTGGCTTCGATGAATTGGTAAAATGCTTCTTCCATCGCGATAGCTGTATCTGCACTTGGTACTTGAAGTGCTGCAGTTGCTGTTCCTGGCACCATGTTTTCGCGAAGTCCGGAAACAAAAGATTTCAATACATAATCTCCTGCATTGTCGCCTTTGAATCGTAAAGCTAAAGAAACATTTCCTTTTTCACCATTGATGATTGGAAATTCAGCATCTGGCGAGAAACCAAAATCTGGTTCTTCTTCATGTTCGAAATAATAAGCCATATCGCCCCAGCCGCTTTCTTCATCACTACCGACTACGAAACGCACTTTTTTCGATAGTTTCAAGTCAAGTTCTTTAATGATTTTCATCGCATAGTAAGCTGCCATACTTGGACCTTTGTCATCACTTGATCCGCGTGCAAAGATCTTTCCATCCTTGATTACTGGTTCATAAGGATCTGTGTCCCAGCCATCTCCTGCAGGAACGACATCCATGTGTCCAAATATCCCTAGTGTTTCGTCTCCTTCGCCAAGATCAATATGCCCTGCATAGTTATCGACATTTTTTACTTTAAATCCATCACGTTCACCATAAGCTAACATATGTTTCAATGCGTCGCGAGGTCCAGGTCCAAATGGTGCATCTGGTGTTACTTTTGAGTCGTCTCGCTCGCTGTTGACACGTAAAAGATTTTTCAAGTCTTCAAGCAAGTCTTCTTTACGTGCTTCTACTTCTTTTTGCCAATCAATTGTCATAAAGTTAATCCTCCACTTATTTAAGTCTTCGTGTTCATGATACCACAAATTACAGAAAAAAATAGTTCAAAAAATCTGACAATTCCTTTTCTTATCTGTTTTTCTCTAAAAAAAATATACGTTATAATGAGTAAAAGGAGGTTTTTTGATGCTGATAGACAAACAACTAGTGAAAATAGTCATCACACCTCGTCCAAAAATTTCACATAAAGGAACATTTGGACGTGTCGTTTTGATTGGCGGCAATGAACAATACGGCGGAGCAATCATCATGAGTGCTTTAGCTGCCGTACACAGTGGAGCAGGTCTCACGACAGTAGTAACTGATGAAAAAAATCGGAGTGCCCTTCACAGTCATCTGCCAGAAGCAATGATCGTAGATTGGACGGATACTGACCAGTTTCTTTCCGTGATAAAGCAAGCAAATGTACTCTTGATTGGTCCCGGATTGGGTACTTCTTCCAAGAGTTTGGAACGTTTCAAACAAGTACTAGAAAACCAATCAAAAGAACAATGGCTGGTGATTGATGGCTCTGCTTTAAGTTTACTGGCTGCTAACCATCTTTCGCTACCCTATCCCGAACAAACAGTACTTACACCTCATCAAATGGAGTGGCAACGGTTGAGTGCTCTACCGATAAAAGAACAGCGAGATGAAGAAAACAAAAAGAAGCAACAGGAAATCGGTGCTGCGGTCGTTTTGAAAAGTCATGAGACAAAAATTTATGGTCACCAACACTTCTACACCAATCCTTTAGGTTCAGCTGCTATGGCAACAGGCGGCATGGGGGACACTTTAGCAGGAATGATCACAGGATTCTTCGCCCAATTCCCTCAAAATGACCAAACGATTGCGGCAGCTGTTTATCTTCATAGTTTCATCGGAGACCAGCTAGCAAAAGAACAATATGTCGTTTTGCCGACACAGATCAGCGAAGCACTTCCGAAGTGGATGAATTATTTTTGTAAAAAATCAATGGAAAACGAGGCATGAATCATGGAGAAATTTACAGGTTATGTACGAGAACCTTTTTATTATGAAACAGATCAAATGGGGATTATTCATCACAGCAATTATATCCGCTGGTTTGAAGAGGCTCGGGTAGCCTTATTGGTACATCTAGGGTTTCCCTATAAAAAAATCGAAGAATCTGGGATCATTATCCCCGTTCTGGAAGTAAATTGCAGCTATAAAGAAATGATCCATTACGGAGAAGAAGTGAGCATCCATCCAACTATCCAAAAATATACGGGGACACGTTTAGATTTTAGCTACGAAATTGTGGGAACTGAAGACAAAAAATTAAAAACTATTGGTAGCAGTAAACACTGTTTCTTACTTTCTGATTCGCAACGTTTAGTGAAGCTGAGCAAAGTCAATCCGGAGCTGGATCAGTTATTCCAAGCGTACGCTTCTCTGGATAATGCTATTTCTTAATAAAAAACCGTCTAAGCATTTTTCTTGTATTGTGTCGAGTAGTTCGTATAATGAAAAGAAAAAAGCAGGTGATCCCCATGTATGTCGTTAAAGTAATGCACGGTTACATCGATAAAACTGGCTGCCGCACTCGGGAAAAAAACTTAGACAATCTGCTCATTTTCAAAGACAAAAAAGAATCCGAAGCTTTTGCTAAAAGAATCGGCGGTCGTGTCAAACCGATCCAAGAGGTACGACCAGATTGATTCAGTATTTTCTTTTCGAGGCTCTAATAGGCATGCCTATCAGGGCTTTTTTTCAAGAATACGTCTTTGCATCCACACGTTTTGTAAGCGATTTATGTTATAATAGATTATACTTACACAGAAAGGAAGTTTTAATGGGTATCAATAATTTGCAGCAGCAAGCTTATGAATCTATTCGTAAACAGATTATTTATTCCGAGTTAGCACCTGGAAGTAAAATCTCCGATAAAGTGTTAGAAGAACAACTAGCTATCGGACGCACACCGATTCGGGAAGCACTGATCCAACTTCGTAATCAGGAACTTGTAAAAACCATTCCACAGTCCGGCACCTATGTTTCAAAAATCGATATCCGATCTGCTTCATTAGCCCGTTATACGCGGGAAAAGCTGGAAAAACCGATCCTGCAAGAATGTAGTGCGAAAATGACAGCGCAAGATCAAGCTAAACTAGAAAAAATATTAGAACAAACCGATCAGGCAGTGATCGCTCAAAATAAAAAAGCTTTTTTTGATTTGGATACTGATTTCCACCGAACTTGTTATGAAATTGCTGGAAAACGAGAGATTTGGGACTGGCTGGAAAGTTATAGTACGCACTTGAACCGTTTCAGATGGTTACGTTTGACGATTTCAGAATTAGATTGGGGTCGAGTATTAGATGAACATCAGACAATGCTTCAATCAATGATTGATCATAACTTTGATGAAGTCGGGTTTCTTTGTACGATGCATTTACATATGATTATCGAAGAGCAAGAATACGTAATTCATAATTACCCCGATTATTTTGAAGATATTCAGGAAAGACCCATCAAATAAAGGGACTGTGACAAAAATCGTGTCACAGTCCCTTTCAGTGTTCTCCTGCCAACTCCTCGTATTAGCTCAAAAAACGGCAAAATATGAGGAGCTATTTTTGTTTGGCTGTTCTTATGACTTGATGCAGGGCAGCTTTTTCACAACCTCTTATACACAGTGTTCCAGAAGTAGCTTCTTTGAAATAAGCCGAAATGTCATAAAAATTTAAGAAGCCATTTTCGTAAATTCCTTCTTATTTCTTGAAGCTGACCACTTCTGTCACAACCTCTTTATTTGTGAGCAAAATCATACTCCGCACATCTTTTTTCTATTTCTTTTATTTCTTCTAAAATCCCTTGGCTATGCGTTTCATTATATGGCCAAAGCAAGACTGCCTCTAATACATAAGGCGAAAAACAGCTTTGATTCATCTCTTTTGAAAAACTCATCGCTGCTATCTCGCTCAATGCACGAATGTTTGATTGGTGTGTATAAAAAGGCAGCCGCCATAGCACAATTTTTTCATTTTGCGTATAAATTCCCTTAACAGAAGCTTCGATGTGGTGAAATAGTTCATGTCCAATAATCAAAGCTTGCGCTGTTTCTTTAGAGATCGAAGTAAGTCCTGAACATTTTAATTTTTCTAACGGCTCCGTCATCAATCGGATCCCTTCATCTTCTGCATAAGTTGCAAAAGTGATTCGTTCGTTTATTTGCTCTGATTCACAGGGAACGATTGGAATAGCCATTTGTTCACAAATTTCTCCTACATCGGCAAAAGGGTACTTTTTTTTGATGCTACATGCCGTTTCGATACCACAATCGATTGATTGTTGTATGAGGATTTTCTGCTTGGACAAAGGGATCTTTTTCCAAAACAAATCTCGCTGAAACTGATAGAATCCCCAAATTTCTTCGGGGATCTGTTGTAATTTGTTTAGTAACTCTTCTAACTTATGTTTGTTTGATGTTTCCGGCAACGACGATCACTTCTTCCTCTGGTTCCATAGTAGATACTTCCAGATCCATCAAAAGCTGTAGTTGTTCCAGATCCGTCGCTGTAAAATCAGAGACTCTTGCTCCTAAACAGAGATAAAATTCTGGTCGGGCGATCAACTCAGTTTGATAAACTGCCATATCTTCCCAAAGTTGTTCGACTGCTGCCATATAATTGGCTGCAGTTGTTTTCATACATGAAGCATGTCCACGTTGGACCTTGATAAATCCTTTTTGATCGATGATCCGAAGACTTCCAGCATTTTTTGAACGATTCTGTTCGCCGCATACATAAAAGAAAGGTGTATTTTCCAATAAGCAAACTTCATTTTTATTTAATCGCATATCCTCTGCAGCAAGCTCTAGTGCTTCTTCTGTTGTGATTTCCTTGGTTAGATCGGTTGCTTTCACTTCCGTAGAACCAGTAGCGATAGCCGTTACTTTTGAAGTCTGTGGATCGATTTCTACGTGGACTTCGATCGATTCTGGTGTAGCACCTGATTCAATCGCCTTATTCATCGCTTCATTTTTCAATGATCGGATATCTTCTTTACTTGGTGAAGGAATGATACGTTCTACAACATCTCGGACCATTGCAAGTGCTACACCAATAGAAGAGATCACTTCAGCATTTTCAGGGATAGAATATTTCACACCCATTTTATTGCTGAAGTAAGTAATCAAAGAGGCAGCGCCGCCCCCTACACCTACAAGAGAAATCTGATCTTTCTCCAAGTGATACTTGTCTGCCAATTCTAAAATCACTGGTTCAATCTTAGCATAGGATTTTTCCATGATCTGCTCTGCGATGTCTTCAACCGTCGTATGACAATAGTCTGCTAATGCCTGTATGGCTTTTCGTGCAGATGGGACATTTCCATAAGAAAAATGTTCTTCTTGCACTAATCCAAGGACATTGGCTGTACATGTATTTGTAATAGTCACTTCTTCTCCGTCTTCCATCACTACCTTGACGTAATCAGCAGGGTCTCCTTCTTTAGGAGAGAAAAATTCAACCTTAGGACCTTTGATTTTTTCTGTCTCCGTAAATACTACATAATCTAGACCGGCAATATGTGCAGAACGTGGACCGACATCGATGATTCCTGACTGATTAGCCCGTACCATCGAACCGCCTGCCACACCTAGAACCCGAACATCTAATGAAGAGATATATGTTGGGTGGCCACCTACAATTGAATAATCGATTGCTGGACGTCCATTTTTAATGACCCCGATATTGGTTGTTGTTCCGCCTACTTCAAAATAAACCCCATTAGACGCTCTCAAGTACATCAAAGAGCCCATGACTGATGCTGCTGGACCGGAAAGCATGGTTAAAACAGGTCGTTTTTTCATTTCATTGATTTCCATTACTCCGCCGTCTCCGCGCATGATCATCAAAGAGACATTGACCCCTGCTTCTCGTACAGAGTCTTCTGTCGATGTTGCCGTATCTAACATTTTTGGTAAAATAGACGCATTGATCGCTGCTGTCCGAGTTCTTCTTGTCAATCCATATAATTTTGTGATGTCAGAAGCCATCGTTGTAGGGATCGATTTTACCGATGCTGCTTCATAAACGACCCGTTCTGGTTCCCGATTATCTACTCCAAATGCCATAGAAGAAACCAAGACTTCCGCTCTTTCCCTTTCTAGAGAAGAAATCGTTTCTGAAACACGGTCTACATTTAAGTGTTTGACAGGTAAGAATGCATTGACAATTTCTATTTTTTTCTTATTCCCTAAATCGATATCGTTCAATCTAGTTTGGCGTTTTGCTAAAAAACCTTCTAATCCACCTTTTGCCATACCGATTACACCGACTTTTGCTACGTCCCCTTCAATCAGCGCATTCGTCGCTTGCGTAGTAGAATGTGCAACAAAAACAACGTCTTCTGGACTAATATTATTTTCCCGCAAACAATTTTGAAAAGATTGAACGACTCCTGCAGCCACCCCACGAACATCGTCGTGGGTCGTTTTCACTGAAGACTTTCCGATGATTTCATGTGTCGCATTATCGATTGCCACTGCTTTCGTATGCGTACCACCGACATCAATTCCCATTCGCACAAAACGTTTCATTTTCTTTTCCTCCATTCATCTAATCATTTCTATCGACGTTTTGTTTACTAGGCGTTCCCGTACAAGAAGAATGTAATCAAACATAAGATCGCACCGATGATCCAACCAGTTGGGATGGATTTCTTCATGTATTCTCGAGACGTTACTTTTGTATATCCTAATCCCCAAGCGACCCAAGATTGTGTAATATCTAAATGCTGAGGGGCAATCGTTGTGATTGCAAACAATGGGAACAAAAAGGCTGGCGACATTGTTGGGTTCACAGCTAATACAACAGCTAAAATAGCTGATCCTGAACCGACTAGATTCATTGGACCGCGGAAAAATCCTAATGGTGTCAATATAGCAAATACGATTGCTAAGACTAATGGTGATTGCGGTATCAAATCTCCGAAAATAGCTGAAAAATAAGGAGAAGCGTACGCAGCTGAGTTATTGAACATCGCTAAGGTCATCAAGAAACCGACCATTGGTGCGACATCGACTGCGCCATCTGTAAATAATTTCGCAAATTGACGACAGATTTCTTTATAACCTCCGCGCAATTTTCCAGTAAACAGCAATGCCCAAATACCTGCTAGAATAAAACCTAAGATGATTGGAAGATCTAACAAAACGACCCCTAAAACTGGTAATAATACGGCTAACCATGAGATCATTGGTGCGTCGCCGCCTTCAGCCGGTACGTTTGCTGCCATTGCATAGCGTTTCTTTTTATTCATTGATATATTAGCCACCGTTAGTACAACAACTAAACTTACAACCATCCCAATCATACCGATTTGGAAATAGTCATTATAAGTGTAGCTTTCAGCTGCTGGGTTGAAACCAGCGTAAATCGTTTGATACTGTTTGAAGTTGACGATATTAGCAAAGATTCCAGCCATGATCGAGCCCATAAATGAGAACAGCGCAACTGGTACTGAGATTCCTAAAGACATCAAGATCGGTAAAACAATGACTGCGATAGAAATCACTGGTCCAATTCCTGTCATCGACATGAATATAACAGCGGTTACAACACACAGCAAACTCATCGTGATTCTTGGTTTGTCCCCTCCAAGTTCGACTACTTTACGAATCAGTGTGGCTGCTATCCCGCTATCTACTAGAACACGCCCGAAAAAGGCACCAAAGAAGACATTTACCAAAATCGATTTGGCGTACTCAGCAGGTCCAGTCGTATAGATATGCGTCAATACATCAATTACTCCTTGTCCTTCCATCGCCGGGTTCGGCGAAAACGTGTTTCCGACTAGCGCTAATCCCATCCATACAGTCGCCATGATGGCAAAACCGACCATCAAGTTGTAGCCCTTTACACAGTACCAAACCATGAAAAAGAATGAGATAACTAACAAAATACCAATAATAATATCACTCATGTTATTCCTCCGTCCATTTTGTTTTTCTAATAAACAAACTAATATATCAGTCAAGTTCATTCTAACTTATGCAGTTAGCGCTTTCATTAGAGGATGACCATAAATGTTCGGATTTCAATTAAAAAACCTTAATTATGCTATTTTAGTCTTATACGCTGTTATCCCGTTTTATATGGTGAAGAATTGGAAACAAAAAAAAGGGGGGCTGTGACAACAGTTGTGTCACAGTCCCCCTTTTCCGAATAAACGGTGTTCAAAAGGAAATAAACTTATGAAAAGATGTCTCAGTAACCTTATCTTAATAAAGTCGCTTCTTCATTAACTATGCCAATGTTTACAGAATCCAAGATCTTTCCATCCTTAGATAGAACAACTATATTGATTCCAGGTTTATTCCGTGAAATTGCTATCCCGTCAATGTTAATATATCCAAACTGCTGATCTTCGTAAGGCGTATAGCTAGTTCGAACAGTAATTTCTTTTCTAGCCACATCTTTACTGAAAATATTGTAATTTTGTTTTTGTGATAAAATTGCTTCTTTTTTATCTAGAATCATTCCTGAAAAGTTCCAGTGTTGTTTAAAAATCTCTGGATCTAAGCTAGGGAAAAATTTTATCATGTCATTTATCAACGTTTCATTTATCTGTGTGACATCACCAAATCCAGCAACAATGAGTGGATTTTCAGAGTCCGCTAGTTTTTTTAGATAATCCTGAGCATTCCATATATTCATCAGTTTAGAATCGCCGTTTTTATAGATATTTTTCCAGTCCTCTTCAGATATAGAACGGACACTTTGTAAATCAAAATACTTTGCGTTAGCTCTGTTTACTTGCGCATCAACATCCCCTTTTATATGCGAAAGTGCGTTGGAATAGGCAGGATAACTCGTATTATTATACGAATGAAATTCACTTACAACAGGATTCAAATTACCTTGTTGCTTTTGAGCTTTCAAGTAATCGTATTGTTCTTCAATATTACGATATGAACGTGCAATATCAATGGATCCTAAGGCAAACGAAAATAGAAATTGGACTAGCAAAATAGAGCTGATCACACTGTAAACAATCTTTGGCGCATTTTTTTCAATTTTATCGGGCCATTCTATCATCATTGCAATAAGAATATATAATACTCCGCCAAAAAAAGAACGCCCCCATCCAAGACCTGCAGGTGATATTGCTAATACATAAATAGTTGCCAATCCCGCTATTATATAAATATAAGATAGACGTAACCACTCTTTTCTGTGATCAAAAATTATTCCCAATGACAGTAATATTGCACATAAAATAAATAACTGTAATCCATTTTCTTGTAGAGTTTGGGTAATATCTACAATTCCTGAAAACAATTTATGAGGTAAAGACCATGTACTACGTTCAAAGTAAGTTGCTCTAATCGCATTTCCTGGAGCTGATGCCATCATAAACAACCCAAAAATAGTACCAACCAAGCCTGAGAACATCCATAATTGTAATGGCTTTTTCTTACAGTAAGTTATATAGATATAACCTAAAATAATTAAAACAGCACCTCCAGATGTGTTCTCATTACACCAACCTGCGGCGACACCTAAAATTGCCATAATTATAAGGTTTCCTACTGATTTAAAAGGGAGTAATCTATCGGCATAACAATAACGGTGGTAAATAAACAGAACGCTAGTTATAATTATTCCACCCCATATATAATTTGCAGCGCCTGTTTCCCACAAAATCGTCTGTCCAAATGTGGGAATGAATAGCCATATAACGACATTTATCATCAAATATTTAAAAGCATGAAACTCTGTTTTATCTTTTGTCGTTATCTTGTAAATCAAAATGGTTAACAACACATAAATTAATGGATTGACTAAATTGAAAACCATTTTAGGCATCAATAAAAACACACGAGCGATGATATGCACCACGGATCTTCCAGTCCACGTCATATACTGATGATATTCGTCTTGTAGTATAGTTGAAAAATCCGTAGTTTTATACATGTATTCAATATCATCAGCAATTAAAGGTGTTAAAAAATTTAATACAACCATTATTAAATAAGTACATAACAACATGGCTATTCTTTTATTCTTGTCTATATTTTCTTTTAACCAATTCACTTTTTTCCCTCTTTCGTTATATTTTGTTTAAGAAAAGTTAGCTAAATAATATTCTTTTCTCTTAAAAATTATAGCATCTATTCTATTTTAATGCGCGATGAATCCAATAATCTGCAGGATGAAATAATGATTACTAAATTTCTCTTACTGTTTTGTTTAATTATGTATATTACAACACTAAAAAAGAGGAAAGAACATAACTTTTCGTTATCTTCTTTCCTCTTTATGAATACGTAGTTAAAATCAAGCATTGCTCAGGAAATATAATCATACTCATTTCAATCAATATCAACAAATTTCATATTAATCTGGGTCATTTTCTGGGTCAATCTATAAACTCGTCATATAAAAATCTGGATCAATAATGTGGGACATATAGGAAGAGAATTTAAACATCTAAACAAAAATAGAAACTATTAAACTAATAGCTGTCTTATCCTTTATCATCAACTGAATTTTTAAACAACTAATTACTTTACACATCTAAAACCTAAATTATTTGCAGCAGACATTCCAGTATTTCCATTTCGAGCGGAAAGCCGATATCGTTTGCAATAAGATTCATGACACAAAAAGGACCCTCCACGCGTAGCATAAGTTTTATCATCAATTATTTGATGATGTGACCAGTAATAAGCACTGTCCTTTTCCTTAAATTCTGTTAAATCAATTCGCGCGGGGTTACTACACCACTCCCATACATTTCCAATAGGTTGATACATTCCATACTCATTAGCTTCATACCATTTTGCTGGAGCCGTATTGGCAAAACCATCTGCCAACGTATTCGTCCTAGGAAAATCACCTTGCCAGATGTTGCATTGATAAGTACCATCTTTTAAGAATTCTTTCCCCCAATAATATTTTTGAAACTCAGTTCCCCCTTTAGCAGCAATTTCCCACTCTGCTTCAGTAGGTAGCCGTTTGCCAGCCCATTGACAATAAGCAACAGCATCATTTCGAGAGACTTGAACAACCGGATGATCCCATCTGGCTTCAATTGAAGAATCTGGTCCTTCGGGATGAGACCAATCAGCTCCAGCTACTGCGTACCACCAGTTCATATTAGGAACTAATTTACTTTTCTTTTTTGTCACTTCGCTCAAAAAATAATGAAAAACAAAGGACCAACCAAACTTCTCTGCTTCGGTAATATAACCAGTTTTCTTAATGAATGAAGCAAATTCTTTATTGGTTACCGTTGTTTCATCAATCATAAATGCAGGGTGTTGGATAGTTATTTTCGGACCTTCATTATCTGTAGGAAATCCATCTGGTTGATTTGTCCCAATGTGAAACGTTCCTTCTGGAATAGCAATCATCCCGTTCCCTTCTTTCTATAATATTTGATAAGCATTATAAAGATTTATAAATAGCACAAGAAGAATGACACTCTGAAAAACAATAGTAACCTTTTCTGGTGATAAAACATTACTGAGTTTTGCCCCCAGTAATCCCCCAATAATTGCTGCTGGAATCACAAACCACAATATTGTTAAATCATACCGACTAAATCCGGTCGTAAGAGCAATTGTAAGCAATTTGGCAAACTGGGAAAATAAAATTGTACAGATAGAATAAACAGTTGCATCTTTAATAGATATCGAGAACAGTAACATAAGTAATGAAACATTTATTGGACCACCACCAATACCTAATAAACTAGCTAAAAATCCTAAGATTAAACCACAACTAAAATACCAAATAACATGTGTAAATTGAAAATTTTTCCAGTTGTATTTTGTATACATAAAAGCAAAAATTAAGGTACCCATTGTTAATGCTATTTGAATCAATTGCACGATATCTTTATTTCCAAACCAGCTAAAAAAAGCCTCAAATGCTAGATTTCCGAAACTCCCACCTAACACTGCACCAACAGATACCCAACTGACGATTTCCCAATTAAACTTACGACCACTAGTCAATTGACGCGTAGTAGAAATGACAGACATCGTAAAAACCGCAGTGGCAGAATAAAAGGATATTGCTGCCACATCATGCGCACCTATAAAATCAAAAATAGGCTTAATGATTACGCCACCGCCCATTCCAGAAACTGCTCCAACAGTATTGGCTAAGACAATTACAATAAAGTAAAGAATTCCTATCACATATTCACCTCCCGCAACAAAATCAATATTTCTTCTATTTTTGGTATAAATTCTTGAAGTAGTTCCTGATAGCCACAGTAACCGTCTTCGTCAATGTATACCACGTCCTTCATTCGTTTACATCCACCACCACACATTTGCTGAAAAGGACAACTTTGACACTTTTTAGGAGTCACTGGTCGTTCACAAATAAATTTACGGGAAACATCCTGTTCAAACAATTCTCGTAAAGTATTCTCTTGAATATAACCAATTCTATACTCATCTAGAACATAAAAATCACAAGGATACACACTGCCATCTGCTTCAATGACGTATTGAACTTGGCAATTCCCAAGAATGCCACAAGCAGTTACTTGTTGCCTAACTAACAAATTAATCAAGTCATCAAATAACTTAATACTTATATATCGTCCTGTCCGCAATTCATCAAGCCAAAGTTGAAATATTTTGTGATAGAAACTGGCAAAACCTCTTGGCGTTAAAGGATAGCTGTTTTTCCCTTTTGCATCCAGATCTTCTAAACAAGGAATAAACTGGACATAATCAATTCGTTTCTCCTTTAAGAAATGAAAAATTTTTTCTCCTTCATCTGCTAACGGCCTTGTTAATACACACAAAATATTGTAGTCAATTGCATAATGATCAAAGAGTTTTTTGGTTTCTAGAACGCGATAAAAAGTGCCTTTCCCTCTTGAATCTATACGATTTAGGTCGTGATACAACGGATGTCCATCAATGGACAATCCTACAAGAAAATTATGTTTTTTTAGAAATTTACACCACTGATCATTAATAATGACGCCATTGGTTTGAATCGCATAGTTTACATGCACTTGTTTGTTTTGTTGAGCTACAAAATCAGTAATGTTTTCAAAATAACTTATCCCTGCCATAGTTGGTTCGCCACCTTGAAAAGCCAGAGTTAATTCATCACCATCTTCTAAATCGATGTAAATACTTTCTAGCATTGCTGTCGCAATCTCACATTTCATTTTTCCATACGAACGAACCTCTCTGAGTGAGCTAACATTGGCATAAAAGCAATACTTACAGCGAAGATTACACAACGAAGATGCTGGTTTGATTAAAACCGATAAATGTTTCATTCCTTCACCTTTTTTCTGAACTCCTTATTTATTCACTTTTACCGAAAAAGGAACGAATCCTTAGAAATTTTTACTAAAGATTCGCTAATTTCTTCTCTATTTTACGAGTCCTAATCGTTCATATTCACTATCTGGTACTTCAATTCGATCCATAATTTCTACTAATTTTCGAATCATTTTGTTTTCGATTTTTTTATCTTTAATTGGGTGTTCTTGCTTAGGATCATTTTTCAAATCAAATAACAAATGTCCAATAGAATATGAATCAATATATGTTGATACTGGTATTTCGGTGTAAGGATATTGGTTTGTAAAACGATTCCCTGGCTTAAGTGTTAATTGATCTAAAACTTCTTTTTTTAGAAAACCTCGAATCATAGAATAATTTAAAGTCTGGATAGTAATTGGACCATTATCAAGGTAAATAGATGCTCGCATATACACATAACGTCCATCATAAATATTCACATGTCCGCCGTTCGTACCAAAAATAATTTCCGGATGAAGCAGTGTTTCTTCATTTTTTAATGCAGGTAGTAAAGATTTCCCATCCATATCTAGCTCATTCTCAATTCCAAAATAATCCAGTAAAGTGGCTGGAATATCAATTGTTTGGCTCAAAGTTTGACAATGATTTCCCACTTTACTATCTGGGGCACTAATGAAAAATGGAAGGTGGATAATTTCTTCATACATAGGCGCTACATTTTTTCCTAACCAATCATGTTCGCCTAACAAAAAACCATGATCCGTATTAATTATGATTAATGTGTCCTCCCACATATTATTTTCATCTAAGTAATCCAATAGTTTTCCTAGATGTTTATCACACATACTTATTAATGACGCGTATTCTTTTTGAACTCCCGTTAAGTCATTTTCAGTAATATCTTCCGTAATTCGTCCATATTTAGGCCAGAAATAAGGTTGATCTGTCGGTTGGTCTTGATAAAGTTCTCGGTACTTTTCTGGAACGAAAAAAGGTTCATGAGGATCAAAGCATTCAATTTGTAAGAACCAATTATCTTCTGTACGGTATGCTTCCAAAAACTCTAGTCCTGCTTGAATTGTTTGTACACTAGACATTGTTTCTTCAGTGCATTGCTTGGTTCGATTTGCAAAATGTTGATCGACAGAAATTCCTGTCTTATTTAAAGAGTTCTGTTGAGGATGGTTCTCTCCTGCTTTTCTGGGAATCCAACGATCTCCTTCTTGCCCACGAAATCCTTCCCAAGTTGAATAACGATTATGGTAGGTCGCCCCACCATCTTCAAAATAATGAGAATGATCTGTCACTAAATGACAATAAATCCCATTATTTTGCATAATTTCAAAGATAGAGTGATCAAAAGGTTCCAATTGCCCCCACATACGATGCATAAAATTATAGCGTCCTGTATGCAACTCACGACGAGCTGGCATGCAAGGCATGCTACCTCCATAGAATTGATCAAAAGTTGTTGTTTGTTCCCTTAATCTTTGAAAATTTGGAGTCTTCATCCATTCATTTCCGTAATTAGATAAATATTCTCGTGACAAAGTATCGAACATAATCATTATTGCTCGCATGATCTCGCTCCTTTATTTGATAATAATCAATTCTTTTTCTGCGACTTTTTCTACCACATCCAAATATTTTTTCGTATTTGTAACAACAATTGGTGTATCAATGGAATAGCCTGCTTCTTGAATTGCTTTTCCATCAAATTCCAACAATAACTGTCCCTTCTTAATCGTATCTTCTTGCTTCACCTTAGGTACAAAATATTTTCCCTCCAAATTCACGGTATCCATTCCAATGTGGATCAATAGTTCAATCCCATCTACTGATTTCAAGCCAACTGCATGATTTGTTGGAAAAAATGTTTCAACTGTACCGTCAAAAGGAGCATATACTTTTCCTTCACTTGGTCGAACAGCAAGTCCTTTTCCTAATAATTCTGTAGAGAATGCTGCATCAGCGATTTCTGATAGCGGAAAAACTTCGCCAGCAATAGGTAATGAGACCGCTACTTCTGTCATCAAATCATTTTTCTTAGACTCTACTTTATTCTTTTCATTGTCTCTTCTATTCTGTGCTTCTCGGTCTTCTTTTGGATCATATAAGAAAGTTAGAGTTAAGATGAACGACAGTACAAAAGCAACTACAATCGCAATAACGTAACCATAAAATCCACTTCCTATCCCACTTTCAGGACTAATATAATTTGGTAAGCTAAAAATCCCCATTCCTCCCATAATGAAAGACTTGGTTCCGAAGATACCCATTATTAATCCACCAACTGAGGCTGAAATCAAAGTAGCAATGAATGGTTTTTTTCGTGGTAAAGTAACCCCATACAGTGATGGTTCAGAAACGCCAAATAAGCTAGAAATAAAAGCCGGAATGCCGATTGCTCGAACAGAGACATTACGAGATTTTATAATTACCGCCAACACAGCTCCAGCAGTTGCAAATGGCGTTGCTTGTCCTAAAACCATCACAGGATCGTAACCTAGGACACTGATATTGTTGATTGCAATCGGAATAATTCCCCAGTGTAAACCAAACATTACTAAAACTTGCCAAATAGCTCCTACAGCAATTCCTGCTACAATTGGGCTAAAATTATAAATTGTTAAGACGAACTCACCTAGCAAATCTCCAGCCCAAGTTGCTATGGGTCCAATAATAATAAAAGTTAAAGGAACCATAATTATTACTGTTAGAAAGGGGACTAAGAAACTTTTTAATATACCAGGAATAATGCGAGCTAAGGATTTTTCAAGTTTGCTACCAAAAAAAGTTGAAACGACAATTGGGATAACGCTTGAACCATAGTTCATCAAAATAACTGGAATTCCTAAAAAAGTAATATAAATTGGTGATTCAAAAATCGTTCCCGAAAACAATGTATATAGAGGTTCTACACTAGCTGTCAGTCCTGCTATCGCGGGATAAACTAATGCCGCTCCCAAAGCCATCCCGACAAATTGATTCAACCCGAATTTTTTTGCTGCTGTGTATCCTAAAAAGATTGGGAAAAAATAAAAGAAACAATCTCCGGCAGCTTGTAAAATGGCGTAAGTACCCGAAGTATTTGTAAACCAACCTAAAGATACAAATAGAACATTCAGTCCTTTAATCATCCCTGTCGCAGCTAATAGTCCTAGGACAGGTGTAAAAATCCCTGAGATAATATCAATAAAGCTATCCAATAATCCTTTCTTTTCCTTAACTACTTCTGTTTCTGTTGACAGCCCGGAAAGTTCAATAAATTCCTTGTAAACATCCCGAACGTGATTACCAATAACAACTTGGTACTGTCCCCCACTTTGAACTACGGTCACAACTCCAGGTACTTCTTTTAGTTCTTCTGTATTTGCTTTTTCTTCATCTTTCAAGTTGAAACGTAAACGAGTAATACAATGAGTCAGTCCATTGATATTCTCTTTTCCACCAACATCTTTTAAGATTTCTTTTACTAATTTTTCATAGGCCATTTTTTTCTTCCTTTCTATTTTCAACTAAAAAAGGCAAGACAAACAAAGACCTTCACCTAAGAAAGCTTCTGTCAGTCTTGCCTGCTTTACCAGTAACAACCCTAATCGTTCTCTATTAATTTTTGAATATGCAAGGTTAAGTATAATTGCTCATCATCATTTAAAGCTGATTCTAAGTACTCTTCTACTAATTTCATTGTCTGAAATGCTTGATGATATTGCTCTTTCACATACGTTAATAATGGATTCGGTTTTGATTGATCTTCTGCATCTAAACGTTGAAAGAAAAAACGCAGATGTGTAATGAATCGATCGTAAGCTAATGAATCTTCATTAATTGTTAACTTATTCGATAAACGAATAATCACAATAATATCACGGATCTTTTTAGCAATGGTCCTAGCATCAAATTTTTGATTGCCGTTTTCATTAATCTGGGTATTGATTAGATGCATAGCAATATTGCCAGCTTCTTCATCTTCTAGTCTCACATTCAGTTTTTCTTCTATTAATCGTAACGCTTGTTTTCCTATTTCAAACTCTTTCGGATAACTTTTTTTGATTTCCCAAGATAAACGATTATGAAGAGATATTCCTTGTCGATAAAGCTTCATTAAATTGAATAGGTGATCCGTTAAAGAAATATAGAGCATTTCGCTTACCTCGTAATCTAATCTATCCTTTGCCAATTGAATAATATCATCCGTTAATGAAAAATACTTAATTGGTATAGAAGCAATCAATTTTTCAAATCGCTGATAAGAAGTTTTTTCCTTTAACACAAAAATTTTTTCGATTTTGCTTTCATCAGCTTCTAACCCTGGCTTCATTTGAAATCCTAATCCTGTACCAATCCATATAAAATCTTTCCCATTTTTTCCGACCAGAACTGCATTGTTATTGAGTATCTTTTTGATCTTCAAGACCTGTTTCACCTCCTTGAGCACAAGCAAAAACAGGCATACCTTAATACACGTGATAAAATCTCACTTGTAGTAAGGTATAGCCTGCCTTATCAGTAACTACCCATTCAATTTGATGTAATTATAAATGATTCCATATCATTTTGCAAGCGTTTTTCTTTTTAACAATATTTATACTAAGACATAAGAAACAACAATTTTAATAATTGTCTACCTTCAACTTTTTCTAATTCTTCAAAAGTACATTGCCCATCTTTTTTCAATTCTTGCTATTTTCTTCTAAATACTTTGTTAATCTTTTGTTCCTCTTTATATTATAAATCTATTGTGTTTTATCTCCGATTTAAGATTTTTTAATCATCTTTTATTATTTGCATATCTCTGGACTATTTTTGGCAATTATCAAATTGGTGGGGAATCTACTCAAATATTTGTCTCGCTTGAGTTACTCAGTTTTCTTCTTAAGACAAAAATCCTTAACATATCTCTTAAAAGCGATTTTTATTCCTTTCTATTTTTCATTATTTTCAACATTCGCTGTTTTTCTCACTCATCTTCTAATATTTTCAATATTTTTTTCACACTAATCGCTCATTTCAAGGGTAAATATTGAGTTTGTCTTAAATCTCTGGGGTGGAAATTTAAGACAAAAAAATCCCTGCTTAATGAGCAGGGATAACATTTATAAATCAATGTTTGTAAGCTTATTTAGCCAAAGCGTCTTTTGCTTGGTCAGCCAATGCAGTAAATGCTGCTGCATCGTTAACAGCCAAGTCAGCTAACATTTTACGGTTGATGTCGATTTCAGCAACTTTCAAACCGTGCATTAATTTTGAGTAGCTCAAGCCATTCATACGAGCTGCTGCGTTGATACGAGCAATCCACAATTTACGGAAGTCGCGTTTCTTTTGACGACGATCGCGATATGCGTAGTTGTATGAATTCATTACTTGTTCTTTTGCTGTTTTAAATAAAGTGTGTTTTGAACCGTAGTAACCTTTTGCTAATTTTAGCACTCTTTTACGACGTTTACGAGTTACTGTTCCACCTTTAACACGTGCCATGTATAATTCCTCCTAATAAAAATAAATCTTCAGATTCTGTTATTTGTACTTCTTATTTCATTTTTGCTAGTTGTTGGCGAATACGCTTGAAGTCGCCACTAGAAACCATGCTTGCTTTACGCAATTGACGGCGTTGTTTTTTTGTTTTGCCGTGGAAACGGTGACTTGTAAACGCGCGGAAGCGTTTCAATCCGCCTTTACCAGTACGTTTGAAACGTTTTGCTGATCCGCGGTGTGTTTTTTGTTTTGGCATGACTATATTTCCTCCTCAAAATCTTTCGTTATCCGACTATCGGCTGTCCAACAGCCAGTTAGTCATTCAAATTACTTACTGTCGTTTTTCGGTGCCAGCGTCAAGAACATGCTGCGTCCGTCCATTTTCGCTTTTTGTTCCACTGTTGCAATATCAGCAGTTTCTTCAGCTAAGCGATTCAAGACTTTTTGACCAATTTCTTTATGGGTAATGGCACGGCCTTTGAAACGGATAGAAGCTTTCACTTTATCGCCCTTTTCCAAGAACTTACGTGCATTACGAAGTTTTGTATTGAAGTCATTCAAGTCGATCGTAGGACTTAAGCGAACTTCTTTTACATTGATCACTTTTTGTTTTTTACGCGCTTCGCGGTCTTTCTTTTGTTGTTCGAAACGGTATTTACCGTAGTCCATGATTCGCGCAACTGGTGGTTTCGCACCAGGGGCAACTAACACAAGATCCAAGTTTGCTTGTTCTGCAATATTCAATGCTTCTGCTTTTGTCTTAACTCCTAATTGCTCACCATCTGAACCGATCAATCGTAACTCTCGTGCACGAATGCCGTCGTTAACCATCATATCCTTTGCTATGGTCATTCACCTCCAAATATTATGAGAGAAAGAAAAGCTTACCGAATAAACGGCAATAAAAAAACGAGTTCTCTTACAGAACCCGCGCGTACTTCACCTAATAGAACCAGTGAAAACTATCTAGCCCAGTGACATTATCAACTAAGGCGAGAAGCGGGTGCTTCTGCTTTTATTTCTCAACCATCATAGTATAGCAAAAACCAATCCTTCTGTCAATGTTTTTCATACAGTTTTTCTTCCTTTTCTGAAAATGATTGGTCTAGCAGACTTTCTAGCAGTGATTCCCGCTTCTTTGCTATACTAAAGAAAAACGAGGTGAATCCAAATGAAAAAAATCGAACCTATCCCACCTTCTCTTCCTCCTCTGACAAAAGGAGATTTTTATTTAGAAGATGAAGAAATCCTCTCTGGTCTTCTGATCAATGGAGGTGATCAAAGCTATCTTGATGCCAAAAATATGGTATTAAGAGAGAGTCATGTCCAAAAACTGACCATGCAAAAAACAGCTTTACGTCATTTTGAATGCAGTAATGTCATTTTTGAAAAGTGTGATTTTTCCAATCTGGAGTGGATTGGTGGCAGTTTCCACCAAGTCGTGTTTCATCAATGTAAATTAACAGGTACGAATTTTGCCGAAAGTTATCTTAGAGACTGCACTTTCACTGACTGCATTGCTTCGATGGCTTCCTTTAGCAGCACAAACTTGAAAGCCGTATCCTTCGATCATTGCCAGTTAGAAGACAGCGAATTTTATGAGGTCACTTGGAAAAATCTTTTTTTGTCTGATAATCAGTTAACTGGTTCGAATTGGTTCCGAACTTCTCTGAAGGGATTAGACTTTACGACTAATTTCTTCACTGCCATTGCTTTATCTCAAGATTATTTGGCAGGACTGATCGTCAACCAGGAGCAAGCACTTGTGATTGCTCAAGCCCTTGGTTTGCAGATCAAAGACTAGATCAACGAATCCGCCGCCATAGTGCAATGAGCATCCAAACAGATAAAACCAGACTGATGATCAAGGCGATTCCCCATCCGAAAACAGAATGGGTAAATGGTAGCTTAAGATTCATCCCGAAAAATCCTGTCACAATAGTCGGTACAGTCAAGATCAACGACCAGACAGTCAAAAACTTCATCGTGTCATTTAAATTGTTATTCAGTAAATTATTATAAGTGCCAGAAAGCTGATCTAAAATCTGCGAAGCTAAGTTCGTCATTTCAACTGCTTGTCGTGCTTCGATCAGTGCATCGTCCAACTCTTCCTTTTCCTTTTCTGACAACTTGCGATAAATGGCTAATGCCTTGATTTGTTCCAAAAGTACTACATTTTGTTTTGTTCCTGTAACTAAGTAAACCAAACCAATCTCTAAATCTGAAAGTTGCAGTAGATTCTTGTTTGTTGTTTTTTCCCTTAACTTTAGGTTGAGCCGTTGACGTTCGCTATTTACTTCCTCGATTAAAGGAAAAAAGGAATCGGAAATTAAAAATAATGTACGAAACAATAAACTGTATACACTCATGTCTGGCATTCGCTCCAAAAGTGATCGAATCAGTCGAATCACATACTCGGTATTCGGCGTGGTAAATGTAAACAAACCATCTTCTTTTAAAATAAAAGCGATAGGACTAGTTTCGTAATGATTATCAACTTTTTGTTGGTGCGGGACATTTGATACAAGTAGTAACGCTTCATCAAAAGAGTCATACTCTACGCGTGCCCGCTCATTTTTATCTAGAGAATAAGTCAGCATCTCATCGCTGATGCCATATTCTTCTTTTAAATTTTTAACAGCTAGCACATCATCTTGCTGTATATTGATCCAAAAATTACGTTCTTGATTAAAATAGTGTTTTTCCCGCATACTCCATCCTCCTGATATTTGTTTCTAGTATAAAGAAAAAAGCTACTCAAATAAAGGAGCATCCTTTTTTGAGTAGCTTTAAATCAAATAGCTAATTCAGTTTGGCGGATTTCTGCTAATTTTTCTTCGATCATTTTCAAGACTTCTTCTTTTGCTTGAGGATCTTCCACAAAATTATAGCGATCTCCATCGATTTGGATTTTTGGACTTTCTTTGTATTCTTCATACCATTGATCATACCGTCTGTTCAATTCTTTGTAATAATCGTACAGACTTGGGTCAAAGGACAATTGTTCATACGAACGACCACGTTTCTCGATCCGTTCTAGCATCGTATCAAAAGATACACGAATATGAACTAATAAATCCGGGTGTTTTTTATGGGCAGCATAGGGCAGTTCTTCCATCATGTTTTCCAGCAGTTCATCATACACACGAACTTCCGTTTCCGTCGCTCTTCCTAGATCTGCATTTAGATGGAAAAGCAGCGAATCTTCATAAATCGAACGGTCCAATACATTATTGTCATCTTTCATTGCTTGTTTGATGCTTGCAAAACGTTTATTCAAAAAATAAATTTGCAACAAAAAAGCATACTGTTCAGGGTTTGCATAAAATAAGGGCAAGACTTCATTATCATCAATTGATTCATAAAATGCCTGACTATCAAAGTGTTCAGCCATCATTTCTGTCAAACTTGATTTTCCGGCACCAATTGTACCTGCTAAAACGATCACGCTCATTTACCTCCAGCTCACTTCATCACTAAATATTGTGTTTAACTCCAACATTTTTAAATATACCCCCAATATCTAGTAGTGTCAATTGTATTTTTTTCTAGTCAAAAAAGAAAAAAGGTCAAAAAATTCTTAAGAAAAAAGGGTTTTTCCTTTAGAAAACGTATTCTTAGTTTTACTTCTGGGATGATTTTAGTAAAATAAAGAAGGAATGTTTTTTGAGACCCTTAGCGGACAAAAAATTTCGTGAAGCAGCGCAACTCGTTTTGGGCGCTTTATTTTTTGCTTAAAAATCACTTTTACGTGAGAAGGAGTTAGATTATGGCAAACTATGGCCAAGGAGAATCAAGCGGAAAGATTATCTTGATGGGCGAGCACGCGGTTGTTTATGGAGAACCGGCGATTGCCTTTCCTTTTTATGCAACAAAAGTCACCGCATTCCTTGAAGAGCTGGATGCAATGGACGATCAATTGGTTTCTTCCTACTATTCAGGAAATTTAGCCGAAGCTCCTCATACATTAAAAAATATCAAAAAATTATTCATCCATTTAAAAAAAGAGCATGATATCCATAAAAACTTGCAACTAACCATCGAAAGCACGATTCCTGCTGAACGTGGAATGGGATCAAGTGCTGCGGTCGCCACAGCAGTTACTCGTGCTTTTTATGATTACTTAGCACTCCCTTTGTCTCGTGAAATACTATTAGAGAAAGTACAACTTTCGGAAAAAATCGCACATGGCAATCCTAGTGGGATCGATGCAGCCGCTACTAGCAGCTTGCAGCCAATTTATTTTATAAAAGGGCATCCTTTTGATTATTTTTCTTTGAATATCGATGCTTTTTTGATTGTCGCTGATACAGGAATCAAAGGACAAACAAGAGAAGCCGTCAAAGATGTCGCTCACCTGTTTGAAAGACAACCACATGAAACTGGACAAATGATCCAAAAATTAGGATACTTCACAAAGCAAGCGAAGCAAGCAATCATTGAAAATTCACCAGAAATGTTAGCTCAAACAATGGATGAATCACAATCACTTCTGGAAAAACTGACGATCAGCAACGATTTCCTTGATTTACTGATCCAAACAGCTAAAGATACCGGTGCATTAGGTGCTAAATTAACTGGCGGCGGACGCGGTGGCTGCATGATTGCATTAGCACAAACAAAAACAAAAGCCCAAGAAATCAGTCAAGCACTTGAAGATGCGGGTGCGGCTGAAACTTGGATACAAGGATTAGGAGTACATACCTATGTTTAAAGGCAAAGCACGCGCATATACCAACATTGCCCTAATCAAATATTGGGGTAAGAAAAATGAAGCACTCATCCTTCCGATGAACAACAGTCTTTCGTTGACATTGGATGCATTTTATACCGAAACAGAAGTCATCTTTTCTGATAGCTATATAGCAGATGAATTTTATCTAGATGACACCTTGCAAGACGAAAAAGCAACAAAAAAAGTTAGTCAGTTTCTTGACCTTTTTCGTAAAGAAGCCGGCATCTCACTAAAAGCTTCAGTAATCAGTCAGAATTTCGTTCCTACCGCAGCCGGATTAGCATCCTCTGCTAGCGGGCTAGCTGCTTTAGCAGGCGCTTGTAATACTGCCCTTAAGCTTGGATTAGACGATCTTTCTCTTTCAAGATTTGCTCGACGCGGGTCTGGTTCAGCTTGCCGAAGTATTTTTGGTGGTTTCGTCGAATGGGAAAAAGGTCATGATGACTTAAGCTCTTATGCCAAGCCAGTCCCTTCTGATTCTTTCGAAGACGATCTAGCAATGGTTTTCATTTTGATCAACGACCAGAAAAAAGAAGTGTCTAGCAGAAATGGGATGCGGCGGACAGTCGAAACATCCAGTTTTTATCAAGGCTGGTTAGATTCCGTTGAAGGGGATCTATATCAATTGAAACAAGCAATCAAAACAAAAGATTTCCAACTTCTCGGAGAAACGATGGAAAGAAACGGACTAAAAATGCACGGAACGACTTTAGCTGCCCAACCACCTTTCACTTACTGGTCTCCTGACAGCTTAAAAGCGATGGATGCGGTGCGGCAATTGAGAAAGCAAGGCATTCCATGCTACTTTACGATGGATGCTGGCCCTAATGTCAAAGTTTTAGTGGAAAACAGCCATTTATCTGAGGTACAAGAAACATTTACCAAATTATTTAGCAAAGAACAAGTAATTACTGCCCACGCTGGTCCAGGAATTGCGATTATTGAATAAAGGGAGATTTTTATGATTGAAGTATCTGCACCAGGCAAACTCTATATTGCCGGAGAATATGCAGTTGTTGAAACAGGTCATCCGGCAGTTATCGCTGCAGTCGATCAATTCGTGACAGTCACTGTAGAGTCCGCACGAAAAGTGGGAAGTATCCAATCTGCGCAATATAGCGGGATGCCTGTACGTTGGACAAGACGTAACGGGGAATTAGTTTTAGATATTCGGGAAAATCCTTTTCATTATATCCTTGCTGCTATTCGATTGACTGAAAAGTATGCACAAGAAAAAAACATTCTTTTATCCTTTTATGATCTGAAAGTAACAAGCGAGCTAGACAGTTCAAATGGTCGGAAATACGGATTAGGTTCTAGCGGCGCCGTTACTGTTGCAACGGTCAAAGCCTTGAATGTTTTTTACGCATTGAATTTATCTCAGCTAGAGATTTTCAAGATCGCAGCACTCGCTAATTTAGCAGTTCAAGATAATGGTTCTTGCGGCGACATCGCTGCTAGCTGTTATGGTGGCTGGATCGCCTTCTCGACCTTCGACCATCCTTGGCTCCAAGAACAAGAAACTCAGCATTCCATCAGTGAGTTACTTGCCATGGATTGGCCTGGTCTATCAATTGAGCCATTGATTGCTCCTGAAGATTTACGTTTATTGATTGGTTGGACGGGTAGCCCTGCCTCTACCTCTGATTTGGTCGATCAAGTTCACCGTTCGAGAGAAGATAAAATGGCGGCTTATCAGCTTTTCTTAAAAAACAGTACAGAATGCGTCAACGAAATGATCAAAGGGTTTAAAGAAGATAATGTTACGTTGATCCAACAGATGATTCGAAAAAACCGACAATTACTGCATGATTTATCGGCTATCACCGGGGTTGTTATCGAAACGCCTGCTTTGAACAAATTATGTAATTTAGCTGAACAGTATGAAGGGGCTGCAAAGTCTTCCGGTGCAGGTGGTGGGGATTGCGGCATCGTAATCGTTGATCAGAAATCTGGCATCCTTCCTTTAATGAGTGCATGGGAAAAAGCAGAAATCACCCCCCTACCGTTACATGTCTATAGCGATCAAAGAAAGGAAAACCGATGAATCGAAAAGATGAACATGTTTCACTAGCTAAAGCCTTTCATGATAAGCAAAAAAATGAATTTGATTTCGTACGGGTCATTCATAATCCTTTGCCGCAAACAGCAGTTGCTGATGTCGATCTAAGTACACAGGCAGCTGGGTTTACACTAAGCAGCCCGTTTTATATCAATGCGATGACAGGCGGAAGCGAAAAAACAAAAAAAATCAACCAAAATCTTGCAATCGTCGCAAGAGAAGCAGATTTGATGATTGCCACTGGTTCAGTCAGCGCTGCCTTGAAGGACCCTTCTTTAGCCGATACTTATACAATTGTGCGACAAGAATATCCTCACGGGAAAATCATTGCCAACATCGGTGCAGGAACTTCTGTCGAAAGAGCCCAAGAAGCTATCCGATTGTTTCACGCAGATGCCTTACAGATTCATTTGAATGCACCTCAAGAATTGGTCATGCCTGAGGGAGACCGTGATTTTACTAACTGGAAAGCACTTATCCAAGAGATTCATACAGCCATTGATGTCCCCCTCATCGTAAAAGAAGTCGGGTTTGGCATGACAAGAGAAACGATCAATGATTTAGCTTCTTTAGGGGTTCATACAGTTGATATCAGCGGTCGAAGCGGGACAAGTTTCACCCAGATTGAAAATGCCCGTCGCTCCAAGCGAGAACTGAATTATCTAGCTGATTGGGGGCAATCGACAGTCGCCTCATTGCTTGAAGCAAATGAAGCAGACACTTCTATGGAAATCCTAGCCTCCGGAGGTATCCGCAATGCCTATGACATATTTAAGGCCCTTTGTCTAGGCGCAAAAGCAGTGGGCACTTCAGGAACTGTATTGACTCACCTGATGAATCATGGCGTAGAAGAAACCATTATGCTAATGAAACAATGGCAAGAGGAACTTCGTCTGCTTTATACCATGGTCGGCGCAACGAATATCGCGACCCTCCACCAACAATCTCTCATCTTTTCCGGTCCAGTGAAGGATTGGTGCGAAGCAAGAGGAATCGACTTAGTGAAGTATGGAAGACGCACAGAAAAAGGAGTATGACTGATTTACGTCATACTCCTTTTTTTCAAATAAATGATGTTTGATCAGCTGTCCTTCGGTATTCGTTCAAGCTGCTGATTTCATAACCTCTCCACTAAACAGTGTACTAAACCTCGTTTAAGGTTGTTTTCCGATATAGGCAAGTATGCCGCCGTCTACATACAAGACATGGCCGTTAACGAAATCCGATGCGCTAGAAGCCAAGAAGACAGATGGCCCAGCCAAATCGATTGGCTCGCCCCAACGTGCTGCTGGCGTACGTCCAACGATAAATTGGTCGAATGGATGACGTTCTCCGTTTTCTTGTGTTTCGCGTAATGGAGCAGTTTGCGGTGTAGCAATATAACCTGGTCCAATTCCATTACATTGGATATTGTATTGACCGTATTCAGAAGCGATGTTTTTCGTCAGCATTTTTAATCCGCCTTTTGCCGCAGCATAAGCACTGACTGTTTCGCGTCCTAATTCACTCATCATGGAACAGATATTGATGATTTTACCGCCGCCTTTTTCGATCATATCTGGAATAACTGCTTTTGAAACGATAAATGGAGCATTTAAATCCACGTCGATCACTTGACGGAAGTCAGCCGCATCCATTTCGATCATCGGTGTCCGTTTGATGATCCCTGCATTATTGACTAAAATATCAACTGAACCTACATCTTCTTTGATTTGCTGAACCATTGCTTGAACCGCTTCTTCATCGGTTACATCGCAGACATAACCTTTTGCATCGATGCCCGCTTCTTTATAATGCGCTATACCTTCATCAACTGATTCTTGATTCAAGTTATTAAACACGATTTTTGCTCCTGCTGTAGCTAAAGAGCGTGCAATCTCAAATCCAATACCATAGACGGCACCGGTGACTAATGCTACTTTTCCATCTAAACGAAACATATCCATATTAAATTCCATCATTTTCTCTCCCTTATGCTTATTTTAATTGATCCATTTGCACCATATCCATGTCTGTATAGGTGATGTTTTCTCCGCACATTGCCCAGATGAATGAGTAATTGCTTGTACCTACACCTGAATGGATCGACCAGCTTGGTGAAATAATAGCTTGTTCATTGTCTACGACTAAATGTTTTGTTTCATCTGGTTTGCCCATCATGTGGAACACACGTGTATCTTCATTGGCATAATCAAAGTAGACATACGCTTCCATACGACGTTCATGTGTATGACAAGGCATCGTATTCCAAGCACTTCCTGGTTCTAAAATCGTATAACCCATTTGTAATTGACAGCTTTCGCATACATTTGGATGGATATATTGATAGATTTTACGTTCATTCAATGTCAGACCTTCACCAGTTTCCATTGGTTTTACTTGGTCGATACTGATTTTTACATTTGGATATTTATGATGAGCTGGAACAGAACTAATATAGAATTTAGCTGGGTTTTCAGCATCTTGAGAAGAAAATACGACATGTCGTGTTTCTTTTCCGATATAATAGCCGTCTTGTTTTTTCATTTCTTCTTTTTGCCCATCGATCTCGATGAATCCTGGTCCACCGATATTGATCACACCTAGTTCACGACGTTCTAAGAAGTAATCAACACCTAGTTCTTTGTCTAATGTGATTTCTAATTCTTTTTCAGTAGGTGTCACGCCACCAAAGATCATTCGATCGTTGTGCGTATAAGTCAAACTGATTTTTCCTGGTTCAAATACCTTCTCTACTAAAAACTCTTTTCTCAATTGTTCTGTTGAATAATGACGGATATCTTCTGGACTGTGTGTATAACGTGTTTCCATTTCTTGCATTTTCTTCTACTCCTTCTATCGAATGATTTTTCCAGAGCCGCATGCTAAAAATTGTGCGACTTCTTCTTGACTGAATTGGTTGCAGTCCCCGTGGATCGTATGCTTCAAGGCAGAAGCTGCCGTAGCAAAATCAATGATTTCTTGCGGGGGCATATTGGATAAAATCCCATGGAGCACGCCACCTGCAAAAGCATCTCCGCCACCTACTCGATCTACGATTGGGGTGATTCTATGGACATGGGATTCCACATATTCATGGTTCATCCACAATGTCCCCTTCAATTCATTTTCACTTGCTGAATGAACGGTACGTTTGGTCGAATAAAACACCTGGATATTCGGGAACTTTTCCTGCATTTTTTGATAATAATAAATTAGCGGTTGTTCTTCTGCTTCTGGCGCTTTCTCGATACCTAACAAATAAAGAGCATCCATTTTTCCAGCTGAACAGATATCTACTAAAGGTAAAAGCTGATGGATTACTTCGCTGGCTTCTTGCTGTGTCCATAATTTCCCGCGATAGTTGATATCGAAGCTGATCAGACAGCCGGCTTTTTTTGCAGCTTCTATCACTTGTTTCGTCATTTTTTGCCATTTTTTAGACAAAGCTGGGGTGATCCCTGAAACATGAAATATATCTATTCCTTGGAATAACTCCTCTAGCGACCATTCCAAATGATCCATTTCAGCAAAGCTTGATCCGGCACGATCATAGATCACTGAGGCGGCGCGTTCGCCACTACCAGTTTCCATATAATAAGTACCTAGTCTTGGACCACCAGATAATACCTGTTTCGTATCTACTCCATAACATTGCAAGTGCTTTTTGACTGCTTTTCCCAACGCGTTATCAGGTACTTTGGTAGCAAAAACCGCGTCATGTCCGTAATTAGCTAAAGAAATTGCTACGTTTGCTTCCCCTCCGCCATAATGGGCTACGAATCGTTCACTTGAATCGATGCGGGTTCCCTGTTCTGTGGATAATCGCAACATGATTTCTCCGAGTGTCACTACTTTTCCCATAAGCAGTTACCTCTTGATTTCTTTCATTTTTGCTGCATACTGTTGCGCGACTTCCGTTACTTTGTCAAAATCTCCTGTAGCTGCAGGTGCTAAAAGGTTCCCACCTACTCCGACTGTTACGACACCAGCATCGAACCACTCTTTCATATTGTCCAGACTCACACCACCAGTTGGCATGATATTGACTTGAGGCATCGGTGCCTTGAAGGCAGAAATGATACTTGGTCCATAAGCGCTTCCAGGAAATAGTTTGACGATATCTACCCCGCTTTTCAGGGCTGTTTTGATCTCGGTAATCGTCATACATCCAGGTAAGTAAGGAATTTGATACAGATTGCACATTTCTGCCGTTTCTTGATCAAAGGAAGGGCTAACAATATACTCTGCGCCAGCTAAGATAGCCAAGCGAGCTGTGACAGCGTCTAATACTGTACCTGCGCCAATCACTATTTCTGGTTGATCTTTGTAGAATGACAAAAGTTCTTTGATTACTTGATCCGCTTGAGGGACTGTAAAAGTCAACTCAATACCAGTTAGACCACCTTTGATGATTGCGTGGCAAGCATTCAAAGCTTCTTCTTTACTTTTTCCGCGTACCACCGCAATCACTCCGGCGTTTTTCAATCGAGATAAAATATCAATTTTTTTCATCTTCTCCACCTATTTCCTATTTAGAAATTTTATTTTATAATTTGGAAATCTATACCCATATTATACGGCAGAAAAGAAAAAATGCAAACGCTTTTTTCATTATTTTTGAATTCTTTGCTCGATTTCGCTTTTTGTTTGCTTGAGGGCACTGATTATTTGTTCTTTTGTCTCATCTGTTAAACGATATTTCGGCATACTTACACTAAATGCACCAATGATTTGTTCATTTTTCACGATTGAGGCTCCTATACAAAAAATATCACGTTCGATTTCTTCATCGTCAAATGCAACGTGGGTTTCTTTTACCGTTTGGATTTCCTTTTTCAAACGCAAGGCATTGGTAATCGTGTACTCCGTGTAAGGGATCAACGGATGTTTTTCAAGATAATCAGTGTACTGCTCTTCACTGAATTCTGCTAATACGGCTTTACCCATCGCAGAATTGTATAATGGTCGGGTGATTCCGATTTTTGAAGACATACGGATCGTTTGATGTTTTGGATCTAGTTTGTTCACATACAAGATTTCATTGTTGTCCAATAACCCTAAGTGGATAGTCTCATCGATCTTTTGCTGCAACTGTTCTAAAAATGGTAAAGTCAGTTCTACCAAATCGATTTGCTCAATGTTTTTATTCGCGTAGCGAATAAGCTTTGCACCTAAACGATAATTTTTCTCTGAATTTTTATTTACGTAGCCGATCATCAGTAAAGTATCTAGTATTTTCAAGACTGTAGAAGAAGTCATTCCCACACCCTTTGCGATCGTCTGCAAAGAGATGTCTGGATTTTCCGCTAAATAGTCTAGTATTTTAGAAGCTTTGATCAATACAGTTCCATAAGGTTTTTTATTTTCCATATAATATTCTCCTATTTCTTTATAAGAAAAATTATAGCGGAAATATCATCAATTTAAAAGAGATAACCGAATACAAACTGCTATTTCTCTTTATAGGCAACTCAAAGTTAAAGATCCGCTTCATTTTTACATCAAGCTTTGATATAAGGCAATAATTTCTTCTACTGTCGTTTCTCTTGGATTTCCTGGTGTACATACATCTCGCAAAGCATCTTCTGCAATTGCTGGGATATCCGCTTCTTTTACACCTAACTCAGAAATGGTCGCTGGGATTCCAACCGCTTTGCTCAATCGATCGATCTCACCGCAAGCTGCATCTCTTACATCTTCTAAAGACATTTCAGCTGCTCCTTTGATTCCTAGTACAAGAGCGATTTCACGGTATTTTTCTCCAGTATATTCTTTGTTATATTTCATGATCGTTGGCAAGAGCGCTGCACACGCTACACCATGTGGGATGTTGTACCATGCACTTAACGGATGAGCCATCCCATGCACCAGTCCTAAACCTACATTTGAGAAGCCCATTCCTGCAATATATTGTCCTAATGCCATTTTTTCTCGCCCATTTTGATCACCCTCTACAGAAGCTTCCAAAGAATGACCAATGATTTCAATTGCTTTCAAATGCAGCATATCAGTCATTTCCCAAGCGCCTTTTGTGATCAACCCTTCGATAGCATGTGTCATAGCATCCATCCCTGTTGACGCAGCCAATTTTTTCGGCATTCCCATCATCATGTCACTGTCGATGAACGCAACGATTGGGATATCATGTGGATCGACACAGACGAATTTCCGGTGATTTGCTTCATCTGTGATGACGTAGTTGATCGTTACCTCAGCTGCTGTCCCAGAAGTCGTTGGTACAGCTAAGATAGGTAAACATGGATTTTTTGTATCAGCCACACCTTCTAAGCTGATGACATCTGAAAACTCTGGATTCGTCAAAATAATCCCAATGGCTTTTGCCGTATCGATTGGCGACCCCCCACCGATTGCGATCAAACAGTCTGCTTCTGCCTCTTTAACAAAAGCTACTCCGTCTTTTACGTTTTGGATCGTTGGGTTAGGTACGATCCCGTCGTATAAAACATAATCGATTCCTGCATTATCCAAAAGCTCTGTTACTTTTGTCGCTATGCCATGTTCGATCAATCCTTTATCAGTAATGACAGCTGCTTTGCTGAATCCTCGCTGCTGAAATTCGGGAACGATTGACTCAATCGCTCCTTTTCCAAAATACGATGTTTCATTTAAAATCATTCGATTACTCATTTTCTATTCCTCCTGATTTGTATTATTTTTCACAATAAAAATGAAAGAACCTCAAGCAACCGGTTGCCCAGTTGCTTGTTGCTACAGTTCGAAGACTGGCGTCAATTCACGGCTGACTGGGGAGGCATCTGGATTTGTTTCCATGATATCTTCCATGTATTTCCACCATTTTTGATTAATCGGTGTAGTTGCCATTTTCCCCCATAACTCTTCATCCTCGACCACTAGGTAACCAAATAATAAACTTGTACTCGGATCAAGATAGATCGAATAGTCGATGACCCCATGTTCACGAAGCGCTGTGCGCATCTCTGACCAAAGTTCATCATGTCTTTTTTTGTATTCTTCTTGTTTTTCTGGGTAAACTTTCATGCAAAAGGCTTTTTTCACCATGTCAGACACCTGCTTTCGTATGAACTTCCTCCAAATAACCTGCTTTCGGAGTAACACCAAACGCATCTGCTAAGCGCCACAAATTCTCATCTGTGATTGTTTGCAAGATTGGTCCTTGCGCTTTGACGTACGTATAGACTTCTGCTGCCTTTTCTGCTGTCTCGATCAAACCAAAGACTTCATCCATGTCTTTTCCTGACCCGTAGATTCCATGTTGCGGCCATAAAACCAATCGAGTTTCTTTCATTTTTTCAGCTGTTGCTTCCCCAATCTCATTTGTTCCTGGAACCATCCACGGAATGATGGAAATCCCTTCTGGAAAAACAACTAAGCATTCCGTGCACATTTGCCACAGCGTACGACTAAAGGAACGTTCGTCTAATTCATGCGTAAAGCTCATCGCTAATAAATGGCTAGCATGGCAATGCATAACGATCCGATTATCTGGGTCTACTTCTAAACGGGCGATATGACTCATGAAATGACTTGGCAACTCGCTTGTAGGAAGGCAGTCATTTTCTAACCCCCACAAAAGCTCTAATGTTTTGCCATCCTCGGCAACTCGAACGATTCCAAGGTTTTCGGCAGGTTCGCTCGCTACATTTTTAAAATATCTTCCTGAACCAGTTACAATAAAATAGCATCCTGCTAAACGGCTGGCATCAAAAATCATCGAGATGCGGCGGGTCACTTTTTCAGGATCCAAGAACGGTGTGATCTCTTCCTCTTTGAGTAAATAAGAAATATTCCCGCCATTTCGTTCATCCCATCCCAAGCGATAAAGATTCGATGTCGTTTCAATCATTTCTTTCACATAAGGCGCTTGTAAAATATCTATTTTTTTCAATATAGCCACACTCCTATTTTCTTAATCCCAACACGACTTTTTGATATTCTTGGACTTCTTCTAGCCAATCCAAACCAACTGGAACTTGATTTTTGTAACAGAAATAATTCCATACATCGGCATACGGGAAATCTTTCAATTCTTCCGTGTAAGCCATTCTTGAAGTAAAGTCAAAAGCCAGCTCCATTTCTTTCAATCGCTTAACTGGTTCCAGCATAGCTTTCATTAATGCTTTTTGTGTATTTCTCGTACCAATGACCCAAGCAGCGATACGATTGATCGTTGCATCAAAGAAATCCAGACCGATATTCGTTTTTTCCAGTAATTCGTTACGGACTAATTCTTTAGCAATTTCCTGCAATTCATCATCCATCAAAACGACATGATCTGAATCCCAACGAACTGGACGAGAAACGTGCAACATGATTCCTTTGCTGAATAAAGCTAAGGAAGACAATTTATTGGAAATCACTTCTGTTGGATGAAAATGTCCAGCATCTAGACAAACAAGTTTGTCACGAGTCAACCCGTAACCCATATAAAATTCATGGGAACCGACTGTATAAGCTTCAGCGCCTAAACCAAATAGTTTGCTTTCTACTGCATCTTGTACATACCCTTCATCTAGCTCTTCTGTAAAAATTTCATCAAGCGATTCCATCAAACGTTTCCGTGGGGTAAAACGGTCGATTGGATTGTCTTTCATCCCATCAGGTACCCAAAAGTTATTGATACATGTTTGTCCAGTTTCTTTTCCAAAGTATTCTGCGATTTTACGGCTTCTTTTCCCGTGTTCGATCCAGTATTCACGAACTTCTTTATCTGGGTGAGCTAATGTAAAGCCGTCTTTCATCATTGGATGCGAAAAGAAAGTCGGATTGAAATCAAGACCGATCTCTTCTTTTTTTGCCCACTCTACCCATTTCTCAAAATGCTTCGGCTCAATCTCATTGAGATCGACCGCTTCTTCTGTGTCCAAATAGATAGCATGAAGATTCAACTTATGTTTGCCCGGTATCAACGAATATGCCTTCTCCAAATCTTGTCTAAGCTCTTCGGGTGTCCGTGCAGCTCCTGGGAAATTTCCTGTTGCCATGATTCCACCAGTCAATTCGCCATCCGGTGTCAAGAAACCTTTGACATCGTCTCCTTGCCAGCAATGCATAGAAATTTTGATGTCTTGCATCTTTTCTAGTACAGCATCTGTATCTACACCGATAGTTGCATATCTTTCTTTTGCTTGTTCGTAATTTCTTTCAATCGTGTTCATACGATTACTCCTTTGATTTTATTCACGTACCATTCCATCGTGTTTTGCTTATTTTCATCTGGGTAAAAAGTTTCACATGGAAACGACTGTTTGATTACATTTCTTGCTTGTTCTATATTCGAAAACTGACCTGTACTGAGCATTTGCATGGCTACATTCCCGATTGCTGTGGCTTCACTAGGACCTGCTTCTACAATGATTCCGGCATAATCTGCTGTCAATTGATTCAGTAAGCGATTATTCGATCCGCCCCCTACGATGTGCAGTTTTTCCAATTTCGTTCCAGTCAAGTGTTCTACTTTGATCAGCTCTTGTGCGTAACAAAGAGCAAGATTATCATACACACAACGAGCGAGAGCTCCCGGTGAAACAGGGACTGGCTGCTCTGTTTCAAAACAGTATTGCTGAATCTCTTCTATCATATTTTTAGGATTCAAAAATCGAGGGTCATTGATTTCCATCACTTGTTGCAGTGGCTTTTCTTTTGCAGCAAGTTCTGCCAATTCCGCGTAACTGTATTCGTACTCCTGCATTCGAGCAACTTCCTGGATCAACCACATCCCCATGATGTTTTTCAAGAAACGCACCGTATTATGAGCACCCCATTCATTCGTGTAATTCTCAGAAAAAGCGGCGCGAGAAACATTGGCGATCTTTGTTTCCATCCCTAAAAGCGACCATGTCCCACTGCTGATATAGCCCCACTGTTCTCCTTGCCCTGGTGTGCCTAATACAGCTGACGCCGTATCATGACTTGCTACTGTGATAAAGGTCACATCTGGCAAATCATATTTTGAGAATTTTTCTTTTTGCAAATCTCCCAGTATCGTTCCCGGCTCTGTCAATGGAGGAAATAATCCCTTCGAAACACCAACTTTTTCAAGAAGTTCTGTTTCCCACTCTTTTATCCCTGCATTCAGCAGCTGCATAGTAGACGCATTGGTTTTCTCCGTCACTATATTGCCAGTAAAGACGTAGCCTAAATAATCAGGAATCAATAACAATTTATGTGCTTTTGCCAAATGGTCTTTTTCTTCGACAAACAATTGGAATAAGGTATTGAAAGGCTGGATCTGAATCCCTGTTTGCTCATACAACTTATCTAGAGAATAGCTTTCAGAAAACTGTTTTACTGCTTCATCGGTACGATCGTCCCGATAAGCGATCGGATCATTCAGCCGTTCCCCTTGTTTGTCAATCAAACAGTAATCGACTGCCCATGTATCGATCCCTGCAAAACAGCGATCGATCCCTGTTTTCTTTAATTTTTCAAATCCAATCAAAATCTCTTCGATAAGATAATCGATCTTCCAGCGGTCATGACCGTCTTTTTTTCGAAAGCCGTTCTTGAATCGGTGTACTTCTTCCAAGACTAAAGAACCTTCATCATTTCTCGTACTTTTCATTAGTCGTCCGCTTGACGCACCGATATCGATGGCAACAAATGTCGGATTCATTTCTCCACCTCTTTTACTTTATTGTTGATTAACACTTCCTTAATAAAGCGTTATCATTTATTAACAATGCTATCATATTACATAAACTTATATTTTGCTTCACACTATTTTGGTATATAATTGCATTATCTTGACAAGTTGGGAGTGTTTACATGGATTACTGGGAAAAAGCCAATCACTCATGGTCGGAAGACTCAAAAAGAGTGATCTTGACACCTACGCAAAGAAGTAGGAATTTATTTTTTTATATCCAAGAAATCGGTTACTTTAAAGCGCCGGTCCCTTACTATACTGAACGAGCACATTTACCTTCTTATTTGATAAAATTTACTTTGTCTGGCGAGGGTTTGCTTACATATAAAGCTAATCAGCACCAGCTAAAAGCTGGAGACCTCTTTTTTATTGACTGCCAAGAATATCAGCGTTATCAAACGATTAGCGAAGAACCATGGGAAATGGATTGGATCCATTTGAATGGTCAGAGCGTCCAATCATTTTATCAAGAATTCACAAAAGACGGCCATAACACCTTCCATTCGACAGGTGATCCATCAGAAAACAAGATCCATCATCTGATCACAGAATTGATCCACATGCAGCAAGGTGCGAATGCCCGTACCGATTTCCAGTCCTCTGTAGCTATCCACGAGCTGTTGAATGAACTGATTTTGCAGAAGTATCAGCTGGATTTCGAAGAAGAAGATATTCCCCCTTACGTTTATAAGCTTAAGCAATACTTGGACGAACACTTCAAAGAAACGATCACACTTGATCAATTAGAACAGCAATTTTTACTGAATAAATATCAGCTGAGCAAAGATTTTTCCAAATTCATCGGTTCTCCGCCAATCGATTATTTAATCAGCAAAAAACTCTCTTACGCTAAAGACCTTCTTCGGTATACAGAATTTACTATTCGAATGATTTCCGAAGAAATCGGAATCGAGAATTTTGCTTACTTTAGTCGCTTGTTCAAAGCAAAAACTGGATTATCACCGAGAGATTTTCGTAAATTTAGCTGATTCATATAATATGTACGCACTTTTTTTAAAAGTTATAGTAGAATAATAAAATAACCGCAGTTTCTGCTTCTATATAAACAACAGCAGCTACTTCGGTTATTTTGGGGTGGTTATTCTCATTGTTCATCTTCAAAATGTTCATAATGAATAAGCTGGTTTTGTGTATCGCGTTTCAAAAATTCTTTAGGCGTTATACCAAACTCTCTCTTGAATGCTTTCAGAAAATGCGGATAAGATGAAAAACCACTTTTACTATATACAGCACTAGAACTACGGTACTCTCGCAACAAGTGCTTGGCATAGATCAGCTTTTTCTTCATTACATACTGATGAAACGTAAATCCAGTGTACTTTTTGAATTCTCGGGTGATATGGTATTTGCTGACAAAAAATTGCTTCTCCATTTCCTCTAAAGAAAGCGGATGAGATAAATTTTTTGAGATATATTGTAACATTTGTTCCACACGCTCATTTGGAACTACAGCATTCTGTTCTTGCGCACTCTCTTCTTTTTGTACTACTTGATTGAGAAAAATCAAGTATTCTACCAGAGCTTGTTCATATTTTATGTCTTCACCGTAATTTTTTTTATCAGGAGGGTGGTCGATAAATGATAATTTTTGCTTCAATACTTCCTGTTCGACTTGCAATACACGACTCCTTTTCTCTCCCATTGGTTGAAAACAAGCCGATAGATTAGACCATGGCGTGGAACGACTTCCCAGAAAAGAAGGGGTAACAAAGATATAGACACGCTCGAATACATCTGAAGACTGGCGGACGATACGATGCAAATCGTTGGAATGGATGAGCAGCACACTTCCTGCTTTGATCGTAAATTGCCGTCCGTTCAAATAAAAAGTCGCTTCGCCCTTTAATGTAGCATGGATTTCATAGAAATCATGGTGATGGTAGATTGTTTTACTTTGGCTAACGACATCTTTGACATGATAGATTTCATACTGATCAGAAACCATCGTATTGACTTGCTCACCGCTTATTTTCTTTTGAAGCATGTGCTGCACCTCCTTTGTTCAGTTGTGCACAATTATATTATATCACGTTTTTTGCAATCAAAAAGAGCTGCTTTTATATACTCTTATAAAAAAGAAGAGACGTGACATCTTCTAGCCCCGCCCCCTCCATTCTAAATATTAGTTAATCAATGTCTTCTTTACATTATTCAAGAAGACTTCTTCCATAACGAATCCCATCATCTTTTGTTTCTTCAAGAACCACATACAGATACGGACGGTTCTTCTTGATGATTTCTTTGATTTTTGTGTACTCGATCACACCGTCTCCCAAATTTACCGGCACGATTTTTTCCTGTTCGACACGAAAATCTTTCAAATGAACCGCACATATCTTTTTACCAAAACGCTCAAAAGCTTCTTCTACCAATTGGACTTGTCCTTGATAATCAGTACTTGTAATCAAATTTGTCGGATCTAAAATGATTCCTAGATAGTCCGAATCCACTGCTTGGATCAGCTGCTCTACTCTTTCTAAAGAATACACCGGATGATTCAAACCTGGTTCTATCCCCACCATCATTTGGTATTTTTCTCCAGCTTTTACCAAGCGACGGATAACGGACACTGCTTCAGCAAATGCTTCATCTGTGAAATTTTCTTCCGTATATTGGAGTTCCGGCAAAACACATCCCGTTTCCGAAGCAACCATTGACGCACCAAAGGAAGAAGCATAGCGAAGATACTGCTCGAACTTTGTCAGCAACTCTTCTCGTATCGTTAAATCTGGATGAATCATATTGATATAGCAACTTAAAATTCCTACGGACACTTCTTGCTTTTCTAAGACACGTTTGACATAATTTCCCATCCCAGAATTGATTTCGTTTGCGCCAGAAGACATTTCAGGAAACGAAAGACCTAAGGCGAGCTGCAGTGTATGGATCCCTTGTTCTTTTGTTTTTTCTGCAAGATCTTCTATCGTTTGGACTTGGGAAAGATCATGTCCTCTAATTGTAATGTTCAACATAATTATTCTCCTAACTCAGCATATTGGGTAGCCACATGACGATTTGCGGGAAATAGGTAATCAAAAACAAGACGACTAGGATAATCCCATAAAACGGAAGAAGTGGTTTCAGCATGGCTTCTGCTTTTACGCCTCCTACACTTGCACCGACATATAACCCTGTACCTACAGGAGGTGTAATTGAGCCTACACACAGATTCATGATTGAAAACAATCCATAATGTACAGGATCAACCCCTACACTTGTGACGATCGGTAAAAATATTGGTGTAAAAATCAAAATAGCAGGCGCTACATCCATAAACATACCCACAAGTAATAACACAAGATTTACTAATAACAGAATCACTAGCTTATTATCCGTTACGCCCATAATCAACGAACTAATTGCCTGAGGAATACCGGTAAACGCCATGGCGAAAGACATCATGGAAGAAGTAGCTAATAAGAACATGATCGTCCCTGACATTGCTACTGATTGAAACAACATATTAGGTATATCTTTTAGTTTTACCGTTTTATAGTAAAACATAGCAATCAACAGGGAGTAAATGACAGCTATCGCTGAAGCTTCTACTGCTGTAAATATCCCCGTCAAGATACCACCGATAATGATGACAATCAATAGAAGGCTAGGAATCGCCTCTTTTATTATTTTTCCAGCATGAGCCATCTGTCCTTTTTCGACAACAGGGTATTTATTCTTTTTAGCAACGATGAATGCTACTAGCATGATTCCTAGTGCCCACAAAGCTCCTACGAGATACCCTCCCATAAATAAAGCCGAAATCGAAGCACCACCAGCAACAAGTGAATACATGATAAAAGCAGTACTTGGAGGAATGACCATACCTGTCGGAGCTGACGCGATATTGACCGCTGTTGCAAACTTCCGGTCATATCCTTCTTCCACTTGCTGAGGGATCAAGACTCCGCCAATCGCGGTAGAAGCGGCAATGGCTGAACTAGAGATGGAACCAAATAAAGCATTCCCTAACACATTCGTATGAGCTAAAGCCCCCGGTACGCGTCCGACGAACAACATCGCAAAATCCACTAGTTTCTTGGCTATCCCTCCATTATTCATGATAATACCTGAAAGAACGAAAAACGGAATAGCGATGAGCGAAAAACTGTTGATGCTTCCCACCATTTTTTGAGCTGAACTAAAAGCAGAAACATCAAACGGTATAACTAACAATAAAGTCATCATTGATGAGAACGCAATACTTATAGCAATCGGCATCCCTAATACAAGCAACACGACAAATACAAAAAATAACACTAATCCGGCTTCTATTGCCATTTTATTCCTCCATTTTTATATTTTTTCTTGAATTGCTGGCTTGTTGCTTAATGTATCGATTAGATTTATCAGACTATAGATAATGATGAGTATCCCTGAGACAGGTACTGACAAATAGACGTACCCCATCGGAATGCTTAAAGAAGGCGAGATCTGCCCCATTGTCAACGTGACAGCATTCCATCCGCCATACACCATGATCATCGCAGCAAATACCAGAAACAAACTTTGAACAACGACTTCTAAAATTTTACTTTTTTTACCAGATAATTTTTCACTTAAAACCGTTACGGCTAGATGTGCTTTTTGTCCCACAACATACGCGGAAGACAACATGGCAAACCAGACAAGACCGAATCGGACAAGCTCTTCTGTCACCGTATTCGGATTTCCTAAAACCGTTCTGGAAAATACTTGCCATAAAACGACAGCGACCATCCCAACAAGCAAAACAGCTCCTAGGATCTCTAACACCTTATTTAAAATCACTTTCATCACAGCTACGCTCCTTGCTCTTGGATCTTTTGATAAAGGTCTTTGTAGGCAGGATCGTTTTTGAATGTATCATGAAGCGGTGCGACTGCCTCTCGAAACGGTGTATTATCTACATCATTGAATTGAACTCCATGTTCTTCTTGTGCTAAAGCTTTCTCTTCTTCAATTGCTCTGGCAAAAGCTTCGATTTCAAAAACCGTCGATTCTTTTGCTGCTTCTTCAATCGCTTTTTCCTGTTCAGCAGTTAGCTGTTCTTTGATAGCATCATTCATGATGATGATATCGGGCACACGTGTATGCTCATCATAAGAATAGTATTTAGCTACCCCGCCATGTCCAGCTGTATACAAGACAAACTCATTGTTTTCTGATCCGTTGATCAAATTGGATTGAAGAGAAGTGTATACCTCATCACTTCCCATGGGGACTGGCGAACCGCCTAAAAGCTCGACCATTTTAATAGCTGTTTCGCTTTGCATCACACGGATTTTCTTTCCCTTCAAATCTTCCGGTGTATGGATTGGACCGTCTACCATATAAAAACTGCGTTGACCAGAATCATAATAGGTCAATCCGGTAAACCCTAAATCTTTGGTTGATTGGTAGATTGGTTCCATTATTTCTTCGTTATCCATCACCTTAAAGAAATGTTCTTCATCATTGAATAGATAAGGGACTGAAAAAATCGAATAATCTTTAGAAAAACTTTCCAATGCTGAGGCACTTACTTTTGTGAAATCTACTGCTCCTGACTGTGTCAACTCGATTAGTTCCCGTTCTCCACCCAGTTGTCCATCTGGAAAATACTGGATCTGTACGGAACCGTCTGTTTTTTCTTTTACTAAACGCCCAAATTCATTCATTGCATCAATTACCGGCTGGCTGTTGCTTGCATAAGCAAAGCGCAAGGTAACTGTCTCATTTACGTCTGCATCTGCGACAGTTGCCACACTAGAATTATTTCCGCAGCCGCTTAGACCTAGCAGACCTAGGCTAAGCGAACTTGCTGCAAACAACAGTGATGTTTTTTTCATATGGGTTTCCTTTCTTTTAACAATAAGAGACGAGCAATTCTGTCAAACAAAGCACCGTTAACGACTGTCCATAAGGCATTGCTGTGATTCCGATATTCCGATAAAAATCTAAACTATCCCCCATTCCTGTCCCGATTGAAACGTTTTGGACTTCTCCTTTTTCATCGATTTGTTCAAGCAATCCTTGGATAGCACGATAAGCGACTTCTTTATATTCTTGCGGCAAATAACGTTTATGGACCGCTTTCAAAATACCGTAAGCAAATCCTGCAGTTGCAGAAGATTCCACATAAGAAGAAGGATCATCTAACAACGTATGCCATAAACCGCTTTCAGATTGATAAGTTTTTAATGCGCGCACTTGTGCTTCAAGTGTTTCAATCAACAATTTGCGCAATGCATCTTCTTTCGATAGTTCTAAGATCTCGATGATTTCTGGAATAGCAATCGTCAACCAGCAGTTTCCACGAGCCCAAAATGCTTCGGCGTAGTTATGATTTCCTTCAAACGTCCAGCCGTGATACCACAACCCTGTCCGTTTATCCATCAAGTATTTGATGTGGATCATAAACTGGTAACGTGCTTCTTCTAAATATTCTGGGCGATTCAACAGTTTCCCGATTTTTGCCAAAGGAAGCACTGTCATCATCAATGTATCATCCCACAGCTGATTCTTATTTTCCGGTCCATATGTGGCATGTTGCAACCCCTCTTCATTTGTCCGAGGCATGTCATTCATGACCCATTCTGCCCATTGTTCTAAATAAGGCAAATAGCGTGAATCTTTCGTGTCTTCATACAAGTAAGCCATCGTCAACAACGGGGCCATCGTATTGACGTTTTTTGGCGGAGCGCCTTCTTCCATCCGATCTTCAAACCATTCATTGACTACTTGATAAGCGCGAGGATTTTTTGTCATCTGGTAATTTTTATAAATACCGTATAATCCGACACCTTGTGGCCAATTCCATACTGTCCAGCTTTTGTCATCTACTTTCAATCCATCAAAGTCCAATAAAAATTCACCGTTATCGTCTTTGATCGTTGTCAGGTTTTCAACGAGCAGGTCAATTTTTTCTTTCACTAATTCTTTAGGTACAAAAATCTCTTCTTTAATAATCATCTTTATGCCACCTTTTTAAACGCTTTCATTTTTATATCCTTAATATAGCAGTAATACCGTTCACTATAAATATCGCTTTTTGAACAAAAACTGTCTAAAATTGACCTAAACGTTAAATAACAAAAGTAACTTTCAAATACTTAGAAAACAAAAAAAGAACTTGGAGAAACAACGTTTTCCAAGTTCTTTTTCATCTATTTTTTTATCTCTTTTCTATGCTTTCTTTTGCTTATCCATTGTAAGCATCAATGATGATTTGTTTCAATTCAGAGATCAATGGTTCTTTCGGATTAGCTGTCGTACATTGGTCTTCGTAAGCTAATTCAGCCATACGGTCTACGGTAGTATCTAGTGTTTCTTGTGTGACTCCTTGAGCTTTTAGACTCATGTTGATGCCGACAGATTTTCCTAATTCATAAACAGCAGTTGCTAAAGCTTCGACTAATTCCTCTGTTGTTTCGCCTTTCAGACCTAAGAATTTTGCAATATCTGCGTAATCTGTATCTGCACGGAAATAGTCATATTTAGGGAACATCGCATGTTTTTGTGGATCTTTTGCATTGTAGCGGATAATATGCGGTAAAAGAATCGCATTTGTCCGCCCATGAGGGATCCCGTATTCCCCGCCGATTTTATGTGCGACTGAGTGACAAATACCTAGGAATGCGTTAGCAAACGCCATACCAGCCATTGTAGAAGCGTTGTGCATTTTTTCACGTGATTCCATATCAGGTGTTTTCACTGATTTTTCTAAATAGTCAAAGACTAATTTGATCGCTTGCAGACTCAATCCGCGTGTATAATCTGAAGCCATGACTGAAACATAAGATTCAATTGCATGCGTCAACACATCCATTCCTGTATCTGCTGTGACAGATGCTGGAACTGACATAACGAATTGAGGATCGACGATTGCGACATCCGGTGTCAATGCATAATCTGCCAACGGATATTTCACATGTGTTTCACTGTCAGTGATGACCGCAAATGGTGTTACTTCAGAACCAGTTCCTGATGTTGTCGGGATACATACGAATTGTGTCTTTTCTGGTTTATCGATCTTGTATGTCCGTTTACGGATATCCAAGAATTTTTGTTTTGCACCGAAGAAAGATGTGTCTGGGTGTTCATAGAACATCCACATTCCCTTAGCCGCGTCCATTGCAGAACCGCCTCCAAGAGCGATCACTGTATCTGGCTTGAAGTCTGCCATCAATTTCGTTCCTGTGTATACGGTATTTGTCGATGGGTTCGGTTCAACCTCTGAGAAGACTTCGATCTTCACATCATTTTTGCGTCGTGCCAATACTTCACGAACTGTATCGCAGTAACCGAATTGGACCATACCTGGGTCACAAACGATCATGACACGTTCAACATTTTCCATTTTCTCTAAATACAATAGAGAATTCTTTTCAAAGAAGATTTTTGGCGGTAATTTGAACCATTGCATGTTATTTCTCCGTTTCGCTACAGTTTTGACATTGATTAAGTTTACAGCAGAGACGTTACGAGAAACAGAGTTCTTACCATAAGAACCGCATCCCAAAGTCAATGACGGAATCATTTCGTTATAGATATCACCGATGCCGCCTTCTGCAGATGGTGTATTCACTAAAATACGACAAGCTTTCATTCGAAGACCGAATTTGACATGCAACTCTTCGTTTTCTGAATGGATAACTGCTGTATGTCCTAATCCTCCAAGATTCAACATACCTTCACACAAATCGAACGCATGGTCCGTGTTGTTAGCTTTGATCATGGCAAGAACTGGAGAAAGTTTTTCTCTTGAAAGCGGATAATCTGGTCCTACGCCTTCCAATTCAGCAATCAGCATTTTCGTTCCTTTTGGTACACTGATTCCTGCCAAATTAGCGATTTCCATCGCAGAATGTCCAACGATTGATGGATTGACCGCATATTTCCCTTCGTTCATCACTGCATCTTCCAATTTTTGCAATTCATCTGGTTTTACGATATAAACTTGGTGTGCTTGGAATTCTGCTTTTACTGCTGCGTAGATTTCTTTGTCCACGATCACAGCTTGTTCAGAAGCACAGATCATCCCATTATCAAATGTTTTCGAAACGATCAAATCGTTCACTGCACGTTTGATTTTTGCTGTTTTTTCAATATAAGCTGGTACGTTACCTGGACCTACACCTAAAGCTGGTTTTCCTGTAGAGTAAGCAGACTTGACCATTCCAGCTCCACCTGTCGCTAAGACGATCGCGATACCTGGATGGTTCATTAGCATAGAAGTCGCTTCGATCGATGGATGTTCGATCCATTGGATACAATTTTCAGGAGCTCCGGCAGCGATAGCAGCATCACGTACCACTCGTGCTGCTTCTGCAGAAGATTTTTGGGCACTTGGATGGAAAGCAAAAACGATTGGATTTCTTGTTTTCAACGCGATCATTGATTTGAAAATCGTTGTGGAAGTCGGATTCGTTGTTGGAGTTACTCCGCAAACCACACCGACTGGTTCAGCAATTTCAATCAATCCCTTTTGGACATCTTCATTGATTACACCAACTGTTTTATCATGTTTGATATTATGCCAAATATATTCGGACGCATACATATTTTTGATTGCTTTATCTTCGTAAACACCGCGACCTGTTTCTTCCACAGCCATTTTTGCTAATGGCATATGTTGATCTAAAGCTGCCATTGCCATTTCATGCACGATATGGTCCACTTTTTCTTGATCAAAGCTTTCCATTTCTTTCAATGCTACATTTGCTTTTTCTGCCAAACCATCAATCATTGCTTGTACGTCAATTGTCTTCGTCTTTTCTTTTTCCATTACTTTAGCCATCATTATCCTCCTAATGGGTCATGGTTATTTGTTAAATCATTCACATGTATATCATACAATATTTGTTTTTCTATGTAAACACTTTTTTGTGATTTTTTTCACAGTTATTTTTAAATATAAAATCCCTTTATTTATAAGTGTTTACATGAAAAAATATATAAAGTTATTTATTATCATTTATATGACACACCCGATTATTCAACGTTGAGCAATGTATCCTATGCTCTTATCTCTTTCTTTTTTGAATAAAAAATGAGGTAGGACACCTTTCTGCCCTACCTCGTCTTTAAATAAGCTTTGATACTTATTTTTCTTTCTTCTCTTCTGTCTCTTCCAGCGTTTCTGTTGTTTCAGTTTTTACTTCAACTGTCTCAGCTGGTTCTTCTGTTGTTTCAACAGTCGTTGTTGCATCATTTGTTACGACAGTTCCTGGTTTGACCGTTTTGATTGCTGCACGATCGTACTCAAGGAAGATCCCTTCGCAGTCTATAACGACTGTCCGTTTATCATTGTCGATTTCTGAAACAACTCCGTGTAATCCGCCAATCGTTACGACTGAATCACCTGGTTTCATGCTATCTAACAAGTTTTGACGTTCTTGCTGTTGTTTCTTTTGCGAACGTGACATAAAAAACCACATTGCTAATAGCGCGATAAACATCACAAGCATTGGTAATGATCCCATTTTTTTCACCTCACTAATTCTGTATCTACAAAAAACACTTTAGCAGAAAAATGCTGCTAACACTAGTTTTTTACTTAATTTTTAAAAGATTTTCCTTTAGAAACTTTTTGCGTTTTCTTTATTGAACCCGTATTCTTCAAAAAAGGCTTCTCTAAATTCAAGCAAATTATCATCCATGATTGCTTGACGCACTTGTTTCATTAGATTCAACAAGAAGTATAAATTATGGTAAGAAGTCAAACGAATGCCAAATGTTTCATCACATTTGATCAAATGGCGGATATAGGCACGTGTATAGTTTTTACATGTGTAACAATCACATTTCTCATCAATTGGACGGAAATCATGGGCATATTTCGCATTTTTCACTACTAGACGGCCTTGAGAAGTCATACATGTGCCATTTCGAGCGATTCGAGTAGGCAAGACACAGTCAAACATGTCTACTCCACGGATAACACCATCGATCAATGAATCAGCAGCACCGACACCCATCAAGTAACGTGGTTTGTTTTCGGGGATCAACGGTGTAGTGAATTCTAATACACGGTTCATTTCTGATTTAGGTTCCCCGACAGATAACCCGCCGATTGAGTAACCAGGGAAATCCATGCCGACTAGATCTTTCGCGCTTTGACGACGAAGATCTTCAAATCCTGCTCCTTGAATGATTCCAAATAATCCTTGACGGTCTGGGTTAGCATGAGCTTTCAATCCTCGTTCTGCCCATCGAGACGTACGTTCTACTGATTTTTTCACGTAGTCGTAACTTTCATCGAATGGTGGACATTCGTCAAAACTCATCATGATATCAGAGCCCAATTTATTTTGGATGTTGATTGCTTTTTCTGGTGATAAAAACATACGCGAACCATTCAAGTGGTTTTTGAAATGCACGCCTTCTTCTTCGATATTCCGCATATCACTTAATGAAAAAACTTGAAAGCCGCCTGAATCTGTTAAAATCGGTTGATCCCAGTTCATAAATTTATGCAGTCCGCCAGCTTCTTCTACTAAGTCTTCACCAGGGCGTAGCCATAAATGATATGTATTACTTAAAATAACGCCAGCACCCATTTCTTTCAACTCTTCTGGGGACATTGTTTTTACTGTAGCTAATGTTCCTACTGGCATGAACATTGGTGTGGGAAAAGTTCCGTGCGGCGTGATCAATTCCCCTAAACGCGCGCCAGTATGTTTTTCTTTCTTGATTAAACGATAGCGAATGGCAGGTTGCGTCATTCATTTCCCTACTTTCTATATAAAATATCTTGACAACTCCCACCATCATAATCGTTTCAAGTGCTTTTTGCAAGTTCCCTCGGCTTCCTTCTACTTTATTTAATATTCTTTTTTTTATTTTTTTTCATGAATAACAAAAAAGAAAAAAACATTATGACAGAAATATTTTTTGATACATGGTATATTGGTTTTATGAAAGAAAGGAGGGTAAAATCATGCAATCTTCTGCAGAATTAAAACGCCAAGCAAAAGAGAGTTTAAAAGGTCGGTGGGGTCAAGCTGTTTTATTAAATCTAATCCCTACATTGATTGGTATTGTTGCTATTCTTCTTATTATGATTCCTATTATCTTGTTTGCTACTGCCACATATGATGGCTCAGCGAACGTCTCAGATGCGATGGCATCAGGAAGCGGTAGTTCAGGAGGCGGTGGTGGAATTATTTCTAGCATTATCAGCGCTTTGTTCATGAGTGGTATTTCTTGGACTTATCTTGATGTTTTACGTGGTCAAAAAGATCAGATTGAACCATTCAAAGATGCATTTCGTGGATTCAAAGGTTTGTTTATCGGCGGAGTGATCGGTTTAGCTGTGTTGATTTCAATCTTTACAACATTATGGGGTTTGTTATTAGTTATTCCTGGAATCATTAAAAGCTATTCTTATTCTCAAAGCTATTTTATCTATTATGATATCGTCCAAGAAACAGGTCAAACGCCTAAAGTACTGGATACGATCACCGCAAGTCGAAAATTGATGGATGGTTACAAAGGAAAACTTTTCTGGTTAGATCTTTCATTTATCGGCTGGCATATCTTAGCATTAGCAACTGCTGGTATCGGTTATCTATGGCTCAGCCCATATATTTCCGCAACAAAAGCAGCATTTTATGAACAATTGCCGAAAGATATTTAAAAGAGAGTGTGAACCTGCCGTTTAATTCCGAGTCACAAAAAACAGTTTCTCATGTTTGATGAATATCGTGACTTGTGACCGTGGGGTTGGCAGGAGAACACCGTTTATCGAAAGGCAGTAAAAGAAACATTCAGCCTATTAGCAAAAAAGGAGGTGTGACAACATTCATGTCACACCTCCTTTTTGTATAGTTCCAGTAAAAAGAAAATCAACTTAGAAACAGTTGATCATTCCTCTTCTTCTGCTTCCGGTAATCGATGGAACTTGATCAGTTCATTGACCGCGATTGGTACGATAGACAAAATCCCTACCAAGAACCAGTGATTCAAACTGATGTGTACTAGGCCGAATAGTTCTTGCGTAAACGGCAGCAAAGCAACAGCTGTTGTAATAGCTAATGCCAGTAACGCCATTTCAAACAACGCTTTATTCGTTGCTAAATTGACTTTGAAGATCGATTGACTGCTGCGTACATTGAACACATGCAAAATTGATGAATAAGCTAAGATCAAGAATGCAACTGTTTGACCGACATGCTGACTTGCGTCTACCCATGGACTGATGGTATCGACATAACTACCTAAATAATAACCAAACAGTGTCACGATGGTAAAGACCCCTGCGTTTATGGCGATTTTTTGCAATAAGCCTCGAGCAAAGATTCCTTCGTTTTTCGGAATAGGTGGCTGATCCATGATACCGTGTTCTGCTGGTTCTCTTCCTAATGCAAATCCTGGAAGTCCATCGGCAACTACATTGACAAACAGTAGTTGTACAGCTGTGAATGGCGCTCCCCAGCCTAACAGCATCGCAATCAAAACAATAAAGATCTCCGAAATATTGCAACTTAGCAAAAAGTTGATTGCTTTACGAATATTCTGATAAACCGAGCGTCCTTGACTGACAGCATCGACGATCGTCGCAAAGTTGTCATCCGTCAGAATCATATCTGCGGCACTTTGCGCCACATCTGTACCTGTGATCCCCATGGCACATCCGACATTACTTGCTTTCAACGCTGGTGCATCATTCACGCCATCACCAGTCATCGCTACGACTGCACCCGTACGTTGCCAAGATTTGACGATTCGGATCTTATCTTCTGGCGTTACCCGAGCATAGACAGAGAGAGATTTGACACGCGCATCTAATTCCTCGTCTGATAATTGATGCAGTTCTGATCCTGAGAGTGCTTCTGACGGATCATTCAAGATACCTAATTCTTTCGCTATGGCACTGGCAGTTACCACATGATCTCCAGTGATCATGACTGTTTTGATACCGGCCTTTTTCGCTCGCTTGATTGCTCCTTTACTTTCTGGACGTGGCGGATCAATCATTCCGATCAGGCCAATCAAACGTAAGTCTTTTTCCAATGCTTCAGAAGAAATATCTTGCGGTTCTTCGTCATAAGTAGCATAACCAACAGCAATCACTCTCAGTGCCCGTTTACCGAAACGATCATTAACGATTCCTGCTTGTTCTACATCGCCTGAACTAAAGCGCGGAGCCAGAACATCGAATGCTCCTTTGGTGATTGAGATGTATTTTTCACCCATTTGATGAACCGTTGTCATCATTTTTCGTTCAGAATCAAAAGGAAGCTCGTTTACTCGTGGATATTTTTCTTCTAATTCTGCTTTTGTATGATAATTCTCTTCAACAGCCCTAACGATGGCTACCTCTGTTGGATTACCTTTGATAACAAGATCATCGTCTTCTTGTTCGACCGTCACATCTGTACATAATGCAGCCATTTTCAATATTTCCATCGCGCTGTTCGTCATTGAGTCTTCGATATTCGTTACTTCATCGTCTTTGCTCCAGACTCGGCGGACGCGCATTTCATTTTGTGTCAGCGTTCCTGTTTTGTCTGAGCAGATAACATTAGCGGTTCCTAGCGTCTCTACTGCTGGTAGCTGCCGGATAATCGCATGTTTCCTCGCCATCTTCTGCACACCGTATGCAAGTGTCAACGTAACAATAACAGTCAAGGTTTCCGGTACAGCTGCAACAGCCAAGGAAATCGAAGTCATGAACATTTCAAGGAGTGGTTCTCCTTGTAATTCACCAATCACAAATACTAAAGCCGCAGCCGCTAAAGCGATCATACTGATTCGTTTGCCTAGCTGATTCAACCGGACCTGTAAAGGTGTCTTTTGCATGGTGTTTTCGTTCAAAAGATCCGCGATCTTACCCATTTCAGTAGCCATACCAATAGCAGTGACGATGGCTTTCCCACGACCTGCAGCAACCGTACATCCTTTAAATACCATATTGAGTTGGTCACCTAATGACTCATCTTCTTTTGCGAGGAATGCTGCATCTTTTTCGACTGCTTCACTTTCTCCAGTCAGCGCCGATTCTTCTACACGTAATTGGGATGCTTCGATCAAACGGGCATCGGCAGAAATAGCATCACCGGACTCTAAAACAAGAATATCCCCAACCACCAGTTGCTCTGACTCAACAGTGGTCACTTTGCCATCACGTATGACAGTTGCCGTTTGTTTATTCATATCTTGCAAGGATTCCAGTGCTTTTTCTGCGTTTCCTTCTTGGACGATTGACAATACCGAGTTGATCACAACGATAGCGATGATCAGCAGTCCTTCAAATAAATCTCCATGCTCTGTAGCAAATGCAGTATAAAAGGAAATCACCGCTGCTATAAGAAGTACGATCGTTGTAAAATCCGACAAGCTTCGAAAGAATTTTTTGATCATTGATTCTTTTGGTGCCTCATCGAATTTATTCAATCCCTGCTTTTTTCGTCGTTCATCCACTTCTTGTGAAGACAACCCAGTATCTGGATCTGCTTCCGTTACCTTCCTTACTTCTTCTATTGTCTGCTTGTATTCTTCCATCCTATTCCTCCTTTAAAATCTTCGTACAAAAAAAGGTACTAATTTTACTATAACATCCTTTTTTTAATTACTTCAAACAAAGGGCCTATTGATTATTTGTTAAGAAAGTATAAAATCCAAAGCACTTACATTTGCAAACGCTACCAAAAGATGCTATTATATAGATGTAAGGAAGGAGGATACCATCAAATAAACAGAAGAATTTCTCGATAGAACAGTGTAAGCAAACAAAGTTGTTAGAAGTACAGGTTTCACCCAGACATGCGTGTAGAGTACAAAACTATAAATAGTGAATGCGTATGGATGTTTGGATCACGAAGTATCCGAAACAAGAAGTAATGCGATACGTAACAATTGAATAACGTAAACGTCTGAAAATTGAATAGGAACAAGAGATGTTTCAAATGTTGAAGATGTAACGAAAACAAAATTTTTGTTTAACATGAAGAAATTCAACACCGTGCTTTGCATGTATGATGGAAAGTTACAATCATTTCTGTTTATTTGAATCCTTCCGAGATACAAGAAAGCCGAGCTTATCGAGAGCTCGGCTTTTTCTTATTTGTACGCATTTTTCTTAACTTTTAACTTGCATTTTACTACATTTTTCATACAAAAATTGATCGATTGTCGCTGAAAAGTTGGTGTATCATAAAGATAGTTCTTAACTTCTTCAATGTTATTACTCGTTAATGAAGTTTCTAGTAATAACACGTGCTTCAAAGCAGAAACGCAACTGCATAATTATCTGCGAATAGAAGCATCGAAAAAAGCTGCCAGTTAAAAAATTGGCAGCTTTTTTCTTTGTTTTTACGGAGATATTCTTGACTTTTTCATACTCAGAGTACGATTGTTCTAAACAGTCTTATTTCACGAACATCGCATCTCCGAAACTAAAGAAACGATAGCGCTCGTCAATCGCATGCTGATAAGCATATAATGTCAATTCTCTTCCGGCAAAAGCACTTACTAACATGACTAAAGTTGATTTTGGCAAATGAAAATTGGTTGAGAAAGCTTCCACCACTTTGAATTCATAGCCAGGCGTGATGAAAATATCGGTCCATCCACTGTCTGCTTTGATTTCTCCATTGAATTTCGTTCCAATCGTTTCTAATGTTCGAATCGAAGTCGTTCCGACAGCCACGATTTTCCCGCCGTTTTTACGTACTTGATTCAATCGTTCAGCTGCTTCTTCCGTCAAACGGTAGAATTCACTATGCATATGGTGTTCTTCGATCTTATCTACGCTGACAGGACGGAATGTTCCTAACCCTACGTGTAGTGTCAGATAGACTAATTCAACACCCTTTGCTTCGATCTCATCAAGCAGTTCTTTCGTAAAATGCAATCCCGCTGTTGGCGCTGCAGCAGAACCATTTTCTTTCGCATAGACAGTTTGATAGCGATCTGGGTCTTCCAGACGTTCTTTGATATATGGTGGCAATGGCATTTCGCCCAATGATTCAAGAATCTCTAGGAAAATTCCTTCATACTCAAAGACAATGATCCGTCCGCCGTGTTCCAATTCTTCTTTCACTACTGCTTGCAATCTGCCATCACCAAAAGAGATTCTTGTCCCAACTTTGGCACGTTTCGCAGGTTTGATCAATGTCTCCCACGTATCTCCTTCTGTATTCGTTAGAAGAAGGACTTCTAAATGAGCACCAGTATCTGGTTTTTCTCCATATAAACGAGCGGGCAGAACTCGTGTATTATTCATGACTAGCGCATCACCAGGGTGTAATTCTTCAATGATTTCATGGAAATGCTTGTCTTTCATTTCTCCAGTTTTCCGATCCAAAACAAGTAAACGAGAATGATCGCGGTCTTTTAATGGTGTTTGTGCGATCAACTCTTCCGGCAAGTCAAAATCAAAATCTTCTGTTGTTAACATATCGTCACTCACTTTCTATCATGTGCTCAATCATTCTACCATTTTTCGTGCTGAATTGGCAAAAAACGGCGACTGATTTTTCTTGACTCTGTCCCTTTTATTTTCATCAAAAACACTCAGCGCCCAAAAAAATACACCTCATTTGTAATCTAGCGTTCTTTTAGGCATACTAGTAGTAGGAGAACCTTCATTGAAAAAGAAAAGAAGAGGTGGCACCATGATTGAATTCCAGAATGTCTCAAAAATCTATAAAGGCGGAAAAATCGCTGTCGAAGACGTCAATCTATCGTTTGAAAAAGGCGAATTCATCTGTTTTATCGGTACAAGCGGAAGCGGAAAAACCACAACGATGCGGATGATCAACCGAATGACTGATCCAACACAAGGGAAAATTTTGATTGATGGAAAATCCATCCAAGAAATTGATCCAGTGGAATTGCGACGTCAGATAGGCTATGTTATCCAAAGTATTGGATTGATGCCTCACATGACGATTCGTGAAAATATCACTCTTGTCCAAAAATTGTTGAAAGTCAGTCAAGAAGAACGGAATAAAACAGCTGAAAAAATGATTGATCTTGTGGAATTGCCCCGTGAGATGTTAGATCGCTACCCACATGAATTATCTGGTGGTCAGCAGCAGCGTATTGGAGTCGTTCGTGCCTTGGCAGCCAATCAGGATATCATACTGATGGATGAGCCATTTGGTGCCCTTGATCCCATCACTCGCGATTCACTTCAGGATCTGGTCAAAGATTTACAAGAACGACTCGGTAAAACCATCGTCTTCGTTACCCATGACATGGATGAAGCGATTAAACTAGCAAGTCGTATCGCCATCATGAGTGAAGGTCGTGTGATCCAATTCGATACACCAGAAAATATTTTACGTCATCCTGCAAACGATTTCGTAGAAGAGTTGATTGGAGAAGATCGCTTACTACAAGCAAAACCAAATGCGACAAGAGTCGGAGAAGTTATGCTAAATACAGCAATCACGATTACACCGGAAAAATCATTACAAGAAGCAATCAAACTGATGAGGGAAAAACGTGTAGATACGTTGTTAGTTACCGATAATTCGAATGTATTAAAAGGATTTATCGATGTAGAAACGTTGAATAAAAAACGAGGAAAAGTATCCAGTGTAGGCGACATTTTGAATAAACATGTTTTTTACGTAAAAGAATCCGCCTATCTTCGTGATACCTTGCAACGCATTTTAAAACGCGGGCTGAAATACGTGCCGGTCGTTGATGAACAGAACAAAGTCGTAGGTATCTTGACTCGCGCATCATTAGTGGATATCGTCTACGATGTGATTTGGGGAGAAGACCCCGCAACTACTGATGTTGCAGAGTCAGCTACTCCTGAAGAATCTAAGGAGGTCTGACCTATGCAGCAGTTTTTTCATCAGCACGGTTCAGAAATTCTCTCAAAAGGTTTTGAACATCTTTATATTTCGGGACTTGCTTTGATCATTGGTATCATCATTGCTGTACCGCTTGGTGTCTTACTGACACGTTTTCCGAAAGCTGCCACGATTGTGATTGGCTTAACCAGTGCCTTGCAGACAATCCCTTCTCTTGCTTTATTGGCATTGATGATCCCGCTATTTGGTGTAGGTAAATTACCTGCGATCATCGCTCTCTTTATTTATTCATTATTGCCAATTCTACGAAATACGTATATCGGGATGAAAAATGTCGATTGGAATTATCGGGATGTGGCAAAAGGGATGGGAATGACTGAGTTCCAATCCATTTTTTCCGTCGAACTGCCTATTGCTATGCCAACGATCATGGCCGGCATTCGTTTAGCTGCCGTTTACGTGATTGCATGGGCTACCCTTGCCTCTTATATCGGGGCTGGTGGTCTAGGTGATTTGATTTTTAGTGGACTGAATAATTACCAACCAGATCTCATTTTGGCAGGTACGATCCCTGTAACGATTTTAGCACTGTTGGCTGATTGGCTTCTAGGTCTCTTGGAACACCGGCTGACACCGATCGCACTTAGAGAGGAGAATGAAGAATGAAACGTATATTAAAAATGACCATGGTTCTTCTCTCTCTTCTTATACTTGCGAGTTGTTCCTTCCCTGGACTTGCCAGCAATACAGATGAAGACACCATCTCGATCACAGGTGGAATCACTTCTGAAGCTCAGATCTTAGCAAGTCTAGTTGCCGGTATGGTTGAACATTATACAGATAAAAACACAGCGATCATCAACAATCTGGCTACTACAACTATCAACCACCAAGCGATGATGAACGGAGATGCTTCGATTTCAGCAGCTCGTTACACAGGAACAGATTTAACCACTACATTGAATCTTCCTCCTGAAAAAGATCCGAAAAAAGCATTTGCTACCGTGAAAGATGAATTTGAGAAAAGATACGATCAAACGTGGTTCCCGTCCTATGGTTTTGAAAATACGTATGTCTTTCTTGTTCGAAAAGACACCGCACAAAAATACCATCTATCTAAAGTCAGCGATCTGAAAAATGTAGCGGATGAATTAGTAGCTGGTGTAGATACTTCTTGGATCAATCGTAAAGGAGACGGTTACGACGGCTTCCAGGAAACTTATGGCTTCTCTTTTAATTCGATCTTACCTATGCAGATTGGACTTGTTTACGATGCAGTCGAAGCAGGAAAAATGGATATTGTTCTTGGCTACTCTACGGATGGACGGATTGCCAGTTATGATCTAGTCATGTTGGAAGATGATCGTCAATTCTTCCCACCATATGATGCTGCTCCAGTTGTAGACAACAAGGTATTAGCTGATACACCTCATTTAAAAGAAGCCTTAAATAAGTTAGGTCATACCATCAGTACGGAAAAAATGCAGGAATTGAACTACGAAGCAGATAATAATCTAGTGGAACCATCAGTAGTAGCACAACGTTTCTTACAAGAAAACCACTATTTTGAAGGGAAGTGAAGCAATTGGATAAAATGAATGTCTTTCAACAATTTTTCTATTATTTCCAGGAAAATGGCTCCTATATCTTTGCACAATTTATCCGTCACTTCCTGATTTCTATCTATGGTGTCCTCTTTGCAGCAGTTGTCGGGATTCCGGTCGGGATCATGATTTCTAGGAGACGTAAATTAGCAAACTGGGTGATTCGTTTGGCGAATATCATCCAGACGATCCCTTCCTTAGCCATGATCTCCATTCTGATCATTGGATTAGGTCTGGGAGTCAATGTCGTGATTGTTACTGTATTTTTATATTCCCTGTTACCCATTATCAAGAATACGTACACTGGGATGATCCAAGTAGACAAAAATATCCTTGATGTCGGCAAAGGCATGGGGATGACTGCTAGACAACGACTATTCATGGTAGAGTTACCACTCTCTGTTTCTGTTATCATGGCAGGCATAAGAAATGCGTTAGTTGTTGCCATCGGGATAACCGCGATCGGTGCATTCGTCGGTGCTGGTGGTCTTGGAGATATCATTATCCGAGGAACCAATGCAACAGATGGCACATCGATTATTTTAGCCGGTGCATTGCCAACTGCATTAATGGCGATCATCACGGACTGGCTTTTAGGTATTTTGGAAAGACGGCTAGATCCTGCTTCAAAAAAATCGCAGACAGAATGAATCAAGACAAAAAAAGGTCGTAGCGCTTGAGCGCTACGACCTTTTTTATTTAAATGATATTCAATAAACTACTTTGTGTCCCAGATTCTTGATGGACTTATTTCTTCAAATGGTAGCTATAGGTGCTGACAACGATATTTTCACGCCAAGACAATCGCAATCTTAACCGCAAACTTGTTTGGTTATGGAGAATATTCTGCCAGCGTCTGTTTGGTACAAATTGAGGAATCAGCACAGTAGTTGTATAGTTTTGTTTCGCTGCATTTTTACTTACGATATCTACATAACGGATAATTGGATTTTCAATCGAGCGGTAAGAAGAGTGGACGATTGAGAAACGGACATCTGGGAAATGCTTTTTAAATTCTGCTTCGATTTCTTTTTCTTTTTCGACATCTTCGTCTAGCGAAACGTGCATCGCAACGACATAATCACCGATCGAACGTGCATAATTCAACGCACCGATATTCACCCGTGTCACATTCCCAACTAATACAAGAACGGTATTTCCGTCATAGTCATGTAGTTTTGCATCATTTTCTAAACGAAGCTGTTCTGCCACTTTTTTATAATGATCATGGATCTTATAAAAAATGAACATAACGATTGGCATGATGATGAAGAAAGGCCAAATGTCTCCTAACCGATAGACGAACAAAATCGCAATGATTGCATATGAGATGAACGCACCTGTAATATTGGCAATCGATTTGCTTAACCATTTTTTTCCTTCTTTTTTCCATTTGACGACCATCCCTGTTTGAGATAAAGCAAATGGAATGAACACGCCGATAGAGTATAACGGAATCAAGCGTTCTGTTGAGCCATGGAAAATAAACAGCAACACGATCGAACCTAGCGCTAGAGTGATAATCCCATTGGAATAGCCTAGTCGATCCCCACGATCTTGATACATGTGAGGCATGAATTTATCTTTTGCCAGATTGTATGCAAGAACTGGAAAAGCAGAAAAACCAGTATTGGCAGCAACGGCTAAAATCAGCGCTGTAGCAAATTGAAGGATGTAATACAAAATACCATGTCCAAAGACAGCTTTACCGATTTGAGACAAAACAGTGACTTCTTTTTCTGGAACGATTCCATACCAATAATTGATAAATGTGATTCCAACGAAGAAGAAACCTAAGATCAAGGCCATCATCGTCAATGTGGCAGCGGCATTTTTGGCTCTTGGCTTTTTGAAGAATGGTACGGCATTACTGATAGCCTCAACCCCAGTCAAAGAGGAGGAACCAGAAGAAAATGCTCGTAAAATCAAGGCAATAGAAATCCCCGGAACAGCCGCTCCTGGAAGCGCAGTAGCTTGCAATGGCACAGCACCTGTCACGATATTATATAACCCAACAACGATTAGCAACGAGATCACAAGGATAAATGTGTACACCGGAAATAACAGGAACGATGCAGATTCTCTCAGACCACGAAGATTCAGCATCATCAGTAGTAAAACGATTGTCACAGAAATAGCAACTTGATGCCCGTATAATGCTGGCACCGCTGATGTGATTGCTTCAGCACCTGCTGAGACAGATACTGCTACCGTCAACATGTAGTCGATCAATAAAGAGCCACCGGAAATCAAGCCCGCATTCTTCCCAAGATTCTCACTGCTGACGACATAAGCTCCACCGCCATGAGGATAAGCATGGATGATTTGACGATATGATAGCGTTAAGGAAATCAATAAAATAATAACAAAAGCGGCAATGGGCAGCGAATACCAGATAGCTGCAGCAGACAAAGCGACTAAAACGACAACGATTTGTTCCGTACCATATGCAATAGATGATAACGCATCAGACGACAATAATGCCAAAGCAGCAAAACGGGTTAATTTGTGCTCATCATTTTCAGCAGATTTTAAAGGCTTACCTACTAACAACCTTTTTAAGTAATCCAATTTTTAAACTCCTTTACACGCAATTTTACTTCAAGTATTATAGTCGAAAATTTATAGTAAACAAGATGTTATAGTACGCTCACTGACCTTAAAAGTCAATAAACTTTAAGAAAATAATTGGAAAAAAACAGAAAAATATCAAGCCCTTTTTCAAACGCTTTAATACAGAAAAAATCTAACATTTTTTTATGGGCTTTTTCTTTGAATTCTATAATAAAAGGATAGAACTTGACTTAGAAAATCAGGTTCTATCCTTTTTTATATCTTAACTTTTGAAAGAGAAATGTGAAGCTGTTTTTGTTTGGTCATTCTTATTACTTTATGCAGAACAGCTTTTTCACAACCTCTTGGTACACGGTGTTCCATCAGCTGACCCTCGGTATTAGCTCAAAACGCTGATCTCACACCCTCTTTTCTTTAATGAAAAATATGGCTCTCGTGCGCCGCTTCTTTGAATTTCGTCATTTTTTCTTCGATGAACGGATAGACTGCCGTTCCTACGACTCCAAAGACAACAAACAAACCGACCATGATCCAGATTGCATTCGTAGCATTTGGCCAATAAATGCCTCCTGCAGATTCTCGCAACAAGTTTACCGCATGCGTAAATGGCAAGAACGGATTGATCATTTGGAAGAATTTTCCTGAGACTTGGATCGGATAGTTCCCGCCTCCACCAGAGATTGACAGTACTAAAATGATGATAGCGATCCCTTTACCGACATTATCGAATAATGCAGCCAAGACGTAAACGATCATCATGAACGCTAAGGCGATCAAGACAGCAAATGACACGCTGTAAACTGGATTTTGGACATCTACTCCTAGTAAGAAAATATTCCCTAATGTAACAATCAAGCTTTGCGCGATTGCCATTGTCAAGAATGTCAGCATACGAGCAACGAATTGTTCTCGTTTCGTAAAATTGTTTCGGTCTTTCTTTCCTAAATAGTATTCTGTCGTAGCAACACTTGAAAGAAGAACAGCGCCGACCCACAGACATAGTGCAGTATAAAATGGGGTGCTAGCTGAACCGTTATTTGCGATTGGATAGAGCGCATTGGTTTGCAGCTCAACAGGTTGTGTAAAGAAGTCACTTTCTTTTGTTGCATCTAGTTTCAATAATTTGATGACTTCGCCTAGATCAACTTCCTGTTCGCCTTTTCGGATCGCATCTGCTGCTTTTTGGATACCAGCTTTGATATTTGGCCAGTCATTGTTGATCAAGTCCGCAGCAGCGTTCACAGCTGTTTCGACTTCTGGCATTTTTTCATTTACTGTTGTCAATGTACCGGTGATTTCATTTTTTAGTGCGGGCCAATCATTTTGGATAAAATCAGCGGCCAACCCTAATTTTTGCTGAAGGATCGGTAATTCATTGTTGTATAGGTCTGCCCCTTCATTGATGCCATTGACGATGGTCTCCATATTGCCATTCAACATTGTATTGGCATCGTGGATTTCTTGTCCAATTGCAGGCATTTCTTTTTGATATTTTTCTAAGATTGCCACTGCATTTGTTACAGTTGCTTTCGTTGAGCTGAGAAGCGAATCAAAGTCGATCTGGTCCGCTTTGCTCAGTGCGCCTTGTGCAGTCCCAATCGTATCGATGACTTGGTCTAGTAGAGAAGTGACGGTGGAGCTGACTTGATCCGTCTTGATACCAGTAACGATATCATTAACATTTTCAGCAGCAGTTTGTACTTGTTTTAATAAATCAGTAACTCTATCCGTGTTCCCTTCTTGAACAGCTGTGTTCAAATCAGTGAGACGACTTTGCAAATCGCCTAGCAAGGGTTTCAATTGATTTAGCTGATCAATAACTGGCTGCAATTTCGTATTTCCAGCACTTGTTTGCAATTTAGTCAGGAACTCGACCAGTTTATCGATTGCATTTTGTTGTTGAGGAATACTGTTGATAAAACTGTTTAATACATTCCCGATATCTTCTTTTTCTTTTTCACTTAGTTGGTTATCTTGGACAGCTGCATTGATCGTCTCAGCTAGCGAACCTGTCGTTGTTGCCACTTGTCCAATTGACTTCAATGTAACATCTACACTGTTTGTGATGCTTGGTATCGCATCTTTCAGCTGAGAGGCACCTGATTTTGTTTGGTTTGCTAAATCACTTGCCTGGTTTTCTAAATTTTTCACATCTGGCAAGATATCTTGTACTTGTTGGATGATCGTCAAGCCTTGTTTTGCTTCGTCAATTCCTTGATTCATTGTCTCTTGGATCGAAGCAAAATCACCGTCGATCTCTGCTAGTTGTTTACCGGCATTTTGGATCTCTGGGATTTTTTCTTGCAAATCAAGGATGATTTTTGCTTGGTCTTTCAATTCAGGCATTTTGTCATTCAATGCAACGACTTTTTCGCCCATCTCGTCTACTTTAGGGATGTAATCCACGAATTCATTTGCTTTATTCAGTTTTTCTTTAATGTCAGGTAGTTGACTTTGTAATTCGAGGACTTGCTTTGTGTAGCCGTCGATCGTGTCCAGATTTTCATCTGTTGATAAAATCATATCTTTGACTTTATTGATACTTACTAGGTTCGTATCGATGTCGTAACCTATTTCATTGAATACTTTCAATAAAGTCGAACTGGCTGTTTTGATAAATTCATTTGTGATTTGCGATTGGATCGAACTTGCTCCTTTATCGGTGATTTTCGGTGCAATCGCATTGATTTTTTCATTTACCGTATATTCGATTTTCGGTTTCTTGATGTCACCACTAGTAAAACTCAGCAGATCTTCTGAGAAATCCTTTGGCAGGTAAATACCTGCGTAATACTTTCCGGAACGGACTCCGTCTTCTAATTGCTCTTTTGAATCAACGAATTGCCATCCTAATTGTTTATTTTTATGAAGCGATTCGATGACTTGCTTCCCAATGGCCACTTCTTTACCTTGAAACTCTGCTGGCTTGTCTGCACTGTAAACAGCAATTGGCAGCTCTCCAGTATTTCCATATGGATCCCATAGTGCTTTAATGTTAAACCACGCATATAGCGAAGGGATGATCATGATCGCAATGATCAAAAGTGTAGCAATCGGGTTTTTGAAAATCCGTTTCCAGTCAAGCAAATATAAACGAAGTGTATTTTTGATTGACTGCATAGTTCTCCCCCTTCTTCTTTTTTCAGCTGAATTACTTTACCATGTATTTCATACTTTTTTCAATCGGCTTTTTTCAAAAAAGTCGAATTTTTGGACATATCACGGCAATTGTCTCATTGTAATCTCTTACATATTGAGAAATAATTAAGGATTACAGCCTTTACTTTATCATGAAATAAAAGGGAAAGATAATTTTATGCCAAAGTTTTTATCTATTATACGTATACGCAAAAAAGCTAAAACACTTTTTTGGTCTTTGCCCCTACAAAAATGTTTCAGCTTTTTTCATTTTTTATTCCTATATTTCTTACTTTTCGAATGACAAAATGATTTTCCCAGCAGGAGGATGCCCTTCAACTTGCTGATGTGCTTGGATGACATGTGCAAGGGAAGCAGACAGATTCATTGAAATAAAAATATGAAAGGCACCTTTTTGATAGGCTTTGATTATGCCAGCAAAGGCTTCTGCATCTTGATATTCCTTTCTTGGAACAAATGATTCATAAAAGCCTTCCTTTTTTTGCCGCAAATCTAGGTCTGGGAGGTCATTTAATGCAACATATCTCCCACCTGGTTTCAGGATATGGATGCCGGTTTCTCCTTTGATGCTTCCTTTCGTGGCATCAATCACAAGGTCTGCTTGATCAGCAAATTGCATACCTGGATCTGTTTTATCATAAGCAGCAAATGCTGAAGCTCCTAGTTTCCTTACTTTTTCTTCGTTTTTACTAGAGGCACTGGTTAAGATTCGGATACCCTTTTCGTGGAGAAGCTGGATCAGACTAGACCCGACCGCACCTGAGGCACCTAGAACCATCACTGTATCTGTCGGCTGGATTTCCGTCAAATGATTGATTAGATTGTACGCCGTAATCCCGGGTGTGACCATTCCGGCTGCTTCTTCCCAACTCATTTCATCTGGAATTTTTGCTGCTTTTGCTGATGGCAGTACGACTTCTTCTCCGTAAGTCCCGCCGACTGCATGGACAGCTACTCGATCACCTACATGAACAGTTGTGACATCTGAACCAATCTCTGTCACGATACCAGCGCCATCATTACCTAGTACATAAGGGAATTTCAATGTTCGTATCTCTTTCATCTCTCCTGAACGCAAGGCAACATCATACGGATTCACGCTGAATGCTTTTATTTCTACACGAATATGTCCGGAATCGACTTTTCTGGGATGAGCATCGATTTCTTCAAAAACATCTTGCGCTTCTCCGTAACCGTTAATTGCAAATCTTCGCATGGTTACCATCTCCCTTTTTCTTTAAGTTTACGTTCATGCCTTTATTTTGACAAAAAAAATGTCTTTTCGATTTGGAACATGATCCAAAACAAAATAGTTGTTTTTTTTCGCGTATCGTGTTAAATTATTCATCTAAAAGCGTAAAGATTACGATTTACGCTAATAAAAAAATTAGAGGAATTTGTTGATGGCTAAAAAATCAAAGATTGCCAAAGCAAAAAAACAGCAAAAAACGATTGAACGCTATGCTGCTTTACGTCAGGAATTAAAAGCGCAAAAAGATTATGAAGGCTTGCGTAAACTTCCTTTAGATGCTCGTCCAGAACGGTTGAAAAATCGCGATCTAATCGATGGACGACCTCGCGGATACATGCGTAAATTCGGGATGTCCCGTATAAAATTCCGTGAGTTAGCACATAAAGGTTTGATTCCAGGAGTAAAAAAAGCCAGCTGGTAGTCCAAGTCTGGCTGTAAAGGAGGAGGGCGCATGGACCACTCCTTGGATCATCAAAAAAGATACGTTCGCTTCTTCTAGCAGAAATGCTGGTACTAGAAGCGGACGTATCTTTTTTTACGCACAGTTGGTCCTTTTTTTATATGTAAAGGCTGCATGGTTACTTCGCTATACTTATTTAGTAACAGGAGTGAGTGCCTCAATGCCCACACTAATTTTTAATGCTCGGTCAACTTCTGCCATAATTGGACGATCCAAATGGCAGACTTTTTCTTTCAATCTTGATTTATCGATCGTTCTGATCTGCTCCAACAGGATAACGGAGTCTCTTTCTATTCCTGTTCCAGTAGCTTTGATCCCAATGTGAGTCGGAAGCTTAGGCTTAGCCATTTTTGCCGTTATAGCCGCAACAATGATCGTCGGGCTGAAATGGTTACCTAGATTATTTTGAATAACCAAAACTGGACGTGTTCCGCCTTGCTCCGATCCCACGACTGGAGAAAGATCAGCAAAATAAATATCTCCTCTTTTTACCATAGGATCCTCCTTATTCTTGATATTCTCTTGGTATCCGCTGTCCTAATCCGCATGCCACTTCATAGTGGATCGTACCTAATTGATCTGCTACATCTTGCATAGTGATTTCTTTGTCTGCATTTTTGCCGATAAGCGTCACTTTTGTTCCGACCGGAAATTCTTGAGGCAATCGGATCATCAGTTGATCCATACATACACGTCCAATCGTTTCACAATAGTTTCCTTCTACCAATAAAGAAAAACCTTGCATCTTTCGTAGCCAGCCATCTGCATAACCGATCGGTATCGTTCCGATCCATTCTGCTTCAGGAGTGATATATGTTTCCCCGTAGCCGATTCCTTCACCTGCTGGGAGTTTTTTGACTTGGATCAATTCAGAAACCAGTTCAAGCGCTGGCTGTAACGGATAAACTTCCGGTAGTGCATGTCCAGATGGGTTCAGTCCGTACATTGCTACTCCATAACGAATCATATTGCCGATTGTTTCATCATGCCATAAAGCCGTTGCACTGTTACTGACATGTACATATCGAGGAAGTTCAGAAAGTTTTTTTAGCACTTCCATAAAGCGTTCCTTTTGCAGATTCCAATACGTATCGTCTGATTGATCTGCTGTAGAAAAATGGGTAAATAATCCTTCCCATTCTAATACACGACTTTCTCTGATGAATGCAGCTGCCTCTTTTACTTCTTCAGGTGTACAAAAACCGATACGCCCCATCCCAGTATCTGCTTTTAAATGGATCGAAAGAGGCATCTCTAGCTTACTTTCCTCTAAAATAGCAGCTGCTGCCTGCAACCATTCCCGGGTACCTGCAGTTACTGACAAATCATGAGCAACAGCTAAAGCCAGTGCGTCGTAAGGAACCATGTTCAAGATAAGGATGGGCTGAGTAAATCCAGCTTCTCTCAACTCGACTCCTTCATCTAAATTTGAAACACAAAAGCCCGAAGCTCCACCAGCAACTGCTGCTTCAGCTGTCTCTACAGCTCCATGACCGTATCCGTTTGCTTTTACTACTGCAAACAATTCTTTCCCTTGCGGAAGTCTTGCCACTTCATTTGCTACATTTTCAGTTATAGCTTTTTTATGTATCACTGCTTTCGTTGGGCGGTGCCAAGCGACAACCATCATTTTTCCTTCTTTCTAGTCTTCCAAAATAATTTGTGCAAAAGCTGTTTCATTTGTGTGAGTAATACTGACCCATACATTGCCTTCATGAGGGGAACGCGTAACAACGGGCTGACCGTTTTCATTTTTTAAAATCTCGATATCTTGAAAGGTAACTTTCCCGATCCCCGTTCCCCAAGCTTTAGAGAAAGCTTCTTTACAGGCGTAACGCCCGCCTAAAAATTCTACTTGGCGATGAAAAGGCAAGGACTGGAACAGTTTCGTTTCTTCAGAGGTCAAGATTCGTGCAATGAATTTTGGTTTTTCTTCGATCAGCCGAGTGATCCTAGACAATTCGACTGCATCGATCCCAATTCCTTTTATCATATGCTTTTCTCTTTTCAATAAATTTAGAACACTCTCATTCTACCAAATTATAACCATTTTGCCACAAATAAGTCCACAAATAACAAAAATGAAAGTTTCTCTTAAAACAGAGAAACTTTCATTTTAGGTTTAATCGTTATTTGAACGGATCACAAATCCGCGTTTTTTATCATTGTGACGTTTACCGCCATCTTTTTGGCTGTTATTATTTTTGCTATAACCGCCTTTTGATTTGTTTCCACGATAATTCCCGCCGTCACGACGATTACGGTTGTTTCCGCCGCCACGTTTGCCATTTTTGTTGTATCCTTTTTTCTGCATTGGCAATGGACGTTCTGGTGTGATCTTCACTGGTACTGCATCAGCTGGATCTTTTGCTGTCGTTTTCAGCAGTAATGCAACCAAATCTTGTGCAGAATATTCTTCTAATAATTTATCTGCTGTTTGCAGGTATTTATCTAGACCGTTTTCTGCAAGTTTTGTTTCGATTTGTTCAACTGCAGCACCTAATTGACCTTTGAATGCTTCTTTTTCAGTTGGCGGACGTAAAGTCGTCATCCGTTTTTTCGTCAAGTTTTCGATCACATGCAAGTAGTCCATTTCATTTGGTGTAACGAAAGTCACAGACATACCGCCTTTTCCGGCACGACCTGTACGTCCGATACGGTGAACGTAGCTTTCTGGATCTTGAGGGATATCATAGTTGTACACATGAGTGACACCTGAGATATCTAATCCACGTGCGGCAACGTCTGTCGCTACAAGGATATCTAAATGACCGTTCTTGAATGAACGCAATACGCTCATCCGTTTTTGTTGAGACAAATCGCCATGGATTCCTTCTGCACGATAACCACGTGCTTCTAATCCGCGTGCCAATTCATCTACGCGGCGTTTTGTACGTCCGAAGACGATTGTTAGTTCCGGTGTTTGAACATCAAACAAGCGAGTCATGATATCAAATTTTTCGTATTCTTTTGCGCGGACATAGTATTGATCGATCAAGTCAGCTGTCATTTCTTTCGCTTTGATCTTCACATGATGTGGACTTTTCATGAATTTAACGCCGATATTCTTGATGGCTGGCGGCATTGTTGCTGAGAAAAGTAATGTTTGTCTTTGCTCAGGAACTTGAGAAATGATTTTTTCGATATCTTCCAAGAAGCCCATATTCAACATTTCATCTGCTTCATCCAAGACTAATGTTTGAACAGTTCCAAGCTTCAATGTATGGCGGTTGATGTGGTCAAGCATACGTCCTGGTGTACCCACAACGATATGTGGACGATCTTTCAAGCCACGGATCTGACGGCCAATATCTGCTCCACCGTAGACGGCTTGCACACGCACTTTTTTGTCGCGCCCTAAACGATATAGTTCTTCTTGTGTTTGGATAGCTAATTCACGTGTTGGTGCGATAACCAGACCTTGTAATTCGTGACGATCTGGATCGATTTTTTCTAACATTGGTAATCCAAATGCAGCTGTTTTCCCTGTACCTGTCTGAGCTTGTCCAATAACGTCTTTTCCAGCTAATGCTAGCGGAATCGTTTCTGCTTGGATAGGTGTTGCTTCTTCAAAACCAGCACGTTCGACTGATTTCAACAATTCTGGTGATAATTCTAGTTCTTTAAATTTCAAATGAATCCTCCTATATGGTTGTTAACTGAGGATGTAGCTTTTTTGCTACCCCGTCGATTTGTTCGGTCAAAGTGTATTGTTTCTTTTTGACAGTGGCCACGCACGTTTTTACCCATTCTTAGCCCCTGTGGCACCACCGAAAAATCACTTTGCGAAGTTTAGGCATTAGAAAAGCCAAACGGGTCGCGTTCAGCTTTATCATGATTATGACATCTGGTTTCGACAAGTTGCTTCCATGGCAAAACCAGTCCAATTTCTCTTCATCTTTCGGCAATAGGTTATTCTAACATAGCTTTTCATTTTCTGCAAGTTTACAGATTTTTATTTCATTTGCTGAAGCTGTTCTACTACTTCGAATAAGCCCATGCTGTTGCTGCCTTTCAGCATAATACTGTCTGTTGATTCAAGATTTTGTTTGACAGCTTCAATCAATTTATTCTTTTCTTTTTCAAAATAGAACACAGGTAGTTGCGGATATTTTTGATTCAAGTCTTCTTTTAATGCATGCATTTGTTCCCCGTACAAGAAAATCATGGCAAACTTCTCAGGATCGATATGTTCACTCATTTGCGCATGCATGTTTAATGAATCTTTCCCTAATTCCAGCATATCTGCTAACACAGCGATTCTGCGCCCTTTTGTTGGCAGATTTTTAAAAGTATCTAATACTAGTCCCATGGCTGTTGGATTTGCATTGTAGACATCGCTCAAAATAGCTGCACCATTTCCTGCCGTTAGCCATTCAGTTCTGTTTTGTGTGATAGAAACATGAGCGAGCCCTTGGCGTATCTCAGGTATGGACAGTCCAAAGAAGCGCCCGATCGTATACGCAATCAAAGCATTCGTTACATTATAACTTCCAGGCAGCGGGATCGTAAATGTTTCTCCTTCTACTACAAAATCGGTTTGCGCTTTTCCTTCTGCTGTCACTTCTGCATGAACATCGCCATTTCCAATACCGAATGTTGTGACTGTTTGTACTAATGTTGCCGTTAAAGGTGTCAGCAACGGTTCATCTGCGGGCACAACGAGTAATCCGTCTGGTACAAGTCCGTCAGTGATTTCCATTTTGGCTTTAGCGATTCCTTCTCGCGACCCAAGATTTTCTATGTGTGCTTCACCGATCATTGTGATTGCTGCAGCTTTTGGTTGAGCCATAAGTGAAAGTTCTGTGATTTCATTGGCGTGATCCATGCCCATTTCCAAAACGATTTTTTCTGTATCTTGCGGCATGTGCAAAATCGTGTAAGGAAGACCAATATTATTGTTGTAATTTCCTTGCGTCTTATATGTTTTGTATTTTTCAGACAAGACAGACGCGGTTAGATCTTTCGTGGTTGTTTTACCATTGCTTCCTGTAATTGCAACGACTTCTGCGCCTACTTTTTCCAAGTAATAGGTTGCCAATTGCTGCATGGCTTTCAAAGGATCTGCTACAGGGATAACTGGAAAATCTTTTGGTGCTTGTTCAACAGGCAAGCTCCAAAATGAAGCAGATGCGCCGTTTGTGATCGCTTGCTGGATAAATTCATGTCCATCTCGCGTACCGACAAGAGGAACGAATAAACTTCCTTCGGTTATCTTCCGGCTGTCAAATTCGACATTGGTAATCTTTGTCAGTGCAGAGCATTCGCTGCCCACGGCTTGTGCAATTTCTTGTATTGTTAGATTCATTGAGATCTCTCCTAAAAAAGGTTGTGAAAAAAGCGTTTGGCCTAAACGGCGGGTTCGCATGACTCTCACTTCCAAGTAAATTTCTCTATTCGTATTTAGAAGCTAGAATGAACGCGGTTACGCAATCACTCCAGCTTCTTCTTTATTTCTCTTTATTCATTTTTTTCAAAAAAAGATTGACGCTGATGGTATCGATTCATTCCTAATTGAATCAGTTCTTCAATCAAATCACCGTATTTCAAGCCCATGTTTTCCCATAAGAGTGGGTACATACTGAACTCCGTAAATCCTGGCATAGAATTTAATTCATTCAGGAATAATTCATTTTTATTTGTCAAAAAGAAATCACACCGGCTCAATCCGCTTCCGCCTAACATCGTGTAAGCTAACTTCGCGTACTCTTGCGCTTTTTGATAAACTTCTTCCGGCACTTCGGCTGGAATCTGCATTTCGATTTTATTATTGATATATTTGGCTTCATAATCATAGAATGCTACGTCTTTTACGACTTCACCAGGCAAAGTCGTCCGAACATCTTCATTTCCTAATACAGCAACTTCGATTTCGCGCGCTTCAATTCCTTGTTCAACGATTGCTCGAGAATCATACTGATAGGCTGTTGCTAAAGCATTTTGCAATTCTTCGCGGTTTTCTGCTTTTGTAATACCGACACTAGAACCCATATTCGCCGGTTTGACAAACATCGGATAAAGCAAAGAACCTTCACATTGATCAAATACTTTTTTAGGATTTTCTTTCCATTGATTCTTAAGTACTGGTACATAAGGAACTTGTGGCACACCAGCAGCTTGTAAAATATATTTGGTCATGATTTTATCCATGGCACATGCACTGGTCAATACGCCTGCGCCGACATAAGGCATATTCAATGTCTCTAAGAAGCCTTGGATCGTTCCATCTTCTCCGTTTGGCCCATGTAAAACTGGAAAAACGATGGCTCCTTCTTCTTTGATTTCGCCCGGATTGATCACTTTTCCTGTAAAGCCTTCCTCTGTCTGTCCACTTGGGTCCCATGAAAGATGCAAGACATCTTTGCTGGCAGGTTTTTCTGTTAGTAATGGACCTTTGACCCATTGTCCTTCTTTTGTAATAAATACGAGTTGAACTTGGTAATAATTATAATAAATGGCATTTAAAACTGAAAATGCGGAAAGAATGGACACTTCATGCTCTGCGCTGCGTCCGCCATATAGTAAAGTAATCTTCAAAAGATTGTCCTCCTGTATTCTAAATCGTTCAGTGATTTACTCTCATATTTTAGCACAAAACAAAAATAAACGAATAACTTATTTATAAAAAAACGAGTTGGTTTCTAAAAGAACAAACGTCATTTATTTTTTGTCAGCTAGATTATTTGTCCCGTTTTTTATAAAAAGTTATGATAAAGGAAAGGAGGGATGATGATGGCGCAAACAAATCCACGCAACCGCTTGGCAGAAATCATTCGAGTGTTCATCAACTACAATGTAGTGCCAAACTTTGTACAGCAAAAAAATCCCGAACAGGTAAAAAAAGCCTTTGAAGAATTAGGACCCACCTTCATCAAGATAGGACAGATGCTTTCTGTTCGGGAGGACTTGCTTTCCTCTGCCTTCACTCAGACATTCAAAACATTACAAGACAGTGTACCTAGCGACACATTTTCAACGGTCAAAAGGACGATTGAAACGGAACTTTCTCTTTCAGTATCAGATATATTCGATGATTTTTCCAAATCACCTTTTGCTTCCGCTTCTATGGGACAGGCGCACCGTGCCAAGCTGAAAAGCGGTGACGCGGTAGTTGTTAAGATCCAACACCCTAACATTGCCGAAGAGATCCGCCTTGATCTTCAACTATTTGAACGTGCAATCCCTTTGATCAAATACATTCCTGAAACTAGCGTCGTTGATCTAAAAGGGGTACTCCAAGAAGTAAAACGTTCCTTGATCAATGAAATGGACTTCTTAAAAGAAAGTCAAAATGGCGAACAATTCTATCAAAAGAACAATGGCTGGAAAGAGATCCGCAGCCCCAAAATTTATGACGCTTTTTGTTCGAAAAAAGTGATCGTGATGGAAGAAATGTCTGGTAAAAACTTGAATCATTTGATGAATGCCGAAAACGGAACAGAAACTTTTATCACCGGTATTCAAAACAAGCAGCTGAAACAAGAAGTTGCAAAGCTTTTAGTTGAGAACTTTATGAAACAGGTGTTTGATGATGGTTTTTTCCATGCTGATCCTCATCCGGGGAATTTGCTGTTCCATGTGCTAACAAAAGAAGAACAGACACGAGCTCGCCGAACAGCTGAAACAGTTCATGAAAAAGAGTTCGGTCCCTTTGCTTTTCGAGCCTCTACTTCTACAGAAGACCCTGTTGCGCCATATACGGTCAACTACATTGATTTTGGCATGATGGGGCATCTTTCTGCAGGTCTTAGGCAAAAGCTCACACAAGCCGTTTTAGCGCTGTATACGAAAGATGCTTATCGAATCGAAAAAGCGGTCCTTCGACTTTGTCAGCAGGAAGGCTTATTTGATGAAAGTCGGTTTCATCAAGAACTGACAAGTTTTCTTGAACAATATTATGATTCCCCTATTGATGAAATCAACTTGCAAGAAGTATTCGCACAAGTCGTGATGATCTGTCATCAAAATAATCTGCAGTTCGACCGTGATATCACGCTTTTGCTGAAAGCATTTGGGACATTAGAAGGGGTGATCCGTGTCCTTGACCCTGAAGTTTCCCTCATGGAAGTTGCTTCGCCTTTTGCCCAACATTACTTTCTCACCCATTTGGATGTAGAAGATACATTGAAACAAAGTGGATTAGACCTATTAGAGGGAATGAAGGCTGCGCCTAAGATTCCACAACAGCTCCATCATCTATTAGAAATGTGGACTTCGGGACAAGGAAAAGTCAATTTGGAATTAAAAAAGCAAGACAAATTATTGAGCAGGATCGAAAGTATGATCAATCGGCTTGTTTTCGGTATGATTTTAGCTGCATTGATCGTAGGATCTTCCCTACTTGTCCAAGCTGCACCTGTAGAAAATGCAGAGGTTGTTTCCTTATTAGGGATATTTACGTATGCTATTGCCGCATTTGTCATTATTTTTTTAGCAATCGATGCATTGATCCAAATGTATAAGAAGAGGAAAAAGTAGAAAAAAGTTGGGAGAAAGCTGTTCTGTCTCAAGCAATAAGAACGACCAAATAAAAATAGCTCCTCCTATTTTACCGTTTTTTGAGCGAGTACCGAAGAACAACAAAAAAAGGAACAAGGAACCCATTTATCCTGTTTCCCTGTTCCTTTTTGGTGTATTCGCGCACAAGTAAACTACCTTCGTTACCTACTATCTTCTGTACTTGGTAAACCTTGGTCAATTGCCTTTTTCAACGCTTGACGAAAAGCCGTATGATCTTTCTCCGTAAAAGGTTTTGGACCCTTTGTCCTTATGCCAGCTTTTCTTAACTTCCCACTATGGTAACGTTGTTCGAGAAGCGTACCGATATTCGCTTCGTCAAATTCTTTTCCAGAGTGATGGAATACTCGAACACCCTTCGGCAATACAAGTGAAGCTAAACCATAATCTTGCGTGATCAAAAAGTCATTCTTCTTAACCATACCGACGATTTTATAATCTGCACTATCAGCTCCACGGTCTACGTAGACGATTTGGACATGATTAGCGTATTCTTTGATCGTATAATGATCTACACTGGTTACGATAATCACGTCGAGACCATAGGATTCTCCTAACTTTATGACGTCGTCTTTTACTGGAGAACCATCCCCATCAATGAATAGCCTCATTCTTTTTCGCCTTCTTCCATAAATGATATACAGTCACCAATCCGCTCATTAAAAGACCGACATTGATCCATTTGGCTAAAATAAGCAGTTGCGCACTTGCTATCGGCACTGCTCCATGGTTCAGCATGATCAGTAGTAGATGGATTGGCTCTCCCATTTCTTTTGCTAAAATAAACAAAAGCGTCATCAATAAAAACTGGTGGATCACACTTCCTTTATTTTGAGTAGTGTATTTGGCAATAATCCGACGATCCATTGGAATAGCTACATCGGTTTGATAGTATTCCTTATTTAGCCAACTGCCTGTTACTACGTGCCAGAAACTAAGCAGAAAGACACCTATCGCAAAACCATTTGGAATCAAGAGGACCAGCAAAGAAGAACTCAGTCCAAGCAATTGCGTAGCCAATGGAGACCATGATAAACGTTTCAAAATCAATGGTCCGACTATTTTTGCTGCAATCAAACCGGCAGCATAAGGAAAATACATATAAAACGGAAGTTTCTCTAATCCGTACAGTATGCCAACATAAAAACTGCTAAACAAAAAAAGAAAATTCCCTAGCATTCCGTTTAGAAAAGTAAACAGATTCAGCCAACTTGGCAACTTCCATTCCTTCTTCTGGTGGCCTAAGACGAACACGAACACAATGAACAACACCAAGAAACCATAAACAGCAAGATCAAAAAGCCTTTCATCGAATAACAATCGGGCATTTCTCAAAAGAAACAATAAGCCAAAGAACACCAAAAATAAAACAAGCTCCCGCGTAGCCACTAGGTTTCTTTTAATATCTTTGAAATCCAGTTCGTAACGCGGATAATGACTGACCGTATGGTAGGCCATGACGTAAAAAAGTGTATAAATCGTAAAGCTTGCTGCAATCTGAGTCGGTGCAGGCAGTCCGATCGCTTGATACAGGATAAATAGCCAGATAGCTGCAAATAAGTATTTTTTCCCATCCATATTGATAAAGCCTTGCGTCTTCTCATGGAAATTGACCGTGATATTAGCAGGTACAAGCCATGCTGCACTCAGCCCTAGAAGAACACTTGAAAAATAAAACAAAGGAAAATAAAATACGCCTAGTATTCCAAGTAATGAACCAGTACCACCCATCAGCAGAGCGATCATCAGCAACGTGTAACTATCTAGACCAAATCGTAGACTATTGACTAAAAACAGCCCAGTCATCCGAAAGGCATAAAACAGCGTAAATGGCAAAATCGTCAGCCAATTATGCGAATCTGTTATTCCCAAAAATAAAAGATAAGGAATCAAAATAATCGTATTGCTTAAGATAAAGGGCGTTGTTTGCGTAAAATTGCGCCCAAATCGTTTGAGTTTTTCGAACATGACAATGGCTCCCTTAAACAGTCTTATAACTAATCTGCTCTTCGATTTTAGCATTAAAGGGGAAATAAACCAATTTTACAGAATATATTCTTGTAAAAAAAATGCGGAAAGAAGCATAAGCTTCTTTCCGCATTTTTGCGGTACTTGATTACTCAAGCAGACAAGCCCTTCTCCACAAAAGTCTTGCCCGACACCCCTGCATCCGGCAGGTGATAAAGATAGAAATCAATTATCCTGTGCCTCCAAAATCAATTAGGAGCTCTGTAAACCAGAGTCCTTCTCGACCCGTCGCATGAAGTTACTTTAACACAGTTCCTAAGATTATGCGAGAGCTTTTTTCATTTTATAATCGACCATTTGAAATCCTTGACCGATATCTGAAACAAGTTCTTCTGTAATCTCAAACCCTTCATGCTTATAAACCTCGATTGCTTGGTGATTTCCCTGGTTCACTCGTAAAAAAATCTCTTTTTCCTTTGTTTGCGCAGCAAGTTCTTCATACCAGCGAAAAACCGAAGAAGTCAATCCTTGGCCACGGGCTTTATTCAGCAAATATAATTTACTTAAATAGATTTTACCTTTTATCTCTTCATAAGCAGTGTAACCAACAGTCTTCCCTTCACTTTTTAATAAAAAATAAGAAACGCCTTCTGCCAGTTCTTTTTGGATCTGCTTTTTTGACTGATAAGTTTTCAGCATATAATCGACTTGCTTTTGACCAATAATTGGTACAAAAGCTTCCGGCCATACTTCTTGAATGACTGCCATCAGCTCATCCAGTTCATTTTCTGTTACTTTTATTTTTTCCATACACCCACGTCCTTTTTTACATTATAAATGACCTTGCGCTTGATGGAATAAAAAGAGCATGATCATACTGTACACACCTACCGACCACGGCTTCAAGAAAATCACGATCTGCATAAACTCTCTAAAAGATAATTTCGTCAAACCAGCTACTAGACAGATTAAGTCGTCTGGCGCAAAGGGAAGCAGCAAGGTAACGACTAATACTTTTTTGATATCTTTCGTTTTTCTTGTCAGCAATTCATCAAATTTTTGATACTTTTTTGGCGATAAAATAAGCTGGACAAAGGCTACGCCATAGTAACGGACAAGCAAAAATCCGATTGCTTCTCCAATCACTAGACCAATACAACTATATAAAAGCCCAAATCCATTGCCAAACATCAGCATGCCAGCTACCGAAGAGATTCCTCCCGGCAAAATAGGAATGATCACTTGGATCACTTGCAGCAGAACAAATACTATCACTGCATACTTGCCGAATTCCTGGATAAACGCTTGCAAAGACGTGCTTGAACGAAAAATCCCATGATGATAAGCATAGAGAATCAACACAAAGAAAAACAACAGACCGATGATTGGCATGATCTGAAGACATTTTTGTAAAACTGATGCTTTTTTAGACATCTTTCTTCCTCATATCTTTTTTCATTTGCTAAAACTGCCTCCTTAGGGGGTGATGCAAAAGTAGCTTCTTCGGAAAATTCCTTCTTATTTATTGAAGCTGACTACTTCTGACACAACCTCTTGTTAAACGGTGTTCAAAAGCTTGCATCTGCGATAATAAACCCAACCAAACGAAAAACATGAGAAGCTGTTTTTGTTTGATTTGTTCTTATTACTGGATGCAGGGCAGCTTTTTCACGACCTCTGATTCACGGTGCTCAATCAGCTGACCTTCGGTATTAGCTCAAAAAACGGTAAAATATAAGGAACTATTTTTCCGTTTGTTTCTCTAATACTCAAGTCAAGACGCTGATTTCACAACCTCTTGTTATAAATAAAAAAACAGTTGACTGGTGACTGTTCAAAAAGCAGGATCCTTGCTTTTCAAACGGTCGCAGTCCGTTCAACTGTTTCGCTGCGCACTATTTATGGTTTAAGAAACTAGCCACTTTTGTTGTAATCAAATCAATAGCAACGTGGTTTTCTCCGCCTTCTGGAACAATGATATCCGCATAGCGCTTCGTTGGTTCGATAAATTGATGATACATCGGTTTAACAACTGTCAAATATTGCTCGATCACGGAGTCCAATGTGCGTCCCCGTTCTTCCATATCCCGTTTGATACGACGAATAATACGAATATCATCGTCTGTATCTACGTATACCTTGATATCCATCAAGTCACGCAGACGTTCATCTTCTAAGATCAGGATTCCTTCTAGAATGATCACTTCTTTTGGTTCCTGAATGATCGTTGCCTGACTTCTTGTATGCGCTACATAGTCATACACGGGTTTTTCAATGGCTTTATAGTTCAGTAAGTCGCCTACATGCTGAATCAGCAGATCATTATCAAAGGCAAAAGGGTGATCGTAATTTGTGTTCAATCGTTCTTCAAAACTCAAATGGCTCTGATCCTTATAATAAGAATCTTGTTCAAGCATCATGATGGAATGGTCCGGGAAGTTGTTGAAAATCGCACGGCTGACACTTGTCTTTCCGCTTCCTGACCCACCCGTCACACCAATGATAATTGGCTTGCTTTTTGTCATTGACTAAAACCTCTTTCGTATCCGTTTTTTCATTCTAATCTATTATAGCGAAAAAACACGAAAATGCTATATTTTTCTGAAAATTAATCCTTTTCAATTTCCAATAATGAGTAAAGTTCTTCTAAAGAATCGATTCGATAAGTGGGTTGGATCTCTTCGATTTCCGGCAATTTGTTTTTATTGAACCAAATCGTATCGATCCCTGCCATGTTCCCTCCTTTGATATCAGAAGTCAGTGAATCACCAATGATCACCGTCTGCTTTTTATCAAGATCAGGAATGTGGGAAAATACATGATCAAAAAATTCTTTCATCGGCTTTTGCGCTCCGACAGCTTCTGAGACAAATATATCTTTAAAATAATCAAGCATTCCTGCATCTGTTAAACGCTGATATTGAGTATGCGACACACCGTTCGTTACAATATAAAGTTCGGCGTGAGGATGGAGCTTTTTCAGAAGTTCTAGACTTCCCGGAACAAGATCATGTCCTTGGTTCAAGTAGTGACGATAGCGTTTCTCCATTTGGCGACTATCTACTGTTTTCCCAAATTGCTGGAAGAGTAATCCAAAACGACTGCCTGTTACTTCTTCTCGTGATAGTCTGCCCTTTTCAAATTCCTGCCATAAATGATGATTCAAAGCCTTATAGCTCGTTTTGATTTCTGGTGTCAATGTGATCCCTTGCTCTGCGAACAAAGCACTTAAAGCATTTGCCTCAGTTTGTTGAAAGTCTAGCAATGTATCATCAACATCAAACAATAAAGTGTTATATCTCATCCTTTTAATCTCCTATTTAAAATAAATACTTAACTTTTTCATCTCTGCTAGCGTCAACGATCGGTACTCGCCTACTGCCAAGTGTTCATCTAATTCCAATGGTCCCATGCTTAACCGCTTCAATGCGATCACTTTCTTTCCTTGGGCTAAAAACATCTTTTTGACTTGATGGAATTTCCCCTCTTGGATCGTCAATAAAACGGTACTTTGGTGCTTGTCTGCTTTGAGTATTTTTAGATTAGCCGGCTGGCATTGGTACCCATCAGCGAATACGATTCCTTTTTCAAATGCTGCTACGTCTGCTGATGTCACCCTTTCGTTCACCACTGCTTGATAAGTCTTTGAGACCTTTTTTTCAGGAAGGAGCATTTCATATCCCAATTGGCCATTCGAAGTAATCAGCAATAGTCCTGTTGTATCTCTATCCAGTCTTCCCACTGGATAGAGCGGCTGAAAACGATCGGCACTTGCAATCAGATCGATTACCGTCGTCTTTTCTGGATCTGACACAGCAGTCACAGCTTTTTTAGGCTTGTTGAGAAGATAGTAGGACTCATTTGTTTCTAAATGTTCACCTGCTACTTCAATCCGATGCAGCAAACTGTCTACATTTCGATTTTGTCGAAATTCGACTGTGCCATCGATCATCACTTGCTTCAAAGCAAACAGCCGCTTCATTTCCTTACGTGTCGTTTCTAATTTTTCTTCTATTAATTTATCTAAGCGCATACCGTTTCCTTTCTTATTACTAATAAGAATTATACCTTGAATATGTTTGCTTGCAAATAAATCATCAACGTTATTCCTTGACTTAACTAGCAGTTCGCGTTACGGTTAAAGAGTAAAGTGAATTGGATTTCTCATACACAGCGTAATGACCTGGTGGAGAAAAGTTGAATCCTGACTTTCTAAGGGGAGATGCGCACATCTCTCCTTTTGCGTTTTTTAAGCGCCCTGCCTTCGATGATGTGCAAGAGATTAGCCTTTAGAATTCACTTAAATAAAATCTGTCCGTTACCAAAGCAGACAGTCACATTTTAAGGAGGAATTTTGGTTATGTCAGTATCATTAGAAGTAAGTAAAAGAGAAGTACGTCCCCGTTCATTAAGAAATAAACTTCGTCATGAAGGGAAAGTTCCAGCTGTTGTTTATGGGTATAAAATAGAAAGTACCCCTATCTCATTCGATGGTTTGACACTAAGCAAATTGCTGCGTGAACATGGAGCAAACACAGTTATCACGATGGACATTGACGGACAAAAAGTCAATACTTTGGTTCATAAGATCCAAACGAACACTTTTACTAATCATTTCGAACATGCAGAATTTCTATCTGTCAACATGTCGGAAGAAACAGAAGTCGAAACAGAAGTCGTTCTTGTTGGCGAATCAGTTGGTGTCAAATCGGGTGGAGTGTTAGCTCAAAACTTGTATACAGTAGTCGTATCTGCTACACCAGACAAATTGCCTGAACGAATTGAAGTCGACGTGACAAACTTGGAATTAGGCGATTCTATTACAGTAGCCGATCTTCCAAAAAACGACGATTACAAGTTCGTGACCGACAGTGAAGAACAAATTGCTGCTGTAGTCGCTCAAAGTGAAGAAGAAGAAAGCACAGGTGAAGGCGGCGAACCAGAAGTAATCGGTTCAAAAGAAGAATAATACTGAAACAATCAGGTGGTGTTAGAAGCGGCGGGTCAGCAGCTTTTAACACGCCTTTTTTATTTCTAATCGTTTATTTTCATATGGGGCTTCCGCTTTTGTAAATAGCTTTGCAAACGAAAAATGCTGATTTACCAAGCTTTTCCTCGCATATTTTTATCGTACCTTTATAAAAATTTATACTTTGAAAAAAAGTATTCAATTATTGTTGCATTTTTCCTGATTCTTTATTAGAATGAACCCTCGTTAAAGTAAGTATTTCTAGTTTATCCTATGATTGATTATAAAAATAAAAACATTCGTTGATTCGAAGGAGGTTAACCAGATGTTTGAAAGTTTTGATAGCAGCCGCAACCGTTACGCTTCAGTTGGTGTAGTATCAAGTTTGCCAGATGAATTGATTGACAGTATATGGTTTATTATTGACCTAGATCTTAAGGGAGTCATTCCATTAGAAAATATATTAACCTTTGATTTGATCGAAAATCGTGGAAAAGTGACGATGCATTTTTCTCAAGCAGGAAGCAATGTGGAAATGGATATTGATTTGCCGTTTGCCTATTCGAACCAATTTCCTGCTCAAGTATACGCCTATGATGACGGTACGAGAGAAACGATCCTTTTACCAAGTGAGATCAGACAATATTAAGGTGATAGATAAACGTGGATGTCCCTTATTTTACAGACCAGGCCAAGTTGTTGATTCTTTGACTCAATTCTTGGCTTCTTTTTATGGAATTTCATCAATTATCATTGATTTCTAATTGGTATTCTCAGGATAAACGCTATATACTACTAACTAAATTTTAAAGATATAAGGAGTTTAAAAGATGCGCGATTTAACAAAAGGAAGCCCCGCTAAACTGATTTTGCTGTTCACTGTTCCTTTACTGATCGGAAACGTTTTTCAGCAGTTTTATAATATGATCGATATGATCATCGTGGGTCAGACACTAGGTAAAAATGCGCTGGCAGCGGTTGGTGCAACTGGAAGCCTGACATTTTTGATCATTGGTTTTGCCCAAGGATTAACAGCTGGTTTAGCCATTATTACTGCACAACGTTACGGTGCAAAAGATTATCGGGGTCTGAAGAAAAGTTTTGCTGCTAGTGTTGTTATTAGTCTTGTCGTCACTGTGATTTTAACTGTCCTGAGTCTCCTGTTTATTCGTCCGATGCTTCAGTTGATGCAAACTCCTCCTGAAATAATTGATCAAGCACAAACATTTATTTCAATTATTTTGTTAGGGATCTTTGCATCCGTCAGTTTCAATTTGCTTTCTAATGTCATTCGCGCACTTGGTGACAGCCGCACACCATTATTCTTTCTGATCATTGCGGTCATCATCAATGTCGTACTTGATTTGATTTTTATTATCTATTTTGGTATGGGTGTGGAAGGTGCAGCTATTGCTACCGTAATCGCACAAGTTTCTTCTAGCGTACTGTGTCTTGTGTATATCAAGAAAAAGATGCCTTTATTACAGTTACGCAAAAAAGATTTCAATTTTGACAAAGAAGAGTTTCGTGTACATCTAAATGCAGCTTTGCCAATGGCGTTCCAGTCTTCAATCATCGCTGTCGGTGCTATCGTATTACAAGCAGCACTAAATAGCTTAGGGACAGATGTTGTGGCTGCTCAAGCCGCTGCTGGTCGTATTGATCAATTTGCCAATCAACCGATGATGTCATTTGGTATCGCAATGGCGACTTTCACTGCACAAAACTATGGTGCAAAGGAATATGGCCGAATCTTGGAAGGTGTACGACAAACTTTATTGATGAGTGTCGGATTTAGTCTTTTAGCAGGTGCTATCGTCATTTTCTTCGGACATTTCTTTGTTCAACTGTTTGTTAGCCCATCAGAAACACATGTATTTGAATTAGCACAAACCTACTTCAATATCAATGGGTCTCTTTACTGGATCTTAGCAGTCCTGTTCATTTTACGCTACACGCTTCAAGGTCTTGGACAAAGCAAGATTCCTACGATCGCCGGTATGATGGAATTGCTTATGCGTTCTTTTGCAGCTATCGTTCTTACAGGAATGTGGGGGTATCCAGGAGCCGCAGCAGCTTCTCCTCTAGCTTGGATCGGCTCTGTTGCTGTGTTGCTTTACTCTTACATGCGTTCGATGAAACAATTGAAACACATGGGTGAAGAGGAGCATTTCACGTTAGAACATGCCGAAGCAAGGTAACCTTGATTAAAAGAAATCGGTGCGGCTAAAAATGAAAACTTTTATTGAAAATATCTTCTTCGTTTACCGAAAACAGGTTTTTTAGATAACAAAAGGCTGTGACATTTTTTGTCACAGCCCTTTTTCATTTATTCTGCTTCTCTTTCCATGGTCTCTACTTTGAAATAATCGATATGTGCATGCTGGTATTCTAATACCGTGAAGCGAAATGAGGCAATCTCAATGATCGTTCCTGCGTTTATTTCTTTGTATCGGCTAGAAGCAAATCCCGCAAGTGTAGTAAAATTCGTTTCTTCAAACTCTGGAATCTCTACATGAAAATAACGTTGGAAATCATCTAATGTTAGTTTGCCGGAGACGATATAAGAGCCATCTGACTGTTCCGCTATCAACGCTTCGTCCAAATCTGTCTCATCCCGGATTTCCCCGACGATTTCTTCTAAAATATCTTCAATCGTCACTAAGCCGCTTGTCCCTCCATATTCATCTTTTAAGATAGCAATATGTTTTCCTTTTTTTCGCATGATCGTCAATAATTTTTTTATAGGGATCGTTTCAGTTGTGACGATTGGCTCTTTAATCAAATGTTCTACTGTCAGTTGGTCATCTTTATAAGATTGCTTGATCAAATCTGGTAAGGTAACATAACCTAGAACATTGTCTTTGGATTCTAAAATCACTGGATAGCGAGTATGTCCTTGCTCGATCGAAGCTTTTATCGCTTCTTTTACTGTTTCTGAAGCTTCGAATACTTGCATAGACGTACGATCTACTTGTATATCTTTTGCCAAGGTATCATCAAATTCAAACACGTTTTCCAAATAATGATATTCTTCTTTGGTCAACTCTCCTTTTTCATAAGAATTCAATGCGACTAATGTCAGCTCTTCTTGAGACAAGGTTTCTTCTCCTTCAGATACGAGGCGCACACCTAAAAGCTTTCCTAGACCCGCTGCCGAATGATTCAATACCCAAATAAAAGGAAACATTACTTTATAAAAATAATGAAGCGGTTTGACTACGAACAAGACGACCTTCTCCGTATTGACGATACTATAGCTCTTAGGAAGCAGTTCGCCAATAACCACATCGATATACGTCACTAAAATAAATCCTAGCGCCACAGAGATTGTACTGCTGATAGCCGAACTGAAAGGTAGTTTACCAATCACTGGTTCCAGTAGAGCCGCGACAGAGCCTTCACCGACCCACCCGATGATCAGACCGGTTAGCGTAATTCCTAATTGACTAGCTGATAAATAATTATCTAAATGGTGTGTAACATGAAGAGCTAGCTTGGCGTTCTTCACGTTTTCCTTTTCTAGTTGTTCCAATTTTGATCGTCTGATTTTCACTAAAGCAAATTCACTTGCTACAAAAAATGAAGTAATTGCGATCATCAAAAATAAAATAATGAAATTGATAACCATATTCTCCCGCCTTTCTCTTTTTCTATTGTACCCTTTTTCTACAAAAAGATTGAAAATAATGCGTATTTATATTAGGAATAAAAAAGGAGATATGGCTGAAAAATGCCACATCTCCTTCTTACTCAAAAGCATTGCATTACTTGTTGCTAAACAGCTTTTTCATGATTTCTGATAAAAACGGTATTCAAAAGCTGAATTCAGATCAAAGCGCTACTTTCACAATCGCTCTTTCAACCATGTTTTCCGAGTATTTCCAATGATAAGCGGAACAGTTTCATGTTTTACTTCACTGTACTCTAGCCCAAACCATGTTTCTGGCGAGGTAGCGATTTTTTTGATTGCCAGTTTTGCCTGCATGATTTGACGCTGCCATTTTCCTAGAGTTGTCACATTGGAGACTACTTCATCAATCAGGACAAATTGGAAATCGCCAACTTCCCGTCCTGGTGTCAGAGAGTATCTTTGTGGCTGTTTTGGCAAACGGCCTTGTTTCATCAAATCATGGATGACTTGGCGAACATATACATTGATTTCCTGTTGGACCCTGAAACCTAAGAACAGATTCACTTGGACAATAAAGTCGGTGCCCATCATATCTACTTGATATTCTTTCGTATATGGCTCATCCGTCACTTCCACATGAACAAACCAATAAACTCGTGCTCTTTTAGGTCGCTTATCTAAAATCGAATAGATGAACTGTCGTCCCACTTTGTCTTCAGCCATATCAGGCACTAAGAAGACTACATTCGTCTGATAGATTGGTAAAGAAGTATCATCACGTAATTCTTTAAGCTGAGGGATATAATCTCTCAAAGACACATCCTCAGTTGACGATTCGCGGATGATGTTTCCTTGTTCCCAAATGAACATCACAACTAAGATGATCAAACCAATCAGAACGGCTACAAAACCGCCACGGAAGAATTTGACGACACTTGAGATAAAGAAAACAACTTCTATTGCACCAAAGAAAAAGGTAACTAAATATGCAAACCAACGAGAATGCCCATTTTGGATAAGATAAAAGTAAAGCAGTGCCGTCGTCATCAACATGGTCACCGTGATTGACAGACCATAAGCAGCTTCCATATGATGGGAAGTTCGGAATGTGACAACCACTAGAGAACAGGCGATCCATAGAATCAGATTGACTGCTGGGATATACATTTGCCCGATACTGTTTCCAGGATACATGATCTTTAATCGAGGCAGCAGTTTCAACTTGATGGCTTCCGAAACCAGCGTAAACGAGCCTGTAATCAATGCTTGCGAAGCAATCACCGCAGCAACTGTTGCAAAAGCAACGCCAATCACGATCCAACTTTGAGGCATCATTTGGAAGAATGGATTCAGGTTCTTGATTTGCTGTGCTTCAGGGTTTTGATAAATATTCAATAACCATGCAGCCTGCCCAAAATAATTGATAACCAAACAAATTTTGACGTAAGGCCAGCTCAAACGAATATTTCGTTTGCCGACATGTCCAAGATCGGAATAAAGCGCCTCTGCACCTGTCGTAGCCAAGAAAATATTTCCAAGAATGAACAAGCCTAGTTTGTTATCTGCACTAAAAAGCAGCTGGATTGCGTAATAAGGGTTCAATGCACGGATAACTGTCCAATCCTGGCTAAAATTCAGCAACCCCATTACTCCTAAAAAAGTAAACCAAGCGAACATGATTGGTCCGAATGCTTTTCCGACAATATCTGTCCCAAAGCGTTGGACCATGAATAAGACAAAAATAATAACTAAAGTGATAATGACGATCACGTTCTGGTTATTACCGAACCGGTCAAAAAACTGCGGAATTCCCCGCAATCCTTCAATCGCAGTCGTTACTGTCACAGCAGGGGTCAATACCCCATCTGCTAATAAGGCAGCTCCTCCGATCATTGCAGGAATGATCAAATATTTCCCACCTTTTCGGACAAGTGTGTAGAGTGAGAAAATTCCACCTTCCCCATGGTTATCTGCATTCAATGCAATCACGACATATTTGATCGTTGTTAGTAGAGTCAATGTCCAAAAAATCAATGAGACTGATCCGATAACAAAATCAGGATTGATTCCTGTCAATCCGCCATTATCTTCAACAATCGATTTCATCACGTAAAGCGGACTTGTCCCGATGTCTCCGTAGACGACTCCCATCGCTACAAGCAGGCCAGCCATTGATATCTTTTTGGTATTGTGCGTTGTTGCCACGTTTTTCCCTCATTTCTTGTTATATGGATGTCCTTTAGGTAAGCTTGAATGATAGACGATCTTCTTATCCATGACACCCGCTTTCCTAAATTGCTTCTAATTATCCAAGTAACACACTGAAGTGTCAACTTATTTGAATAAAATTATTCTTTCTTTGGTCGTTCCCTGATGCGTCTTGCCACAAATGAATAAAGAGCAAGGCAAAAAATTGCACCCAATAATGCTGGGATCAAATAAAAACCGCCAAGTTCCGGTCCAAGCGGTCCTAGTAAAAATTCGCCAAGCCAGCTGCCTAAAAAGCCGATAATGATATTTCCAGATACACCACCTGGGACTTCCTTTCCCAAAATGGCACCAGCTATCAAACCTAACACACCGCCGATAAACAACGACCATAAAAAGTTCAGCATAGCCTTCCCCTCCTTCGTCCCTTTATCTCACTTTTATTTTACGCTTTATTTAGAAGGACTCCAAAAATATGCACCAAGAAACTCCAGAAAAAAAGAAGTTGTGACAAAAGTGTTCAGCTTATTTCCGTAGAAGCTGCTTCTGGAACACCGTGAATCAGAGGTTGTGAAATCAGCGGTTTGACCTGAGTATTAGAGAAACAAACGGAAAAATAGTTCCTCATATTTTGCCGTTTTTTGAGCTAATATCGAGGGACAGCTGATTGAACACCGTTTATTGGAGAGGTTGTAAAAAAGCTGTTCTGCATCAAGTAATAAGAACAGCCAAGTAAAAACAGCTCCTAATGTTTTTAACTTGGCTGGACTGATTACCGCAGATGCAAGCTTTTGAACACCGTTTATTCGCAAAAAAAGGACTGTGACAAAAAACTGTCACAGTCCCCTTTTTTCGAATAATTGTTGTTCTCCTGCCAATTTCTTGATCACAAGACACAATATTCATAAGAATTAAAATTATTTTGCTTCGTTTTTCGTTGAATCATCTTCATTCAACATTGCTTTTCTTGACAGATTTACGCGTCCTTGTTTATCGATTTCAGTTACTTTCACAAGGATCTCATCACCTAGTTTAACAACATCTTCGACTTTATTGACACGATCGTTTGCCAATTGAGAAATATGGACAAGTCCATCTTTTCCTTTGATCAAGTTGACGAATGCACCGAATTTTTCGATACGGACAACTTTCCCTAGATAAACTTCACCGACTTTGACTTCTTTTATCAGATCTTCGATGATCTTGATGGCTTTTTTGATCATTTCTGCATCAGCAGAAGCAATACTTACTTTTCCATCTTGATCGATATCGATTTTTACACCCGTTTCATCGATGATTCCATTGATCGTGTCTCCGCCTTTACCGATGACGTCTTTGATTTTAGCAGGTTCAATCTGGATCATTTCGATTTTTGGTGCATATTGGCTTAATTCTTCACGTGGAGCAGCAATCGTTGAAGTCAATTCTTCTAAGATTTCCATACGTGCTTGTTTTGCTTGAGTCAATGCTTCAGTTAGGATTTGTTCTGTGATTCCTTGGATCTTGATATCCATCTGCAAAGCAGTGATCCCATCTTTTGTACCGGCAACCTTAAAGTCCATATCGCCAAGATGATCTTCCAACCCTTGGATATCTGTTAAGATCGTATAGTTCTCACCATCAGAAACAAGTCCCATCGCAATACCGGCAACAGGTGCTTTGATTGGTACTCCTGCATCCATCAATGCTAACGTGCCAGCACAGATACTTGCTTGGGAAGAAGAACCATTTGATTCCAATACTTCTGCTACCAAGCGGATCGTATAAGGAAATTCTTCTTCTGAAGGGATTACTTGTGCCAATGCACGTTCTCCTAATGCGCCATGTCCGATTTCCCGACGACCTGGAGATCCTGCACGTCCTGTAGAACCAACAGAAAATTGAGGGAAATTGTAGTGGTGGATGAATCGTTTGCTGACTTCAACCCCTAAACCGTCAATGATTTGGTGCTCTCCTAAAGGTGCGAGTGTACAAGCAGATAAAGCTTGTGTTTGTCCTCGTGTGAACAATCCTGAACCATGTACACGTGGCAATAAGCTGACTTCTGATGACAATGGACGGATTTCATCCAATTTACGCCCGTCAGGACGGATTTTATCGATGGTAATCAATTCACGTACGACATCTTTTTCCAAATCTTCCGTGATTTGTTTGACTTCTTTCAATAAGTGATCTTCATCTTCGTGACCTGCAAATTTCTCAGCGTAAGCTTCACGAATATCGAGTTTCACTTGCTCAATGTTCTCTTCGCGAGCAAGTTTTTCTTCGGTCATTACTGCTGCTTTCATTGTAGCGTAAGAAGCATCAAAGATTTCTTTTTTCAATACTTCATCAACTTGCAGTAAAGTGACTTCCATTTTTTCTTTTCCTACTGCTTGAACGATTTCTTCTTGGAAAGCAACTAATTCTTTGATAGCGTCAAAACCAAACAGCAATGCACCAAGCATGTCTTCTTCTGAAACTTCTTTCGCGCCACTTTCAACCATGTTGATCGCTTGTTTCGTACCAGCAACAGTCAATTCGATATCTGTTTGTTCTGCTTGCTCTACCGTTGGATTCAAGACATACTCACCATTTACACGACCAACTTCTACACCTGCAATCGGACCATCAAATGGGATATCTGAGATCGATAATGCTAAAGAAGAACCTAACATCGCTGCCATAGCTGGTGAACAGTCAGTTTCTACACTCATCACGATGTTCGTTACTTGGACTTCATTACGGAAGCCTTCCGCAAACATCGGGCGAATCGGACGGTCGATCAAACGGGCAGTCAATGTTGCTTCCGTACTTGGACGACCTTCTCGTTTGATGAAACCTCCAGGGATTTTCCCTGCTGCATACATTTTTTCTTCATAATTGATCGTTAATGGGAAAAAGTCTGTATCTTTTGCTTCTTTAGAGGCCACAGCTGCACTTAAGACCACTGTATCTCCATAACGGACTAAAACGGCTCCGTTTGCTTGTTTTGCTAGCTGACCGACTTCGATTTGTAAGGGACGGCCGCCCCATGTCGTTTTGAATACTTGTTTTTCTGACATAACTTCTCCTTTTCCTTCTCGTGAAAGCAAGACGCTACTAAACAAATGAAAACTGCTGAAAGCCGTTTTTTGAGCAGCTTTCATTTGGTTAGTAGGAGTCCATCTAGCTTGATCACGGAATTTTGCTTAATTGATATACGAGTAAAAAAAGTGAGATTCATGTGAATCCCACTCTTTTTGACTAAAATTAACGACGCAAGCCTAAACGTTTGATCAATTCGCGGTAACGTTGAACGTCAGTTTTACGTAAGTAAGCTAACAAGTTACGACGGTGACCAACTTTTTTCATTAGGCCGCGGTATGAATGATGGTCTTTTTTGTGCACGCGTGCATGTTCATTCAAGTGGTTGATTTCTTCAGTTAATACAGCGATTTGTACTTCTGGAGAACCAGTATCCCCTTCATGGCGAGCATATTCGTTGATGATTTCATTCTTGCGTTCTTTTGAAATTGCCATTTCTTTCACCTCTTTCGATTATTCCCCTGCGACTGAGTAAAACGTTGGTGATTCGCTTAACCAAGTGGCAGGCCGTGCGCCTAGAGCACACAGCTATACTTTACCTGAAACCGGGCTGGAAATCAAGTGGTTAATCATTAAGAAAAAGTAGTTTTCAAACAATCTTACTACTACTTTTCCATTTTTGTGGTAAACTATAATGCGAAAATAGACTTGAATATAGTCTTTTAAGAAAGGGGTACATATTCCATGATTACAATGGATGATATCATTCGTGAAGGAAATCCGACCTTACGCGAAGTAGCAGAAGAAGTTTCTCTTCCATTAAGCGAAGAAGATATCTCTTTAGGAAAAGAGATGCTTGAGTTCTTAAAAAACAGCCAAGATCCAATCAAAGCTGAAGAATTGCACTTACGAGGCGGTGTTGGCTTAGCTGCACCTCAATTAGATATTTCTAAAAGAATCATTGCTGTTCACGTACCAAGTGCAGACCCAGAGGTAGATGAACCTTCTCTAAGTACTGTTATGTATAATCCTAAAATTTTGAGCCATTCTGTTCAAGATGCTTGTTTAGGGGAAGGTGAAGGCTGTTTATCTGTTGACCGAGAAGTACCAGGATATGTCGTTCGCCATGCCAAAATCACTGTGTCTTATTATGATATGAATGGTGAAAAACACAAGATTCGTTTGAAGAATTATGAATCGATCGTCGTTCAACATGAAATCGACCATATCAACGGTGTGATGTTCTATGACCACATCAACGATCAAAATCCATTTGCATTAAAAGAAGGCGTATTGGTGATCGAGTAGAGACTTGGATTGATCCTTCGATTCTATGGCATAAGAAAGCTTTATAAAAGGGAAGTGACAGAAAATCGTCACTTCCCTTTTTATGTTTTGTCACTGACTGAAATCAAAATTACTAAAATCAAAATTCAGCATACGGCTGTGTCTTGGATAGAGATAAATTTTTATTGGGGATTATATGTTTTTTATCTCCTAAAAGATAGCTTTTATGTTTCGTTGCGCCTTCTTGGAGTTGGTTTAACCTCTGTTTTCTTGAATTTAGTGTTGCTATGCCCGTTGTTTGGGTGCGATTGTCTAGAACCTGTCCTGAGTTACTGTCTTGCCGATTTTCCCATGACTTTATTAACTGTCCCACTCGCTTCTTCCCTTGATTTTTATCGGTCTCTTGCTTCAATCCCTCTCTGTTTTCCCAAGAATCTACTTTTACCAACGGTTTTTCTGTTCGTGTATTCATACGCACGTTTTGTTTTGTTGGACTATTTGGTTGCCGATTGTTTAATTGATCATCCGCTTTATGTTGTACATTAGCTGCTGTTATGAAATCTGACAGCGGCTTTTGGTGATGGCGAGAAGCTAAATCAGTTAGTTGCGCTGACTTGTTTGGATGTAACCCTTTTGACTGAGTCGACTGTCCCACTGGTCTTAGGTCCATGCCAAAGTCGTTGACAGATATTTTCCATAATTCAGGGTTCCTATCCATATACATCTTTTTATCATCTTTCTTGTCTATGCTTTCATCTCTTTCTTTCGAGAAAGGCTTTGTCTGTTCTGATGTAGCAAAATTGATGTTTTCCAGCGGAGTCTCACGTTCTGCCTTTGTATCAGAAGCCTCTTGTTGCCGAGTGATCACTGAATGCTTTTGCTCATTGGATAGGTCTTTTAGTTGTTGGGTGGGTTCCTTCTTAGCTACTTGAGTTGGAGCTAGTGTAAGACACGTTGTTTGACATTCCTCTTGCCACACCGTAGCAAGATCTTCGTCTCTTTCCCAAGGCATCTTTTCAACGAACTCTTTTTGCTCGTTATATAAATAAATCTTCCCCTCTAATCCTTCATTGTTGTGATATACATATCGGAGTACTTGACTAGAGTAGCTTCCTTCCACTCCATTAGCAATGTTACATTCCATCTCGTACACACTTTCTTGCCAATCTTCTACTATCATTATTAATTCAGTAGCATCCACACCACCATCAGCTGCATCCATTGCATGTAAAAATTCTGGATCATAGTAAAGGTTCAACTCAACCACTGGGCTTGTTTTTGCTACTTCCACGGCTATTTGTCCTCTCAAGTTGTACAAATAATCATCGAATTTTTTTTTTCAGAATCGATTGATTCACTATCAAAAGTTATATTCAGATTTTTACAGATATTCTCTAATTTAAGTTCTTCAAACTTTCTGCTAACCTTTTGGAAATCCTCCCATAAAGCCCATTCTTTTGTTTCAGGGGAAAGATATGCCGTAAAGTTTTCAAAGAATTGCTGTTGAATGTTCTTATCAGAAATCTGTGGTGCATGCTTAAACACAGTATCTGTTATAGCAGTTAAATAATTAGTGTAATGTTTTTCTTTGTACTGATCAAATTCCAATCCTTTGTCAATATATAAGCTGATTTTTTGTTCTTTCTGTTTATCAGTGTCCATCTTGAACATCTCCTTTTTTCTGACTTGTTAAAAAGTATAGAACAGTTTACTTAAACAAAAAGAACTGCTTTTTCTTGAAAATAAAAAAACTGGCGTTTAAATTCCGCCAGTTCTTCGGTGTTATTTTTTTATGGAGCTTGTTATCCTTCGTATAAGATACCTGCTTCAGCTAGTTCTTGCTTGATTGTTTTCAGCATATGCTTTTCTGGGTAGCGGATCGTATGCAGATGGATTCCTCCTGTGAGTTCGGATAATAAAGAAGCATTGCTTTTTTGATAACGTCTCATAAATGAATCGATGTCTTGTGGCGTTTTAATGTGCAACGTGCCTGTTAATTCACCGTAAAGCGGATGTTCTACGATCACATCAATGATTTCACCGCCATTTTCAACGATGAGTCTCAACTCTTCTTCTGTTTGATCTTTTCCATGCTGGACCGCGATTTTACTGATATGTCCAGTATTGGTTTCTTCTGTTTCAAGGATATAACCTCTTGCTGTTGCCACGATACTTTTACCTGCCGCTCGTAGTAAAGCAATATCACCGACAATAATCTGACGGCTGACTCCAAAAGTTTTCGCAAACTTGCTAGCACTCACTGGTTTTTCTGTATTTGCCAAGGTTTGCATGATTTGTTTTCGCCGTGCCTCTCCTTCGATCACACTTATTCCTCCTTCATTTTGTTTTGGTATTCGCGCGAGTGTTTCATCAAATCAACATATGTGTCTGTTATTGTTTCCTTGTATCCCTTATTTTTCAGCAGTTTAGCCACTTTATCCAATACTTGCTGCTCTCTTTTTTCATCATAAACTGCTTTGTTTCCTTCTTTTTTTACTTGTCCTATTTTAGTTACTGTATCCATTCTTTTTTCTAATAAAGCAACTAATTCTCGATCGATCGTATCGATCTTTTGACGTAATGTTTCAAGAGACTCTTCTAACGGTTCTTCCTCTACTGTCTTGATGATACGAGCAGGATTTCCTGCAATCACTACATTGTCGGGGAAAGATTTGGTCACGACCGAACCTGCGCCGACCACTACATTGTTTCCTAGCGTGACACCCGGCGTGACGATAACGCCTCCGCCTAACCAAACATTATCACCGATTTTTATGGGTTTTGCGTACTCCAAACCACTGTTACGTTTCACTGGATGTAACGGATGTGTTGCCGTATACAGCTGGACATTGGGAGCGAACATGCAGTTATCACCGATTTCGATTGTGCTGACATCTAAAAATGTACAGTTGAAATTTGCATAAAAATTCTCACCGACAAATATATTATATCCGTAATCAAAATTGATAACTGGCTCCATATAGATTTTTTTCCCTGTACGACCAAATGTCTCTTTCAACAATTGGGATCGCAGTTCCGCTGATTCGGCTTGGTTGATGATTTGGCTTTGACTTCTTGCAAACATACGGTCGGCAACCAGCTCAGGATCATTGGCAAAATAAAGCTCGCCTGCAATCATTTTTTCTTTTTCTGTTTTGAATTCAGTCATAGTCTACTCCTAATTCTTGTATTTTTTTGAAAACAACCGCTCCGTCTTCCTGAACAAACGTATAAGGTTCCGCTAAATAAACAGGCGTTTGATTGATTACTAAAATTTTGGCTGACGGTTGGCGAAATTGTACCAGATCACAAAATGGATGAACTTGAAAACTCGTTCCAACAATGACGACCAGCTCTGCTTGGCTGACGGCGTAAGCCGCCTGCTCAATGACTTCATCTTGGAATCCTTCACCATATAACACGATGTTCGGGCGTATTTGTCCGCCGCATGCTTGATGTTTGTCGCTGTGAAGATATTCTTTCCAGTCTACTGTTTGCTTACATTTTCGACAATGACATTGATACAAACTTCCATGAAAATTGACGAGTTGCGGGCTTTTAGCTTTTGCGTGCAACCCGTCAATATTTTGCGAAACGACCCAGACATTTTTTTCTTTCGCTAGCTGTGCCATTTCTAAATGAATAATATTTGGTTTTGCTTCAGGATGATAAATCTTTTTGACAAATTGATAGAATTTATCTGGTTCATTTACCATTGCTTGATGACTCAGCAAGTATTCCGGCTGTTCCATTCCGTGGTAGATTCCTGTCAGTGATCGATAATCTGGCACTCCAGAAGGTGTGGATACCCCAGCACCGGTCAAAAACGTGATTTTCTGATGAGTCAATATCTCTTTTGCTGCTTCGTCTACTGTTCCTTGTTTCATGTTTTGTCACCTCACTTTCCATTATAGCCCATACTCAAACAAATTTATTGTTGAAAAGTGTGAAAAATAGGAATAAAAAAGTGTGAGGGACATTTGAACAATTTATCACAATCCTCACTGACAAAAGAATGAAAACGTGTTACAATACTGCTGTATAAAAGTGAGGTGAATCGATATGTTACCATTCTTTATTTACTGGGGCGTTATTCTGGCTTGCATCGCCTGGTTAGCGTTAAGTGTTTATTTCTCTGTTTTTTACCTTGTACGCAAAGAAAATGGAAATCTTTGGGCTTTTGCTTTATTCAACGTGATTGCCGCCATTGTTTTAGCCATTACATTAGCCGTTTATCGAACATGGGGCTGGGGAATCACTCAATACTCAAGTTTGATTTATCTAATATTAGCCATTTACGGTGTCGTTGTTCTTTTGCAAGCGATCCTAGGACGCGAGCCAAAGAAAGCGGCTGCTTAAATAATCGAGGTGGAACTGGATGCAGAAAATTTTCTGTTTCAGTTCTTTTTTTATTGTGTTACATACATTTTTGTGTATAATTATACTATTGTTTGTAATGGATAGATGATTCACATTGTGATTGTTTTTTCGGTAAAAGTAAAGATTTCTATATTTATCAGTATTTTTTCAAAAAACAGCAGTTATAGATTGACAAAGCCTCTCGAGTATCGTAAACTTTTTTTGTATAAATAACTGAATACGAGATGCCTCAATCAATGAGGTAGAGGTCGCGAGAATCATTAACCCTGTGGAGTGAAGCAAACATGGAGAAGCAGGAATAGGGAGGATCGCCGAAATGTACACTTTTTTGCTTGAAGTGTATGTTGGGACGCAAGTTAAGAGCTTGCGGACTGTCTTAGCAGTGATGCTAAGTTGCGCTATGTTTTGTGAGAGGTTTATCACCTTATGGAATTTTAGCGGCCTTTTTATATCTATAAATCGGTCGCTTTTTATTTTTTCAGATAAAGCTTTACCGCATTTCATCTAGACCGCTCGTGTATCATATAATCAGAAAGGGAGAAAAAAATGAAAAAAAATATGGTTTCAGTTGCCGTACTATTTGCTTTTGTCTTCTCACTATTCAGTGTGGGATCTCTGGCAAATGCAGATGAAAAAACACCGAGCGATGAGTTTCGCGTAGGTATGGAGGCTGGGTATGCACCCTTCAACTGGTCTCAACAAACAGATGAGAATAACGCCTTGCCAATCCAAGGCCAAAATAGTTACGCCGGCGGTTATGATGTTCAAATCGCTAAAAAAGTAGCAGATGGTTTAGGGAAAAAATTAGTCATCGTCCAAACAAAATGGGATGGTCTGGCTCCTGCCCTTCAATCAGGCAAGATCGATGCGATCATCGCCGGAATGAGCCCTACTGCTGAACGACGAAAAGAAATTGATTTTACCGATCCATATTATGAATCACAATTAGTAGTAGTAGTCCAGAAAGATGGCAAATACGCAAAGGCAAAAAGTTTAGCAGATCTTTCTGGAGCAAAGATCACTGCTCAGCTAAATACCTTCCATTATACTGTGATCGATCAGATACCGGATGTGCAGAAACAACAAGCAATGGATAATTTCTCAGCCATGAGAACAGCGTTAGCTTCTGGAATGATCGATGGTTATGTCAGCGAACGTCCGGAAGGTGTAACAGCAACTAGTGTGAACAAAGACTTGGAAATGCTCGAATTCAGCGGTGCAGATGGCTTCCAGACAAACCCGGAAGATGTTCAGATTTCTGTTGGTATGCGTAAAGGCGACCCGGATATCCAAAAAGTAAACCAGATTCTTTCTGGCATCTCTAACGATGAACGAACAAAAATCATGGACCAAGCAGTCAAAGACCAGCCTGCTGCAACTGATAGTGAAGAAAAAACCGGCATCATTTCTGACTTCACTACGATTTGGAAACAATATGGCAATATGTTCTTACGAGGTGCTGGACTTACCTTGTTCATCGCATTAATCGGGACAGTTGTCGGTACCACACTTGGATTACTGATTGGTGTCTTCCGTTCGGTACCTGAATCAGGAAATGCACTGACTCGCTTCTTCCAAAAAATCGGAAATGCACTTCTATCTATCTATGTCGAAATATTCCGCGGAACACCGATGATGGTACAAGCAATGGTCATCTTCTACGGTCTGGCACTCGCTTTTGGTATTTCGTTGAATCGAACGATTGCCGCTTTGTTTATCGTCTCTCTCAATACTGGAGCTTACATGACAGAGATCGTCCGCGGGGGGATTTTTGCAGTAGATGAAGGACAGTTCGAAGCTGCGCAAGCCATTGGTATGACCCATGGCCAAACGATGAGAAAAGTTGTTATTCCACAAGTTTTACGGAATATCTTGCCGGCCACGGGGAATGAATTTGTTATCAATATCAAAGATACAGCCGTTTTAAGTGTAATCGGCGTAGCTGATTTGTTCTTCCAAGGGAACTCTGCTTCCGGTGCGAATTTCCAATTCTTCCAAACATTTACGATCGTCGGGATCATCTACTTAGTCATGACCTTTACGATCACCAGAATCCTGCGTGCGGTAGAAAAGAAAATCGATGGCCCTTCTGCTTACACAAAGCTTGAAGAAATCGACAATTCAAATTTGCAGGAATAAGGAGGAAGAATCATGAGTGAAAAAATTATTGAAATCAACCATCTAAGAAAAAGCTTCGGTGAAAATGAAGTATTGAAAGATATCAGCGTGACAGTCAACAAAGGCGAAGTTGTGACGATCATCGGTTCTTCTGGTTCTGGTAAATCTACTTTCTTGCGCTGTATCAATTTACTAGAAAAACCAACAGGCGGCGAGATCATTTATAATGGAGAAAATGTATTAGCTCCTAAATATAATTTACCTAAATATCGAACGAATCTAGGTATGGTTTTCCAATCCTTCAATCTCTTCAACAATATGAACGTCTTGGAAAACTGTATGTCTGGACAAACAACTGTCCTGAAACGAGATAAAGAAACTGCCAAAAAAGTAGCAATCGAAAATCTGGAAAAAGTTGGTATGGATCGTTATGTCGAAGCTAAACCAGCACAATTGTCTGGCGGGCAGAAGCAGCGTGTCGCAATTGCTCGGGCATTATCGATGAATCCAGATGTATTGTTATTCGATGAACCTACTTCGGCGTTAGACCCTGAAATGGTTGGTGAAGTGCTTAATACGATCAAAGACTTAGCACATACTGGCTTGACGATGCTTATCGTGACGCATGAGATGGAATTTGCAAAAGATGTATCTGACCGTGTCATTTTTATGGATAAAGGTGTGATTGCAGAAGAAGGTACACCAGAAGATATCTTTGTCCATCCGAAAGAAGAACGTACAAAAGAGTTCCTTTCACGTATTTTAAATGCTTAGGATCAATAGCTGATTGGGACAGAGAGCTGCGGTGTTTACCGCAGTTCTTTTTTTGCGCCTACTCGTAAAAGGTAAATTTCTGAAAATTTTGGAATCTTAGTTGTGTTTTTCAGAAAACTCTCTTAATATGGAAGTAATATAAACTTTTTTAGTTAGGATGATTTAAAAATGAATGAAGAGCAAGAACTGCAGCGTGGACTGAAAAATAGACATGTCCAACTGATTTCTATTGGCGGAGCGATTGGAACGGGGCTGTTTTTAGGTTCCGGAAAGTCCATCCAGCTAGCTGGCCCTTCGATATTGCTCGCCTATCTCATCACTGGATGCATCTGTTTTTTCATTATGCGTGCGTTAGGCGAACTTCTGTTATCAAACACTAATAACCATTCTTTTCTGGATTTTGTTGCAGAATATCTTGGCAAAAAAGCGGCTTTCATCACTGGTTGGACGTATTGGTTCTGCTGGGTATCGATTGCAATGGCAGATTTAACAGCCATCGGGATGTATGTACGCTATTGGGCACCTGGTGTTCCTCAGTGGCTTCCTGAACTGATTGCATTAGGTCTTCTTCTTTGCTTGAATATGGTGGCTGTCTCGTTGTTTGGTGAGTTAGAGTTTTGGTTTGCCTTGATCAAGGTTGTAGCGATCATTGCCTTTATCCTCGTAGGTGCTTATATGATCCTCACCCACTATACGACAGATATTGGCACAGCCAGCATCACGAATCTATGGTCTCATGGCGGATTCTTTCCGACTGGTGCCAAAGGATTCATCTTGGCTTTTCAAATGGTGACCTTTGCTTTTGCTGGGATCGAATTAGTTGGATTAGTCGCTGGAGAAACAGAGAATCCTGAAAAAGTGTTGCCGGAAGCTATCAATAATATTCCTATCAGGATCATCTTATTTTACTTAGGTTCTCTTTTTGTCATTATGGCCATCTATCCATGGAATAGCTTGAATCCAGATAATAGTCCATTTGTAGAGGTATTTTCGGAAATTGGGATCACGATTGCTGCATCCTTGATCAATCTAGTCGTATTAAGTGCAGCAGCTTCTGCCTGCAACAGTGCCATATACAGTACAGGACGTATGCTTCGTTCTTTAGCACAAGAAGGCAGTGCTCCTAAAAAATTCAAAAAGTTAACAACACATCATGTTCCAGGGAATGCTTTGACATTTTCTACGATCGTTATTTTCATTTCGGTTATCTTGAATTACGTGATGCCTAGTGAAGTATTCACACTCGTAAGCAGTATTGCCACTACTTGTTTCTTGTTTATTTGGAGTATGCTTGTCTACACGCATATGAAATATCGTAAAAGTATCATCGGCAAAAAAGCACATTCATTTAAAATGCCGCTGTATCCATTAAGTAATTATTTGGTCTTTCTTTATATGGCCTTTGTGTGTGTCGTCTTGTTCCTAGGAAAAGATACGAGAATCGCTTTATTACTGACACCTGCGTGGTTCTTGCTTCTCTTACTGATCTATCATATGAAATATGAACGTAAGAAGTAAGAAAGAGGTTGTGACAGAAGTGGTCAGCTTCAAGAAATAAGAAGGAATTGACGAAAATTGCTTCTTAAATTTTTGTGAAATTTCAGCTTATTTCAAAGAAGCTACTTCTGGAACACCGTGAACCAGAGGTTGTGAAAAAGACGCTTAGTTTCGAGTAGTAAGAAAAATTTTGTGAAAATGGCTTTCCACATTTTTGCATAGATTTGGCTTAGTACCGAGAAACTGGCTTTTGAACACCGTTTAAGAAAGAGGTCGTGAGCCTGCCGTTTCACTCTGAGTCACAAGGAGCAATTTCAAAAAAACAGCTTCTCATGTTTGTTGAATATTGTGACTTGTGACCGAGGAGTTGGCAGGAGAACACCGTTTATTCGGAAAAAGGGCTGTGACAAGATTTTTGTCACAGCCTTTTCCTACGATTAGTCAAGTAAAAGATGTAATAAAAATAGCTCGTAAACAAAAGCGAAAAAATCAAGGCACACCAAATAAAGCCCCGTTCGTAAAAAAATTTTCGATCTGGGCAAAGAAGTGGTATACTGTAAGTGGTCTAGTTAATGGTCCACTGAGACCGCGTACGCATAGTCGTACTCTGTATGTGCCCTAACCATAGCGTGCATACATTTCAGAAGCTTGTTCATACAAGCAACTGTGGCAACCTTATCTTTCTTAGGGATAGGTTGCTTTTTTAATTTGTAGTAATAATCGACAATATGATTAGGAGCTGCGCGTTGCTGGCGAATCATATTTCGAATGGTGAAGAAAATAATTTTCCGTGCTTTGGGATTACCACGCTTATTGATGCGGTCTTGGCCAGTATACTTACCTGAATGATACCGTCGGATGTCGATTCCGACAAAGGCATTCAATTGTTTATGGGTTTCAAATCGTGTGATATCTCCTAATTCACCGAGCAATAAAGCGGCTGTGAGTGCGCCAATCCCAGGGAACGTTTGGTACAACAAAAAGCAAGGAGAGCCTTCGGCTTTTTTGATCATTTGTGTCGCCAGTGCTTCTTTTTGTTCGAGTAAATCTTGGAGAAGTTCGGCGTAATAGATCGTTTTTTGACAGTGGATACTGTCTTTTTGAACAGCTGGATAGGCACACTGTGCATAGTGGATGATTTGATCTGCCTTTTGCTCGGCACGATTCGCGGAGATTTTTTTCCGTGTTTCGTTGATCAGTTTATTTTTTATTTTTGTCCGAGTAGATGCCAATACAAAATCTGGATGGGGAAAAAGACGGATCAATGTCAATGCGTAAGGGGTCAGCCTGTTTGAAAAGAACTGTTCAAGCTCTGGAAAAGTCAACTGAAGGCAGTTGTGTAAATCCATGCGCAGACGAGTGATTTTCTTCTCAATTTCTTGATAAAAACGGGCTAAATCGCGCATCTCTAAGTAAAAATTGCTTTGTACTTCTTTTGGCTGACGTTGATTTTTAAGATGAGTCTGTGCGATCCGATGGGCATCCGATTTATCTGTTTTCCAACTGCATAAGGTGTTTTCTTCCATCTGCTTTTTCGCTTCTAACGGGTTTAACAAACAGTAAGAAAAGTGATGATCTTGAAAGAACTTTTCGACTGGTCTGGAATAAATCCCCGTTGCTTCAAAAACAATCAATGGACGTTCAGGCAAGTGCTGGATCTCTTCGAGTAATGCATGAAATCCTCTTTGAGTGTGTTCGATCTCGTCTTCAAATAAGCAGGTGTCGTCTTTGTATAGGACACTGTAGCTGTGTCCCATTGAAACATCTAATGCAAGAATGTAAGGCATTTGTTTTCCTCCTTTTTAAGTTTTGAAAGAACTTTACTGCTTCATTTCGATTCCAATTTCCTATACACGGGCTCATGGCCCCAACATACGTAAACCTGATTCTAAAATGACAGTAAAGAAGTTCGGTTTTTGATAGGGACTCGTAGTCCTCAAGGCTTTGTTCGAACTTTCTTTCACTCTTCACTATAATCTAAAAATAGAAAATAGAGGAGAACATCATTCGTCAATGATGTTCCCCTCTAATCTTAGTATGTTTTATTTCCCCGGAAACAACCGCTGATAATAGGCATCTGCTTTTTTATAGGAAAAAATCCAAATACCAGATACGAAAAAACGTCCGAATAACCCAATCATCGGTACAAAAAGGATACCGGCAATCAAACATAAGTTAATAAACATGGAGATAAAACTTCGATGGTCCTTTGACAAAACTCTCACGACATGGGAATCTGGTTTATTTGCTTTCATGATTTGCCTCATCAATATACCAAAAGAAAAACTCCACATCGTGTATACTAAGACATAAGCCATCTCAGGCCAAAAAGCTTCAGGGTTACGCCCGACCCAACTAGTAACGGAAGGACATAAGGTCAGCCAGAAGAGCCAAAAGATATTCGACCAGACCACTCGGTAATTGATGCGTTCTGCCATCTGGAATATACGATGATGGTTCACCCAGATTACCGCAACAAATATAAAACTGATTGCATAAGCTAATAATGTATTTCGGATGACCCACAAAGAATGAAAACCAGATGGATCAGGAATCTTGATGTCTAATACAAGAACTGTCAAAACGATGGCCACTACTCCATCAGTAAATGCTTCTAATCTCGACTTTGTCACGATGATTCCTCCTCAGATGATTCAGCGCTTTTATTTTATCACTTATGTTATTAAATAACCATCGTTTTATATAGGAAATTTTCTGAAAATTGTTGCATATTTTTCGAAATTTTGTTACTTTTAAAAAAACCGTAAAGGAGTTATGTATGACAAAAAAATTATCATTTAAAGACTATCTTTTTATAGGCTCCATGCTTTTCGGTCTATTTTTTGGTGCTGGAAATCTTATCTTTCCCGTTCATTTGGGTCAAGAAGCAGGCGCTGCTACCTTTTGGGCGAATCTAGGTTTCTTGGTTACCGGTATCGGTCTTCCCTTCTTAGGGGTGATTGCCATTGGTGTATCGAAAAGCTCAGGTGTATATGAATTAGCAAAACGGATAAATCAAACATATGCTATGGTTTTTACCATCTTGCTTTACTTAGTTATCGGACCGTTTTTTGCTTTACCTCGCCTTGCGACCACATCTTTCGAGATTGGTTTAGCACCATTTATCGATCCTAGCAGACAGACGCTATATCTAGCAATTTTCAGTATTGTATTTTTTGTGCTGGCTTGGTGGTTTTCAAGAAAACCGACAAAGATATTAGATTATGTTGGAAAATTCCTGAATCCTGCATTTTTGGTTTTATTAGGGGCATTGCTTCTCCTTGCTTTTTTGAATCCATTAGGCTCTGTCAATCAAGCGCCTATTCAGCCAAATTACCAAGACCATGCTTTTTTCACAGGATTTACTCAAGGATATAACACATTAGATGCGCTTGCTGCTTTAGCATTTGGGATCATCATCGTTACGACGATTCAAAACATGGGTGTAACAAAACCTGCTGAAATTGCTAAAGACACGATCAAATCTGGTGCGATCAGCATTATATTGATGGGAATCATTTATACTTTGCTCGCTTATTTAGGTGCTATGAGCTTAGGTAGCTTTGCTCTAAGTGAAAACGGCGGAATCACGCTGGCTCAGATTGCTGATCATTATTTAGGCACTTATGGAAGTATCTTATTAGCATTCATCGTTATATTAGCTTGTTTGAAGACTGGTATTGGTTTGATTACAGCTTTTGCAGAAACATTCACGGATTTGTTCCCGCAAAGAAATTACGCCTTTTTTGTTGCACTTGCCAGTATCCTTCCCTGTTTAGCGGCAAATGTAGGCTTGACGAATATCATTCAATTTTCGTTGCCTGTTTTGATGTTCATCTATCCATTAGCAATGACATTGATTCTGTTAGTGTTGGTTGGTCCTTTGTTTAAGCAGCGTACAGCTGTTTATCGGATGACTACCTATTTTACATTGATTGCTTCGATTTTTGATGGGTTGAATGCCTGCCCAGAATCTATCAAGCAAACCCCTATCGTTCAAAATCTTTTACATGTTGCGGAAAACTACTTGCCGTTTTTCAAATTGGGGATGGGATGGATCGTGCCAGCAGTTATCGGTTTTGTTATCGGCCTGATTTGGAGTTTCGCTAAGAAAGAAGAAGTATTGGATTGATAAAAAAGGGGGAGCCGCCAAGGGCGGCTCCTCTTTCTTCAATCCAATACCAATATAGCATCAAAAACAGTAAATCGCTTTCTTTTTTCGTCATACACTGACCACACATAAGCACCATTCCAATAACGACCGTTATTATAATAATTCGTAAATTCATTATTCCAAAGGTAAATATGCAGATGATCTTTATCTGAGAAAAGACGATCATTCAACTGGTTAAATTCTTCTTCCGTTCCTGCCGCTCCTTGAGGCGCATCAAGAAAAGAAGCCCGATAGATACCATCCTCAGCCCAGAATGATTCAGGCGTGATTCTTTCGCCTTCATCATTTCTTTATTCACATAAATAGGATACTCTTTCATCTTGTCAAAAAATTGGATATCCGTATAGTTGATTTTTTCTTCTCTGAATTCGTAAAGTTTTTGTGCATATATTTTTTTAGAAACTATAAGCCCTTCTTTGCTCCACCATAACCTGGCAGTACGCAATCTATTTGAGTAATTGAGAAATTCTAAAACTGCCTCCTGATGACTATTTAGTCCGTCATACTCTTCTTCCTTGAAAAAAGCATACCGTAACACAGTCCAAGCACGCTCCAAATAAAAATCAATACTTTCTTTTTCTAATAGTTCCATCTTTTCTCTCCTTGTGTTCTTCTAACGGCACTCCTGATACACTAACAAATCTGACCCTTTCATCTGCCACGTCAATACATGTTTCTCTCGAATTTTATCTATCCATTTTTATTTTATCGCAACTATCAAGGCTTCTATTCCTATTATTTCTTTTTGAAGAAAAAATAGTTCTTGACTCATAGGAATCGCTGGATTTGTAAAAAAAGGCTGTGAAATCAGCGCCTTGGCTTAAGTATTAGAAAAGCAAAACAGCAAAATATAAGGAGCTATTTTACCGTTTTTTGAACTAATACCAAAGGGTAGCTGATTGCACAACGTGTCTTTTTATAGTATAAAATTTTAGACAAATACATGATATAAAAATAAATTTCGCAAAAAAACTTAACAACTTTCGAAAACTTTCGTCACAAAATATTCACAACTAATGACTATTATATAAGCATACCAACAAACAACCCTAACAACACTTTTTCATTTTTAACTCCTTATCCTGCTGGCTCCCCGGCTAGCAGGACCTTTTTTTATCAAAAAAACTTGTCCCATACAATCGATTCAACTAATCAACCGAATGCTGTCATGCTGTGATACTCATCGTAAAACGTTTCGTTTTATCGGTATCCGCTTAAAGCATTCGGTTATTTTTGATTAGTAATGATTGATGGTACAAGCTCATACGTGCTTTTCTATCTGGTATAAATTATTTTGATAACCGTTCCTGTTCTCCTGCTGGCGAAAGGATTGTTATTTTTTCAATTTGTTCTACGGGAACCATGCGGATCTGCTGCTCTTCGTTTTGTAGGCGAATCATTACTCGGTCTTTTTCGACCGTTTTTGTCGCCACCCAACCTGAGATCGTTTCATACTTGCTACTCAAACGATTCGCTCTTACTTGTAAGATAACTAAACTATGTTCAGTCGCAGCTTTTTGCAGCTCAAGAATAAACTTTCCTTGCAATCGTACATTCTTAGCATGTTCTTCAGTGTCATTTACAAAAGAATCAAAAAGTTGATACGAGGTATGAGTAACTAACTTCGTAAGCTTCTTCATTGGTGATACTGTCTCTTCGTTCATCGAATGGACTCCTCCTTTAGCTAAGAAAGTGTTACTTAATTAATCTTATTTTACCTAACATTTTACAAAAAAACAAGGAAATGCTCTAACGTCTCTAAAAAAAGAAAGCGCTAATTGTATAAACTGTTTGTTATTTTATTTTCATCCATCCAAATGTTCCACCAATGATCTAACCCTTCTGTGATCAATTGATATGTCTCATCAAAGTTATTGGTATAGTATGGATCGGGAACATTTTCTTTTTCTTTTCCAGGGATGCTACTTAAAAACAAATGGATTTTTTCCTGTGCTGAGCGTGGTGCTCTTCTTTTCAGTTCTTCTACATTTTCTTGATCCATGCCAATGATCCAATCAAAAGTTTCAAAATCGTGGGGTGTGATTTGACGAGCAACCATATTCGTCATATCCACATTTTCTTGGTTCAATATTTTTTTCGTTCCAGGGTGCGGTGTCTTTCCAACTTCATACGTACTTGTAGCAGCAGAATCCACAAAAAATTCTGCTTCCTTTCCTTCTGATGCTATTCGTTTCTTCAACAAGCCTTCTGCCATTGGTGAACGGCAAATATTTCCCAAACAAACAAATAAAATTTTTGTCATTTTCCCATCTCCTTTTAACGATCATGGCTTTTTCAACGAAAGATTATTTCTATTACTGTTCTTCCAACTCTTCTTTTGCATAAAGACGATAAGAGTATAATTCCGTATCCTTGGCTAAACGGAAAAGCTGCATAGCGATTTCCATCGGTGTTTCTTCATATTCATTCGTGATCCAATTGACTAACACGCCGCTGCAACCGTAAGAAAAAAAACGAGCATAAAATAGTTTATCTTTTGCAGAAAGCTGTCTTTCTTCATCCATTTGCTCAAAAATCTTGATAAAAGATTTTTGGATTAGTTGAGAGAATTCTTTTTGTAAAATTTCTTGGTCAGAAAGCACAGTATTTGCGTAAAACTCTTTCTTTTCAGCAATTGCTTTCAGCATTTTCAATGCTTGCTCTTCCCAATTATCAAGAGTAAGACATTGCGGGTCTAAATAATGCAAGGCATCCTCACAATAGACCCAACGAAGCAAATCGTATTTATCTGTAAAATGATAATAAAATGTTTGACGATTGATTTTTGCTTCATTTGCGATTTTTTGGACGCTGATTTTTCGAAAAGATTGTGTTTGGCACAAATCAATCAATACGTTTTTGATCAATTGTTTCGTACGTGTTGTATCACTCATTCATTTTCCTCCAATCTAAAAGCAAAAATCACATATGATAGTCGTAGCCGAAATGTTCATAAGCATAAGCCGTAGCCATTCGCCCTCTAGGTGTACGCTTTAAAAATCCTTTTTGGATCAAGTACGGTTCATACATATCTTCGACTGTTTCTCGTTCTTCTCCTATATTTACGGAAAGCGTGCTTAATCCTACGGGTCCGCCGCCATATAATTCGATCATCGTCCGTAACAATTTCTGGTCAACATAATCCAAACCAGCTTGATCGACTTGTAGCAAAGTAAGAGCCTGATCTGCTATAGGACGATCGATTTTCCCGTCTCCTTGAACTTGCGCAAAATCACGAACCCGTTTGAGTAAGCGATTCGCGATTCTAGGCGTTCCTCGCGATCGGCGAGCAATTTCCAATGCCCCTTCTTCAATGATCTCTGTTTGAAAAATATCCGAAGAACGTAAAACGATCTCCTGCAGATCCTGTTCGTCATAATATTCCATATGTGAAATGATGCCAAATCGATCGCGTAAAGGTGCAGAAAGCATACCTGCTCGCGTCGTCGCCCCAATCAAAGTAAAGGGAGGAAGAGGAAAATGGACCGGATGTGCGGTTGGTCCTTGTCCTACCATGATGTCTACATAAAAATCTTCCATGGCCGAATAAAGCATCTCTTCTACTACTCTAGGCAATCGATGGATCTCATCGATAAATAGGACATCCCCTGCTTCCAGTTCATTTAAGATCGCTACTAAATCACCCGGACGTTCGATAGCGGGGCCGCTTGTCGTACGAATGTTCACGTTCATCTCATTAGCAATGACCATAGCCATCGTCGTTTTCCCTAATCCAGGAGGCCCATACAACAGAACATGATCTAATGGTTCTTCCCGATTTCTGGCAGCTTCGATGTAGATCTGAAGCTCTTGTTTGACTTTTCTCTGCCCGATATACTGAGAAAGCAACTGCGGACGAAGAGATTTTTCCAAACTCAGTTCATTTTCGCCAGTTTCTGGTGATAACAAGTATTCATCTGTCATTTGGTCTCCTCCTTATTTTTTCATCATCAGCTTGAGTGCTTGGCGTAAATACTCATCCGTTGTCTGATTATCGACTTCTTTTAATTGTTTTTCTACACGTTTGATTTCTCTATCACTGTAACCAAGAGCTGAGAGAGCCTCCATTGCTTCAGATAGAGCGGTAGCGTCTTTTGTAGTTGCTTCATCGAATAGACTGAAGGGCGTATCGATACTCAGCTCACCAAATTTTCCTTTTAGATCCAAGATCATTTGTTGCGCCGTCTTCTTCCCTACCCCTGGAAATTTTGTCAAATAAGTGACATCACTGGATTCCACTGCTTGGATCAAACCGGAGTGGTCTTCACTTGCCATGATCGCAAGAGCACTTTTTGGACCGATTCCTGAAACACTGACTAATCGCAAAAACAGTTGTTTTTCTTCTAAAGAATCAAATCCATACAAAAGATGTGCATCTTCGCGGATCACCTGATGGACATAAATTTTTATTTTTTGATTTAGTTTGCTGCTGTAGCGGTAAGGATTTCCTAGTGCGATCTGGTAGCCGATACCATTGGTTTCTACTACTATGTAATAGGGGTTGATAAAGGTAACCACACCTGTCAGATATTCATACATATTCTAGTCCTCTTTCTTTTGCACACATACGTTCCCTTTATTGTAGCACATTTCACCTTGTGAAAAAAGGAGTCTGGGGAGCGTTTCTTTCAAATAGCAATCGCTTGAATAAAAAAGAGCGGACGATCGAGTGAATCCCCGTATTGTACCGCTCTTTTTGTATTTTCATTATTCTACCAGTGATTTGTATTCGCCATAACCGAGTTCATCCATCTTTTCATAGGGAATGAATTTTAGTGAGGCAGAATTGATGCAGTAACGCAGACCGCCTTTATCTACTGGGCCATCGGTAAATACATGTCCGAGATGAGAGTTTGCTTCTTTGCTTCGGACTTCTATTCGATGCATGCCATGAGAAAAATCGGCTTTTTCACGTACTTGTCTTTTCGCTATTGGTTTGCTGAATGATGGCCAGCCACAACCAGCGTCATATTTTTCCGCAGAGCTAAATAACGGTTCGCCGCTGACGATATCGACGTAGATCCCTTTTTCGTAAAAATCATCGTATTTTCCGGTAAATGGACGTTCTGTTGCATTTTCTTGTGTGACTGCATAAGCCATCGGTGATAATTTTTCTTTCAGTTCTTCTTTTTCTGGTCTTGTTGGTTTATCCATTAAAAATGCCCCCTTTGTGATCCTATCATAGCGCCAAAGCAGACAGATGCCAACAATTTGCTTTCTTTCGAATCATTTACACTTTTCGGCGCCGGGCAAACTCAACGAAACGGAATTTATCTAATCGGTGTACCGACTCAGAATACTCAAAACAGCGGGTATCTTCCAAATGAACAAGACTTCTGACGACTACTGCGTAAGTATCATCGTGAAGATCCATCGTTGTTTTCATGATATCTGTTACTTCTTCTACTGTGATTTCCTTTTGTGCGTAAGCAATCGTTAAAGAAAGCTCATTTTCAAAATATTCATAGATCGATCCTTGTGCTTGTACTGGGGTTAAATGAGGAACGATCTCCTTTAATAGATAATCAGTATCTAATATAACCACTTCACCATCGATTTTTCTTTCGCGTATCAAATGCCAGACAGGTGCACCAATCTCCCAGCCAGTAATCTCATTCAGTGCTTTTGTTACTTCTGTTTCTTCTAACGTATGAACGATCGTTTCACTTGGAATACGTTGGGTTTCCTGTAGCTCTTTATAGCTTGTCAGTCCAGAAATAGGAAAATCAAAGCGGTTTCGATCTAGTACGATCGACCCTTTTCCTTGTTTTTTTTGAATATATCCTTCCGTCGTCAAAAGATTCAGTGCTTTTCTAATTGTTTCTCGTGAAACACCGTAGATTTTGATCAATTGGTTCTCACTAGGCAAAAGCGAATGCGGAGGATATTCTTTCGCTAAAATTTTCTGTTCCAAATCTAAAAAAATTTCATTGAACTTGTTCATGTTTTTTCCCTCACTCGTTCTTCCATCATTTCTTCACTATACTACAGCTCTTTTTGTATTTCAATGTTCCTCTTTTTAAGAAAAGCTTATTTTATGCTTTTTAAAACGATATCATTTTTCTGGATGTTTTTGTATAAAACGCTTGCAATTCTTCCTAAAAAAAAGTATAGTAAACGAAGAAATAACTTGCATAGACAAGTTAAAAGAAAGGGGTTTATTGATATGGCAAAGTATCAAGCAGATGCCGAGAAACTGCTACATGATATCGGCGGAAAAGAAAATATTGCTGCAGTTAGTCATTGTGCAACTCGTATGCGTTTTGTCCTAAATGATCTTGGAAAAGCAGATCAAAAAGCAATCGAAGATATTCCTAGTGTGAAAGGGATGTTCACGAATGCTGGGCAGTTCCAAGTCATCATAGGAAATGATGTTTCTACTTTTTATAACGACTTCGTTGCAGTATCCGGAGTTGAAGGGGTTTCTAAAGAACAAGGAAAAGCAGCAGCAAAACAAAACCTTCATCCCGTACAACGCGCCATTGCCGTCTTGGCAGAAATCTTTACACCACTGATTCCTGCAATTATCGTCGGCGGATTGATCCTTGGTTTCAGAAATGTACTTGAAGGTATCCAGTTTGAAAGTCTTGGTGGAACGATCGTTGAACACTCGCAATTTTGGAATGGCGTCAATGCCTTTTTATGGCTGCCAGGTGAAGCAATTTTCCATTTTCTTCCAGTAGGTATCACTTGGAGTATTGCGAAAAAGATGGGTACTACACAAATATTAGGAATCGTTTTAGGAATTACATTAGTTTCTCCGCAATTATTAAATGCTTATAGTGTAGCTTCCACAGCTGCAGCAGATATTCCATTTTGGGATTTTGGTTTTGCTCAAGTCCAAATGATCGGTTATCAAGCACAAGTTATTCCAGCTATGCTGGCAGGGTTTATGTTAGCGTATCTAGAGATCTTCTTCCGCAAATATATCCCTCAGTCGATTTCAATGATCTTTGTTCCATTGTTTTCATTGTTACCAACTGTTTTAGCTGCTCACGTTATTTTAGGTCCTATCGGTTGGACAGTCGGAAGCTGGATTTCAACTATCGTAAATACCGGGTTGACGTCTTCTATCAGCTGGTTGTTTAGTGCTGTATTCGGGTTCCTGTATGCACCTTTAGTAATTACTGGTCTCCACCATATGACCAATGCGATTGATATGCAGCTGATTGCAGATTTCGGATCAACGAATTTATGGCCGATGATTGCTTTATCAAATATCGCCCAAGGCTCTGCAGTCTTAGCCATCGTCTTCTTGCATCGTGGAAACAAAAAAGAAGAACAAATCTCGATTCCAGCAATGATTTCTTGTTACTTAGGCGTAACTGAACCTGCTATGTTCGGGATCAATTTGAAATACGTCTATCCTTTCGTCGCAGCAATGGTCGGTTCTGGATTAGCTGGCATGTTTGCCAACTTGATGGATGTTCGAGCAAACGCGATCGGAGTAGGTGGGTTACCAGGAATACTAGCTATCCAAGCAGAAACATGGGTACCTTTCATCATCGCAATGATCATCGCTATCATCATTCCATTTGGCTTGACGATCGTCTTTAGACGCCAGGGAATCTTGAATAAGATTGATCCTGCTGTTCCTGAAAATGCTGCTGATGTACAGCTTCAAACAGCGAATGGTGCAACAGCAATGCCACAGTCTTTTGAACCTGTTTCAGCAACTGGTACGGCAGTTGCAACAAAAGAAACATTATTCGCAGTGGCTGCTGGGAACATCAAGGAAATTACTGAAGTAAATGACCCAGTTTTCTCACAAAAAATGATGGGTGACGGTTATGCTGTCGAACCGTCAAATGGCAAAGTCTATGCACCAGTAAATGGTAAAGTGACGAGTGTTTTTGAAACAAAACATGCCATTGGTATTCTTTCTGATGAGGGGCTGGAAGTACTCGTTCACATGGGATTAGATACCGTTGAACTAAAAGGCGTTCCTTTCACTGTATTCGTGAAAGAAGGAGATCTTGTCACACCAGAAACTCTGATTGCTGAAATGGAATTGCCAGAAATAGAACAAGCTGGTAAGAAAACTGACATTATTGTTGCTTTAACTAATAACGAAAAAGTTGCTGGTCTATCCCTTGACCAATCAGGACTTGTTCGCCCAGGCGAAGCAGTCGGTAACGCTGAAGTAAAATCTTAGTCAGAGTAGATAAGTAATCTTTTCAATAAAAAAGACGGGCTATCATGGATTTCAATCGAAAATCAGATAGTCCGCTTTTTTTGTTTAATTGAATGTTTTCAGTGCCTGATTGACAGCACCAATCGGAAACCCTACGATACTGTAGTAATCTCCAGAAATTTCTTTGACGAATACACTGGCAGCATTTTGGATGCCGTATGCCCCTGCTTTATCCGCATAGTCTCCCGTCTCCAAGTAACGATTGATTTCTTCATCTGTCAGTGGATAAAAAGTGACATGTGCTTCTGCTAGTATTCGTTCTTCTCGCTCCTTTGTTTTTAAAACAACTGCTGTGTATACAGTATGTGTTTCCCCGCTTAATTTTTTCAACATGACTTCAGCCTCAGCCATATCTTCTGGTTTACCCATGATCTCCTGGTTGAGAACAACAGTCGTGTCGCTAGCAATCACTAAGCTGTCTTTCTTTTCTTTTTGTTCCCAAACAGTTCGTGCTTTTTCTTCAGCCATTCTGCGTACATAATCGACTGGCAGTTCGTCTGGAAATGGCGTTTCATCAATATCAGCAGGTTCGATCTCGAATTCTGAAACGATGTGAGCCAATAACTCTTTTCTTCTTGGTGATTGGGACGCTAGTATAATCTTCATGTTTCCCTCTTCTCTCTGACTTAATGCGGATCTTGGATCCGTTTGAACATTCTTTCCATATCCGAGTTGGTAAAGTGAATCAATACTGGGCGGCCATGGGGGCAATTGAATGGATTTTCGCATTGTGCTAAATCTTTCAGCAGCACACGTGCTTGTGCTTCATTCAAATAATGGTTGGCTTTGATCGATCGTTTACAGCTCATCATGATTGCTGTTGCTTCACGGAATTTTTTTACGCTCACACTTCCTGTCGTCAATAGCATGTCGATCATCTCGCGAATAATCGATTCTTCTTCACCATTGGGATACCAAGTAGGATGAGCCCGTACAATAAAGCTGTTTTGACCAAATTCTTCTAAATAAATCCCTGCATCTTCTAGCAAATGCTTTTGCTCTTTTAGTTTCAAAGCATCACTGTTTGGATAGTCCAACACAAATGGAACAAGTAATTCTTGTAGATCATCAGATACTTCCCCAATTTTTTCCCGGAAATATTCATATTTGATACGCTCTTGAGCAGCATGCTGATCGATGATGTACAATCCGTCGCTACTTTGAGCAAAAAGATACGTTCCGTGCATCTGTCCAAAATATTCCAATTGAGGAAAACGTTGAACTGGTGTTTCCGTTTCTAGTTTCTTGATCGCTTGTTCTAATGTTTTGTCGTTTCCGTGAGTGAAATCAAATTCAGGATGCAGTGTCAATTCTTCCTCGTAAATCTGTTCATCCTCTTCTAAGTATATATCTATCTGTTCTTTATTTGTTTCTTTCGTGTTATCCACAGTAGGAATTTCTTTCTTTTCAGATTTTTCCACTGTTTTTTCTACAAAGTTATCAACATTTTCACCAAACTTATCCACCGTTTTCGCTGTTTTTTCTGGATAACTAGTGTTTCCTTCAGAAAAGCCAGAAAAGTTTTCAACATTTTCCACAGACTTATCAACAGATCTGTCAACAAATGTGCTCTTTGGTTCTTCTACAAAAAAGGTTCCTGTCTCTCGGTCAAAATTCAAACTACTTGGCTTTTTAGGTTTTTCTTCTTCAAAAGCATAGGACAAATCGATTTCGATTTGTTCCGTTTTAGGCTGATCTGGTACTTTTTTCTTGAACCGTAGATTATCCGCGGCACTTGGAATCAGGTTTTCTTGTGACAATGCTTTTTGAATGGCGTTACTAATTAGCTCTGTTAGTTCTTTTTCCTTCGACAACCGGACTTCCTGCTTCGTCGGATGGACATTTACATCGACTAAAAGCGGGTCCATCTTGATTTCCAATATAGCAATAGGAAAACGGCCGACCATTAATTTTGATCCATAACCTGCAACGATTGCTTTATTTAAGGAAAAATTCTTGATAAAACGTCCATTGATGATCGTCGATAAGTAATTCCGACTGGCACGAGTCACCTCTGGCAATGAAACATAACCAAATAACTCAAAATCTAGATCTTTTCCTTCGATTTTCAACATTTTTTTAGCGGTAGATAATCCGTAGATTCCCGCAATCGTTTGTTTCAAATCGCCATTTCCAGCAGTTGCCAACATTTTGTTTCCATCATGTACTAAACGAAAAGCAATTGTTGGATGACTTAATGCCAGACGATTGACGATGTCCCCGATGTTCGCTAATTCTGTATGCAGTGTTTTCACGTATTTCAAGCGGGCTGGCGTGTTGAAGAACAGGTTGCTGACGGTAATCTTCGTTCCTTGACGCAGAGGTGCTGGCCGATGCTCCATGACCTCGCCGCCTTTGAGCGAAAGATAAGTACCTTGTTTTTCTTCCTGATTCGCCGTTTCCAGAGTCATCTCAGAAACAGAGGCAATACTTGGCAAAGCTTCCCCTCGAAAGCCCAGCGTTCGTATGCGAAAAAGATCGTCACGATTATGGATCTTACTTGTCGCATGCCGCTTGAAGGCATTCACTACGTCGTCTGCCAAAATGCCTTCTCCGTTATCAATCACTTGGATCGTCCGCAGTCCCGCTTCTTCAACTAAGATATCAATCTGAGTACTACCGGCGTCAATTGCATTTTCCACTAATTCTTTCACGACGGAAGCTGGTCGTTCCACTACTTCTCCCGCAGCGATCTGATTAGCTAAACGTTCAGATAATTCTTGGATTTTGGCCATCGATATCCGCCTTCTTCCTACAGTTGTTTTTGTAATTCATATAATGTGTTTAGTGCATCCATTGGCGTCATTTCTAGTAAATTTATTTGCTTCAGTGATTCAATGACTTCTGTTTCATTTTCGGATAATTCACCGAATAAAGAAAGTTGTTGGGTTTCTTCTTTGACGCTGTCTTGTATAGGGTCTTGGTTTACTTTTTCTGCAGGTGGTTTTATTTGCTCCTGTTTGGCTGTTTTAGTCTTCTCTCCTATTTCAGCTGGAACAGTATGGTGTCCGTTATCGCCATTTTCTAGCGTATGCAGGATATCTGCTGCTCGCTCAAGTAGATTGGCAGGCAATCCTGCGATTTTTGCCACATGTATACCATAGCTTCTATCCGCAGGTCCATCCATCATTTTATGCAAGAAGACAACTTCTCCGTCTTTTTCAACAGCTCCAACATGGACATTTTTAAGCTGCGGAAGTTCTTTTTCAAGTACCGTCAGTTCATGATAATGGGTAGAAAAGAGTGTTTTTGCTTGTACATGACGATGGATATATTCGATGATTGCTTGGGCCAACGCCATTCCGTCATAGGTTGCTGTTCCTCGCCCGAGTTCGTCAAACAAAATTAAACTGTTTGGCGTCGCATAACGTAGGGCTTGATTGGCTTCCATCATCTCTACCATAAAAGTACTTTGTCCAGCAATTAAGTCGTCACTTGCACCAATTCGGGTAAAAATCCGATCAAAAATAGGTAAAACTGCTTGTTTTGCCGGAACGAAACAGCCCATTTGCGCCATCAGAACAGTTAATGCCAACTGGCGCATATACGTACTTTTACCAGACATATTCGGTCCTGTGATCAGCAAAATCATTTCGTCTTCTGCCATTTCTACGCTGTTAGGGATATATTCCTGATGTCCTAATACTTTTTCTACTACAGGATGTCGTCCGTCTTTGATCAGAAGCTGATGCTTGTCACTGACAAGTTCTGGCCGAACATACTGATAGCGTTCGCTGATTGTTGCAAAACTTTGTAGCACATCTACTGCGCTGATTGCTTTTGCAAGTACTTGTAGCGGTTGGATAGCCTTTTTGACTTCTTCTCTCACAGCTAAAAACAACTGATATTCTAAATCAACAGATTTTTCTTCTGCTTCGAGGATTTGTGTCTCCAATTCTTTTAGTTCTGGTGTGATGAAACGCTCTGCATTTGCTAAGGTTTGTTTTCGTTCATACTTCTCCAGTTCTGCATTCCCAAGATTTGCTTTTGTGATTTCTATATAATAACCGAAAACGCGGTTAAATCCGATTTTTAAGTTCTTGATTCCTGTTTCTTGACGCTCTTTTGCTTCAAGTTCTGCTAGCCACTTCTTTCCGTTTCTCATAGCAGAACGGTACGTATCGAGCTGCTCATTGAATCCATCTTTGATGATGTTTCCTTCCGTTATTTGTAACGGCGGATCATCTTGGATAGCTTGGTCAATCAATTGGACGAGATGGTCCATCGGTTGCATTTCTGAAAGCAGACTTTGCCATTGACCTTGATCAATTCCTTCAATCAACCCTCTGATCATTGGCACTTGTTCTAAAGAAGTTTTCAACTGGATCAAGTCTCGCCCATTGACATTACCGAAAGCTACTCGACCTGCTAGGCGTTCCAGATCATAGACTTTCGTTAATGCTGACTGCAAATCGATACGTTCAAAATAACTGTCTAGCAAAGAAGCGACCATTTCTTGTCTTGCTTTAATTTGTTTTGCCTGGATAAGCGGACGGTCTAGCCATTGTTTTAGTAAGCGGCCACCCATTGCTGTTTTTGTTTCATCTAATAACCATAGAAGGGTGCCGTGCTTTTTCCCAGTCCGAATAGATTGGCTTAATTCTAGGTTGAATTTTGAATAATAATCCATTTTCAAAAAATGATCTGGTTGGTATTCTACTGCTTTTTGGATATGAGCTAAACTCCGCTTTTGTGTCACCGCTAAATAAGTCAATAGTTTACCAGTTGCTTCTTTTTCCAGCGGATCGACTAGTTCACTTGTCAAAAAGCTAAATTCGGCATTTTCTTCCATTTCATTTTGTTGAGAAAAGACTAGCCCTAAACGCCCGCTTAGCTGTTCACGAAGGGTATCAGTGATCTCACTACCTAATACGAGTTCTTTTGTCTGCAATGCAGAGGCTTCATTTAAAACAGCTTCTTCATCATGCAACCGAGCCGTCTTCAATTCTCCCGTACTTAGATCGGCATAAGCAAAGCCAAATTCATTTCCTTGACTAACTACAGCTGTTAAAAAATTGTTGTCTTTTGCCGACAATCCTTTGCTGTCCATGACTGTACCAGGAGTGACTAGCTGAATCACTTCGCGCTTGACCATCCCTTTAGTCGTCTTTGGATCTTCTACCTGCTCGCAAATTGCTACTTTATAGCCTTTTTCAATCAAGGTATCGATATATCCTTGTGCTGCATGGTGAGGTACACCGCACATAGGAATAGGTTCTTCTGCATTTCGATTTCTGCTCGTCAACGTTAATTCCAAAAGCTGTGATGCCTTGATCGCATCTTCATAAAATAATTCATAAAAGTCTCCTAAACGATAGAACAAAAAAGCATCTTGGTATTGTGCCTTGATGCTTAGATATTGTTCCATCATAGGAGTGTTTTTAGTTTTTTGAGGCATGTTTTTCCTCCTCTATTTGTCCATTGATTTCTTCTTGTATCATCGTTGTTAAATGATGAAGCAGATCATCTGCTTCCAACAGCTGTTTTCTATAAGCTATAACAAGCGGATGCTGATCAAATTCTTTCATGAATTGATCCGCTCGCTTGATTGCTTCTTGTTCTGCTGCTGGTTTGTCATAGTGGGCAAAATGAACAGCTTCTTTTTGCGCTTGTTTGATTTTCTCTCTCAACTCAGCTAAATACTGGTTTTGCTGGATCTTTTCTTCAAGTGCTTTGTAGCGAATGATCGTTTCATTTTCTCTTAAAAGTTTTGTCAGTTTCCTTACTTCTTTTTGAATTTCCGGCTCCTGCTGCAAAAAACTGCCTCTCTTTCTACTCCATGAACGGTCGATCCTCATTAATTTGAATCAGCTGGATTTCTTTTGCATGACCTGTCGTATCATCCAATTCTAAGATACAGCCGCTTAAAATCGATCGGCCTTGTTCGACAACTTCAAAACGTTTTGGTAATGCGGTCAGAAACTTTTCGATCACAGGTTCTCTGCGCATACCCAAAATACCATCGTAGGGTCCTGTCATCCCAACGTCTGTCAGATACGCTGTACCTTTTGGCAAAATTCGCGCATCATTTGTCTGGACATGTGTATGTGTACCGACCACTGCTGAAACTTTCCCATCTAAAAACCAGCCCATCGCTTGTTTTTCACTTGTTGTTTCTCCATGAAAATCTACAAAAATGATTGGCGTACGTTTCCTAGCTTCTTCTACTAGTTCCTTCATTTTACGAAAAGGATCATCCAAGTCCACCATGAAAGAACGAGCTTGCATGTTGATTACTGCCAATTCGATCTGATTCACTTTGACAAAGACCATCCCTTGTCCAGGCGTCCCTTCCGGAAAATTTGCCGGCCGAACCATCTTTTTGGCTTCATTTACAAACTCAAAAATCCCGCGGTTGTCCCACGTATGATTTCCCATCGTCACGACATCTACACCGTCTTGCAAAAATTTTTTATAGATTTTTTCTGTGATTCCACGTCCAGAAGCGGCATTCTCACCATTTACGATCGTTACTTGCGGACGATACTTCTTCTTCAACCTAGGAAGATATTCAGTAATCATCTCTCGTCCCATTGAACCTACTACATCACCAATAAACAATACCCGCACACTAAATTCCTCTTCTCTTTTAACATCACTCTATATTATAGTTGTTTTCAATAAGAAAGAAAAGGTCAAACAAAAGGAACACTTTCCTGATATTTCTTAGATTTGAAAAATAAAATAAATAAATGGGACTGTGGCAAAAATCTTGTCACAGTCCCATTTCCCGAATAAACGTTGTTCCATCTGCTGCTTCTTCAGAAATAAGCCGAAATTTTTCAAAAATTTGAGAAACAATTTTCATAAATCTCTTCTTATTACTTGAAACTGACCACTTCTGTAACACCATCTTTCTTAAACGGTGTTCAAAAGCTTGCATCTGCGGTGGTAATAAGCCCAGCCAAACGAAAAATAGGAGGAGCTATTTTTGTTTGGCTGTTCTTATTACTTGATGCAGGACAGCTTTTTCACAACCTCTTTTAAATCACACTTAACTCTTTCAATGCCTTCCAGATGCCATCTTGATCATTTGTATCAGTGACCATCTTGGCTTCTGCTTGTACTTCTGGCACAGCATTCCCCATAGCTATTCCGATTCCTGACATACGCAACATTTCACGGTCATTTTGTCCGTCACCAAAGCTGATAATATCTTCATGCGGGATACCTACTTGTTCTGCTAAGTGTAGGATCGTCGCCGCTTTAGAACCATTTTGGGGAACGACATCTACACTGTTCTCATGCCAACGGACAAATCGAATCTTATCATATGAAGAGAATTTTCCATCATAGGTTTGATCGAAAAATGCTAACGCTTGATAGATTTCTTGTTCCTCTGCAAAAAATTGATCTAGTTCAGGCAAGACAGCGCCGAAAGAATGCATCGCCTCTTCCATCACCGTTACATCATTGGAAGAAGAACGTTTGATATTGTCTAAGCTGACAAAAGCTGTGTCGATCTGTTCATGATGCGCTTCCTGGACGAATGCATCTAACTGTTCGCGATCTAGTAAATTCTTATATACTTGTTCATGGTCTAAAAAACCGGCCGCTCCATTACATAAAATGTAGTTCGTAAAATCCAGATCTCGAATGACTTCTTGCGCATGGAATCGACTCCGCCCTGTAGCAATCGTGACCAGATGACCGGCTTTGCGTAATTTTTCCAATGCTTCTCTCGTGCTATCTAAAGCTTGTTTATTTGAATCTAACAACGTTCCATCAATATCAAAAGCAAATAATTTGCGTCTCATCTCTTGTCGTCTCGCTTTCTTATAAATACTTGCTTGCCTCTCGAACAGCTAACTTGCTCAAATCTGTTGTCAGCTGACTTTTTACCCAAGCAGCATCGGTCTTACTATAATCACGCAATGCCCAACCGATTGCTTTTTGGATAAAGAATTCCTTTGTTTGACGGTCTTCGTCTATTGCTCGAATCAATAGTGCTGTGTCTGTTTGCTGTTTATAACCTAATTGCAACGTGATTGCTATTCGACGCAACCAGAAATCTTCCTTTTTTTCGAACAACTGAAAGACTTCTTTACGTTGCTCTGGATGGACTTTACACCATGTACTGTATACTTTTCTCCAAGAATCGATGCTGTCCCACCATTCTTTTTTCTGGACTAGTGGTAACAATGTAACTAGCTCTTCAAAGGTAAACCGTTTGATGTTTTTTTGGACTAAATCGATCGCCACATACTGATATTCTCTTTCGATTTGTTCATAATAGTAATGAACAAAAGCTAAAACTTCAGAAACAGATAAATGTTTGCTTTCATCCAATAACGGCTGTTGCAAAAGAGCGCGTTCCGGCTTAGGTACTCCAGCAAAAGGAAAGAGATTTTTCATGTACTTTTCCATTTGTAACGCTTTTTCTTCATTTTTTGGAAAAACTAACACTTCCATAGTATTTCCTCCCTTAATGAACGACTTTTTAGTCCACATAGGATGATTTTGATTGATTCAGCCAAGCATAACCCAGTCCCATCACTAAACCGCCACCAATATAATTCCCTGCCAAAGCAAAAAACAAATTATGTAACACATTACTGGCTGTCATTCCATCCATCTGACCATGAGAAGCAAAGTAAGCAAGCGTAAAGGCAGGAAAATTCGCTATCACGTGTTCATATCCTAAAAAAGCAAAAATGAAAATAATGAATACGACCGTGATTACTTTCCCAGCATCCTCTTTCATCCGCATGCTAATCAGTACAGCGGTATTGACAACGATATTCGCAAACATCCCTTCCACCAAAATCGTTGTTGCAGGTTTTGCTAGTTTTACTGCTATTGATTCTAACATAAAGTTGTCCAACGTTAAATCTTGAAATGGCGTAGTCATAGAAATAAGAAATCCACATAACATACCGCCAATCATATTGAAAAAAATACAGGCAAATAGAATCTTGGCTGCCTTACTTAAAGCAAGTCTCTGCCGAAAAACACCCACGGTCATATAAAGCATATTCGATGTTCCTAATTCGGCGTTCATGTATAGAATCATGACCAGCCCCCAGCTGAACATAAATGCGTATAAAATCTTTCCTAGACCGTGCGCGATATCTTCCCCCTTCATCGCAATCGCAAATGCCACAGCCGTTCCTAAAGTCAAAAACAAACAGGCAAGAACCGCTCGAACAGCGTAACGTGAAAAGCTGTTTTCAAAAAGGTTCGCCTTCTTTTCAATTGAAGCATCGATTTTCTCAAATAATGGTGATACCGGATTCATTGATTTTCTCCTTAAACTTCCTTCACTTTTTTCCATTTGCACATACCTTCTCATTTTATAAAGAGAGCCTAGGTTTGTAAAGCGTTTTTACATACTAATTATCTTGACATTCATGGATGATCTATCATATACTGTAGTTTGTGTAAAATAATGCAGCAGAAAAATAATAACTCATCCCTAGTTTGTTGCCCCGTCTCGGGTTCGATTGTGTAACCGCGGCTGCAAAGGTGAAGATTGAAGAACAAACTATATGATTATGAATTTTTCAACGGATTATTTTACTCCAAAAACTTATATTCATTGGAGGAAATTTTAATGTCTCGTTATACAGGACCATCATGGAAAATTTCTCGTCGCTTAGGCATCTCATTGTCAGGCACAGGAAAAGAATTAGCACGTCGCCCTTACGCACCAGGTCAACACGGACCTAACAGCCGTGGCAAACAATCAGAATACGGCATGCAATTAACTGAAAAACAAAAACTTCGTCACATGTACGGAATGAACGAACGTCAATTCCGTAACTTGTTCGTAAAAGCTAGCAAAATCAAAGAAGGTAAACACGGTGTTAACTTCATGATCTTACTAGAACAACGTTTAGACAATGTTGTTTACCGTTTAGGACTTGCAACGACTCGTCGTCAAGCACGTCAATTAGTTAACCATGGTCACATTTTAGTTGATGGCAAACGCGTTGATATCCCTTCATACCACGTAGAAGTGGGTCAAGTGATCTCAGTTCGTGAAAAATCACAAAACATCGTAACAGTAAAAGAAGCTGTAGAAGCAACTGTTGGACGTCCAGCATTCGTAAGCTTTGACGCTGAAAAATTGGAAGGTTCATTAACTCGTTTACCAGAACGTGACGAACTATATCCAGAAATCGACGAAGCTCTTGTCGTTGAATACTACAACCAAAGCTTATAATTTCAAAAGCTTTCTTGAAAAAGGCCGCTATCTATTGGATAGCTGGTCTTTTTTTTATTTTCTATTTACAAAGCAATCACTTTGTTTTACAATTTCGTTAACCAAGAAAAAATATTAAGTTAACGAAAAGAGGGCATTATGAACCGAACATTGAAAGAATTGATACTTGCTGCGGAATTTGCCGCGATTATTTCTGTCCTTTCTCAGATGACCATTCCTTTTGGTTTGGTTCCTTTGACAGGGCAAACATTTGCTATTGGACTGACAGCCACTTTTCTCGGAAGAAAACTGGGATTGATATCTGTTACGGTTTATCTTTTACTGGGTTTGATCGGTCTTCCTGTATTTTCAGGGATGACTGGCGGCATAGCTGTTTTATTTGGTCCAACTGGCGGATATTTGATTGGATTTCTCTTTCAAACATGGCTAACTGGCTGGATGATCGAAAAAACAGACGCTCATTACTTGTACGCAATCTTTGCCAATCTAATGGGTTCTCTTGCCGCATTAGTCTGTGGGACGATCTGGCTGAAGATAAGTGGCGACCTTACTTTTACAACTGCATTTGCCAGTGGGCTGCTGCCTTTTTTACTGCCGGAAGCAATCAAAGCAACTGGAGCAGCCTATATCGGTGTCTTGTTGAAGAAACGGCTAAATCGATTTCTTCGAACGAATTGAACAAAAAAGCAGCATGGAAGAAGACTCAACATCCGGTCTCTTCCACGCTGCCATATTTTAATTTAAACAGATCTTTATTTTGTCAAATCTACTTTTTTACTGATCCAATAAATAATTATCCCACCGACAATCATTGATGCCAATTCTCCTAAAGCAATCACCCACCAATTCAAGAAAAAAGGTAGTTGATATAAAATCGTTAGCTGACCAGCTACTGTAAACATGGAAAAAGCGAATACGCATGCTGTCACAGCCATTTTGATTTTCATGTTTTTGATGCGACTAGTGATTTTATAGTTGATAAGCAATACAATCAGCGTGCTGACGCTTCCTACTACAACATCTATCAGTCCAAGAGGAGAAGCAATATTAGCCAAAGCTACTCCTGCTGTTACCGCAACGATGTATCTTTTGTTATACAAGGACAGATAGTTGAACATCTCCGAGAGACGAATCTGAATCACTCCAAAGCTAAAAACAGACAAAACCAGCGTCACTGCCACATATAAACCAGTGACTAGCGCCATCCAAGTCACATCTGTCGTTGTCCAGCGTTTGGCTGAACGGGTATTATTTTTTTCCATGTTCTATTTCTCCTTTGCAAGATAATTTTATCTTGGTAATGACTGCGACCAAAGGATGGGAAGAAAATTCCAACTGAAGTGCCGCAGAAGGTTGTGAAAAAGCTGCCCTGCAACAAGTAATAAGAACAGTCAAATAAAAATAGCTCCTCCTATTTTCCATTTGGTTGGACTTATTACCGCAGTTGCAAGCTTTTGAACACTGTTTATATTAGAAGGTTGTGAAAAAGCTGTCTGACATCAAATGCCGGGAACAATCATCGACTTTCTTTTATCATCAACCATTTGGTTCTCTCTTTATTTCTTATCATACAGAAGCTTGAAAAAAACACAAGGTTATTTTAGCAACCAGCCACCATCGATTGGAATAATCGTTCCTTGTATATAGCTTGCTTGAGGAGAGGCAAGAAATAATGTCAGCTCCGCTACTTCTTCCGGCTGTGCCCATCGCTTGACTGGTGTTTCATTTGCCACCCACTCTGCCATCTCACCTTTCCCTTCAAAATCAGCCGCATTCATCGGCGTTTGGATGGCTCCTGGAGCAATTCCTTTTACTCGGATCCCCTGCTCTGCGTAATCCAGAGCGAGTTGTTTGGTAAAACCGACGATTGCATGTTTCGCACTTGTATAAGCAATCCCACCTCCGCCAGCAACCAAACCCGCAATCGAAGCCATGTTGATGATTGTTCCGCTTTTTCGGCGGATCATATCAGGAAGGATGATGTTTGTTAGATGATACATGCTTTTCACATTCGTTTCATAAATCAGATCCCACAGCGATTCGTCAGTTTCCATCAAGGATTTGTATGCATCTAGTACCCCCGCAGTATTCAATAAAATTGTAACTTCACCAAAATGATTCTGGCATTTCGATACCGCTTGTTGGAGTTCCTTCCTCTGTCGGACATCCCCTAGTGCGTAGGCAAAAGTTTCAGGAAATCGAAAAGAAAGTTCTTCCATTTTTCCAAATTTTTGATCTAATCCAAAAACAAAGGCATCTTGTTCCAGAAAAGCTTGGGCTTGCGCGGCACCAATACCAGAAGCAGCTCCTGTAATAAATACGACCTGTTTAGCTAAATCTGGATAACGGTTTTTCATTCTACGATCGCCCAATCATCTGCTAAAATATCGCAAACTGTAGGAGCAAAGCTAGAAAAACCTTCATCACTTGTTTTGATCAATAAGTAAGGCGTCACCGGACAGCCATCAAATTCATCATCGGATACGAGAACAACATACAGCTCAAATCCACTCCATCCTTTACGAATAATCTTTGCACCTTTTTTCAATTCTGGTAAAATTTCTTCAAATGTCATCTTTATTCTCCTTTTTTTGTTATTGTTTTGATTGTTTTTGAATCATTTCAAATTTTTGAGATAGCTGAATGTAATCTATCAATTTTAATTCTTCGGTCACAATAAAATAGTCAAGATCCGCCCACGGTTTTCGATGAACTTTACTTGTTGAAATCAGAAGATCTACTTCTCTTCCCCGATAATCCGTTGGTAGAAAAATCAGCTGATAATCATTACGGAAAAACGTCCGTAACCCCTCCTCTAACAGTTGCTCTTCAAATAATGGAAAATCTGTCATCAAGAGAATCGTGATCTTTGGAAGCTGTGGAGTAAAGGCTCCTAATGTTTTAAACACAGTCAGATACCGTCCCATCAAAAACGCATGATTTTTAAACGCCAGATGATTAGGCTGTTTGTGTCTGCTTTCAAAAAAGCGTACTAACCATTGTTTTAATTCCTTGTTTTCAATGACTAAATGATTAATGAAGTCACTACTGTTTCCATCAATCGTTTCTTTTGCGTTAGGAAAAAGATAGGCGAAAAAATGACTACTGAACAAATAGTTTTCTGCCTCAAAGGTCAGATCTTCCGCTGGTAACTCCTGCTCTTCTTGATAAAGAGAAAGAGCTGCTTTTGCTTCAGAAAGAGCTGCAAAAGGCGGTGTTTCTGCTTGTTGATGGAAATCAAAAATTTTCTTCCGTATCTTAGGATCACTATAATATTCTTCACGCGTCATCAGAACAAGAAATAATGCGCCTAATTCGTCTTCTACTTGAAAATAATTAGGAAATACCGGCTCCATGACTTGGCAGAATCGCTGGAACAACAGATTGTCTGCGATCAGCCGTCTTTTTTTCTCATTCAATACCACATAATGCTTCTGTGATTTTCTTAAAAAAAAGGCACCTAGCATGTATTCCAAACGTCTTTTTTTGATTTCATTCAAACGAACGTTGAAAAAAGCCATGATATGTTCTGCCATATTCTTTACGTCCATTTGAGAAATCGTTTCAAACGGCCAGATTTTCCCTCGAAACAACTGCCAGAATGTCATATGCAAGTAAAGTCGAATGATTTCTTCTTCGCCTTGCGCGATATATGTACCTCGTTGCAGACGAATGCCATAAGTTTGCAGTTGCTGTTTCCATTCATTGATTTTTCGATGAGCAGTGGATTCACTAATGTAATGCTTTTGCGCAAATTGGTACATCGTGTGGAATTCTTCAAAAAAAATGTCGTGCAGCAGCTGGAATTTCAGCGTACTTTGCACGAGATAGATCAAAAAACGCTCATGTTCAATCGAATCGAGCGCATCATAAAAGTTATAACCAGAACGGTGATTTTTTGTAAACAAAGGGTGCGTCTTACCGCTAAACTGCTGATAGTTTTTAGACAGCTCGTTTAGGTATTTCGACACACTGCGGGCATCCAGCTGAACAACTTGCGCTAATTGTGTAGCAGTATGCCAAGCTTGATCCTCAAAACTTTCTAGGAGGAGAATCTTATAATATAGATCTTTATCAAATTGTTTAAGATACTCGGAAGACAAATACACGTCTTTCCCTCCTTTTTTATGCTAGAACGTTTTGGTTATTGTAGCATAAAATAGTGGTTTTCGCATCAAAACAAGCCAGCAAAAGGCTGAAAGAATAACGGTAGCAACAAAACGGTCAATATCCCATTTACGCATATCGCAAGCCCTGAAATGATCCCTTCTACTTCGCCAATCTCGATTGCTTTTGCTGTACCGATAGCATGAGAAGTACTTCCTAACGCCACACCGCGAGCAACGGGACTTTCAATCTTGAATAAGCGGAAAATATGAGTAGCGATCAGCGAGCCAAAAATACCTGTAGAGACAACAATTGCAAGAGTCACGGCATTCACCCCGCCCATCGTATGAGACAAATCGACAGAAATAGCCGTCGTTACAGATTTCGGTAGTAATGAGATGACCATCTCTTTATGAAGAGAGAAAAAATAACCGATCCCTACACTAACCAAGCAATTTGCGACTATTCCTGCTAAAATCGCAGCCATTACAGGATAAAAATTTTCTTTCAGCAAACGGAAGTTTTTATAAAGCGGGATGGCAAGTGCCACTGTCGCAGGAGTAATCAGCATAGTCAAAAAATTGCCGCCGATATTATACTCTTTATAGCTGATGCCAGAAAAATGCAAAAATAAGATAATAACAACAATCGATAATACGAGAGGATTCAAAACAGGCAGTTTATATTTCCGCAAAAATTTGTCAGATAATACGTACACTCCTAAAGTCAAACTTAAGCCAAATAATGGATTCACAAAAAACTCAGTCAATTTGATTCTCCTCCATTTCGTTTACAGATACCCTGCTTGCTTTTTTCTTACGGACATAGCCTAGCAAAGCTTCTACCCCTTCTGCCGTTTTTCCCGCTGCGACCATCGTGACGATGGAACACACGACGACTGCCCCCAGTAAAATAGGCCATATCGAAGCGATATCATCGAAATATTCCAATAAACCTACACCAGCTGGAACAAATAAAATAGCTAGATTATTCAATAAAAAATCACCAGTTGCTCCGATTTTTTCAGGATCAACAAGATGCATTTCAAATGCTAAAAATAAAAAAAGAATACCTAAGATACTCCCAGGAATAGGTAAATGAGCAAAAATTCGGATACCTTCTCCTAATACAGAAAAGAAAATAATAATGAAAAACTCTTGAAAAAATTTCATCAAACAACACTCCTTACGTATAGCTTTCATTTTACTAACAAACCTTTTCTGAAAGTTTCAAAACATGCTGTTTCTAAGATACAATTTTTGAGAAAAAAAACGTTTTTTTTTTGGTATATTTATAGTTAAGCTTGGTGATTTGTGGAGAACTTTTAAAAAGAGTTGGAGTTTTGCTGTTGGTCTGGTTTCTTATACGTAATGGAAATCATTTTTTTATTCACATTTGTTAAGACTGCAGAAATCCTTCCGACACGAAACACTGCACCGAGGCTTTTCGTGTTGATGTTTCTTTTTTTTTTTGCATTTTTATAACATTTGGAGGTATTTATGGATTACTCACTAATGACCCGTCTTGCGGCGGAAATGATTGGTACAGCATTACTAATCGTGCTAGGTAACGGTGCTGTAGCAAACGTAGATTTAAAAGGTACAAAAGGATATGGCAGCGACTGGATGCTGATTGCTGTCGGATATGGATTTGGGGTTATGATGCCGGCAATGATCTTTGGCGGAATCAGCGGTAACCACATCAACCCAGCATTTACGATCGCCTTAGCGTCTAACGGATTGTTCCCTTGGGCTGAAGTTGTTCCTTATATCATTGCACAATTGATTGGTGCAGCGATCGGACAATTGATCGTAGTGGCTTGTTACAAACCTTACTACGACCAAACAGAAGATGTAAACCATGTGTTAGGTACATTCTCAACAATCAACAGTGTTGGTTCTAAATTCAATGGTTTCGTCAATGAATTCTTTGGTTCATTCGTTTTATTCTTTGGAGCTTTAGGTATTACAAAAGCACCATTCTTCCAAGATAACCTTGGTACAGCTCACTTAGCACTTGGTTTCCTTGTATGGACATTAGTTGCTTCACTTGGTGGTCCTACAGGTCCTGGCCTGAACCCAGCTCGTGACTTTGCACCACGTCTTGTACACGCACTACTTCCATTGAAACATAAAGGTTCTTCTCAATGGGGATATGCATGGGTACCCGTTGTTGCACCTATCTGTGCTGGTGTCGTAGCAGTATTTTTATATAAATTATTATTTATGGCTTAATTAAAAGCTAAATAAAAAAACTTGGTACAGCGATTGCGTACCAAGTTTTTTTATTTTTAGAAAAAGCAGACGGACTTTCTAAAAGAAATTCACTATTCGATCCTGTCGATGATTTCTTCAGGAAAATCGTCTATTTGCTTGTCAATTTTGCTGTCTTTGTATTTCTCTTCTTGGATAGTCAACAAAATCTTTGTAAGGTTCCCCCAGTCTACTGCTCTTGGCGGATCAAGCCAAACCACTACTTGGGACACACTTTCTTCATATAAATTGTTTCTATTCGTGATTATAACATCCGGAAAATCAGACTTTCCAGCCTCTATCACTTCCGTATTCAGATTAATATACAAACTTAAATTTTTCTTGATAAATCGATTATAGGCAGCACCATAAGAAAAATCGATAATGATTTTTACTGGCTCAGAAACCAGTTGAACGGGTATGTGATTGATCAATAACAATAAATAACTGAAAAAAAGAAAAAATTTATCTTGAAGCAACTCTTTGTGTTTTGACATTAGATCATTCATATACTCTAACAGATAGCAATAAAATGTAGGATAGTTTTGATTAAAAAAAGAAATATCTAGTGGAAATTCATCCGATTTATTAAGGGTATAATGCAAAAGTTTAAAATGTATTTTGGTTAACTCATTTTGGATCGATTTTCTCGTTTCTTTCGGTAACCGTTTGAACCGTTTTTCAAAACTTTCAATGAACCGCTCATTCAACCATTCGATTGTTTCATCTTCTTTTTTCCTCAAATACTTTTGATCTAACTTATCATGGAGATAAAGCCACGAGAGTGTCTTACAGATAAAAACAACTGATTCTGTCTCCAGTACTCCTTTTAGATAGAAAAATCCTATATCTGAGAAAAACAGCGGCTGATTGTTGGCAATATCTAAAGAATCTTCTTGTTCAGACAATAGATTGATTGCTAAAAAGTGGAATAATTTCTTTTTTTCATAAGCGGAAAGAGGATAATACCGATTTAAATTTTTTACCATTTTTTCTGTTTTTATAATTATAGGTAGCGCATACAACTTTTCAACACTTATTTCTGTTGAGTTAAAAAGATTATATAAAAAAAGGCGGATGTTTTTAGGATTTCCTGTCAACTTTCTCTTCTCAAAAAAAATTTGATACTTTTTTAGATTTCTTTTCAGCCCTTGCAATACTTTATAAGCCACAGAATAACTCACATGATGCTGTTCAGCAAAATTTTCTATTGAGATATATTTTTCCTGAAAGAAAGCCAATACCATTTTCATGGATAAAGAATCTGTTATATAGCGAGATAATAGGGCATTACTAGAACTTTTACCATTGATTTCCAAACATATCACCAATTCACTAACAGTTAGACGAAAGTTTTTCTCTAAATCGAACATTTGTAAATCATGTTTTAGCTTATCGATAGTTTTTTTCAAGAGAAATGTCGATAACGATAGTTTCTCTTGAATATCCGAGATTGATTCTGATAAATTTGAGCTTGCTTCTAAATATTTAAGTAATGAATAACTTCTATAATCTTCCTTGCTTAAAAAAAACTCATAATTCATTAGCGATCAGCTCTTTCTACGTATATTGCTGTTTCCATTCCTTCACTGCTACTATCCCTTCTTATTCGTATTTCCTACATCGTCCCAACTGTACGCTACACAAACTGGAGGATCCGTTTATTGACCATTCTTGCTGTTAGACCTATTATAATGATTATATCATTTACTTATAGGCATCTACGCTAATACAAAAGCGTTTTATACTATCGAAAAAGAACGTAAATATCACGCAATAAGGAAAATATTTATTATTTTGATCTTACTTTTCTTTCTCTTCTTTCTTTCTCAAAATAAACCAAAGGATAAGTATTAAAACGAACAACAAGAAAATCAGCGCTTCTAAGATGTAGATCCAATTATTGGCCTTTTTAATCGTCACATCCTTCGTATTCAATTCCTTGGCTTCTTTCTCGTCTATCATAAACGCTTTTTCAAATATCCATTGGTCGGTATAGTTGATGATGGTATTTTCTTTTTTTCTTGAGAATTTTCCGTTTTCATTTTCATTTCCTAGAATGGTCATTGTGAGATGATATTCGCCTGGAGTTAGTGGCTGACCATTCAAAGCTGTTGGAAAAGAAAAGTTTGTATTCGGCGCAATCTGCAATCCTTCTTTTTCCTCCTGATATAAAACTTCAGAATGCCCTTTTTTTGTAATTTTTGTTTCAATAACTACCTGATTGATATAGGTTTTTTGATCATTTTGAACGTTTGCTAAAATGACATTTCTTGCATTGATTTGATCAGGTTTAACTTCATGGAGAACTAAGTTAGGAGCAACTTCATTCAGTGTCTGTCGCATTAACAAGGCAACAGTATAGGCGTATTCATTCTCAATCGATAAGCTTTGATCCTTGTTTTCTGTTTGATCCTTTTCCGTCACAATTTCTTTGAATGTGATCCCACCGGCCAATACACCATCGAATCGATCTTTTGGCATCTTAGCATGAAAAACCACGGTTTGAACGCTTTTAGGTTCCAGTGTCACTGTCTCTGGATAACTCACATAGTCGATCAGATCAAAGATTAGACTTTCGTCTTTTTCAATCTCATTTTTTCCATATTCAACCATCACGTTTGAATTAGTCGTTGCGCTATTCACAGAAATGTCGATTTTCACTTCTTTTTCCGTATCATTTCTCAATTCTGCTTTTAATTCTACTTCCTGATCTGGAACAAGTTGGAGATCGAAATAAGTTTTTCTTTTATCGATTTGATTCTCCGAAGTTATTGGCGTCACCGAAAAATTGAATGCACTAGCTGTCACTGGTAAATGGTTAAAAAGTGTCCCTATAATAACTAGGAGTGTTACAAATAATTGCTGTTTTGGTTTCAAGTAAATCGCTCCTTTCATCATATGTAAGAAAAGATGGGAACAAAAGCGTGTCTCTGCCATTTTAAGCTGTGCAGGAAATAAGTATTTATGGTTCCTGTTGTCCTTGGTGCACCATGCTTTTGTCCTCATCTTCTCTTTTTATTAATTTTCTGGAACATCTGCAAGAATCCAGGATAGTTTCCCCTCAAATGTTCCAATCCTTTGATTTTCTACAGGAATATCTATTCTGATTCCATGTTGAGATGTAGAATCTAAAATAGCAGACAAATCACTTTCGCCTTTTTGGTCACTTTCAAAAATCGTAACAGCAGATGACCCTATAACCGTTGTCTCTTCAGAAGTAACAAACGAAAGAGCTTCCGGGAGTTCAAACGTTCCATTTGTAAGAACTTTTTCTTGTTTCAGTTGTAATGTCCAACCTCCAGAAGCCCGTTCATCCATGATTTTCAATCCACCTGAGAACTGCCCAAATACACTTAATGGTTTATTAGATATTTTGTGTTGCCCAAAATCAACATACTGAGGAGCCGCTGAAAGATAAAGCTTTCCTTTTCTGTAATAAAAATAGATATCCGCTGTATTTTCGGAAAAGACACCTTCTGTATTCGCTGAATCAGAGTCAAAAACATATCCCTCAATATCAATAGGAAATTCTTTATAATTCTCTCCGATTTTTCCAGTGATTGTTTTCATTTCTGCGAGATCATTTTGACTCTCTTTCTCTTTATAGTAAACATGGACATCTATTTCCTTCAGCTTCGCAATCGTCAGATTTATATCATTTGACTGCTCAATTAACTTTGCATCCTCAAGATATTCAAAGTGCATAGTGAGTACCTTTTCGGGAATGGCTTCTCGCAAATCTGTTTCCAACTCAATAATCAATGTATCTCCAAGAACAAAATAATCTCCTAGATTGAGTGTGACTCGGTTTCCTGTTATCAGGATATCTTTGGTATCAACTTGATTTCCGTTGATCAAGATACGCTCAGGAATATTTAATTCTTGTGCTAGGTCTATACTAGTCTCCAATTTCTTATCTTCAAGAAAATTCCCAGTAACTTTCAATGTATTTCTGATAGTTATCTTATCGTTTCTTTCAACTTCAGCGATGGCCCCATAATCACTATCATTGACTTTTACATCAGCTGTTGATGACACATTAGATGGAAGTTGCGTCATAGCAATAGCGTTTTCTTGAAAAAATGTACCTGTTGAAGAAGTAAATCCCCAATTTACTTGTGTAGAACCGAATTGACTGATGAGATCAGGTACAATGTGAGAAGAGCGTCCGACACCTTCCAGATCATAGGTGAGACTTCTTTGAGACGCGTCCCATTGAATGATTAATGTACGCCATGTACCATCAGAGAGAAAGGTAGGTGCTACTGTTACGCCAGTATGCTCTCCGGAATAATTGTTGTTATTTGGTTTAGGAGTGACAAAGGCGACATGCCCATGTCCCTTATTATCGGCAGTTATTTCACGATCCATTCGATCAGAAGAACCACTATTTTTATATGTGTCGAACTCAATCGAGAGTGCATTTGCGACATAAGGCTGTCCTGATCGAGTCGAATAAGAACCAATTCCCATACCTGGGGAACCGATAACTTGACTGGGATCATTAGCCATTCTAGAATCACCAGTCAATGTAAAAGTCATACCATCTCCTGCTTTATCTCGTTGATTTCCTAAATATAAATAACATTTAAATGTAAAATCTGAGCGTAAATCGATTTTATTGTTTGACCAAATAGCTCCTCTTTGAGACCTCTCTGCTGGATTCAGTTGCAATAGCTTCCCGTTTTCCAATATGGACGTGCTGGTACCGATAGGTTGTTGAAAAATCTTATCAATAGAAATAATATTGGGATCATCAGGCAGCCCCACTCGATAAGTCGGGGCATTCTCCAATGGCTGTTTGATTAACTCTTCAGATTCTTCTTTGTCAGTGGTCTCTTTACTGTCAGTAGTACTTGAATTCTCACTGCTTTCTTGGATCTGGCTGGATTCTGTTAAACGATCGAGTGTCGAAGTCTCTTTGCTTTCTTCGACTCTTCTATTATCACTGACCAACTGATTCGATTCCAAAGAATACCCTATAATCGGAAAGATATTAGTCGCTAATAGACTGCTTAAAATGAGCACGATCCTTCTCTTTTTCACTATATCTTTTCCTCCTGATTGTTGAATTCCCAGATGAACTGTTCCTGTCCAAACTAATATAGCTTGGCCTTTACCAACCTTTGTTTAGATTGTCTTCACAAAACCGTTTGACTGCATGCTTATTTTCAACTGTTCTTGTAAGTAAACTAGTTATTGGGTGTATCTTCTAATGTCCAAATTAATTTAGTAGAATATTGTTGCGCTAACTTGACAGATGTACCAGGTACCGAAAGCTGTACCGCATCTTTATTTTCATTTTCATTCGCACCAAATCGATAGACCCAAGTCCCCACACCTGTTCCTGATTTAGCATTGATTGCTAACGTATTATTTCCTCCTGGTGTCAGCGTTAATTCAGAATTGACCGTTTCAGGTGTATATGTTGGATCAACCAAAGAAACAGCTTGCCCTTTCGTAAACTTCAGCTGTGCTCCAACTAGTTCGTCCCCACTGGCAGTTTTAAATTGTTCTGGTTGGGCTACACTTAATTTCCACCCAGATAGTGTTCCTCTTTTATCTGTCACTTGGACATATGTCGGTTTTTTAGAACCATCAGTCATTTCATCAGCAGATGCATAATACGTTTTATCTGCAGTAGAAATTTTTTGAGTCCCAAATTTGAATTTTGATCCATAGTCAATCGATAATGCTCCTCCTGTTCCAGGACTTGGAGGGTCTACTGGATCGACAGGGACGTTGGGATCAGGATCTTCCGGATCAACTGGAGGAGTTATTCCCTCATCTCCTGCTTCAAATGTGATTGTTCCGTCTGTGTTATATTCCTTTGGGTATACTTCAGCTGCAGAGACGAAAGTCGTACTTACTGCCATACTGAATAACATCGTTGCCACTAATATAGTTTCTTTTTTCATCATTGCCATTCCTCTTTCTTTTTTAATAAATATACAATCGATCCATAGCACATGTTTGCTTTACGGAACTTATGAGAGAGAAGAATATCGTTCCGTATCTGCTCATATATGTCGATTAGTTGTTAGATGATTATCAGTCCGTTTTGATTCTTATTTTTCTATTGCCGCTTGATGCAATTAAAATTAGAACTGTAGCTGTCATAGTCTTTAAAATCATTTGTACATCTCACACCCCCATCCATCAAATATGACTTGACTGTCAAGACTGCAATCAATAGTTATTATAAGTAAATAAAAAATACATATTATATTATTTTTTGACAGTATCAGATAAAAAAAGAATAAACGCTTGCATCTAGTACTCCCTATGTTATGAATCGATCGATCAAATAAACATTCGCTGACTATTCTTCACAGCAAAAAAGCAGCATATCCACAATAAATGGATCTACTGCTCTTACTTATCCTTATAATTAACAGGGATTTTCTTTGTCGTTGATGATATTCCATCGCTCCCGTAGTAATAACAGAAAAAATATTAGAACCTATTAAAATCAATAGGTGTCGCGGTTTCCTTCAATACGGTATTTAAGCTTTCGATATTTGCTCGTCCTTGTGTATTCATCCATTCAATTGCTGCCTCTTTTCCATCAAGGACATAATGTTTGATTCCATCAGCCCAAGTGGCACGACCACAAAGAACACCGTTGAAAGTAGAACCGGCATGTTTTGCAAAATGTAAGGTTTCTTGGAACAATCCAGAGGTTACACCAGCACTCAAAAAAACGTAAGGCAGAGGAGTAGATTCAGCTTGTTCTTTGAAAAAAGCTGCTGCTTCTGATTTTGTATAAATAGCTTCATCTATCCCATACCCTTCGACATATTTCATATTGACTGGCACTTCTACTTTTAGTGCATCCACCCCGTAACGTGTTTTAGAGAATTCTTTCATCATTTCAATCACTTTATGGGGTTTTTCGCGTGCATATTTTTTCGATGTTGAATCAGGAATGGTTGCATCATAAGACAGCAATTCTAGAAAGAATGGTAACTTCTCTGCTTGGCACTCCAAACCAATTCGTTCAATAAAGGCGTGCTTTTGATGATTGATTTCTTCAGATTCATCAATATCATAATATAGCAGGGTTTTACATGCATCCGCACCAGCTTCTTTCAAGCGCTTGACTGACCAAGAAGCTAACAAATCTGGGAGGCGTCCAGGAGTGGAGGTATCATAGCCGGTTTTCTCATAAGCTAACAATAATCCTGAATTTTCGTTCTTTACATCAGCAGCAGGTAGCCCGTAGTCTGGATCTAATAAAATAGATGATGCATATTCCGTTAATTCAGAGGCAACGATTTTCTTAAATTCTACAATCTCTGTGTCTTCTGCTTCACTTCCCTTGAATTGAGCAATCATTTTCTTCAATGCACCACGTTGGTCGATTGCTAAAGCACCAATTATCCCCTCGCTACTACATAAGCGATTGATAAATCGTCGTTTTTCTTCATTCAAATTGATATCCTCCTAGACTTCTTTTATTTGTATCTGCTTAATTAATGTATGATAATTTACTAACTCAATATAACCCGTGGTTTCTTCTTGTGCATTTAGTATTCCCAGAGCATTTCCTTGCTTCAGCACCACATCAACTGATTTTTCTTTTTCAATAGCAACCGCTAAACCAGCTAACATTGCATCACCAGAACCTACAGGGTTTACGGCTTTGATTGAAGGAATCATCACATGATAGAATCGATTCGAATGTTTAGCAAATGCACCTTTTCTACCCATCGAGACTACAACCCAGTCAATACCAGCAAATAACGGATCCGATAAAGCTACTTTCAGTTGCTTCACATCTGTAGTGATAGGCTGATCTAATAACTCCGCTAGTTCTTGTATGTTTGGCTTAATCAAATACGGTTTAGACTCTCCTTTAAGTACTGTCATCAATGCTTCGCCAGAACAATCTAACATGACCGGCTTGGGTCTGCAGACTTGTATCATTTGCTGGTAAAAATCTATCGGAAGTCCTTGAGGCAAACTACCAGAAAAACAAATAACATCAGCTTTTACTGCCAATTTTCCTAAATGATTGAGAAAGTCAGAAGCCTCTTGTGTAGAAACAATTGGTCCACTTTCTAAGATTTCCGTCTGCTGACCTTCATGTAAAATAGCGATGCAATTTCGTGTTTCGCTTTTGATGGACAAAAATTCATGAAGGATATTATCTTGTGTTAACCTCTCTTTGATTTCTTCCCCTAAAACCCCACCAATTAATCCACTCGCCATCACTTCTGCATCTAATTGTTTCAAAATGCGTGTGACATTCAATCCTTTCCCACCGACTGTTTTTTTCACATTTTTCACACGATTGACTGCATCTAAACTAAATTCTGTTAATGGATAAGAAACATCGATTGAAGGATTCATCGTAATCGTTAGAATCATTGATTAGCCTCACAATCTTGGTATTCATCGCGATTCCATTTTTCGATAAATTCATCAAAAAAATTCGGATCAATTTGATACTCATTAGCTTTTTCGATTTGTTTGATTTTAGCAATCAGTTGCTGGTTCTCATCCGTTTCTTGATATTTTGCCTGAATGAAAGCATCAAGAATATCACAAATCAAAAATTCTCCAGTAATCCGAGCGCCAAACCCGATCACATTTGCATCCAATTGTTCTTTTGCATAGATAGCTGTTGTCATATCACGCACTAATGCGCTCCGAATACCTGGAACTTTGTTTACTGCATTATTGATTCCTACCCCGGTCCCACATAAACAGACCCCTAGATCTGCTTTTCCCATCACTACTGCTTCTCCTACTTTTTTTCCATAAATAGGATAATGAGTCCGTGTGAAATCATAGGTTCCTATGTCTAATACTTCATGTCCTTTTGCTTTCAAAAAATCTGATAGAGCCATTTTAGTATCTGTGACGATGTGGTCACAACCAATTGCGATTTTCATACTTTCTCCTTTTTTATGCCATTTTATTCAACATATCTACACGAACTTGATGTCTACCACCTGCGTAAGTTGCTTGTAAAAATTCCTTTACGATTGATAACGCTAACTCTTCTCCTACGATCTTCGACCCAAGAGCAATCATGCGAGAATTATTGTGCTCTCTAGTCATATAAGCGCTACGTTCGTCTGAAACTACTGCTGCAATCATCCCTTTGACTTTTGTTGCTGAGATGAAGCTTCCTACTCCGTAACCGTCTACTGTAATACCTAAACTTCCTTCATTATTCATTAGATCATTCGCGACGGCTAAAGCAGATGCTACAAAATCTTCAGAAGGTGTCTCACTTTTATCTGCTATCATAAATCCTTTTTCGATTAGATCTTTCTTGATCACTTCTTTCAGTTGCATTCCATCTTTATCCGAACCGATTACTATACGCATCTTCTTACCTCTCTTCCTTATTCAAGCAATTTGCTGTTGCTGATTTTCTTATACCAATAGGCACTTTTTTTCGCATATCGATTTTGATTTTTAAAATCGACATAAAATAAACCATAGCGTTTCTTATAGCCATTTGTCCATGAAAACACGTCCATCAATGACCATACAAAGTAACCTTCTACATTTACCCCGCGCTCAATAGCTTTTAAAATGGCTTTCAAATGTACGAAAATATAAGCGATTCGAGAATCATCTTGCACTTGCTTGTCACATAACACATCTTTTTCGCCCATTCCATTTTCTGTTACATAGATTTTTTTATAGTTTGGATACCGTTCCTTGATAAAGACCAACATATCCTCTAGCCCTTGCGGATAAATTGGCCAATCCCAGTCTGTTGTTGGAACTTCAGGGTTATTGACTCTTTCTCCAACCCCTTTCAATGCAAAACGACTACTTCCTTTTTCTCCCGTACCGTTGTGATGGATAGTAGATTCACCAATATAAGCTTTTACGAAATGGCTAGCATAATAATTGACTCCAATAAAATCAATTTGATCAGCTGCATAAGCTAACATCTCAAATTCTTCACGTGTAGTCTTCAACACTCCTTTATTTTCGCGAAGAATTTCTTCAATGTTCTCCAAAGTATCTTCAGCGTAATGTCCCCTATAAGTAGCATCTAATAAAAATTGATTTGCTAAAATATGTTCTTTTCTTGCAGAACGTGTATCTTCAAGATGATTAGTGATACCATATTTTGATTCCAAGATGTGGACAATACCGATTTCTCCTAGGTACTCCGCCTTTTTATACTTTTCAACTACTTTTGCATGAGCAACCATCATGTTATGCATAGCTTGGATTGCTTTTGGAAGATCGTATTTTATATTCGGTGGAAAATGACCAATAATGTATTGACCAGCTACTACAGACCAAGGCTCATTGAACGTGATCCAATAATTTACTTTGTTCCCATATTCTTTGAAACAAAACTCCGCAAAATCAACATAAGCAATAATCGTTTTTTGAGAAAGCCAATCGCCCTTTTCGAACAAAGATAAAGGGGTGTCAAAGTGATGCAAGGTAACAAAGGGTTCCACTCCATTAGCTATACATTCATCAATCAATTTGTGATAAAACTGGACACCGGATGGATCAAATTTTCCGACACCTGAAGGAAATATCCGTGACCAAGCAATAGAAATACGAAGACCATTGATACCGAATGTACGGCATAATTCTAGATCTTCTGGGTATTTATGATAAAAATCACTTGCTAGACTTGGATCAAACATACCTTGCTCTTTTAAATAATCATCCCAATAATTCTTCCCTCGATTTCCTTCTAATAGTGCACCTTCTGCTTGAAAAGCAGCTGTCGCAGCACCAAAAACAAAATGTTCCGGAAACTTATTCATTCTTTACCTCCTTAAATTAAATTCTTAAAAACAAAATCTACTGCTTGATTCGGCGCTTTCGCTAAAGCCACATACTCCGCTCCACTAGTAGAAACAGCTTTTGTTTTGTAATTTTTTACATCTTCTTCCAATTCTTTAAACATTGAAGCCATTTGTGGAGCTAAAACGATCAAATCAAATTCATTGATTAAATCTTTGTGTTGCCCATAAGCCATTGCTGTAGATTCAATATCGATAGCTCGAGCTTTAGCACCTTTTTTGATTGCATTAGCCAACATAGAACTTGTTGCACCATTTGCACATAGAACCAATACATTTTTTTGACCACCTTCTTCCATTAACCCTGTAGTCACTTGTTCAGCTATAGGAGGTTCTTCTGTAAAAATCGGTTCAGCCTTTACTTCCTCAAGGGTTTCTTTTGCCACTAATTCATTGTCATATGCTTTGAAAAATGGAAAATATATTAAAAAATCAACGATCAGTAATAGTATGACTAATAAAACTGCTAATCCAGCAAATCCTGTTCCTAAAATCAAACCAATTGGTCCAGGCGTTGTCCATGGCAAATTATAAATAAATCCATCCATCCCTAAAGTATCAACGAAAAACTTAAAAATCCACACATTTAAGATTGGCGCAGTCACAAAAGGAATAAAGAAAATCGGGTTCAAAACAACTGGTGCACCAAATAGGATCGGTTCATTCACACCAAATAACACAGGGATAGCAGAAGCACGACCAATCGTTTTCATTTGCTTCGACTTTGCCAAAAAAGCAAACATGAATGTTAGGATAAGCGTAGCCCCTGTACCACCTAAAGTAGCGACAAAATATTGGATCCCTTGAGAAAGAATCCGTGGTGCATGTTCACCACTTTGATAGAGCTGAAGATTCGCTTCAACATTTGTAATATAGATTGCCGCAACTGCAGGTTCTACGATAGAAGGTCCGTGGATACCGACAAACCAGAAAAAAGCCATTGCCCCAAAAATCAATGCCAGTCCTAAATATCCATCTGCAGCACTAAAAATTGGCTGGAACAATTCAATAATCTTTTCTGAGAATCCTGTTCCTGCTAAATGCCTGAACCCTAAGTCGAATAACCAAAAAAAGACAGTTGCTAACGTGATTGGGATAAGATCTTTGAATGTCTGCGAAATATTCCCTGGAACTTCTTCAGGCATTTTTACAGTGATATTGTTTTTGACACAGAAACGATAGACGTTTGGGACAATAAATCCGACTACAAAAGCTGTCAACAATCCTTTTGTTCCCATAAAATCAGAAGAGAAACCGCCTTCAATCGCATCCACGCCAATAATCACAAATCCAATAAATGCTGCGATCATCGTTGAAGTAGGATTGATTTGATTGGTTTTAGGTAGTTTATTATTAAAAGTCTCCGTCAAACTTTTTGTCACAGTAGCTGCCATAAGCAAACCTAGAATACCCATTGATCCGTTGTAAGCCTTCATTAGAATCGTTTCGATTGATGTATCCCAATGGAAACCGAAAGCATTTGGAACATAAGCAGCTAACAAAAAGAAACTTGAAAAAAGAATCACTGGTATAAGGCTGATAAAGCCATCTCTAATCGCTCTCAAGTAAGGATTATTCGAAATCTTTTCAAAATGAGGTTTCATCTTTTCGATTGTTTGTATCAGCTGTTTCATACTGCTTCTGCCCCCTTACGCTTTTTTGTAGATATTGAATAAATGTCTGATCGTATCTTTCAACAACATCGTCGTCATCAAGTGATCTTGTGCATGGACCATGATAAAACCGATTTCGACTGATTCACCGTTTGCTTCAGCTGCTAACATTTGTGTTTGAGATTTATGTGCCTGCATCAAACTGGTATGAGCTTCTTCTACTAGCCGCTCTGCTTGCTCAAAATTTTTCTTTTCCGCTTCTTCAAGCGCTTCCATTAATTTGGATCGTGCTTCTCCTGCAAATGCAACTACTTCAAATCCAATCATTGCTGCTTCTTCTTTATTCATCGACTTCTCCTTTTTGTTTATTTTTGTTTGTTTTTGTTTCTTCCAAACATATCATAAAAGAAGAATCCATTCCTGTCAATAGCAGATTTACTGTTTAAAATTGACTTTATTTTCAAAATATAATATGTTTAATTCGGACATAAAAGAAGGACTTGAACGAGGGGCAAGAAAAAAATGATAAAAGAAGAACGTCAAAAGTATTTGATGGATTTATTGAGCCAATATAAATTCTTAAAAGTAAGAGACATCGTCAATGAACTTAAAATAACTGACATGACTGTTCGCAGAGACTTTCAAGAATTAGAAGATAAAGGACTGATCATTCGTGTACATGGAGGTGCAAGAATTATTGAAGACAATAAGAACGATATACTTACTGAGCTAAGCCATCGAGAAAAACAACATATCCATCTCAATGAAAAATTGGAGATTGCAAAGATCATTGCTGAGAATATATTCGAAGACGAGACTGTTTTTTTGGGTGCAGGTACAACCATCGAACTGGTCTATGAGTTTTTAACCGTGAACCATGCCAAGATTATCACGAATTCCATACATGTATTCGACAAATTCAAACATGATTCAAGATTTGAATTGATTTTGATTGGCGGTTCTTATCGGAGTAAAACTGGTGCATTTGTGGGGACGATTGCAAATGATTTTATTTCAGGAATCCATGTGATGAAAAGCTTTATCGGAGTAAATGGATTAGATACATCTGCTATCTATACTTCAAATGAAGACGAAGGATTAACTCAAAAATGTGCGTTGAATATTGCTGAACAGAGATTTATTGTTGCTGATCACCACAAAATAAATAAAAAAGATTTTTACAGTTTTTATTCTTTAAAAGACGCTGACTACCTAATCACTGACTCAATGATTACTGCGGAAGATCAAGAAATATTTGGAAAGAAGATCCCTATATTATCTTCTAAGGTACGACTTGATTTATCTTGAATAGAATGAGTTTTCCACTATTGCTTTCTCTCATGATGCCATAGATATAGAAAAACAAAAAAACTTGGTACAACATTCGTGTACCAAGTTTTTTTGTTTTTCTAGAATGGTTTATCGATCAATCATACACAGGTGTAACTGTTTCTTTCAATACGAAATGATCGTCATCGCTTGTTCAAATTCTTCTTGCAAATGTTGTGTTTGATAGGCATGAAAAGCTGGGTGATGGGCACGCAAGAGTACACGTAATTTCATAGGATCATAGCTGTCTAACAACTGTTCTTTCAAAACAAAATCACGAGTCAGTTGCCATTCATAATAATAACCGAATGGTCGACAACTATAAATTGCTCCATGGATCAACTGATCTTCGAACCGCCGATGCGTATGACCAAAAACTACTTGTTTGATATTTGAGTAATGGTCTAGTAATTTTCCGAATGATTCTGATCCTAAAAACGCATTTAATTTGTTCCAACGCTCATAAGGAGCAGATTGATACACGATAAATGCTCGTTTAGGAACGAAATGAGTGGATAGAATGACCTCAAGTTTTTTTGCTTCCAACTGGTCTAGCAAATTTTTTGCAGCTGCAAGCATTTCTGCATTGACCTCGAGATCTGTTTTCCCACGCTGGATAAACCGATCATACCAATACAAACGTTTCATTCGTACGATTGCATCGTAATCTTTCAATTCAGAAAACTGATAGTCGTACCAGCCATTCATCCCTAAAAGAACGGTCTGCTCATTTAAAGCAATATACCGTTCATTTAAAAAATGTGGGTCTGGAAAATGGTCCATCATCTGTTCATTGGGCACATCTGCCAACTCGTGATTGCCGAAATGAAAGGTCGTAGATAATCCTTTATTGACGAAAAATTCGACAACAGCTAGGCAACGATCTACTTTATTGGCCGTATCTCCGGCTAGATGAAGCCGAGTGATCTTGTGCTTTTGCAAAACTTGCCAAAGCTGCCTCAGCTCTGATTCGCCGAATTTATTGATGTCCACATGTAAGTCGCTGATGATCGCCAATTTTCCCATTTTATCCCTCTAGTCTTTTCGAACAACTTGCAAGTTGCCTTTTCTCAAGCCGCTGGGTCCTTTTAATTGTAAACTATTATAAGTTGGTTCTAAAGCAAGTGTTGATGGATCATCCATGTAAAGTATTGCACTGTCTTTGATTTTGATTGGTCCAACTGGTGTATCAGCCACTACAGAATAAAGACTTAGATCTGTTTGTGTATCTTTTTTGACAATGATCAATCGAAATGCCGTGTCTAATTGGCAACTGACTTGGCTTTCTGCAAATGGACCGTCGCCGTTTTCGATATCTAATAACAGTTGATCATCTGCTTCTAATTTATTTTTCAATACTTCTTGTGCTTCTTTTGTCACTTCTAATTTCATCTGTATCACCTCACGTCATAGAATAATCACTTTATTCATCAGATGCAACTAATTTGTCTGGTTTTAGCTGTTTTCTGTTTGTTGGAGAGCCAACCATTCGGACCTTGTGATTCCTCTTATCACTAAAGAAACCACTTCACCATTTCTTCGCTCAGCATCTGAGATCAATCCTTCTTTTTTCATATGTAACTTCTCCATTACCCGTCCCGAATTGGAATTTCTCACGTCATGGGTAGCAAAGATCCTTACAAGATCTAATTGTTCGAAACCTAGTTTCAGCAAAGCAGCGGTAGCTTCAGGCATATAGCCATTACCCCAATAGGCAGAATTTAGCGCATAACCAATTTCGGCAGTCCCATTATGGTCATTCACACGGATATCTGTCGTTCCGATCAGTTTACCTGATTTTTTTAGTTCTATACCATATTTTCCTAAAGGGTCCTTTATAAAGGATGTAGCAATATTTGCTCTTGTTTCAGCTAATGATTGGTTTGCGGGAAAGAGGAACCGTGTCGTTACCTCATCACTTGCATATTCATATACATCCTCTGTATCTGCTAAAGTGACGGGTCGTAAAATAAGTCGTTCTGTTTCTATCCATTGATTTTCTGCCAGTACAAGGTCTGTTTTAATTTCTTCTCCCATCTAAATCCGCTTCTTTCGTTATTTTTTCTCTACTATAGCGAAGCAGGCCCCAAAAAGCAACCTGTTATTTGTCCAACCTTATCCATTCCTTAAATAACAAAATATATTCTAAAAAATAAACATCCCTTAATAACTATTGGAAAAAGAATAACTTTTTGTTCACGGATTATTAACAACTCTTCGGTAAAGTAAACTTATCAAATAAAAAGACTTCTTTGGAGGAATCACTATGAAAGAATATATAAAAAGTATCTATTTTATCGAAGAAACACAAAACATCGAGGGTTCTTATATTGAAGTAAAAACACTTTTTGTCAATGAAGATAAAACAAAAGCATTGGATATCTATAAAAAATTAGCTGCAAAACAAACGAATAGTTTTGGATTGATATTAAGCGAGTATAAGATCAAAGCAGAAGAAAGTTATTTCTATCAATTATTAAAACGTTGGAGTAAGCTTCCCGCCGATTTTTATCGAAAAATGCAGATCATCAACTATCAACCGCTTGCTGAGACACATGCGTGAATAGAGGTTATGAAATCAGCGCTCTGACCTTAGTATTAAAGAAAAAAGATTGCCCAAACACATAAAAATCGACCTCTAAAAATTAGCTGGAAAATCTAACTTTTAGAGGTCGGTTCAATTTTTTCGATTATTATTGATTCTACTTAAATGCTTGATCCACATCTTCAATCATCAGTTTCATTGATTCTAAACCGCCCCCGCTTAAATACCAGACATCTGGTTCAAGGGAGATGATCTGCTGATTTTTACCAGCATTCGTTTGTGCTACCAGTTCATTGGCAGAAATATCATCTTTGCTATCGTCTCCACCGATAGCTTTTGTTCGGTCTACCACAAATAAGATATCCGGATTTTTTTCTAGCACATATTCATAAGAAACACTTTGACCGTGAGTGGATGCTTCGATTTGATCATCTGCTTGTTCAAAGCCAAATAAATCATGGATGAAACCAAATCTAGAACCTGATCCATAGGCTGATAATTGCCCTTCATTCACAAGTGTGACTAGTGCTTTTTTGTCAGACGCTTCTGCTTTCTTTTTCGTCTGATCGATTGCATTGGATAATTCCTCTAATTGAGTTTTGGCTTCTTCTTGCTTGCCAAAGATCTCCCCTAAAGTAGTGACATTTTGCTGGAAAGATTCCCATGGCTTTTTCGCATCTAAAGAAAGGAAAATGGTCGGAGCGATTTGACTTAGATCTTTTTGAAAATCTCTTTGCCGACCAGAAATGATGATCAGATCTGGCTGAAGTTGATTGATTTTTTCTAAGTCTGGTTCTTTGATCCCACCTGCTGATTCCACTTTTTTATAGGAGGAAAGATACTCAGGAAGGCTGCTCGTAGCTGCTCCAACTACCTTATCTCCAACACCAAGAGCATCCATCGTATCTAAAGAACCATTATCGAATACGACGACTTTTTCAGGATTCTTTGGCACCTCGATTTGATCACCATTACTGTCTTTTATCGTTAATGCCGTTTCAGCTTGCGTACTGCTTTTCTTTGTGTCTGCCTGACTGGTATTGTTACTATTTCCACATGCTGCTAAACCAAATGATGCTAGAATCAAGATACCTACTAATTTTTTCATCTCTTCTCTCCTAATGTTAGTTTTAGAAATAAAGACAGAATCTGCGGCCTTCAATCTCACAAATCCGTATGTCCATTTCGTACAATTCATCCAATACATCTTTTTTTATCATTTCTTGGGTCGTTCCTTGCGTGAATAACTTCCCATCTTTCATTGCAATAATTTCGTCTGCATAACTTGCAGCAAAGTTGATATCATGAAGAACAATAACAATCGTTTTTCCGATTTTTTGTACTAAATTTTTTAAAATCTGCATGATTTGAACCGCAAAATTCATATCTAGATTGTTCAAAGGTTCATCCAGTAAAATATAATCCGTGTCTTGCGCTAGCACCATTGCAATATACGCACGTTGGAGTTGACCTCCTGAAAGAGTGTCAATCGATTGATCTGCTATTTCTTCTAGCCCGAGGTGTTCCAGTGATTCCTGAACGATTTTCTGATCTTTTGTCGTCAATTTTCCTTTCGTATAAGGAAATCGTCCAAATTCTACTAATTCTTTCACGGTGATTTGGACATTTATTTCATTCGATTGTCGCAGGATCGACAATTTTTTGGCTAATTCATTGGATTTCCAAGCCTTTACTTCGTTATGGTCTAAATAGATTTCACCTGTATCTTTTGGTATCAAACGACTGATCATCGACAACACTGTTGACTTTCCAGCACCATTTGGACCGATAAAAGCAGTCAACTTCTTTTCAGGAATCGTTAACTGTACATCTTTGACCACTGATTTTCCATGGTACAGTTTATTGACCTTTTGTAAATCGATCATAGGATACTCTTCCTTTCGCGAATCAATTTTGTGACAAAATAAATTCCTCCGACAAATTCAACAACGACACTCACTGTTGTATTCCAGCCGAAAATCTGCTCTACTGCGAGCTGTCCGCCTGTCAGAAACAGCATAGCTATTAGAAAGCTTCCGATAAATAGCAGACCATGACGATAAGTAGAAAATATACGGTAACTGACATTTGCGACAATAAACCCTAAAAAAGTAACTGGACCTACAAGAGCCGTTGCTGTTCCTGTCAAAAGACTGACACAACACAAAATAAAAAATTCAAATCGATCTGTGTCTATCCCAAGATTTACAGCTTGTTCATTCCCAAGATGGAAAACGTCTAGCACATGTCGATATCGAAATAACAGGAACCAGCAGCCGATAATGATCAAAGAAGCAGGCAAAAGATACTGGCTTTGGATATTGCCAAAACTTGCAAATAATCTCCCTTGAAGCAAATCATATTCATTTGGATCCATGATGACTTGTAAAAAGGTACTGACACTACCAAAAAGCGTGCCTAAAATCATCCCTGACATCAGTAACAAAAAAAGATTTGCTTTCATTTTTTTCAAAAGAAAGAAAAATAACAACAGACTCAACCCGACCATCAGCCCAACGTTCAATAAGAAAAAAACTGTACCTGTCTGCTGAAGCATCGTCACTCCTCCGATAAAGAAGAAAAGGACCGTTTGGACAAGGACGTATAACGACTCAAGTCCCAATACGGAAGGAGTCAAAAACTGGTTATGCGTAATTGTCTGAAAGCTGATCGTAGCACTGCTGACAGCTAGCGAGACAAGGATAAATGCAAAAATTTTCTTGCTCCTCAATACCCACGCAAAATGCCAGTTTCCATATGTATGGATCATCAAGTACACTCCTGTAACAAATAGAACAAAAACAAGCATACCAATAAAAATAGACGGCTTTTTTTTAAGCATATCGTCGCCCCCTTATCAGAAGACAAAGGAAGATAGCCCCACCGATGATTCCAACGATCACACTGACTGGTATTTCATAAGGAAAAATCAACACACGAGCGACAAGATCGCAAAATACTAAGAACAAACTACCTGCTAAAGCAGTTACGCCAATGGTTTTGTGCACTTGATCTCCATATATTCTAGAGACAAGATTCGGAATAATCACTCCGATAAAAGGAATGCTTCCCACCATGATCAACATGACTGCACTAGCCAATGAAACCAAGCCAATGCCTAAAAACTGCATCTTCTGGTAATCTATTCCCAAATTTACTGCAAACGATTCGCCCAGACCAATAATCGTAAATTGGTAAGCAAATAGCCAAACCAAGAGCAGCAATGGAACAACAGCATACAGTAACTCATAATTTCCTCGTATCACAGTCGCAAAATTCCCTTGAAGCCACGAAGTCATATTTTGTACCAACTGGAATTGATAAGCAAAAAAAGTAGCAACTGAACCAATGATATTCCCTAACATGACCCCAATCAACGGAAGCATCAATTGATTTTTCTGGGGGAACAATCGCGTAAGGGATAAAAAAAGCAATGTTCCTGCAAAAGCAAAGCAAAATGCAGTCAAGGATCGGACGATCAAGGATGCACCAGGTAGGAAAATCATGGCCACTAAAATACCTAAACGCGCACTATCCATCGTGCCCGCAGTCGTTGGTGAAACAAATTTATTTTGGGTCAAATGTTGCATAATCAACCCACAAATACTACTAGTCGCTCCCACAAGGATCAAACAAATCGTTCGCGGCAAACGAGTCGCTAGCAAAATTTGTAAACTTTGCCCATTTAACTGGAGCAATTCTGACAATTGTACATTTGATACTCCAATGAACAATGAAATACTACTTAAAATAACTAATAATGCTACTAGTCGTCCGTAGCGCATCCAATCCACCTTTCTAATTGAGAATGATTTTCATTCTTATTTTAAGTGAATCGTTGAACAAAAGCAACCGCTTTTTCATATGTTTTAGGTATTATTGGGAATATGCTATAATCGTAAGAAAGACAAAGAGAAGAAGGAGGGTATTTTTTATGGCACAAGATGATGTAAAAAGCCATTTGGATAAGGGACTTTATGGTACACCTTTAGTGAACCCTGAAGAACAGCATAAATATTTAGGGACATTCAGGGAACGTTGCTATCTTAGTATGACTGTTGCTGAAATGATCCACCCGAAAAACAAAGAAAACTTTTTAAAAGAACTCAAAAAACATCCAGATGCTTCCATACTCTTGAATGGGGCTCTACCCCTTTCTGTCCAAAACCAATATATCCAGCTAGCAACGAAAAACAATAGCCGATTTACTGTAGTCAACGATTACGTCACTGCAAATCCTGAGGAATTCGGATTGCTCTTAACAGCAAAAGAAGCAGTAAATGAACCTGTGATCGATATCGAAAAAAAATACCCAGAAGAAAACTCTTCGCCATCTGAAAAAGAAAAACCAAAAAAGAAAAAAAGCTTCTGGGATCGTTTATTTTAAAACGAAAAAACACATAAATTTTTACATGCAAAAAAGCTTTTGAACAGATCGACATCAAATAGGACAATCTGTCAAAAGCTTTTTCGTTTAAAATATTTCAGGATATAACAATTTCAATACATTCATCGTCAATCTTCTGCCTTTTCCTGCAAAAGGATAAACATGCATATGCATCGCTGGATTGAAATTTGCTTCGATGATCCCGTATGCTTTTTTATCGGTTGTAGGATCGATTTCTTTATCTGGTATGATCAAATCAATACCACTGATTTTAGCTCCTAGTGCTTCTACCGCAGAAACGGCGATTTTTTTGTAAGCTTCAGAAAATTCATCAGTCATATCGATCGAATCACCGCCCGTACTGATATTTGAGTTCTCCCTTAGATAAACAATTTGATTGGCTTGGGGAACTGATTCGATCGTTAACCCTTGTTCTTTCAACATCAATTGTTCTAATTCGCCTAATTGGATCAATTCCAACGGTGCACGATGATTCGTTCCACGCAAAGGGTCACTATTTTTTTCTTCAACAAGTTCTTTCACTGTTCGGATACCGTCACCAATAACATTAGCAGGGACTCGCAACATGATGGCTTGGACTTCTCCACCGATTACAAAGAAACGATATTCCGTTCCCGGCATAAATTCTTCTACTAAAACCGAGCTGTCTTCACGAAAAGCAATCGCCAATCCTGCTTGATAATCCTCCAGATCAGCCCCTTCCTTGAAAATCGTGATACCTAATCCGTAATTTGTGGACTTAGGTTTGATCACAAATGCCTGATCGGCAAATCTTGGATAAGCTTTTACGGCTTCTTCCATGGATGAAAATTCTGCGCCTCCTGGTACTCGGAACCCAGCTTCTTTTAAAACTTTTTTCGTTACTGTTTTGTTTTCCATGATAAGTGGAACGATATAGCTGTCCTTACTTGTCATGTTTGCATTTTTCACATATTCTACATGGTCTTGGAATTGCAGACGCAAAAATTGATCCGACTCATCTAATACTTTGACTTGGACGCCTTTTTGGATGGCATCGAACATAAATATCTGAGTAGAAAGTTCCATTTCGCGAAAACCGGCCAACTGATAGGGACGTTCATGACTTTCTTTATAATATTGATGCCCCAATGCCACAGCAACTTCTTGCTGACTCGATAGCTGTGCTTCTTGATAGAGTTTCGCTGCTAACGTTTGTTCGGGATGATCCATTTGAGTCAATGCTTCCTCCACTAAATAAAGAGAATCCAACCAATCCAATTCAGCCAACATTTGCTTCATCCCTTCAAGAATTTCTCTACCTTCTTGATGAAATTCAGTCTGATGTGATGGTTGTTCTAGTGCTACTTTGTTATTTCGAGTCGTACCTTCTGCCACCCATTGGTCACTGTCTTCTTTTTCTTCTGTCCATAGCATATACATCAGGAATAATTGTAAGAAACGAACTTGTTCTGGATTGATTCCCAGCCTTGCATAAGGATTCAGATCGATATTCCGCAATTCAATATAACGAACGCCTGTTGTTGCTAAATCTGCGACTTTCTTTCCGCCTCGGAAACGAAGCGGTGTATAAAATTCTTTCTCCTCCGAAAGTTTTCCTTCTTCGATCATTCGCTCGATATCTGCTAAATACTGTTTCATAGAAGCATAGGAAACTTTCACATTTGGATGATTCGTATAGCCCAGCGCACTGTTGCGAATACTGCGAACAGGTTCTTGTGGGTGTGATTCATTTATAAAATAGTTCTTCTCACTCATCGGTGAAGCACCGAATAAATAAGTGATCATCCAGCGATAGCGCATAAAGTTTCTCGCTGTTTTCAAATAAAGTTCTGTTTTGAATTCGGAAAAATCTTGAAATTCTTCCTGATGGCTGAACAATGTTCTTAGCAACTCATCGCCAAATTCAAAATTGAAATGGATACCGCTCACCATTTGTTTTCGCTTCCCGTATTCTTTTGCTAAGTAACGTCGATACAAAACATCTTCGAAATTTTTTAATTTTGCAATAATGATTTCTTCGTCTTTTTCCGGTAAGGCAGGTGGCATACTTAATGGCCAGATCATCTCTTCTTTCGGTATAGAACGAGCAGTCACATCATAAACAGCAGCCAGATACTGAAATAATTCGGGAATAGAATCGGTAACAGGGGTGATCATTTCTGTTTGTGTTTCGCTAAAATCTGTTTGGATATAGGGGTGATAGGATCGATCGCCAAAGATTGCTGGATGATCGGTTTTTGCTAGATTTCCTGCAAGATCAACCCGCTGTCCTTCCCGTTCTATACCAAATCGAGCTTGGTCGATAAAAGGGCGCGCATTGACATGCAATAATAATTGCTTAAAATTCATCATTAAGTGACCTCCAATTCATATGAATCTAATTATAATCAAAAAGTCTAAGAAAAAGAACGAAATTGTTTGAGAACCGCTTACAAATAAGTATAAAAATGAAGGCATCAAAAACACAGCTATGTTAAAAACAATCATTCAAACAAGGAGCTGCAACTTTTGTTACAGCTCCTGCTTTTTAGACATGGGTTATTCTTCTTTTAGTAATCCTTTGAATAATCCAACGACAAAATCGTTTGGATCAAACGGCTCCAAGTCATCGATGCCTTCACCCAACCCGACCAATTTCACTGGTAAATGCAGTTCATTACGGATAGCAAGTACGATACCGCCCTTTGCTGTACCATCTAATTTTGTCAAAACAAGACCGGTCACATCTGTTGTTTCTTTGAATTGTTTTGCTTGAACCATCGCGTTTTGACCAGTTGTTGCATCTAATACAAGTAGTGTTTCTTGGGGTGCTTCTGGTAATTCCCGCTGGATTACTCGTTTTATTTTTTCTAATTCGTTCATCAAGTTCACTTTATTTTGCAGTCGGCCTGCAGTATCAACTAATAAAACATCTGCCTGCTCTGTCCTTGCTCTTTCCAAAGCATCGAATACGACAGCTGCTGGATCGCCGCCTGCATTGCCACGAACAACTTCAACACCAGCGCGTTCGCCCCAGACAACTAATTGGTCGATTGCTCCAGCACGGAAGGTATCTGCTGCTGCCATCAATACTTTTTTACCTTCGTTTTTGAACTGATGAGCAAGTTTACCAATACTTGTTGTTTTCCCTACACCATTGACGCCGACAAACAAAATAACTGTTAGTCCGTCTTCTTGGATATTTAGTTCATTTACTTCATTGATTCCTTCCGCTTCATAGAGATCCACAAGTTTCTCGATGATCGCATTTTGAACTTCTGCCGATTTTTTCGCATTTCTGAGTTTCACTTCTTGACGTAACGCTTCGGTGATTCGTATCGCTGTTTCAAAACCTACATCTGCCCCGATAAGTGTTTCTTCTAATTCTTCAAAAAAGTCTTCATCGACTGTTCGAAAATTGGCAAACAGCTCATTCATCCGTTCACCAAATGTTTTACGCGTCTTTTCTAAACCCTTGTCATACTTCTCCTGTACTTCAACTTCTTCCGTTTTCTCTTCGCCAGTAAAAGCACGCTTGATTTTATCAAAAAATCCCATTTGACTCCCCCCTAATCTAATACAAATTTTTGGATCACTTTGGCTACGCCATTTTCTTCATTGCTGACTGTCACAAAATCTGCTGCTTCTTTGACGAAAGGCACAGCATTCTCCATCGCTACGCCTAGACCAGCGTATTGGATCATCGGTAAATCATTTTCTTCATCACCGATTGCCATGATTTCTTCTTGTTTCAAACCAAGATCTTTTGCCAATAAAGAAATACCATAAGCTTTTGTGACACCTTTTGGCATAAATTCCAAAAGCATACTTCTCGTTTTGATGATCTCATACATTTCATGGAATTCTACTGGTATTTCTTTGATTTTAGGATCTAATTCTTCTTGGTCATAAGCGATTACTGCCTTATTAAGCACAAATTCATCTGTAATATCGCTTATATCCGCTGGTTGGAATTGCAGCAGCTTATTCAACACATTGTACAAGGATTGCTTTCTTGGGGCACTAGGCAGCTGTAAAACCACATTGTCAGACAAAACATCTAGTGGCAGATCCAATTGCTGAGCCAATTTGTATAAGCGTTGGATATCTGATGCTTCCATCACTTTCTTTTCCATGATTTCACCAGTATCGTTTTTTTGTACTAAACCGCCGTTGAAAGTGATGCTGTAATCACCCTCATCTACCAGCCCTAATTCTTGCAGATAATGCGCCATCGCCGCTAAGGGGCGTCCTGTACATAGAACGATCTTGACCCCTTGCTGTTTTGCTTGTGCTAATGCTTGTTTATTCTCATCTGAAATCAGCTTTTGTTCATTTAATAATGTACCATCCAAATCGATTGCTACTAATTTGATCATTTCGTTCCTACACTTTCGTTTCGTTGATTTTCGCCTCTTCATTGATATCTTCCATCCGTACAGAAACGATTTTTGATACACCGGATTCTTGCATCGTCACTCCGTACAGTACATCTGCTGCGACCATCGTTCCTTTGCGGTGTGTGACTACGATAAATTGTGTGTCATCTTGGAAGTCGCTTAAGTAACGACCAAAACGTTTTACATTTGCTTCATCTAACGCTGCTTCTACCTCATCTAAGATACAAAACGGAACAGGACAGACACGGATAATAGAAAAGAGCAGCGCAATGGCTGTAAGTGCTCGTTCTCCTCCGGAAAGCAAACTTAAACTTTGCAGTTTCTTGCCAGGAGGTTGTACTTCAATCTCAATACCTGTTTTCAGCAGATCAGTTGGTTCTGTCAGTACTAATTCAGCTTTACCGCCGCCAAACATATTGGGAAAGACAATTTTGAATTCTTGACGGATAGCTTCAAATACTTCTTTGAATCTTGTCCGCACTTCATCATCCATCTCATCCATCGTTTCAAACAACTGGTTTTTCGCTGCTAACAGATCATCTCGCTGTGTCGCTAAGAAGGTATGTCTTTCACTGACTTGTTCGTATTGTTCGATTGAATTTAAGTTTACTGGCCCCAGTTTTTCAATTTGTTCTTTTAAGGAGGCAACCTTTATTCTGCTGTCTTCAATATTGGTTGTTTCTTGATAGTCGTGGGAAGCTTTCTCAAATGTCAGCTGATATTCTGACTGCAGATAGGTCAAATGATTATCTAAAATCATTTCAGCTCGGTCTTTTTGGACTTCTAATTTGGATTGTTCCGACAGTCGTGCTTTTTGCTCACGATTACGCTCTGCCAAGACTGCTTCAAGCTCATCGATCTCCCTTTGCCTTCTATCTCGCTGCTCTTTGGCTTTTGCCAACTCGGCTTTTAATGTTTCTCGCTGAGCAGATAATTCGTTAATTTGTTTTTCCAAACTTTCTTCTGTGACTTCATGATCAGAAAAGTCTGCTGTCAATGTCGCCAACTGTTTTTCTATCGCTTCTTGGCGTTCGATTGCCTCTGCTTTTTGGACTCGGGCACCGCGGAGCTGGATCTGCAGATGATTAAACTGCTCTTTCAAGACAGCAAGATCTGCTTGTTCTTGTGCTTTTTGACTTTGCACTTGTGCTCTTCTGGCTTCCATCTGGTCACTTTCTTGACTTAAAGATTTGATTTCTTCGTCGATTTGTTGACGTTGCGTTTCAAGATCTGTTTGTTTGTCTTTCAACTCGTTCGTTTGTTTTTCGTAATCTTCGATAAACTGCTGTAGCTCACGTGTCTCAAAAGTTGAGATTTGCTTTTCTTTTTCAAAACGTTCAAGTTCGTTTATGATGTTTTGCAGCTGATTTGTCGCTTCTTGTTCTTCAAAACGTAATTGTTCGCCTCGTGTACGCAAAACTTCTTGTTCTTCGGCTAAACGAGCTGTTTCTTGTTGCAGCTCCTGAACTTTCTTTTCTTGCACTTGAAGTTGTTTATCTGCTTCTTCGAATTCACTAGTCAACTGTTTCAATTCTTGGTTTTGTACAAACAAACTGCCTTGGTTTCCTCGTTTGTTCGCTCCACCTGTCATGGATCCTCCGGCATTCATCACGTCACCTTCTAAGGAAACCACTCGGTATTGATAGCGGATCGTTTGTGCGATCGCATTGGCACTAGTTAAGTCTTTTGCTAAAAGGATCGTTCCTAACAGGTTTTGAACCACTGTTTGGATTTGATCAGGATAAGCAACTTGTTCACTGGCAATCCCTATAAACCCTTCTATAGCTGCCGCTTGTGTCAATATATGAGCTGGTAACTGTCTTGGTTTGATTGTCGTCAGCGGAAGGAATGTTGCTCTTCCTCCTCTTTGCTGTTTCAAATACGTGATGGCTTGCCGAGCATCTTTTTCATTTTCAACGATAACATGTTGAGCTGCTCCACCTAAAGCTGTTTCGATGGCTAACGTGAAATCTGCAGGGACGTCTATCAGTTCAGCTACTGCTCCCACAATACCGGAAAGCTGCTGTTTATGCTGCAAGACCAATCGAACGCCTTGGTAAAAACCAAAATAGTTTTCTTGGATCTCTTGAAGGCTTTTCTGACGAGCACGCAGCTGCTGGACTTGATTCATCAATTGATACATTTTAGGCTGTTCTTTTGCTAATGCTTCTTGGAACTTTTTCCCGTTTCGTTGGATCATTTCTAACTTCTCTTTTGTTTCAGTTAAAGATGATTTTAGCTGCGCCTGCTTTTGTATCAATTCTTCTTTTTGTAAAATCAATCGGTCTACTGATGCTTCTACTTCCGATTGCTTGGCTAACGTCTGCTTGCTTTTTGCTGTTTCTTGTACATATTGACGTTCCAGATACTTCAGTTCGTTTCCTACAGCTGCTTGTTCTTGCATTAAATCAACATATTGATCTCTTAATTCTGCCAATAATTCTTTCGTTGATTTTTGGTATTTTTCTAATTCTTGCTGTGTTTTTATGAGATTTGCTTCAGCTTTTTGGATCTCTGTTTCTTTTTCTGCTGCTTCTTTCATCAAGCTTTCTTGAAGCTTTTCAAAATGTTTAACCTTTTTTTGTGCTTCTGCTAATGAAGTTTGATATTCTTGCGAGCTTTTTTGTGTATGCTTTGTCCGCTCCTGCAAAACATCTTTTTGTCCTTCTGTCTGCTTCAGTTTTTCCGAAAGATCTAATAATACTTGCTGATTTTTTTCGATCAGACGGTCGGCTTGCGCATTTTCTTTACGCTGCTTCGCCAAAATGGATTCTTGTTCTTGGATCGACTCAGATAGTTTACCTAATTCTAGATTGAATTTCGCAAGCTGTGCTTGTTTGTTGTCCCAATCTTTTTTTGCTGTCTTGATTTCAGCAACCATCAAAGAAACATCGGTTTGAGTCAGTGTTTCTTTTAGCTGTAAAAACTCCTTTGCTGCCTCACTCTGGGCGGCCAAAGGAGTTAACTGTTCTTCCAATTCATGGATGATGTCTTGGACGCGGCTGAGGTTGTCTTCTGTTTCAAAAAGCTTTTGTTCTGCTTTCTTTTTCCGCTGCTTGTATTTCAACACACCAGCTGCTTCTTCAAAGATCCCACGACGGTCTTCCGGTTTACTACTGAAAATCGCTTCTACTTTTCCTTGAGAAATGATTGAGAATGATTCTTTTCCTAATCCAGAATCTAAGAACAATTCTTGGATATCTTTTAATCTGCAGCTTTGTTTATTGATGAAAAACTCGCTTTCCCCAGTCCGTCGATAACGGCGGGTTACACTGATCTCATTGTACTCCAATGGCAGATAATGATCACTATTGTCTAAAATCACTGTGACTTCTGCAATATTCAGCTGCTTTCGGGTATCGGAACCGGCAAAGATGATATCCGGCATTTTTCCGCCTCGCAAACTTTTAGCAGATTGTTCTCCTAATACCCAGCGGATAGCTTCTGTAATATTGCTTTTTCCGCTGCCATTTGGTCCAACCACTGCTGTGACGCTGTTTTCAAAATCAATGACTGTCTTGTCTGCAAATGATTTAAAACCGGCTATTTCAATTCGTTTCAAATACAAAGCTTTCCCTCACTTACTTTTACAGTGCTGCTAATGCATTTTCCGCCGCAGCTTGTTCTGCTAATTTTTTCGATTTTCCTTGTCCAGTGCCAATCAATTGATCGTCTACATAAACTTCGATCCAAAATACTCGTTCATGAGCTGGACCTTCTTCATTGATCAATCGGTATTCGATCGATACATCACCTGATTTTTGTAAGACTTCTTGCAATTTTGTTTTATGATCCATCTCATGTGAAAAAGCACCTGCTTTGACTTTAGGAAAAATCACTTTTTCGATGAACGCATGGGTCGTGTCGAATCCTTGGTCAAGATATAACGCGCCTAAAAAAGCTTCGAATAGGTCGCAAAGCAATGCTGGTCGCGTACGTCCTCCTGAATTCTCTTCTCCCTTGCCCAACAGAACATATTGATCAAAGTGACATTCTTTGGCAAATTTCGATAAGCTGTCTTCGCGAACGATCGCTGCTCGTGTTTTTGTCAATTTTCCTTCTGGCAAATGAGGATATAAACGGAATAAATACTGAGAAACCATCAATTCTAAAACGGCATCTCCCAAAAATTCAAGTCGTTCATTATCCGATAATTGCAGATTGCGATGCTCATTCACATAGGATGAATGGGTAAAAGCTTGTTCAAGCAAATTTAGATCGTGAAAAACGATGTTATAATTTTCTTTTAGTTCTTTTGTCAGCTGGTTGTCCATTTTCCACATTCCTTTTATGGATATTTTTTCGATACTTCCTTATTATACTGGTTTTTTGTTAAATTTGAAATGGTTCGGGTAAAAGGTAAGTAAAGCTTTAATAATCCTAGTGATTGACGAGAGGTTGTGAAAAAGCCGTTTAGTTCGGAGTATTAGAGAAATAAACAAAAAGACAGCTTCTCATATTTTGCCGTTTCTTGAACGAATACCGTGGAATAGCTGATTGAACACTGTTCATACAAAAAAAGGATGTGACACGACTATTGTCACATTCCTTTTTTTGTACAATCCCTTATTCTCGTATGTTTTCAATGACTTCTTGGACGGGTCCTAGCTGAACCTCTGAAACATGAATGCTCAATAGAAGAAACACCGTTAGTAACACTTGAAAAAGGAGCGAAATGAACACACACCATTTTATCCATCGTGGGTGAATCTTTGGCTGATGACTTTTCAATAAAACGATTGAAAAAAACAGTCCAATCACTGGTAAACTATCAGATAAAACCAACAGAATGAACACATAAATAAGGTTTATTGGATTGATTTCTTCCATTCATTCATGTCCAACACATAATCGAATTCTGCTGCCAATGTTGGATCATGGGTGACCACAAGGACCGTAGCTCCTTTTGCATTCAGTTCTTGTAATGCTTGAAGGACGATTCCTTTGTTCTTTTGATCAAGAGAGGCTGTTGGCTCATCTGCAAAGATGATCTTTGGTTCTTTCAAAAATAAACGAGCAAGAGCAACTCGCTGCTGTTCTCCTCCGCTTAAGAGAAATATTTTTTGTCTATCAAATGGTCTACCTGAAATTTTTCGAGGGATTCTTTGATTTTCTGCTCCTCTTTTGAGACCAAGGTCAAGTAATCGTCTGGTACATTTCCTGCTGATTTTCTTCACCACTCGCTGCTTCGATGATGATCGATGAATGGATTTCTGGAATCGCTGATTTGATCATTTCGGTTCCAGCAAAAGAAATAGCATATAAAAAAACTGGTGACTGTGAATAGAAAAAAGAAGCGATAGATTTTTTTCATCGTTTAGAAGAAAGAAGCGGCTGGATCAGCCGCACTAACGGCATTGATTGGTGCGATCCAGCTGCTCAAGGCAATAAGTGTACATGAACTTGCTATCATCTTTTTCACATTTCTCTTCATTTGTATCCGCTCCCTTTTTTGAGTGCCTAAAGTGTCTCACGAGTGACTATTGAAACATACTTGAACAAGCAAAGGCGACAGTCGTTCGGTCCCCCTTTTTTTATTTTAAAAAGAGATAAGTGTGAACCTTCTCTTTTATTAACTACACGAAAAATTCCCATCAATTTAAAATAACAATAATTTTTATTCAACTTAAATTAAATAACGCAGATTTTATACATTTTCCTTCTTTAAAATCTATTTAAATTATATATAATAACACATTTATGATCAACGTGTTTTTAAAATAAAGTTTTAAAAAACTACATTTATTTTTATTTGCTATCAAAAATAACGATAATTAAAAAAACCGAAAAAGGACATCGCCCTTTTTCGGTCATTTTTATTGATTATGAACGTGAATCTGCTGTAACAGAAACATTTGCCCATGGGTTTGGTACATCATAAGACCAATCCCAGTCTTTGACGCGGTCGTTCACTGGCAATACTTCGTTACGGAACAACGTTGGAATCGCAAATGCTTCTTCAAACGCATACTGTTGCCATTTTTGATAGGCTTCTTTCAAATAGTCTTCATCAAATGCTTGGCTTGAACTGATATCGTTGATCAATTTTGTATTTTCTTCTGATTCATAACGAGTGTAGTTGAATGCTGCATTCGGTCCCCATAGTCCACTTGGATTTGGATCAGTTCCTGTATTCCAAGCAGCTTGGTAAACATCGATTTCAGGATCATCGTTTTCTAATTTATCGTAGAAAGAGTTGAATTCAATCAGACGACCTGTTGTGTATTGGACATCCAAACCGATTTCTTTCCATTGTTGGATATAGTAATCTGCCAATGGTTGCGCTGTTTCTCCACCAGACATCGAAGCAAAGTTGATGGTTAATTTGTTTCCATCTTTGTCTTCTCTTAACCCATCGTCGTCCACATCTTTGTAGCCGGCATCATCCAATAGTTTTTTCGCTTTGTCTAAATCTTGCGTGAATCCTTTCAATTCATCATCATGATAAGATTGGAATACTGGAGGGATCAATGAAGTGGCATTGCTTCTTAATCCTGCATAGAAACGTTCGCCTACTGCATCATTGTCTAAAGCATAGCCCATTGCTTGACGTAATGATTTATCTGCCATTTTTGAATCCGGGTTGTATTCTACACTCTTTGTTTCCGCGTTCCATTTACCTAGTTTAAATCCTAGATAAGTATAAGATGTTTGTTCACGACCTAAATTTGTATAGCCGGAAATTTCTTTATACGTATCATATGTGTCTGTTGGCATTTGGAAAATCATATCGTATAATTTAGAGTTCAATGCTTCAGTTGCACTGGCTGTTGGTACAGATTTCATCGTGATTTTTTTCAGTTTAGGCGTACCATTCCAGTAATGCTCATTTGGCAAGTATTCCACAGATTCTCCAGCTACGATGTTGCTCATGTAGTACGGTCCGAAAGTTACTGGGTTTTTACGTACTTGATCGCTAGATTCCATATCTTTGATTGCTATACCTTCCAATGTATGTTTCGGTGCTGCATAAGACCAAATCCCGCCACCAGCTTGCAGCATGCTTGGGTTTACATCTTTATATTCGATCTCAACTGTTTTGTCATCCACTTTTTTGATACCAGAGATCGTATCGGCACTTCCATCATGATACTCTTCCATCCCTACGATATTACGGAACGTATCGTCGTATCGGATACCAGTGTAATCTTTATGACCGATGATCTCATATGGGAAAATCACGTCATCAGCTGTTACGTCTTCACCATCTGACCATTTGACATTGTCTTTTATTTTGATTGTTGCTTTCTTCGTATCTTGATCTAGGTCAAGCGTAGCTGCTCCATCATCGGTGATTCGGAAATCATCGTTACTTGCAAATAACGCTTCATGAGAAGGAGCCATGAAAGCTGCATCAAAAGAATCTTGATAAAACTCCCACTGGAACAATCCTTTGAACTGACTGTCCGTTGCGACCGCAGCTTCTAATTCACCGTCTTCGATTGCATCATCATTGTTTTTTGTTGCGATTGGAAAAGTTAATTCCTCTTTGTTATTGCTGTTGCCTCCAGAGTTATTTCCAGAAGTATCTGTACCTCCGCCCCCGCATGCTGCAAGAACAACAGCAGACATCAGCGTTGCAAATCCAAAAATCGTTTTCTTCATTCCTATTTCCCCCTTCGCTTCTATAACTAGCCTAACCGTTGGCGTGCATCTGCAGAACGCTTGAATGCCTGTCCAACATAATTGATACTCAACATCAAAACTAAAATGAGGATTGATGCGGGTAACCAGATCCATTGCCGATTCACTAAGACTTCTCCATTACTTGCATAACCGATCAGTGTACCTAAACTAGGTACATTTGCCGGCAAACCGAAACCTAAGAAAGTCAAAGTTGTCTCGATACCGATGTTTGCCGCAAAGTTCATTGTCAAGTTCGTAATGATCAATGAACTTAGATTCGGCATAATTTCGCGGAACATGATTTTAAAATCACTTGTTCCCATTGTTTTTGAGGCACTGACATAATCTCTTCTTGCTTCAGATAATGTCTTGCTTCGGAATAATCGGGCTTTAGCTACCCAATAAAATGCACTCATGATGAAAATAAAGGACCAGACATTGTATCTGGAAATAATCGAAACGAAGACGATGATGATCAACATAATCGGTAGAATCATGATAAAATCAACAATTCGCATCAAGATGTTGTCAATGATCCCTCCGTAGTAGCCAGAGATGATCCCTAATCCAACCCCGATGATCGAAGTAAGGATCGTGATCGCAAATCCGATCGTGACAGAGTTTCTAGCACCTATGATCAATTGACCTAATACATCACGTCCGCCTTCATCTGCTCCCAGAATGAACTTTTGTCCTTGTGTCGAAACTGCTCCTGGGGCAGCATATTTGTCAAAAATACTAACATACATCACTTTATCTTGATCGGTCAGCATCGCACCGATAAAAATCACTAATAATAAAACCACTAGCAAACCTAATGAAAAAATAGCGATTTTATCTTTTTTAAATTCTCGAGCAATCATTCGTATCCCCATAGGAGGGATACTTTCTTGAACTGCTGTATTGTTTTTTTCACTCATCGATCCATTCTCCTTTCTGATTGGTTTTATTGAATCCGAATACGCGGGTCAACGATACTCATAATAATATCTGACAGTAACGTCCCCACTAGCGTCGCGATTCCTAAAATCAATACTAAGGATGTGATCACGGTGTAGTCTCGTTGACCAATAGAGTCAATAAATAGTTTCCCGACTCCTGGATAGCCAAAAATCTTTTCGATAACTACAGAACCAGCAATCAACGAAGTGATTTCATACCCCATTTGCGAAGCCATCGGCAACGCTGCATTCCGGAAGATATGTCTACTGAATACTTTATTCGTCGGTACCCCTTTGGAACGGGCTGTTCTGACAAAATCAAGCGACTTCGAATCGATTACTTCGCTTCGCAGATATTGGATCGTAACGGCAGTCGCCAGAAATGCTTGGGTAATCGATGGTAGCAGAATATATTTCAAGCGATCTATCCACTGAGTGATAAATCCCCCTTGCAAACCTAGTGTTTGAGAACCGCTTGTTGGGAACCAGCCTAAACGATAACCAAAAACAAACAGCATGATCAAGCCGAAGATGAATAACGGAACAGCAAAACTAAAGAAGTTATAAATCACGACGATCTTATCCAAGATCGAATTTTGATACCGGCCTGCTAGCATCCCTAGAGGCACAGCAATCAAATAAGTAAGGACAACTGTCAAGATCGATAGATATAACGTGTTGATGATCCGTTCACCGATTAGGTCAGCAACAGAGCGTTTGTATAAGAAACTTTGACCAAAATCGCCTTGCAAAGCATTTCCGATCCAACGGAAGTACTGGACATACCATGGGTCATTCAATCCAGCTGATTGTCGCATTTGTTCGATCACTGCCGGATCTTGGTTTGGGTTGATCAAACCAGTAAATGGATCCCCTGGCATCGCTTGGGCTAATAAGAAGATCAGAACACTTAAAATAATAACTTGCGGGATCATCAATAAAACACGTCGCAGAATCGTTTTCCACATTAGCTCGCACCTCCATCTTTCAACGCCACTTTATGTGTAGTTGTGATCGTACGCAAATCGTAGACTCGGCCAGTCGCATCATAGTATTCTCTTTGGTTTTGGATATACTCTTGTTCTACTTTTCGGCGATTTTCTTTGTGGCTTTCCCGATTTTCTACATCGATTTGCGGAATTGCTGAAAGCAGACGTTTCGTATAGATGTGGCGCGGGTCATTATAAATGTCCTCTCTTGTACCGATTTCTACAAATCGACCTTTGTACATAATTGCGATGTTGTCGCACATATGTTTTACTACACCTAAATCATGAGAAATAAATAAATAGCTGAGACCGTATTCTTGCTGGATCCGTTTCATGAAATTCAATACTTGTGCTTGAACAGATAGATCCAGAGCAGATACCGGTTCATCGGCCACGATTAATTTTGGATTAGTAGCAACAGCGCGGGCTACTCCTAGACGTTGGCGTTGTCCCCCTGAAAATTCATGAGGATATTTGTAAAGTGCATCTTCCGGCATCCCAACGATATCTAGCAATCCTTTTACCTTCTTCTTTTCTTCTTGATCGCTTAACCGTTCAAAATTTCGGATAGGTTCTGCAATGATATCCAATACTCGTTTTTTAGGATTCAAACTAGACATTGAATCTTGGAAAATCATTTGTACGTCTTTGTTATAACCCATTTTTTTTCGGTTGCTTCGCTTCGTTACATCTTTTCCTTCATACATGATTTGTCCAGCTGTCGTCTTTTCTAAACCAACGACTGCTTTTCCTGTAGTGGATTTTCCGGAACCGGACTCTCCCACCAAACCATACGTCTTTCCTTTTTCGATAATAAAATCCACACCATCTACAGCATATACATGATCCGTTACTCGATTGAAGAATCCACTGCGAATAGGATAATGAACTTTCAGGTCTTTGATTGTGATTAATTCTGTCATCTACACCTCTCCTTTTTCGTCTCTAAAGTGGAAATGCTTGTAGCAAGAGCAACGTACCAAATGGTTCGGAGCGACTTCATGAAGGATAGGTTCTTCTTCGTGGTCACTTGCTGGTATCCACGGAATACGTGGAGCAAATCGGCACCCTTTACGAGGCATGTTTTTCAGAGAAGGAACCACACCTTCGATCACATGGAGTTCTGCATCATGATTTCCTTCTTGAGGTATAGAGTTCAATAAAGAGCGCGTATAAGGATGTTTCGGATGATCAAACAGTTCTTTTACACCCGCTACTTCAACAAACTGTCCGCCGTACATCACTGCCACTCGATCAGCCATTTCTGCTACGACTCCTAAGTCATGAGTGATCAGGATGATTCCTGTTTTTGTTTCTTCCTGAAGATCTTTCAGTAAATCAAGAATCTGTGCTTGGATGGTTACATCTAGGGCTGTTGTCGGTTCATCTGCAATGACGATTGGAGGTTTGCAGGCGATTGCGATCGCGATGATGACACGTTGTCTCATACCGCCTGATAATTCATGGGGATATTGACGTCCAACTCTTGCTGGATTAGGAATCCCTACTTGTTCTAGTAATTCCAGTGCGCGAGCTTGACGCTGTTCTGCATTCATCTTTGTGTGATAGGAAAGTCCTTCTTTGATCTGGTCTTCGATTCTCATGAGAGGATTTAATGCAGACAACGGATCTTGGAAAATCATTCCGATATCATTTCCGCGGATTTTATTATAAAGCGTTTCGTTCAGTTCGATTAAATTCAGATCGTTATATAAAATTTCACCTGTAATTTTTGTGTTATTAGGATCAAGTAATCCCATAATCGTAGTAGCTAATGTACTTTTCCCGCACCCAGATTCCCCAACGATTGCTAAGATCTCGTTTTTGTCTAAAGTAAATGAAACATCATCTACTGCATCATAATAGTCATCTTTGAGTCGGAAGCCTGTATGTAGGTTCTGAACTTCTAATAATTGATTATCTGACAATCGAATACCCCTCTCTGCTTCCTAAACGGAAGTTTTTCTTAGTAAAGAAAGAACATTACACAGAATAAAGCGTTTTATAACAAAGGTTATTCTTATATTTGTGTAATGAATTATTAATAATTATATAGAAAACCGCTTTACTTTGCAACATAATTTCTAATTATCGCCAGAATTATCAGAAAAATGTCTTTTCCGTGTCAGAAAGATTAAAAAAAGAAGGATAAAAAGTTGCATATAACTTTTTATCCTTCTTTGCTTTTATTGAAATTATTTGAGATGGCTGCTGATATAATCTACTGCACCGCCAACTGTTTCAATTTGTTCAGCGTCTTCATCTGAAATTTCTGTACCGAATTCATCTTCAAGTTCTAAAACGAACTCCATAATACTAATTGAATCAGCTTTTAAATCATCTTTGATGTTCAATTCATCCGACACTTTATCGGTATCTATCTCAAAATGATTTGAAATAATTTTCGCTACTTTGTTAAATACTTCTTCGCGAGTCAACTTTTTCACCTCCAAGAATCATACACTTGTCAATTACCTACACCATGGCTAATTTTACTGACATTTTTCAGGATTGTCCACCTTTTTTTAACGAACCGGATTGCCTCAGCTATCTGAATATTATTCTTCGCTTTTTTCAAATTGTTCGACTAACTGCCCTACTACATTTGTTTCAAGCATCGTGTGGATTTGGCGGATCGTATAGCGGACAGCATCAGGACCTGTTGCTCCGTGGGTTTTAATGACTGGTGCTTTCAAGCCAAACAAAACAGCTCCGCCATGTTTGGAATAATCCATTTCAGATTTTAAAGAACGCAAGCCGTCTTTTAAAAGCATGGCGCCCATTTTCCCTTTGATCCCTTCGTTTAGAATAGCGGATTTTAATAGATCCATCATATTCATTGCCGTTCCTTCAATGGATTTCAAAACAGCATTGCCTGTAAATCCATCTGTGACTACTACGTCAGCCACCCCATTGAGCAACTCGCGCGCTTCTACATTTCCAATGAAATTCAAACTGGTTTCATTCTGAAGAAGTTCATAGGCTTTTTTCGTCACTTCACTACCTTTTGTGGCTTCTGTTCCGTTGTTTAAAAGAGCAACGCGGGGACGTCCGATCCCTCGGACTTTACGTGCATAGAAAGAACCTAAAATACCGTATTGCAACAAATGTTCTGGTTTATTTTCTGCGTTAGCGCCAAGATCCAGCATATCGAAACCGGCACCTTCTTTTCCTACTACTGGCAAGGTAGACATCAAGCCAGGGCGTTCGATATTTTTGATACGTCCTACGATGAACAAACCCGCTGCTAGCAGCGCACCTGTATTCCCTGCTGAAAATATAGCATCCGCTTCGCCGTTTTTCACTGCTTGTGCAGCAAGGACCATTGAAGCAGTCTTTTTCCGTCGGATCGCTTTTACTGGCTCATCATCACTATTGATTTTTTCGTCTGTATGGATAATCGTAATGTTTTTTTCATTTGTTAAGTATTTCTTGATTTCTGCTTCTTTTCCGTAAAGTAAGAATTCTACTTCTGGAAAATCTTGCTGAGCTAAAGCCACGCCTTCTACAATTGCTTGAGGTGCGTGATCTCCGCCCATTGCATCTACGGCAATTTTCATTGTTCCCACTCCTTTTTCCATCATCATTATAAAGTATAGCATAGTCTGCTAATCGAAATAACGATTATCCTGATTTTCTATCTGGAGGCTTTGTGCTAGAGGCTGATACTCAGGCAGCATCTGCCAATTCTTTATCTGCCAAAGAGCTGCAGCCTCTTCTCTGGCTACCTCCAAAACATTTCCATCCGTCACCAAGTCAGCAATCGCAAATTGAGGTAAACCAGATTGTCGGAAGCCGAATACTTCACCGGGACCGCGTAATTCCAGATCTTTTTCACTTAGTACAAAACCATTGGTGGTCTCTGTCATGATTTTCATCCGTTCCACGCCTAGTTCATTTTTGGGATTAGCAACTAAGATACAGTAGGAAGCATCACTTCCGCGTCCAACACGTCCACGAAGCTGATGCAGCTGTGCCAAACCAAATCGATCCGCATCCATAATCAGCATGACGGTTGCGTTTGGCACGTTTACCCCTACTTCTATTACCGTAGTAGAAACTAATATCTGCATCTGGTTATCTTTGAAAGCTTCCATGATCACTTCTTTTTCCTGATTCTTCATTTTACCATGTAACAAGCCAACTTCATATTTTGGCGCAAATAGTTCACGAAGTTTTTCATAGATTTCCACTGCGTTTTTTACGTCTAATGCTTCTGATTCTTCGATCAGTGGACAGATGACATACATTTGATGTCCTCTTGCCAGTTCTTTCCTTGTCCAATCCAGTACACTGTCTAATTGAGGTGTTCTTACCCAGCGTGTTTCAATAGGGATACGCCCAGCTGGAAGTTCATCAATGATCGATACATCCATTTCACCGTACGCTGTGATAGCTAGCGTTCTAGGGATCGGAGTGGCTGTCATAAACAAGACATCAGGTCGCCAGCCTTTTTCACGAAGGACTTTCCGCTGATTCACACCAAAACGGTGCTGTTCATCCGTAATAACTAGACCTAAATTCTGAAATTCAACTCCATCTTGGATCAATGCATGTGTACCGATCACGACGTTGATTTCTCCTCGTTCTAGTTTTTCAAGGAGTTCACGTCGTTCTTTTGTTTTCGTTGACCCTGTAAGCAATGCGACCGTTACTTCATTGGGATCAAACAGCTGTTGCAAACTTTCCATGTGCTGTTGTGCCAAGATTTCGGTAGGCACCATCAACGCACCTTGGAAACCCGCTGTAACGGTGGCATATAATGCGATTGCGGCAACCACTGTTTTTCCGCTACCTACATCTCCCTGCAAAAGTCGCTGCATATGTTGAGGACTGCGAAGATCCCGACAGATTTCATTCGTTACTCGTTTTTGGGCATTTGTCAGTTCAAAAGGTAGCTTTTGAGTAAATTCTTTTAATTTTTGGACATCATAAAGGATCTCCAAGCCATTTGTTTCTGCTTTTTCTGCTTTTTTCAATCCTTGAAGACGCATTTGAAATAAAAAGAATTCTTCAAAAACGACACGTCGTTTGGCTTGGTGATTTTCTTCGTGGTTTTTCGGAAAGTGCATACTTCTTACAGCGGAAGCTCGGTCAAGTAGTCGATATTTCTCCACAAGGTTGTTCGGCAGGTTTTCTTCGATCAATGTGCCGTATTCTTGGAACCCTTTTTTGATTAGATCAACTAATGTCGTTTGACGAATCGATTTATTGACGTGATATATCGGCGAAAAGTCATCCATTGTTTGAGAACCTAAAATCTTCATCCCGTTCAAGGCTTTACGCTTTGCATCCCATTTACCGTATACGGCGATTTCCTCCGATAAAATGACTTTTTCTTTTAGATAAGGTTGATTAAAAAAAGAAACGTTGAACACATCATGTTCTTGCATCATACGAAATTGCAATCGGCTTTTTTTATAACCAAATCGATTCATCACAGGAGGAGAGACTACGATTCCTTTCAAAGTAACCTTTTCTTGATCTTGGATCTCGTTTAGATTTCTTTCCTGAATATCTTCGTAGCGAAAAGGATAATAAGCCAGTAAGTCTTCAATCGTTCGGATACCCAAGCTGGCAAGACTAGCTGCTCTTTTTTCTCCGACTCCTGCCAGCATAGTGATTGGATCATCTAAAGAACGCATATATTTTTTCCTCCCTCCTTTAACAAAAAAAGGACTTGGTCAGTGATCATACCTGATCACTAACCGAAGGCCTTTTATGAATGAATACTGTGTTAGAAAGATATTCTGTCACAGGAATTATTCAGCAGAAAATAGATAAGGATAGACAGGCTGATCTCCTTGGTGGATCTCGATTTCCAAATCAGGATGTTTTTCTGTTAGTTTCTCAGCAAATTCATTTGCTTGTTCAACTGTTCCTTCATCACCTGCTAAGATCGTTACGATCTCTGTGTCCTCATTGATCATTTGTTCTAGTGTACTTAACGCTGTTGCTGTGATATCTGGGTTAGAGATCATGATTTTTCCATCAATCATGCCTAAAAAGTCGCCTTCTTTGATCTCTACACCGTCGATTGAGGTATCTCTGATTGCGTGAGTGACTTGACCACTTACGACGCTAGACAACATTTCTGTCATCGTTTCTTTGTTTTCTTCTAAAGAAGCTTGATCATTGAATGAAAGCATAGCCGTCAATCCTTGAGAAATCGTTCTTGAAGGAACGACTGCTACTGGGATATCTGCTACTTCTGCCGCTTGATCAGCTGCCATGAAGATGTTTTTGTTGTTCGGTAAGACAATCACTTTATCTGCGTTCACTTCTTGGATCGCTTTAACGATGTCTTCCGTACTTGGGTTCATTGTTTGCCCACCACTGATAACATAATTAGCGCCTAAACTTTCAAACAGCTCTTGGACGCCTTTACCAGCAGCGATTGCTACGATACCATACGGGATACGTGGTGTTTCTTTTTTCGCAAACTCGTTCACTTCTTCATCATGTTCCAAAATCGTCTCATGCTGCAAGCGCATGTTGTCGACTTTGATTTTGACTAATGAACCGAATTTTTGTCCATAGTTCAAGACTTCTCCTGGGTTTTCTGTATGCACGTGAACTTTGATGATCTCGTCATCATTGACCACAAGTAAAGAATCTCCAATACCATCTAAATAGTTACGGAATTCTTCGTAGTCGAACGTGCTATCAACAGTAGGTCCTTCACCGATTTTCACCATGATTTCTGTACAATAACCAAAATGGATATCTTCTGTCGCCATTTGTCCTTGGACACTGCGATGGTGCTCTGCATTGACCATATCATCCATTTCTGCTGGAGAAGGTTCATATGTTTCATCCGCTTGGAATTCTCCATTCAATGCGCTTAAAAAGCCCTCATAAACAAACAGCAATCCTTGTCCTCCACTGTCTACAACACCGACTTCTTTTAGGACTGGAAGCAAGTCTGGGGTTTTAGCTAAAGCACGTTTTGCTCCTTTTACAACAGCTGTCATCACTTCAACGACATCGTCTGTACTCTTCGCTTTCTTTTCTCCAGCTTTTGCTGCTTCTCTAGCTACTGTCAAAATCGTTCCTTCTACTGGTTTCATTACTGCTTTATACGCAGTTTCAACACCATGAGTGAATGCTGCAGCAAGATCAGAAGCATTTAATGAGACAACATCTGGAATTTGCTTAGAAAATCCTCGGAACAATTGAGACAAAATAACGCCGGAATTTCCGCGCGCACCCATCAACAATCCTTTTGAAAGCATTGCTGCTAATTCTCCTACTTTTTCTGAGGTTGAATCTACTACTGCCTTCGCTCCACTAGTCATAGATAGATTCATATTTGTTCCCGTATCACCATCTGGCACAGGGAATACATTTAATGAATTGACGTATTCTGCATTTACTTGCAGACGATTCGCACCAGCCTGCACCATTTCCTGGAACTGGCTTGCACTTATTTCTGTTACACTCACCTAGATAATCCTCCTTCAGATCGACTGCTGAGTTATCAGCCAGTCTCCTGCCTAGTCTGGCAGTACACGAACACCTTGTACAAAGACATTAACCGAATTGGCAGCTACACCTAATAATGCCTCTAGATTGTATTTCACTTTTTCTTGGACGTTGCGAGAAACTTCAGAGATTTTCGTACCATAGCTGATAATCGTATAAACATCTACAGCAATACCATTATCTTCTTGGCGGACAACTACTCCTCTTGAGTAATTTTCTTTACGCAAAATCTCAGTAATATTATCTTTAATTTGATTTTTGCTGGCCATTCCTACAACACCGAACACATCTGTCGCGGCGCCACCAACAACTGTTGCAATTACATCATTGGTAATTTCAATGGTTCCAGCTGACGTTTGAATTTTTACAGCCATGAATGAGCCTCCTTAACGGGTAAAATACTCCCATTTTTCTTCTATCATATTTTATCATAGCGCAACTTGAAATAAAAGGCAGTTACCCAAAGTACTCAAAAACCTTGCAAAATTTCAGGTATAACCCTGTTTAATTTACAATTATTCTTCACAAATGTCAATTGTATCCATGAAAATGTACTTGCAAATTTCCAATCTATATGATATGTTAGTCTGGTATGAGCTGAATTATTCTATTGCTCCAAATCAAGGCAAAGGAGGAAATTACCATGGCAAAAGTTTGTTACTTTACAGGTCGCAAGACAAAAAGTGGAAACAACCGTTCACACGCTATGAACTCAACAAAACGTACTGTTAAACCTAACTTACAAAAAGTTCGCGTTATGGTCGACGGAAAACCTAAAAAAGTTTGGGTGTCAACTCGTGCTTTGAAATCAGGAAAAGTTGAACGCGTTTAATTGAATGATACTTGGACCGTTCAGATAGTGAACGGTTTTTTATTTAATAAAAATTTTGGCGGGTGGAATTTTTGATTCCTCCCCTTTTTTTGTGTTTATTTTTGTTATACGAACAAATTGTGAAGTTATTTATTCCCAAATTTTATTTTTTTATGAAAACTAGACTCTTTTTAAGCAGAGAAAAACAAGGATATGATAAACTAAATACAACTTCATAGAAATTTGGTGGAAAATAAATATGAAAAAAAATTTAAAGTCATTTTTTAGAGAAAACGGACGCTACGCAGCAGCTAGTTTCCTGATTCCGTTTTTGATTTTAGCACTTGTTTATCTAAGTATCGGGATCTATCCCGGGAGCAGCAGAAGTATTTTGGCAAGTGATGCCTTTTCACAATTTTCTAATTTTCATGCAAGCTTCCGAAATGTCCTTCTTGGAAAGCAAAGTATTTTCTATACATGGAATGCTTCTCTGGGCTTGAATTATCTGTCTTTGATTTCTTATTATCTCGGCGGGATCTTCACGCCACTGGTTTTCTTCTTTCCAAACCAGATGATGCCAGATGCACTTTATGTTCTGACTTTGCTTAAAGTCGGCTGCGCCGGATTAGCTTTTTGGTTTCTTGCACGCACGTTCAAGATTCCTCGCTGGGGGCATGTTGCACTTAGCGTCAGTTACGCATTGATCTCATTCATTACTGCACATTCGGAGATCATCATGTGGCTGGATGCTTTTGTTTATCTTCCATTAGTGATTTTGGGGATTCATCGTGTCATGGATCTGAAACGGCCGAAACTTTTATTCATCAGCTATTTGCTCTTGTTTCTATCCAGTTTTTATATGGGCTTCATGATTGGTGTCTTTTCTTTCTTATATTTTATTGCCCGTCTATTGACAAACTGGTCAGAATACAAAAAATCGATTGTTCCTTATGGGATCACTTCTTTACTGGCAGGCGGCGCTTCAATGATCATTGTATTGCCAGCAGTACTGGATCTTCGGTCAAATGGCGAAGCATTGAGTCAAATCACTACGTTGAAAACAGAAGCGACTTCTTATCTGGATCTGATCATGAAAAACATGATTGGTGTTTATGACACAACAAAATACGGTTCGATTCCGTTCATTTACGCAGGTCTGCTTCCGCTGGTCCTTTGCTTGTTTTATTTTGCCAGTCGGAAAGTACCGTTGAAAAATAAGTTTTTGTACGGTGGTCTTTTCGCCATACTTATCGCAAGTTTTTATCTTGTTCCATTGAATTTGTTTTGGCATGGTATGCATGCACCGAATATGTTTTTATTCCGTTATGCCTATCTGTTCTCTTTCTTAGTTCTCCTGCTTGCAGGAAAAGGATGGGAAAGGATAGAACAAGACGATCGTGGGCTGTTGTTAGGAATCATTTTGGTCGTAGCTGCTCTCTTTGCGGTGGCATGGGGCATCAAACCTGAAGGAAGCTACACCTATGTGACGATGACTTCCTTTGTATTGACAGTTGTTTTCTTAGGGATCTATGCTTTTGCTGTGGGATTTTATCAGCATAAAAAACTTTCCTTCAACCATCTAAGTATATTGTTGTTATTGATCATGTCCGCTGAGGCATTAGTCAATACGAACAGCATGATCCATGGTATCCTTGATGATTGGAATTATGCTTCCCGCAGTTTGTATACGGATCCTTATCCTGACTTGAAAGCTCTTGTAAATGAAACAAAAGAAGATTCTGACTCGTTTTACCGCTTGGAAAATCTGGATCCGGTATCGCCAAATGATTCGATCAACTACGGTTACAGCGGCATCAGCTTGTTTTCTTCTATAAGAAATCGTAATTCTTCCTCTTATCTGGATACATTAGGGTTCCGTTCAAGAGGAACAAATTTGAATATCCGCTACAATAATAATACTTTGCTGATGGATGGCTTTACAGGAATCAAATACAACATTTCTAAGAACGAAAGCACGTTCAGCAAATATGGCTTCCGCCAAGCTGGTCAAAGCGGCGACTATACACTGTATCAGAATGTCAATGCATTGCCACTGGCATTTACCGCACCGTTATCCGTTAATGATATTGAGCAGCCCGTAACAGATAATTTAACTAGTCAGACAAATTTGATCAATACATTATCTGGTCTAAATGAACAGTATTTTACATTCTATACGCCTACTTTGAAGAATCAGTTAAATACGACGATCACAAAAACAACGACTGGTGTGACTTATTCAGAGACGGCAGATAATCAACCAAAAGAGCTCACATGGGAAGTCCATGTACCTGCAAATACACAAGCTTACTTAAGCTTATTCCCAACCAATTTTGCACAATTAGAAAGTTCTAGTGCAACGATCACTGTCAATGGTACATCAAGGAAAACGCAAATCAATATTTCTGGACAATACTATGATCTTGGCTATTACCCCCAAGAGACAACGGTGACATTTACTGCAAGTTTTTATGGGACGAAAGAAGTAAGTTTCATGGAGCCGAAAGTCGTTGGTCTAGATGTTGTAGCCTATCAAGCCGCAATGAATCAGATCAAAGAAAAAGGTGTCGAAATGGAAGCCTCTGGCAGAAAAGCTTCTGGAACTGTAGATACCGCAGAAGATTCTATGTTGGTGACAACTATTCCTTACGACAAAGGATGGAAAGCCGAGATCGATGGGAAGCCAGTCAAAGTCAGCAACTTCAAAAACGCATTCTTGATGCTAAAAGTTCCAGCAGGTAAACACACGGTTACTTTCAGCTACTTGCCTGAAGGATTTATGATAGGTGCAATCCTTTTTGTACTATGTATTGCATTGTTTATTCTTTATGTCTGGTACCTTGACCGCAATCGCCCCTTTTATGGCACGATTGATCCAACAATAGAAGAAAAACCGCGAAATACACACAGAAGAAGACGAAGAAAATAAAGAAACGATGGAACCTGTTCAGACTGTCCGCATCAAGGGCAATCAAAACAACGTTCCATCGTTTTTTGGTTACAAAAAAGTAGTGTGGCAAAAAGAAGGTTCACTTATCCATGCTTCGTTCACAAGTCGCGATATTCATCAAACGTGAGAAGCTGTTTTTTGAAATTGCTCCTTGTGACTCAGAGTTAAACGGCAGGCTCACGACCTCTTTCTTAAACGGTGTTCAAAAACTTGCATCTGCGGCAATAAGCCCAACCAAACGAAAAATACGAGGAGCTATTTTGGTTTGGCTGTTCTTATTGCTTGATGCAGGACAGCTTTTTTACAACCTCTTATTCATATTTCACTTCATACAAATAAAGTCCTTCAGGGTGTGCTGTAGGTCCTGCTGCATTACGATCTTTTTTCGCAATAATCGCTGGGATACTATCTTCAGGCAATCGGCCATTACCAATTTTCAATAGCGTTCCTACTAAGATACGTATCATCTTATACAAGAAGCCATTTCCCCTAAAAGTAAACAACAGTTCGTCTTTTGTTTCATTGACCTCCATCTTAGCCTCATAGATCGTACGTACTTTATCCTCTATCGAGCTTCCTGATGCACAAAAAGAGGTGAAATCGTGGGTCCCCAATAAATCAGGTAGCGCCCGCTGGATTTTTCCCAAATCAAGTGGGTAAGGATAATAACTGGCATAATGACGTCGAAAGGGACTGCGTGGCTTGCCTATATCCACTCGAAATTGATAAGTTTTTTCTTTGACCAAATATCTTGCATGGAATTCTTCTGAAACGATTTCTACTTGTCTTACAGCGATATCCTCTGGTGACTGGGTATCTAACGCAAAACGCATTCGTTCTAATGGGCGTTCTTCTGGATAATCAAAATGGATCACTTGCCCGATTGCATGTACTCCGGCATCTGTCCTTCCCGAACCAAAGACCGTGATTTCTTTCCCGTTTGCCATTTTTTGTAATGTTTTTTCTACTTCTTCTTGAACAGTACGTCCATTTGGCTGTTTCTGGAACCCATTGAAATTTGTTCCGTCGTATGCAATGATTGCTTTGTAACGTACCATGGTTTTCTCTCCTTTGTTTCTAAAAAGTTGTCTAGAAATAGTGGTTTTTCCAGATAATGTTGTTTGTTCTTTTTTTCAAATAAAAGAAAGAGGCCTGTGACATTAGTCTGCCACAGACCCTAATGCTTCTTGTCATACACTGTTCGCATCCTTTCTTGCAAATAGATTAGCAAGAAAAGGATAGACAGCGGTCCACTGAACGTTTATCCTCTTAAAAAGATCAGCAGCACGGTTAATAATATAAAAGCAATGATAACCATCGTGTCTCTATTATGCCAATGCAAGACACGATATTTCGTTCTTCCTTCCCCGCCCTTGTAGCCCCTTGCTTCCATAGCGGTCGCAAGATCTTCCGCTCGGTTGAAACTGCTGACAAATAAAGGAATCAGCAAAGGAATGACTGCTTTCATTTTCTGAACTAGATTGCCTTCACCAAAGTCAACACCACGCGCGCGCTGAGCGTTCATGATCTTTTCTGTTTCATCCATCAATGTAGGCACAAAACGAAGCGCAATCGACAGCATCAAAGAAATTTCGTGGACTGGGAACCGTACGGCTTTCAATGGACGAAGCAAGTACTCAATCGCATCAGATAATTCCAAAGGCGGTGTAGTAAGCGTGAGTAGCGTCGACATAAAAATAATCAACACGAATCGGCAGAAAATAAAGAGACCGTTCATCACACCAAATTCAGTGATATGGAAAACACCCCAACTCCAATAAGTTTCTCCGCCACTAGTAAACAAGACTTGCAAAGCTACAGTAAAGAGGATCAGCCAAATCAATGGGCGAATACCTCGGATAAAAAATTTCAAGTCTACTTTTGATAAGAAGACAGAAAATAATGTGAAAACTGCCAATACAAGATATGTTTCCCAATTATTTGCTAAAAAAATGATACCAATAAAATAAAAACTGGCTAATAATTTGGCTCGGGGATCCAATCGATGGATCAAGGAATCTCCTGGCATATAACGACCAAATATCAATTTATTCATCATGGGCATTTCCTCCAGCAGAATGGATGATGGCGTCTGCTAATTCTTCAGCTGTCAAAGGTAAGGTAGTGAAGTCCATCCCTTTAGCCATTAATTCTTCTGCAAATTCTGTGGCAGTAGGTACACCTAACTGTTTTTCTTTTAGCCATTCGATGTTTTGAAAAACCTCTTGAGGCTGCCCACTATTAACGATTCGCCCCTTCTCCAGTACATAGACATAGTCTGCAAAATTGGCTACATCATCCATTAAATGCGTCACTAAAACAATAGTAATCTGTTGTTCCTTATGAAGACGCCAAAACATCTCCATCATTTCTTTTCTTCCCTGAGGATCAAGTCCTGCCGTTGGTTCATCCAATACAAGTACTTCAGGCTTCATGGCAAGCACACCAGCGATTGCTACTCTACGCATTTGCCCTCCTGAAAGTTCAAATGGTGAACGTTCCAAATAGCTTTCATCCAGTCCAACTTGTTCTAATGTTTCTTTTGCTAGTATCAGCGCTTCTTCTTCACTGACACCAAAGTTTTTAGGACCGAAGGCAATATCTTTTGCCACCGTTTCTTCGAATAGCTGTGCTTCTGGAAACTGAAAGACGATGCCGACTTTTTTTCGGATAGGCTTTAGATTTTTATTATCCGTATCTGGCTGAATGTCGCGTTCTCCAATATGGACGGTACCGCTTGTTGGCTTAACAAGCGCATTCAAATGTTGGAGTAAAGTTGATTTCCCGCTTCCGGTATGCCCTACTAATGCAGTATAACTGTTTTCTTTGATCGTCATATTGATGTCAAATAAGGCTCGTTGTTCAAATGGTGTATTCGGCTGATAAGTGAAGTCTACTTGTTCAAAACGGATGTCCATAACCAATCCACCATCCTTTCTTCTGTCATATATTCACTTGGCACATCTACCCCACGTTCTTTCAGTGCACGTTTCAGTTTTTCAGGAAATGGTAGATCTAGACCTAAATCGATCAGTTCAGGCCCCGCAGAAAAGATTTCTTTTGGTGTACCTTCACGGACAAGTTCTCCTTGTCTCATCACTAGTATCCGATTAGCATTAGCTGCCTCATCAATATCATGAGTGATAGATATAACGGTCAATTGACTTTCTTCTTTGATCTTCTTGATCGTAGAAATCACTTCTTCACGGCCTTCTGGATCTAGCATACTTGTTGCTTCATCTAAAATAATGATATCAGGTCGTAAGGCAACCACGCCGGCAATAGCAACACGTTGTTTTTGTCCTCCTGATAAACGAGCAGGCTCGCGTGTAGCAAACTCAGCCATTCTAACTTTCTCAAGTGCATCTTTCACACGTATCAGCATTTCTTCTCTGGGAATCCCTTGATTTTCAAGACCAAACGCAACGTCATCTTCTACTGTCGAACCAACGAACTGATTGTCTGGATTTTGAAAAACCATTCCAACCATTTGCCGGATCGTCCAAATGTTTTCTTCATCCAATACTTGATTTCCGACTTTCACGACCCCTGATTCTGGCAGAAGTAGCCCATTGATTGTTTTGGCAAGTGTCGATTTTCCTGAACCATTGTGTCCAATAATAGCGATCCACTCACCTTTATCAATTGTAAAGGAGACATCTTTCAATGCGGGGCGAAGATCATCTGGCTGGTATTTGTAATTTATTTTCTCTAATTCAATAATTGGCTCCATGATTACTCCTTCTTCATCCTAAAGTTCCTACTAACACTATCAAAAAAAGACAAAATTTTCAATTATTTCTCGCTTAAAATGTTTTTTTATGCCTTCAAGCAGAGCTGTCATGACAGTTAATTGAAGGTATAAAAAAACACTTTATGATGAGTGCTTACTCCCCAAGCGATATTCGCTTGAGGAGCAGCGCTGAGCTAGACTCGGAAAAATATCTTCCAACATCATAACACTCTAAAAGAATCATCTATAAAGTGATGTTATTAGTGTGATTTTAGACAAGTTCTAAGACAACCATTGGTGCACCATCACCGCGTCTTGGTTCTGTCTTCAAAATGCGTGTGTATCCGCCTTGACGTTCTGCGTAACGAGGTGCAATATCGTTGAATAGTTTTTGTAAAGCTGATTCAATGACGATGTCCTCATTTTCTTCACGCACGCTGGCAACTTCATTACGTACGAAAGCCGCAGCTTGACGACGTGCATGCAAATCTCCGCGTTTACCTAAAGTGATCATTTTTTCTGCAGTTGAGCGAACTTCTTTCGCACGAGCTTCAGTAGTCACAATACGTTCGTTGATTAATAAATCAGTTGTTAAATCACGCAACATCGCTTTACGTTGGCTAGATGTGCGTCCTAGTTTACGATAACTCACGTTGGTTTCCCTCCTTCGTAAAAGGTTTTAATCTTCTTTACGTAAACCTAAACCTAAGTCGTGCAATTTTGCTTTAACTTCTTCTAATGATTTACGTCCTAAGTTACGGACTTTGATCATTTCAGGCTCAGATTTATTTGTAAGTTCTTGTACAGTATTGATTCCTGCACGTTTCAAACAATTGTAAGAGCGAACAGACAAGTCTAACTCTTCGATCGTCATTTCCAACATTTTTTCTTTTTGTGTTTCTTCTTTTTCGACCATGATTTCAGCATTTTTTGCTTCATCAGTTAAGTTCACAAAAATATCCAAATGTTCAGTCATGATTTTCGCAGATAAACTCATTGCTTCTAACGGTTCGATTGAACCATCTGTCCAAATCTCCATCGTCAATTTATCAAAATCTTCACGGTGTCCAACACGTGTGTTCTCAACTTGATAGTTCACACGACGAACAGGTGTGTAGATTGAATCGACTGGAAGAACGCCAATTGGCATATCTTCTTTTTTATTTTCATCTGCTTGAACATAACCACGTCCAGGTTTCACTGTTAAGCGAGCATGGAACGTAGCTCCTTCAGAGACACTACAGATGTACATATCTTTGTTAAGAATTTCTACATCACTATCAACGATAATATCGCCAGCAGTTACTGTAGCAGGTCCGGTAATATCGATTTCAAGGGTTTTTTCTTCTTGGCCATACATTTTCAGCGCTAAGCCTTTAATGTTCAAGATGATTTGAGTGACGTCTTCTCTAACACCTTTGATGGTAGAGAATTCATGCAGTACACCATCGATTTGAATATTAGTGATGGCAGCACCTGGCAAAGAAGATAATAAAATACGACGTAGGGAATTCCCTAAAGTAGTCCCATACCCTCTTTCAAGAGGTTCAACGATGAACTTGCCATAATCTTTTTCTTCATCAATTTTTGCGATTCTTGGTTTTTCGAACTCAATCATTCTTATCTTTACCCCTTTCAAAACGAAAAGTGTCTTGTTCAATGACGTTACTGATAAAACTCAAAATGAGCGGCACTCATTAAACACGACGGCGTTTTGGAGGGCGGGCACCATTATGAGGAACTGGAGTCACGTCACGAATTGCAGTCACTTCTAAACCTGTAGCTTGTAATGAACGAATTGCTGCTTCACGTCCAGAACCAGGTCCTTTAACTGTTACTTCAACAGTCTTTAATCCGTGTTCCATTGCTGCTTTTGTAGCAGTTTCTGCTGCCATTTGAGCGGCAAAAGGAGTTGATTTTTTGCTTCCTTTGAAACCTAATGAACCAGCTGATGACCACGCTAATGCATTTCCGTGAGTATCAGTGATCATGATGATAGTGTTATTGAATGTAGAATGGATATGTGCAATACCTGCTTCTATATTCTTCTTCACACGGCGTTTACGATTCACTTTTTTTGCTGCCATGAAGTTTTAACCTCCTTCACTTAAGAATTATTTTTTCTTGCCAGCGATAGCGCGAGCTGGGCCTTTACGAGTACGTGCATTGTTTTTCGTGTTTTGTCCACGAACAGGCAATCCACGGCGATGACGGATTCCACGGTAAGAACCGATTTCCATCAAACGTTTGATGTTCAAGTTCACTTCACGACGAAGATCCCCTTCAACTTTTAATTTATCTACTTCTGCACGGATAGCATCTGTTTGTTCATTCGTTAATTCACGAACGCGAACATCTTCAGATACACCAGCATCAGCTAAGATCTTTTTAGCAGTAGTGTTACCAATACCATAGATATAAGTAAGTGAAACTACCACACGTTTATCACGAGGAATATCTACTCCTGCAATACGAGCCATATTTATAGCACCTCCAATTATCCTTGACGTTGTTTATGTTTTGGATTTGCTGGGCAAATCACCATAACGCGTCCTTTACGACGAATTACTTTACAATGTTCGCACATTGGTTTTACTGATGGTCTTACTTTCATGATAATACCTCCTGTAGTTTTACGGAGTACAATTATTTAAAGCGATAAGTAATACGGCCACGGTTAAGATCGTATGGAGACAATTCAACCGTTACTTTGTCACCAGGTAAGATACGGATGTAATGCATACGAATTTTACCTGAAACAGTAGCAAGAACTTGGTGTCCGTTTTCTAGTTCAACTTTAAACATTGCATTCGGCAAAGTTTCGACGACTGTACCTTCGACTTCAATCATATCTTCTTTTGCCACGCACAGTACCTCCTTGTACTTGTTTCGCATTTTCACACGATAAAATGGCGGAAACTGCAGTTCCCACCTCAAAATTCTCAAAATGGATCATCTAGAGGATTCTCTAGAAGTCGGACTGACATATTCTATCATAATTTATTGAACTTGACAAGAGTAACTGCATAATGCAAGTCGGCTACGGGCAATCGTGCTATTTTTCAATGATTTTTTGTACATCTGCAAATACAGCATCGATTTCACGAGCACCATCAATAGTGTTTAGCAAACCTTGTTCTTTATAATAAGCCAAGATTGGTTCACTATTTTTGATGTTGATAGCCAGACGATTTTTAACCGTCTCAGGTTTATCATCTTCTCTTTGATAGAATTCATGCCCACCGCAACGATCACATGTGTCTTCAACTTTTGTAGGGTTGAAAATTTTATGGTAAGTTGCTCCACAATTGCTGCAGATAAATCGGCCGGCTAGACGTTCGACCAAGATTTCTTCACCAACATGGATATCGATGACAGCATCAATTTTTTTATTCAAATCTTTTAGCATTGCGTCCAGAGCTTTTGCTTGATCTAGTGTACGTGGAAAGCCGTCTAATAAGAAGCCTTTCTCTGTATCTGGTTCAGCTAGTCGCTCTTTCACGATTCCATTTGTTACTTCATCAGGAACTAATGCACCTTTATCCATATAAGACTTTGCTTCCAGGCCAAGAGCTGTTTCGTTTTGCATCGCTGCGCGGAACATATCTCCTGTTGAGATGTGCGGAATACCATAAGCGTCAATGATTTTTTCAGCTTGTGTTCCTTTACCTGCGCCTGGCAGCCCCATTAAAATGAGGTTCATTGTTTTCCCTCCTAATAAATGTGTGAGAACGTGTGTTGAGGAAGAACCTCAACACGCTTTCTTACTCAATGAATCCAACATATTTACGTTTCAGCATTAAGCCTTCTAACTGTTTCGCAGTTTCTAAAGCTACACCGATAACGATCAGTAAGCTTGTACCGCCTAATCCGATTGATTGTGGAAGATCCCAAACCATTTGAGCAATGATTGGAAGTAATGCCACTAAACCAAGGAAGACTGCACCAACTGTACTTAAACGCATCAGTAATCTTGAGACATACTCTTCAGTCCCCTTACCAGGGCGTACGCTTGGTATATAACTTCCTTGCTTTTGCAAGTTTTCCGCTAATTTCTCAGGGTTTACTTGTACAAAGGCGTAGAAGAAAGTGAAGGCAACGATCAGAATCGTATAAATCGTAGCACCAGGTGCTGTATTATAGTTAAAGATCTCCATCATCACTTTATACCAGTTTTCAGAACCGAATCTACCACTCAATGCTTGTAAAACAGCATTTGGCGTAGCAATAAACGAACTAGCAAAGATAACTGGAATAACTCCAGCTGCATTTACTTTCAACGGCAGATAGCTGCTTGTAGGCGCGCCAGCGACACGTTTCGTATATTGGATCGGGATCTTGCGTTCAGCTTGTTGGAAAAATGTTACGAATGTCACGATCAATAAGACCGCTACTAATAAAATGGCCACAAAAATAGCAGATTTCCATATGTCTGAAGGATCGATATTTATAAAGTAATCTTCATAAATTTCTCTGATACTTTCAGGCAATCTAGAAATGATACCTGCAAAAATGATCATTGATACGCCATTTCCGATACCTTTTTCTGTGATCTGTTCTCCTAGCCAAGTAACAAACATCGTACCGGCTGTTAGAATTAAACCGATCGTTACGTAAGTTGCTACGTTAGGATTATTCACGAAACCTAATTGAGCGTATTGGTTGAATCCAGCAGTGATACCGACAGATTGGATAAATGCCAATACTAATGTCAGATATCGAGTGGCTTGATTCAATTTTTTACGACCCACTTCCCCTTGTTTCGACCATTCAACAAATCGAGGCACGATGTCCATTTGAAGAAGCTGAATGACGATAGAAGCAGTAATGTATGGTGAAACCCCCATTGAGAAAATGGAGAAGTTTTGCATCGCACTACCACTTACCAAGTTCAACATGTTGAAAAATGGCAAAGAAGAAAGGTTTTGCAATGAAGCAGCATTTACGCCTGGTACAGTGATATGTGCACCTAGGCGAAATACAAACAACACAAATACAGTAAATAGGATTTTCGATCTAATGTCTTTTACTTTAAAAGCATCTTTTAATAGTCTAAACATTAGATCACCTCGATTGATCCACCAGCCGCTTCAATTGCTTCTTGAGCTGCTTTAGAGAATTTTGCTGCTTTCACAGTTAATTTCTTGTTTAGTTCCCCGTTAGCTAATACTTTGATTCCAGCTTTTTCGTTTTTCACGATTCCAGCTTCAACTAAAGCAACAGGAGTTACTTCAGCTCCGTCTTCAAAGCGGTTCAATACATCAAGATTGATGACTGCATAGTCTTTACGGTTCACGTTTGTGAATCCTCGTTTTGGTAAACGACGGAACAATGGTGTTTGTCCCCCTTCAAATCCTAAACGCACACCACCGCCTGAACGGGCTTTTTGTCCTTTTTGTCCGCGTCCGGCAGTTTTTCCGTTACCAGATGAAGTACCACGACCAACACGGTTACGTACTTGGCGTGAACCTTCAGCAGGTTTTAATTCATGAAGTTTCATAGGTTTGGCACCTCCTTAATGTTCTAGTTCTGATTTTTTTTAATTAAACTTCTTCAACGTCCACTAGGTGAGAAACAGTATTGATCATGCCTTTAATTGCTTCATTAGAAGGCTTAACCACTGAACTGTTAATCTTTGTAAGACCTAACGCTTTAACTGTATCGCGTTGGTTTTGAGGACGTCCGATAATACTGCGTTTTAAAGTAACTTTTAATTCAGCCATTATTGTTGTCCTCCTTATCCGATTAATTCTTCAACTGATTTGCCGCGAAGTTCTGCAACTTCTTCTGCACGTTTCAATTGTTTCAAACCTTCAACTGTTGCGCGAACAACGTTGATTGGTGTATTTGAGCCTAAAGATTTAGAAGTGATATCTGCTACCCCAGCTAATTCTAATACGGCACGAACTGGTCCGCCAGCAGCAACCCCAGAACCTTCTACAGCAGGTTTCATTAGGATTCTACCACCACTAAAAGCACCGATTACTTCGTGTGGGATTGTTGAACCAACCATAGGTACTTCAACTAAGTTTTTCTTCGCATCTTCAATTGCTTTACGGATTGCTTCAGGAACTTCTTGAGCTTTACCTGTACCAAATCCTACGTGTCCGTTTTTGTCACCGACAACAACTAAAGCAGCAAAACGTAGACGACGTCCACCTTTAACAACTTTTGTTACACGGTTAATTGCAACAACGCGGTCTTCTAATTCCAAATGTTTTGGATCGATATAAACCATGAATGGTATTCCTCCTTCTTCTAAAATTCTAGTCCATTTTCGCGAGCTGCTTCAGCTAAAGCTTGCACACGGCCATGGTAAAGGTATCCACCACGGTCAAAGACTACTACTTTAATGCCTTTTTCAGCTGCACGTTCAGCAACTAGTTTACCGACAGCTTGTGCTGCTTCTGTTTTTGTTCCACCTGAAATTTCTTTATCCAAGGTAGAGGCACTTGCTAGCGTTACACCCGCTACGTCATCAATAATTTGAGCGTAGATGTTTTTGTTAGAACGAAAAACGTTCAAGCGTGGGCGCTCAGCAGTACCAGAGATATTGTTACGTACACGACGATGTCTCTTTTGACGTGTTTTGTTCTTATCTGGTTTTGTAATCACAATTGTCACCTCTTTGTTTTTATTGTACTACTATTTCAAGCAGTAAATACGTTTCGAAAAATAGAAGCTGCGGCACAAGTAGAAATTTATTTTTTTGAAGGTAAACTTCAGCCAAATACCTTTTTCCTGCTGCTGGCTTCTATGCAATTTTTCTAAACGATTATTTACCAGTTTTACCTTCTTTACGGCGTACATATTCGCCAACATAACGAATACCTTTACCTTTATAAGGTTCTGGAGGACGAGTTCCGCGAATATTTGCAGCTAATTCGCCAACTTCTTCTTTGTTCGCACCTTTAACAATTACTTGTGTGTTAGCTGGTACTTCAACAGTTACTCCAGCTGGTGGTGTGATTTCTACTGGATGTGAGTAACCAACGTTCAATACAAGTTTTGATCCTTGTAATTGTGCACGGTACCCAACCCCGATTAGTTCTAACGCTTTTTGGAATCCTTCGCTGACACCTACAACCATGTTGTTGAAGTTCGCACGAGTTGTTCCATGAATTGTTTTCATTTCTTTACTGTCGTTTGGACGAGTGAAAGTCACTTCGTTTCCTTCGATATTCATTTTGATATCTGCTGAGAAAGTACGAGTCAATTCACCTTTTGGTCCTTTAACTGTAACGTTGTTTCCTTCTTGAGTAACTGTTACTCCTTCAGGGATCACAACGACTTTATTTCCGATACGGCTCACTTAAAGACACCTCCTTGTAGATTCTACTTGATTACCATACGTAAGCGATAACTTCGCCGCCGATATTTTTTTCACGAGCTTCTTTATCAGTGACAACACCTTCAGAAGTCGAAATGATTGCGATACCTAAACCGTTCAATACTTTTGGTACTTCGTCAGCTTTGACATAAGCACGCAAACCTGGTTTAGAGATACGTTTTAAGTTTGTGATAACACGTTCGCCGTTTTTACCAAATTTTAGGAAAACACGGATCACGCCTTGTTTGTCATCTTCGATGTATTCAACATCACGAACGAAACCTTCACGTTTCAAGATTTCAGCGATGTCACGTTTAATTTTTGATGCAGGTACTTCTAAAGACTCATGTTTAACCATGTTTGCGTTACGGATACGAGTTAGAAAATCTGCAATTGGATCTGTCATGACCATTGATCTTTTACCTCCTTCTTATGCGAATTTACTTTTTACCAGCTAGCTTTCTTCACGCCGGGAATTTGACCTTTATAGGCAAGTTCGCGGAAGCAAATACGGCAAAGATGGAACTTACGATAAACTGAATGTGGACGTCCGCAACGTTCGCAACGAGTATAAGCTTGTGTTGAAAATTTTGCAGGACGTTTGTTTTTAGCAATCATTGATTTTTTAGCCACGTAGTTCGCCTCCTTTAATTATTTTTGGAATGGCATGCCTAATTGTGTCAACAACTCACGAGATTCTTCATCAGAGTTTGCTGTTGTTACAATAACGATGTCCATACCACGTACTTTATCTACTAAATCATAATCTACTTCTGGGAAGATCAATTGTTCTTTAATACCTAAAGTATAGTTTCCACGACCGTCAAAGGCTTTTTTACTTACACCATGGAAGTCACGTACACGTGGTAGTGAAACTGAAACCAATTTATCTAAGAATTCGTACATTCTTTCTCCGCGCAATGTAACTTTTGCACCAATTGGCATTCCTTCACGTAAACGGAATCCAGCGATTGATTTTTTAGCTTTTGTAATCATTGGTTTTTGACCAGTGATCAAAGTTAATTCTTCAACTGCTTTATCTAAGTTTTTAGCGTTTGATACCGCATCACCAACACCCATGTTGATGACGATTTTTTCAACTTTAGGTGTTTGCATAACAGAGCTATAGTTAAATTTTTCCATCAATGATGGAGTTACTTCTTTAAGATATTTTTCTTTTAGGCGGTTCATTCAGTAAGACCCTCCTTCCTTAAACTTTTATTTATCTAAAACTTCACCGGTTTTTTTAGAAACACGGACTTTTTTGCCGTCTACTTCTTTGTAGCCAACTCGGCCAGCTACACCAGTAGAGTCAACCACCATCACGTTAGAAACATGAATTGGCGCTTCCATCTCAACAATTCCACCTTGAGGAGCAGCTTGAGAAGGTTTTTGGTGTTTTTTAACGACATTTACACCTTCGACAATAACTTTATCTTTTTTCGGGAACGCTGCTAGTACAACGCCTTCTTTGTTTTTGTCTTTTCCAGTGATAACTTTAACTTTATCGCCTTTTTTAACAAACATAACTGTTTCGCACCTCCTTTGATAAGTGTCTCAAGATTATAAAACTTCTGGTGCTAGTGAAACGATCTTCATGAAGTTGTTTTCACGTAGTTCACGTGCAACTGGCCCAAAGATACGTGTTCCACGAGGGCTTTTATCATCACGAATAATCACTGCAGCATTTTCATCAAATTTAATATATGAACCGTCTGTACGACGAGCTCCTGATTTTGTTCGAACGATAACGGCTTTAACGACGTCACCTTTTTTGACAACCCCACCTGGCGTTGCTTGTTTAACCGTAGCAACGATCACATCACCGATGTTAGCAGTTTTACGACCAGATCCACCAAGGACTTTGATCGTCAAAATTTCACGTGCGCCTGAGTTATCAGCGACTTTTAAACGACTTTCTGCTTGGATCACGTTGTGTATCCTCCTTTCAGATTTTGCATTCAATCTATATAGGAAAATCTCGTGTTATTAGATAATAACTGCTTCTTCGACTACTTCCAACAAACGGAAACGTTTTGTAGCTGATAATGGACGAGTTTCCATAATTCTCACGATGTCGCCAACTTTTGCTGTGTTGTTTTCATCATGCACTTTGTATTTCTTAGAATAGTTCATGCGTTTGCCATAGATAGGGTGGTTTTTCTTTGTTTCGACAGCAACGGTAATTGTTTTATCCATTTTGTCTGAAACCACGCGACCTTGATAAACTTTGCGTTGATTTCTTCCTTCAGTCATACGCTTAATGGCCTCCTTCCATAATTACTTAGCTTGTTCACGCAACACAGTTTTGATGCGTGCAATCGATTTACGTACTTCTTTAATACGTGCAGTGTTTTCTAATTGACCTGTTGCTAATTGGAATCTAAGATTAAACAATTCTTCTTTTAATTGTTTTTCTTGATCAAGCATTTCGGCAGTGGTTAATTCTCTGATTTCTTTAACCTTCATTCGATTCACCACCCATTTCCTCACGTTTTACGATCTTAGTTTTCATTGGTAATTTGTGAGAAGCTAGACGTAACGCTTCACGAGCTACTTCTTCAGGAACGCCTGCGATTTCAAACATGATTTTACCACGTTTTACTGGTGCAACCCATCCTTCAGGTGCCCCTTTACCAGAACCCATACGTACCCCAATTGCTTTGGCAGTATAAGATTTGTGAGGGAAAATTTTAATCCATACTTTCCCACCACGTTTCATGTAACGAGTCATTGCGATACGAGCAGCTTCGATTTGGCGGTTTGTGATCCAATGTGAATCAACAGCTTGCAAACCGTATTCACCGAATGCTACTTCTTTTCCGCCTTTAGCTTCCCCGCGCATTTTTCCGCGGAATTCACGACGGTGTTTTACACGTTTAGGTACTAACATGATTATTTCCCTCCTTTCTCAGTGTTTTTTTTAGTTGGAAGAATTTCTCCACGATAGATCCACACTTTAACTCCTAGTTTTCCGTATGTTGTATCTGCTTCTTCCCATGCGTAATCAATGTCCGCACGTAAAGTATGAAGAGGAACAGTTCCCTCTGAGTATCCTTCTGAACGAGCGATATCTGCTCCGTTTAGACGACCAGATACTTGAGTTTTGATACCTTGAGCGCCAGCACGCATTGAGCGTTGGATCGCTTGTTTTTGAGCGCGACGGAAAGCAACACGGTTTTCTAATTGACGTGCGATTCCTTCACCTACTAATTTTGCATCTAGATCTGGTTTTTTGATTTCCACGATGTTGATGTGGATTCTTTTACCAGTTAATTTGTTTAATTCTTTTCTTAGGCTTTCGACTTCAGAACCGCCTTTACCAATAACCATACCTGGTTTAGCTGTGTGAATTGAAATGTTTACGCGACCTGTTGCACGTTCGATTTCAACTGTTGATACAGCAGCATCAGCAAGTTTAGTTGAAATAAATTTACGGATTCTTAAATCTTCGTGTAAGAACTCAGCATACTCTTTTTCAGCATACCACTTAGCATCCCAGTCGCGGATGATGCCTACACGCATTCCAATTGGATGTACTTTTTGACCCACTGATTATCCCTCCTTATTTTTCTGATACGACTACCGTGATATGACTTGTACGTTTGTTGATTGGAGAAGCTGATCCTTTTGCACGAGGACGGAAACGTTTCATTGTAGGTCCTTCGTTAACAAAAGCTTCGGTTACTACCAAGTTTTCAACATCTAAGTCAAAGTTATTTTCTGCATTCGCAACTGCTGACATCAATACTTTTTCAATGATTCCAGCAGATTTGTTTGGTGTGAATTTCAAGATTGAAATTGCATCTGCGACACTTTTACCTCTGATAAGGTCAATTACTAAACGGGCTTTTCGAGGTGAAGTGCGAACTGTTTTTGCAGTTGCTTTAGCTGATGTGATTTGTTCTGCCATTTGGATTTATCCTCCCCTCAAATTAGCGTTTCGTTTTCTTATCGTCAGCAGCATGTCCACGATAAGTTCTTGTAGGTGCAAATTCACCTAATTTGTGTCCTACCATGTCTTCTTGGATGTAAACTGGTACATGTTTACGTCCATCATAAACTGCGATGGTATATCCAACAAAACTTGGGAAAACTGTTGAACGGCGTGACCAAGTTTTGATAACTTTTTTCTTTTCAACCCCTGCTTGAGCTTCAACTTTTTTCATTAAATGCTCATCGACAAAAGGTCCTTTCTTTAAACTACGACCCATGGTGAACCTCCTCTCAAAATGTGCGACACATGGTCAAAGTAATTATTTATTTTTGCGACGACGAACAATAAGTTTGTCTGATTTAGCTTTTTTGTTACGAGTTTTGTAACCAAGAGCTGGTTGACCCCAAGGAGAAACTGGTGCTTTACGTCCAATAGGAGCTTTACCTTCACCACCACCGTGTGGGTGATCATTAGGGTTCATTACGCTACCACGTACAGTTGGGCGTTTACGCATCCAACGAGAGCGTCCAGCTTTACCGATGTTGATTAATTCGTGTTGTTCGTTACCTACAGAACCGATTGTTGCGCGGCATGCAGCTAAGATCATACGAACTTCACCAGAGTTCAAGCGGATCAATACGTATTTGCCTTCTTTACCAAGTACTTGAGCACTTGTACCAGCAGAACGGATCAATTGTCCACCTTTACCAGGTTTCATTTCAATGTTGTGGATAACAGTACCAACTGGAATGTTTTCTAATGGAAGAGCATTTCCGACTTTGATATCTGCTTCTGGACCTGAAACAAGTTTCATACCCACTTCTAGTCCTTTAGGTGCTAAGATGTAAGCTTTCACTCCATCTTCATAGTGTACTAACGCGATGTTAGCTGAACGGTTTGGATCATATTCGATCGTTTGAACAGTTGCAACAACGTTGTCTTTGTTACGTTTGAAGTCGATCACGCGATATTGGCGTTTGTGTCCGCCACCTTGATGACGTACAGTGATGCGGCCGTTGTTGTTACGTCCAGCATGGTTTTTCAATGGTTGTAACAATGATTTTTCAGGTGTTGATGTTGTGATTTCAGCAAAATCAGAACCTGTCATGTTACGACGACCATTTGAGGTAGGTTTGTACTTTTTAATCGCCACGTTTTTCCCTCCTAATTTAATGAGTTATCTATTAGTGCTTATTCAGCAGCTTCGAATAATTGGATTTCTTTTGAATCTTCAGTCAATGTAACGATCGCTTTGCGACGTTTTTTTGTATATCCTGCATATTTGCCCATACGTTTGAATTTCGCACGTACGTTCACGATGTTCACGTTTTTGACTTTAACGTCAAAAGCAGCTTCTACCGCTTGTTTTACTAAAGTTTTGTTTGCGCGAGTGTCCACTTCAAAAGTGTATTTCTTGTCATCCATGGCAAGCATTGATTTTTCAGTGATCACTGGGCGTTTGATTACGTCTAGTAAGTTCATTATGCAAGCACCTCCTCAATTTGAGTAAGAGCAGTTTGTGTTGCTAACACTTTTGTATTTGATACAACGTCTAGCACACTCACATTATCAGAAGTTACTACAGAAACGTTTGGTAAGTTACGTGCTGATAAAGCAGCAAAGTCGTTACCTTTTTCTAGAACAACCAATACTTTAGAGTCGATAGATAAGTTAGCAAGAACTTGTTTGAATTCTTTTGTTTTTGGTGCGTCGAAGTTCAAGCCTTCGATTGCTACCAAGTTGTTTTCAGCAACTTTTTCTGACAATACAGATTTCATTGCTAAACGACGAACTTTTTTAGGAAGTTTGTAGCTGTAAGAACGTGGTGTTGGTCCAAAGACTACGCCACCTCCACGCCATTGTGGTGAGCGGATAGATCCTTGACGTGCACGACCTGTTCCTTTTTGACGCCATGGTTTACGTCCACCGCCACGAACAGCGCTACGGTTTTTAACCGCGTGTGTTCCTTGTCTTAATGACGCACGTTGCATTACGATTGCATCGTAAACAACACTTTCATTAGGTTCAATTCCGAAGATTTCTTCGTTAAGTGTGATTTCACCGTTTTGGCTTCCATCTTGTTTGAATAATGCTACATTCGGCATTCCTTAGTTCCTCCTTTCTTCCTACAATTATTTAGCTTTCACAGCTGATTTGATAGTGATTAAAGATTTTTTCGCTCCAGGAACATTACCTTTGATCAAGATAACATTTCTTTCTGCATCTACACGTACAACTTCCAAGTTTTGGATAGTTACGCGGTTGCCACCCATACGGCCAGCAAGACGTTTGTTTTTGAATACACGGTTAGGTGCAACTGGACCCATTGACCCAGGACGACGATGGTAACGAGAACCGTGAGCCATTGGTCCGCGGCTTTGTCCGTGGCGTTTGATAACCCCTTGGAATCCTTTACCTTTCGTAGTACCTGTTACATCAATAATGTCTCCTGCTTGGAAAACATCTACTGTAATTTCTTTTCCTACTTCATATTCTCCTAGCTCAACATTTTTGAATTCACGAATGAAGCGCTTAGGAGCCGTGTTTGCTTTTGCAACATGACCTTTCGCAGGTTTGTTTGATAAAACTTCACGCATATCTTGGTAACCAACTTGAATAGCTTCGTAGCCATCCGTTTCCATTGTTTTCACTTGTAGTACTACGTTTGGCGTAGCTTCTACAACAGTAACTGGAATTAATTCACCAGATTCAGTGAAGATTTGTGTCATTCCCACTTTTTTCCCTAAGATTCCTTTGGTCATGAGTACACCTCCATTATTTTTGTTTTAGTTTTATAATTTGATTTCGATGTTTACACCAGATGGTAAGTCTAGCTTCATCAAAGCATCAACAGTTTTTGGTGTTGGGTTCACAATGTCGATAAGACGTTTGTGTGTACGCATTTCGAATTGTTCGCGTGAATCTTTGTATTTATGAGTCGCACGAATGATTGTGTAAAGACTGCGTTCAGTTGGTAATGGAATTGGACCAGACACGCTAGCTCCAGTTCTTTTTGCAGTTTCCACGATTTTATCCGCTGATTGATCTAAAATACGGTGTTCATACGCTTTTAAACGGATACGAATTTTTTGTTTTGCCATCTTGTTCCCTCCTTCGCCTATTTTGAAAAGTAGACATAGCTCCACGAAAATTTCCGTCACGCTCGTTCGTGGCAAAGCGTCCGGGCGTGTCGCAACCTCTCGTTTCTTAGCCGACGAAATCATTCTGATTACGTCTGTGCAATTCACTAAAGTAAACGCACCTTTGTCATTATAATATATATAAACTCACAACGCAAGGCTTTTTCTTGTAAAAAACATTTTGTTTTCATAAAGTTTCATTTAGAAAATACTGATTCTTTTATTTCGCGTTCCTTCTATTATAATACCCTGTCTTTTCTTTCCTGATCCTGCAATAAATAAAAAAGCTCGGAAACAAAGATCCTGAGATCTTCATTCCGAGCGATTACGTCCGAATAAATGTTGCTTAGTTTTGCTTAATTCAATTAAGCTTTGATTTCTGTAACGACACCGGCACCAACTGTACGTCCGCCTTCACGGATTGAGAATTTAGTACCGTTTTCGATAGCGATTGGGTGGATTAATTCAACTTCCATTGTTACGTTGTCGCCAGGCATAACCATTTCAGTTCCTTCTGGTAATTCAACAACACCTGTTACGTCAGTTGTACGGAAGTAGAATTGTGGACGGTAGTTAGTGAAGAATGGAGTATGACGTCCACCTTCTTCTTTTGTCAACACATATACTTCTGCAGAGAATTTTGTATGAGGTGTGATTGTACCTGGTTTAGCTAAAACTTGTCCACGTTGGATGTCTTCACGTGCAACACCACGTAGTAAAGCACCAATGTTGTCTCCAGCTTCAGCGTAGTCTAACAATTTACGGAACATTTCAACACCAGTAACTGTTGTTTTTGAAGTTTCTTCAGCAATACCAACAACTTCAACTTCGTCACCAACGCGAACTTGTCCACGTTCAACACGACCTGTAGCAACAGTCCCACGTCCAGTGATTGAGAACACGTCTTCAACTGGCATCATGAATGGTTTGTCGTTGTCACGTTCTGGAGTTGGGATGTATTCGTCAACTGCAGCCATCAATTCAAGAATTTTTTCTTCGTATGAAGCGTCGCCTTCTAAAGCTTTCAAAGCTGATCCAGCAACTACAGGAACATCGTCACCAGGGAATTCGTATTCTGTTAATAGGTCACGAACTTCCATTTCAACTAATTCTAGTAATTCTTCGTCATCAACCATGTCTACTTTGTTCAAGAATACAACGATGTAAGGAACACCAACTTGACGAGACAATAGGATGTGTTCACGAGTTTGAGGCATTGGGCCATCAGCAGCAGAAACTACCAAGATAGCTCCGTCCATTTGAGCAGCACCAGTGATCATGTTTTTAACGTAGTCCGCGTGTCCTGGGCAGTCAACGTGAGCGTAGTGGCGTGTATCTGTTTCATACTCAACGTGAGCTGTTGAGATTGTAATTCCGCGTTCGCGTTCTTCTGGAGCACCATCGATTTGATCGTAAGCCATAGCTTGGCCGCCGTTTTTCTTAGATAGTACAGTTGTGATTGCAGCTGTTAATGTAGTTTTACCATGGTCAACGTGTCCGATAGTACCAATGTTAACGTGTGGTTTAGAACGGTCAAATTTTTCTTTTGCCATTTTAAAATGTCCTCCTAAAAATACAATATATTTTTTATTTGTCTGATAGGTATATGATGTACACAAGGTACACCACATGCCCATATCATCGATAATTATTTTACACGAAACTATATTAAAAATATAGTCTCTTTGGATAATCTCTTTGCAGGACTATCCGGTTTTAAGAAATTATTCAGCTTTTCCGCCGTTTTTCTTAATGATTTCTTCTTGTACTGATTTTGGTACATCTTCGTAGTGGTCAAATGTCATTGTAAATGTACCACGACCTTGAGTAGCAGAACGAAGAGTTGTAGCATAACCAAACATTTCAGCAAGTGGAACCATCGCACGAACAACTTGTTGGCCGCCAGCGCGAGCTTCCATACCTTCAACACGTCCACGACGAGCAGTTACGTGGCCCATAACATCACCTAAGTAATCTTCAGGGATAACAACTTCTACAGCCATGATTGGTTCAAGGATTACTGGATTAGCTTTCTTAGCTGCTGCACGTAATGCCATAGAAGCAGCAACACGGAAGGCAGTTTCATTTGAATCGACATCATGGTATGAACCATCGTAAAGTTTAGCTTTGATATCTACTAATGGATAGCCAGCTAAGACACCATTTTCCATAGCATCTTTCAAACCAGCTTCAACAGCTGGAATGTATTCACGAGGAACAACCCCACCGACGATCGCATTTTCAAATTCGAAACCAGCACCTTCTTCGTTTGGTGTAAATTCGATCCATACGTGACCGTATTGACCTTTACCACCAGACTGACGTACAAACTTACCTTCGGCTTGAGTGCCAGCACGGAAAGTTTCACGGTAAGATACTTGAGGCGCACCTACGTTAGCTTCAACTTTGAATTCACGACGCATACGGTCAACGATGATATCTAAGTGAAGTTCACCCATACCAGCGATGATTGTTTCGCCTGTTTCCACGTTTGTTTCAGCACGGAAAGTAGGATCTTCTTCAGATAGTTTTTGTAAAGCCACACCCATTTTATCTTGGTCAGCTTTTGATTTAGGTTCAATAGCGACTTGGATAACTGGTTCTGGGAATTCCATTGATTCAAGAATAACTAGATTCTTTTCATCACATAGTGTGTCCCCAGTAGTTGTGTCTTTCAAACCAACAGCAGCAGCGATATCTCCAGCGTAAACTTCAGAGATTTCTGAACGAGAGTTGGCATGCATCTGTAAGATACGACCAACACGTTCGCGTTTGCCTTTTGTTGCGTTTTGTACGTATGAACCTGATTTTAAAACACCAGAGTACACACGGAAGAAAGTTAAACGGCCTACGAATGGGTCAGTCATAACTTTAAATGCTAAAGCTGAGAAAGGAGCGCTATCGTCTGCAGGACGTTCTACTTCTTCATCAGTTTTAGGGTCAATCCCTTTGATAGCTGGGATATCTAACGGTGATGGCAAGTAATCAAGAACAGCGTCCAATAGTAATTGAACCCCTTTGTTCTTAAATGCTGAACCACATAGTACTGGGTAGAATTCTACGTTAACTGTTGCGCGGCGGATACCTTCTTTTAACTCAGCTTCAGTGATTTCTTCACCTTCTAAGTATTTCAAAGTAAGTTCTTCATCAGTTTCAGCTACAGCTTCAACCAATTTTTCGCGCCATTCTTCAGCTAATTCGCGGTATTCTTCAGGAATTTCTGTTTCTTCGATCTCTGTTCCAAGATCGTTTGTATACATTTCAGCCTTCATTGTTACAAGGTCGATAATTCCTGTGAAGTCGTCTTCCGCACCAATTGGTAATTGGATTGGGTGAGCGTTTGCTTGCAAACGGTCATGTAAAGTTGATACTGAATATAAGAAGTCAGCACCGATCTTGTCCATTTTGTTTGCAAATACGATACGAGGTACACCGTAAGTTGTTGCTTGACGCCAAACTGTTTCAGTTTGAGGTTCAACACCTGATTGTGCATCAAGAACAGTTACAGCACCATCAAGTACACGCAATGAACGTTCAACTTCAACTGTGAAGTCTACGTGTCCTGGTGTGTCGATGATGTTGATTCGATGACCCTTCCATTGTGCTGTAGTAGCAGCAGAAGTGATCGTAATACCACGTTCTTGTTCTTGTTCCATCCAGTCCATTTGTGAAGCTCCTTCATGAGTTTCACCAATTTTGTGGATTTTACCAGTATAGTACAAGATACGTTCAGTAGCAGTCGTTTTACCAGCATCGATGTGGGCCATGATACCGATATTACGAGTGTTTTGTAAAGAAAATTCTCTGGTCATTCTCCTTGTTTCTCCTCTCTTTACTATCTAGTTGCTAAAAATAAGGACACTATCTGAGGTCGACTTATAAAAGTCGACCAAACAGAGAGAATCTTACCAGCGATAGTGAGCAAACGCACGGTTGGCATCAGCCATTTTATGAGTGTCTTCACGTTTTTTAACAGAAGCACCTGTGTTGTTTGCAGCATCCATGATTTCTTTTGCTAAGCGTTCTTCCATTGTGTGTTCACCGCGCAAGCGAGCGTAGTTTACTACCCAACGAAGACCTAGAGTAACGCGGCGTTCAGGGCGAACTTCAACTGGTACTTGGTAGTTTGAACCCCCAACACGACGTGCTTTAACTTCAAGAACAGGTTGAACGTTTTTCATTGCTTGTTCAAACACTTCTAATGGATCGTTACCTGTAGATTCTTTGATCAAATCAAAGGCATTATAGATAATGTTAGCTGCAATCCCGCGTTTTCCGTCAACCATTACACGGTTGATCAAGCGAGTTACTAATTTTGAGTTATAAATAGGATCTGGTAAAACATCACGTTTTGCAACAGGACCTTTACGTGGCATCCGTAACTCCTCCTTCCGAAATATTGTTCATAGTAATTACTTCTATATAATAGAAGCAAGTTTCATTTGTTTAATAATTAAAATTAAGCTTTAGGTTTTTTAGTTCCGTATTTAGAACGGCTTTGTTTACGGTCGTTAACACCAGCAGTATCTAAAGCACCGCGAACGATATGGTAACGTACCCCTGGTAAGTCTTTTACACGACCACCGCGTAATAATACAACACTGTGTTCTTGTAAGTTATGACCAATCCCTGGGATATAAGCAGTAACTTCAATTAAGTTTGACAAACGAACACGTGCATATTTACGTAAAGCTGAGTTCGGTTTTTTAGGTGTCATTGTACCCACACGAGTTGCTACCCCACGTTTTTGAGGTGAGTTTACGTTAGTTTGAGTTTTCTTAAAGCTGTTATATCCTTTGTTCAAAGCAGGTGAATTAGATTTTTCCACCTTTGATTTACGAGGTTTACGTACTAATTGGTTAATTGTAGGCATTCCTTGTTTCCTCCTTCCCACGATTTGCGTCTAGTTCCACACATCCAGGTGGTTCTTTTTTTGCGATAAAAAATAAATGCAATGTCTGCATCCTTATCAAATATGCTTTGATAAACAGTCAGCACGTTTCTTCACAGAAACCTGTAGATAAAGCACCTTTGTTAGAATATCACGAATGAAAAAACATGTCAACAAGAGATGCAATTTTTTTTGAAAAAGCTTTATTGCAATAAAAAAGAATGGTATCTTTTTGCCGTAAATCACGCTAAAATAGTGAGGAAAGCACGAAGCTCAAACTAAAAAAAGGTGGATGCAAAGATGAATTTAAAACAATTAGCTGGCATTGAAGCCGCGAAATTCGTAAAGGACGGGATGATCGTTGGTCTCGGGACCGGTTCAACCGCCTATTATATGGTAGAAGAGATTGGTCGCCGTATGCGTGAAGAAGGATTACGTATCACAGGAGTCACTACTTCAAATGCGACAAAAGAACAAGCGGAAAAATTAGGAATACCGCTAAAGAGTATCGATGAAGTCCCAGTAGTCGATCTGACGATAGATGGTGCTGATGAAATCAGTGCTGATTTTCAAGGGATAAAAGGCGGCGGTGCTGCTTTGCTTTTCGAGAAAATAGTCGCTACGTACTCAAAAGAAACGATTTGGATCGTTGATTCTTCTAAATTAGTCCATAAACTTGGGAAGTTCCCACTCCCAGTTGAAGTCATCCCTTATGGCTCCCAACAGCTACTTCGTATTTTTGACGAAAAAGGATTCCAACCTGTTTTGCGTACAGACGAAAACGGCGAAGTCCTAACCACAGATGGTGGTCATTATATCATTGATCTGCATCTAGAAGTTATTGAACAACCAGAAAGCTTAGCTACCTATTTAGATGAACTTGTTGGGGTAGTCGAACATGGACTTTTCCTAAATATGGTTTCAAAAGTTGTTGTTGGCTCAGAAAAAGGTGTTGAGATTCTTGATGCCATCCGCCATAAATAAAGAAAAACTGCTTGATCATCCAATAAAAAAAGACAGCGGAAAATTTGCGAAAAAACTATCTTTTTGACGTACTTTATGCTACATTTTTACTGTTATATCCAGTTAGAAAATCACTGCTAGAAAGGAATCACCATGAAAATCATTGGTTATGCACGCACAACCATAAATGATGTTGATTTAACAACTCAGGTTGAACAATTATCTGACTTTGGTTGTCAAGAAATTTTCCATGAGACATATGAAGTGGAACAAAACGATGCTACTGCTGTTCATTTGGAGTCAGTGATTGCTGACATGCAGCAAGGCGATGCACTAGTCGTCTGCCAACTTCATCGATTGGGCAAATCTACACGGCAATTAACAGAACTTACACAATTATTCAAAGACCGCGGGCTGCACTTGATTAGCATTGATGAAGGAATCGATACGCGCGAAATGGGGAAAATCTATTTCCAATTGATGGAAAACCTGGCAAACATGGAGTGCGCATTGATCAAAGAACGTACATTAGTTGGATTAGATGAAGCTCGTAAAAAAGGAAAAATCGGCGGAAGACCAAAAATCGATGCAAAAACGATCAAAAAAATCCGACGTCTCTATTACGAAAAAAAAGAAACAATCCAATTTATTTCTTCAAAATGCGGTGTTTCAGTTGGAACATGTTATAAATATATCAATTTGCCTGAAAAAGAAATCGAGCAATTATGCATCTAATGCCTAAAAACGAACAGTGCTTTCGCAGCTGTTCGTTTTTTTATCTTCTCTACTCGTTTTCTCATAGAATCTTATCCAATTTTTCGATGGAAATCTCTTCCAAAAAATTGTACAATAAAACAGAACTGAAATTTTCAGAAATATAAACCTATCTTAAAGGAGAGCTAAACATGCCAAAATTAGTTTTTTCTCGTCACGGTCTTAGTGAATGGAATGCATTGAACCAATTTACTGGTTGGGCTGATGTAAACCTAGCACCAGAAGGAATCGAAGAAGCAAAAGAAGGCGGACGCAAAATCAAAGAAGCTGGAATCGAATTTGATGTTGCCTATACTTCTGTTTTAACTCGTGCAATCAAAACATGTAACTTGATCTTAGAATATTCAGATCAACTTTGGGTACCACAAATCAAATCATGGCGCTTGAACGAACGTCACTATGGTAAATTACAAGGTTTGAACAAAAAAGAAACAGCTGAAAAATACGGCGACGAACAAGTACACATCTGGCGTCGTTCTTACGATACTCTTCCTCCATTAATGGAAGAAACTGACGAAGGTTCTGCAGCAAACGACCGTCGTTACGCAATGTTAGACAAACGCGATATTCCTGGTGGCGAAAACTTGAAAGTGACATTAGAACGTGCTTTGCCATTCTGGCAAGATAAAATTGCTCCAGCATTACTAGACAACAAAACTGTTTTAGTAGCTGCACACGGTAACTCATTACGCGCTCTAGCTAAACATATCGAAGGTATCTCTGACGAAGACATCATGGATCTTGAAATCCCAACAGGTCAACCACTTGTTTATGAATTAAATGATGACTTAACAGTGGCTAAAAAATACTACCTATAATAGATACTCTATTGTAAATAAGACAGCCCTCTCACCTCCTATTATTGTAAGAGATGAAGGGGCTGTTTTTTTAGATATTGGAAGACGGTAGTCTTGGCTATCTAATGCGAATGACATCAATTTACATAATAACTACCCGTGGTGCTAGTTAATTTTAATATCCTAAAGAATATCTCAAAGTTCCTTCAAAACGTCGTTGTGCTCGACTTAATAGAACACTGTAAGCCAGTAATATGCTGTCAAATCTACTCTCTAGCCCTTTAACAGAACGTGAGTTGAAATTTTGACAACCTAATTTTTCTAAGGAAGAAAAAACAGTCTCAACTGTTTTTCTTTGTTTTCCAAGTAAGCTGTGGTCTAGTTTTTCTGATTTATCCATGTTTTTACGTGGCGGAACGGATATAGTAATGCCCTTAAGGGCAAGCTTTTCATGGATTTTATGGCTAATATATCCTTTGTCCCCTAGGATATTGGGAAGATTCGCTTCTTCCGATAAAGTCTCTAACACTTTCACGTCATGGACACCTGGATTCGTGATTGAGTAAGTAATCGGAAAGCCAGTCTTAGTAACGATCATATGAATTTTAAGACCATAAAAATAAGATTTTTTTGTTGAGTTATAGCCAACTTTGGCTATTTGATTCAATAGTTTTGCTTGTCTATTTCTAACTGGTTTACATAATGGACTAGGAAAACTATCTATAATTCCGACTAGTTCACCTTTGGTGAGCTTCTTGATGAAAAAGTATCGAATAATCTTGATAGTGTAAGCTAAGTTTGAACTTAAGCGAGTGAATCGACTCCTACTAGGAAAGTCACCATTAGGAAATAAGACGGAACAAACCGCTCTATACGTGGCTCTTTGGCTAGTATAGCCATTAATTATGCCCCATATAACACAAGCAATAATCACTGTATCGCGTTGCTTCAGTTGATCAGTATTTCTTCGGTTTTTAATCTTATCTGGTACACAATTGTGGTATATGTTAGAAACAGTTCTCATAATTTCCTTGAATGTTATAAAAGTATCTGTATAATGTTCAGTATATTTTGATGAACGCATATGTAGTCCTCATTTCTTGGGAGTTTTGAGACTACTATATGCGTTTTTTTGTTGATTTACCAACATGTTTAGACATTTTCCTCTAGGAAAAAATTAACTAGCACCACGGGTAATAACTATATGATTATAATAGTAAGTACTGTTTGAATAAACAAAAAATTAAGAGAGAAGGCGTAGCATTGAGAGAAAAAAGAATGTCTGACAATCATTCAGATGTGGAGCGAACATTTTTTGTAGAAACTTATTTAAATTTCATTCTTTTATCCTGTTTCTAAGAGGAAGTTTTCATTTGTATGAGCTATCACCACAACTCTCCATCTTTTCTTATGTTGCTAATAAATGAAGTTTAGATAAAAGTCAACCTTATAAAACTATTTATTTTATCATTTTTTTCTAATGATGAATGTTATATAGAAAAAAGTGTTTACACGACCGCTATTTTCTCGGTTATGATTAATTTGTGAGATACAGACAGACTACACGGCTGCATCTTACAAACAAAATCAAAAAATAAAAATATAGAGTGAGGAGATACAAGATGATCAAAAGTAATTTAAAAACAGTGATGGCAGCAGGTATGGTATTTTTAAGTTTAGGAGGATCCGTTTCGACATTCGCAACAAGTCTATCAACAACTGACTTCGTTAGTACAAGTAAACAGGCCATTGAGCAACAATTGTATATCCATAATGGTGACTTTAATGACGGGTTTGATCATTGGATCACTAGTGGCCAAGAGCCAAATAATCCCACACTTCAAACCGTTAATGGAAATAACTTTGCTTTAGCAAAAAATGGTGAAAATGTTCATCAATATGTGACATTAAAACCAAGTACCACGTATACATTTAGTTATGATGTTGCAGCAAGCGAATCAGCACCAGGACGTGTTGAATTAGGGATCATGAATCATGATGTCGGTTTTGATGTATTAGAACGCAGTGAACATAATAATGAGAACTGGGAACGTGGCAAACTTACTTTTGCGACTCCAGACGATGAAAATACATACCTTATACGATTTGCTTCTACATGGAATGGTTGGGCGAAATATGACAATATCCAAGTGGAAACAGGCGTAACAGAAACAAACATGTTGTCTGTAGGGCGAGAAGGTTCTCAAGCATTTGCTTATTTAACATTGACACCTGAACTTTTTCACAATAATCAAAACAGATGGGTCGTTCACATTGATGGAAGATATCGTTTTGGAACATTTGACGGCACAGCATACTATAGCATTCCAAGAATAGTTGATGGTAATATTCAAGTACGTCACGGAATTCCTGGAAAAGCAGGACAGCGAATAGAAGTATATCGCCTACCAGGACGTCCTGGATCAGGCACCTCACTTGAGCACGCTGTATTATTCGAAACACTTATTATTGATGCAGACTTGATTTAAGTTGAATTTTTCATTCTTCAAGCATCATCACATGAGCAATTGAATGATTAAGGTATTCATCTAGACGAAGCCACCAACAGGAGATGACTCATTTGTCACATCCTGTTGGTAGCCTAGTTCGGAACAGAAAGAGCGTAACTCGCTTCTTTCTGTTCTTTTTTATTTGATTAAGATTGTGCCATTCGTCTGCAATTTAAAAGGAATATCGATTCACATTTTAGACATTCAAATGGTTGACTTTAGAAGGACCCTCGAAGTAACTGAAGCAACGGTTGTCATTGATTTCAGGTTATGTGAGACAGTTTCTGCAAAAAAATGTGACTGCCAAATTTCTATTAATAGAAGTTTAGGCAGTCACACTTTCTTGCTATTTAGCTATTACTTTACCCTTGAATCGCCGTTTCCAATCCTACTTCGATCATTTCATTGAATGTCGATTGACGTTCTGCAGCTGTTGTTTCTTCCCCAGTAATCAAATGGTCGCTAACGGTCATCAAACTTAATGTCTGCACATGGTATTTCGCGCCTAAGTAATAGAGAGCCGCTGCTTCCATTTCCACTCCTAAGACACCAAGTTCAGCTAATTGGAATGTCTCTGTCAAATCATCTTTGTAGAAAGAATCTTCCGAAAGGACATTTCCTACATGAACCGTATAGCCCTTTTCTTTAGCTATCTCATATGCTTTCAGTAATAGATTGAAATCACTGATTGGCGGAAAATGAAAGGCTTGGAAATTTTTTTCGATCATCGAAGAGCTGGTCGCTGCGCCTTGCGCTAGTACTAAATCACGAACATGGACATCTTTTGACAATGCCCCGCATGTACCTACTCGGATCAATTTCTTTACGCCATATGACTGGATCAATTCATGGGCATAGATGGTGGCTGATGGCATCCCCATCCCTGTTCCTTGAACAGAAATACGTTCGCCTTTATATTTGCCGGTAAAGCCTAGCATACCACGGACCTGATTGTAGCAAACTGGTTCTTCTAAAAAAGTCTCTGCAATATATTTAGCTCGCAAAGGGTCTCCCGGAAGTAAAATCTTATCGGCAATCTCGCCTTCTTTCGCTTCGATATGCACACTCATTTTGTTGCTCCTCCTATTACAATAATGTCAATGTTTCTTTAACCAATGCTTTAAAAGATTGTTTGACTCTCTGAGTTGTTTCTACAACTTCTTCATGGCTCAGATTCGCTTGCATGCCTGCTGCTAAGTTGGTAATACAAGAGATTCCTAACACTTTTAATCCGCTGTGAGCTGCTACGATGACTTCTGGAACAGTCGACATCCCTACTGCATCGGCTCCTATTGTCCGAGACATCCGAATCTCAGCAGGCGTTTCATAAGTTGGGCCAGAGTAGCCCATATATACGCCTTCTTTAAGATCCAAACCTAGTTTTTCTGCTGCTGCTTTTGCTGTTGCTTGATAGTCAGGCGTATATGCTTGACTCATATCTGGGAATCTAGGACCCATTTCATCTTCATTCGGGCCGATCAAAGGATTTTCACCAGTAAAATTGATGTGATCGGTAATCAGCATCAAATCTCCTGGTACGAAGGATTCATTGACACCGCCACATGCGTTGGTCACAATGACTGAATGGGCACCTAGTCCGGCCATCACACGTACTGGATAGGTCACTGTTTGCATGGAATGACCTTCATAGTAGTGGAATCTTCCTTGCATGGCTAACACTTTTTTGCCTGCTAGAGATCCGTAAACCAGCTGTCCTGCATGTCCAACTACTGTCGAAACAGGAAAGAACGGGATCTCATCATAAGAAATCATTACAGCATCTTCGATTTCATCTGCTAATTCACCTAATCCTGAACCTAGGATCAAACCAAAATCAATTTCTTTTACTCCTTTATCAAGGATAAACTGGGTCGTTTCTTGTAACATCTCGCTTAACTTGGTCATTTGCTTTCTCCTATTTTAAAAAGATTATTTTAATAATTTTAAGAAGCTTTCGCCATTTTCAGTCGAAGAAACACTAAAGTTCTCAGCAATCGTTGCGGAGATATCAGAATAATACCCTTGAGGCAACGCCCCTTGTTCTTTCATTTTTTTACTGTAGACCAATAACGGTACATATTCTCGCGTATGATCGGTACCAGTAAATGTCGGATCGTTTCCGTGATCGGCTGTAATCATTAGCAAGTCGTCTTCTTCCATGGCTTCAAGCAGTTCTGGGATCCGCAAGTCAAATTCTTCAATCGCATGCGCATAACCGACTACATCCCGGCGATGACCGTATAATGCATCAAAATCTACTAAATTGGTAAAGCTGATACCTGTAAACTCTTTTTTCATAACGTTCAGCAACTGGTCGACGCCATCCATATTACTTTTCGTGCGGACAGATTCAGTGATTCCTTGTCCATTGAAAATATCGTTGATCTTTCCTACAGCAATCACGTCTTTTCCTGCTTCTTTCAAAGAATCGAGGACCGTGTGTCCGAATGGATCCAACGCATAATCATGACGATTGCTTGTTCGTGTGAAGTCTCCTGGTTCTCCGACATATGGACGTGCAATGATTCGACCAATCATGTACGGGTCATCTTTTGTTATATCACGAACGAATTGGCAAACCCGGTATAGTTCTTCTAAAGGAATGATTTCTTCATGTGCCGCGATCTGAAGGACAGGATCAGCAGAAGTATATACGATTAAATCACCCGTTTTCATTTGGTGTTCACCGTAATCGTCAATAACAGCCGTTCCACTATATGGTTTGTTGCATACGACTTTACGGCCAGAAAACTCTTCGATTTGTTTGATCAGATCATCAGGGAATCCGTTCGGAAACACACGAAACGGCGTCTTGATATTCAATCCCATGATTTCCCAATGGCCTGTCATCGTATCTTTCCCTACAGAAACTTCTTCTAATTTCGTCGCATAGCCTTGATGATCTTTCACTGATTCCACACCTTCAAGAGGACGAATCGTTCCCAAACCAAGCTGCTCTAAATGCGGAATGTTCAATCCTGCTTCTTTTGCAATGTGTCCTAATGTATCAGAACCAACGTCACCGAACTTCTCGGCATCTGGTGCTTCTCCAATTCCTACTGAATCCATGACGATCAGATGTACGCGTTTAAACATGATTATTCCTTCTTTCTTTTTATTTTTATTACCTTTAAAACAAAAAGGGCGAGACGAAAAACACTTCCCGTAACCCACCCTTTTTATTCGCTAAAAGATTATTTTGATTTGATATAGTTCTTCCCGTTTGCTTTTGGTCCAGAAGCTTTCCCTAAGAAAACAACCAACACAATGATTGTCAGCAAATATGGAGCAATTTGCAGCAATACTGGTGGAATCGAAGAAATAACTGGTAATTGTGCACCGATGATACTCAAGCTTTGTGCAAAACCAAAGAACAGTGAGGCACCCATTGCGCCTAAAGGATTCCATTTACCAAAGATCATAGCAGCCATGGAGATGAACCCTTGTCCGACGATCGTCCCAGCTGAAAAGTTACCGGAAATCGACTGAGCAAAAACAGCACCGCCCATACCGCCTAACAAGCCTGAAATCAGCACGCCTGAATAACGCATAGCATATACATTGATACCTAATGTATCGGCAGCTTGAGGGTTTTCACCAACTGAACGGAGGCGTAAGCCGAATTTCGTCTTGAAGATGATCACCCAAGCAATGACAGCAATCAAAATTGCACAATAAGCAGGCAAGAATGTATTTTTGAAGAAAATTGATCCAATGACCGGAATATCTGCCAAACCTGGGAAAGAGAAATATCCCAGATTCTGCGTGATGTTATCTGTTTGACCTTTCCCATACCATGCTTTGATCAAGAAAACACCTAAAGCTGGTGCCATCAGATTGATCACTGTACCGCTGATGATATGGTCAGCACGCAAGCTGACTGTTGCTACTGCGTGGATCAAAGAAAATAGGATACCTACGACGCCACCCACTAAAATAGCGATCCATGGCGTCATGGAACCAAGTGAGGGGCTCATCGTCAAGTTGAAAACGATGGAACTAAAAGCACCCATGACCATGATTCCCTCTAACCCTACGTTTACGATCCCGCTGCGTTCAGAAAACGTTCCGCCTAGTGATGTTAGAATTAACGGTGTTGAATAAACCAGTGTTGAAGTAAGAATCAAGGCAATTAATTCGATAGTCGACATTATAGTTCGCCTCCTTCATGGTTTTGATACGTTGGCTTCGCTTCGATTGTCGCAACGATTTCTTCTTGTTTTTTTCCTTGGAAGAACTTAGCCATGACGAAACGAATCAAGAAATTGATCCCAACAAAGAAGATAATCAGAGCAATCGATACATTGACGATCTCAAACGGAACACCAGCTCCTGTCTGCATGCCAAGTCCGCCGATCTTCAAAATACTGAACAAAATCGCTGATAAAAGAATACCGATTGCTGATCCAGATCCAAGTAAGGAGACAGCCATTCCGTCAAATCCAATAGATAGCGAGGTCGTTTGAACGAAGAAGTTTTGATACGTTCCTAATCCTTCAACCACACCGCCAAGCCCCGCCAAAGCGCCAGAAATGACCATCGACAAAACGATCGTACGTTTACTACTCATCCCTGCATACTCAGAAGCAAAAGGATTCAAACCAACGGAACGGATCTCAAATCCTAAAGTCGTTTTCTTCATCAATAGCCAAACGAAAATAAGCGCGATGATTGCTAAAAACAAACCTGAGTTTACGCGAGAGCCGCCAAAAGCTTGTGTTAACCAAGGTAACCGCAACGATGCATTTTGACTGATCATATTGGAAGAGTCCAAACTTGATCGGTAGCTTTCAGGCATCACTTCATGTAAAGCAAACGTGCTTACGTATAATAAGATATAGTTCATCATGATCGTTACGATCACTTCACTTGTTCCAAAAAATGCTCGTAGCAACCCAGGAACAGCCGCTGCCATCGCACCTGCTAAGGCACCTAGGATCACGCACAATGGAAGCAAAACAACTTTTGGAAGATCTGGAAAAGCAAGTGCCACCCAGACACTGACGATCCATCCGCAAAGCGCTTGTCCAGAAAGCCCGATATTGAAGAACCCAGCTGAGTTAGCTACAGAAAACCCTAATGCTGTAAAAATCAACGGCGTTGCTTGCCTTAATGTTTCACCGATTCCTCTTTGCGAACCAAGAGCTGCATCTAACATAGAAGAATAACCTTGGATGGGCTGAAAACCAAAAGCAGCCATCAATATCGCGCCTAAGATTAATCCTAAAACAACTGAAAGTACAGGCACTAATAAATTACGGAATTTCTCGCTGCGATCATTCATGTGCGCCAGCCCCCTTTTCTAACTCTTTTCGTGCTTCTTCTAAGGTATAGCCCGCCATCAATAGACCTAATTCATTTTCAGATGTTTCTTTCGGATCAACGATCCCGACGATTTCTCCTTCATGGATAACAGCAATACGATCCGAAACATTTAAAATTTCTTCTAATTCGAAACTAATCAATAACACTGCTTTGTATTTGTCCCTTTGTTCGATCAGACGTTTATGAATAAATTCGATCGCACCTACATCCAGTCCACGAGTTGGATTTGCAACGATCAACAGATCAGGATCTCGGTCGACTTCCCGAGCGATGATTGCTTTTTGCTGATTTCCGCCTGATAAAGCTTTTGCAGGAACAAGTTCATTCGTTGTTCGAACATCATATTCTTCGATCAATTCTCTGGCATGTTCATTTATCACTGAATAATTCAGCATACCGTTTTTACTGTAAGGTTTTTGATGATACGTTTGCAGTGCAATGTTTTCAGACAATGTCATATCTAGGACCAACCCGTATTTATGACGGTCTTCTGGCACATGTCCTACACCATGTTCAGTGATCTTTCGAGGTTTTTTATTGGTGATGTCTTCCCCTTTTAGCTTGATATGTCCGCTTTCTGCCTTTCGCAAACCAGTCAAAGCTTGGATCAACTCCGACTGCCCGTTTCCATCGATTCCAGCGATACCAAGTACTTCGCCAGCACGAACCTCTAAGTTCAGGTTTTTCACGGCTTCTAATCCACGATTTTCTTTCACCACTAGATTTTCAATAGACAAAACGACTTCTTGAGGCTTCGCTTCTTTTTTCATCGTTTTGAATGAAACCGTTCTTCCGACCATCATATCAGCTAATTGCTGTGAGGTAACGTCTTTAACGTTGACTGTACCGATTCCTTTTCCACGGCGGATAACTGTACAACGGTCAGCTACTGCTTTGATTTCATCTAACTTATGCGTAATCAAAATGATTGACTTGCCTTCTTTGACTAATTCCTTCATGATCACGATTAATTCATCAATTTCCTGAGGGGTCAATACAGCTGTCGGCTCATCAAAAATCAGTACATCTGCTCCTCGGTAAAGTGTTTTTAAAATTTCTACCCGTTGTTCCATCCCAACTGAAATATCACGAACATAAGCATCCGGGTTGACTGATAATCCATATTGTTCAGAAACTTTTTGGATCTCTTTTCGCGCTTTTTTATGGTCAAGCATCCCTGCACGACTAGGTTCGCTTCCCAACACGATGTTTTCTGTTACAGTAAAGGCATCAACAAGCATAAAGTGCTGATGGACCATCCCAATCCCTAATTGATTGGCTTTTGTCGGGCTTGTGATCTGTACTTCTTTCCCACGCATCAAAATTTTCCCTGATGTCGGCTCTAATAATCCGGAAAGCACGTTCATCAATGTAGATTTGCCAGCACCGTTTTCTCCAAGCAACGCATGAATCTCTCCTGCCTTTACTTGTAAATTGATGTTGTCATTTGCCTTGAATGTTCCAAATTCTTTGGTAATATTCTGCATTTCTATGACAATATTTTCTTGAACCACCTTTTTTTCACATCCTAACGATTTCTATCTAGGGCAACGATTGACTAAGATTCACGCTTAGTGAGCGTTCTTCTTTTGAAACAAACATTACTTCAGGGAGTTGTTCCCTTATCCAAACTGTCTCAAGGCAGCTTGGATAAATGAACAATTCTTGTTCTAATCAAACCATAGCCTTGTCAAACATGTGTCTAACAAGGCTATAGAAATGGTTTTAGTTTTCTTCAGGAGTTTCTGGAACTTTTACGTCACCTGAAATGATTTTTTCTTTTGCTTCATCCACTGCTTTTTTCGCTTCATCAGAAAGTTGTCCTTCTGTTAGACCAACACCGTCTTCTTTCAATCCATAAACAGTGTGTTCACCACCAGGGAATTTACCGTCAGCTGATTTTTGTGCCAAATCTTCTACTACTGTTCCAACTGCTTTCAGTGTAGATGTCAATGTGAAGTTTTTCTTTTCGCCGTTCAATGTGTATTCGCCTTCGTCTGATTGGTCGCGGTCAACACCGATAACCCAAACTTTTTTGTCGCCTGATTCGTTCAATGATTTTGCTTCTTGGAATACACCGTTACCTGTACCACCTGAAGCATGGAAGATGATATCTGCATTTTGTGCATACATACCTTGAGCAATTGAACGTCCTTTATCTGGAGCAGAGAAGTCACCAGCATATTGGTTCAATACTTTGATTTCTTTTCCTAGTTCTTTCGCACCTGCATCAACACCGGCTTTGAATCCAGCATCAAAACGATCGATTACTTCACCTTTTACGCCGCCGATAAAGCCGACTACGTTCGTTTCAGTCGTGTAAGCTGCTGCAATCCCTGCAAGATAAGAAGCTTCGTTGTCTTTGAATGTTGCAGATACAACGTTATCTAATCCGTCAATCACATCATCGATGATAACGAAGTTCGTACCTGTATTGTTTGTTGCTTGTTCTTGGATCGCTGGTTTTAGTTTATAACCAATACCAAAAATCGTTTTGAATCCAGCATTCAATGCTTGGTCGATATTTGGGATATAATCTGATTCGTTTGAAGATTGGAAGTATTGGAAGCCATCATTGCCTCGTGAAAGACCTTGATCTTTCCCCCATTTTTGTAATCCTTCCCAAGCTGACTGGTTGAATGAACGGTCGTCTACACCACCTGTATCTGTGATCAATGCTGCAGTTGTTGTGTCTGATGAGCTTTTGCCACCGGATGAATCAGTAGAGCCGTTGTTGCCGCATGCACCTAAAAATAACCCTGCTGCTAGTGCGACAGCACCTAAACCAAATAATTTTGCTTTTTTCATTTCTGTAAAGCCTCCTAAAATAATTGTTTTATTTTTCAACAGTCAGCTGACTGAATGAACATGAGTTATAGATCTTTTTCAGTAAATGCATAAGGCAGTAGTTCTCGAACGGTCGTTGCCTTCGTCACACCATTGTCTCCCACTAGCGTAACCGGCATATCAGGAGCACAGAACTCTGCCATTACTTGCCGACATGCACCACATGGAGAAATAGGATCAGGGGTGTGCCCTGCTACGACTAAATGGGTAAACGATCTTTCTCCTTCTGATACGGCTTTGAAGAAAGCTGTGCGCTCGGCACAATTCGTTAATCCAAATGATGCATTCTCGATGTTGATACCTTGATAAATCTTGCCTGATTCTGTTACGAGACAAGCACCTACCGGAAAATGGGAATAAGGAACGTATGCTTTATCTAACGCTTCAATAGCTGTGTTGATCCATTCTTGTTTGAGTTCTGCCATGAGTTTCTCCTTTGAAAATTAATAGCCTTCGCCAGTTGAACCAGATACGATTGCTACTCCTGCGCTTGTTCCGATTCTTGTAGCACCCGCTTCGATCATTGCCATTGCTTCTTCTTCGTTATGGATGCCGCCAGAAGCTTTGACGCCCATTTCTGGTCCTACCGTTTCACGCATCAAGCGGACATCCTCTACCTTTGCACCACCCGTTGAGAAACCAGTTGATGTTTTGACAAAATCAGCGCCTGCAGCTTTTGCTAATTCGCATGCTCGGATGATTTCTTCTCTATCTAATAAAGATGTTTCGATGATCACTTTGACAAGTGCACGATCTTTTGCTGCTTCAACAACTGCTTCGATATCTTTTTGAACTTTTTGATCATCTTTTGATTTCAACGCACCGATATTGATGACCATATCGACTTCATCTGCACCGTTATTGATGGCATCTGTCGTTTCAAATGCTTTTGTCTCGGATGTGTTTGCTCCTAAAGGAAACCCGATCACTGTACATACGGCTACTGGTTCGCCTTGTAATTGTTCTTTTGCTAGCGCAACCCATGCTGGATTGATGCAGACAGAGTAAAAATGATATTTTTTCGCTTCTTCGATAATTTGCATCACAGCTTCTTTAGATGCGTCTGCTTTCAAAATAGTATGGTCGATCATTCGGTTTAGTTCCATTTCTTTTCCCCTTTTCTTTCAAACGGTAAAATCCGCTTTTTTCCTTTTATTCTGTGATAATGTCATGAATCAATGTTGGCTTCATTGCTGACTCGCCAATTTCAATATTTTTATATAATAATTCAATAACAGAAGAGATTTCTTTATCATTACTATAGATTGTCAATAATGACTCGCCCTTTGTCACAGTGTCACCAATTTTTTTATGCAGTTTCAATCCAACGGCGTGATCAATATCGTCTTCTTTGGTTTTACGCCCAGCACCTAGCATCATTGCAGCAATTCCTAATTCATTTGCCACGATTTTTGACACGACTCCGCTTTGTTTAGCAGGAAGCTCCATTGTGTAACGTGCAGTCAAAATTCGTTCTGGTTGTTCCACGATCGTTGGGTCTCCCCCTTGATTTTGGATCATTTCTTTGAATTTTGCTAACGCTTTACCTGATTCCAGAGCTTCTTGAAGCAACGTTCTTGCTTCATCGATTGTTTTAGTTTTGCCAGCAAGAACAACCATTTGGCTTCCTAAGGCGTAGCACATTTCTACTAGATCTTCTGGACCATTTCCTTGTAATGTTTCGATTGCCTCGACAACTTCTAGACTATTTCCGATTGCTTCGCCAAGAGGTTCTGACATATCCGAGATTACCGCCACTGTTTCTCGGTTCGCTAGTTTGCCAATGCTTGTCATGGTTTTTGCCAGACGTCTTGCATCTTCGATATTCTTCATGAAAGCACCGTCTCCAGTGGTCACGTCCAAAACGATTGCATCTGCTCCTGCCGCGATCTTTTTACTCATGATCGAACTGGCAATCAGCGGAAGAGAATCGACGGTCGCTGTGACGTCACGCAAAGCGTACAATTTTTTGTCCGCCGGTGCCAAGTTTCCTGATTGACCGATTACTGCTACTTTGCTTTCATTGACAATGCGCACGAATGCTTCATCCGAAAGCTCGATCTGAAATCCGGGAATTGCTTCTAGCTTATCTAATGTGCCACCTGTGTAACCTAGACCGCGTCCAGACATTTTAGCCACTGTCACTCCGACACTAGCTACTAGGGGGGCTAAAATCAATGTGGTCGTGTCACCAACGCCACCTGTCGAATGCTTATCTACCTTTATTCCTTCAAGAGAACTCAAATCGATGACATCACCAGAATTAGCAATCGCCAATGTTAAGTTCGTGATTTCTTCATTTGTCATGTCTTGATAAAAAATTGCCATCAATAATGCACTGACTTGATAATCTGGAATCTTTCCATTCGTATAGTTCGTGACGATGTACTCGATTTCCTCTTTCGACAGCTCGTTTCCATCCCTCTTTTTTTCAATCAGATCCACCATTCGCATTGTCTGATCCTCCTTGTCTTCATTCGGTATTATACATTATTTTTAGGAAAGGTAAACCACTTTAGTAAACTGGTTTACTAAAAATAAAAAAAGCACCAAATCGCCTTTGTAAATGCTTACATAAGCAATATACCGCCGAGTTAGCCCTTTGTCAATACTTTTACGCTCTCACGAATAATTAATTTTGTTTCGAACACTTTGTTCGGAACTTTTCTTTGAGGAAATTCGATCGTATCGATTAGGAAACGCGCAGCATAAAATCCAATATCAAAACTTGGTTGCTGCACTGTCGTCAATTGCGGGATCATGTATTCTGACAGTTTTAATCCATCGAATCCTATGACAGAGATATCTTCTGGGATTTTTTTGCCCAATTCATCTATCGCCTGATAGCAGCCGATCGCCATGGCATCATTCCCGCAAAAAATAGCCGTGATATCTTTATGTTTGAGTAATTTTTTTGATGCAGTATAGCCACCTTGGACAGTCAACTCTCCATGTTCAACAAATTTCCCATTAAAAGGCAGGCCATGATCTTTCAGCGCATGACGATATCCGTTGAAACGTTCTTCTAATTGATAGTATCCAGTGGTTTCCTTCAGCATGCCGATCTTCGTATGGCCGCTTTCAATAAATAGTGAAACGGCTTGATAGGCGCCCTCATATTCCTTTACGATAAGCCGTCCGTTATCCCGACGATTCAATCCGCGATCGATTAAAATAATCGGCATTTTTTGATAAAATCCGCTGTCTAATGCGTATTTCTCAGGTAAAATATTTGGTGTTGCCAGCAAGATCCCATCCACTGAGCGGTGGGAAAGCTCTTGTAAATACTTGATCTCATTTTCTTGGCTATGACGAGAATTGCATAACATGATCACATAGCCCAAAGGATTCAAATAGCTCTCTACACCTTCGATCAGTTTGGAGAAGAAGAAATCAGTGACATCAGGGACGATCATTCCGATGGTCTTTGAATGTCGATTGATCACATTTGAAGCGAAATAATCGGGTTTATAATGATGTTCATTCACGATCGACAACACTTTTTTTCTTGTCTTATCACTAAATCGGCTTCCTTTGTTATTCAAAATCTGTGAGACAGTTGTTACTGATACCCCTGCCATTTCTGCAATATCTCTGATGGTCAGCTTCACCCTAGTGGCTCCCTTCTATCTAAATTCCCTATCAGTGTACCAAAACCCCCAAGAAAAGAATAGAGAAAAAAAGAAAGTATGTTTTTTGATAAAAATCTCCTTTATCTACCAACTTGGCAGCGTTCTATACAAGTTCTGTATCTTATTTATTTTATCGTAAAAAACAACGACTCTGTTCCTACTATTTCTTTTTGAAGAAAAAAACAGTTCTTTGTTTTTAAAAACTTCTCAACAAAAAAAGAACTGATACGTACCCTTACATGCACGCCCAGTTCCACTTTTTCGTCGCTCTATTATTTTTCAGCTAGTTATTCTTTCACACTTTTGATGATATAATATCCTTTATCTTTTGTGACGATTTCTGCATTGCCAAATGTTTCTTCCATCTTCTTTTGCGCACTTGGCGCTCCTTGTTTCTTCTGGATCACAATTGTCAGTGTACCGCCCTGCTTCAACCGAGGATATGCGCCTGTCAAGATTTCATGTACGACTTTTTTTCCAGCACGGATTGGCGGATTGCTGACAATAGCTGCATAGGTTTCTTCATGAAGTACTTCATAGATATTTGATTGATGGATGTCCACTTGTTCGATTTGGTTACGCTTTGCGTTTCCTTGCGCTAGACTCACTGCTCGCTCATTAATGTCGACCATTTCAACAAACCGTTGTGTCGCAAATGCCAAAGCTAGCCCAATCGGTCCATACCCGCATCCCACATCTAAGATCTTTCCTTCATCAGGTAACTCTTCCCAATCAAAAGCATCAATCAGGACACGTGAACCATAATCCACTGTTTCACGTGAAAATACACCAGAATCAGTTACAAATTGAAAGGTTCTGCCTTTTAACTCAAAAGCCCATTGTTCAAAATCGTGCGCCGTATCTGGGCGTTCAGAATAGTAATGATTTGTCATGTCTTCCATCCTTCTCGTTTCTTTCAAGTCAACAGTCTATCCTTTTATGTATCCGTGCGCAAGTCAAGAATAAAACTCCTTTTCTTTCTATTATAAAGATTGTACAAAAAGATTGGCAATCTCTCTTAAGTGGTGGGGTTTGTGTTTATTTTGTGTTAAAATAGTTCCATTGATGGGAGAACGCAGGAGGCTAATATGAATGATCCAATGAACTACTACCGTGTGGCAAGAGAAGAATGGCGAGAATTTTATCGTAATGGGCAAGCACCTTTGACACAAGATGAACTAGATAATATCAAAAGTTTGAATGACCGCATTTCCATGCAGGATGTTCGAGATATCTACGTACCTCTTGCTCATCTGATATATCTATATATGAAAGAATTCGAATCTTTGTTCTTGAGTAAAGGTTTATTTCTTCATAAATATGTAGAAGTACCGCCTTTTATTATCGGGATTGCCGGAAGCGTAGCCGTTGGAAAAAGTACCACAGCCAGACTGCTGCAGACGATTTTGTCTCGTACCTTCAAACGAAGAAATGTTCAGCTGATCACGACTGATGGATTTCTTTATCCAAATCGTATATTAAAAGAGCGTGGAATCATGGATCGCAAAGGATTTCCTGAAAGTTATGATATGGAGATGCTGATCGACTTCTTGAATCGTGTAAAATCTGGTCAGGAAGAGATAAAAGTACCTGTTTATTCACATGATGTATATGATATCATTCCGGATAAGTACGAGCTGATCCAGCAACCTGATATCTTGATCGTTGAGGGGATCAATACGCTTCAATTACCTGCGAATCAGCAAATCTACGTCAGCGACTTTTTTGATTTTTCTGTCTATGTCGATGCCGATCCCGTGCTGATCGAAAAATGGTATTTGGATCGTTTTGGCGCGTTACTGGATACGGCTTTCCAAAATCCAGAGAATTATTATTATCGTTTTGCTATCGGAGATCGTGAAGAAGCCTTTAAAATGGCAAAAGATGTATGGAAAAATGTGAATTTGAAAAATTTACAGGAATATATCTTGCCTACACGAGGAAGAGCCGATATAATTCTCCATAAAACTGAAAATCATATTATCGATTCGATTTTCATGCGAAAATATTAGCATTTTAAAATAGTTTGACTATTTTGAGATAAAATTTAAAGGGATAGGGGTAATAAATTTGACAAACGTTGCCGATATGACGAACGTTGAAAAGATTATCGTATTAGACTACGGTAGTCAGTATAACCAATTGATCACAAGACGTATTCGTGATCTTGGAGTCTTTTCCGAATTATTGAGCCACCGCATTACTGCAGAAGAAGTAAAAGCGATGAATCCAAAGGGAATCATTCTTTCTGGCGGACCAAACAGTGTATATGATGAGAATGCATTTGGGATCGATCCTGATATCTTCAATTTAGGTATTCCTGTATTAGGGATTTGCTATGGTATGCAATTGATCACATACAAACTTGGCGGTTCCGTAGAGCCTGCTAAAAACCGCGAATATGGGAAAGCCTTGTTAGAAGTAACAAGCGATCAAGCTGTCTTGTTTAAAGAAACACCAAAACAACAAACAGTATGGATGAGCCATGGTGACTTGGTAACTAAAGTTCCTGAAGGCTTTGAAACAGTCGGAACAAGCAAAGATTGTCCGATTGCTTCTATCCAAGACACAACACGTAATTTTTATGGTATCCAATTCCATGCAGAAGTACGTCATTCCGAATACGGAATCGAATTGTTGCGCCACTTTGCCTTTGATGTTTGCCACTGTGAAGGTAACTGGACAATGGATAACTTTATCGATATGCAAGTAGAAAAAATCCGTGAACAAGTTGGTGACAAAAAAGTCTTGCTTGGTCTCTCAGGCGGCGTTGATTCTAGTGTCGTTGGGGTTCTTTTACAAAAAGCGATTGGTGACCAATTGACATCTATCTTCGTTGACCATGGTCTGCTACGCAAAGGCGAAGCGGAACAAGTAATGGAAAGTCTAGGCGGAAAATTCGGCTTGAACATCATCAAAGTCGATGCAAGAGATCGCTTCTTAGACAAGTTGAAAGGTGTATCTGACCCAGAACAAAAACGTAAAATCATTGGGAATGAATTCGTATATGTTTTTGATGACGAAGCAACAAAACTTGCTGGTGAAGAAGGCGTCTCTTTCTTAGCACAAGGAACGTTGTATACTGACGTTATCGAATCTGGTACAGAAACAGCACAAACGATCAAATCTCACCATAACGTAGGTGGACTGCCAGAAGATATGCAATTTGAATTGATCGAACCATTAAACACACTATTCAAAGACGAAGTCCGTGAATTAGGTACTCAATTAGGCATGCCTGATTCAATCGTTTGGCGTCAGCCATTCCCTGGCCCTGGTCTTGGTATTCGTGTTCTTGGCGAAATCACTGAAGACAAGCTAGAAATCGTACGCGAATCTGATGCTATCTTGCGCGAAGAAATCGCAGCTGCTGGACTTGACCGTGATATCTGGCAATATTTCACTGTTCTTCCAGGAATCCGCTCTGTCGGTGTTATGGGTGACGGACGTACTTACGACTACACAGTCGGTATCCGTGCGGTGACTTCAATCGACGGAATGACAGCTGACTTTGCCCGTATCCCATGGGAAGTCTTGCAAAAAATCTCTGTACGTATCGTAAACGAAGTAGCCCATGTCAACCGCATCGTGTATGATATCACTTCTAAACCACCAGCAACAGTGGAGTGGGAATAGTTAAAAAAAACGTGAATCCTTTGATACTCAAGGGATTCGCGGTTCTTTTTTATTTTTGCAACCATTTTGTAGCCAATAATCTCTTTGTTTAGTAATAGTTTTTATTGATAAGCTATTTTTTGTTAATAGTACTTCCTCTTTTTTCTCCATCAAACACTTCCTAAAAATTCAGTATACGTTTATTACATAAAAACGATAGGCCAAAACTACATATTCCAAAAATAATAATGTTCTTGTATATCTCTATTCTATTTTTAAGTAGCTTCAAGAAAACAGTTTTAGAAGATTATTTCTTGAATTTTTGGAAAACTTCGGCTTATCTCATAAGAAATTAGTGCTTATTAAACCTCTCCTTACTTTTATAAATAAAAAACCAAATTTTTAACAGAACTTAGATTTTTTGACGAGTTTGTAGACACAAAAGATAGACAAATGATCAAATTATACTTGCAAAAAAGAGTGCCCAGAAAATTTTCATTTTCTGAACACCCCCTTTTCCTAAAAAATACTATAGCTTACCCGTGGTGCTAGTTAATTTTAATATCCTAAAGAATATCTCAAAGTTCCTTCAAAACGTCGTTGTGCTCGACTTAATAGAACACTGTAAGCCAGTAATATGCTTTCAAATCTACTCTCTAGCCCTTTAACAGAACGTGAGTTGAAATTTTGACAACCTAATTTTTCTAAGGAAGAACAAACAGTCTCAACTGTTTTTCTTTGTTTTCCAAGTAAGCTATGGTCTAGTTTTTCTGATTTATCCATGTTTTTACGTGGCGGAACGGATATAGTAATGCCCTTAAGGGCAAGCTTTTCATAGATTTTATGGCTAATATATCCTTTGTCCCCTAGGATATTGGAAAGATTCGCTTCTTCCGATAAAGTCTCTAACACTTTCACGTCATGGACACCTGGATTCGTGATTGAGTAAGTAATCGGAAAGCCAGTCTTAGTAACGATCATATGAATTTTAAGACCATAAAAATAAGATTTTTTTGTTGAGTTATAGCCAACTTTGGCTATTTGATTCAATAGTTTTGCTTGTCTATTTCTAACTGGTTTACATAATGGACTAGGAAAACTATCTATAATTCCGACTAGTTCACCTTTGGTGAGCTTCTTGATGAAAAAGTATCGAATAATCTTGATAGTGTAAGCTAAGTTTGAACTTAAGCGAGTGAATCGACTCCTACTAGGAAAGTCACCATTAGGAAATAAGACGGAACAAACCGCTCTATACGTGGCTCTTTGGCTAGTATAGCCATTAATTATGCCCCATATAACACAAGCAATAATCACTGTATCGCGTTGCTTCAGTTGATCAGTATTTCTTCGGTTTTTAATCTTATCTGGTACACAATTGTGGTATATGTTAGAAACAGTTCTCATAATTTCCTTGAATGTTATAAAAGTATCTGTATAATGTTCAGTATATTTTGATGAACGCATATGTAGTCCTCATTTCTTGGGAGTTTTGAGACTACTATATGCGTTTTTTTGTTGATTTACCAACATGTTTAGACATTTTCCTCTAGGAAAAAATTAACTAGCACCACGGGTTTTATTTTAATAATGACTATACGATTATCAACGGGCATATTTTTTCGACTGGAAACGATGAGCAGTCTCTCTATATTTTACGTGACGAAGAAATAGGAAAATTATTTGTTGATAGACTCTATCTTTCTGAAGATACGCTTATCAGTGAGAACCTTGGTTCGTTCCCCAATATAGAAGGGAGTGAATATCTGATAGGTTATCGGCTAAATGTTCATGAAAACCACTTATACGGAGTGGCTTTTGATTTTGCTAATAATCGGCGAGCTGGATTATTTAGCTATTCGCTGAAAGATTCATCGTATACATTTAAAGAAACAGACCGAGAAATAATACTGGAAGATATAGGATTCAGTTTTTCAAAAGGAAGTTTTATTTATAAAGATCAGCTTGTTTACTTTTCAAGTAACGGCACGATCTACTTTATTGATCTTGAGACTGCAGAAACTACTAAAAAACTCCCGACAAACATGGATCTTAGTGGGGTATTTATTGTCTCCGTGATTGACGATGAACACGTAGCGATTGCTAGCCATGATCATGATAATAATCTAATCATCTGGGAACTCGACCTAAGTAGCTTGTCTCTTACGGAAAAGCGACGTGTAGAACCTTCACTATGGAGAAAGCAAGAATATCTGTACGACTTTCAAGTAAAGCGATGATTATCTCAAAAAAGTTTGCCCAGCCGCCAACATAAACAAAAATTGATGATAAAATAAATATAAAAATTTTTTTGCGAAAAAGATTGGTGGGCGTTGGAATGGAAACAAATGATTTGCGTATGGTAGAAGAGAATTTTCAATTTGATATACAGGCATCTGGAATTTTATGGAATGAGGAAACAGATGCTATTCTTTTGAGCAGGGAAAACAATGAACAGGGCATCCAAGTATTGCCTGGCGGAGCGGTCAAACGTTTTGAGACAAGTCAACAAGCCGTTGTTCGCGAGATGCTGGAGGAAACTGGTTATGAAACAAAAATCGTCCGTTTGCTTGCCCTCATTGAAAGTACCTTTTCAATTGAAGAAAACACAGATAAAACCTATCAGCAAATCAATTTCGTCTATCTTTTGAAACGTGTAGCTCACTCGGATAGACATAAAATTGTTGCATCAGAAGAAAAAGTGCGACCAATTTAGAAACACAGACAAGAGGTAAAAAACGTGAAACCAACTATATTAAACGAAATCATTGCGGAATTTCCTACTTCTGTCCGCTTTGAAGTATCATTCGATTAATTGAGGTTGTGAAAAAGCCGCTCAGTTTTGAGTATTAAGAAAAAGGTTGTGAAAATGACTTTTTCACAACCTTTTTTAGCACATATACTTCTATTTGTCCTTCTATTCTAATTTCTTTCGAACGACATTTAAATAATGTTGCAGCCCGACATTCATTACCCACGCAACACCTAAACCGATGAAACTTCCTATGATGATTCCTAAAAAACGATATTCGATCAAAGACATCAGATAGGCCCCGCGAATAAGTGTAGATAGCATCAACGCCATGGGATTAAGAAAAATATTAGCAACTGCGTAATTTCTAGCAACTAGAAATTGTGCGATTCCGTAAAGAAACGTAATCAGAAAAATCGTCTGCAGTTGCGTGAACGGCACAAATGACAAGACTGCTGACACACATAACCCACCCATCGATCCAATCAGATATTGGACTTGTCGATGCTTCATCGCATCTAAATTTTCCGCCAGCAAAATCGATGCACATGACAAGGTCAACCAATAAGGATTATGCAGATTCAAGCCATGACTGACATAAACGGACAGAAACAAGGCGGCACTGTAGAAAACAGAATCAATGATCACCAAAGGCTCTTCATGAAACCTTTCTTTTAGAGTCGCTTTTTCAATTGTCTGCTCAGGTCGTGAATCCAGTAATTTTGTAATCACTGCCGCAATCAGGGCAAAAACGACACCCATAAAAAAATAAAGCGAGACGATCGGTAATTGAGCGATTGGCAGCTACATACTCGTTCCCATGGCAGAAAGCATCGCAAAAAACAAGCCACCTGGTTTAGAGATATGGAATAATCGCAACACGAATCTGCTGGAAAAAGCAACCAAAGCTACAGCAAATGGTTCAAGCCATAAAACATAAGTTGACAAAATCCCTAGAACGAAAGCAAACAAAAGTCCACAACCGATCAAAAACATACGTTTCAGCAAAGATTTCATCGGTATGTTTTGATAATAGAAAAAAGTAAAGATCCCTAATGATGAAAAACTTGAAATCAAAAAGTCATAATTTATGTAACCTAACCATAATACGATAAAGATAAGTAGCATCAGGTTCATGATACGAAAAGGATTATCTTGTATTTTATTGAAACGAAAATAAGTCTTGAACAATCTATCCCTCCTTCCTAGTGATTTGAAAAGAAGCTGAATCAAAATGAAATACCAATCCCGTTTGTCAGCATTACCTAGTATAACAATTATTTCTTGATTTTTCATAAAATTAGTATCAAGAAGAAAAAGGCTTGGAAAAGTCAAAACAAAGAACGAACATTCGAGTCGTATTAACAAAAAAAGATAAGGTAGCAAGTTTTCTAAGCAACTCGCTACCTTATCTTTTTTTATTAAAAACCGAATGAATCGTATCTAAGAGCGTACATTCTTCTCTTTTATGCACTGGATTTTTCTCCTGTCCTTTGTCTCATATCAAGAAGCTGGTGCATAGTCTCTAAATCATTCATCGCGCCGGTAAATAAGGGCCAAGCATCCACCCCATCTTGTTTTTTTCTAGGAATAATATGGAAATGAAGGTGAGAGACATGTTCTTCTACTGTCTCATCTTCTGCTTTGATCAAATTGACGCCATCAAAACCGCAATTTTCGACGCAATGAAGAGAAACCGCTCGAATGACGTTCATCAATTCAATAAATAGTTCTTGCTCGCAATCAATTAAATTGACCCGATGTTTTTTGACTAGAGCGATCATATGACCATCGACATCTCCTGCGTTATCTAAAAATACAAGAATATTTTCACTCTCAACTATTTTTCTTCGGTGCAATCTTCCATTCACTATTTTACAAAATAAACAATCCTCCAATTCATCCACCCTTTGTGGACTAAGAAGGGGTAAGACTTCTCTGTCTTCCCCTTGCTTTTACCAAAATATCGATTAACTATCATGTTTGATCACCTGACTTTCGGTGTCCAGTCAAACTGCAGATCTCACAATTTTCGATACGCTTCTAATTCCTTTTGATTCCCGTATACAAAATGTCCGGGGCGTACTTCCTCGAAAACCGGACCGTCTTTTGTATAATCATGTATGCTAGGATCATACACATGTAATTTTCTTTTCCTTGCTAAAATAGGATCTGGTATAGGCACAGCTGAAAGCAATGCCTTTGTATATGGATGAAGCGGATGGTTGAATAACTCTTCCGTTTCAGCTAGTTCTAAAATATGTCCTTGTCTGATCACAGCGATCCTATCTGAAATAAAACGTACGACTGATAGATCATGAGCGACAAAAAGATATGTCACTTCTCGTTTTTTTTGTGCATCTTTCAGTAAGTTCAACACTTGCGCACGGATCGAAACATCTAAAGCAGAGATTGGTTCGTCCGCTACGACTAATTCAGGTTCCATCACTAATGCACGAGCGATCCCGATCCGTTGTCTTTGACCGCCGGAAAATTCGTGAGGATAGCGGTACATATGCTCTGGAAGTAGTCCGACTTCTTTGATGATTTTTGCCACCTTTTCCAAACGTTCTTCTTCCGAGTGGAACAGGTTAAAATTATAGAGACCTTCTGAGATAATATATTCTACTGTTGCCCGTTCGTTCAACGATGCGGATGGGTCTTGGAATATCATTTGGATCTTACGGATTTTTTCTGCTTGTTCTTTTTTCGACAAGGGACCATTGATCTTTTTCCCTTCAAAGAGAATATCCCCTTTGCTTGTCGGATTTAACCCAATGATTGCTCTGCCAATCGTCGTTTTGCCTGAACCAGATTCTCCTACGAGAGAGAACGTTTCTCCTTTATAAATATCAAAGTTGGCGTCTTGGACAGCTACGAACTTGCTTTTTCCTTCTCCAAAAGTGATTTCTAAATCTTTTACAGTTAACAAAGTTTTTTTATCAGCTGACAACTTGCTTCCCCCCGTCTTGCTCTTCACTATCCAATTCTGCAGCCAAAGCAATCATTTTTTCATGAAGATTTTCGATTTGTTTTGGTTTAAGTACTTTCGGTGCACGAGGATCCAGCAGCCAAGTCTTCGCAAAATGGGTTTCGGATACTTGGAACATAGGCGGTTCACTAGTAAAATCGACCTTCATCGCATAGGCGCTGCGAGGCGCAAAAGCATCTCCTTGGATATCTTTATATAAAGAAGGTGGTGTTCCTGGTACAGAGTAAAGCACATCTCCTTTTTGTGCTAATTGTGGTAAAGAAGAAAGCAAGCTCCATGTATAGGGATGTTTTGGATCATAAAAAATTTCTTCAACTGTTCCGCTTTCGATGATCTGTCCAGCATACATAACAGCTACTTTGTCTGCTATAGCCGCGACAACGCCCAAATCATGGGTGATAAAAATCGTTGTGAATTGATATTCTTCCTGAAGCTCTTTGATTAGTTCCAAGATTTGTGCTTGGATCGTTACATCCAAAGCGGTTGTCGGTTCATCACAAATCAAGATTTTAGGTCGACAAGCCAATGCAATAGCAATGACGATCCGTTGTCTCATCCCACCAGAGTATTGGAAAGGATATTCATCATATCTTTTTGCCGCATTAGGGATTCCTGTTTTTTCCATCAATTCGACAGCTAAGCGTTTCGCTTCTTTCGCTGATTTCTTCTGGTGTTTGATGATGACTTCTGAGATTTGTGAGCCAATTGTTTTGATAGGATTCAGTGAAGTCATAGGATCTTGGAAGATCGTCGCGATTTCTTTTCCCCGAATATCTTCCCATTCTTCATCCTTTTTCAATTCGCTTAATATCTTGTCTTTATAGCGGATCGTTCCTGAAGTGATATTGCCGTTTTGTTCCAGCATCCCGGTGAATGTTTTTGTCAGAACTGATTTTCCTGATCCTGATTCACCAACGATGGCTAATGTTTCTTTTTCTTTTAGCTCTAATGAGACATTTCTGATCGCTTTTAATTCGCGGTGACGAACATGGAAGCTGACCGAGATGTTTTCTACTGATAAAATTGTTTGATTCTCCATTGTTTGCCTCCTAAATATGTGTTCTTGGATCTGCCGCATCTGCAAGAGTTTGTCCTACGATGTATAAAGAAACAGAAACTAACGCCAGTACAGTCACAGGAATCCAGAAAAGATAAGGGTAATTGCTCATGTTATTCGTATATTTTGCGATCAATCGTCCGAGGGAAGGAACATCACTGCTTAACCCAACGCCTAAGAATGAAAGAAAGGTTTCATATGAAATAAACGAAGGTAGCGCTCTAGATACATCTGTCACGATGATAGAAATCAGATAAGGCAGGATATTACGAAAAATCATCCGCAAGGTCGGTGTTCCTAGTGTTTTTGAGGCTAAATTATACTCGCGGTCGCGGATGATCATGACTTGTACCCGAATAAAGTAAGCTACGCTCAGCCAGCTCGTCACACACATCGCAAAAATCAAATTCCAAAATCCCGAACCAAACGTATAAGAGAGAACGATAACGATCAGTAAAGTTGGCACATTCGAGATGATGTTGTAAATTTCCAACATGAAACGGTCAATTGCTTTCGATGTTCCCCAAATCGCCCCTACTACTACACCAATAACTGTAGTGATCAATGTAGCAATGACACTGATGGAAATCGATGTTTTCGCCCCTGCCCAAACTGCATCGAATAAGGACATGCCGTTAGCATCTGTACCAAACCAAAATTTTGCACTTGGTGGATTATAGCGTTTCGTAAAGTCATTGATATCTTTTACATCCATAAATTTGTATCCGCTGAATAATGGCTGGATAAAGCTCATCAATAAGACAGCCAGCATCAGTATCAGCATAAAAATCGCAACTTTGTTTGAAAAGAATTTACGCATGACCGAACGCCAATACGAATACTTCGGCGTATCAATCTTTTCTGAAGCTAACGAATTCGTTTCTACAAAAATGAATTCGTTCATTTGTTCTGTTTTCACATTTTCCAAGCTATTTTCCTCCTGACGATAGTTTGATTCGCGGATCGACTAATGCCATCGCAATATCCCCGGCTAAGATTGAAAATACGGATACTGTGGTAAAGACAAAAACGATTGCGATAACTAATGGATTGTTATGGGTAATGATCGCATCAGGTAGCATTTTCCCCATACCTGGTGCAGCAAACACTGTTTCTGTGATCGTCGCCCCAGCAATCGCTCCGATGATACTTCCTGGAATCCCATTGACGATTGGGATAGCTGCATTTTTGAAAATGTGTTTTCTAGCAATTTCTTTCGCATTCAAACCTTTTGCTTTCGCAAATTTAACATAATCGGAAGACTGTTGGTCGATCATGTAACGTCTCAGCCAAATAACGATTCCAGAAACAGACAATAGTCCTAGAATCACTGTCGGTAATATATAGGAGCGAATATCTTGTGCGCCCAATGCTGGGAAGGAATCTGGCAAAGAAAACCAGCTGCTTCCAATAAATCGGAAGAAATAGATAAAGGCTAGACTTGGCACGGAGATCAGCACCGTTACGATAGCGATCCCTGCTTTATCTGGTATCTTCCCTTTGTAACGAGCCATCAACATCGCAGCAGGTATACCGATCGCATAAGCAATAATAACAGCGATAGCTCCCATACGAAATGATGTACCGATCATCGATGGGTCTTGGTGATTCGTGTCTGTGATGACGTAATTATCAGAAAAATATTTTTTGTCTCGTGAAGAGATGTTTTTTGTTTTCTGATATTGACGGAGATAGATATTAGCAGAAGAGCGCGCTGTAAAATCATCATTAAATGTTGTCTCTGTACTTTCTGTTTTCCCTTGTCCTCCTGAGATGATGCTTGTTACCGCTTGTCCGGCAAATGTCGGATATGAAGTGCCTAGATTCAAATGAACGATATTTTGATGGATATAAGGAAATTGTCCATTGAAATAGATTTGGTATTTATATTGTGTTCCTGAACCGACAAGTGCCCAACCGACCAACTCATCGTTTTCGATACGCAGAGAATGTTTTAAGTTAGGATTGCTGGCATCTTTTACTTTCCATGGGTGATCGATTTGGATCATATTCGCATAGAAATTCACTACGCGTTTTACTAATGGAATATCTTTTGTCGCATAATATTCTTTGCTGATTGGAAATTGTTTGAGCGTCCAACCATTTTTCTTCGCCCAATCTTGGTATTTTTCTTCTAACTGCTCAGAAGAGGCTTTTTCTGATGAACTGCTTCCTACTTCTTTTTTCAGTTCTTTCGTCGTGTGGTATTCGATATAACCCATCTTGCTGAATGCTGTATTTTCATAATCTGCCAGTTCATCTGGTTTTGCCTTTAATTTTCCGTAATTCACATCATTTTGAAATATCGTTTTTCTCGGAACAAGTGAATAGATCACCGCATAGGTTAAGGTAGTTACAAGAAAAATACTAAGTATAGAGCGCAGGACCCTAAATAAAAGGTATCTTTTCACAATTTTCCCTCTCTTTCATCATATAAGTAAAAAAGGCTACAATAGAAATTGAAAGCCTTTTTTACTATTCATTCAGCTAAATTACTTAGAACTTGTTGTTTCTGCTTCTTTCGCAGTTTCTTCTTTTTTCGTTTCCCAAGCTTTCTTCGCTTTGTCGTATTGATCTGTTGTGACGATATCGCTTTGTACTTCTACATATTTCAATTTGTTTGCAGCAATACCTGCCCAACCATATGGTCCGCTAAATGGTACTACATTTGTGACACGCGGCGTCCCACCATCTGCATAAATTGGTACTTGCAAAGCATTATCTAACAACCAAGCTTCTGCATCTGCATAAGCAGTGTAACGAGCATCTAAATCATCAGTGATAGCAGCGGCTTTATCCAATAATGCGTCGTATTCAGACAAGTTGATTGCTTTTTTCGCAGCAGTTGATGGATCCGTTCCTTGTACTACGGCAGAAGCTTCCAGTCCAAGTGTATGGATCATATCCCCTTTGCGTGAATCATAGATATTCAAGTAAGAAGATGGATCAGTGTAGTCTGGACCCCAACCAGAGGCATTTGTAATGTCAAAGTCGCCAGCTTGTCCGGTCGTCGCTTGATAAGTAGCAGCTAAATATTTATCTTCATTCAATAGTTGAACATCAACCACTACGTTATCTGATCCTAAAGAAGTTTCCACTGATTTTTTCAAAGATTTGACCATGTTGACACTAATCTCAGAAGTTTCCTCAACTGGCATATCTAAATGAATAGGGAATTGCACACCTTTTGCTTCTAGTTCTGTTTTTGCTTTTTCCATATATTCTTTGGCTTTGTCTGCGTTATAATACCCATCTTGTCCATCAGATAAATTTACATCGCCAAAAGCATCGGAATCCAGTGCTTTTAATTTACTTGCCACTGTATCACCGTAAGGTTTTCCGCCAATTTCTACAAAATCGGCAGGAACAAGTGTATTACGTAATGCTTTAGTGGCTCCTTCTTCTCCTACACTTTGTGCGTTATAGCTTTTCTTATCAAATCCGAATAGAATAGCTAAACGGAAATTGCGGTCTAAAATAGCTTTCTGTGTATCTTCTTTTTCTTTATCTGTTGTTTTTGAAGTTGCATCAAATGTACCTCGGTTAAAGTTAAATGTTAAATTGTATGTGGATCCACCTGTTTGAGACCAAGTCACACCATCTGGATAAGCTTTTGTTACGTCTTTATATCCTGGTGAATTTGGATAAACACGAGCAAGAGATAATTCTCCATTTTCGTAAGATTTAAATAACCCATCGGGATCACTTCCATCATTGTAGGTCCATTTTACTGTGTCTAAATGGACATTTTTAGGATCCCAATAAGATTCATTCTTCGTATATTCGATAACTGATTTAGCTGTATTGTTTGCAAGGATGAAGGGTCCATTATAAAGGATGGAGTCTGGTGTTGGTTTACCGAAATCTTTCCCTTTTGATTTTAGGAACTCTTCATTGATTGGATATAAGATACCGTAAGTCGTTTTGGAGTTCCAGAATGGTTCAGGTTTATTCAATGTGTATTGCAACGTATAGTCATCTACTGCTTTTACCCCAACAGTAGAAAAATCATTCGTTTTACCATCTATATAATCAGATAAGCCTTTGATACTATCTGCCACGATATATAACGTTTCTGATTGTACATCTACCGCGTGTTTCAACCCAGTAACAAAGTCATTTGCTGTCACATCAGCCCCATACTCATTTCCTTCACTATCCACCCAAGGAACACCTTTGCGAAGGTGATACGTATAAGTCAACCCGTCATCACTAACTTCCCATGACTTAGCCATATCGCCTTTCAGGTTCCCGTATTGGTCATTTTCCAAAAGACCTTCCACAAAGTTAGTATAGTGGTCACTATTCGTTTTACGGGATGAGAATGTGTAATCTAGCGTTTCAAGATCTGTTACATATACAGAACTATATTCTGATACAAGGTCACTTTTCTTTGAAGAGCTAGACCCTTTTGCATTACTCCCGCATGCTCCCAGCATAACGGCACTTACTAGAAGCAAAGCTAAAACTTTTTTCATATAATGTATATCCCCCTCTTATTTATACTGCTTTCACCCTTTTCAACCCCTATTAACCAGATAATTGCGCAACATATTTAATTAATAAATCACCTGAAATAATTAAAAGATAATGAAAGTTATTGAAATAATACATTTGGCGTTAAGCAATGTCAAGGTGATTCAGCAAAATAATTCGAATTATCTGAAATTTATATATATAACTATATATGCAATTATCTAACTTTTTCTTTTTATCATCAAGAAAATAAAAAAGTAAATATCATTAATACAATAAGTGTAAAACGAATGAATCCGAAGAAAAAAGTGTTGAAAGACTTATCTTTCCATAATTTTTTCATGTATAGCATATCTCACTTTTATACGAAAAATAATATATATATGCATGTAGTTTATATAATTATTAAAAATAATCTTTGAGAGGAAAAAGTGAACGAATAAAAATTACTTAAGTTATATATTTGGACGTTTTCTCATTTTAGACTCATTTAAAAGAAACCGGATTCCCAACAAAAAAAGCTTCTAATTTTCGTACGATAACTACGTTGGTCCTTAAACTTCATACTTTTTTATGATTTTTCAGCAGTTTTCGATGGTATACTTTTTAAATGGAGGAGATGTCTATGCGGTATGTATCAAAATTTTTATTAGGGATTTATTTATTCTTTCTATTATGGTTGATTTTATTCAAGCTGTCATTTAATCTTCCACAATCTCTCACTTATTCTTATAGCAATGTCAATCTCGTCCCTTTTTCTACTTTTTCTTTTGAAAATACGACGGTTTTGCGCGAGACCACTTATAACTTGATTGTCTTTTTTCCTTTTGGGGTGCTTTTGAATGTCAATTTCAAAGGGCTTTCCTTTTCTAAAAAATTAGGGATCATTTTCCTTGTAAGCTTCTTCGCAGAGTTTATTCAATTCCTATTCGGTATTGGCGTAGCGGATATCACTGATGTAATTACTAATACAACAGGAGGTCTGATTGGATTATGGTTCTATCAGCTTTTAAACAAACACCTATCGACAAATAAGTTGGATCGCCTAGTCGTTATTTTGGGGTACGTTTTATTGTTATTTCTAATCGTAGCTTTTTTATTTTTGACACGTACTATCCGTCTTCGATAAAATCGTTCATAAAAAAGGACCGTCACAGATACATTCCAGTGTGTACCTATGACAGTCCTTTTTTATTCAATTATTGATTCTCAAAAAAATCGATTTTCACCTCTACCATTTGGAGTGTACATCTTACACATTGAAGCAGTCAGGATATGTTTCCCTTTGTTTTTTTATCAAAAAATAGTAAAGTAACGGTTACGTCTATTTTCAGATTAATTCTATTAATGAAATGTCCTTTTCCTTGAAAAACAAGTATTACCATAAGCCGTTCATAAATTAAGTACGCATTTTAATCAAAAATGATTATTTTTTTAGCTTAAATGCTTTATATCTTAACATTTTCCTATTCGACACTTAAATCGATTGAGAAATTTTCGTTCTTCTTTATACCCCATATAGGTATATCTATTTATTGTAAAAAGCTTGTTCTATAAATAATTTTTCTTCTTTTCTATCATTTTTCTCTCTTATGAAGGTATCTTTTTCCTTGATTTCTGCCAGTAGATTTTACCTGATCCTACTTTTTGAAGACATTTCAAAGGAAAAAGCAGCAGTTTTTAGAAGTAGCAGAGAAATCAAAACAAGTGTATCGTTATTTTTTAACTATAAAATAACACTAAAAATATAGTCGGTTCGTTATTTTTCACTCTTCTGAATTTACTTTTTTAACCCCATCTGAATTCTCGTTAATATTTATTCATTTCTATTGTATATCCCTTGACAAAAGAAATCTATATGCCTCCTTTAACTAATCTATTGTTTTTTTAGCTATCATAAAGTTATCCACTGTGGAAAAACTAACGATTTTTTTCGATACACTTTTTTAAAAATTTTTTCCACAAATAAAAACATGTTTACAGCAGTATGATTCTGCTGTAAACATGTTTTTATTAAATAGATAGAATATTAGCTTACATAAAGATGTTTATTTTTTTATTGCTGCGAATAATGTCAAGAATACCGTGACACCAACTACTGTCCAAGTCAAATGACCTTGATCCAAATAAATAAGCATCGTGATAAAACTAGTAATCAGTCCTACATGAAGTCTTTTTTGATCCATCTGCATCCCTCTTTGAATACTAGTATCACTCGGATATTTGATCGTTTGTTTATTTTTTCTATATTTTTCTCTTAAATTTTAAACATGGATCATTTTATCGATATTGTGATTCAATGGTACGGCTTGGGATGATCCAAGCAGCAAGAATCACGATGTTTGCGATCAGCACGGCTACTGGCGCTACTAAATAGCCTAAGACAATTCCTAAAACATTCAAGCCAATCGATAAGTATGATTTCTTGTAATCATTCAGCATCGTCTTCAATGCTTTCTCGTGACCCTTATTTGCTTTGACAAGTTCTTTTGCCAAGATATAATACGCAATGTTAGCGGTCAAGGTAACAAAACCATAAGTCATTTCTGGAGCCAGACTATTGATGTACTCACTGATCCATGAAGTGGCAAATGGAAAAAGTGAAAGCGCAAAAATAAAGAAACTGTTCGCCCATAAGACCCGTCCATTTATCTTATGTACAACTTGAAATAAATGATGATGATTGTTCCAGTAAATCGCTAAGATGATGAAACTGACAATATAGATAAAAAATCGGTAACCTAATGCAGCGAGCGCCTCCCACGTATCTCCGTTAGGTTCATGAAGTTCTAAAACTAAAATAGTCATGATAATGGCGATTACAGCATCTGTAAATGCTTCAAGACGATTTTTAGGCATGATATTCTCCTCCTTTTCCGCTCTATTTTAGATGATAAACAAGGGAAAAAGCAATTGTTTGATCATTTAAGCAGATGAAGTAAAAATCAGTCTGCAGTTGGAGGTGTTTTTAGAGAATCCCTGTTATACTTTTTCTATAGTAAAGAATGAACAAGAGGAGGGTTTTGTATGCGTCAAAAAAATATGTTCTTAAATATCTTCATGGTTCTTTTAGTGTTGATTGCCGCTAGCTTTGTCATCAGTCTTTTTGTTAGTGTCGTAAGTGGCCTTTTATGGTTTGCGGTCAAAATTTTGATTCCAATCGCACTTATCATCTGGCTCGTTCGTTGGATCAAAGGCAATACACATCGAAAAAACTATTATTAATGAATCACATGATCACTCCGTTATGATATAACTTACTTAAAAATAGGGTCGCGACATAAGTTCGCGACCCTATTTGATATATCATATATGAATTTTCCCAATTATCCTAATGCTACATCCAAGATCATCATAATGATAAATCCGCTCATAACACCAAAAACTGCAAAATGACGTTTGCTAGACAATGTCTGCTGTGCTTCGGGAATCAATTCTTCCACCACGACATAAATCATCGCTCCTGCAGCAAAAGCAAGTGCATAAGGAAGCAGCAGCTCCACTTTCGTTACTAGTAGTGCGCCAATCACCCCAGCGATTGGTTCAACGATTCCAGAAGCTTGTCCGTAAACAAAGGCCTTTTTACGGCTCAGACCTTCTTGTCGCAATGGGATTGATACAGCTGCTCCTTCTGGGAAGTTTTGGATACCAATACCTAGCGCCACCGAAACAGCGGCTAGTATAGCGGCTGTCGGATTATCCGCAGTTGCTGCTGCACCGAACGCTACCCCTACGGCTAAACCTTCAGGAACATTATGCAATGTAATAGAAAAAACAAGCAAGATTGTCCGCTTTAGATGGGTAGGCAATCCTTCTGCTTCATGTTGCGGTCCAAAATGCATATGGGGCAGTGTTTTATCTGCCATATATAAAAACACCCCACCTAAACCAAATCCAATACTTACAACTAGCCAAGCAATATCTCCATTTTCTTCTGCTTTTGTAATCGCTGGATCGAGCAAGGACCAAAAACTTGCAGCAATCATGACACCAGAAGCAAATCCTAACATCAAATTTAGCACTTCTTTTTTGATTTCTTTAAAGAAAAAAACCAATCCGGCACCAAGAGCTGTCATAAAATAAGTGAAAGCTGTCCCAGCAAGTGCTTGCTGCCAAGGATCAAGCCTCAATAGCCATTCAACCATGCCATTCCCCTCTCTTGAATCTATTTATGTACTACTCTAGCATATTCCCAAAAACATGACTATATTTTTGTGAAAAGACGAATTAGTTGGGATTTTCGATAAAAAGTTCTATACTCTAGATACAAAAAATTTATGGATCATCATTGCTAAAGGAGTGAAACACCATGTCAAAAATCAATGCAGGAGTCGCAATGGTAAAAGTTCTTGAAAGCTGGGGCATCGACCATATTTATGGCATTCCCGGAGGATCTTTCAATTCGATTATGAATGCGCTATATCACGAAAAAAACGAAATCAAATATATTCAAGTCCGTCATGAAGAAGTCGGTGCACTAGCAGCAGCAGCAGATGCAAAATTAACCGGGAAAGTCGGCGCTGTCTTCGGCTCTGCAGGACCTGGTGCGACACATTTGATCAATGGTTTGTATGATGCACAGATGGACCATGTGCCTCTAGTAGCGTTCTTAGGACAAGTTGCTTCTACATCCATGAACTATAACTCTTTCCAAGAATTAAACGAAAATCCTATTTTCGCAGATGTCAGCGTATACAATCGTACAGTCATGACGCCCCAAAGTCTTCCACATGTCGTAGATGAAGCCATTAAAGCCGCCTATGAGCATAAAGGTGTGGCTATCGTGACTATTCCTGTTGATCTTGGTTTTGAAGAAATTGATGAACAACCTTTCTCTACTGCTCACACTCACAAAACAAGTGTGATATTACCAGAAGAAAAAGATTTGCTGACTGCTTTGCCTTATCTTGAAAAAGCAAAAAAACCAGTTCTTTATGTTGGTCAAGGAACGCGAAACGGATTTCCGCAAATCAAAGAATTCTCAGAACATTTTTCAGTTCCTATTGTCGCTTCCGTTCTAGCAAAAGGAATTATTCCTGATGATTATGAAAACTTTCTTGGTTTTGCTGGACGTGTCGCTACTAAACCCGGAAATGAAGCATTGGCAGAAGCCGATCTGATCTTATTTGTCGGTAGCGACTTCCCGTTTGGACGTGCATTTTTTAATCCAACTGCTGAATTTATCCAAATCGATATTGATGCGTCAAAATTCGGACGGCGCCATGAAACATCGCTGTCGATTCTCGGTGATGCAAACACAGCTTTGCAAAGACTGGTCGAATTAGGTGATGCTCGTCCTGCTGATAGCTGGTACCTAGCAAATCAGGAAAATAAAGAAAAATGGGTAAATTGGTTGAAATCTTTTGAAGATCGTGAGGAAGAACCGATTCGACCAGAGGCTGTCTATAAAGAAATCAATCGGATTGCTGAAGACGATGCGATTTTCGTCACAGATGTCGGTAACACGACTATCCATTCTATTCGCTTATTAAATATGAACGGTAAACAAAAACATACAACCTCTGGATGGTTCGCAACTATGGGTAATGGTGTGCCTGGAGGAATTGCCGCACAACTAAGCTACCCAGAAAAACAAGTATTTACCTTAAGTGGTGATGGCGGATTTGCTATGGTCATGCAAGATATCATTACACAAGTCAAATATCAGCTTCCAATTATCAATGTTGTTTTTTCTAATGATTCTTTTGGTTTCATCGAAGCAGAACAAGAAGATACGGAACAAAAGAAATTCGGTGTATTTTTAGAAGATGCAGATTTCGGTAAAGTTGGAGAAGCCCTCGGTGCAAAAAGCTTTACAGTCACAGAATACTCGCAACTTCGGTTTGCCTTTGATGCAGCCGCAAAATCAGACCGTCCTGTAGTGATCGATGTGAAAATCAATAACAAGCGTCCATTGCCAGTAGAAGATCTTCATTTAGATCCAAGAAAATATTCTGAAGAAGAAATCCAAGCATTCAAAGAAAAATATGAAGTCCATGATTTGCCAGTATTGAATGAATTATATGAAAAGAGGTTGTGACAACTGCGCTATGCTTCGAGTAATAAGAACGATGGACAGAAAATAGTTCCTCATATTTTCTAGGACGGCGATCTTATTACCGAGAAGCAGCAGGTGGAGCACCGTGTATCAGAGGTTGTGAAAAAGCTGCCCTGCATCAAGTAATAAAAACAGCAAAACAAAAATAGCTCGTCATATTTTTTCGTTTGGTTGGGCTTATTACCGCAGATGCAAGCTTTTGAACACCGTGTATCAAGAGGTTGTGACAACTGCGGTATGTTTCAAGTATTAAGATAAAATTTGTGCCTATTACTTTTCACATTTTTGCATAAATTTGTCTCGACACCTAAAGATTACCTCGTGCATATTTGTCCATGATAAAAAAGCCAGCTACCAATTGCAACAGTCAAACTGTTACCGGAAGCTGGCTTTTTTATTTGTTTGATTTCACTTATCTAAACGCATAGGCGATATGTGTGATGCCGAATAACATAAAATAGAACCCAACTAAAAAGCTTAATGTCAACGCAGAAGAAATTGGATTAAACAATAAGAAAATTCCTAATAAAATTCCTAAAATATTGACGATGATCGTAAACCAATAATATCCTTCACTTACTCCTCTTGCCAAGTCAGCAGTAAATAACGCTAAAACGGAATCAGCAATAAACCATACTGCAAAAACAAAAGGTAATGCTGCGACTCCTGCACCAATATTGAATAAGAAAAAGACGCCAACTAGAATATCGATGATCCCGATTATTAAGGGCATCTTTCCTTTATATCCTGTTAGCTCTTTTAATCTATTACGTACAAACAGTTCAAATATTCCTTTAATAAAGGCAAAAATCGCAAAGACTACTACAATTGCAACTAAATTTCCGACAGGGTCTTGAAATGATAACAATGAGACAAGTACAAATAAAATTCCCAAAATCAATGAGCCCCAGTCGATGGTTCTTTTTTCATCCATTTTCAATCCTTCTTTCATTTCTTTTACAGTTTTATAGTACTCCTTCTTATAAATAACGTCAAAAATTATGCTGTTGCAAACTAAAAAATCCTATAGCAGCTATTTCTACTCCTCTTTTATGTTTATTTTCTTCATTCTGTTTCACGTGAAACACAAAGAATGTTCGATTGCCTTGAATCTTTTACCTTTCCCCTATATAATTCTATAAGACTTGTCAAAAACTAATAATGATAAAAGTGAGGAAAAAAATTGATTACTGTAAATGATGTGAGTTTGCACTTTTCAGACCGCAAACTATTTGATGATGTGAATATTAAATTTACCCCCGGAAACTGCTATGGCTTGATTGGTGCAAATGGTGCAGGTAAATCAACGTTCCTTAAAGTGTTATCAGGGGATCTGCAGCCTTCCACAGGTTCCGTTACTATGGGACCAGATGAACGGATGGCCGTATTGAAACAGAACCATTACGACTATGAAGACTATACTGTACTTGAAACAGTCATCATGGGGCACAAGCGTCTGTATGAAGTGATGAAAGAAAAAGATGCGATTTACATGAAAGAAGATTTCACTGACGAAGATGGTATTCGAGCAGCTGAATTAGAAGGAGAATTTGCTGAGCTTAATGGATGGGAAGCAGAACCAGAAGCAGCTGTTTTACTGCAAGGTCTGAACATCCCTGAAGAATTGCACCATCAGCAAATGAGTGAATTGACTGGCGGACAAAAGGTAAAAGTGTTGTTAGCACAAACACTATTTGGTAAACCTGATGTTCTTTTACTAGACGAACCAACAAACGGTCTGGATATCCAATCGATCAATTGGTTGGAAGAATTTTTGATCAATTTTGAAAATACTGTGATCGTTGTCTCCCATGACCGTCACTTTTTGAACAAAGTATGTACACATATGGCGGATCTGGATTTTGGTAAAATTAAACTTTATGTAGGAAATTATGATTTTTGGTTGGAATCTAGTCAATTAGCGGCTAAACTCCAAGCGAATGCAAATGCCAAAAAAGAAGAACAAATCAAAGAGCTCCAAGAATTCATTGCTCGCTTTAGTGCGAATGCATCAAAATCAAAACAAGCAACTTCACGTAAAAAAATGCTTGAAAAAATTACTTTGGACGATATCCAGCCTTCTTCTAGACGTTACCCATTCGTTGGATTCAAACCTGAACGTGAGATCGGAAACGACTTATTGCAGGTAGAAAATGTAAGTGTAACGATTGATGGAAAGAAAATCTTAGATGATATATCTTTTAATTTAAACAAAGAAGACAAGGTTGCTTTTGTCGCAGAAAATGATATAACAACAACAACACTATTCAAAGTTATAATGGGTGAAATTACACCAGATACTGGAACAGTACGTTGGGGAGTAACAACAAGTCATTCTTATTTACCAAAGGATACAACGAAAGAATTCGACACGGATCTAACGATTTTAGACTGGTTGCGCCAATATGCAAGCAAAGAAGAAGATGACAACACCTTCTTAAGAAGTTTCTTAGGAAGAATGCTTTTTTCTGGTGAAGAAGTATTGAAACCAGTGAATGTTTTATCTGGTGGAGAGAAAGTCCGTTGTATGCTCTCAAAAATGATGCTTTCGAAAGCTAACGTACTTGTATTAGACGATCCAACGAACCATTTAGACTTAGAATCAATCACCGCATTGAATGATGGCTTGATGGCATTTACTGGCTCGATCCTGTTTGCCTCTCATGACCATCAATTTATCCAAACATTGGCAAACCGGATCATTGCTGTTTCAGATAAAGGTGTGATTGATCGGGCTGATACGACATATGATGAGTTCTTGGAAAACACAGATATTCAAAAACAATTGAATGAGTTATGGGCGTAACGGTCTATTTAGCTTAAAAAACAAAAAAACAGCGACCTCTAAGAGATAGGATGCTCATCTATCTTTTAAGAGTCGCTATTTTTGTTACATTCAAATCCTGGGCTTTTTTACAGAATGAGTTACTGCTTTTATCGACTGATTCCCATCGAAAAAATCGCGATACAGCCATAGCCTGTGTGACTGGCGATCGTTGGTCCTAAGGGATAAAGCTTCACATCTTTCATCTTTATCTGCTCTTCCAAAAGCCGTTTTGCCTTCTCCGCGCTCTCTAGATCCCCAGCGTAAGCCACATAAACGATTTGATCGAGTGGCGCAACGATTGTTTTTACCGTCTCATTGACGATTGTCTGGATCGACTTGTTCCTTCCGCGAACTTTGTCAACATTCGTCAGCCTTCCTTCTTTATCTACCGTAATAATAGGCTTTACACTCAATAGACTGCCCAGAGTAGCACTTGCTTTGGAAATCCTACCGCCTCGTTCTAGATACTTCAAATCGTCTACAGTTACCCATGAATGGACTTTCAAATAATTTTTTTCCAGCCACTCTAAGGTTTCTTCGATACTTTTCCCTTCTTTTTTCAATCTTGCAGCTTCCAATACTAAAAGCCCTTCCCCGATACTTGCAGCTTTTGTATCAAAAACATAGATCTCAGGGACTTCATATTCTTCCTTCAGTAATTCAACAGCTTGAAGCGCACTGCTGTAAGAGCCGCTTAATCCGCTGGAAAAAGCCACATATAAGACAGGAATCTGTTTTTCCGCATAAGAACGGAAAAATTCTAAATATCGGCCAACATTGATTTGTGATGTCGTAGGCATCGCACCATTTTTCAGCTGATTCATGTAGCGGTCATAATTGAATGTCTTTCCGAGATCATCTACTAACTCTTGATCATTCAATTGGAGATTCATTGATAAAAAATCAATTTTTTCTTCTGCTAATACATGGTATGGCAGATCACAACAAGAATCTGTTACAATTTGATACACATTTTTCAACCCCTTCTCGTTACATTTTACCCTTATCATCTATTATAGCAAATCTCTTGCGCTAGACACACTTTAACCGGTTTATTTTCGCAAGTTCTAATCAAAATAAGAGGTTGTGACAGAAGTGGTCAGCTTCAAGAAATAAGAAGGAATTTACGAAAATTGCTTTTCAAATTTTTGTGAAATTTCGGCTTATTTCCGTAGAAGCTACTTCTGGAACACCGTTTAGGAGGTTGTGAAAAAGCTTCTCTGCATCAAGTAATAAGAACAGCCAAATAAAAATAGCTCCTCATATTTTGCCGTTTTTTGAGCTAATGCCGAGGGTCAGCTGATTGAACACCGTTTAAGGAAGAGGTCGTGAACCTGCCGTTTCACTCTGAGTGACAAGGAGCAATTTCAAAAAACAGCTTCTCATGTTTGTTGAATATTGTGACTTGTGGCCGAGGAGTTGGCAGGAGAACACCGTTTATTCAAAAAAAGGGAACTGCGACAAGACTTTTGTCACAGTTCCTTATTCTGAATAAACAGTGTTCAAGAGACAGCCTATCGGCAATAAGGCTAAACGTCTCTTTCACTACCTCTTCAAGTGATTATTATCGTATAGATAAACACTTCGACTCGCTCTGGTAAGAACGTCCTGATTCAGTCGTCGTTTTTATCCTTAGATTTGCGCCCAGACGCTTTCTAAGATGTTTGTTTGTGTTCTATCAGGTCCGACAGAAAATGTTGAGATACGTACACCAACAAGCTCTGAGATACGACGTACATAATTACGTGCGTTTTCTGGCAGTTCTGCAAGTGTTTTGCATCCTGTAATGTCTTCTGACCAGCCTGGCAACTCTTCATAGATTGGTTTGCAGCGGTTCAACTCTTTCAAGCTTGCTGGATAGTGGTAGATTAGTTCGCCATCTAATTCATAAGCCGTGCAAATTTTTACGGTTTCCAATCCACTTAATACATCGATTGAGTTTAAAGATAGGTTGGTAATACCTGACACCCGTTTAGAATGGCGCATAACTACAGAATCAAACCAGCCGACACGACGAGGACGTCCTGTTGTCGTACCGTATTCTCGTCCTACTTCGCGGATTTGTTCACCTGTTTCATCAAATAGTTCAGTTGGAAATGGACCATCACCGACACGTGACGTATAGGCTTTGCAGACGCCGACGACTTTATTGATTTTTGAAGGTCCTACACCGCTTCCGATTGTAACACCACCGGCTACTGGATTAGAAGAAGTAACAAAAGGATAGGTTCCTTGGTCGATATCCAACATGACTCCTTGCGCCCCTTCAAACAACACGCGTTTACCTGCATCTAAGGCATCATTCAAGATAACCGAAGTATCTGTGACGTATTGTTTGATTTGTTGTCCATATTCATAATATTCTTCAAAAATATCGTCAAAATCAAGTGGTTCTGAATCAAACATTTTTACAAATTGACGGTTTTTATCATCTAGATTCAAACGAAGACGTTCTTCAAAAATTTCTTTATCCAATAAGTCTGCGATGCGGATACCTACACGAGCGGCTTTATCCATATAAGCTGGTCCGATTCCTTTGATCGTTGTACCGATTTTGTTTTCACCTTTCGCATCTTCTTGTAATTGGTCCAATTTGATATGATAAGGCAAGATTACGTGTGCACGGTCAGAAATACGCAGATTACTTGTTTCTACACCTTTTTCATGTAAATAAGCTAATTCTTTGACCAATGATTTAGGATTGACTACGACGCCGTTTCCAATCACACTGATCTTGTCTTTATAAAAAATCCCAGAAGGAATCAAATGCAGTTTATAAGTCACACCATTGAATTTGATTGTATGCCCTGCATTGTCGCCACCTTGGTACCGTGCAATCACTTCAGCATTTTCACTGAGAAAGTCTGTGATTTTTCCTTTCCCTTCATCGCCCCATTGCGTACCTACTACTACTACAGATGACATGTGAACACCTCGTTCTATATTATTTAATCCTGAACCATTGTATCAATAATAGATACATAATTCAAATAAAATCGAATGATTTTTATTTTTATTTTATAAAAACGCTTAAAAAACGAACTTTTATCCTTTTAGAATGATTATTAAAAAAAGAGGTTGTGACAGAAGTGGTCAGCTTCAAGAAATAAGAAGGAATTTACGAAAATTGCTTCTCATATTTTTGTGAAATTTCGACTTATTTCCGAAGAAGCTACTTCTGGAACACCGTGAATCAGAGGTTGTGAAAAAGCTGCCCTGCATCAAGTCATAAGAACAGCCAAACAAAAATAGCTCCTCCTATTTTTCGTTTGGTTGGGCTTATTACCGCAGATGCAAGCTTTTGAACACCATTTAAGAAAGAGGTCGTGAGCCTGCCGTTTCACTCCGAGTCACAAGGAGCAATTTCAAAAAACAGCTTCTCATGTTTGATGATATTGTGACTTGTGACCGAGGAGTTGGCAGGAGAACACCGTTTATTCGGAAAAAGGGATTGTGACAAGACTTTTGTCACAATCCCTTTGGAGATCTGTTTTAATTAAGTGCTCTAGTCACTCTTGCAGTTACTCGTCGCATCTTATACGAGTGCCCTTGGTCATTGCGCAAGGCTGAACGCTGCTTTCACAACCTATTCTTTAAAATTCTTCTCTTGGCGAAAGCGACGAAAATTTATTGTATTCTTTGATAAACAGCAGTTCAACTGTTCCTCGCGCACCGCTTCGGTTCTTCTCGATGATGACTTCGATGACGTTGTCATTTTTTGGCTCATTTCCATCATCGTCATCTCCGCCTTCTCTTTCATAATAATCATCCCGATACAAGAAGGCTACGATGTCCGCATCTTGTTCGATTGATCCGGATTCACGAATATCACTTAGTACTGGACGTTTGTCTTGTCGCTGTTCTACTCCACGAGACAACTGCGAAAGAGCAATAACAGGTACTTTCAGTTCTTTTGCCAGTTTTTTCAGTTGGCGGGAGATATCTGATACTTCTTGTTGACGGTTTTCTTTACCGTTCCCTTCAATCAACTGCAAATAATCGATCAATATCAAGCCTAGGTTGCCTTTTTCTTGCGCTAGTTTCCGACATTTCGCGCGGATTTCAGAGATCTTGATCCCTGGTGTATCATCGATAAAAATATTTGCTCGAGAAAGACTTCCCATCGCAACGATCAGATTCGACCATTCTTCTTCCGAAAGCTGACCTGTACGCAAATGGCTAGCTTCAATCGAACCTTCTGCACAAAGCATCCGATTTACAAGAGATTCCGCCCCCATTTCCAGACTGAATATCGCAACAGAACGATCTGTTTTGGTTCCTACATTTTGAGCAATATTCAATGCGAACGCTGTTTTACCTACCGCTGGACGGGCAGCCAGAATGATTAGTTCTTCGGGCTGGAAACCTGCTGTCATTTTGTCCAGACCTTGATAGCCAGTTGGTAGGCCTGTGATTTCTTCATTGTTTTGAGCTAGTCGATCGATATTTTCAATCGTTGAGTTCAGTACTTCAGCAATGGATAAAAAGCCGCTTCGATTTCTTTTTTCCGAAACCTCCAAGATACTGCGTTCTGCATCATCTAAGATCGTCTGAACTTCTTCTCCTTGCTCGAATCCTTTTGTAACGATCCCTGTTGCTGTCTGAATCAATGTACGCAATAATGATTTTTCTTCAACGATTTTCGCATAGTAGACGATATTTGCTGCTGTCGGAACTGCTAAAGCCAAATCTGATAGGTAACTTAAACCACCGGCATCTTCTAACAAATTTGCTTGTTCTAGCCGGTCTTTAACAGTAACAACGTCAATCGCTTCATTACGATCGTTCAACTCGATCATTGTCTCAAAAATAATTTGATGGCCGCGACGATAAAAGTCTTTTGGCTCTATGTACTCCATGGCATCAATGATCGTTTCTGCATCAAGAAAAACAGAGCCTAGAACCGCTTGTTCAGCTTCAATATTTTGCGGTGGGATTCGATCCTGCCACACTTCATTCATACGTATCGCTCCTTGTCTTCAATTGCTTCATTTTACAAGAAAATGATGGAAAAGTCATCATTCGCATCGAAAGTATCATAAAAAAATAGCTCTCTTTTATTATACTCGTTTTCTTCATGCTATTTTACTGTTCTCAAAAAAGAAACCGAAATCAATCTGAAATCGATATGCAGCTTGTGCTTTTGTTGCTGCAGCTGCTTTTCTCAGATAAATTTCGGTTTGTCTTTTCTCCTTCTGGTTCTTCTTACCAGCTGAACATCACTATCAAGACTTGTTATTCTTGTACGACATGAACTTTGATCGTAGCCGTCACCTCATGATGCAACTTCACAGGTACGTTTGTGTAGCCTAGTGAACGGATTGGGTTTTCTAGTTCGATTTTTCGTTTATCTAATTTGATTTTGTATTGTTTGTTTAGCCCTTCAGCAATTTGTTTTGAAGGAATCGATCCAAACAAACGGCTGTCTTCCCCTGCTTTTGCTTTTAACTCGACTACCGTATCTTCTTTTTCCAAGAAGTCTTTTAATTTTTTAGCTTCTTCCAAGATTTCAGCTTCGTGTTTTTCTTGGGCTTTCTTCTGTCCAGCTAACTGACTGATACTACTTTTCGTTGCTTCTTTTGCCAAGTTATTTTTGATTAGATAATTTTGTGCATAACCTGCTGGAACTTCTTTGATGTCCCCTTTTTTACCTTTTCCTTTTACGTCTTGTAAAAAAATTACTTTCATTTGGATTACTCCTTATCATATATTTGATTCATATTTTCTTTGATTGCAGCAAAAAGCTTCTGTTTTGTTTCTTCAACTGTCGTATTCTCCAGTTGAGTAGCTGCATTTGTGAAGTGTCCTCCACCACCTAAGGATTCCATGATGATTTGGACATTGATCGTACCGGTACTTCGGGCACTGATCCCAATCAATCCGTCTGTCCGCTTCGTAATGACGAAAGCTGCGTTGATATTGATCATCGAAAGCAGTGTATCTGCTGTTTTTGCCGCTATGACACTATTATACTCTTTTTCATCTGTTCCTGCCGCCACAACAATATCAGAAGTCACATACTCGCTTCCAGCAATCAAATGACTGATTTCCAAGTATGTCGCTAAGTCCGAGCTCAATAAATATTGTACTAAGGATGCGTCTGCTCCACAAGACCTTAAATAGCTGGCAACATCAAAAGTTCGTGCAGTTGTACGAACATTGAAACTATTCGTATCTACAACCATCCCTGCAAGTAATAGTGTGGCCTCAAAACGATCTAAGCGATTCGTTTTGCTGCTTTGGTATTGGATCAGTTCAGAAACTAGCTCTGAAGCGGAAGAGGCTGAAGATTCGATATAAGTCAGCAAAGGCTTGCTTGGAAACTCTTCCCCCCGGCGGTGATGATCAATGATCACGATCTTATCAAATTGCTCATATAGGCTCTGAGAGATCGATAGAGAAGGTTTATGATAATCCACCATCACGAGGAGGTCTTCATCTTTTTTCAGCTCTATGGCGCGTTCTGGAGAGATCAATTGCATTTCTAATTCTGGATGTTTATGGATTTCTTCGAGACAACGTTCTACATCTGGAATGATCTCGTTCTCGTTGATAACGATATAAGCCTTTTTCTGGTTGAAGCGTGCAAGACAACTGACACCAAAAGCAGAGCCTAAAGCATCCATATCCGGAAATTTGTGTCCCATGATGAACACATCGCCTGTTTCATCAAAAATCCGGCGCAAAGCAGTACTCATCGCTCGAGAACGGACACGCGTGCGTTTGACATTCTTAGCTGATTTACCGCCATAATAAACAGGTTTCGCTCCTTCTTTTACCTCTTTCACGACAACTTGGTCGCCTCCGCGGACTAGAGCAACATCTAAATTGTTCTGAGCTTCTCCACCGATTTCATCGAGGGATCTTGCGCCATAAGCAATCCCCATACTCAAGGTGATAGGCGAGCTCTGTTTTTCAGCTTCTGCTCGAAAGCGATCCAACAAATCAAATTTTTTATCCATCATCTTTTTCAGATCGATCATCTGCGCGACGAAGAAAAACCGTTCTGCGTTGATTCTTTTGAAAAAGACATGGTATTCATTCATCCAGTCAGAAACAAGTGTAGTGACGAAAGAGTTCAAATAAGAAATCTCTTTGTCATCCAATTTATCAATAGCATCTGCATAGTTATCAATAGATAAAATACCGATCACTGGCTGACTGTTCGCCTGATGAAGTTTCAATAACTGGTTTTGGGTGATATCATTAAAATAAACGACACCCTTTACTGTATCCATATCAAACTGAAATGTTTTATCTGCTAGATAGACTTGGTTTTTCTTTTTTTCTTTTGCAGTAAAAAAAGTATCTAACAATTCTTCCTCTGTTAATCCACTTTGATCTTTGACTTTCAATGCTAAAGGATTGAGCCATTCGATTTTTTGGCTTGATGGCTGATAAGCAATCACTCCTACAGGCATGACTTCTGAGACATAAGCCAGATTTGTTTCGGCTACGGTCGAAGCCTGCTGGATTTTTTCACGTTTATTTAAAGTAAGCCAGCGTTTCATTTTCAACCAATAGCGAACGCCCCATAAATTCATCAAAAGAATGACCGAAGCGCTAACAAAACGAAATGGTAAAATTAAGACTACCAATACTTCGATTAGTATAAACAGGATAAGGAAGAGAGGTTTTGGGGATAAATGATTGTTTTTATTTTCCATAATTTTCCTCCCATATATGACTAACTTGATTTTACCATAACTTTCGTCATTCAAGCGACTAAACGAATATCGGTTATTTTTACAGAAAAAAAAGAATTGAATAGCTGATCAAAAGGATCAGTCATTCAATTCCTCGGATTTATTAGTCTTCGCTAACGAAAGGTAGCAAGCCCATGATACGTGCGCGTTTGATTGCAACAGTAATTTTACGTTGGTTTTTAGCGCCTGTACCAGTTACACGACGTGGCAAGATTTTACCGCGTTCTGAAATAAATCTTTTTAGTAATTCGATATCTTTATAATCGATATATTCAATATGGTTAGCAGCAATGTAGTCTACTTTACGACGTTTACGTCCGCCTCTTCTTTGTTGTGCCATTCTATTTCCCTCCTATCAAATTCGTTTAGAATGGTAAATCATCATCTGAAATGTCGATCGTTGAACTTGAGCCGAATGGGTCAGAAGTATCACGGTCGAAATCAGGCATACCGTTGGATGATTGAGATGTTTGATTAGAGTTATTGTTTCCGCCAAATCCGCCAGCTGATTGACCAGAACTTTGGAATCCGCCGCTTTGTTGGCGATTTTCAGATGCAGAACGACTTTCCAGCAATTGGAAGTTGTCAGCTACTACTTCTGTTACGTATACACGTTGTCCTTGCTGATTATCATAAGAACGAGTTTGGATACGTCCAGTAACACCTAAAAGTGTTCCTTTACGAGCATAGTTTGCTAAAGTTTCTGCTGATTTGCGCCAAATCACACAGTTGATAAAATCAGCCTCGCGATTGCCGCTTTGGTTTGTAAAATTACGATTCACAGCCAAAGTAAATGTTGCGACTGCCGTACCACTTGCTGTGTAACGCAAATCTGGATCTTTCGTCAGACGTCCAACTAATACAACATTATTAATCAAAATAGTCATCTCCTCTCATCGTTTTTCTATTGTTTCACATGAAACAACAATTAAGCTTCTTCTTTAACAATCATGTGACGAATGATATCGTCGTTGATTTTAGCAAGACGGTCAAATTCACTGACAGCATTTGCTGATGATGGAGAAGATACTTTAACGATGTGATAGATACCTTCACGGTAACCGTTCATTTCATAAGCGAAACGGCGTTTTTCCCAATCTTTTGATTCGATAACTTCTGCTCCGTTATCTTTCAAGATTGCATCGAAACGTTCGATTAAAGCAGTTTTTGCTTCTTCATCAATGTTTGGACGAATAATGTACATGATTTCATATTTCGTGTTTTCCATTGATATTCACCTCCCTGTGGACTTTCGGCTCTTAGGTTCCTAAGAGCAAGGAGAGTTATCTAATTAATTAGACTACTCACAAGCTTTGATTATACACTCTATTTTGGTCAAAAGCAATACAGAATAAACAGTTTCAAATATTTTAAGAGAAATTCAATTAATCAAAAAAGCTAGCAGGAATAACCAGATTTTTTAATCGGTCATTCTTGCTAGCTTACACACTTAGTCTTGATGGTTATTCTTCTGTTGCTTGCTCTTCAACTGTTTGTTCTACCGCTTCTGGCTCGACTGCTGCCATTGTGACGACTTTCGTATCAGCTTCCATCTTCATCAAACGTACACCCAATGTTGAACGTCCAGTTTGAGAAACAGTCGATACGTTGAAACGGATAATCACACCTTTATCTGTAATCAGCATGATGTCTTCATTTCCAGAAACAGTGGTCAATCCGGCTAGTGGACCATTTTTTTCAGTGATATTCGCCGTTTTGATCCCTTTACCTCCGCGGCCTTTCACTGGATATTCCGATACTTTGGTCCGTTTTCCGTAACCTTTTTCTGTAATCACCAGTACTTCTTGGTCTTCCTTCATCAAGGCTGCCCCAACGACGTAATCTTCCTCACGCAGACGTATCCCTCTGACGCCGGAAGCTGTACGTCCCATATCGCGGACTGCTTCTTCTTTGAAGGTCACAGAGTAGCCGTTATGTGTGCCAATGATGATATTTGACTGTCCGTCTGTCAATAGAACATTGACTAATTCGTCATCTTCTTTCAAACCAATTGCAATCAGGCCATTGCTTCGAATGTTAGCGAAAGCAGTGACAGACGTACGTTTAACTGTACCTTGACGCGTCGTAAAGAAAAGATAGTGGCCTTCTTCTGCTTCTCCCGTCACCGCAATAATTGCTTGGATGCTTTCACTCGAGTCGATACCCAGCAAATTGATGATTGGGATTCCTTTGGCTGTACGCCCGTATTCTGGAATTTCGTATCCTTTTGCCCGATACACTTTTCCGTTATTCGTAAAGAATAACAATGTATCATGGGTAGAACAAGAAACTAGATTCTTGACGAAGTCGTCATTGTGGATACCCATTCCTTGGACACCACGCCCGCCTCTTCGTTGAGCTCTGAATTCATTATTTGCCAAACGTTTGATATAACCATTGTTTGTCAATGTAATAACGATTTCTTCTTCTTCAATCAAATCTTCATCTTCTAGACTTAAGACCTCACCGACTAGTAATTCTGTGCGTCGTTTATCACCAAATCGTTGATTCAAGTCTGCTAATTCATTCTTGATGATTTCTGTGACACGTTCGGGTCTTGCCAGAATGTCAGTCAAATCTTCAATCAGTTTCAATAGTTCTTGATATTCATTTTCGATTTTTTCCCGTTCCAAACCGGTCAATCGACGCAAACGCATATCTAAGATAGCTTGTGATTGGCGATCGGATAAATCGAACCGTTCGATCATTGTTGCTTTTGCTTCGTCATCTGATTTAGACCCGCGGATAATCGCAATGATTTCATCGATATGATCCAAAGCAATACGCAAACCTTCTAAGATGTGTGCTCTTGCTTCTGCTTTTTCTTTTTCAAAGACCGTCCGTCGTGTGATGACTTCGCGTTGATGTTCGATATAATTTTCAAGGATTTGTTTCAAACTTAAAACTTTCGGCACGCCTTTTTCGATTGCCAACATATTGAATCCGAATGAATTCTGCAAGGATGTCAATTTGTATAAGTTATTCAAAATAACTGATGCGCTGGCGTCACGACGAACGTCAATGACAATTCGCATGCCTTCACGGGAAGATTCATCCCGCAAATCCGTAATTCCTTCGATACGCTTGTCTCTGTGCAACTCAGAAATCCGTTCAATCAATTTTGCTTTATTGACCATATAAGGTAATTCCGTCACGAGGATCCGTTCTTTGCCATTTGGCATCTCAGTGATCTCAACTTTTGCACGTACGGTAATAGAACCTTTACCTGTTTCATACGCTCTTCGGATTCCTGATTTTCCCATGACCAAACCACCTGTTGGAAAATCTGGTCCAGGTAATACTTCCATCAATTCATTGGTCGTCACATCAGGATTATCCATCAGCAAATCGATAGCCGCTACTACCTCAGACAAATTATGAGGTGGGATATTCGTTGCCATACCCACGGCGATCCCCGTCGTTCCGTTCACCAAAAGATTAGGGAAGCGAGCAGGTAATACAACGGGTTCTTTTTCTGTGTCATCATAGTTGCTTTGGAAATCCACAGTATTCTTATTGATATCACGCAGCATTTCTGTAGCGATTTTGCTCATCCGTGCTTCGGTATAACGCATAGCAGCGGCACCGTCACCGTCAACAGAACCAAAGTTTCCATGACCATCCACTAGCATATAACGGTAGCTAAATGGCTGCGCCATCCGTACCATTGACTCATAGATTGCACTATCCCCATGAGGATGGTATTTACCCATGACATCTCCGACGATTCTGGCAGATTTTTTATGGGCTTTATCCGGTGTCACACCTAATTCGTTCATGCCGTATAAAATACGGCGATGAACGGGTTTCAGACCATCTCTGACATCAGGCAGTGCACGTGCGACAATAACACTCATCGCATAATCGATGAAGGAGTCTTTCATTTCGCTGGTTAGATTGACATCATGGATGTTTTCTCTGATTTCTTCACTCATTCTTTTTCCTCCTTCATGATTAAATATCTAAGTTCTTCACGTAATGTGCATTTTCCTCGATGAATGCACGACGAGGTTCTACTCGATCCCCCATCAACATTTCAAATATCTGGTCTGCCGCGATAGCATCATCCACGCTGACGCGGGCCATCATTCGATTACTTGGGTCCATAGTTGTTTCCCATAGTTGATGATCATCCATTTCTCCAAGTCCTTTATACCGCTGAACACTTGGTTTTGGTGAGGCAGGAAGTGAAGCAACGACTTGTTTCAACTCTTCTTCTGCATTCTTTCCTGGTTGTACATACGTGATATTCTTCCCTTGTTTTACCCCGTATAAAGGTGGCTGAGCAATATAGACATAACCAGCTTCAACAATTGGACGCATGTAACGGTAAAAAAGAGTCAGCAACAATGTACGGATATGTGCACCGTCGACATCGGCATCAGTCATGATCACTAATTTATGATAACGAGCTTTCGATACATCGAAATCTTCTCCAAACCCTGTACCCATAGCAGTAAATAAAGACCGGATCTCTTCATTTGCCAAGATCTTGTCCATGCTTGCTTTTTCAACATTCAAGATTTTCCCACGAATAGGCAAGATGGCTTGAAATTCTCGATTACGACCTTGCTTAGCTGATCCGCCGGCCGAATCTCCTTCGACGATGAACAATTCGCATTTTTCAGGATCGTTGCTAGAGCAGTCTGCTAATTTTCCTGGCAGATTACTGATCTCTAAAGCACCTTTACGTCTCGTTACTTCACGCGCACGTTTCGCTGCTAGACGAGCTCTGGAAGCTAATAATCCTTTTTCAACGATTTGACGGCCCACACTTGGATTTTCTAGCAAGAATTTCATGAAATGCTCGCTAAATAACCGATCAGTGACTGTCCGTACTTCGGAATTGCCCAATTTTGTTTTTGTTTGTCCTTCGAATTGAGGGTCAGGATGCTTGATAGAAATAACAGCTGTCAATCCTTCTCGCACGTCTTCACCAGTCAAGTTGTCATCATTTTCTTTCATCAGCTTTTGTTTTCGGGCATAATCATTGATCACCCGAGTTAATGCAGTCTTGAATCCTGATTCATGTGTTCCGCCTTCATACGTATGGATATTGTTGGCAAAACTCATGATATTGGAATGGTAGCCGTCTGTATATTGCATAGAGACTTCAACTGCGATATCTTGCTGCTCACCTTCCAAATATACAGGTTCTGGGAAAATCACGGTTTTGTTTGCATTCAAGTATTCGACATAACTTTTGATCCCGCCATCGTAATGGTATTCATTGATGACTGGTTCTTCTTCTCTTTTGTCCTCAATCGAAATACGCATCCCGCGGTTCAAGAAAGCTAGTTCACGGATTCGGGTAGCCAATTTTGAAAAATCAAACTCAGTTGTCTCTGTAAAAATTTCAGGATCTGGCGTAAAGTGAACCGTTGTTCCATGGCGATCCGTTTGTTCAATGATCTTTAAGTCGTCCACTACAGCTCCACGACGATACTCTTGATAGTACACATTTCCTTCTTTGTATACTTTGACATCAAGTTGCGTAGAAAGTGCGTTTACGACGGAAGATCCCACTCCATGAAGACCACCGGAAACTTTGTACCCGCCACCGCCGAATTTTCCTCCAGCATGTAAAACAGTAAAGACCGTTTCAACTGCAGGACGTCCGGTTTTTGCTTGGATATCCACTGGTATCCCCCGTCCATCGTCAATAACAGTGATACTGTTGTCTTTTTCTATAATCACATGGATTTTTGTTGCAAAACCTGCTAATACTTCATCGATCGAATTATCGACGATTTCCCAAACAAGGTGATGCAGACCTTCAGAACTAGTCGAACCGATATACATACCAGGTCGTTTACGAACGGCTTCAAGTCCTTCAAGTACTTGAATCTGACTGGCATCATATTCTTTAGCGCGTTCTACTAAACTTCTTTCTTCTGTCATTCAGTTTCTTCTCCTTTTAGTTTCCCTTGTCGAACATAAAAAATCTCAGGTTCAACAGTCATTTTATTTTTTACATGGTCAAGTGTCGTCGTTGTTAAGAACGTTTGAACTTTTCCTTCGATTGTTTCCAGCAGATGGAGCTGACGATTATCATCCAGCTCGCTCATCACATCATCTAATAATAGGATCGGGTATTCCCCTGTCTCTTCTTTGATCAAATCGATTTCTGCTAATTTGACACTTAGAGCAGTCGTTCTTTGCTGTCCTTGCGATCCATAAGTCTGCACGTTTTTCTGATTAATAAAAAAGGAAAGATCGTCACGATGAGGACCAACTGTCGTCGTTCCCCGAAAAAGGTCTTTCTTTTTATTTTGATTCAAAAGTGCGAGAAATTGTTCTTGGATTTGTTCTTGCGTATGTGTTTCTAAAGAATCGACTGCGGTGAGATACTCGATTTCCAGCTGCTCTTTGTGATGTGTGATTTGCTGATGTAAAGAATTAGCCCAAAACTCCAATCGCTTGATAAACTGTGCTCTTGCTTTCAATACTTTGCTGCCAAACGCTGCTAGTTGTTCGGACAAAATATCCAAATAAAGCAAATCAGTTTGTTTTTTTTCATTCAGTTGCTTCAAGTACTGGTTTCTTTGCTTCAAAATCGCTTGGTATTGGACAAGATCATAAAGATAGATTGGATTGATCTGACCTAATTCCATATCTAAAAATTTCCGCCTGATCTGCGGGCTGCCTTTTACTAACGAAAGATCCTCTGGTGCAAATAAAATGACATTCATTTGTCCCACGTAAGTACTTAACTTTTTTTGTTCGATATGGTTGATCTTGGTTTTTCGGCCTTTTTTAGATAATAAGATTTCTAATGGGAGAGTGGATGAACCTTTTGTGATCTCTCCTTGGATCATTGCCTGATCGTCATTCCAACCAATCAATTCCTGCTCACTACTTGTCCGATGGCTTCGCGTCATAGCCAATACATAGATACTTTCCAAAAGATTCGTTTTTCCCTGCGCATTTTCACCTAAAAAAATGACCAGATTCTTGGAAAATTCGATGTTCAGCTCTTCGTAATTTCGATAATTTTTTAAATACAGCTTATTCAGCCTCATTATCGTCGTTTCCTTTTTTTACCATAAAAAAAGTTCCTACTTCTGGAACTTCAACCATCATACCGGGATAAAGCTTGCGTCCACGACGATTTTCCGGCTCGCCATCGACTAACACAGTGTTTTCTGCCAAATACCATTTTGCTTGTCCGCCACTACCGATAACGGTGGCTTCTTTCAGCATTTGACCCAACGTCATGAATTCCGTATTTAGAATGACTTGTTGTTTCAATGTCCATCCCTCATTTTCATTATTAAAAGTATACTCTATTATACCTTTTTTTCCGCAATAAAACAAATTTATCCATATATTTTTCCATATAAGACGATTTAATCTAAAAAAGGTGATTTAAACAAAAATAAACAGAAAGCCTTAAAAGAGATTTTAGGGCCTTCTGTTTAAATTTTATTTTTTCTAATTCTTTTCAATTAAATTTTCAATATCTTTGAAAATCTTTGTTAATTTGTACGTACAGGAGTGATCAATTGGATAAATTGAACGCCATCTTCCGTTGGTTCCAACGTGAATGGTCGAATAGCGGAAATAAATTTTACCTTGATACTCATATCTCCAAATGCACGCAACGCTGCTTTCATATAATCCGGGTTGAAAGAAATCTCCAATGGATCGCCACTGCTTGCTGTATAGCTCAAGCTTTCTTCTACTTTCCCGATTTCTGGAGAATTTCCGTATAAAACAACCGCATCTGGACGGATGGATAAACGAACGATATTGTTGCGGCCTTCATGAGAAAGTAAAGAAGCACGTTCGATTGCCGCTAGAAAACTAGGAACAGAAAATTCGACCTCTGTATTAAAGCTTGATGGGATCAAACGATTGGTATCAGGATAGTTTCCTTCTAACAAGCGGGAATAGAAATACATTGTTTCCGTTTTGAACAAGACTTGGTTTTCCATAATGCTGATTTCGACGATTTCTTCTTCATTTGTCAGTGAGCGAGACAATTCGATCAAACTTTTCCCAGGAATAACAATATCAAAATGATCAGCCGTTTGTTCTACTGGGATCACGCGTTGACTTAGACGGTGAGAGTCAGTAGCTACAGCTAATAAAGAATGATCAGATAAAATAAAATGCACACCCGTCAAGATCGGACGACTCTCATGCTGCGACACAGCAAAAACTGTTTCGTTGATTAGTTTAGTCAATACGTGTACTGGTAATTTCATCTGGTTGTGGCTTTCTACAACAGGAAGATGAGGATAATTATCTGCATCTAATCCATTCACGATAAAATTCGCTTTTCCAGAAGTGATCGCTACTTGTTTATTTTCTAATACTTCTAAAGTAAATGTTTCTTCAGGAAGTCTTCGAATGATTTCGCTAAAGAAACGAGCTTGTAAAACAATTGATCCGGTAGATTCGATTTGCATATTTGCTTTTTCGTTTTCAACAGACAAAAAAGTTTCAATTGATATATCAGCGTTGCTCCCCGTCAAAGTCAAACTTTCTTGTGTCAGTGTGATTTTTACACCTGTCAAAATAGGGATAGTGGTTTTGCTTGAAATAGCTCGTTGAACAGTTTGCAATTCCTGCATAAAGCTAGCTCGGTTTAAAGTAACTTTCATGATGTATCTCCTTTGAATGTTTGTTTATTTATTATTAGTTAAAAAGAATAATAAAAGTAATAGGGCATGTTGATTCTGTGGAAAACTCAAAAAACGCAAGAGAGAAACGAAAAAACAGCTGTGGAAAAAGTGTGCATAACTTTTGCTTGTTTTTTTCTTTTATCCACATGCTATTTTCAGTTGGTAGAATCGACAAATTAATTTAGTAAAAAGTTTTTGATTTCTGATACTTCATTTTGCATACTGACACTAGAATCCATCAGCTGCTGGATTTTCTCATGGGCATGGATAACCGTTGTATGATCCTTGCCGCCGAATTCAGCACCAATTTTCGGTAATGAATTATCTGTGAGCTCACGTGCCAAGTACATAGCGATTTGTCTAGGAACAACAATAGATTTGACGCGTTTCTTCCCTTTAAGATCTTTCAATTGGATGTGATAATACTTTGCCACTTCTTCTTGGATCTGCAAAATCGACAATTGAGGATGTCCTTTTCCTGATTTCAACGTTTTCAGCGCATCTGCAGCTAGACTAGTCGAAATATCTTCACTATTCATTGCAGCAAAAGCCTGTACTCGAACAAGTGCCCCTTCTAATTCACGAATATTAGAATCAATTTGACCTGCGATATAGCTCAGCGTGTCATCTGGGATCTCTAGACGTTCAGCTGCTGCTTTTTTACGCAAAATCGCTGTTCTTGTTTCAAGGTCCGGTGGCGTAATATCAACAGACAGCCCCCATGCAAAGCGAGAAACAAGGCGTTCTTGTAATTTCGGAATCTCGTTTGGCAACCGATCACTGGTTAGAACGATTTGTTTACCTTCATTGTACAAGGCATTGAAAGTATGGAAAAACTCCTCTTGCGTAGCTTCTTTTTCTGCGAAAAATTGAATATCATCTACTAATAGTAAATCAACATTTCGATATTCTTGACGGAATTCTTCTGCTGTTTTGTTTTGGATCGAATTGATGAAATCATTAGCAAAAGTTTCACTACTTACATATTTTACTTTGGCATTAGGCTGACTTTGCAGCATTTGATGACCGATTGCATGCATCAAGTGAGTCTTGCCAAGTCCTACGCCTCCATAAAAGAAGAGCGGGTTATAAATAGAACCTGGATCTTCTGCTACAACGAGCGCTGCTGCATGAGCCATCTGGTTTCCTTTACCAATGACAAACGTATCAAAGGTATATTTAGGATTCAGCATGGCTTTTTTTAGCGGACTAGGTGCCGCAACTTTTGGATTTTTCTCTTCTACAACTTCTTCTTGCTCTGCTTCTTCGCCAGTAATAAAGCGAGGGATAATCTCATTTCCTGATAGCATATAACCGACTTCAACGATTTTTGTTGCCAGGTTTTTTTCCCAATATTCTTTATGAATCTTGCTAGGAACCTCAACAACGAGCTGGTTTTGATCAAGAGTTCGAGGGTTCGCTGTTTCAATCCATGTATTATAGCTAGCAGGCGATAAATCCTTTTGGTATGTTGCTTTTAATTCATTCCATAAAGCATCGAGGGATACCAT